>NZ_JBWKPQ010000001.1:0-1608251 GCF_059418345.1 Variovorax sp. GW821-FHT09B01 | reverse complement strand
CGCCGCCGCGGCGGCGGTGTTCGCGGCCGCGGGCGGCGGCTGGTTCGGCTGGGAGGCCTGGCGCAGCGAGCCGGTGTTCGAGCAGCGCTACCAGACGCAGCGCGGCCAGCAGCTCGACGTGGCGCTGCCCGACGGCAGCCAGATGCGGCTGGACACGGCCACCACGGCCGAGGTCAGTCTGTACCGCGGCCGCCGCGAGGTGCGCCTCGCCGAGGGACAGGCGATGTTCACCGTGCAGTCCGACAAGGTGCGGCCCTTCGACGTGCGCGCGGGTGGCACGCGCGTCACGGTGGTAGGCACGCGCTTCTCGGTGCGCTACACGCCGTCCATCGGGCGTCCCGAGGTTCAGGTCGCGGTGCAGGAAGGCCGTGTGCGGGTGGCGGCGGCCGGCAATGACGCCGTGCAGAACGCGATCGAGCTGGCACCGGGCGAGACCGTGGCGGCCGACGCGCAGGGCCGGCCCGGTCCGGTCGCGCGGATCGCGCCCGAGGGCGTCGCCGCGTGGCGCAGCAACCGCCTGAGCTTCGACAACCTGCCGCTGTCCGCCGTGCTGGCCGAGCTCGGCCGCTACGGCGACGTCGGCATCGCGGTGCACGACCCGGCCGTGGCCGCGCTGCCGGTGACGGCCAGTGTCGACCTGCAGCGCATGGGCGACTTCGTGCGCAGCCTGCCGCAGGTGCTGCCGGTGCGGCTGGAGCGCCGGCAGGGCACGACCGAGATCGTCTCGGCGAAGCGCTGACGAGGCGCCGGCGCGCCGTCCAACTTTTTTCTTCACCCCACGTCAGGATCGCGCGCGGCGATCCGTCTTCATCGGAAAGGCGCCGATTCCGGCCCTGCGTCGTTCCCCTGGAGATCGTTTCGATGTCGTTCCGTGATTCGTCCTTCCCGCTGCGCCCGTTGCCGTTCGCGCTCGCGGCCTGCCTGGCCCTGGCGGCCGCGCTGCCCGCGCACGCGCAGCCCTCGGCCGGCGCGCCCGCGCAGGTGGCCATCGCCGCGCAGCCGCTGTCGCAGGCGCTGACCGAGCTCGCGCGCCAGACCGGCGTGACGCTGCTGGTGTCGCCCGCGCTGGTGGCGGGCCGCACGGCGCCGGCCGTGTCGGGCCGGCTGACGCCGCGCCAGGCGCTCGACCGGCTGCTGGCCGGCAGCGGCCTCGTGGCCGACATCGACGGCGGTGCCGTCACCGTGCGGCGCGAAGGCGAGGCGGGCACCTCGGCGTTGCCCGCGGTGACGGTCACGGCCGGCGCGGAACAGGAATCGCCCTGGGGCCCGGCCACCGGCTTCGTGGCGCGCCGCAGCGCGACCGCGACCAAGACTGACACGCCGATCCTCGAGACCTCGCAGTCGGTGGCGGTGATCACGCGCGAGGAGATGGATGCGCAGCAGGCGCAGACCGTGCGCGCCACCCTGCGCTTCGCGCCCGGCGTGAGCATCAGTGACGACGCCGACAACCGGCTCGACACCATCAGCTCGCGCGGCTTCGCGCTCGACCAGTACCTCGACGGCCTCAAGACCATCGCCGGCACCTGGTCGGTGACCAAGGTCGAGCCCTACCTGCTCGAGCGCGTCGAGGTGCTCAAGGGGCCGTCCTCGGTGCTCTACGGCCAGGCCTCGCCCGGCGGCGTGCTCAACCTCGTGAGCAAGCGCGCGAGCCCGGAGACCGTGCGCGAGGTCCAGCTGCAGTACGGCAGCAACGCCTTCAAGGAAGGCGCCTTCGACATCGGCGGCGCGATCGATGCCGACAAGACGCTGTCGGCGCGCATCGCCGGCGTGGTGCGCGACAGCGAGACCGAGGTCAACGACCTGAAGGAGCGGCGCATCGCGATCGCGCCTTCGCTGACCTGGCAGCCCGATGCACGCACCAAGGTCACGCTGATGGCGGACTACCTGCGCGATCCCTCGGGCGGCTTCTGGAACCTGCTGCCCTACCAGGGCACCCTGCTGCCGAATCCCTATGGCCGCATCGACCGCAGCTTCTACACCGGCCAGTCCTCGTTCGAGCATTTCGCGCGCACGCAGTACTCGCTGGGCTGGGCCGCGGAGCACCAGGTCGACGACCACCTCACCGTGCGCCAGAACCTGCGCTACCGCCACCTCGACATCGACTACCGCTCGGTGCAGGGCCTCGGGCTGCAGGCGGACTACCGCACGATGAACCGCCAGGCCTACACCGCCAACGAGCAGCTCGATACGCTGACGCTCGACACCCAGGCCGAGTGGCGCTTTCGCACCGGCGCGCTCGCGCACAAGCTGCTGACCGGCATCGACTACCAGCACCTCGACTGGGACAACCTCACGCGCTTCGGCAACGCGCCCACGCTCGACATCCTCGCGCCCAACTACAACCAGGCCATCGCGCTGCCGGGCATCTTCCAGAACGCGCACCAGAAGCAGAGCCAGATCGGCTTGTATGCGCAGGACGAGATCGCCTGGGACCGGCTGCGGCTGCAGCTCGGCGTGCGCAAGGACTGGGCGCGCACCGACACCGACAACTACGTGGCGCGCAGCGTCACGCGCCAGCGCGACGATGCCTTCACCGGCCGCGCCGGCCTGCTCTACCTGTTCGACAGCGGCGTCGCGCCCTACGTCAGCTACGCCACCTCGTTCCAGCCGCAGGCCGGCACCGGCTTCGACGGCAACGCCTTCCTGCCGACCAAGGGCAAGCAGACCGAGGTCGGCCTCAAGTACCAGCCGACCAACACCGACATGCTGTTCACCGCCGCGGCCTACGACCTGCGGCAGAGCAACGTCGGCACGCCCGATCCGCTGCATGCCAACTTCACGGTGCAGACCGGCGAGGTGCGCTCGCGCGGCATCGAGCTCTCGGCCGTCGCCAACCTGGGCGAGCAGCTCAAGCTGCGCGCTTCCTACAGCCATCTCGACAACGAGATCAGCCAGACCACCACCACCTCGACCCTGGGCAACCGCCTGGCCGGCACGCCGGCCGAGCAGGCCTCGCTGTGGGCCGACTACGCCTTTCGCGGCGAAGCGCTCAAGGGCCTGAGCATCGGCGGCGGCGTGCGCCGCATCGGCTCGGCCTACACCACCAATGCCAACACGCAGCTCATTCCGGGCGCCACCGTGTTCGACGCGGCGGTCCGCTACGACTTCGGCGTGCTCGACCCCTCGCTGCGCGGGCTGAAGGCCGCGCTCAATGTCTCGAACCTGTTCGACAAGGAGTACATCTCGATCTGCTCGGCCATCGGCTGCCGCTACGGCCTGGGCCGCGCGGTCTACGCCACGCTCAAGTACAACTGGTAGGCACCGGGCCATGAACGCGCGTGACGGCCACCGCACGGCCCTGCAACGCTGGAGTGCCATCCACAAGTGGACCAGCCTGACCTGCACCCTGTTCCTGCTGCTGATCTGCCTCACGGGCCTGCCGCTGATCTTCTCGGAGGAGATCGAGGAGGGGTTCGACGACGGCCTGCCCGCCGCCATCGTGCCCGCGGGCACGCCGGCGCTGAGCATCGACCGCATCGTGGCGACCGCGCGCGAACGGCTGCCGGGCTGGACCACCGACTTCGTCGTGTTCGACGAGGACAAGCCCTACGCCACCGTCTTCATGCGGCCCTCGGACACGGCCGGCATCGATAGCCGGCGGCGCATCCGCTACGACCTGCACACCGGCCGCGAACTCAAGCAGATGCTGCCGATCGCGCAGAGCCGCGGTGTCATGGACGTGGCGCTCTCGCTGCACACCGACCTGTTCGCGGGGCTCGCGGGCGAGCTGTTCCTCGGCGTCGTGGGGCTGTGCTTCGTCGTCGCCACCGTCTCGGGCGTGCTGCTCTACGCGCCCTACATGCGCAAGCTGGCCTTCGGCACCGTGCGCGACACGCGTTCGCCGCGGCTGAAGTGGCTCGACCTGCACAACCTGCTGGGCATCGTCACGCTGGTGTGGGCGCTGGTGGTGGGCGCGACCGGCTTCATCAACGAGCTCTCGAAGCCGCTGTTCGGCCTCTGGCAACTGACCGACGTGCGCACCATGCTCGCGCCGTACGCCGGCAAGCCGCCGCCGAAGTTCGAGGACCTGGCCTCGGCGCAGGCCGCGTTCGACACGGCGCAGGCGGCCGTGCCCACGATGCGCATCACCAGCGTGGTGTTCCCGGGCAATCCCTTCGGCAGCCCCTACCACTTCCTGCTGTGGACGAAGGGCGACACCGCGCTGACCAGCCGGCTCTTCAGCCCCGTGCTGGTCGATGCGCGCACCGGCGCGCTGACCACCGTCGTGCGCATGCCCTGGTACCTGCGCGCGCTCGAGGTATCGCGGCCGCTGCACTTCGGCGACTACGGCGGGCTGCCGTTGAAGCTGATCTGGGCGGCGCTCGATCTGATCACGATCGTGGTGCTGGGGAGCGGGGTTTATCTGTGGGTAACGAGGCGCTCGCGGCGCGCCGAGCGCCTTGCCGCGAAGCCTGCCTCGTACGAGTAGATCAGCGCTCGATCAACCCGATTTCCAGATAACCCGCGGCACCCGGAACGCGCGGTCCGACCCGGGCGAAGAGCTGCGGGCTGTACGCCATGAAGTAGCTCGTGGGCGTGGTCAGCGCGTAGTTGAGGCCCAGCGCGAAAGGAAGCTCCGTTATGGGCAAGAGGGCATAGAACTCTGCGACGAATGCCGTCAGCTCCAACGCTGTACCGTCGAGGCCGATGGCGCTGCGGGTGTAGCCCCGCACCACGTCGCCAGTAGGCAGACCCGGGCCCGCCGAACTCTGGCGCGCGAGCTTGTAATCGACCAGCACCGAGCTCTGCGGCTTCGTCGCCGAACGTCCCCACGAGCCGTCGGTGGCTGCGCCGTACGCGGCCTTCTCGGAACTGGTTGCGCTGCTCCCGATCGTCAGGCCGATGCGGAATCGGAAGGCGTTGGAAGACGGTTTCTCGGCCTCCAGATAGGCCCTGTCGTTGTCGAACTTCACCACGCTGAAGTCATGGGTGTCGCCGGCATCGGCGTTGTTGACGGCGCGCCACGCGCCGTCGGTCGTACCCTTGGATACCGCGTAGGTCTTGAGCGACGCGGGCGGACAGTTGCTCACGTTGTAGATCACGTCATCCGTGCAGACTTCTAGCTTGGTGCCCTGGTTCGAAATCCTGAGACTGTTGAACGAGGAATCGGCGGTCGTCCCGGCCATGCTGGTTCCGAAGCCGTTGAAGCTGCCGTCGAGGTCCGTGGCCGACTTGATGGGCGCGCGCGATGCGACGAAAGGACGCACGGCAGTCGTTCCGCCCGGCATCGCGAGCGGATAGGCGCCCACCACGATGTGGTCGGAGACCAAGGACACCCGGAAGCGCGCATTGTTGGTCGAGCCGCTGGTGCGAGCGTTGGAGAAAACGAAGGTGTCGCTCGAGGTCGCGTCCGCGCCGATCGCGCCTGACTCCGCGACGCCGGCCGCATCGGTCATCTTGTAGGTCTTGCGGTTGAAGTCCAGCTTCAGCGACTGCTGCGCACCGTTGGTCGCAAACACCTGGTAGTCGCCATTGCGGCGGTCCTGCGGAGTGATCCGCAGCTGGAGGTCGATCTTGCTCGACGCCGATGCACCGGCCGCTTTCGCGGTGATCGTGTAGGAGCCCGAGTCGTTGGTGGCGCTGACGATCTGTCCCGACCACTTCCTCGGCGAAGTCTGCAGATCGGCGACAGTCACCGTACCCACCGTCGCGTCGACGGTGGGGCTCGTATTACTGACGCCGCTCCATGTCACGTCCTGGTCCGCGGAGATTTCGACCGCGTCGCCGGCCGTCAAGACGAGGGTCTGGCCCTGAGTCACGGCATTCGGCCCTTGCCCGTTGATCTTGATCTCCAGCTTCAGTGGCGACGTGGGGGTTGGCGTGTCGGTTCCACCGGGCGCCGGCGGTTGCGACGGCGGTGCCACGGACCCAGGTCCTATCGGAAAGCCACCGCCGCCTCCGCCCCCACCACCGCCGCATGCGGTGACGACAACCGCAACTGCGGTGCAGATCGCAGTGCCGCGCAGACGCGACAACCCCTCCCAAACTGGGCCCATGATCTCTCTCCTCCTCGTTAATGAAGAAGTGATCATAAGACCGCGTTCGTTGTTCTTCGCTTCACTGTGTTGCGACCAACTGACGAACTTTTCGAAGAAGTCGCCGGCATGTCCGAAGACTCCTCTGTTGGTGGCTTGACAACACGGACGTACTCGGATTGAGAGCGCCGCAGCGCACGCTAGCCGTCGATGCGTATCCGGTTCGCCTTCGCGATGCGCCCCCACTTCTCGAACTCGCTGCGCGAGATCGCGCCGAACTGCTCGACCGAATTGCCCACCGGCACCAGCCCCAGCTCGGTGAGCTTGCGCTGCACCTCGGGGTTGCGCAGGATCTTCACGAGTTCCTGGTTGTAGCGCGCGACGATGGGTTGGGGCGTGGCGGCCGGCACGTAGAAGCCCTGCCAGCCGTCGCCGTCGTAGCCGGGCAGCAGTTCCGCCACGGCCGGTACCTCGGGCAGCAGCGCGCTGCGCTTCGGGCTCGTCACCGCGAGCGCGCGGAGCTTGCCGCTGCGCACCAGCGGGATCGCCGTGGTCGCGGGCTCGAAGGCGATCGGCATCTGGCCGGCCATCACGTCGGCCAGCGGGCTGCCCTTGTAGGGCACGTGCACCATCTGCACGCCGGCCATGTTGTTCATCATCTCCATCACCACGTGCGGGCCCGAGCCCACGCCGAGCGAGCCGTAGTCGACCGAGCCCGGCTTGGCCTTGGCGCGCGCCAGCAGCTCGCGCAGGCTGGCGTCGGGCTGGCCCGGGCCGGTGATCAGCACATAGGGCACCAGCGCGACTTGCGTCACGGGCGCGAAGTCGCGGAAGGTGTCGTAGGGCAGCTTGGCGTAGACGTTGGGGTTGATCCCCATGATCGAGTTGACGGTCATGAAGAGGGTGTAGCCATCGCCGGGACTGCGCGCCGCGACCTCGGCGCCGATGATGCCGGCCGCGCCGGCGCGGTTGTCGATGACGATCGGCTGCCCGAGCGCCTGGCCCAGCGGTTCGCTGAGGATGCGCGCCACCACGTCGGGCGACACGCCGGCCGAGAACGGCACGACGAGCTTGATCGGCTTGGTGGGCCAGGCGACCTGCGCGAAGGCCGCGCGGCCCGTGGTGGCGGCCAGGGCCGCGAGGCCCAGGCGCTGGAGCGCGAGGCGCCGGGAACGAGAGACGGGCATGGGGAACTCCTCAGCGTGGGTCGATGCAGGTGTGATGGGTGTGGTCATTGCAGCCAGGCGCGCATGCGCTCGACCAGCAATTCGGCCGCGACGATGTGCGGGTAGTGGCCGCCCTGCGCCTGCGCGAGATGGCGAGCACTCGGATAGCGCGCCCGCACGCGGGCACGGGTCGCGGGCGCGATGATCGCGTCGTCCTCGCACTCGAAGACCACGGTATTGGCGATCGCCTGCGGTGCCGGCAGCTCGGCCGCGCCTGCCACCTGGCGCAGCCGCCCATGGAAGTCCGAAGCGGGCAGGCCGGCATGCAGCATGTGCAGCTGCACCGCGCGCAGCAGGTCGTCGGGCCGAGCGCGCAGCGCCTGGTCCCAGCGCGCGATCACGGTGGCGCTGTCGCTGGCCGCGAGCCAGCCCGCGTCGAACAGCGGATGCTGCGCCACGTCGCGTCCGTCGACGAAGGTGTTGCCGAGCCAGAGCGCCGCCACCTGATCAGGGAAACGCAGTGCGAAGGCCTGCGCCCACCAGGCGCCGTACGATGAGGCCCAGAGCGCGACCGCGCCGGTGCGCCGTTCGCGCAGCAGTTCCTCGAGCCCGAGCGCGAGCAGCTCGGGCGCGACGCCGCCCGGGTAGGTGATGCTCAGCACGCGGCGCTCGGTGGCGAAGGCCTGCGCGATGCGCCAGGCACTGTCGCCGTTGCCCAGCGCGCCCGGCAGCAGGACCAGCGGCCGGGGCTCGGCGGTGGCCGTGTCGCCGCGCGCGCCGCTGTCGCGCAGCGACCAGGACAAACCCCGCGTGTCGGTGAAGCGGTGCAGGGGCTGCGCGGCGACGAAGCGGTGCAGGGCCTCGGGCATCGCGGGCAGGTCTTCGGCGATCGTTGTCATGCGGTGGGCCGTCGCGCGCATCAGGCCAGCAGGCCTTCTTCGCGCAGCGTCTTCTTTGCTTCTTCGGTGAAGTCCGCCTCGGGCGCGTTGCCGCCGATCACGAACATCAGGAAGTGCGTCTTGCCCGGCTCCTCGTGCGTGATGTTCTCGAAGCGGCGGTTGACGCCGGCCGGGAACGAGAAGATGTCCCACGGCCCGACGTCGAAGTACTCCTCGCGGCCGTCGAGCTCCCACGAACAGCGCCAGCGGCCCGTGAGCGGCATGAAGGTCTCGTTGGTGTCGTGGTTGTGCATCATCGGGCCCTTGCCGGGCTTGGCCTCGCAGAAGCCGAGGTTGAAGCCCTCGCTGATGCGGATGGCGGCGTTCTCGGCCGCCTGCGCGCCGACCGGCGAGACCACCTCGTCGCCGCCCTTGCCGCGCGGCGGCTGGAAGCCCACCGCGTTGTAGAGCTTGCGCTCGGCGCTCGGATGGCGGCTGTCGGGCAGCCCGCCGTCGAAGCCCTTGAGGTCCTTGAAGTAGGCGACGCGCTGGCGCATCTCTTCGCGGGTGACACGGATCTGGGGAATGGCCATGGCGATCTTTCTGGCGGAGTGAATAATGGCCGCCAGTATTCGAGGCCGCGGCCGCGCGGTCCATCGAAGCCGCCGATGCCCGGCATCGCGTTCGTGATGATCCATGCGGGTTTACCCGCCCGCGCCCCGCTATCGCCCCCGATGAAGCTGCAAGACCTCGACCTGAACCTGCTGCGTGCCTTCGATGCGCTGATGCGCGAGCGGCACGTCACGCGCGCGGGCGAGCGGCTCGAGATGAGCCAGTCGTCGATGAGCGTCTCGCTCGCCAAGCTGCGCGACCTGCTGGGCGACGAGCTGCTGATGCGCGCCGGCACCGGCTGGATGCCGACCGAACTCGCGCTCGTGCTGTGGCCGCGCGTGCAGGAGGCGATCGCCGCGCTCGAGCGCCTGACCGAGCCCGTGCGCTTCGACCCCGCGACCTCGACGCAGGTGTTCCGGCTCATCGTCATCGACTACATCGACCTGCTGATGATGCCCTCGGTGATGCGCCGCATCCGCCACGAGGCGCCCGGCGTGCGGGTGCACATGCTGCAGACCAACCCGCATCACTTCGGCGAGATGATGGCGGCCGGCGAGCTCGACCTGGCGCTGACCTACTTCCCGAACGCGCCGACCTACGTCAAGGGCCGCAAGCTGTTCTCCGACCGCTTCCTGGGCCTGGCCGCGCGCTCGCACCCGGTGCATGGCGCGGCGCTCGACGTGCCTTCGTTCTGCGCGCTGCCGCACGTGACGATCGAGCCCGATGCCTCGCAGATCTACAACGTGCAGATCGATGCCGCGCTCGAGCCGCACGGCCTGCGCCGGCGCGTGCAGATGATCAAGCCAAGCTTCCTCGCGTTGCCCTTCGTGCTCGAGACCTCCGACATGGTGGCCAGCGTGCCTGCGCGGCTCGCGCGCCGCATGTCGCGCATGGCCGAGGTCGAGGCCTTCGACCTGCCGCTGGACCTGCCGCTGTTCGACGTGCGCATGGTCTGGCATCCGCGCACCGACCACTCGCCGGCGCACGAGTGGCTGCGCGAGCTGATGCTGGATTGCGCGCGCGAGGCCTGAGCCGCGCTCCGGGCGATGCTCAGCCGACGGTGCCCGGGCGCGGCGCGCTGTACACCGGCACGGTCGCGGCATCGCCGACCCGCTTCAGCAGATCGTCCACTTCCCAGTGATCGTCCGCGTGCCGGCCGTACTTGCAGGCCACCACGCGGCCCCGAGCGTCGATCAGGAAGTCCGCCGGCAGGCCCAGGATGCCGTTCTCGGCCTTGCGATAGAAGCGGCCGGTGGACAGCACCCAGCGCAGGCCGCTCCAGAACACCCCGGGATGCAGCACCGCGCGCCACGAGGTCTCGACGCCATAGGCGCGGTAGTACCGCTTCGTCGGATCCGCGATGCAGTCGAAGGGAAGCTGGGCCTGGTACTCGAGCATCTCCTCGGGCGACGAATGGAAGAACACGATCTGCCGCACGCCGGCCGCGGCGATCTCCGGCTGGCGCAGGCTCATCGTGCGCAGGTGGAAGTTGCACACCGGGCAGCCGGCGAAGCGGCGGAACTGCAGGTGCAGGTAGGGCGCGCCGTCGCTCGGTATGCGGACGGACTGGCCGAGGATCGTCCGGGCGACGAGTGCCGGCGCGATGGAACCCGGGGTGAGCTTCATGTGATTCCTTGCTGGAAGGCGGTGAAAGATTCAAATACGTACGGTGTACGTAAACGACTATAATCGTCCCGTCCGAAGAAAGTCAATGGAGCAGCGATGGGCCGACCCGCCAGATTCACGCATGCGCAACTGCAGGCTGCCGCCCTGCGCTTGCTCGACAGGGAGGGCCTCGCCGGCCTCTCGATGCGCTCGCTCGCGGCCGAGCTGGGCACGGGCGCGATGACGCTCTACAACTACGTGCCGCAGCGCGAGGCGATCGATCTGCTGGTGATAGAGGCGGTGCTGGCCGAGGTGGCCTGGGATCGCGGGCCGTACGCCGCATGGAGCGACGAGGTGCGCGCCATCGCCACCGCGCTGTGGCGCGCGGTGCGTGCGCATCCCCACGCCATTCCGCTGATCCTGACCCGCCGCAGCCGCGCCCCCGCGACCTTCGAAGTGGCCGAGGCGCTACTGGCCGCGCTGGCGCGCAGCGGCCGTTCGGGCACGCGGTTGCTGGTGGCCTTCCGGGCCATCTCCGCGCTGGTCACGGGCATGGCGCAGGCCGAGCTGGCGGGCCCGCTGTCGCTGCAGGCGGCGGAATCGGCCGAGGACACCATTGCGCGCTTCCGCGCGCTACCGGCCGATCGCTTTCCGCAGCTGATCGGCGTGGCTTCCGCGGCGATGCGGAGCACGGCGGAGGATGAATTCCAGGCGAGTCTTCGGTTGTTGCTGGCGGGGTTGGAGGCGGGTTGATTGCGCGGGTACCGCATCAAGCGCGCACGAGTCGCGCGCGGCACTGGTCGACCGTCGTTTTCATCTGCCGCACCGTCGCTCGGCGGATCGGACAGTCGGTCGCGCGCTGCGCGAAGGTCGCGGCCTGCGCCAGCATCCGGTCGAGGGTTGCCTCGGCCGCAGCCGCCGACACGCCGCCTTCCGAAGCCAGGCGCTTCAGGTGGCCCCGTTCCACGGCACGGGCCTCGCCGCAGATGTCCATGTGGTGCTGCCCCATCGGGCCTTCGCTGAAGCTCAGGTCGAAGGCAGGCGCCAGCCGCCAGCGGCGATCGCGTTCGAGGCGCCACGCGAAGTTCTTCGGGTGGTCGTCGCGGTTGTGGAACAGCACGTTGAAGACGGCTCGCGCATAGGCCTTCTCGACCTCGCGCTCGTCGTGAGTCAGGAAGCGCGTGGCGCGCAGCAAGGCGGTGTAGTCCGTGCTGCCCGGGATGCGGAAGTCCACGTGCAGCAGGCTCGCGAGGCTTTGCACCGGCGCGCGCAATCCCTTTTCGCGATCGAAGCGTGCCACGCCGAAGGCCGCCAGTGTGGGCGACAGATCGAACCATGCACTGGCCGGCATGTCCAGCCCGCAGTCGCGCGCGAGCTGCGCATACAGCTGCTCGATGGCGCAGACCTCCTTGTGCTCGCCCTGGGCAGGAAACTTCACCAGCCAGGGCTCGCCCGGGGCGTCGCTGCGCGTGCTCACGTGCCCCGATGCCGCGTCGTACTGCACGAGGGCCTTGGGTCGCGCGCCTTGCGGGGAACCACCGGTCAGCGCCAGTTCGCGCAAGGCGGCACCTGCTTCCCCGGCCAGGGCGCGTTCGCTTTCCTTCGCCAATGCCAGCAGGTTCCAGTCCGGCTCTTCGGCATCGGGTGGCGTGGCCGGCACGAAGCGCAGAGCGCCCATGGCGCGGTCGCCGATGAAGGCCAGGCGATCCAGCGGTCCGGGATGGCGCAGTCCCTGCTGGCGGAACAGCCGGTCCATCAGCAGCAGCCCCCAGCCGTCGGGCAGGCTGTCGGCGATCAGGCCGGGCAGGCGGTGCAGATGCTGCGGGAAACCGCCATGGGCCGTGGCGCGCAAGGGAAGGTGCAGCGGCGACAATTCCAGCCCTTGTCCCAGCGCTTCGGGCGAGTACTCGAACAGCAGCGTGTGGTCGTCGTCGGCCAGCCGACCCAGCGGCCAGTCCTCGCCCCAGCCGCAGTAGCGGACGGCCAGCTGTTTCATGAACGGCTTCCTCGTCGGCGTGTGGCCCGCTGTCGTTGGCTCACGGCTTCCGCCTGCTCCATCTGGGCGATGGATTGGCGCTTGAGCACGAACAGGTCTTCCAGCTCATTCACCAGGCCAAGCGCCTGTACCGCGCGGACCAGGGTTTCCAGCGAGGTCTGGCCGCTGCTTTCCAGCTTGCGCACCGCACCCAGGGAAAGGCCGGCCAACTGGGCCAGCTCGCGCTGAGGCACCTGCTGGGCCAGTCGCTGCGCGCGCACGCGCTGGCCCAGGGCCTGCAGGACTTCGGTAGCGGGTGCCAGAGCAAATGCCATTCTTATGGTCTTTATGTCACGTTTTCAAAGATAAAAGCCATTTTAGTGGCTCTTGTAATTCAAATGGGTGTCCCTGTCGATGGGCTGGCCGGGCATGCGGCTTTTGCCTACGCGAATGCCGGGCGCTCGCCTTAGGCGACCGCGGCCCGCGTGGGAGAGGCTGGCGTTCAACACATCAGCAAAGCGGAGATTTCAATGACGATCCAGCCGAACACCCCCCGGTCCCTGTCCGAACCGAGCGCAGAAGAGCTGACGCCGCTGGAGATTTCGCGGGCCGTCCTCGAAGGCGAGGAAAACCCCAACACCGCACGCGCCATCACCCCGCTGGAGCGCGCCGCCTCCGGTACGCCCGCGCACCCCGAGCGCCAACGCTCGGCCCTCAGCCGCGCGTTGCACAGCCCCGCCGTTGCATGGGGCGGCGCCGCGCTCACGGGCCTGGGCCTGATCGCGGCGCTGGTCTATGCGCGCCGCTCGCCGCCCTCGCGTTGGCAGGCACTCCAGGCGCTGCCTTCGAAGGTGCTGCCGTTCAAGGCGCGCGCCATGAAGGCCCTGCCGTCGAAGTCGGAGTCCTTGAAGGCGCTGCGTTCGTTCAAGATCTGAGAGCGAACAGGCGCGGGTCGCGTTCGATCGCGCGAGGCCACCACCCGATGTGGGTTTCGCGTCGGCGCGCTTGAAAGCGCTCAGTGCCTGCGCGGCCCCGCGTCGGCCGCTGGCGCATGCCGCAGCCGGTAGTCGCGCGGCGCCATGCCATGCTGGCGCCGGAACGCCGCGCTGAAGCGCCCGTGGCATTCCCACCCAGCCTCGGCCGCCACCGCCTGCACGCCGAGTTGCGTGTCGCGCAGCAGCCGCGCCGCGAGCGCGAGCCGTTCGTCGACCAGCAAGCCATGCACTGACAGCCCCGAAGCCGCGCGCACCTGCGCCTGGAGCCGCGCCGTGCGCAGGCCGACGCGCTGCGCGAGTTCGTCGACCGACCAGGCGCGTGCCGGTGCTTCGCCGACCAGCGCGCGCAGCCGGCGCACCGTGGCCTCGGCGTCGTCGGCGCCTTCCTCGGTGCCCGAGCGCGCGGGGCGCAGCAACTGGTGCAGGTCGAGCAGCACGCAAGTCAGAAGCTCAGTGGCGCGCGCATGGAACAGCGGCACGAAGGCCGGCTGGTCGGCGGGCTCGTCGCGGATGCGCGCGAGGCAGTCGCGTACGCGCGGCGTGAGCGCCGCGTTGCACAGCACGCGGCCGTCGTCGCGGTCCACGAGTTCGGCCATCTGCCGTGCCGGCAGTTGCACGCCCAGCGCCTGCAGCCAGCGCGGCAGCAGCGCGCGGCGCAGCCGGAACTGCACGAAGTTGTTGCGGCAGGCGCCCGGGATGTGGATCAGGTAGCCGCCGTCGCGGTTGGGCGTGCGCAGCAGCGCGCGGTCGACGCGGAAATCGAGCGCGCGGCCCTGCGCGCTGCCGATCTGGCCCGTGACGTGGCCGGCCAGGAAGAAGGTGACCAGCAGCTCGTCGCCGGGCGGCAGCTGCACGTGCAGGTCGTCGTTGAGGCGGAAGTCGAAGTACAGCGCGCTCGCGCCTTCCCAGGGCATGGTGCGCAGCCGCAGGATGCGGCCACCGTCGCGCGGCCAGCGCACCTCGCGACTCGCGCCGTCGTGCAGGCCCGCGAGCGCGAGCGGCCGCTCGACCGGCAGCCGGACCAGGGCCGCGTTGAAGTCGTCCTCGGGCAGCGCACCCGGAGGCATGGCCGGGAGCAGCGACGGGATCGGCACAGTCTGCGAGCGGATCGGCATAGAAAACCCTGCCCTGCGGCGTTAGCGTTGCAACACTTTGATAGAGCGCGGAGTTTAGGTATGAATGTGCGACGTGTCTGCCGGTTTCTGGGGCTTGCGGCGGCCTCCCTGGCGCTGGTGCTGCCGGCGTTGTCGGCGGCCCAGGCCGCCTGGCCCGCGCGGCCGATCCGGCTGGTGGTGCCCTTCGTGGCGGGTGGCGGCGCCGACGTGACGGCACGGCTCATCGCAGCGAAGTTGCAGGAGCGGCTCGGCCAGCAGATCGTGGTCGACAACAAGCCCGGCGGCAACACGCTGATCGGCGCGCAGGAGCTGATGAAGGCCCAGCCCGACGGCTACACGCTGCTGTGGTCCATCGACCAGACCTTCGTGCTCAACCCCTCGCTCTACAACCGCCTGCCCTACGACCCGCGCAAGGACTTCGCGCCGGTGGCACTCGCGATCACCTCGCCCAACGCGGTGATCGTGCGCGCCGGCGCGCCGGGCGCGGTGGCCGACGTGCACGAGCTCGTGAAGCGCGCCCGGGCCGAGCCGGGCAAGGTCAACATCGGCGCGGCGGCGATCCTGTCACAGATGGCGCTCGAGGAGTTCAACCGCAGCGCCGGCATCCAGAGCACGCGCGTGCCCTACAAGGGCAGCGCCGAGGTCGCGCAGGCCACGGTCGCGGGCGACATCGACGCCGCCTTCGACGGCATCGCGCCCTATGTGCAGTTCGCGAAGGCGGGCCGCGCGAAGATCCTGGCCTTCGCGTCGTCGCGGCGCTTCTCGGGCCAGCCCGAGGTGCCCACGCTCGAGGAGCTGGGCTACAAGGGCGTGGACTTCTCGGTCTGGTTCGGCATCGTCGGGCCCAGGGGCCTGCCGCCCGAGATCGTGGCGCGCGTGAGCGAAGGCGTGGACTGGGCGCTGCACCAGCCCGACGTGGTCGAGAAGCTGCTGGTGTTCGGCTTCGAGCCCGCGGCCCAGACCGGGCCGCAGGCGCTCGCGACGCGCATCGACGCCGACCTGGCGCGCTATGCGCCGGTGATCCGCCGGCTCGGCTTCAAGCTCGACTGAGGGCCTGCCCATCATGAAAGTCGCGGGCCTGATCGGAGGCGTCGCGTGGCCCTCCACGCTCGGCTACTACAAGCTGCTCAACGAAGGCGTGCAGCGCGAACTCGGCGGCCTGCACTCGGCGCGCTGCGTGATCGTGAGCCTGGACTTCGCCTGCATCCACGCGGCCATGGCCGCGGGCCGGCCGGCCGATGCGCGCGCGCAGATGGAGACGGCCGCGCGGCAGGCGCGCGCCGCGGGCGCCGAGCTGATCGCCATCCTCGCGAACACCGGCCACTTCGCGGCCGACGAGGTGCAGGCCGCGGCTGGCGTGCCGCTGGTGCACGTGGCGCGCGAGACCGGCGATGCCGTCGCCGCCGAGCAGCCGGGCCTGCGCCGCCTGGGCGTGCTGGCCACCAGCTTCGCGCTCGACGCGCCCTTCTTCGGTCGCCTGCTCGGCGAGGGCGCGGGCTTCGAACTGGTGCTGCCCGACGCGGCCCAGCGCCGCACCCTCGATGCCGCGATCTTCGGGCCGCTGGCGCGCGGCGAGGCCAGTCGCGACGAGGGCCTGATGGTCTCGACCTTGTGCAACGCGCTGGTGGCGCGCGGCGCCGAGGGCGTGGTGCTGGGCTGCTCCGAACTGAGCTACGCCAGGCCGTGGCTGCGCTGTCGCGCGCCGGTCTTCGATGCGACCGAGATCCATGCGCGCGCCATCGTGCGCGAGATGCTGCGCGCCTGATTTTTTTCCTTCCCTCCATTCATTTCATCGCCAGAAAGAGAGACATCGCATGCAGACCGCCGAGTTCCCGCTGCCCTTCGTCAATGCACCGTACAGCCGCGCGCTGTTCGACGACGACTGGATCTTCGTCTCGGGCACCATCGGCATGGACTACGACACGCAGCAGCTCGCCGAGAGCGCCGAGGACCAGACCCGGCTGATGATGCGCAACATCGAGCGCTACCTCGCGGCCTGCGGCGGACGGCTCGACCAGATCGTCAACTACACCTTGATCATCGCGGGCGCCGAACACCTGGGCGCGGTGGTGCGTACGTTGTCCGAGGTGCTGCCGACCAAGCCCACCGGCACCGCGATGCTGGCCGGCATCGCGGTGCCCAAGGCCTGGGTCGAGATGCAGGTGATCGCGCGCAAGAGCCACGGTGCCGGCGGAGGCGCGCGGTGAAGAAGACGCTGCTGCGCGCGCTGGCGTGCGGTGCCGTGGTGGCAGGCGCGATCGCGGCCTGCGGTGGTGACGGGGGCGGCGGCGGTTTTCTGCCCGGCCCCGTCGGCGGCAATCCTCCCGCAACGCCGGACAAGTACAGCGCGGAAGTTCGCTGGACGCAGTACGGCCTGCCGCACGTGAAGGCCGCCGACTACGCGGGTCTTGGCTATGGCTTCGGCTATGCGGTGGCGCGCGACCATCTGTGCCTGCTCGCCGATCGCGTGGTCACCTTGCGTGGCGAGCGTTCCGAACGCTTCGGGCCCGACGGCGCATCGCTGGTCGCGTTCCTGCAGACCTCGAATTTGAACAGCGACCTGTTCTACCGCGTGCAACTGTCCGACGAGGAGGTCGATGCCGCATGGCGCGATCTCTCGGCGGATGCGCGCGGCCTCGCCGAGGGCTATGCGGCCGGTTTCAACCGCCGGCTGCGCGACCTCGGCGCCGAGGCCGCCACCACCGCCTGCCAGGGCGCGGCGCCGCCGCAGATGCGCGCCAGCGACGTGGTGCGCGCCACCATGCAGGTCAACTCGCTGTGGAAGGCGCTGGCCGTCGCGCCCTATGCCGTGGCCTCGACCTGGGACCAGCTGGGCGCGCCCGCCGTCGCCAAGGCCGCCGAAGACCGCCCGCCCGCCCAGCGCATGGCGAGCAATGCCTGGGCTTTCGGCGCCGAGGCCACGGGCACGGGTGCATCGATGATGGTCGCGAACCCGCACACGCTGTGGCAGGGCCATTGGCTGCTGATGCACCAGATGCACCTGAGCATCCCCGGCGAGATCGACGTGATGGGTGCCGACTTCCTCGGCCTGCCGCTGCCGCTCTCGGGCTTCACGCAGCACCTGGCATGGAGCATCGAGGCGCCGTCGACCGTGACCTATCCGTTGCTGATCGCGCTCGACGTGCGCAACGGCGACAAGCCTTCGTACACGGTCGACGGCCAGCGCCGCGAACTGAGCACGAAGCGCGTGGCGCTGCGCGTGCGCCAGGCCGACGGCAGCGTGGCCACGCGGCAGCACGAGCTGCCCGTGTCGCACCTCGGCCCGCTGTACCGGCTGCCGGCCGATGGCGACCGCGCCGCGGGCTGGTATGCGATCACCGACCCCAGCATCGCGAACGCGCGCGCGCTCGACCAGATGCTCGCGGTCGCGAAGGCGCGCGACATCGCGGGCTTCGAGCAGGCGGTGGCCAGCAACCGCGGCATCACCGCCCACCTGATCGCGGGCGACAGCCAGGGCCGCGCGATGTACATCGAGTCGGGTCCGCTGCTGGACATCGACGATACGGCGCTGCGCGGCTGCGCCACCGTGCCGCCGCCCGACGACATGACGGTGCCGGTCGCGCTCGATGGCCGTCGCGGCGCCTGCGCCGTGCGCGACGCGCAGGGCCGGCCGAAGCTTGCACCGGCCAGCCGCATCCCGGCGCTCGCCACGCGCGGCATCGTGCAGAACGCGAACGACAGCTACAGCCTGTCGCTGGTGGGGCAGCAGCTCGACGGCTACTCGCTGCTGCTCGGCAGCCCGAAGGCACCGCCCGGCATGCGCACGCTGATGTCGCAGCGCCAGATCCAGGACGGCCTGCGCGACGGCCGCATCGACAGCGCCGAGGCGCTCGGCATGGTGTTCGACAACCGCAACTACCTGGCGGAAACCACGCTCGATGCGGTGCTCGCGGCCTGCGCGGGCGCGAAGGGCGATGCGCAGGTGCAGGCGGCCTGCGCCATCCTCTCGGCCTGGGACCGGCGCCACGACGTGGACAGCCGCGGCGCGCTGCTGTTCCATGAGCTGGGCCCGCGGCTCGCATCGGTGCCGGGCCTCTACGCCGAGCCCTACGACAGCGCGCGGCCCTACCGCGTGCGGCCGGTCTCCACCGCGCCGGCCGTGAGCGCGGCCATCGTCGCCGCGGTGCGCGACACGGCGCAGGCGCTCGCGGCGCTGGGCCTGCGTGGCGACGAGCGCTGGGGCGACATGCTCGCGCGCCCCACGCCGCAAGGCCGCGTGCCGCTGCACGGCGGTTCGGGCGAGCAGGGCGTGCTCAACGCGCTCGACGGCGCGCCGCTCGGTCGCGAGGGCTTCGGCGACATCATTGCGGGCACCTCCTACGTGCACCTCGTGACCTGGGACCAGGGCCGGCTGGTGGCCAGGCTGATGATGGCGGCCGGCCAGTCCACCGACCCGGCCTCGCCGCACCACGACGACCAGCTGCCACTGTTCTCGCGCAAGCAGCTCGTGACGCCGCCGTTCACCGAGGCGGAGATCGCGGCCGATCCGAAGCTAGAGCGGTTGGTGTTGCGCGAGTGAGGCGTCGTTAGACTGGCGGGCCGTCGTCTCTTCGTTCCGATCGCCCAGCCCATGGCAGCCACCCGCCCCGAGAACATCTTCGATCTGCTGCAGGTGGCGCAAGCCGGCCTCAAGGAAGCACGCGCCGACGACGGCGCGCTGCTGCTGATGCATTTCGCGTTCCGCGGCCTGGTCGCGAAGGCCGACCTGTTCCTGGCCGGCCATGGCCTGTCGCGCGTTCATCACCGCATGCTCTATGCGATCGCGCGCACCGACGGCATCGCGGTCGGCCAGCTGATCGCGCTGCTGGGCGTGTCGAAGCAGGCGATGCATCGGCCGCTCAAACATCTGCAGGAACAGGGGCTGGTGCTGGCCGAGCGCAGCCCGCACGAGCATCGCAGCAAGCTGCTGCGGCTCACGCGCGAGGGTGCGCGCATCGAGCGCCAGGCTTCCGCGCACGAGGCGGCGGCGATGGAGCGCGCGTTGAAGTCGGTCGGCGAAAGCGAGCGCCAGGCCTGGCGCACGGTCATGCTCGAGCTGGCGCGGCAGATCTAGGCCGCCGAGATGCCCGCACTCTCGAAGTAGGCGTCGCGCTGCTGGCGGAAACGCGCCGCCTCGTCGAGCAGCCATGCCAACACGGTCGGCGTGGCGGGATGGGAAGGGCTGCCGATGAAGCGGTACGTCGCGTTGGAAAGCACCCGCTGGCGGAATGCGAGCACCAGCCGTCCCGACGTGAGGTAGTGCAGCACGAGCGCCAGCCGCCCCATGGCGATGCCTTGGCCTCCCAGCGCCGCCTGCACCGCCAACAGCGACAGGTTGAACTGCGTCCCCTGCCGCAGCGCCGAGGGCGCCAGGTCCACGCCCACGGCGCCGAGCCACTGCGCCCACTCCTCCGTCGGCTCGCCGCCTTCCCCCGGGTCCGCGGCATGCAGCAGCTGCGAGCCCTTGAGCTTGCTCGCCTTGCGCAACTCGGGATGGGCCTGCATGAAGCTAGGCGCAGCCACCGGCACCAGCCATTCGTCGAGCAGGTCGACCGCTTTCGCATCCTCGCTGCCCGCGGCACCCAGCCGCACCGCCGCGGCGATGCCTTCGCGCGACATGCGCGAGGGATCGACGCGGTCGGACTCTCCGACCACCCGGAACGCCATGTCCGGATTGGCGCGGTAGAGGCTGCCCAGCCGCAGCGTGAGCCACAGCATGGCGAGCGACGGCGAGCAACTGATGTTGACCGGCTCGCCCACATGCGCGAGCTGCAACCGGTGCACGGTGCTTGCGAGGTTGCGGAACGACTCGCGCGTTGCCGCGTAGAGCTGCTCCCCCTGCGGCGTCAGCGCCAGTCCCGCGGGCGTGCGCAGCAGCAGCACGTGTCCGAGCCGGTCCTCCAGTCGCTTGACCTGCTGGCTCACTGCGCCCTGCGAGACGTGCAGCTGGGCGGCCGCCTTGGTGAAGCTGCCACAGCGCGCGGCTGCGTCGAAGCAGCGCAGCCACGCCAGCAGCGAGGGGGACAGCGAGGGCGTGGTGCTCGGACTCATTAGTTTCATTGAGGCAGAAGCACTATAAATCCATTGCTGGTTGCTGGTTCGACGCAAAGAATCGCCTCAACAAAACTGATGTGGAGTCGATATGCGCGTACTGGTGGCCGGGTTCAAGCACGAGACGAACACCTTTGCCTCGAACCGTGCCGATTGGGCCGCCTTCGAGCGTGGCGAGAGCTTTCCGAAACCCACGCACGGCGACGCGATGCTGGAGATGATCTCGAAGGTGGACGTCTCCGCCAGCGGCTTTGCCAGCGTCGCGAAGCGCCATGGCTGGACGCTGGTTCCGAGCCTGTGGGCTGGCGCCGTTCCCTCGTCATACATCACCGACGATGCCTTCGAGCGCATCTGCGACACCATCTTGCGTGACGTGAAGACGCTCGCGTACGACGCCATCTACCTCGAGCTGCATGGCGCCGCCATGAGCGAGTCGTTCGACGATGCCGAGGGCGAACTGCTCGCGCGCATCCGAAAGGCCGTCGGCAAGAACGTGCCGCTCGTGGCGAGCCTGGACCTGCATGCCAACGTCACCCGCGCGATGCTCGCGCATGCCGATGCGCTGGTGGCGTTCCGCACTTATCCGCACATCGACTATGTGAAGACGGGCGAGCGTGCGGCCGATCTGCTCGATCGATTGACGCGCCATGGCGGGCGCGAGCCCTGGCATTGCGAACGCCTTCCCTTCCTCATCTCGGTGAGCATGCAAAGCACATCGGCCGAACCTGCCCGACGCTGCTATGAACTGCTCGAGGACATCGATCGGCGGCTGGGCACGGTCTCCAGCTTCTGCATGGCTTTCCCGGCCTCGGACTTCGAGGAATGCGGGCCGACCGTCTGGTCTCATGGCGAGCGTGCGCGCGAGGCCGTGGCCCTGCTCCATGCGCATGTCGGCGAGCCCGGCCAGTGGCGGTTGAAGGCGCTGGACGCCAAGGAAGCCGTGGATGCCGCCTTGCAGCGCGCCGACCAGAGCCCGCGCACCGTGGTGGTCGCGGACCTGCAGGACAACCCCGGCGTCGGCGGCACCGCGTCCACCACCGGCATGCTCCACGCGCTGCTCGCGGCCGGCGCGGGGCGCCGCTTTCCGGGCCGGGTGGCGCTGGGCGTGCTCTACGACCCCGCGGCGGCAATGCTGGCGCATCGTGCCGGCATCGGCCAGACGATCGACTGCGCTCTCGGGGAGTCGCTGGCCACGCCCATCGGCCAGAGCGAACCGCCGTTGCAGGGCAGGTTCGAGGTCCGTTCGCTCTCCGATGGCACGGTCACCTTCAAGGGCCCGAAGATGACCGGGTTCCAGGCCGTGCTCGGTCCTACCGCCTGCCTGGAGATCGAGGGCGTGCTCATCGTGGTCTCCAGCGGGCGCATCGGCACGCAGGACCGCGAGCTCTTTCGCATGGTCGACATCGCGCCGGAGGCGATGAAGATCGTCGTCGTCAAGAGTTCTCACCACTTCCGCGCCGACTTCGAGCCGCTGACCGAGCAGCCCGAAACCGATGTCGTGATCGCGCACGCGAAGGGAATGTTCCCCTCCGATCCCGGGGCGCTGACGTGGAAGAAGCTGTCCCCGGCCACGCGCACGCGGCCCTGAGGGAGCGTGGCCATGTTTCGCCTCGGCCTGCACCACCTCGAGACGCTGTTCTGGATCGATCGGCTCGGCTCGTTCGCGGCCGCGGCGGAACGCCTGAACACCACCCAGTCGGGCATCTCGAGCCGCGTGCGCGAGCTGGAAGCGCGGCTGAAGACGCGCGTCTTCCAGAAGGAAGGCCGTCGCATGCTGCTCACGCTGCGAGGCCGGGACCTGGTGCGGCGCTGCGAGCCCTTGCTGCAACAGGTGAATGGCGTGCTGCTGTCGGTGTCCGACGAGGCTTATGCGACCGGCACCGTGCGGCTCGGCCTCGACGAGATCGCCGCGGCGCCGCGTGTGTTCGGCTTCGTGCACGACGTCGGCTCGGACATGCCGCATCTGAACTGGGACCTGATCGTCGATGCCGGCACGGCGCTGCGACAGAAGATCGCCGATGGCGTGCTCGACATAGGCATCGTGAGCGGCCCCCTCGATGCGCAGGAACTGGTCGCCCAGCCGATCGGCCGGACCGGGCTGGCCTGGATGGCGAGCGCCACCTACTTCGCCGCAAGGCAGGACCGGGTGTCGCTGCACGATGGCCCGATCTGGGCCTTGCCGCGTCCCTCGCACCACCATCTGTTGACGGCCGGCATGCTGCGCGAGGCCGGCCTGCCCCCCTCGGGCATCAATGCCTGCAACCACGTGCAGGCGATGATCGACATCGTTCGGGCGGGGGCCGGCATCGGCATGCTGCCCGAACATCTGGTGGGCGAGGACCTGGCACGTGGCGTCTTGCGGCGCCTGGACATCGAGGCCGCGCCTCACGCGCTGGAGCTCCACGCCGTGCGCCGCCGCGACGAGGCCGACCCGATCGTGCTGCGCGTGTTCGAACGCGCGTCCCGAAGGCTGCGCTCCGCCTCGCCGGACGCTGTCGCGGTGGCAGCGAACGCGAGCCCGCGCGTGCACGTCCTCAGTCGACCTTGACGCCCACGCGCTGGATCACCTGCTCGTTGCGGACCACCTCGGCCTTCATGAAATCGACCATCTGCGCAGGCGTCATGCGCCGCAGCTGAATCCCCTGCATCTGCAGCGCCTTCTTCATCTCGGGCTGTGCCAGCGCGGCTTCGATCTCCCGGCGCCGCGCCGCCGCGCTGTCCGCCGGAATGCCTGCGGGGCTGACGATCGCGAGCCAGGCATCGACATCGAACTTCGGAAACCCGCTTTCCGCGAGCGTCGGCACCTGCGGCGCGATCTCCGTGCGCGTGGGCGTGTTCACCGCGATGGCCTTGAGCTTGCCCGCGGCGATGTGCGGCGCCGCGCCCTGCGCGGAGACGAACGCGATGTCCAGGATGCCGGCGAGCAGGTCGTTCGTGATCTGTGCCGAGCCCTTGTAGAAGATGCGGTTGGTGGCGATGCCCGCCTGTTCCTTGAAGACCTCGCTGGCGATCTGGTACACGCTGCCGGTCACCAGCCCCTCCGCCAGGGTCGTGGAGCGGGATTTCGCGAGCTTCACCAGCTCCGCCGCCGTCGATGCTTCGACGTTCCTCGACGCGACCAGCATCATGGGCAGGCTGCCGATCATCGTGATCGGCTCGAAGTCGGCGATCGCATCGAAAGGAGCGTTCTTGAAGATGCCGGGAATGATCGTGTGGTTGGAGCTGACGACCCCGAGCACCAGTCCGTCCTTCGGCGCGCGCGCGAGTTGCTGCGTGCCGACCAGCGAGCCCGCGCCGGCGATGTTCTCGACGACGACGCCACGGCCGCTCTGGTGCCCCAGTGACACCGACAGCGCGCGTGCCAGCGCATCGGCCGCGGAGCCGGGCGGCGTGGGCACGATCAGCTTGAGGGGCGCGGAGGCGTCGGCGGCGAAGCCGTTGCCGGCAGCGCCGGCGAGCAGTGAAGTCAGACCGACCAGGAAGCGGCGGCGGTGGGAGACGGACGGCATGGCACTGGGTTCCTTGACACGCGATGGCGGTTCGAAGCGATGGGATCTCTCCCATCGGCCAGGTCCAGCTTACAGCGGACCTCGCGCGGCGAACGCGCGAGTCTTCGATGCGATTGCATCGTGAATTCCGATGGATCGCGGAGCGTTTCGTGCCGCCTGGCCGTCGCGTTCAGCCCTTCACCATCAGCGTGGCCGAGGCCATCGCATGCAGTTTGCCGTCCGCACCGCGCAGCTCGGCATTGCAGATGCCCAGCGAGCGCGTGCGTTCGACCAGCGTGGCGCTGGCCAGGTACTCGGTGTGCGGTGCCAGCGGCCGCAGGTACTTCACGTTGAGGTCGACGGTGGAATAGGCCGTGCCTGCGTCGAGTGCCGAATACAGCGCGAGCGCCGCGGCGCCGTCGAGGCAGGTGGCCGCGAAGCCGCCGTGCACCATGCCCGCGGGATTGAGATGCCGCTCGTCGGGCGTGACGCGCATGCTGACCTTGCCGGCCTCGATCGCCGAGAGCTGCATCGGCATGGTGTGGGCGATGCCCGAGCGCTCGATGCGCCCGTCCATCATGGCTTGCAGGACGTCGAGGCCCGTGGCGGGCGAGGAGGAGGGCGATGGCTGGGGATTTGTCATGTCAACATTATTGACCTAAAGTCGAAGCTTCACGAACAAGCCCGGAGACGTTGCATTGCAATCCACGGTCTGGACAGGTCTTCTGCTGCTCAATGCCGCCTGGTTCGCGCTGGGCGCGCGCTTCTTCTGCCTCGACTCGCTGCGCGCCGCGCGGCTGCTCGTGGCGAAGACGGACCGTGCTTCGCCGCTGCTGCCCGCGATCGCCGGCGCCGTGCGTTTTCTCGGCGCGATGAACCTGGCCTGGATGGTGTTCTGCCTCGTGCTGCTCGCGGGACACGGCCTGTTCGAGACGCCGGCGCAACGCGCGTCGATGGCCGCGGTGCTCGCGCTGGTGCATGCGGGGCAGTTCGCGGTCAATGCCCACATGGTGGGCCAGCATCGCCGCGGCCAGCCCGGCAGCTGGGTGGTGCTGCGCGGGCCGATGCGGCTGATCTTCTTCGTCGACCTGGCGTTCGCGGTGGCGGATGCGGCGTTCGTGGTCTGGGTGCTCGGTTGAGCGGACTGCGTGCGCGCCGCCGGCCGCACACGTAGAGCCCCTGGCCACACCTATCGCGAGGCCGCTCAGCGCGCTTGGCGCCGCGGTCGTCGATGCCCTGGTGCCACGAGGACGTTGTGTTGGGCGCTCGCTTTCTCGCACAAGCTGTGCGAGAAACTCCGGTGCCGTGCTGGCCTCGTGGAACTGGCGCATGCGCCAGAGGCTGGCGACGGAAGAGCCAGCCGTGCCGGGAAACGTGGCTTCGCATCTCGCGCGAACCGATACACCGAACGTATCGCCCGACACAGACACGGTATTTCACGCCCGCCCTCCATCTCCCTAGCATCGTCCCAACGACGAAAAGGGGATTCCATGGAGACCAGCCCGGCGCCTGCGCGCACCCGCGCTTCCTTGCGCACCGATGAACGAACGGCCCCGGAGGCCGGCCGATGAGCGGCCCGCTCGAGGGGGTGCGCATCGTCGACATGACGTCGGTGCTGATGGGGCCGTACGCGACCCAGATCCTCGGCGACCTCGGCGCGGACGTGATCAAGATCGAGCCGCCCGGCGGCGACACGGTGCGCGGCATCGGTCCCGCGCGCCATGCCGGCATGGGCGGCATCTTCCTGCATGCCAACCGCAGCAAGCGCAGCGTGGTGCTCGACCTCAAGCAGCCCGCCGGGCGCGAGGCGCTGCTGCGGCTCGCGGCCGAGGCCGACGTGCTGATCTACAACGTGCGGCCGCAGGCCATGGCGCGGCTCGGGCTCGGCCATGCCGAGGTCGCGGCGGTCAACCCGCGGATCCTGTACGTGGGCGTGTACGGCTACGGGCAGGACGGGCCCTATGCGGCCAAGCCGGCCTACGACGACCTGATCCAGGGCGCGGTGGCGATCCCCACGCTGGGCGTGCGCGCGGGCGCGCCGGTGCCGCGCTACGTGCCGAGCGCGATGGTCGACCGCATCGTCGGCATGAGCGCCGCCAACGCGGTGTCGGCCGGGCTGTTCCACCGCGAGCGCACGGGCCGCGGGCAGGCCATCGACGTGCCGATGTTCGAGACCATGGCGCAGTTCGTGCTCGGCGACCACATGGGCGGCCAGACCTTCGAGCCGCCGCTGGGCCCGGCCGGCTATGCGCGCCTGCTCAACGAGCAGCGCCGGCCCTACGCCACGCGCGACGGCCACCTGTGCGTGCTGATCTACAACGACAAGCAGTGGAAGACCTTCTTCGGCCTGATCGGTCGCGCGCAGGCGATGGAGGACGACCCGCGCTTCAGCTCGATCGGCGCGCGCACCGAGCACATCGGCGAGCTCTACCAGCTCGTGGGCGAGGCGATGCGCACGCGCACCTCGGCCGAATGGACGGCACTGCTCGAGGCCGCCGACATCCCGGTGATGCCGATGCACACGCTGGAATCGCTGCTGGACGACCCGCACCTGGCGGCCGTGGGTTTCTTCGAGACGGTGGAACACCCGAGCGAGGGGCGCATGCGCTCGATGGCGATCCCGACGCGCTGGTCGGGCTCGCCGCCTTCGGTGTCGCGCCACGCGCCGCGGCTCGGCGAGCACAGCGCCGAGGTGCTGGCCGAGGCCGGCTACAGCGCGGCGCAGATCGCGGCCATGGCGGCGCAGGGCGCGACCCTGCTGCCGACCGAAACCTGCACCGAGGCGGGCTGAGCCATGGCGCTGGAACTCTCCCCCGGGCATCGCGAGATCCGCGAGGCGATCCTCAGGACCTGCGCGCGCTTCGATGCCGACTACTGGCTCGAGAAGGACCGCGTGGGCGGCTTCCCCGTGGAGCTGCACCGCGCGCTCGCGCAGGAAGGCTGGCTGGGCATCTGCATTCCGCAGGCCTACGGCGGCTCGGGCCTGGGCATCGCGGAGGCCGCGGTGATGATGCAGGCGATCGCGGAGTCGGGCGCGGGCATGAGCGGCGCCTCGGCCGTGCACATGAACATCTTCGGGCTGAACCCGGTGGTCGCCTTCGGCACCGAGGCGCAGAAGCAGCGCATGCTGCCGCCGCTGATCGCGGGCGAGGAGCGCGCCTGCTTCGCGGTGACCGAGCCCGACACCGGGCTCAACACCACGCAACTGAAGACGCGCGCGCAGCGCGAGGGCGACCACTACCGCGTGCACGGCACCAAGACCTTCATCTCCACCGCGAGCAGCGTCGAGAAGATGCTGCTGCTGGCGCGCACCACGCCGCTCGAGCAGGTCAGGAGCCGCAGCGAGGGACTGAGCCTGTTCTACACCACCATCGACCGCGCCTGCGTCGAGACCCGCGAGATCGACAAGATGGGCCGCAAGGCGGTGGACACCAACCAGGTCTTCATCGACGGGCTGCGGGTGCCGGTGGAGGACCGCATCGGCGAGGAGGGCCGTGGCTTCCACTACATCCTGCACGGCATGAATGCCGAGCGCATCCTGGTCGGCGCCGAGGCGGTGGGGCTGGGCCGCGCGGCGCTGGCGCGCGCCACGCAGTACGCGCGCCAGCGCATCGTGTTCGACCGGCCCATCGGCCAGAACCAGGCGATCCAGCATCCGCTGGCCGAGTGCTGGATGGCGCTGGAGGCGGCCAACCTCATGGTGTTCCATGCGGCCGAGCGTTTCGACCGCGGCGAGCCCTGCGGCGCCGAGGCCAACGCCGCCAAGTACCTGGCGGCCGAGGCCGGCTACAAGGCCTGCGAGACCGCGGTGATGACGCACGGCGGCTATGGCTACGCGAAGGAATACCACGTCGAACGCTACCTGCGCGAATCGCTGATCCCGCGCATCGCGCCGATCAGCCCGCAGCTGATCCTGTGCTTCATCGCCGAGAAGGTGCTCGGCCTGCCCAAATCGTACTGACCCTCGTACTGATCCGAACGGAGTGACTCCTTGATCCAGCTGAACACCGGCTTTCATTTCGACGACCTGCCCCTCGGCACGCGCTTTCGCTCGCGCGCGCGCACCGTGACCGAGGCCGACCTCGTGAGCTTCATCAACCTGAGCTGGCTCCACGAGGAACTGTTCACCGACACCAGCGACCGCGCGCACATGGCGATCCCGGGCCGGGTGGTGCCGGGCGCGCTGGTCTATGCCTTCGCCGAGGGCCTGATCACGCCGTCGATGCAGGGCACGGGGCTCGCGTTCCTGCATGCCGAGCTCGACATCGCGGCGCCGACCTTCGTGGGCGACACCATTCATGTCGAATGCGAGGTGATCGAGCAGCGGGCCACCTCCAAGCCGGGCCGCGGCCTGGTGCGCACGCGCAACGTCGTGCACAACCAGCACGGCAAGGCCGTGCTGAGCTACACGCCGCTGCGCATGATGCGCATGCGCGACGGCGGGAAGGACTGAGATGCAGGACTTCCTCCAGGTCGAACGCGAGGGCGCGATCGCCATCGTGACCATGAACCGGCCTCAGACCCGCAACGCGCTGTCCGACCCCGATGCCATCGAGGCCCTGCTCGCGCTGTGCGAGGCCGTGAACCGCGACCTGTCAGTGCGCGTGCTGGTGCTGACCGGCGCGGGCCCGGCCTTCTCGTCGGGCGGCAACCTGAAGACCCTGCGCGACAGCGTGGGCAGTGGCCTCGGCGAGCCGGCGCATAGCCGCTACGCCTACCGCGACGGCATCCAGCGCCTGCCGCTGGCGCTGTGCAATCTCGAGGTGCCGACCATCGCCGCCGTCAACGGCCCGGCCCATGGCGCGGGCAACGACCTGGCCTGCATGTGCGACATCCGCATCGCCTCGCGCCATGCCGTGTTCGCCGAGAGTTTCGTCAAGCTCGGCCTGATCCCGGGCGACGGCGGGGCCTGGCTGCTGCCGCGCGCCATCGGCATGTCGCGCGCCTGCGAGATGGCCTTCACCGGCGAGGCCATCGATGCCGCGCAGGCGCTGCAATGGGGGCTGGTGTCCGAGGTGGTCGAGCCCGAGGCGCTGCTGCCCACGGCGCTCGGGCTCGCGCGCCGCATCGCCGCCAACCCGCCGCATGCCTTGCGCATGACCAAGCGGCTGCTGCGCGAGGCACAGCAGTCGCGGCTCGACACCGTGCTCGAGATGTCGGCCGGCTTCCAGGCCCTGGCCCATCACACGGCGGCGCACGAGTCCGCGCTCGACGCCTTCGTCGCGGCGGCCGAGGCCCGTTCCGCCGCGCGCGCATCCGCATCCATCGAACCGGGGAAATGACCATGCCCATGCAACGACGCCACCTGCTGCACGCCGCCGGCGCGCTCGCCATCTCGCCGCTGATGCAGGCCGCGCGCGCGGCCGGCGAGCCCAACGCCTGGCCGCAGAAGCCGATCCGCCTCGTGCTGCCCTATGCGGCCGGTGGGCCCACCGACGTGGTGGCGCGCGCCATCGGCTTTCGGCTGGCGCAGCTGCTCGGGCAGCCGGTGGTGGTCGACAACCGCACCGGCGCCAGCGGCAACATCGCGACCGAGTTCGTCGCGCGCTCGGCACCCGACGGCTACACCGTGCTCTATCACTCCTCCGGCCTGGCGATCAGTCCCGCGCTGCACCGGCGCCTGCCCTACGACACCTTGCGCGACCTCGTCCCGGTGGCGCTGCCGGCGCTGATCCCGACCGTGCTGATGGCCAGCCCCAAGCTGCCGGTCGGCAATGTCGAGGAGTTCGTGCGCTACATGCGCGCCAACCCGGGGCGGCTCAGCTACGGCTCGGGCGGGCAGGGCAATGTCACGCACCTGGGCGTGGCGCTGTTCCTGCAGGCGCTGCAGCTCGACGCGGTGCACGTGCCCTACAAGGGCACGGCGCCGGCCATGGCCGACCTGATGAGCGGGCAGACGCAGTTCCTGCTCGATGCCGTGAACTCGTCGCTGCCCTTCATCCGCGATGGCCGGGTGCGCGCGCTGGCGGTGGCCGGCAAGTCGCGCGTGGCGGTGCTGCCGGGCGTGCCGGCGCTCGGCGAATCGCTGATCCCGGGCTTCGATGCACCGACCTGGCATGGCCTGCTGGTGCCGACGGGCACGCCGCCGGCCGTCGTGCAGGCGCTCAACGAGGCGGTCAACCGCGCGGTGGCCGATCCGGCGCTGCGCGGCCAGTTCGAACCGCAGGGCGTGCTGCTGCAGGCCTCCACGCCGGCCCAGTTCGGCAGCTACCTGCGCGCGGAACTGCAGCGCTGGGCCGGGGCCGTGCAGGCCGCGCGCATCGAGCCCGAGTGAACACGGGCACCATGCCCCTGATACCCGAGACAACAACGACAAGGACTTCGAGACATGACCATTCCCCGCTTCCTCCCGCGCTGGCTGCTGGCGCTGCTGCTCGGCTGCGCCGCCACCCTGGCCGCGGCCGACTATCCCGACAAGCCCGTGAAGCTGATCGTCTCGCTGCCGCCCGGCAGCGGCGCCGACACCACCGCGCGCTTTCTCGCCCGGCACCTGAGCGAGAAGTTCGGCCAGCCCTTCCTGGTCGACAACCGCCCCGGTGCCGACAGCTTCATCGCCGCGCGCGCGGTGGCGGCCTCGCCGCCCGACGGCTACACCCTGTTCGTGGCCAGCAACTCGCCGATGGTGACCAACGTGGCCGTGTTCCGGCAATTGCCCTACGACGCGGTGAAGGACTTCCAGCCGCTCGCGCGCATCGCACGCTTCCCGATGGTGCTGGTGGTGCCGGCCAACTCGCCCTTCAAGACTCTGCAGGACCTGGTGGCCGCTGCGCGCCAGGCACCGGGCAAGCTCAACTTCGGCAGCGGCACCGCCACCTACCGGGTCGCGCTCGAACTGCTGCACGAACGCAACCAGATCAAGGCCACGGCCGTGCCCTACAAGGGCACCTCGGCCGCCATGACCGACCTGGCCGGCGGCAACATCGACTACACGATGGCCGAGGTCAGCGCCGTGATGCCGCTGGTGCGCGGCGGCCGGGTGCGCGCGCTCGCGGTCGCGGCCGGCGAACGCATCAAGGAACTGCCCGAGGTGCCGACCGTGAGCGAGAGCGGCACCGCCGGCTACGAGTCCTATGCCTGGACCGGGGTGTTCTTCCCGGCCAACGTGCCGCCGCCGGTGCTCGCGCGCATGTCGCTGGCGATCAAGGAACTGATGGAGGGCGACGACGCCAAGGCCTTCATCGCGGCGCAGGGCGGCACCGTGTTCTACGGCGCGCCGCAGCCCTTCGCCGAGTTTCAGCGTGCCGAGATCGAACGCGCCCGGCGCGTCGTGCGCAGCGCCAACATCGGCTACGAAGATTGAGCCAGCGGCTGGACGGCAGCATGCGCGACCGCAATGAAATTGCGCGCGGCCGGCGTGAGCGCGTCGGCCAGCGTCGCCATCGCGATGCCCACGGTGTACTTCGAGGGCATGTCGGTCAGCGGCAGCAGGCGCACGCCGTTGCTGGCGTAGCGCTGCACCACGGCCGGCACCAGCGCCACGCCGAGCCCGCTCTCCACCAGGCCGAGGATGGTCTGGACCTGCACCGCCTCCTGCGCGATGCGCGGCCGGACGCCGGCATCCTGGAACACCTGCATCGTCAGCACGTGCATGGCGGGCACGAGGGTGCGCGAGTAGGCGATGAAGGGCTCGGCCGCGAGATCGGCGATGGCGACCTTGCCGCGCTGCGCGAGCGCCGAGTCGGCGCTCACCGCGAGCACCAGGTGATCGAGCTGCAGCACCGTGAGCAGCGCGGTGGTGGGCGACAGCACCGGGTGGCGCACCAGCGCGATGTCGAGCGAATGGTCCTCGATGCGGCGCAGCAGCTCGGTGGTGGTCGACTCCTCGATCACCAGGTCGACGCGCGGGTACTGGCGATGGAAGCCGCGCACGATCTGCGGCATCAGCGAGTAGGTGGCCGAGCCGACGAAGCCGATGCGCAGCAGCCCCTGCTCGCCGGCCATGCCTTCGCGCGCGGCGCGGCGGATCTCGTCGGCATAGAACAGCGCGCGCTTGGCGTTCTGCAGCACGGCCTCGCCCGCGGGCGTGAGCTGCAGCCCGGTCGACAGGCGCTCGAACAGCAGCACGCCGAGTTCTTCCTCGAGCTTCTTGATCGACGTCGACAGCGGCGGTTGCGCCATGTGCAGCCGTTCGGCCGCGCGATGGAAGTTGAGCGTTTCGGACAGGACGAGGACCTGCCGCAGCTGGCGAAGCTCCATGGATGTGAATGTCTCGGTGATGGCGGCAGCCTGCCGATTATGTCGACCGCGCGCGCTCCGCGCAGCGGGGCAAAACCCCATGCCATCTCGAGGAGGGCGTTCCGATGAACCCGTTGCAATCCTTCGCGCTCGCCGCGATCCCCGCGGAGGACGAGGCGCTGCGCGCACCGGTGCGCGACTTCCTGCGCTCGGCGCTGCAGGGCGTGCCCGATGCCGTGCGTGGGCGTTCGTGGATGGGCTTCGATGCCGAGTTCAGCCGTGCCCTCGGCGCGCGCGGCTGGATCGGCCTCACGCTGCCGACGGCCTATGGCGGCGGCGGGCGCAGCAGCTTCGCGCGCTTCGTGCTGCTCGAGGAACTGCTCGCGGCCGGCGCGCCGGTCTCGGCCCACTGGATCGCCGACCGCCAGACCGCGCCGCTGATCCTGCGCTACGGCACGCCCGCGCAGCGCGCCTTCTTCATTCCGCGCATCGTGCGCGGCGAGCTCTTCATCAGCATCGGCATGAGCGAGCCCGACACCGGCTCCGACCTCGCGGGCGTGCGTTCGCGCGCGGTGCCCACGGCCGGCGGCGGCTGGCGCCTGAACGGGCGCAAGATCTGGACGACCAACGCGCACCGCGCCCACTACCTGTGCGCGCTGGTGCGCACCTCGGGCGCGCCCGAGGACCGGCACCGGGGCCTGTCGCAGCTGCTGGTCGACCTCTCGCTGCCGGGCATCACGGTGCGGCCGATCCGCGACCTCAGCGGCGATGGCCATTTCTGCGAGGTGCTGTTCGAGGACGTCGAGCTGCCGGCCGATGCGCTGGTCGGCGAGGAAGGCGCGGGCTGGCAGCAGGTGACGGCCGAGCTGGCCTTCGAACGCAGCGGACCCGAGCGCATCCATTCGAGCCTGGTGCTGGCCGAGGCCTGGCTGGCGGAACTGCGCCGCGCGCCGCGGGTGCCGGACGGCGCGCTGGTCGTGGCTGGGCGCATCGTGGGGCGCATGGCGGTGCTGCGTGCGATGTCGCTGAGCGTGGCGCGGCAGCTGGGGCAGGGCCTCGATCCGGCCTTCGAGGCCGCGCTCGTGAAGGACCTGGGCACCGAGTTCGAGCAGGCCCTGCCGGGCTGGATCGAGGAGGCCTTCGATGCGCCCGGGCATCCCGGGCCCTCCGATGGGTTGCGGCAGACGCTGGCCTACGTGACGCAACTGGCGCCGAGCTTCTCGCTGCGCGGCGGCACGCGCCAGATCATGCGCGGCATCATCGCGCGCGGCCTGGGCGTTCGGTAGGAGGAGAACGAGATGAACGACGACATGCTGCTCGACGACTTCGAGCGTCCGCTGGCCGACCTGTGCACCGACGACACGCTGCGTGCCATCGAGGCGGGGGCTTCCGCCGAGGCGCTGTGGCGGGCCATCGACGGCCTTGGCTTCACCGATGCGCTGCTGCCCGAGGCGCGGGGCGGCGCGGGCCTGTCGCTGCGCGAGCTGTTCGCGCCGGCCTTCGCCGCGGGCCGCGCGGGACTCGCGCTGCCGTTCGCCGAGACCGCCGTGGCGCGCGCCCTGCTGGCCGCGGCCGGCCAGCGCGAAGCGGGCGACGACGGGCCGATCGCGATCGCACCGGCGGCGGCGCACGAAGGCGATGCCATCGTCTGCCGCGACGTGCCCGGTGGCGCGCTGGCGCAATGGGTGCTGGTCGGCTCGCAAGGCCACTGGCTGCTGCTGCCGCGCGAACGCGCCGTGATGCAGCCCGGTGCCTGGCGCCCGCGGGTCTCGGCCAGCCTGCACTGGGACACGCCCGCGCTCGCCGTGGCGCGCTTCGAGAGGGGCGACGCCGATGCCACGGCGCTGTGCAATGCACTGCATGCCGCGGGCATGGCGGGCGCGATGGCGCGCGTGCTGGAACTCACCACGGCCTATGCGCAGGACCGCCGGCAGTTCGGCCGCCCGATCGCGCAGTTCCAGGCCATCCAGCAGGAGCTCGCGGTGCTGGCCGAGCAGGCGCATTCGACCACGCTGGCCGCGCGCCTGGGCTGCAGCGCCGAGGGCTGGCAGCCCGATGCGCTGCTGGCCGCCGTCGCCAAGCTGCGCGCCTGCGAGGCCGCGCGCCGTGTCGCGGCCATGGCGCATGCCGTGTTCGGCGCCATCGGCATCACCGAGGAGCATGTGCTGGGCCTCTACACGCGGCGCCTGCACGAATGGCGCCAGGCACCGGGCACCGAGGCGCAGTGCGCGCGCCTGCTCGGCGAAGCCGTGCTGGCACGGCCCGAGGGGCTGCTCGATGCCGTCCGGCTGCGGCTGGCGGCGGCGGTGCACGGCTGAATCTCCAACGATCCGAAAGCGCGAATGACCGAACCGATTTCTCCCCCGACCCGCCAGGGTCCGCTCGCCGGCGTGAAGGTGATCGAACTCGCGGGCATCGGCCCGGGCCCGATGGGCGCGATGCTGCTGGCCGACATGGGCGCCGAGGTGCTGCGCATCGATCGGCAGACGCCGGCCGACCTTGGCGTGAAGCGGCCGCTGCAATACAACCTGCTGATGCGCAACCGCCGCTCGATCGCGCTCGACCTCAAGGACCCCGAGGCGGTGGCGCTGGTCCTCGAGCTGATCGAAGGCGCCGATGCGTTGATCGAGGGCTTCCGTCCGGGTGTCACCGAACGGCTGGGCCTCGGTCCCGAGGCCTGCCTGGCGCGCAACCCGCGCCTGGTCTACGGCCGCATCACGGGCTGGGGCCAGGACGGGCCGCTGGCGCAGGCCGCGGGCCACGACCTCAACTACATCGCGCTGACCGGCGTGCTGCATGCCATCGGCCGCAAGGACCAGCCGCCGTCGATCCCGCTGGCGGTGGTGGGCGACTTCGGCGGCGGCGCGCTCTATCTGGCGATGGGCGTGCTGGCCGGCATCATCGAGGCGCGGAGTTCTGGTCGCGGCCAGGTGGTCGATGCCGCGGTGGTCGACGGCGTGTCTCACATGGCCACGGCCTTCTTCGGCATGCGCGCGGCCGGCCAGTGGCGCGACGAGCGCGGCAGCAACGTGCTCGATTCGGGCGCGCCCTTCTACGAGGTCTACGAATGCGCCGACGGCCTGTGGATCTCGATCGGCCCGATCGAGGCGCGCTTCCATGCCGAGCTGCTGCAGCGGCTGGGCATCGCGCCCGAGGCGATCGGCACGCAGCTCGATCCGCGCGACTGGCCGCGCGCGCGCGCCGTCTTCGCCGCGGCCTTCCGCACGCGCACGCGCCAGGCCTGGTGCGAGCTGCTCGAGGGCAGCGACGTCTGCTTCGCACCGGTGCTGTCCTTCGGCGAGGCGCCCGCGCATCCGCACCTGCAGGCGCGCGGCAGCTTCGTCGAGATCGAGGGCGTGACGCAACCGGCACCGGCGCCGCGCTTCAGCCGCACGCCCTCGGGCCGGCCGACCGCGCCGCAAGCGCCGAGCGACGACGGCCTCGAAGGCTGGCTCGCGCCGGCGCGCATCGAGGCCTGGCGCCGCGCGGGCGTGATGGGCGTGATGGGTGGCTCGCCAGCTCAGCCCCAGTCGTAGAGCGGCGGCTGGCGGTTCGCGAAGCGCGCCGCGGCCTCCGCATGGAAGGCCGTGGTCAGCGCCACCGCCTGCTGGTGCGCCTCGATCTCGCCCATGGTCTGGTAGTCGACATCGAAGCTGCGGTTGAGCGAGCTCTTGATCATGCCGAGCGCCTCGCGCGGGCCCCGTGCCAGCCGCGCGGCCAGCGCATGCGCCGCGGGCAGCAGGTCTTCCGGCGCGTGCACCGCGTGCACCATGCCCATGGCCCGGGCCTCCTCGGCGCCGAAGCGGCGCGCCGTCATCGCGAGCTCCTTCGCGCGCGCCAGGCCGAGCAGCCGCGGCAGCATGTAGAAGGCGCCGAAGTCGGGCACCGCGCCGATGCGTGCGAAGGCGCAGCAGAAATCGGCACGCGTGGAGGCGAGCACGAAGTCGGCCATCAGCGACAGCGACAGGCCCGCGCCGTAAGCGGCGCCGTCGACCGCCGCGATCACCGGCACGTCGAGCGAGCGCAGCCGGTCGAGCCAGCCGCGGTGCACCGCCAGCAGGCGCTGGCGCGTGGCGGCCGCCACGCCGGGTTCGCTGGCGCGCGACAGCATGGCCTTCACGTCGCCGCCGGCGCAGAAGCTGCCGCCCGAGCCGGTGAGGATCAGCACGCGCACTTCGGGCGTGCGCTCGACCAGCTCGAGCACCTCGATGTAGTCGGCGCGCAGTTCGAGCGACATCACGTTGCGCACCGCGGGCCGCTGGTGCGAGAGCTCGGCGATGCCGTCGCGCACGCGCAGGCACGATTCGCGCAGCGTGCGCTCCAGGGGCGCCGCGCCCTCGGGGGTGTCAGCGGATCTCATCGCCGACCAGCTTCGCGAGTTCGCGGTAGCGCACCGCCTCGTCGGCGATCAGCTGCGTGAATTCCTTGCGGCCGGTGCCCACCACCTCGCCGCCGCTCTGCTGCGCGAGCTGCGCGCGCACGGCCGGGTCGGCCATCACCTTGCGCATCATCTCCTCGAGCTTGCGCGCCACCGGCGCCGGCGTCTTGGCATGGATCGCGAAGCCGATGAAGGTGTAGAGCGTGTAGCCCGGATAGCCGGCCTCCTGCACCGTGGCCACCTCGGGCAGCAGCGGATGGCGCGTGGCGCCCGCCACGGCCAGCGCGCGCACCTTGCCCGCGTTCACCAGCGGCGCGGCGCCCGCGATGTCCATCAGCGCGAGGTCGACCGCGCCGCCGACCACGTCGGTCACCGCCTGCGAGGCGCCCTTGTAGGGCACGTGGTTGAACGCGATGCCGGCGCGCTGGCCGAGGTCGAGTGCGCCCAGGCGGTAGGTGTTGCCGTAGGTGCCGAGGCTGACGCCGCCCTTGTCGCGCCGCGCGGCGGCGACCACGTCGGCCAGGCTCTTGTAGCGCGAGTCGGGCGCGGTGATGAGCACGGCCACGTGGCGCGTCATGTTGAGCATCGGCAGCAGGTCCTCGGGGCGGTAGGGCAGGTTCTTCACGAACAGCGGATTGATCACGGTGGCGCTCGGGCTCACCAGCACCACCGTGTAGCCGTCGGCCGGCGCGCTCAGCGCGGCCTGCGTGCCGAGCGTGAGGTCGGCGCCGGGCTTGTTCTCCACCACCGCGGGCTGGCCCGCGACCTCGCGGAAGTGCTCGGCGAAGGTGCGGGTCATGGTGTCGCCGCTGCTGCCGGGCCCGATGGGCACGATGAAGCGGATCGGCCGCGACGGATAGTCGGCGGCCTGCGCGCGGGCTGGCGGCGTCGCCGTCAGCAGCGAGGCGCAGGCGAAGGCGGCCGCGATCCACGCGATCCTGGCGTTGGGCATGGTCTTGTCTCCTGTGGTTCTTGTCGCGTTCCACGATAGCGACAGGACCCCGCGCAAGCCATGCGGAATGGGGCAATCAGCTATGCGCGATCCGGGCACCGGGCCGCGCCGGACGTACTCAGGCCGGCTGCGTCTCGCGCGCCTGCAGCAGCCGCAGCACGCGCTCGTGGTGGTCGCGCAGCACCGACACCACGCAGCGCTCGACCGCGAGGCTCGCGCGGTTGATGCGGTGCTTGGCGCCGGTGGCGCAGAAGGTGTGCAGCGTCAGCGCGGGGCTCACGATGCGCGCGCTGGCGAGGTCGCGCTCGTCCTTCGACAGGTAGTCGACCACGCGGTGCACCTGGATGATGGCGTAGCGCCCGCTGTGGCGCACCACGTCGCGGATCATCGCGCCCGAGTTGATCTCGAGGTCGGCGCGCAGGTCGAGATCCATGCCCTTGGCCATCTCGCGCACCACGGCCTCGACCGGGTTCGGCGTGGGCGGTATGACGAGCGGAATGCCGCTGAGCGCCGACAGCGGCAGCGTGGGCTGGCGCATCAGCGGCGAGTCGCGGCGGCCCAGCAGCACCAGGTCGGACGAGAACAGCAGCTGGGCCTGCGCGGGCGGCTCGGCATGGCAGCTGTTGAACACGCCCACGTCGAGCTTGCCGGCGGCCAGCCGGTCCATCACGTCGCGGCTGTAGCTCTCGTGGATCACCAGCCGGATCTTCGGGAACTGCTCGGTGATGTGGTTCACCAGCGTCGACACCGGCCCTTCGGCGGCCCAGCGCGGCAGCGCGATCTCGACCGTGCCCGAGGGCTGTTCGTTGGTGGAGGAGGCGAGCTCGAGGAAGCCGGTGGCGCCGTCGAGCAGGCCGTGCGCCACGGGCAGCAGCGAGGAGCCGAGCTCGGTCAGCAGCACGCCGCGGCCGGTGCGGTTGAAGAGCCGGCCGCCCACCAGCTCCTCGAGTTCGAGCACGCGCCGGCTCAGCATGGACTGCGAGCATCCGCGCAGCAGGGCGGCTTGCGAGAAGCTGCCCGATTCGGCCGTGGCGACGAAGGCCGAGACGTTTTCGATCTTCAGATCGTCGGCCGCGCGAACCAGCAACTTCACTTTCTGTCTCCTCCCGGCAGCAGGACTTGCGGCCTGCAATTTTCACATAGCAGGCATGCGCGGAGCAGGGCTGCGAGGCCGCTTCGCGGGTTCTAGAGTCCGGGTATTTACCCTAGAGCGGCGGTTCGCGTCGCATGCGCGATGACGACTCCCGACCCCTCCATCTCCTCGCCCGCGCGGCGCCTGCTCCACACGCGCGAAGTGCTCTGCCAGGGCTACGAGCGCGACGACGGCCTGTGGGACATCGAGGCGCGCATGAGCGACGTCAAGACCCATCCGATGCACCACGACGACGGCCGCGTGCGCCTGCCCGCGGGCCGCTTCATGCACCGCATGGGCCTGTGCCTCACGGTGGACGAGGGCCTGCGCATCGTCGCGGCGCGTGCCTGGACCGAGCATGCGCCCAATGCCGAGTGCATGGACATCGGGGCGTCCTACGAGGCGCTGGTCGGGCTCTCGATCGGGCCCGGCTTCACCTCGCGCGTGAAGGAGCGCTTCGGCGGCGCGGCCGGCTGCACGCACCTGACCGAGCTGCTCGGTCCCGTGGCCACCACCGCGTTCCAGACGCTGTTCCCGGTGTTCGAGCAGCGGCGCCGCGCGCGCCTGCTGAGCGACCCCGAAGGCGCGGCGCGCACGCGGCCGCCGCTGCTCGACAGCTGCTTCGCGCTGCGCGCCGAGGGCGAGGTCGCGCGCGGGCGCTGGCCGGCCTTCGCCAAACCTGCATAGCTGCCATCCGCATCGCGTGGGTACGCCGCGCGGCCTCGCTGCCTACATTGAACGCATCCCGTTCGTTGTTGAACCGGATCGAACATTCACAGGAGACGAAATGGCAGGAGTTCTGGAAGGAAAGGTCGTGCTCGTGACCGGCGCGGGCCGGGGCGTGGGACGCGAGATCGCGCTGCTGGCGGCGCGGCAGGGTGCGAGCGTGGTGGTCAACGACCTCGGCGGCGCGTCCGACGGCGAAGGCGAGGGCACGATCGATCCCGCCTCGGAGGTGGTGAACCTGATCCGCGCCGAGGGTGGCAAGGCGGTGGCCAACGGCGACAGCGTGTCGAATGCCGACGCCGCGGCGCGCATGGTGCAGGCCGCGATCGACAACTTCGGCCGGCTCGACGGCGTGGTCAACAACGCGGGCATCCTGCGCGACCGCATGTTCCACAAGATGAGCACGCTCGACTGGCAGCAGGTGATCGACGTGCACCTGCAGGGCACCTACCACGTGAGTCGCGCGGCCGCGATGCTGTTCCGCGAGCAGCAGTCGGGCGCCTACGTGCACATGACCTCGGCCGCGGGGCTGGTCGGCAACATCGGCCAGACCAACTACTCGGCCGCCAAGCTCGGCATCGTCGGCATCTCGCGCTCGATCGCGCTCGAGATGGCGCGCTGCCACGTGCGCTCCAACTGCGTCTCGCCCTGGGCCTGGAGCCGCCTGATCGGCACCCTGCCCGCGGAGACCGAGGAGCAGAAGCGCCGGCTCGAGCGCTTCAAGCAGATGACGGCCGACAAGATCGCGCCGATGGTCGTGTACCTGCTGTCGGACCTCGCCGCGGCGGTGAGCGGCCAGATCTTCGGCGTGCGCAAGAACGAGATCATGCTGTTCAGCCAGCCGCGGCCGCTGCGCACCGTGCACCGCTCGGAGGGCTGGACCGTCGAGAGCATCGCCGAGCACGCCATGCCCGCGATGCAATCCAGCCTGGTGCCGATGGAGAGCGCGCGCGAGGCTTTCGCATGGACGCCGGTGTGAGTCGCGCGATGGCCTTCGATCCCGACAAGCTGCTGCAGCGCCGCTTCGTGCCGGTGGCGCAGAGCTACACCGCCAAGGACTCGATCCTCTACGCGCTGGGCCTGGGCTTCGGCCGCGACCCGCTCGATGCGCGCGAGCTGCCCTTCGTCTACGAGGAACGGCAGCAGGCCGTGCCGACCCAGGCCGCCGTGCTCGGTTATCCGGGCTTCTGGATGAAGGAGCCCGACACCGGCATCGACTGGCGCAAGGTGCTGCATGCCAGCCAGTCGGTGCAGCTGCACCGGCCGCTCGCGCCGGCCGCCACCGTGATCGGGCGCACGCGCGTCAAGGCGATCCTCGACAAGGGGCCCGAGGTGGGGGCGCTGTTCTTCGTCGAGCGCACGCTCGAGGACAGCGACGGCGAACTGCTGGCCACGGTGGAGCAGGCCGTGATGGCGCGCGGCAACGGTGGCTTCGGCGGCGCGAGCGGCCCGTCGCCCGCCGCCGCCAAGGTGCCCGACACGCCGCCCGACCATGTGTGCGACCTGCCGACCTCGCCCTCGCAGGCGCTGCTGTACCGGCTCTCGGGCGACCTGAATCCGCTGCATGCCGACCCCGAGGTGGCGCGCGTCGGCGGCTTCGAGCGGCCGATCCTGCATGGCCTGTGCACCTACGGCATCGCCTGCCATGCGCTGCTGCGCACGCTGTGCGGCTACGTGCCGCAGCGGCTGCGGCGCATCGACACGCGCTTCACCTCGCCGGTGTATCCGGGCGAGACGATTCGCGTCGAGATCTGGGGCTCGCAGGGCGAGGTGCGCTTTCGCGCGACCGCGCTGGAGCGCCAGGTCATGGTGCTGAACAACGGCCTGGCCGTGATCGACGCGGCCGCGGGAGGCCCGCGATGAACGGCATCGTGGCTTTCGGTGCCTACGTTCCGCGGCTGCGCCTGCAGCGCGAGGCCGTGGTGCGCGCCAACGCCTGGTTCGACGGATCGCTGGCGGCGCACCGCGCGGGCGAACGCGCCATGTGCAACTTCGACGAGGACGCGGTCACGATGGCGGTGGAGGCCGCGCGCGACTGCCTCGGCGCGCTCGACGCGGCGAAGGTCGACGACCTGCAGCTGGCCTCGACCTCGCTGCCCTATGCGAGCCGCCTGAACGCGAGCATCGTCGCGCAGGCGCTGAACCTCGGCGAGGAGGTCGGCGCGATCGACGTCACCGGCTCGCAGCGCGGCGCCACCTCGGCGCTGATGCAGGCCCTGCGCGGCGGCGCGGGCCGCCGCACCCTGGTGGTCGCGAGCGACCGGCGCAAGGCCAAGGTGGCCAGCGCGCAGGAACTGCTGTACGGCGATGCGGCCGCGGCGGTGCTGGTCGGCGACGGCGAGGTCATCGCGCGGCCGCTGGCCCTGGTGAGCCGCACGGTCGACATGGCCGACCACTACCGCGGTGCCGGCGCCGCCACCGACACCTACTGGGAGGAGCGCTGGATCCGCGAGGAGGGCCATCTGCGGCAGGTGCCGCCGGCCATCGCGGATGCGCTCGCGCAGGCCGGGCTGACCGCGGCGCAGGTCGACCTGCTGTGCATCGCGCTGCCGCACAAGGGCGTTCCGCAGCGCCTGGCCAAGCTCGCGGGCATCGCCCCCGAGCGCCTGCACGACACGCTCGCCGCGAGTGTCGGCAATGCCGGCGCGGCCCATCCGCTGCTGATGCTCGCGCATGCGCTGGGCGAGGCGGCACCGGGCCAGGTGCTGGTGCTGGTGGCCTTCGGGCAGGGCGTGGACGTGCTGGTGCTGCGCACCACCGAGGCGCTGCGCGCGCGGCCGCCGCGCACCGGCGCGCAGGGCTGGCTGGCGCGCGGCAGCGCCGAGCACAACTACATGAAGTTCCTGGTGTTCAACGACCTGCTGCCGCTGGAGCGCGGCATGCGCGCGGAGAACGACAAGCTCACGCCGCTGAGCGTGGAGTACCGCCACCGCAAGACGGTGCACGGCTTCGTCGGCGGCCGCTGCGGCGCCTGCGGCACCGCGCAGTGGCCGCGCACCGACATCTGCGTCAACCCGGCCTGCGGCGCCACCGGCACGCAGCAGGACCTGCCGTTCGCCGACACGCCGGCGCGCGTCATGACCTACACCGCCGACCGGCTGGCCTACTCGCCGAGCCCGCCGGCCTGCTACGGCATGGTGCAGTTCGAGGGCGGGGGGCGGCTGATGATGGATTTCACCGACGTGGACGAGCAGCAGCTCGCCGTCGGCCTGCCGATGCGCATGAGCTTCCGCATCAAGGCCGTCGACACCGCCCGCGGCTACGTCCGCTATTTCTGGAAGGCGGCCGTCGCAGGTCCGCAGGAGAACACGCATGGCAACGGGAATTCGTGACAAGGTCGTCATCCTCGGCATGGGCTGCTCGCGCTTCGGCGAGCGCTGGGACTGCAGCGCCGAGAACCTCGCGGTGGAGGCCTTCACCGAATGCCTGGCCGACGCGGGCATCGGCAAGGAGCAGCTGCAGGCCGCCTGGCTCGGCATGGGCATCGAGACGCAGCACCTGGGCAGCGGCGGCGTGCCGCTGGGCGTGACCTTGCGGCTGCCGAACATCCCGGTGTCGCGCGTGGAGAACTTCTGCGCCTCGGGCTCGGAGGCATTGCGCGGCGCGGCCTATGCGGTGGCATCGGGCGCCTGCGACTTCGCGCTGGCCTTCGGCATCGAGAAGCTCAAGGACACCGGCTACGGCGGCCTGCCGCAGCGCCCGCGCGGCCCGTTCAACGACATGGTGTGGCCCAACATCAGCGCGCCGGGCTCGTTCGCGCAGCTGGCCAGCGCCTACCGCGCCAAGCACCGCATCGACGCGAAGGACCTCAAGCGCGCGATCGCCCACGTGTCGGTGAAGAGCCATGCCAACGCGGGCCGCAATCCCAAGGCCCACCTGCGCAACCCGATCACCATGGACGACGTCATCCACTCGCCGATGATCGCCGAGCCGCTGGGCCTGTACGACTGCTGCGGCGTGTCCGACGGCGCGGCCTGCGCCATCCTGACCACGCCCGACATCGCGCGCGGCCTGGGCAAGAAGGACCTGGTGGCGCTGAAGGCGCTGCAGCTCGCGGTCTCCAGCGGCAGCGAGGCCTCGTTCGACGACTGGGACGGCAGCTACTTCCAGACCACGCGCGTGGCCTCGGCGCGCGCCTACGAGGAGGCCGGCATCCGCCGCCCGCGCGAGCAGATCGACCTGCTCGAGGTGCACGACTGCTTCTCCATCACCGAGCTGGTGACCATGGAGGACATGCACATCTCGCCCGAGGGCCGCGCCTCGCACGACGTGCTCGACGGCTTCTACGACGCCGACGGCACCATGCCCTGCCAGATCGACGGCGGCCTCAAGTGCTTCGGCCATCCGATCGGCGCGACGGGCCTGCGCATGGCCTACGAGATGTACCTGCAGATGCAGGGCCGCGCCGGTGCCCGCCAGCGCAGCGACGACCCGTCCCTCGGCGTGATCCACAACCTGGGCGGCTTCCCCTGGCAGAACGTGTGCAGCGTGTCGGTGCTGGGCAAGTACGGCGCCTGACGTGGCGCCGGACGAAAAACACGAAGGAGACATACCGTGCTGATGGACGAATACCGATCGCCCTGGCGAACGCCCGAGGTCGAGCAGTTCCAGGAAACCGCGCGCCGCTTCTGGACGGCCGAGCTGATCCCCCACGTGGAACGCTGGGAAGCCCAGGGCCACATCGACCGCGGCGTGTGGAGGCGCCTGGGCGAGATGGGCTTCCTGCTGGCCGACCTGCCCTCCGGCTACGGTGGCGGCGATGGCGACTACGCGCACCTGGCCGCGCTGGTGGAGACCAGCGCCGCGTGCGGCTTCGGCCCGGGCTTCGGCCCGCACTACATCGTGGGCCACTACCTGCATCACTACGGCAGCGAGGCGCAGAAGCGGCGCTGGCTGCCGGGCATGGCCAGCGGCGACATCGTGGCCTCGATCGGCATGTCCGAGCCCGGCGCGGGCTCCGACCTGCAGGGCATCCGCACGCGGGCGCGGCGCGATGGTGAGCACTACGTGATCGACGGCTCGAAGACCTTCAACACCAACGGCCACCATGCCGACCTGGTGATGCTGGCGGTGAAGACCGACGCGGCGCTCGGCGCGAAGGGCGTGTCGCTGCTGATGGTCGAGACGCGCGATCTCGCGGGCTTTCGCCGCGGCGCGCCGCTCGACAAGATCGGCCTGAAGGCGCAGGACACGGTGGAGCTGTTCTTCGACCAGGTGCGGGTGCCGGTGTCGAGCCTGCTGGGCACGGGCGAGGGGCAGGGCTTCGCGCAGATGATGTCGCAACTGCCCTACGAGCGCATGCTGATCGGCATCCGGGCCGTCTGCAACATGGAGCGCGCGCTCGAGCTCACGCTGGCGCACGTGCACCAGCGCCAGGCCTTCGGGCAGTCGCTGTTCAAGCTGCAGAACACGCGCTTCGAGCTGGCCGAGATGAAGACCGAGGCCACGCTGGCGCGGCTGTTCGTCGACCAGTGCATCGGCTGGCAGCAGGAGGGGCGGCTCGACGCGGCCACCGCCGCGATGGCCAAGTGGTGGGGCACGCAGAAGGAGTGCGAGACCATCGACCGCTGCCTGCAGCTGTTCGGCGGCTACGGCTTCATGCGCGAGTACCCGATCGGGCGCATGTTCGTCGATTCGCGCGGCCAGAAGATCTACGGCGGCGCCAACGAGGTGATGAAAGAGATCATCGCCCGCCAGCTGGTGCCCCGATGAGCGCCGAGAACCACACCGGGAGCGGCCCGCTCGCGGGCCTGCGGGTGCTCGACATCGCGACCGTGCTGGCCGGCCCCTTCGCCGCCACCCTGCTGGCGGACTACGGCGCCGACGTGCTCAAGCTCGAGCTGCCCGGCAAGGGCGACGGCATGCGCGCCTTCCCGCCCTTCAAGGACGGCAAGAGCATCTGGTGGAAGGCGGCGCAGCGCGGCAAGCGCTTCGGCACGCTCGACCTGCGCCGGCCCCAGGGGCTCGCGCTCTTCAAGCAGCTGCTGCCGCAGTTCGACGTGCTGATCGAGAACTTCCGACCCGGCACGCTCGACCGCTGGGGCCTGGGCAAGGAGGTGCTGTGGGCGCTGAAGTCGAACCTCGTGATCCTGCGCGTCACCGGCTTCGGCCAGACCGGGCCCTATTCGGAGCGCCCCGGCTTCGCGCGCATCTTCGAGGCCATGGGCGGGCTGACCACGGTCACCGGCCACGCGGACGGCGAGCCGATGCACGCGGGCGTACCGCTGGGCGACTCGATCGGCGGGCTGTTCGGCGCCCTCGGCATCCTGACCGCGCTGTGGCCGCGCGCGCGCGATCCCTCGCTGCCGGGCGAGGAGATCGACCTCTCGCTGACCGAGTGCATCACGCGGCTGCTGGACTTCATGCCCGGCGTCTACGAACAGCTCGGCACCGTGCCCACGCGCAGCGGCAACCGCAGCCCCTATTCGGCGCCCTCGGCCGTCTATCGCACGCGCGACGACCGCTGGGTGTCGATGGCGGGCTCGATCAACTCGATGTTCGCGAACAACTGCTGCGCCATCGGCCGGCCCGAGCTGATCGACGACCCGCGCTTCGCCGACAACGCGAGCCGCGTGGTGCACGAGCAGGAGCTCAACCGCATCTTCATCGACTGGTGCGCGGCGCGCGATCTCGAGGAGGTGCTGGCCGCCTTCGCGCAGGCCGGCGGCACGCTGGCGCCGATCTACGGCATCGACCAGGTGGTGAGCGATCCGCAGGTGCGCGCGCGGCGCTCGATCGTGCCGGTGCCCGACCGCGACTTCGGCAGCCTCCAGATGCCGGCGGTGGTGCCGCGCTTCGCCGGCAGCCCGAGCGTGCCGCGCCACGCGGGCGCGGCGCTCGGGCAGGACAACGCGCAGGTGTACCGCGAGCTGCTCGGCCTGCCCGACGACACGCTCGCGCAGTTGCGCGCCGACGGCGTGATCTGACCCCCTCACGAGAACGAACGGAGACAGGACATGAAATCACTCGCGCGCCTGCGGGCGCTGCTCGGAGGGCTGCTGGCCGCGCTGTGCGCCGGCACCGCGGCCTGGGCCGCCCCCTACCCGGAACACCCCGTGCGCCTCGTCGTGCCGTACCCGGCGGGCGGCGCCACCGACGGCGCGATCCGGGTGCTGGCCGAGCGGCTCGGCGCCGCCTGGGGCCAGCCCGTCATCGTGGACAACCGGGCCGGCGCCTCGGGCCGGCTGGGCCTCGCGTTGGTGGCCAAGAGTCCGCACAGCTACAACTTCGTGGCCGCCACCAACTCGACCATCAGCGACGAGCTGACGCGCGGCGGCGATGGTTCCTTCCTGCTGGCGCGCGACCTCGTGCCCGTGGTCACCATCTTCACGACGCCGGTCGCGCTGCTGGTGCACACCGGCACGGGCGTCGACAGCATGGCGCAGTACATCGCGCTGGCGCAGCGGCGCTCGGGCGCCGTGAGCTTCGGCTCCAGCGGCGAGGGCACCAGCACCCACTTCTACGGCGAGCTGCTCAAGCGCGAGAGCCGCATCGACATCACGCACATTCCCTTCGCGGGAGAGGGGCCCAACCTCACCGAGCTGCTGGGCGGGCACATCCAGAGCGCCTTCCTCAGCGCCTCGGGCGCGAAGAAGGCGCAGCAGACCGGCAAGACCAGGATCCTCGCGATCACCACGCCCGGCGGCTCGATGCTGTTGCCCGGCGTTCCTAGCTTCACGCAGCTGGGCATCGCGGGGCTCGACCGCGATTCGTGGGTCGGCCTGTTCGCGCCGCTGGGCACGCCGCAGGCGGTGCGCGACGAGGTGGCGCGCGAGGTCCGCAAGGCCTTCGCCGTGCCCGAGGTGCGCGAGCGCTACGTGCAGCTCGGCCTGATCGCCGAGGGCGGAACGCCGCAGGAGCTCGAGCAGCGCGTGCAGGCCGACCGGGCCTACTGGACGCGCGTGGTGCAGGAGACGGGCATCAAGCTCAAGTAGCGCGGCGCCCGCACGGGCCTACCAGCGGTAGGTCGCCGTCGCCAGCACCTTGCGCGGCTCGCCGTAGTAGCAGCTGCCCGAGCTGCAGTTCGCGACGTAGTTGCGGTTGCCCAGGTTGCGCAGGTTCAGCGCGAGGCTCCAGCGCTCGAAGTCGTAGCCCAGCAGCGCGTCGAACACGGTGTACGAGGGCACGGGCACCGGCGTGCTCTGCTGGTAGCCGCGGTTCGAGCCCATGAAGCGCGCGCCCAGGCCGAGCTTCACGCCGTTGGCGAAGCGGTAGTCGGCCCACACCGAGAGCTGGTTGCGCGACACCGCCTGCATCTGCTTGCCGATCTCGCTGGGCGTGCTGCTGGCCGTGACCTCGGCCGTGGGCGTGTAGGTGTAGGCGGCCGTCACGTTCATGCGCGGCAGGGGCTCGAACGAGGCCTCGAGCTCGAGGCCGCGCACCAGGATCTCGCCGGTCTGGCGCGGCGTGTAGTCGGCGTCGTAGGTGATGTAGTTCTGGCGCCGCAGGTCGAACACGGCGGCGCTGTACTTGTCCTTGCGGCCCGCGGGCTGGTAGCGCACGCCCACCTCGTACTGGCGGCCGGTCTCGGGCTTCAGCGGCTGGTTGGTCTGCGGGTCGACCGTGACCGTGGGCGAGAACGACTCCGAGTAGCTGAAGTAGGGCGCCCAGCCGCTCGGATGCAGGTAGACCAGGCCCGCGCGGCTGGTGAACTTGTGGTCGTCGATGCGCGTGGTCGAGCCGTCGATGTGGCTGAAGGACACGGCGCGCGCGCTGTCGTAGCGGCCGCCCAGCGTGGCCACCCAGTCGCCCCACTTGATCTGGTCCTGCAGGTAGAAGCCGGTCTGCGACAGCGTGGTGCGGGCATCGAACCAGGGGTCGGCGGTGGTGGTGAGGCCGGTGCTCACCGGCAGGTAGCCGTCGATGTCGCTCACGGTGCCGCTGTTGGAGGTGCGCTGGTCGTTGCGCGAGCGCTGGTAGTCGAGGCCGACCAGCAGCGTGTGCTGCCAGTCGCCCCAGCGCAGCTTCGCCTGCAGCTGGTTGTCGATCGAGGCGATGCGCGCGGCCTCCTTGCTCGCGAACGGGAAGCGGCTCAGCACGCGGTAGTTGGCGGGGCTGTCCGGGTTGTCGGCATCCACGGTCACGAAGCTGGGCTGGTTGTAGACCTGCCCGTAGTCGACCTTGATCGAGCCGTAGCGCGCGTTCTGGCGAAAGCTCAGCGTGTCGCTCAGGCGATGCTCGAACAGGTAGCCGACCATCCACTGGTCCTGGTTGAAGCGGTCGAAGTTCGGGTCGCCGACGTAGGTCTTGCGCGAGAACTGGCCGTTGGGGTTGGGCAGCAAGGTGCCGACCTCGGGAAAGCTGCCGTACGAGCTGCCGTCGCGGATGCGCAGGTAGTGCGACAGCAGGGTGAGCGAGGTGTCGCCCGAGGGCTTCCAGGTCAGCGAGGGCGCGATGAAGCTGCGGTCGTTCGGCAGGCCGCTGGCCGGCAGGCTGGCATCGCGCAGCAGGCCCGTGAGGCGGTAGAGCAGCTTGCCCTCGGCATCGAGCGGGCCCGAGAAATCGCCCGCGATCTGGCGCCGCGCGTTGTCGCCGAACTGCAGCTGCAGTTCGCGCAGCGGCTGCGCGGTGGGGCGCTTGCTGACCACGTTGATCATGCCGCCCGGGCCGTTCTGCCCGTAGAGCACCGAGCTCGGGCCGCGCAGCACTTCCACGCGCTCGGTGCCGTAGCTCTCGGTCTGCCAGATGGCCCAGCCGTTGTTGTTGCGCAGCTGCAGGCCGTCGAGGTAGTAGCCGGGCGCCTGCGCGTCGAAGCCGCGCAGGATGGTCCAGTCGAAGCGCGAGTCGGCGCCCCAGGGCGAGACGTTGATGCCCGGCGTGTAGGCCAGCGATTCCTTGAGCCGGGTGGCGCCCGTGGCCTCGATGAAGTCGGAGGTGACGACCGAGATCGACTGCGGCGTCTCGATGATCGGCGTGTCGGTCTTGCTGCCGGCCGTGGCGCGCCGCGCGATGTAGCCGGGAACATGGCCGGTGGCGGTCTCCTCGGTGCCGGCCGTGACCACGATCGGCGGCAGCGCGCCGGTGTCGCCGGCCGATGCGCGCACCACGGTGAAGGCCGCGTCGCCGTTGCGCACGTAGCCCAGGCCGCTGCCCGCGAGCACGCGCTCGAGCGCCTGCTGCAGCGTGACGGCGCCGCGCACCGCGGGCGCGGTGCGGCCCTCGAGCAGCGAGCTCTCGCCGCCGATGGCGATGCCGTACTGGCGCGACAGCACGCCCAGGCTCTGGGCCAGCGGCTGGGCCGGCAGCGCGAGCTGCAAGGTGGTCGACGGGGCCGCCGGCGCGCCCTGCGCACGCGCGGGGCCGCCCATCGCGAGCAGCGCCGAGGCGATGGCGCAGGCGAGGGCCGCGGCCTGGAGGGAATCGATGCGGGGGCGCCGCGGGGTCTGCTGGTTCATGTACGAAGGTCCTGGAGCTGGTTTGCTACAGAAGACCAGCGAGACGCCGCGTACCCCCCAAAAATAATCAAAACTTTTTTCAGGGCCGCCGCGCCGTGCCGGCGGCATGGCCCACGATCCGCGTGCCGCCGTCGGCCAGGCGCTGCGTGCGCACCGGCAGCATCACCGGCAGCGCGCCCACGAAGGCCTGCGGATCGCGCAGCCGGTAGCTGCCGGTCACGCGCAGCTCGCGCAGCGCGGGGTCGTCGGCCAGCTGCAGCGGCTGGCGCAGGTAGTCGTTCCAGCGCGCCACGGCCTCGGGCAGGCGCGTGTTGCGGAACACCAGCCAGCCCTGCCGCCAGTCGGCCACCTCGCCGACGTCGACGCTGGTGCGCGGACCCAGCCCGCGCGCGTCGGCCTCGATGGCCTCGCCGGCCTGCAGCACGGTGCTGGGGGCGGCCGCCTCGTCCTGCCCGGCCCCCCAGACCGCGACCCGGCCCTCGGCCACCGCGAGGCGCATGCGGCCCTCGCGCACCGACACCGTGAACACGGTGCCGAGCACGCGCACGCGGCCCCAGTCGGTGCTCACGGTGAAGGGGCGCTCGGCATCGCGCGCGACCGCGAAGCGTGCCTCGCCGCGCGCCAGGTGCACCGTGCGGCGGTCGCGGTAGAGCAGAACACGCAGCGCCGTGTTGGCCGCCAGGTCGAGCGTGCTGCCGTCGGGCAGCGCATGGGCCAGGGTCTGGGCCTGGCCGGTGCTCGGCATCGCCTCGTAGACTGGTTGTTGCCAGTACCAGCGTCCGCCGGCACCGGCCAGCGCGGCCAGGCCGGCCACGCCCAGCAGGCCGATCGTGCGGCGCCGCGCGCGCCGTTCCTGCGCGGCGCTCGGCGGCATCGGCAACTGGCCGCGAAGCGCGCCGTCGTCGACCGCGTTCCAGATCCGGTGCGCGGTCGCCGCGGCATCGGCGTTGGCGGGCGACAGCGCGCGCCAGCGGCCCAGCTCGGCCTGCGCGGCGTCGGCGGCCTCGGGGCTGCCGCGGTGGATGCGGCCGATCAGCGTCAGCGCATGCTCGACCAGCGCGCGCGGCGCGCGTCGTTCGTCGGCGCCGAGCAGGGGTTGTGCGCGCGCGGCCATGGTCAGTCCGTTCCCCCGCCGTAGCCCGCGCAGTCGAGCAGGGCGCGCGTCATGTGGTGCTCGACCGCCTTCTCGCTGATCTCCATGTGGGCCGCGGTCTGCGCATAGCTGAGGCCGTGGATGCGCACGAGGATGAAGGCATGGCGGCGCTTGCGCGGCATGGCCTCGAGCAGCGCGACCAGTCGCTGCAACTGCTGCCGGGCCGCCACGTGGCGTTCCACCGAGGGCGCGCTGTCGGGCGCGACCAGCGCCAGCGTGTCGAGCATGCGCAGCTCGGCGGCGCGGCGCGCGGCCTGGGTGGCGAGCAGGTTGCGGCCGGTCTGGTAGAGCAGCGCGCGCGGTTCGAGCACCAGGCCGCCCGCGTCCTGGTGGCCGAGCACGCGCGCGTAGGCTTCCTGCACGAGGTCGGCGGCGGTGTCGCCATCGCCGGCCTTGCGGGTGAAATAGCGCAGCAATTCTCTGTGGTAGCGCTCGAGCACGGTACACCTCAGCCGGTGTGGAAACAGGGAACTCCCGTCTTGGCTGAGATGTGGCGGCGGCTGATCCGTGGCGCGGGAGAGGGAGCGGAAATTATAGGGAGGGGCCGTGTCAGCCTGTCTTGCGCTGCATCTTGCGCGCCGTCTCCACCACCACCGCGCGCAGCGACTGCACCATCGGCTGCCCCTCCAGTTCCTTCAGCGTGAAGAAGCTCACCGGCGGCAGGTTCCAGCTCAGCCGGTAGGGCAGCGCGGCCCAGTGGCCGGCCTGTTCCATCTCGGCCACCACGTCGCGCGCGAGGATGGCGATGGCGTTGGGCTCGGTGCGCAGCACCGTCTCCATGCTGCGGATGGCGGTGGTCTCGAGCATGGGCACCGGCGGCTGCACGCCGGCGCCGACGAAGATCGCGTTGTAGGTGCGGCGCATCGGCGTGTTCGGCGGCGGCAGGATCCAGTCGAGCTGCGCGAGCCGGGCCCAGTCGAGCGGCCCGCGCGAGAGCCGCTTCGCGCTCTTGGCCGACACCACCAGGCAGGGCTCCTGCTGGTGGATCGCTTCCTGCACCAGGCCGGTGGCGTCGCCGTCGTACGAACGGCCGATCGCACAGTCGAGCTCGCGCGCGAGCAGGCCGGCCACCAGTTCGTCGGTGGTGCCCTCGCGCGTCATCACCGCCATGCGCGGCGTGCGGTCGAGCAGGTGCGCGAGCGCGGCCGACAGCAGCTGCTGCGGCACCTGCTGCGTGAGGCCCAGGCGCAGCCGGCCGCCGCGGCCCGCCTCGAGCGAGGTCAGCACGCGCGTGGTGGCCTCGAGCTCGGCGAGCCAGCGCCGCGCGTAGTGCAGCACCGCCTCGCCGGCCGCGGTCGGTACCAGGCCGCGGCTGCTGCGCTCGAACAGCCGGTTGCCGAAGATGTCCTCGGTTTCGCGCAGCGCCTTGGTGATCGCGGGCTGGCTCAGCCGCATCTCGGCCGCCACGCGGCCCAGCGTGCGGTGCCGGTCGATGGCCTGCAGCAGCGAGAGCTGGCGCAGCTTGAGGCGCGAGAGCAGCGCGTGCTGCAGGTCGGCGGCGGGGTCGCGGGCGGTCGGGGAGGCCATAACCGTCAGGTTATCGCCCGATCAGAATTTAGTCCACTTTGGTGAATCGCGAGGCCTAGACTTTTCTCCATGCCCGCAGCCACCGCCACGACGCTCATGGCCACCTTGGCCGATCTCCTCGACGCGCTCGACGCAGCGCGCGATGCCGACGAGGCGCTGCGCCGGATCGATCGCTGCCGGCGCGAGCTCGTGCCCGGCAGCATCTTCAGCATCCAGCAGAACGTGACGACCGAAGACGACCCGCCCGGCGAGATCCGGCTGCGCCGTTTCTATTCGTCGGAGGCGCACCGCTACCCCGTCAACGGCGCCAAGCGCAAGACGCACACGAGCTGGACCGACCGCCTGTTCCGCCAGGGCCGCGTGTTCGTGGGCGAGGGCACGCAGGTGCTGGCGCGCCACTTCGACGACTTCGAGCAGATGCGGCCCGCGGGCCTGTGCAGCGTGGTCAACGTGCCGCTGCTGCAAGGCGCGCAGTGCTTCGCCACCTTCAACGTGTTCGGCATCCGCGAGCGCTGGCAGCCCGACGAGGTGCTCGGTATCCGCCTGCTGGCGCTGGCCGCCGCGCGCTGGGTGCCGGTCGCGCCCGGTCTCGCCTACCGCTTCGCCGCCGACGCGGTGCCGATCGATCTCCCCGCTCTTTCTCCTGAAGTGAAGGCCTGACCATGCAATCCAAGAACCTCGTCGTGATCGTCGGCGGCGGCCCCGTGGGCCTGTCGATGGCGATCCTGCTGCAGCGCTTCGGCGTCGACTTCGTGCTGCTCGAGCGCAGCCCGACCACCACCGACCATCCCAAGGCGCGCGGCACCTACACGCGCACGATGGAGATCTTTCGCCAGTGGGGCATCGACGGCCTGATGAAGCGCCATGCGCTGCCCGACGGCGCCGACTTCTTCGCCTTCTGCGAATCGATGACCGGCCACGAATGGGGCCGCACCAACCCCGAGCCGAACCTCGGCCATTCGCCGTGCTGGAAGATCATCCAGTCGCAGGACACGGTGGAGCAGGAGCTGCTCGCCCATGCGCGAAAGAGCGAGGTCGGCCGCTTCCTGTTCGGCCACGAGTTCCTGCACTACGCCGAGAGCGCCGACGGCATTGCCGTGACCGGCCGCCGGCTCGACACCGGCGAGACCCTGACCTGGCAGGCCCGGTACCTGATCGCGGCCGACGGCGCCGCGAGCTCGGTGCGGCGCCAGGCCGACATCGAGATGCGCGGGCCGGCCACGCTGGCCGTGATGGCCAACGAGTTCTGGCAGGCCGATCTCTCGCAGGTGCGCGACTCGGCCACCTGTGCCGGCTGGCGCGTCTACGCCAAGGAGTCGCCGTACCCGATCACCACCGTGCTCAACACCAACGGAAAGGACCGCTGGCTCAACCTGCTGCCGGTGGGCCGCGAGACCGACGAGCGCACCGGCACGCGCAGCGACGCCGAGGTGGTGCAGCTCGCGCGCACCGTCTCGGGCGTGCCCAACCTCGAGGTGAAGGTCATCAACCGCTCGGTGTGGCGCATGAGCCGCCAGGTGGCCGCGAACTTCCGGCGCGGCCGCGTGCTGCTGGTCGGCGATTCGGCGCACCGCTTTCCGCCCAATGGCGGCTACGGCATGAACTCCGGCATCCAGGACGCGCACAACCTGGCCTGGAAGCTGGCCTTCGTGCTGAGCGGCCGCGCCAGCGCGCGGCTGCTCGACAGCTACGAGAGCGAGCGCCGGCCGATCGCCGAATCGAACGCCGACTTCAGCCTGCACAACGCGATGCGCTTCAACCACTGCGACGAGGCGCTGCGCTCGGGCAACCGCGAGCGCATCGAGTTCTGGATCCGCGACAGCGACAACCACATCCACAGCATCGGCCAGTCGCTGGGCTTCTGCTACGAGGACGGCGCCGTGATCCCCGACGGCACCGGCCGCCACGTGATGCGCGCGCGCTGGTACGAGCCGGCCGACAAGCCCGGCATGCGCTTTCCGCACCTGTGGCTGGACCTCGCGCGGCGCCACACCACGCTCGACTGGTTCGACCGCGAGTTCGTGCTCGTGGCCGGCCCGCGCGCCGATGCCTGGATGGAGGCGGCGCGCCAGGTGTCGGGCCGCAACGGCCGCGTCGTGCAGGCGCGCCAGCTCGAGGACGCGCACGAGAAGGACGGCCTGCTGCTGGGCCAGCACGGCGCGGTGCTGGTGCGGCCCGACGGCCACGTCGCTTTCCGCATGCCGTGGACGCCGACGGACCCGGCCGCCGAGCTGTCGGCCGTGCTGTCGAAGCTGCTGGACTGACGCCATGCCCGTCACCGCGCTGCACCACTTCACGATCCGCTGCACGCCCGCGGAGCTGCCGCCGCTGCTGGACTTCTACACGCGCGTGCTGCGCCTGGAAGCCGGCGCGCGGCCCGAGATTCCCGCGCCCGGCGCCTGGCTCTATGCCGAGGGCCAGCCCATCGTGCACCTGTTCGCCCATCTCGCGACGGCCGATGCGCCGCCGCAGCCGCCCACGGGCCACGTCGACCACATCTCGTTCCGTGCCCACGGGCTGCGCGAGATGCGAGCGCACCTGCGTGCGCTCGACGTGCCCTTCGCCGAGGCGCCTATTCCGGGCTGGGACATCCACCAGCTCTTTCTGCATGACCCGCGCGGACTGAAGATCGAGATGACCTTCTGGCTGGACCGCGAGGAAGAACCATGGGAGGACGCGGCATGACCGAGTTCGTGCAGGCCGGCGAGGTCCGCATCGCCTTCGACCGCGCGGGCCAGGGGCCGGCGCTGCTGCTGATGCATGGCGCGGAAGCCTCGCGCCAGATGTTCGCCGCGCTGGTGCCGCATCTGGCGAAGCAGTTCACCGTGATCGCCTACGACCAGCGCGACTGTGGCGACACGGAAGCGCCCGAGCGCGCGGCCACGCTGGCGGACCTCGCGAACGACGCGCAGCAGCTCGTGAAGGCGCTGGGCCTCAAGCGCGCGCATGTGTTCGGCTCCTCTTTCGGCGGCCGCGTGGCGCAGGCGCTCGCGCTGCTGCATCCGCGCGCGGTCGACCGGCTCGTGCTCGGCAGCACCTGGCCGCTGCCGCGCCCCTATGAAGAGCTGTGCCCCGATGCGCGCCGCCTGGCCGAGTTGCGCCGCGGCCTGCCCGGCACGGCCGAGGAGCTCGCGACCTGGTTCTTTCCCGAGGCCTTTCTCGCGCAGCACCCCGAGCTGCGCCGCGTGTTCGCCACCGCGCGGCCCGAGACCGCGCGCTCGGCGCGGCGCATGGCGACCGTCGCCACCACCTTGGCGCAGGGCGTGGCCGACATCGTCGCGCCGACCCTGGTGCTCGCCGGCGAGCTCGACCGCGTGGTGCCGCCGACCGTGACGCTCGCGATGGCCGGCCGCATCCGCGGCGCCGATGCCGTGCTGCTGCCCGCCATCGGCCACGTGACCGCGATGCAGGCGCCCGAGGTGCTCGCGCGCCACATGGTCCGTTTCCTGAACCCCGAAGGAGTCCACGCATGAATGCCGTCCTGGAACCCGAGATTGCCGCCGCGGCGCCCGCCGGCAAGGAGGACTACATCCGCGTCGAGGGCCTGTCGAAGACCTTCGGCGGTGGCAGCGAGGGCGTGCTCGCGCTGAAGCAGATCGACTTCGGCATCCGCCAGGGCTCCTTCGTCACCATCGTCGGCCCGAGCGGCTGCGGCAAGAGCACGCTGCTGCGCATCCTGGCCGGCCTGCTCGACTACGAGGTCGGCACCGTGCTGCTCGACGGCCAGCCGATCCGAGGCACGCGGCGCGACGTGGGCGTGGTGTTCCAGAGCTCGATCCTGCTGCCCTGGCGCAGCATCCTCGAGAACGTGATGCTGCCGGCCGAGGTGCTGGGCCTCGACAAGGCGAAGGCGCGCGAGCGCGCGATGCAGCTGCTCGCGATGGTGCGGCTCGAGGGCTTCGAGCACAAGCTGCCGCGCCAGCTCAGCGGCGGCATGCAGCAGCGCGCTTCCATCGCGCGGGCGCTGCTGCACGACCCCAAGATCCTGCTGATGGACGAGCCCTTCGGCGCGCTCGACGCGATGACGCGCGAGCGCATGAACCTCGAGCTGCAGCGCATCTGGATGGAGAGCGGCAAGACCGTGGTGCTGATCACGCACTCCATTCCCGAGGCCGTGTTCCTCGGCGACCGCGTGTTCGTGATGTCGCCGCGCCCCGGCATGCTCGAGCGCGTGCTGCCCATCGACCTGCCGCGCCCGCGCGGCATGGAGGCGATGTCGCATCCGGCCTTCGCGGCCGCGACCGCTTCGATCCGCGAGCGCTTCTCGCATGCCGCTTCCTTCGATTGAGAGAAAGGCCGACGCCATGACCACCGCCCTGTTGAGTTCCGAGGCCGCGCCCCTATCGGCCAAGCCACCGCGCCCGCGCCGCACCAACCCGCTGGCCTCGCCGCGCGTGCAGTCGATCCTGCTGCTGATCACGCTGCTCGGTTCGTGGGAAGGCGCCGTGCGGCTGTTCAAGGTGCCGAGGCACCTGGTGCCGCCGGTCAGCGACATCGCGATCGCGCTGTGGCGCGGCCTCGCCACCGGGCCGTTCGCGAAGGACGGCTTCTGGTACCACGGCGGCATCACGCTGGCCGAGATCCTGCTGGGCTTCTTCGTCGGCGGTGGCATCGGGCTGGCGATCGGCATCGTGGTCTCGCAGATGCCGCGGCTCGAGCGCCTGCTCGAGCCCTACGTGGCCGCGCTGCAGAGCGTGCCCAAGGTGGCGGTGGCGCCGATCATCGTGGTCTGGCTGGGCTTCGGCATCAGCTCCAAGGTGATGATCATCTGCCTGCTGACCTTCTTCCCGGTGCTGGTGACCAGCATCGCGGGCTTCAAGGCCGTGGACCCGGACCGCATCGACCTGCTGCGCTCGCTGTCGGCCACGCCGTGGCAGATCTTCCGCAAGGCCAAGTTCCCGAGCGCGCTGCCCTACATCTTCGCGGGCCTCAACATGGCCGCGGCCTTCAGCGTGGTCGGCGCCGTGGTGGGCGAGTTCGTCGGTGCCCAGGCCGGGCTCGGCGTGCTGATCCTGCAGATGGAAGCCCAGGCCGACAGCGGCGGCAGCTTCGCCGTCTGCGTCGTGCTCTCGGTGATCGGCATCGCGCTGACCAGTGCCCTGCGCCGCGTGCAGCAGCGCGTGCTGCACTGGATGCCCGCCGATGCCTCGCAGCGCACGGTCAACGTCTGATCCCTTCCTTCCTCTTTTTTTCTCTTTCCATCTCGAAACGTCCGGCGCGACGCCGGTGAGGAGCGAACCATGTGGACACGACGCGATTTCGGCCTGGGCCTCGGCGCCCTGGGATTGACGGGCAGCCTGCCGGCCCTGGCGCAGAAGCTGCGCGTGATGAAGGTGGCGAACACCGCCGGCGTCAACGATCCGCAGCAGTGCTTCGTGACCGCGGGCCAGCATCCGCGGCTGAACTTCTACAAGCCCGAGGGCGTGGATGTCGAGTACGTCAACATGTCGAGCATGACGCAGGCGCTGCAGAGCCTGCGCGCCGGCCACGTCGACTACGGGCCCGCCGTGCCCGGCATCCTGCTGCCCGCGATGGCGAAGGACCCGGGGCTCGATCTCGTGAGCGTCTACAAATGGCTGCCGCGCAATGCCAACGTCGTCGTCGTCAAGCCCGGCAGTTCGATCCGCTCGGTGGCCGATCTCGCGGGCAAGCGCATCGGCGTGCGCAGCCAGGGCGACACCGGCATCGTCGTCACCCGCACCATGCTGGCCGAGCTGGGCCTGAAGGACGACCGATGCGAGTACATCGCCATCGGCGACGGCGCGCCGGCCGGCGCGGCGATCGACAACGACCGCGTCGACGCGATGGTGGCCTTCGACACCGCGGCCGCGCGCGTCGAACTCGTCGGCACCAAGCTGCGCTATGTGCCGCTCACGCCGAAGTTCGCGCAGTTCGGCTCGGGCTGGCTGTGCGTGCCGCGCGAGCTGCTGAAGAAGGAGCGCAAGGCCCTGGTGGGCCTGTTCCGCGGCATGGCCAAGTCCACCCTGTTCGCACACCACAACCTCGAGGCCGGCATCGACCTGCACTGGGCCGTGTATCCCGAGAGCCGGCCCAAGGGCCGCAGCGAGGACGAGGCACGCAAGGAGCTGGCCTTCATCCTCAAGGACCGTCGCAACAGCTGGATGCGCCGGCCCGACGATCCCGATCAGCGCATCGGCGCTTCGTCGCTGGCCGAGTGGAAGTCCAACATCGAGATGGCCGTGGACGGCAGCAGGAACCCGAAGCTGGCCGACGAACTCGGCGACCCGAACCGGCTGTTCACCAACGAGCTGATCGACGAGGTCAACGCCTTCGACAGGCAGGCGGTGGTGGAGATGGCGAAGTCGTTCAGGCTGTAGCCGACCCGGCTCAAGCCATGTAGCCGAGGTCGCGGATGTCGGCGCGCACCGACTCGCGGTCGGAGCCATACAGCGGCAGGCTGGCCAGCAGCTCGAGCCGCCGCCGCATCGAATAGAGCGTCTGCAGCGCCTTGTGCGCCGCCTCTTCGGGATCGGCGATGGCTGCCGTGTCGGGATAGGCCCACAGCGCGGTATGCGGCTGGCCGGGCCAGGCCGGCTGCAGGCGATCGATGTCGGCATCGAGCGCGATCACGAACTCGGCCTCGAAGCCGCGCGCGGGCACGAACTCGTTCCAGCCGCGCGGCTTGATCTCGGGTAAGGGAATACCCGCGGTGCGCAGCGCCGACACGGCCGCCGGGTCCACCGCCGCGCCGACGCGCAAGGGCTGGCCGCAGGAGCGGGCATGGAAGCGTTTTTCGGCGATGTGGGTGAGACAGGCCTGCGCCATGATGCTGCGCAGCGTGTTTCGTCGGGAGACGAAGAGCACGTTGATTTTTCTGTGCATGACTGCGGAATGTAGCGCGGGCTTGGCTGGCTTGCTCGGAGCGCGATTCGATGGTCGCTTGTGCGGCGGACCGTGCCGGGTCTTGTCCATCGCGCGGCCTCGGCGCCTCGGTGGGCGCGCCAGCCGAGCTAAGACGTTGCTTTGCAAAGCGGACTGGTAGGACGCAACCCATTGAGCAGGCCAGTGCAGGCGTCCACCAAGTCGTCGAAATGATGCAGCAAGATGTCCGGCGCGAGTTCGACTGCTGGAATTTCGCTGTAACCGAAGTCGACAAGAATCAGCGGTGTCCCGGCCGCCCGCGCGGCGCCGGCGTCGGTGTCCGCGTCGCCGACCATGACGGTGCGCGCGAGATCGCCGCCCACTGCCGCCACAGCTTCGATCAAGTGGGCCGGATCGGGTTTCATCGCGGAGACTGCGTCCATCCCCACCACGCCGTCGAACAATCCCACCATGTCGAGCTTGGTCAACAAGCTGCGCGACAGATCGGTGGGCTTGTTCGTGCAGATGACAAGCTTGGCGCCAGCTGCCTTCAAGGTCTGCAGGGCGTCGATCACGCCCGGAAACGGACGGCTCTCATCTGCAACATGAGCGCCGTAGTGGCTGATGAATCGACCAAACAGTGCAGCTGCGCGGGCAGACGGATCCTCCGCACCGGCCTCGGCAAGACCCCACTGCAGCAGCCAACGGGCGCCGCGACTGATGAAGGGCCGGCCCTGCTCGTAGGCCAAGGGCCTGAAGCCCTCCGCGATCAGGACCGCGTTCACGGCACCGATCAGGTCGGGAGCCGATTCGACAAGGGTTCCGTCGAGGTCGAAAGCGATGGTCGACCCGTGAAGGGCGGCAAGGGCGGTCACTGTCAGGCTCCTCTTCCGGCTAAGTCAACTGGAAACAGAGCTTGGTTGTAAGGTTCTTCAAGTCAGAAGCGCGCGGTGCGCGGCCAGAGAACGACGAGTAAGCGGGCCAAACGTCACCTCATTGGAGACGGAGGCAACGCATTGCCGTAAGCAGCGATGAGCAGGATCCGCATCATCCCTTGGATGCCACGCCTGTACGACCTTTTCCGATGGCACGACGACAGGTAGCTTAAAGATCTCAAGCCCTAGTGCCTTCACTACGGTGCGAGCCAATGGCTCGGGCACGCAAGCAATCATTGTTGATCGCGCCGTGGCCAGTAGCGCACCGTACGCACTCGGTACGGTCAGGATGGGATGACGGGCGAAACCTGCCTCTTCAAGGACGACGTCAATCGATTCTGATACGCGCCCGCGTTGGGCGATGGCTACATGCTTGTGCGATGCGAACTTCTTCGGTGTCATACGCGACGACAGCAAGGGGTGGCCAGCCTTGACGACGCCGACGACGTGCTGTTCGTAGAGCAAGGATGTTTGAATCTCAGGCCCGCGGTCGATGAGCACCCCTACATCTAGATCGATGCGCCCGTCGCGTAGAGCTGATGCATCGCTCTCACTCTCGGGGACAAAACGAAGCCTGATGAGTGGCATGCTCTTGTGCATTGCTTCGAGCAAGGCCGCGCCGTAGACGATTCCCATGCCCTCCGGAGCCCGAATCGTGAACTCTCGCTCGATCTCGGCCAATGGCACACCGCTCCCAGGCCGCATCAGGTCCTTGGCCTCTGCCACAAGCCGCCTTACCGATTCGCGCATCGCGCTGGCACGCGGCGTCGGTACCAGCTTCCGGCCGGCGCGAACGAGGATCGGATCGTCCAGTGCAACCCGAATTCTTGCCAGTGTGTGACTCATCGCCGGCGCGCTCAAATGCATCCTTTCAGCAGCGCCATTGACGCTCTGTGTACTTAGCAATGCGTCCAATGCTGCGAGTAGATTCAAATCCATGAATTCATTTCATGCAGATATGCTGTTCAAACAATGCACTGTACACAGTTATTGGCGTCATCGAAACTCGCGCTGCCTGTGATCGAAGTTGGACCGCAACACTCCTTGACCAACGCTAAAAAATACGGGATTGGAACATGGCCATTCGGGCGTGAACGTCTCTCGTCAGACGATCCCGATGTTCGGCTGCCCTTTCCCACCTGAACCCCGGTTCGGGATAGCGGCCCGATCTCCTTCACAGACACCAGCCCATGAAACGCAAGGGTGCTTGCGTCTATCTGCATGTCTTCCAGCCTTGGAGAATCCGTTGAGTCCATTGATTGCCAGCCGTACTTCGCTTGCCACCTCGCTCATGCGAGCAGTTCATTCGCGCGTCGACCCTGCGCCACTTTTTAACGATACGTGGGGAGACCGCCTTGTTCCGGCGTCGGCAAAAGCAGCCTTGCGACAGCGCGTAATTGATCGCATGGGGATACGTATCTCGGTGGAAGTCGAAGCCGGCAGTGAAGCTCTCGATCTTGGTCTTCGAACTAATGCTGCCTATGCGGACGTGATCCTTCGTTCCCGATACACGGAAGACGTACTCAAGCGCGCGGTTGCGCGCGGCGTTCTTCAATACGTCATCATCGGCGCCGGGTTCGATAGCTTCATCTGCCGTCGTCCGGCATGGGCGGAGGGCATAACCGTCATAGAAGTGGATCATCCCGCGACACAGCGCCTGAAGCGCGCACGTTTGGAAGCATGTGGCGTTACCCTTCCCCGTTCGGTGGAGTTCGTTGAAGCTGACTTGTCCATGGACGCATTGGGGACCGCTCTGGCTCGATCCTCTTTTCAAGCCGACCGCCTCACTTTTTTCTCCTGGTTGGGCGTGACGATGTATCTGACTCGGGAAGCAAACCTCAGCAGCCTTCGGTCGATCGCCACATGTGCGCCTGCGGGAAGCGAATTGGTCTTCACTTATGTTGATGAAGCCATTTTTCGTCCAGATTACCCTGTCGACGAATCGCTTCGCAGGCTTGCAAGTTCGGTGTCCGCTTCGGGAGAGGCGTTTCTATCCGGGTTTGACCCCTGCACCATTGGCGATCTTCTGCTCGATGCGAGGTTATTTCCAATCGAGGATCTCGATGGGAATCAAGTTGCTGCTCGCTACGATGCCGCGGGGCAGAACGCGTTTCGCACAGCCGCCGCAGCGCACATCGTCCACGTACGCGGAATGGGGTCGTGATCCGTCAAGAGCCGGTTGAAGAAATAGGCCGAACCAGTCTTCCATGTGCCAGGTGGTAGTCACGCGACCGTCCTTGATTGCATGGAACTCGTGCAGGTGGAAGCTCACGTGCTCCCCGGTCGCCGCTACTTCGAAGATGGAGCCATGATGCGTCCCGCTCATCTCCGAACGGAACCGATCTCGCCGGGCTCCCGCATCATGTCGTGGAGGCTGATCTTCAATTCCGGGGACGCCTGTGCAAGGCCGCGGATGATGGTCTTGAGGCCTTCTGGTCCCGCGACCTGTCCGCTCGCCCAAAAGATGTCTTTCCATTCCGGGGCGAAGGCTCGAAACTCCGGTGTGACTAGTCAATAGACCGGAAGCGCAAAGTCCTCTTCGACCTTTCGTGCCTGCGCCGCAGCGCTCGGCTTCAACAGCGCCTGGATCCGCGCGCTGCCGAAGAGCCGTTGCAAGATGCGAGCGATGGCGATCCCGAACGGCGTCTTCACGTGCATCAGTCGAATGAGCCGAGGGCTCAACTCCCGCTGTGAACGCTCGGCGTACGGTCGAAGGATGCGTTCATAGGTATGGAAGGCTTCGGCGTGGGTCGAGCGTTGCTTGATCTCCCCAGCCAGGACGTAGGCTCCAACGAGCGCGAGGGCCGTGCCCTTGCCCGTGAACGGCGTTGGGCAATGCGCCGCGTCGCCCAGCAAGACCAGCCGGCCTTTCGACCAGACCGAAGCTTGTACCTGGCTCATCGGCCCAAAGTAGAAGTCCTGTACCGTGTCCAGCTCATCGACGATGCGATCGGCGACGGTGCCTCGGCCTTCCAGCGCTGCGCGAAGCATGTCCCGCCGAGACCGCGACGACGGCCTTTGCGAGTCCGGCGCACTGACCGGAAAGGTGAGCAGCACCGTGGTCTGCGTCGGTCCTCCAGGCCTGAGGTTGATCATTGTTCCGCCGATACCGTTGACGGAGCAGGCCCACAGATCGTCTTCCGGACGCCGGGGAATCTTGAAGAACGCCATGTAGGCGCCGAGATGGCGCAATCGCGTCTCCTGCGCGAGGACCAGATCCCTTGTCGACGAGCTCAGTCCGTCCGCGCAGATCACCAGCTCGAACACTTCCGTCGAGCCATCGATGAAGGTCACCCGCGCGCCATCTCCAATTTCTTCGATAGCGCTGACGGAGGTGCCGAAGCGGTATTCGCAGGCGCCGCGGGTTGCATCGAAAAGCACACGTGCGAAGTCGCCTCGGAGGATTTCGAAATCGCTGGTCAAGCTGCCGAAGCCCCCTTTGGGAAAGACAGCCACCACCTTGCCGGCCTCGTCCAGCCACTTCTGTCCGCACTCCTGCGTGTTGCGAGCCTCGATCTGCGCCGTCAAGCCCATGCGCTCTATGACCTGCTGTCCGGCACCCTTCACGTCCACGTTCTGCCCACCATCCCTGAACCCACCGGCCTTTTCGACGACGACCACGGAGAAACCGTGCTGGCTCAGCCACCAGGCACACGCCGGACCGGCGATCCCGCCGCCACATATCAAGATTTTCTTCCTCGGGTTCATGGTGACTGTTCTCTTGGTTGCGATAACAACCAACACGTTATGTGGACCGCCACCTGGCCACAAGGATCCGACATGCCATGATCTATTGAATTCTTGCCACACGGGTCCAGCGCCCTTCAGAGTTCCCCGATGCCTGTTTTCAACGATGCTTCTTCAGTCGATTGGGAGGATCCTGACCTCGTTCCACGACCGGTGATCACGATCGGCGCCACGGGCGTGGACATGTCGGCGGCAGCAGCCGAGGACGACTCGCATCTGGTCGACAGCCGCAAGGAAGCGAACTTCCACCACCATCGAAAAGGCCAGTTCCTGCTGTGGATGCGCGGCGTGCTCACCTGCGAGGTCGCCGGCGGCTTGTGGCTTGTGCCACCAGGAAGCGCCATCTGGGTACCCGGCGGTGTGGAGCATCGAATGGAGGTGGCCGGCACGGTCGAGTGCTATGTCGTCTACGTCGATCCCGCGGTGGGCGGCGAGTTGCCGCGAGACTGCTGCACCTTGTCGACGACACCGCTGCTGCGTGAGTTGGTGATCCGGTCAGCGGCATTGCCCATGCGTTACGAGGAGGGAGGCATGGCATCGAGGGTGACGACGCTCCTGCTCGACGAAATGGCCTTGGCGCAGCCCGGTCGGGTTCATCTTCCTCTGCCGACGGACAAGCGACTTCGCAAACTCGTCGAGTGGATCATGGCGAATCCGTCCGATCCCGGGAGCATCGATTCCTGGGCGCACCGAATGGATATCGGTCCACGCACCCTCTCACGCCTGGTGTCCCGAGAAACCGGCATGAGTTTCGGACGCTGGCGCAGGCAGCTTCATATTCTGTTGGCCCTGCAATGGATGGCCAAGGGGGCGACGGTCCAGGATGTCGCGGATGGATTGGGCTACCAGAATGCGAGCAACTTCGTGGTCATGTTTCGAAAAGTGCTTGGACAGACACCGGGGCGCTACTTGCAATCGAACGATTGATGCCATGAAGCCGGTTGGTGATCTTTCGTGTCTCCCGATCTCACGTTCGTTCACCCGCATTCGCAAGCCCAGCGTCATTCCTCACCTCCAAAAGCCACTCACTGAACTGCGCAAGCGCCGGCAAGCCCGCGCTGTGCTCCGGATAGCACAGCTGATACGACCGCCCCGTCGCCGACTCGATGTCCGACAGCGCCACCAGCTGCCCCGCATCGAGCGCTGCGCGCACCATGAAGGCCGGCAGCAACGCCACCCCGATGCCCGCGATCGCCGCATGCAGCGACATCGACAGCAGGTCGTAGCTCGGGCCCGCATGCAGCTCGGGCAGGACCTCGTCGGCACCCGCAGCCTGCCGCAGCCACAGCGCCCAGGCGCCGGGCAGCGAGCTGTTGTGGATCAGCGTGAGTTCGGGCGGCGCCTGCCGCAACACGGTGGCGAAATCGTTGCCGCTCCAGCGCGTCGCCAGGGCGGGGCTGGCATAGGGCCGCACAGTCAGGTCGAGCACGGGGATGGCATGCAGGCCCGGCACCGGCGCACCCACCACCATGATGGCCGCGTCGATCCGGCTCGCGGTGAAATCGACCGGACCGAGGTAGGTCGAGAGGTCGAGCGTGATGTGCGGATGCGCGTTCACGAAACCCGACAGCCGCGGCGCGAGCCAGTAGTTGCAGAACGAGGAGGGGGCGGAGAGCTGCAGGCGGCCGCCGCGGCCCTGGTGCAGCGCGATGTCGGTGGTGGCGCGCTCGAGCCGCAGCAGCAGGGGCCGGACCTCGGCCAGGTAGGCCTGCCCCGCGGGCGTGGCCACCAGCGATTCGCGCCGGCGTTCGAGCAGTTGCGCGCCGAGCCGCTGCTCGAGGCCGATGACCTGGCGGCTGATGGCGCCCTGCGTGAGGTTGAGCGCCTTGGCGGCACGCGTGAAGCTGCCCAGCCTTTCACTGGCTTCCAGGCATTGCAGCGCGATGGTGGAGGGGAGGCGAAGCGGCATCAGCTTTTTGCATGCGAGCAGGAGTTATTTTCGATTGTGGCGCTCGCCGGGGGCGTCGATCCTCGGGCATCGTGCTTTCTGGAAGGATGCAAGCCATGTTGGAGACCGGGATCGATCGCGGCCGGCGCCGCGCGCTGCTGTCGGCGGCCGCGCTGGCGGCCGGTTCTTGGCGCAGCGCGCGCGCCGCCGCCTACCCCGATCGGCCGCTGCGCTTCGTGGTGCCCGGTGGGGCCGGCGGCGCGCCCGACCTGCTGTGCCGCGTGATGGGCGCGGCGCTGGCCAAGGGGCTCGGGCAGGCAGTGGTGATCGAGAACCGGCCGGGCGCGGGCGGCATCGTCGGCATCTCCGAGGTGGCGCGCGCGGCGCCCGACGGCTACACGATCGGCTATGCCAACGTGGGCACGCTCGCGATCAACAAGTCGCTCTACGCGAGGCTGCCCTACGACCCCGACCGGCAACTCGCGCCGGTCGCGATGACCGGCTTCGTGCAGAACGCGCTGGTGGTGCGCAACGAGTTGCCGGTGAAGACCGTCGCTGAACTGATCGCCCACCTGCGCGCGCATCCCGGCAAGCTGACCCTGGCCTCGGCCGGCAACGGCACCACCAGCCATCTGGGCGGCGAGCTGTTCAAGAGCATGACGGGCACCTTCATGCTGCACGTGCCCTACCGCGGCAGCCTGGCGGCGATCCAGGACCTGATCGGCGGCGGGGTCGACGTGATGTTCGACAACCTGTCCTCGATCAGCCCCTTCATCGCCTCGGGCCGGGTGCGCGCGCTGGCGGTCACGGGGGCTCATCGCTCGCCGCTCTTTCCGGCGCTGCCGACGGTGCAGGAGGCCGGCGTGCCGGGATACGAGAGCGTGGCCTGGGGCGGCGTGGTGGTGCCGGCGGGCACGCCCGCCGAGGTGGTGGCGCGGCTCAATGTCGAGTTCAACGCGATGATGAACGACGCCGAGGTGCGCGAGCGGCTCGCGCGGCTGTCGCTCGAGACCGCGAGCGGGCCGCCCGAGCGGCTGTTCGAGCTGGCGCGGCGCGAGACGCCGGTGTGGGCCGCGGTGATCCGGCGCGCGAACGCCCGCGTCGACTGATGCCGCCGCTCGACCTGGTCATCGAGGGCGGCGACGTCATCGATGGCAGCGCGGCGCCGCGCGTGCGGCAGGACGTGGGCGTGCGCGGTGGCGTGATCGAGCGCCTGGGCGACCTGCGCGCCGTGTCCGCGCACCGGCGCATCGACGCCCGCGGCCGCATCGTCGCGCCCGGCTTCATCGATGCGCATGCGCACGACGACCGGCTGCTGCTCGAGCCGCCCGCCGACCGCCATCCGAAGCTGATGCAGGGCGTGACCACCGTGGTGGCCGGCAACTGCGGCTGGAGCCTGGCGCCGCTGCGCATTCCCTTCGAGCGAGTGCCGCCGCCGCTGCGCGAATTCATCGGGCGCGACGACCGTCGCTTTGCGCGCTTCGGCGACTACCTCGCGGCGGTGCGCGGGATCGGTCCCGCGACCAACGCGGCCTTCCTGGTCGGCCACACCACGCTGCGCGCGCAGCATGTGCAGGACCTGGATCGCGCCGCCACGCCCGCCGAGACCGCGGCCATGGCGCGCGAGGTCGAGGAGGCGCTCGAGGCGGGCGCGATCGGCCTGTCGACCGGCGTCTTCTATGCCCCGGCGCGCGCCGCCACGGCGCACGAGATGACGGCGGTGGGCGCGCCGCTGCGCGCGCACGGCGGCCTGATCGCGATGCACATCCGCGACGAGTCCGATGCGATCGACGAAGCGCTGCACGAGGCGCTCGGCGTGGGCCGCGCGCTCGGCGTTCCGCTCGTGATCTCGCACCACAAGCTCACGGGCCTGTCGAACCACGGGCGTTCCGCGTCCACGCTGCGCCTGCTCGCGCGGGCCGCAAAGGGGCAGCCGGTGTGCATCGACTGCTATCCCTATGCCGCTTCTTCCACCCTGCTGATCCCGGCGCGCGTGAGCCAGTCGGCGCGCGTGCGCATCACCTGGTCCGAACCGATGCCGCAGCACACCGGGCGCGAGCTCGCGGACATCGCCGCCGAGATGGGCCTGGGCCTCGAGCAGGCCGCGCAGCGCCTCTGCCCGGCCGGCGCGGTCTACTTCTCGATGGACGAGGCCGACGTGCAGCGCATCCTCGCGGCGCCCGGCACCATGGTCGGATCGGACGGGCTGCCGAACGACGTGCAGCCGCACCCGCGGCTGTGGGGCGCCTTTCCGCGCGTGCTGGGCCACTATGCGCGCGACCTCAAGCTGTTCGCGCTCGAGACCGCGGTGCACAAGATGACCGGCCTGCCGGCCGCGCGCTTCGGCCTCGTGGGCCGCGGCCGCATCGCGGCGGGCTGCGCGGCCGACCTCGTGGTCTTCGATGCCGCGCGCATCGCCGACCGCGCGAGCTACGACGATCCGCTGGCCGCGCCCGCCGGCATCGACGCCGTGCTGGTCAACGGCCGCGTGGCCGTCGCGCACGGCGTGCTGATGGACGCACACGCGGGCATGGTGCTGCGCCGCGGCTGAAACGCGGGGCCGCGGCCCCGCCCTCCGGCCGCGTGCCACCTCAGTGGTGGTCATGCCCATAGCCGCTCGCGACCTCGCCGCATTCGTGCGGCGTGGTCCGGCACAGGCGCTGGTAGGCCAGCACCGTCCTGCGCCGCTCGGCCAGCGCGGCCGGGGTGCGGAACGGCGCGAGGATCTCCGCGAGCGAGTAGCTCACGCCGTTCTTCACCACGTAGCGCACGTCGGCCGCGGCCTTCAGGTCCTGCAGCGGGTTGCCGCGCACGATCGACAGGTCGGCCAGCTTGCCCACCTCCACCGTGCCCAGGTCCTTGTCGACCAGGCTCATGCGCGCGGCATTGACCGTCACGTCCTGCAGCACCTGCAGGTTCGAGTTGGTCAGCGCGGCGGCGCGCATGTTGTTGTGCAGCGCGATGCCCGGCGGCACCAGCGGCGAGTCGGTGCCGATGGCGATCATCGCGCCGGCCGTGCGCAGCTTGCTCACCTGGTCCTCCTGCAGTCGCGCGCTGGCCACCGCCGCTTCGGTCGGCGGCTGCGGATTGCTGCGCAGCACATCGAGGAAGTTCGGCGAGGTCAGCAGCTCGAAGCGGTCGCCGCCGGTCAGGTCCGCGCCGACGAAGGGATAGGCGAACAGGGCGGTGTGGATCAGCCGGAAGTCGCCCTTGCCGTGCAGGTCGTAGGCGTCCTGGTAGGTGGTGCCGCCGGCCGAGCGCGACCAGCCGTAGCCCAGGCGCTGCGGTGCCGAGAGGTGCGTGGTCTCGGCCAGGCCCGAGGCCGCGCCCGGCGACAGGTTGTGCGTGCCGCTCGGGATGCCGATGTCGAGCGCCGCCTGCGCGATCTTGTGCATCAGCGGGATCGGGGCGCGCATGTAGGCCTTGAGGTAGTCCACGCCGAGCGTGCGCACCTTCGCGATCTCGAGGTCGGCCGCCTCGGGCGTGCGCACGCTGCGCGCGAAGCTCCAGGTGATGCGGTTGCCGTCCCACAGCGGCGGCGAGACGAACAGGCGCGGGCCCAGCAGGTTGCCGGCCTCGAGTGCCTCGCGCATCTCGATGCTTTGGTGCAACGGCCCGCCGACCGATTGCGTCGAGGTGACGCCGTAGGCCAGCATCGAGGCCGAGCCCTGGCCGTACTGGCCGCCCTGGTAGAGCGTCAGCGGATGCGAGTGGGCATCCCACAGGCCGGGCATCACCGTGAGGCCCGAGGCATCGATGTATTTGTCCGCGGCCTTGGCCACCGCCTCGTCGTGCGGCTGGATCGCGGTGATGCGGTTGCCCTTGATCACGATGTCGACGTCGTTCTGCAACTGGCCGTCCTTGCCGCTCCACAGCTGGCCCGCGCGCACCACGGTCGTGCCCTGGGACGCTGCCTGCTTCCACGTCAGGCTCACGGGCACCTCGGTCGCGCCCGCGCCATCGGCGCCGATGGTCTTGAGCTTGTCCGCGGCCTTGTAGAGCAGCGTGCGCGAGTCGCCGGCCCACGAGGGCAGGTCGGCGGCCTCGGTGGTGATGGCCTTGGCGGGGCCGTCTGGCGAACCGTCGGCCTTCAGCGGCATCACGTGCAGCACCGAGTCCATCACGAAGGCCACCTTGCTGCCGTCGGGCGAGACCACGGCCGCGCCTTCCTCGCGGTCCGAGATCTGGCGCGGCGCGTCGCCCACCGGGTAGAAGGTGCCGCTCTTGGTACCGAGGTCGATCACGCGCAGCTTGTTGTAGCCCTCGAAGGAACGGCTGCTGACCGAGTCGTTGTCGACCACCACGATTCGCTTGCCGTCGGGCGTCCACTGCGGCGTGCTGATCTGCGAGCCCACCGCCTCGACCACCTTCTGCGCGGTCTTCGAGGCGATGTCCCAGACCTCGAGCGTGCCCGAGCCCGTGGTGTAGGCGATGCGGTCGCCCGCGGGCGACATCTTCGGCATCACCATCGACTTGCCGGTCTGCGCGCCGAGCCGTGTGCGCGCGCGGCTCGCGATGTCGATGCGGTCGATCGCGAGCGCGCCGCCGTTGCCCTTCTCGGTCGAGAAGTAGACCGCGCTGCCGTCGGGCGTGAACTGCGGATTGCCGTCGCGGTCCTTGTCGTTGGTCAGGCGCACCGGCGTGCCGCCGATCGGCATCACCCAGATGTCGTTGAGCGCGACGAAGGCGACGCGGCGGCCGTCGGGCGAGATCACCGGGCTGCTGATGCCGCGCACCGGCTGGTCGCCGAGCACGCCGAAGCCGCGCTCGCGCGACTTGGCGAACACCGGACGGCGCACCTCGAGCGTGGCGCTGAACGGCACTTCCGCGAGGCCGTCGCCGCCCGCGTTGCGGATCTTGATCTTGCCGTCGGCCGTGTAGAGGAAGCGCCCGCCGGGCAGCCAGCGCGGCGGGAAGGCGAACATGTCCTCGTTGGGCGCCACCACCTCCTTGCCGGCGACCACGATCGACTTGGTCGTGCCCTGGTAGGCCAGGCCCGAGCCGTCGGGCAGCCACACCGGCAGCACGCCGGGGCCGACGAGTTTCGGTGCCTCGGTGCTGCCCATCGGCTGCGTGAAGATGCGCCGCGCGCTGACGAACGCGAGCTGCGTGCCGTCGGGCGAGACCACTGGGTTGCTCTCGGTGCCCGCGCCCTGCGTGAGTGCCGAGTACTTGCGCGAGCCCAGTTCCACCTGCCAGATCTTGTACTGGCGGTCCTGGCTGCGGTCGGAGGCGAAGACCAGCGTGCGGCCATCGGGCGTCCAGGCCGGCTCGCGGTCGTCGAACGCGCCGCTGGTGATGCGCGTGAGGTCCGCGCCATTGGGCCGCACGGTCCAGATGTGGAAGTTGCCTTCGGCGTCGTAGTTCTGGAACGCGATGCGGCTGCCGTCGGGCGACCACACCGGCGAGGTCGGCTCCATGTCCCAGCCCGTGATGCGCGTGGCCTTGCCGCCGCCGATCGGCACCACCCACAGCACGCCCTGCGCGGTGAAGGCCACGCGCTGGCCATCGGGCGAGGGCGCGGCCGCCATGTTGGTGCCCTCGTGGAACTCGATCGCGACGTCCTTGGTGCTGCCCTGCAGCGTGCTCAGCGACTGGATCGTCACGGGCGGTTCGTTGTTGCCGCCATCGCCACCGCCCGTGCCGCCGCCGCCCGCGATCGGCAGGAAGCCGCTGCCGCCACCTCCGCCGCCGCCGCAGGCCGTGGCCAGCAGCGCGGCCACGGCGACGGCGGCCAGCGCATGGCGCCGCGGTCGTGATGAAGAGGGATGCGAAAACGATGGGCGTGACGAAGCCAACGCTGCCTGGCGCTTGTTCATGGTCTGTCTCCAATGAGGTGTTATTGCGGTCCGCGGATGCGGCCGATCTGCACATCGGCGCGATCGCCAATGTCGAAACCAGTGTTGGAAATCTTCCTTACCGATTACTTACCCTGGCCCTCTGTACAGGCGTGCATCGGCCCTGACGCGGGTCGATTTTTTTGCATGGCGCCATGAGGGTTTGGCATTCGCGAAGCTGCGTTGCCAATTCGGATCGGTGAATTGCGCGCAACCATGCTGCAATGGCGCAATGAATTGACGCAGTAAATTGGCGCGATGACGCGCGCCAATTCAAGGAGAGGGCGGCATCAAAGCGGAGCCGCCACGCCCATCCACTCGCGCAACACCTCGTCGGTGTGCTCGCCCAGGCGCGGCGCCATCGCGCCGGCGGCCAGCGGGGTGCGCGTCCATTGCACGGTCGGCGACAGGCCCCGGTACCAGCGGCCTTCGGCATCCTGGTAACGATGCACGACGCCGCGCTCGGCGCTCTCCAGCGAATCGATCAGTTCGCCGATTTCGGGGCAGGCGGCCACGGGAATGTCCGCGTCCGCCAGCAATTGCAGCCAGGTTGCAGTGCCGCGCGTGGCGAGCCGGCTCTCGACATAGGCATACACGGCATCGATGTGCTTCGTGCGGTTCGCCATGCTGCGAAAGCGCGCATCGCGGTCCCAGAGTTCGCCGTCGCCCACGAGGCGCATGAACGACTCCCAGTGGCGGTCGGTGTAGACGATGGTGCAGATCCAGCCGTCGACCGTCCGGTAGGGCCGGCGGTAGGCCGACAGCAGGCGCGGGTTGCCGGCCTGCGCGGCATCGTTGGCCGCGAAGGTGGCGGCGCCCAGGTGGTCGCCGAGCATGAAGGAGGCCATGGTCTCGTACATCGGCACCTCGATGTACTGGCCTTGCTCGGCCCGGCGCTGCTGCAGCAGCGCGGCGAGCACCGTCTGCACCACGTACAGGCCCACCGTCTTGTCCGCGATGTTGAGTGGCAGGTAGCGCGGGCGTCCGTCCGCCGCGCGGGCCACCAGGCCCGGCAGTCCGACCATGCCCTGGATCAGGTCGTCGTAGGCCGGCTTGCCCGCGTCGGGGCCGTGCTCGGCGAAGCCGGCCAGGAAGACGTAGATCAGCCGCGGGTTGTGGCGGCGCAGGGTGTCCCAGTCCAGTCCCAGTTTGGCCAGCGCCTTCTTGCGCATGTTGGTGACGAACACGTCGCTGGCCTGCGCGGCACGCGCGATCACCTCGCGCGATTCGGGCTGCTTGAGGTCCAGGCAGACGCTGCGCTTGCCGCGGTTGAGGTTCAGGTAGACCGGCCCCATGCCCGGTTCGAGGTGCGGGCCCATCTCGCGCATGATGTCGCCCTCGGGCGGCTCGAGCTTGACCACGTCGGCGCCGTACTCCGCCAGCATCTGGGTCGCGAACGGACCCATGATCACGCTGGTGAGGTCGAGGATCCGGATGCCGGACAGCGGCAGTCCGGCGTTGCGCGTCGCGGCGGTCGTCATTGGGCCTCGATGCCGGCCTTCTTGACGATGTCGCCCCACTTGCGGATCTCGCTCGCCACGTAGCGCCGCGTCGCGGCCACGTCCATGGTGCCCGGCGTGGTCGCCTGCTCGTCGAGCGTCTTGCGGAAGCCGGGCTCGCCCATCGATTGCAGCGCCAGCGCATTGAGCTTCTCGAGGATGGCCGGCGGCGTGCCCGCGGGCGCGTAGAGCCCGATCCAGATCTCGGTCTCGTAGCCGGGCACGCCCTGCTCGGCGATGGTCGGCACCTCGGCCAGCGTGGGATTGCGTTCGCGCGTCGAGACGCCGATGGCGCGCAGGCTGCCGGCCTTCACGTACTTCAGCGCGCTCAGGCCGTCGACGAAGGAAGCCTGGATCTGGCCGCCGAGCAGGTCGTTGACCGCGAGCGCCGTGCCCTTGTAGGGCACGTGGATCAGCGGCGCGCCGGTGCGGCTCGCGAGCAGCTCGCCCGACAGGTGCGTGGTGCCGCCCGTGCCCGAGGAGCCATAGGTGACGCCCTTGTTCTTGCGCGCGTAGTCCAGCAGCTCGGGCACCGTCGCCACCGGCAGCGACGGGTTCACCAGCAGCACGTTGGGCGTGCGCGCCAGCATGGCGATGGGCGCGAAGTCCTTCTCGGTGTCGTAGGGCAGGTTCTTGGTGATCGAGGGGTTCACCACGTGCGCCGTGGTGGTGATCAGCAGCGTGTAGCCGTCGGGCCTGGCGCGCGCGACCCGGGTCGCGCCGATCACGCCGCCGGCACCGGGCTTGTTGTCGACGATGGCGGTCTGCCGCAGCCTCTCCTGCACCGTCTTCGCGAATTGCCGGGCCAGGATGTCGGTCATGCCGCCGGCCGCGAAGGGCACCACCAGCGTGAGCGGTTGCGAGGGATAGTCGTCGGCATGCGCGGCGCCGAGGGCGAAGGGCAGCGCGAACAGGGCGCACAGGGCGCGGCGCAGGGGCTTGAACTTCATGGTGTCTCCTTGGATGTCTCGTGGGCTCGCCGGTGCCGTCTCAGCGGCGTTTCCGGTTCGCGAGGAAGGCTTCCATGTAGCGCTTGGGCTCGTCGCTGTCGTAGGCGCTCACGAGGCCGGCGATGCCGACGTTGATGGCTTCCTGCAGCGGCATGCGCTCCCAGTCGCGGATCAGCTTCTTCTGGATGCGCATCGCGAGCGGGCCGTTGGCCTCGATCTCGGCCTGCCAGTGCGCGAGGGCGGCATCGAGGCCGTCGTCGCCCGCGACGTCGGTGATCAGGCCCCAGTCGAGCGCCAGCGCGGCCGGGATGATGCGGCCGCTGAGCAGCAGGTCGCGCGTGCGCGTGGCGCCGATCATGCCGGGCAGCATCGCGCCGTGGATCACCGAGGGCACGCCGAGCTTGACCTCGGGCATGCCGAACCTGGCGTCGTGCGCGGCCAGCTTGATGTCGCAGACGGCGGCCACCTCCATGCCGGCGCCCAGGCAGTAGCCCGAGATCACCGACATCGTGGCGAAGGGGACGTCGCGGATGGTCTCGCACAGCCGCCACACGCTGCGGATGTAGGCATCGATGTCGCGCCTGGAGGCGTCCTTCAGGAACTTGATGTCGGCGCCGCCGAGGAAGGCGCTGTCGCCGCCGCGGATCACGAGCAGCTTCGTGGTCTCGTCGGCGGCCAGTTCCTGCAGCGTGTCGGCGTAGATGTGGGCGGCGTCCCCGGTCAGCAGGTTCAGCCGGCCGTTGTCGAAACGGACCGTGACGACGCCTTCGGCGGTGCGGGCGACATGGCATTGGGGACAGGTGTCGGAGGGATGCATGGGATGTCTCTGGTCTGTGTGAGCCGGCGCATCTTGCGCGGCGAAGTCCCATGCCACAATGGAATTTTTCTACTGCATTCAGTAGAAGATGGAATGAATATCTCCTTTCGCCAGTTGCAGGTCTTCCTCGCCGTCTACGAGGCCGGCAGCTTCACCGTGGCGGCGAACGGCCTGCACATCTCGCAGTCCGCGGCGAGCAAGATGGTCGCCGAGCTCGAGAACCAGCTCGGCATGACCCTGTTCGAGCGCACCACGCGCACCGTGGTGCCCAACGATGCGGCGCGCGAGTTCTTCGAGTTCGCCCAGGACGTGACGGCCACCATGGCGACCGCCAAGCGCAGCATCACCGAGCTGATCACGCTGGAGCGCGGCAAGGTCAGCGTGGCCGCTTCGCCGCTGATGCACTACGGCCTGCTGGCGGGGCCGATCGCGAGCTACCGCCAGCGCTATCCCGGCATCGACTTCGAGATCCACGAATGCTCGACCGACGAGACGCTGGACCGCGTGCGTTCGGGCGTGGTGGACATCGGCTTCTGCGCCACGGATTCCGAGATCAGCGGCCTCGAGGCCACCGTGGCGATCGAGGACGCGATGTATGCCATCGTCGACGACGCGCATCCGCTCGCGCGCCGGCGTTCCATCCGGGCCGCGGAGCTGCTGCCCTACAACTACATCTCGCTGCGCGATTCCTACAGCATCCGCCGCACGCTCGACCAGATCTTCGCGCGCACGCCGCTGCGCTTCGAGAACCACATCGAGGTCGGTTCGCTCACGGCGGCCCTGGGCTTCGCGCGGCAGGGCGCCGGTTTCCTGATCGTGCCGGGCTATGCCGCCGACATCGCGCAGCAGTGGGGCATGCGGCGGATCGCGATCTCCGACCTCGCGAGCTTCCGCCACCGGATCTCGCTGATCCGCCGCCGCACCACGCGGCTGTCGGTGGCCGCGCGGCATTGGCTCGCGGTGTTGCCGCAGAGCTTTCCGTTGCTGAAGTGAGCGGGCGCTCGCGCGCTTCGATGCCGACGGCGCCGAGCGTCTGTTTATAATAATAGTTCTCATTTGCATCGTAGGGCCCAGCGTCCTCTCTTGTGTAGACAGTCTCGCCATGGGTCCGCGCGCCACGCCAATGCAAGCCGTCGAAGCCTTCTATGCCGACCACCACGGCTGGCTCCAGGCCCTGCTGCGCAGGAAGCTCGGCGACATCCACCATGCGGCCGACCTGGCGCATGACACCTTCCTCACGCTGGTCGCCGCGCCGTCGAAGGCGCAGCAGCTGCACGAGCCGCGCGCCTACCTGCGCACCGTCGCGCACGGGCTGCTGGTCGATCACTTCCGCCGCCGCGCGCTCGAGCAGGCCTATGTCGAGCAACTGGCCGCCATGCCCGAGCCGCTCGCGCCCTCGCCCGAGGACCGCCTGCTCGTGATCGAGGCGCTGCACCGCATCGATGCCATGCTCGACGCGCTGCCCGCGCGCACGCGCACCGTGTTCCTGCTGTCGCAGCTCGAGGGCCTGGGCTACGAGGAGATCGCGCAGCGGCTCGAGGTGTCGGTGCGCACCGTCAAGCGCGACATGCGCACGGGCTTCGCTCAATGCATCGCCTCGATGCTTTGAACCCCACGCGCCCGCGCGGCGACGACCCGGTGGTGCTGCAGGCCGCGGACTGGCTCGTGAAGCTGCATGCCGGCGAGATGGACGAGGCCGGGCACCGCGCCCTGCATGCCTGGCGCGCGCAGGCGCCCGAGCACGAGCGCGCCTGGCAGGCCGCCGACGAACTGGCGCGCACCTTCGGCCGCGTGCCGACGGGGCTCGGCGTGCCCACGCTCGAGAGCGCGCGCCGCCTGCGCCGCCGCGTGCTGCTGCGCTCCACGGTGCTGCTGGCCACCGGCGCGCCGGCCGCCTGGCTGGCCTGGCGCACCTGGGGCGTCGAGCTCGCGGCCGAGTACCGCACGGCCGTCGGCGAGCGGCGCGGCTTCGTGCTGGCCGACGGCACCCGGCTGCTGCTCGACACCGGCAGCGCGGCCGACGTGGTGTTCGACGAGCGCGAGCGGCTGGTGCTGCTGCGCGCGGGCCGGATCCTGGTCGAGACCGGCCATGCCGCCGGCCTGCCCGAGCGGCCGTTCTTCGTGCAGACCGCGCAGGGCCGGGTGCGCGCGCTCGGCACGCGCTTCACGGTGCGTGGCGGCGACGAGCGCACGCGCGTCGCGGTGCTCGAGCACGCGGTCGAGATCGCACCGCGCGCAACCGACGCGACCCGCGTCGTCGTGCGCGCCGGCCAGGAGGTCGACTTCACGCGCGACGCCGCCGGCGCGCCGCGCGCCATCGCGGCCGGCGCCGATGCCTGGTCGCAGGGCGCGCTGGTGGCCGACCGGCAGCGGCTCGAGGATTTCCTCGCCGAGCTCTCGCGCTACCGCCCCGGCGTGCTGCACTGCGCGCCCGAGGTCGCGAACCTGCGCATCTCGGGCGTGTTCCAGGTCGCCGACACCGACCAGGTGCTCGCCACCCTGGCGCAGACGTTGCCGGTGCAGGTCCGTACGCGCACGCGCTACTGGGTCACGGTCGGGGCGCGCGCACCGGAGTAAGAGCGGCCGGCGCGCGCATCGCGGTGCTGCGTGTCCCTTTTTCGGCGCTCGTTCGACAAGTCAGAAAGCAACACCTTTTCACCGACTTGCCGACCGGACCCGCCATGCCTTCCTCCTTCGCTTCGCGCCATCGCTTCACCGCCATCGCCTTCGCCGCGGCGCTCGCCGCCGCGCTGCCGCCCGCCATCGCCCAGGCCGCCGACGCGCCCGCCAGCCAGGCGATCGCGCCCGGGCCATTGAGCCAGGCGCTCTACGGCTTCGCGAGCGCGAACGGCATCACGCTGTCCTTCGATCCCGCGCTGACCGAGGGCCTGCGCTCGCCCGGCCTCGAAGGCGGCCAGGGCATCGAGCAGGGCCTGCGGCGTTTGCTGGCCGGCAGCGGCCTCGAGGCGGTGCCGGTCGCGCCCGGCAACTACCGCCTGCGCAAGGCGGTGGCCGATGGCGCCGCGGCATCGGGCGACGGCGGCCTGGCCCCCGTGGTGGTGACCGCGCGCGGCGAGCGCAGCGCGCTCACCGAAGGCAGCGGCTCCTATGCGGCCCGCGCCGTGACCGTGGCCGGCAAGACGCCCACGCCGTGGAAGGACGTGCCGAACTCGGTCTCGGTCATCACGCGCCAGCAGATGGACGACCAGAACATGACCACGGTCGAGGACGCACTGCGCCAGACCGTCGGCGTCACCGCCATTCCCTACGGCGACGGCACCGCCTATTTCCAGTCGCGCGGCTATGCCTCCGAGGTGCAGTACGACGGCCTGCCGTTCAACAACGGCATCCAGTACCTGCGCCAGTTCGACCTCTCGATGTACGACCGCGTCGAGGTGTTCCGCGGTCCCGCCGGCGTGCTGCAGGGATCGGGCACGCCGGCCGGCACCGTGAACCTGGTGCGCAAGCGGCCGCTGGCCGAGCCCGCGATCTCGGGCCTGCTGTCGGCCGGCTCGTGGAACCAGCACCGCGGCGAGATCGACATCAGCCGCCCGCTCAACGAAGCCGGCACGGTGCGCGGCCGCGCGCTGCTGTCCTCCGAGGGCGGCGACAGCTTCCGCACCCAGGGCACGAGCCGCCACACGCTGGGCTATGCGATCGTCGAGGCCGACCTCGGGCCGCGCTCGACGCTGAGCCTGTCGGGCAGCGTGCAGCCGCAGCACGACCGCGGCATCGACTACGGCCCGGGCACCTACACCAACGGCAGCTTCCTCAACGCGCCGCGCAAGACCTTCTTCGGCACCGACTGGAGCGGCAGCTCCGGCACCGCCAAGGAGGTCTATGCCGAGTTCGTGCACCGCTTCGACGACGACTGGGTCGCGAAGGCCGCCTACATCCGGCGCAGCATCGACGGCGACTCGCGCTACGGCTACATCAACGGCCTGGTGCGCCTCGACAACCGCGCGGCCTACACGCTGCAGGCGCAGAGCGGCGAGACCACCTGGCAGGGCCTGGACCTGAACCTCGCGGGCAGGTTCAGGCTGTGGGGCCGTAAGCACGACCTGCTGATTGGCGCCAACCACTCGAAGCGCGACGAGACCTCGCTCTCGGGCTCGGTCGGCATCCCGCAGGTCGACATCTACAACCTCTACGTTCCCGACCGCCCGATCCCGTTCCGCTTCGGCAGCAACACGCGCAGCGAGCAGAGCGGCCTCTACGGCCAGACGCGGCTGCGGCTCGCCGATCCGCTCACGCTGGTGCTCGGCGGCCGCGTGAGCCACTACCGCAGCGAGAGCCAGACGCTGCTGCCCACGCCCGGCGCATGGAAGAGCGACGCCGGCGGCGTGAATCACAAGTTCTCGCCCTATGGCGGCCTGGTCTACGAGCTGCGGCCCGACATCTCGGTCTACGGCAGCTACAGCGACATCTTCATTCCGCAGACCCAGCTCGCGGTCGGCAACGCCGCCTTGCTGCCGCGCGTGGGCCGGCAGTTCGAGATCGGCACCAAGGGCAGCTTCATGGACGGCCGGCTCAACGCCTCGCTGGCCGCCTTCCGCATCGAGGACCGCAACCGCGCCGTCACCGATCCCGACAACCCCGGCTTCTTCGTCGCCGAGGGCAAGGTCCGCAGCCAGGGCTGGGAGGCCGAGGTCTCGGGCAGCCTCGCGCGCGGCTGGGACCTCTACGCGGGCTACACCCGGCTCGACACGCGCTACGCCGACGACCCGAGCAATGCCGGCAAGCCCTTCTCGAGCGAGGAGCCCAGGCACACCGTCAAGCTCTGGACGCGCTACGAGTTCCAGCAGCCTTCGGTCGCGGGCCTGCATGTGGGTCTGGGCGTGCGCGCCGTCAGCAAGACCGACCGCGGCGCGGCCGTGCAGGGCGGCTATGCCGTGGCCGATGCGCAGGTCGGCTACCGCTTCAACAGGAACCTGTCGCTGACGCTCGACGTGCACAACCTGTTCGATCGCGTCTACTACGCGCGGCTGCCTTCGCGCTTCTACAGCGTGTATGGCGATCCGCGCAATGTGCGGCTGACCTTGCGCGCGAGCTACTGAGGTCGCGCGCGGATCCGGGGCGCGGGGACGGCGCAGAATGCCGGGCTTCCGATCGCAGCCGATTCCCCGTTTCCATGCACGACCGCTTCCTCGACGACATCCGCCGCAACCCGAACAACCGCGCCATCCTCGAGCGCTGGGATGCGTTGGCCTTGCCCGACGGCTGGCTGGTCGCGGGCTGCCTGTTCCAGACCGTCTGGAACCTGCGCTCGGGCGACGCGCCGGCGTCGCGGATCAAGGACTACGACCTGTTCTACTTCGACGCCGAGGACCTGAGCCAGGCCGGCGAGGCGCGCGTGCAGGCGCGCGCCGATGCGCTGCTCGGCGACCTCGGCATCGAGGTCGAGGTGGCGAACCAGGCGCGCGTGCATCTCTGGTACGAGTCGCACTTCGGCGAGCGCTACGAGGCGCTGCACAGCGCGCGCGATGGCATCGACCGCTTCCTCGTGCCCGCCACCTGCGTCGGCGTGCGGCCCGGCGAGCTCTATGCGCCGAACGGGCTGGAACTGCTGTACGAGGGCGTGCTCACGATGAATCCGCTGGTGCCGCACCGCGAACTGTTCGAGCGCAAGGCGGCCTCGTACCGCGCGCGCTGGCCGTGGCTGCGCATCGAAGCCTGAGCGATGCGCTAACATCCGGCCCGCGGTTGCAAGCCGCGCCCGGGCCCGCGGGAAGGGTTGAACCCACTTGCCTTCGCACGCTGAGCAACCAGCAGTCCTTTGTGCAGCCGAATTTGCGGGTCTTCGGCGTCGATGCACGGAGGTTCCTGTGAAGCGCATCCCCCCTCGGCCCGACCTGGGCCATCTCAAGAAGCAAGCCAAGACGCTGCTGTCGTCCTACCGCCAGGGCGACGCGGCGGCCATCGCGCAGTTTCGCGCGCACCTGCCGGCCGCGGCCGCAAGGAGCGACGCGGCCATCGCCGCGATGGACCTGCGATTGCACGACGCGCAGTCGTGCATCGCGCGCGAATACGGCTTCGTCTCCTGGCCCGACCTGCAAGGCTTCGTGCTCGCGCGCCAGGCGGCCGTGGCCGATCCCGCGAAGGCGCTGCGGCATTGGCTCGGCCTGGTCTATGCGGGCGACGTGGCCGGCGGCACCCACCGCGCGCGGCCCGCGGTGGCCGAGCGGCTGCTCGCCGAAACGCCGCAGCTGCTGGGCGACGATCCCTGGCTCGCCTGCGCCATCGGCGACGAGGCCGCGCTGCGCGCCGCGATCGCGCGCGATCCCTCATGGGTGCATCGCGCGGGCGGACCACTGAAGCTGCCGCCGCTGGTGGCCGTCACGCACTCGGCCTTCCTGCAATTGCCGGCGTACCGCGAGCGCATGCGCGCCTGCGTGCGCCTGCTGCTCGCGGCCGGTGCGCAGGCCGACCAGTCCATCGGCAACCGCTGGCCGCCCGCGTCGCTGGCCACACCGAACGAAGACGAGCGGCTGAGCGCGCTGTACGGCGCGGCCGGCCAGCAGCGCGATCCCGAGACCACGCGGCTGCTGCTCGATGCCGGCGCCGATCCCAATGACAACGAGTCGCTCTACCACTCGCTCGAGAACCGCGCCTGCACCGCGCTGCTGCTCGCGGCGGGTGCGCGCGTGACCGGCACCAACGCGCTCTACCGCGTGCTCGACCTCGACGATGTCGAGGCGCTGAAGCTGCTGCTCGCCCATGGCGGCGATGCCAACGAGGGCGCCGGCAGCGCGCCGACCCACGAGTGGGGCACGCCGCTGCTCTGGGCGATCCGCCGCCGCCGTTCGCCGGCCCACATCGAAGCCCTGCTGGCCGCGGGGGCCGATGCGTCGGTGCGCACGCGCGAAGGCATCGATGCGCGCACGCTGGCGCTGCGCTTCGGGCTGGTCGAGGTCGCGCGCCTGCTGGCAGGCATCGGCGTCGACGCGCAGGGCTCGCCGCAGGAGGCCTTCATCGCGGCCTGCGCGCGCGCCGACGAGCCGGCGGCCCGCGCACTGCAGGCCGCGAACCCCGGCCTCGTCGACACGCTGTCCGCGTCGCAGCTTCGCCTGCTGTCCGAACTCGCGGCGCAGGAAGGCTGCGGCGATGCGGTGCGCACCATGGTGCGTTGCGGCTGGCCGATCGCCGCGCGCGGCGGCGACTGGGATGCCTCGGCCCTCAACCAGGCCGTGTTCCGCGGCGACGCCGCGCTCGCGCGCTTCCTGCTCGAACACGGCGCGAGCTGGACCGAGAAGCACGGCTATGGCGACAACGCCATCGGCTCGCTGTCATGGGCCTCGTACAACCAGCCCACCGAAGACGGCGACTGGCTCGGCTGCGCCGAGGCGCTGGTTGCGCACGGCATGCCGACCGCGCAGCCCGATCCGGCGAGTGCCGATACCGTGCTGATCGATGGGCAGCGCAAGGCGTTCTCGGAGGAGGTGACGGAGTTTCTGCTTGGCGCAGCGCCCTCGTCGGCCTGACCATTCGCTGCGCGCGAGCGGCCGGACCGCTTCGCGCGCAGCCACCCGACCGGTGAAAAGGATCGGGAACGAGACGGCTTCGATGGGTGGCGGCTATTAGAAATTTCTTACATCCGGAATTACGGAGAAATAGGCTTCTCGCATGAATTGGAGAGGGCATTGCACGCAATTTCACCGGAATCCGTAGCTATACCTTCGTTCTCATTGGAAGCTCGATTCGGCGGTATTCGAAAGGCGATTGCAAGAAAAAGTAAGGTGCAAATCCGATATCGGAAATCGACACTGCGATTCCCCAATTGGGGTCAACTCAAAGGAGATTCGCGATGTCGACTAAAACTGGCTTCTACACCATCATCTCGTTCGTCGGCGGCGGTATCCGTGGCCTGCTGTCGGCCACCATCCTGCAGCGCTTGTGCGACGCCAATCCGGCGTTGCTGGACCTGACGAAGATGTTCGCGGGCTGCTCGACGGGGGCGATCATCAGCAGCGAATTGCTGGCGGGCAAGCAGCCCGAGAACCTGATCGATCTGTTCAAACACGAGGTGGGGTTCTACAACGCCATGAATCCCGATCCGAGAAAGCCCGCCTACCCGATCGACGAGGTACTGGTCAGCCAGGAGAAGCTCCATGGAACGACACCGATCGCCGATGCGCGGCACGACGTGCTGCTCGTCTCGTTCAACGTCGGCGGCGTCGAACCGGACCAGAACGACGGCAAGATGATGCCCACTCCCTGGAAGCCGATGATGTTCACCAACATGCTCGGCACGGAGCGGGACAAGGCGGATGGCCTCGAGGGAAATGCCGAGACGCCGATCGCGCATGCGGCGACTTCCAGCGGCGCCATGCCGGGACAACTCGGCTCGATGAACGGCAATGTCGATGGCGCCTTCTTCAATCACGACCCCACGGTTGCCGCGATCGCCCTCGCGGTCCGCAACGGCTATTCCCTCGACCAGATCGCCGCGATCACGATCGGAACGGGCTACATGCCCTACTGGCTGCAAAGCGATACCCACGACTGGGGCGCCACGCAGTGGATGAATGGCGACGACAACCCCTTCGACAACATCACGCCGTTCCTCATGAACCAGAAGGGCTCGTCGCCGGTGCTCGACATGAGTCTCAACGGGACTTCGACGGAACTCATGCCGAACATCGCCAAGATGCTGCTGGGCGACCGCTACGTGAACCTCAATCCGAGGCTGCCGTGCTTCATCCCCGAAAACTCGACCAATGAGCAGGCGCTCTCGCTGCTGGAGCGCCACGGGAACAGCGTGGACATCACGGGCGCGCTGGCGCTGATCGATGCCTACTGGAAGCGGGACGTGGTGGCCTCGGGCCCCGCCACGGGCGGATCTTCCTCGGCACCCGCGAAGACGGCGCCGCAGAAGGCCAGCCACATCGATCCGCTGAAGACGGAGTTCTTCATTCGCCACAAGGGCAACATCGTCCGCGTGCTCGACGTCAAGGACGCATCGAGTGCGTCCGGGGCGCAGGTCATCGCCTACAGCCGCAAACCCATGACGGACCCGAGCGTGAAGAACCAGCTCTGGAAGTTCGTGCCCTCCACCGAGAAAGGTTGGTGGTACCTGGAGACGGCGATGGGAACCGGCTTCGTCATGACCTTGTCGGGCGGCGATACCGGCGTCGCTCCGAAGCTGATCATGCAGGCGCGCCAGGACGCCCTGCGGGACAGTCAGCTCTGGAGCCTGGTGTCGACCGAGCAGCTCGGCTACTTCTTCATCCAGAACAAGGCCGCGCCCGTCGATGTTCCGAGCGTGAATCCGGACTCGTACGTGCCCCTGTGCATCGGCGTCGAGATCGATCACACCGAGGACTGCTATGGGGTGCCGCTGAACTACGAGCACGACACGCCCATGGCGTTCTGCTTCCTGCCACCGGGCGATGAGGAGCTGTCGGCAAAGCGCTGACGCAAGCGGAGGGCGGTGGGTTCACCCCTCCAGCACCTCCCTCACCTTCACCGCCAACGCCTCCAGCGTGAACGGCTTCCCGATCAGCTCCACGCCCGCGTCGAGCACCCCGTTGTGCACCACCGCGTTGCGCGTGTAGCCGGTGGTGAACAGGATCTTCACCGCGGGCCAGCGGCGCCGCACTTCCTCGGCGAGCTTGGCGCCGTTGACCTCGGGCATGACGACGTCGGTGAACAGCAGCGCGATCTCGGGATGGGCCTCGAGCTGGCGCAGGGCGGCGGCGGCGCCGTCGGCCTCGAGCACGCGGTAGCCGAGCTCGGTCAGCGCGTCGACGCTGAACTGGCGCACGGCCGGCTCGTCCTCCACCACCAGCACCACCTCCTGCATCTCGCCGAGCGGCACCTCGTCGGCGCGCTCGGCGTCGGGGCCGTCCTCGCCGGCGCCGGCGAAGCGCGGCAGGTAGACCTTGACGGTGGTGCCGTGGCCCACCTCCGAATAGATCTTCACGTGGCCGCCGGTCTGCTTGACGAAGCCGTAGACCTGGCTCAGGCCGAGGCCGGTGCCTTTGCCGACGCCCTTGGTGGTGAAGAAGGGATCGAAGGCCTTGGCGATGACCTCCTCGCTCATGCCCATGCCGGTGTCGGTCACGGCGATCATCACGTACTGCCCCGAGGGCACGCCCAGGTGGGTGCTGGCGTAGTGGCCGTCGAGGTGGGCGTTCTGGGTCTCGATGGTGAGGCGGCCGCCCTCGGGCATGGCGTCGCGCGCATTCACCGCGAGGTTGAGGATGACGTTCTCGAGCTGGTTCGGGTCGGCGTGCGCGCGCCACAGGCCGCCGGCCAGCACGGTCTCGAGCTGCACCTCGGCGCCGAGCGCGCGGCGCAGCAGGTCGGACATGCCGGCCACCAGCTTGTTGGCGTCGATGGCCTCGGGCCGCAGCGGCTGCTGGCGCGAGAAGGCGAGCAGCCGCTGGGTCAGCACGGCGGCGCGGCGCGCGCCGTCCATGGCCGATTCGGTGTAGCGCTGGGCGCGCGGATCGCTGTCGCCCATGCGGCGCTTGAGCAGCTCGAGCGAGCCCATGACCACGGCCAGCATGTTGTTGAAGTCGTGCGCGATGCCGCCGGTGAGCTGGCCCACGGCCTCCATCTTCTGCGACTGGTGCAGCCGCTCGTGCGCGAGCTCGAGCTCGGCGGTGCGCGCCTTCACGCGCTCCTCGAGCTGCGTGTTGGCATGCTGCACGGCATCGAACAGCCGCGCGTTGTCGATCGCGATCGCGGCCTGCGCGGCCAGGCCGACCATCACGCGTTCCGAGCGCTCGCTGAACATGCCGGTCTGCACATGGCCGAAGAACAGCCCGCCGATGACCTCGCCCGAGCGCGAGACCACGGGCACGGCGAGGTAGCTGCGCACCGGCAGGTGGCCCTTGGGCATGCCCTTGTGCGGCGGGTTCTGCGCATAGCGCGGATCCGCGAGGATGTCGTCCGAGCGGATCACGCCCTCGCCGCGGAAGGTGGGCGCGAAGACCGCGGTGGCGCGCGGCATGCCGAAGTTCTCGAAGGCGGCGCGGTCGGCGCCCGAGAGCGAATAGAGCATGTAGCGCTCGCCGGCATCGTCGAGCACGTTGTAGAAGAAGGCGCCAAAGCTCGCGCCCGTGAGTTCCACGCCGGCATCGACCACGTGCTGCACCAGCTTCTGCAGGTCGAGCTCGGCGGCGATCTGCGCGCCGGTGCCGTTGATGATCTCCAGCGTCTGCGTCTCCATCGCGAGCCGGTCGCGGCTGTCGCGCAGCCGCGCCTCGATGCGTGCGCGCTCGGCAGCGTCCCAGGTGCGCTCGGCGGTCAGCTCGGCCAGCTCGATCTCGTGCGGTGTCCACGTCCTGGGCGCGGCCTGGTGCAGGTAGAAGACGGCCCGCAACGCGCCCGCGCGCAGCAGCGGCACCACGACCAGCGCGCGCGTGCCGATGCTCTCCCAGGTGTCGGCATACGCGCCGCCCGCGCGCGCATCGGCGCGGAAGTCCGCGATGACCAGCGTGCGGCCGGCCTTGAGCTCGGCCACCACCTCGGGGCCGAAGCCGTCGAGCACGCGTGATTCGCCCGCGAGGCCGGGCATGGCACCGGCGCTCCAGTCGCGCGCCACGGTCACGTGCTTCTGCGTGGCATCGACCACGCCATAGCCCGCGCGCCCCACCGCGAGATGGCGGCCCAGCAGTTCGGCGGCGGCGCGGGTCACGGCCACCGGATCGGCGAGGTCGCGCACCGTGTCGCTGAGCTTGAGCAGGAAGCGCTCGCGCTCCTCCACCGATTTGCGCTCCGAGATGTCGCGGTAGAAGATCGCGAGCCCGTCGCCCGAGGGATAGGCGCGCATCTCGATCCAGGCGCTGCGGCCGCTGGGCCAGGTGTAGAAGTGCTCGATCTCGACACGCCGGCGCTCGCTCATCGCCTGGCGGTAGAGCCGGCCGAAGGCGCTGTCGAGCGTGCCCGGCCAGGCGTCCCACAGGGTGCGGCCGAGGATCTCCTCGCGCGAGCGCGTCTCCAGCCGCATGCCCTCGGCATTGATGGCCAGCACGCGGTACTCGGCGTCGACCAGCACGAAGCCCTCGGCCATGCCCTCGAGCACGCCGCTGGCGCGCGCCTCGCTCTCGCGCAGCGCGGCCTCGGCATGCACGCGCTCGGTGGTCTCGATGACGATCGCCAGCACGCCGGCGGGGCGGCCGCTCTCGTCGAGCACCGGGGAGTAGTCGAGGTTCATCCACACCGGCTCGGGTTTGCCGTGGCGGTGCAGCACCAGCTCCTGGTCCTTGAAGGCCAGGGTGCCGCCGGCCAGGCCGACCTTCATCACGTGGTCGTTGAAGTCCGCCACCTCGGGCCAGCCCTGGCGCACCTCGGAGCCCAGCAGCTGCGGATGACGGCCGCCCGCGAACACCGAGTAGGCGTCGTTGTAGATCATGAAGCCGGGCTCGCCCCACAGCATCACGATCGGCACCGGCGAGCGCAGCAGCAGGCTGGTCGCGGTCCGCAGGCTCTGCGGCCAGGCGGCGATCGGCCCGAGCGAGGTGCGCTCCCAGGGGAAGTCGCGTACCAGGCGGCCCAGTTCGCCGCCGCCCTCGAGGAAGGCCAGGTGGGTGTGTTCTCCTTCGTCGTCCGTTCGCTGCGTGTTGCCGGAACCGTCCATCATTGCCTGTGCCTTTCGTGGGCGAGCCGCCGCCTCGCCGGGCGGAAATGCCGGCAAATATAGAGGGGCGCGGTGCCGGCGGGAAGTCAGCGGGTTTCAACCCCGGCCGAGGGCGGGCGCTGACAGCGCGGGAGGCTGCCCCGCCGGGGCGCCGTTCAGCGCTGCGACTTGCGCAATCGGTGGATCAGGAACGCCTCGAGCAGCTCGGCCGCCTTGCGCCCCGGCAGCGGCGCCGTGGCCAGCCAGGCCTCGGACTCGGGCAGCGCGGGCAGGCCTTCCTTGGCGCCGAGGATGCGCAGCCGCTTGGAGATCGTGGCCTCGCGGAACACGCCCACCGCGATGCCGGCGCGCACCGCCGCTTCGAGCCCGGTAACGGTGGTGCTGGTGTAGGCGATGCGCCAGGGGATGCCGGCGCGGTCGAGCGCGTGGGTGGCCCAGTCGCGCAGCATCGCGCCCTCGGGGTTGAGCGCCAGCGGCAGCGGCCGTTGCAGGTGCGTCGACGAGCCCGGCGCGGCGGCCCAGACGATGCGCGACTTCGACAGCGGCAGTCCCTCGCCCGAGCCGACCGGGCCGATGCCGATGACCATGTCGTAGCGCGCGCCCAGCTCCGCGTGCATCAGCGACGACACGCCATGCTGCAGCTCGACGTGGATGCGCGGATGCAGCCGGCAGAACTCGGCGATCAGCGCCGGCAGCACGCGCGTGGCGTAGTGCTCGATCGAGCCCAGGCGCACGCTGCCCGAGACCTCCTGCGCATCGACGTCGCGAAACAGCTGGTCGTTGAGCCGCAGCATCTGGCGCGCCAGCGGCAGCAGCTGCAGGCCCTCGGCCGTGGGCACCAGCTTGCGGCTGCCGCGCTCCACCAGCTGCACGCCGAGCTGCTCCTCGAGCCGGCGCATCTGCATGCTGACCGCCGACTGCGTGCGCGACAGCGCCTTGGCCGCGGTGGTGAAGCTGCCGATGCGCACCAGCGTGTCGAACACGCGCAGCAGGTCGATGTCGGCCGTGTGGCTGCGCGGGGCAGGGGTGTTCGGGGTGGGCATGGGACCTCGATTCAATCACGGAACGTGATGGAAGCGATCATCAAACATCACGTTCCGAGCTGGATCACGGATCAAGAATGAAGCCTCACGGGACCCATGAGCCCGAACAGGAGACCGCATCCATGCATCACCCCTCGTCCTTATCGCCGCCGCGGCGGCGCCTGCTGCAGGGCGCGCTCGCGGCCTCGGTCGTGCCCGCCTGGGTGCGGCCGGCGCGGGCTGCGGCACCCTGGCCGCAGAAGCCCGTGCGGCTGGTCGTCGGCTTTCCGCCGGGTTCCTCGCCCGACGCCCTGGCGCGCACCGTCGCCGATCCGCTGGCGCAGGCGCTGGGCCAGGCGGTGATCGTCGAGAACAAGGTCGGCGCCGCGGGCACCATCGGCGTGACCGCGGTGGCCCGGGCCACCGATGGCCACACCATCGGCCTGACCGGCAACGGCCCGCTGACCACCGCCAAGCTGCTCAACCCCGCCGTGCCCTACGACGTGGCGCGCGACCTGCGGCCGATCTCGCTGGTGGGCAGCAGCCCTTTCGTGCTGGCCGGCAGCACCGACATGCCCGCCGCCGACCTGCGCGGCCTGCTGGCCCATGCCCGCTCGCGCGGCGACCGGCTCAGCTACGGCTCGGTCGGACCGGGCTCGGGCTCGCACCTGGCGATGGAGCTGCTCAAGACGCTGAGCGGCATCCAGGCGGTGCACGTGCCGTTTCCGGGCTTCCCGCAGGTGGCGACCGCGCTGATGGGGCAGCAGATCGACCTGTCGTTCATGATCCCGTCGATCGCCGTGCCGCAGGCACGCAACGGGCGGCTGCGGCTCTATGGCGTCAGCACGGCGGCGCCGTTCCCGACCTTCGCGGACCTGCCGCCGCTGCAGTCGGCGCTGGCGGCCGGCCAGTCCTTCGACGTGGCCTCGTGGAACGCGATCTTCGGCCCCGCGAGCCTGCCGGCGCCGGTGGTGCAGCGGCTGTCGGAAGAGATCGCGCGCATCCTCAAGGCGCCCGAGGTGCGGCAGCGGCTGTTCGACCAGGGCTGGCAGGCGCTGGGCACCGCGCCCGAGGCGCTGACGCGCACCATCGCCCGGGACACGGCGATGTGGGGCGGCGTGATCCAGCGCACCGGCGTGCGCAGCGAATGAGGGGCCGCGCATGAAACGCCGACACCTCCTCTCGGGCGCGGCCGGCATCGCCGGTGCCGGGCTCGCATCGGCCGCCCTCGCGCAGCCGGCGCGCGCGGCGCAGCCCTCGACCTTCGTGCTCGTGCACGGCGCCTGGCATGGCGGCTGGTGCTGGTCGCGCGTGGCGGCGCGGCTGCGCGAACGCGGCCATGCGGTGTTCACGCCCACGCTCACCGGCCTCGGCGAGCGGCGCCACCTGATCTCGCCGCAGATCAATCTCGACACGCATGTGGAAGACGTCGTCAACCTGCTGCAGTTCGAGGAGCTCGAGCGCGTGGTGCTGGTGGGCCACAGCTACGCGGGCATCGTGATCTCGGGCGTGGCCGACCGCGTGCCGCAGCGGCTGCGCCAGCTCGTCTACCTCGACGCCTTGCTGCTCGAGCCCGGCAAGAGCCTGTTCTCGGACTTCCCGCCGGCCGTGGTCGAGCAGCGCCTCAAGGCCATCCGCGAGACGGGCGGCGGCGTGGGCGCGGCCGCCGCGCTGCCGCCCGCGGCCTTCGGCGTGAAGGACCCGGCCGATGCGGCCTGGGTCGCGCGCCACCTCACGCCGCAGCCCGTGGGCACCTACCTGCAGCCGCTGCTGCTGAAGGCGCCGCTGGGCAACGGCCTGCCCAAGACCTACATCGAGTGCACGGGCGACCCGATCGCCACGCTCGAACCCACCAAGGCACGCGTGCGCGCCGATGCCGGCTGGCAACTGCGCACGCTGGCCACCGGGCACGACGCCATGGTCACCGCGCCCGCGGCGCTGACCGAACTGCTGACCGATCTCGCGGCCTCGGCCGCTTCTTCTTCCTGAATGAAAGCCTCGCGATGGGAACCCTGACCCCCGAAGAACGCCATTTTTTCCGCTCCGACGTGCATGCGCGCCAGGGCGAGCGCCGCACGCGCCAGCCGCACGGCCACATCACCGAACCGGCGCGACAGGTGCCGGTGCACGAGCGTTGCGACGTGCTGGTGCTCGGCGGCGGCCCGTCGGGCGTGGCGGCCGCCGTGGCGGCGGCGCGCAGCGGCGCGCGCACGGTGCTGCTCGAGCGCTACAACCACCTGGGCGGCCTGTCGACCGGCGGCCTCGTGATCTGGATCGACCGCATGACCGACTGGTCGGGCCGGCACGTGATCCAGGGCCTGGCGGCCGAGTTCATGGACCGCCTGGGCCGCGATGCCGTCGCGGGCCCGCCGCGCGAGGACTGGGGTTCGCGCGACGCGGCCAAGGCCGAGCACTGGTCGCTGCGCACCGCGGCCTTCCATGGCGTGGTCACCCATTCGCCGACCATCGACCCCGAGATGCTCAAGGGCGTGTACCACCAGATGGTGCGCGAGGCCGGCGTCGACCTGATCCTGCATGGCTGGATGGTCGCGCCGATCGTCGAGGCCGGGCGCGTGACCGGCGCCGTGTTCGAGAGCAAGCAGGGCCGGCGCGCCATCCTCGCGCGCGTGGTGGTCGACACCACGGGCGAGGGCGACCTCTACGCCGCCGCGGGCGCGGCCTTCTCGTCCGACATCGACGCGCACGACATCCACCATTGCATCAACACCTCGTGGCTGTTCGCGGGCGTCGACATGCGGCGCTGGCTCGACTTCCGCGCGCACCAGCCGCAGGCCTACTCGGCGCTGCTGGCACAGGGGCGCGAGACGCTGGGCAGCTTCGAGAAGCCCATCGTCTCCTGGCGCGACGACGTCGCCACCTTCCTCGGTCCGCGCAAGTCGGGCTTCAGCGCGCTCGACGTCGACGAGATGACGCAGGTCGAATGGGAGTCGCGCCGCAGCATGGCCGAGCACCTGGCCTTCTACCGCGCGCATGCGCCGGGCTTCGAGCAGGCCTGGCCTATGCTGATGGCGCCGCAGATCGGCACCCGGCATGGCCGGCGGCTCGCGGGCGTCAAGAGCGTGCGGCGCGCGGACTGGGACGCGGGCGCGGTCGAGGCCGACGAGATCGGCATCAGCCCCAGCCCCTCGCCGAAGTTTCCGAACATCTCGGTGCCCTACGGCGCGCTGGTGCCCGAGCGGCTCGATGGCGTGCTCGCCGCGGGCAAGCACATCTCGTGCGACACCAACTCGCACGGTTTCATGCGCGAGATCCCGCAATGCTGGCTCACGGGCCAGGCGGCCGGCACCGCGGCCGCACTCGCCGCCGACGCGGGCGTGCTGCCGCGCGAGGTCGACGTAGGCCGGCTGCAGGCGCTGTTGATCGCGCAGGGCGTGCCGCTGCGCCAGACCGCGCCGGTGGCAGCGGAAGCGCAGGCGACGGCATGAGCTTCCGGCTCGCACTGGCTCATCTCGGCATGCTCGATGCGACGCCGCCGCGGCTGGTCGAGGCCGCGCATGCGGCGGGCTTCACGGGTGTCGGCATCCGCTTGCTGCCCGCGCGCCTCGGCGAGGCGCCATTCCCGATGGCCGTGGGCGGCGCGATGCTGCGCGAAACGCTGGCGCGGCTGGGCGACCTGGGCATGGCGGTGCACGACATCGAGATCGCGCGCATCAAGCCGGACTTCGACGCCGCGGCCCTGGCCGGCGTGCTCGAATCGGCGCAGGCGCTGGGCGCGCGCTGCCTCATGGTCAATGTCGACGACGCCGATCTCGCGCGCGCCGCCGACGGCATCGCCGCGCTGGCCGAACGAGCGCGGCCGCATGGGCTGTCGCTCGGCATCGAGTTCATGGTCTACACCGCCGCGCGCAGCCTGGCCGATGCGCAGCGGCTGGTGGCCGCGGTGCCGGCGTCCGATGCGCGCATCGTGGTCGACGCCTTGCACTTCTGCCGCGCCGGCTGCCAGCTGTCGGACCTGCATGCCGAGCGCATCGACCGCGGCTTCATGCAGATCAACGACGCGCCCGCGCAGCGCCACCCGGGCCTCTCGCCCTCCGAGGAAGGCCGGGCCCATCGGCTGTTTCCGGGCGAGGGCGCGCTGCCGCTGGCCGCGCTGCTCGAGCCCCTGGCTAGCGACGCGCTGCTGTCGGTCGAGGCGCCCAGCGCCATCCGCATGGCCACCATGGAGCCGCATGCACGCGCCGCGGCCGCCTATCGCGCCACCACCTCCTTCCTGCAACGAAACGGCTTCGCCCATGCCTGACACCCCCCTCGACTGGAACGGCCTCAAGCTCGACGGCAGCACCGCCGTGCTCGGCATCATCGGCGACCCGATCGCGCAGGTGAAGGCGCCGCTGCCGCTGACGCAGTGCCTGCAGCGGCGCGGCCTCAACGCCGTGCTGGTGCCGCTGCACGTGCGCGCCGACGACGTGGCACCGCTGCTTCACAGCCTGCATGCAGTGCGCAACCTCGCGGGCATCGTCGTCACCGTGCCGCACAAGCAGCAGGTGGCGGCACTGCCGATCGAACTGATGCGTGCGGCGCGCGAGGCGCGCGCCGTGAACGTGCTGCGCCGCCATGGCCAGGGCTGGCAGGGCGAGCTGCTCGATGGCGCCGGTTTTCTCGCGGGCCTGGTGCGCCATGGCTTCGAGGTGCGGGGCCGCAGCGTCGGCCTCGCGGGCGCCGGTGGCGCGGGCAATGCGATCGCCTTCGCGCTCGCCGCCGCGGGTGCCGCCTCCATCGACATTCGCGATGCCGAGGATGCGAAACGCGCCGATCTCGTCGCGCGGTTGCGCGCATCGGGCTGCAACGCCGGCGCATGGGATGGGGAGAGCCCGCGCGACCTGCTCGTCAACGCCACGCCCGCCGGCATGCGCGCGGACGACCCGCTGCCGATCGCGCCCTCGGCGATCCGCGCGGGCCAGACGGTGGCCGACGTGATCATGGAGCCGCCCACCACCGCGCTGCTCGCGCTCGCCGAATCCATGGGCGCGCGCATCGTGCATGGCCGCCACATGATGGACGAGCAGCTCGAGGCCATGGCCGACTTCTTCGCCGAGGTGCTGCGATGAGCGCGCCTTTCTTCCCCGGTTTCGAGGCGCGCAGCATCGAACTCGGCGATGCGCGGATCCACGTCGAAGTCGGCGGCAGCGGACCGCCTTTGCTGCTTCTGCATGGCTACCCGCAGACGCACGTGGCCTGGCACCGCGTCGCGCCCGTGCTCGCACGGCATTTCACCGTGGTCGCGCCCGACCTGCGCGGCTATGGCGACAGCGCCGGGCCCGCCGGCGATCCGCTGCACCTCAACCACTGCAAGCGCACGCTGGCCGCCGACAAGCTCGCGCTGATGCGCGCGCTGGGCTTCGAGCGCTTCGCCGTCATGGCCCACGACCGCGGCGCGCGCGTGGGCTACCGGCTCGCGCTCGACACGCCCGAGGCCGTGCGCTGCTTCGTCTCGCTCACCGTGATTCCCACCGAGGAGATGTGGAAGCGCGCCGGCATGGCCTTCGGGCTCAAGGCCTTCCACTGGTACCTGTTCGCGCAGCCCTTCGACCTGCCCGAGCGCATGCTGCGCGCCGACCCCGCCTACTACCTCGACTGGACCCTGCGCAACATGGTGCAGAAGGTCGACGCCGTCACGCCCGAGGCGCTGGCCGAGTACCACCGCGCCTTCGCGAAAGAATCGGTGCGCCACGCGATGCTCGAGGACTACCGCGCCGCTGCCTCGATCGACCTGCAGCACGACCACGAGGACCTCGCGGCCGGCCGCCGCCTGGCCTGCCCGGTGCAGGTGCTGTGGAGCGCGTCGAACACCGCGCGGCCCGACCCGGCCGAAGTCTGGAAGACCTGGGCCGACACCGTGGAGGGCGGCACCGTCGACTGCGGCCACCTGATGGCCGAGGAGGCGCCCGACGAGGTGCTGGCACACGTGCTGCCGTTCCTGCGGCGCCATGCCTGAATGGCCGTACCCGGATTCACGAAGGAGAAGAAGACCATGAGAGACAGGACCCTGCGTTCGCGCCTGCTGGCGCCGCTGTGCATCGCGCTGGCGCTGCTGCAGTCCACCCTGACGTACGCGCAATCCCAGCCATCCGTGCGCCTGAGCGGCCTGCAGGATGCGACGCTCGCGCGCCAGCAGGAGTTCTTTCCATCGACCGCGTTCGAGACCGTGCATGCGGGCGGCTGCGGCGTGATGGAGGGCATCGCCACCGCATCGGACGGCAGCGTCTATTTCACCGAGATCACGCGCTCGGTCGGCTGCAGCGATGCCAGGGGCGTGCAGGGCGGCCGCATCTGGGTGATTCCGCCGGGCGGCCGGCCGCGCGTGTTCCGCGAGCCCAGCAACATGGCGGCGGGCCTGGCCATCGATGCGCAGGACCGCCTGGTGGCGGCCGAGGGTGCCGACTTCGGCGGTCGCCGTGTGTCGGTGACCGACCTGCGCAGCGGCGAATACCGCGTGGTCGCCTACTTCCACGACAACCGGCAACTCAATGCGCCCAACGACGTGGCCATCGACCGCACGGGCCGCATCTATTTCTCCGACCTGCGGCTGTTCGGCCCCGAGACCATCGAGCAGCGCATCCATGCCGTCTACCGCCTCGACCCGCCGGTCGCGGGCAGCGGCGCCAAGGGCCTGTGGCCCATCGCCCGCATCCTCGGCGACAACGCCAAGGTCAACGGCGTCGAACTCTCGCCCGACGGGCGCACGCTCTACGCGGGCCTGTGCGACCCCGGCAGCAACGCGCTCGGCGAGCAGGGCCCGGCCCCGCTCGACCGCACCGGCTCGGGCGGCCTGCTGGCCTATGCGCTCGATGCCGCGGGCCAGCCCGGTGCGCCGCGCGTGCTGCTCGATCTCGAGAAGGCCGGCTGCGTCGACGGCATGGCCACCGACACCGAGGGCAATGTCTACCTCGCGCTGCCGTCCTCGCCCGGCGGGCCGGGGCTCTACGTGCTCACGCCCGCGGGCCAGCTCGTGGCGCGGCTCGTGCTGCCGAACCGCGAGAGCCCGGTGAACGTGGGCTTCGGCCGCGGCGCCGAGGCGAACATGCTTTACGTGGCGACCGTGGGCGTGGGCAAGGTGTACCGGCTGCGCGTGGGCAAGAGGGGATCGGTACCCGCGCCCTGAGGTCGAGGGCTCTCCTCAGGGCTGCGCCTGGCCGCGCGGCCGCATGCCGGTGGCGCGCTTGAAGGAACGCGAGAGCGCGAGCCCGTTCGAGTAGCCCACCTGCTGCGCCACCTGGTCGAGCGTGAGCCGCTGCTCCTTCAGCAGGCGCGCGGCGATGCGCATGCGCGTGTGGAAGAGGTAGCGCAGCGGCGGCAGGCCGAACTGCTGGCTGAAGCGCGAAGCGAAGGCGCTGCGGCTCAGGTGGCACAGCGCCGCCAGCGCATCGACGGTCCAGTTGCGCGCGGGATGCTCGTGCATCGCGAGCACGGCTGTCGAGAGCTGGCGATCGCGGCGTCCGGGCGCGGCCTCCAGTCCCACCGCATGGGCCGGGTCGGCGAAGTGGCGCGACAGCAGCATGCGCAGGATGCCGTTGATCGAAGGCCCCATCGCCATCGCATTGCCGGCGTCGAGGTCGGAGATCCAGCGCACCCAGTCGACCACGCGCGCATCCCCGGCGCCCTCGCCGGCCTTGCAGTGCACCACCTCGGGCAGCAGCGCCATCAGCGGGTGTTCCATCAGGGCGCTGGTCTCGAAGAAGCTGCCCGCGACGAGCGCGTCGTGCTCGGAGCCCACTGCATAGACACCGTGGCGGTTGCGAAAGCCCGCGCGCACCAGGTCCTCGATGCCGCGCGGCACGACCTGTTCGTCGCGAAAGACCAGGTGCACGCCGCCACGCGGCAGGAACAGGATGTCGCCCTTGTTCGCGAGATGAACCCCGTCGGCCATCCGCACGCGCCAGCCGTCGTCGCAGAACACGTACAGCGGCGCATGCGAGCGGCTGCGGACCTCGACCGCGTCGTTCGCCGCGCAGCGGTACTGGAAGCTCAGCACCGGCTCGAACCAGAGGCGTGCGATGAGCCGTTCGGTGTCGGGTGCGGTCTCGTGCGGGGCTGCGTGGTGGCGCCCGCGCTTGAAGGTCTTCGACATGCGAGGAAGAAATCGGAAAACAGCGGATGCTAGTGATCGCGCGCCTGCTTGACACTCCGCCGGAGGTCCTAGGGTGTCCTTTGCCGTGTTGGCCATTGGCGATAGGCCTTAGGGTGCGAGGATCAGCACCAGCGTCTGGCTCGGCGCGATGCGCGCGCCCATGGCGTTGGTGCTGTTCTGCATGGTGGTGCTGGTGAGGCGGGTGGCGGGCATGCCGTTGAACAGCACGGTGTTGGCGCCGGTCGTGTGCCGGCTCGGGCCCATCACGGTGCCGGAGGCCACGCCGAGCAGGACGCCGGCGTTGTCGCCGTTGGTCATCGGCGTGGTGGTGCCGAGGTTGTGTGCCGGTCCTCCCATCAGAAGGATCGTCGGACAGTTGGGAATGGCGGTGGGTCCGAGGGCCGTGTTCGGGTACGGCACCGGGATCGGCGATGGCGCGGCCGGCGTCATGCAGACGTCGGGAAAAGCCATGTCGGTTCCCATGAGCTGGCAGTTCGCGAACATGCGTCCTCACCCCAGATGGATCTGTCCGCCGCGCGCCTTCACCAGGCTGCTGCCATCGACCAGCGTATGTTGCGATCTGAGATGCATGACCGTGTCGGCTTCCAGTTCGACGTGGGCAGCGCTCACCCGATCGAGACCCGTCGTCGACCGGGTATAGGTCTCGCTGAAATGCTGCACCCGTGTCATGGCGCTCGATAGCGTGGAGGCTACGAGCTTGATGGTGCCGGCGATGAAGCGCAGTCCTTCGACGACGACGTGGGCGCGATCCGTCGTCAGCTCGAGCGATTGACTCGCCACGTGGACATCGTCGGCATCGATGGAGAACTTCGGAGCCTCGACGGAGAAATCCCCTCCGCGTACCGTCCATCGCACGGGCCCGCTGGACAGTCGCAATGGGGCCGCTTCTCCGTTTGCCGGTGCCGACGCGCGTGAGAGGATCGAGGTGATCCAGACACCCGAGGCTCCGGCATCGAGGCAGGACACCGTATCTCCCGGTTCAGGCAGCACCAGGCAACTGAACGATGCGCGCGCCTTCAGCGAGCGGTGGCCATCGAGCACCTGGAAAGAACCATCCTGGCTGTCGACGACCACGCCGGCATGCCAGTGGCCATTGGCGCGGTGAGACCTTCCTGCCCGGGGCGGGCGAGGCGTGCGGCGGAGCGTTGCGGTGGAGCGATTGAACATGGTCATGCGGTTGAGTGGGCTGTGAACAGTGCTGGTTTCCATTCGTCCGCACGCTGCAGCTCGGCATCGTGGGGCGCGGCTTGCGCACTCTCGACGCCGATTGCACCTCCCCATTGGACTCGGTGCAACGTGGATCGGTGAAGAACGGCTTGTGAGAAATCGGCTTGCATAAGCTGGGCGTGACTTAGGTCCGCGTGGCTCAGATCGGCGCCGACCCAGCGGCTCTGGGGCAGCTGCGCCTGCGCGAAATGCGCTTGCTGGAGATTCGCTCCGTCGAAGATCGCGGCCGGCAGATTTGCCGCGCTGAAGAGGCTTCGGGGAAGCTGGGCCCCGGTGAAGTCGGGATGGCTTCCGTGCGCATTGCAGAAGATGCTCATGGCCGCCTGGACTCGGCGGAAGGATGCGTTCTCGATCCTGGCGTCCTGGAAGTTGCATTGCTTGAGCACCGCATCGGAGAAATCGAAACCCGACAGGTCGGTTCCGGCAAACTGACAGCCTTCGAGGCGCATGCCCGAGAAGCGCAGGCCTGCAAGCCGCGATTTGAAGAACACCGTGTGGCGCAACCGCGCTGCTTCCCAGGAAGGACTGGTCAGTTCGCTCTCCTGAATGCTCGCGTGTTCGAGGTCGGCGCCGTCGAGCGATACGTCGTGCAACCGGCATTCGCCGAACACGGCGGATACGAGCCTGGCGTCGCGCAGGGAGCTTCCGGAGAGGTCGCAGCGCGACAGGGTCGCCATCGACAGCGAGGCCTGGCCCAGTTGGCCGTGTTTCAGGTCGCATGACGAGAAGGTGGCCCCTTGAAGCAAGGCTTGTCGCAGATCCACGTGCGTCATGGCGCATCGATCGAACACTGCGTGTCGCAGTCGCGCTCCCGTGAAAATGGCACCGCTCAGATCGCATCGATCGAACACGGCTTCGCGCAGGTCCGCGCCGCGAAAGTCGACCTGAGCCAGCCTTACCTGCGTGAACACGATCGCGCACAGGGATGCGCCCGCGTAGCTCTTGCCTCGCAGATCGCGTTCCGAGACCGCTTCGCTCATCGCCGCCGCGAGCACGAGCGTCTCCGGGCTCACCGCGAAACCTCCGTTTTGGACGCTTCACGCCGAGGCCACGTCCTGGCGCGCGCCAGCAAGGCGCCTTGCAATTGCACCGAGCCGTCGATCAGGATGTTGGAGAGATCCGCGCCGAAGAGATTGCTGTCCCGGAGGTCGAGGTTGCGCAGATCTGCTTTCTGCATAAGGCATTCGCGCAGATTGGCGCTTTGCCAGTTGCCGCCGCGAAGCGTTGCGCGATTCATCAGTGCGCCGCGTGCGTCCGCGGCGCGGGCGTCGCAACCCGCCAGGATCGCACCGGCGAGATTGGCTCCCTTCAGATCCGCCCTGACCAGGGATGCACCTTCGAGATCCATGCCGCCGAGATTGGCATCGCGCAGGACGGACTGGGCCAGGTTGGCGCCGCGCAACCGCGTGCCTTTCACGAAGGAGGCGTTGGGTGCCTGCACGGCCACCAACTGGGCGCCTTCGAGCTTGCAGTCGACGAACGAGCTCCCGCCGAGTCGGGCGCCGTTCAGCCGTGCGCTCGAGAGATCGCATTCGATGAAGGTACAGCCTCGGAGGTCGGCCTCTTCCAGCCGCAACGAGCGCAGGTCGAGCTTGTAGAAGGTCTGGCCGCTGGCTTCGAGCGCGCGGCCGTCGGCGGCGTTCCATGTCGTGTCCATCCACTGCGCGCCGGCGAGCTTCGCGCCGCGCAGTTGGCAGCGCTCGAAGTGGCAGTGCGCGAGGATGGCGTCCTGCAGGTCGGCGCCGTCGAACACGGCACCCACGAGGCCGGCGCGGCCAAGATTGGCGCCTCGAAACGAGGTGTTGATGGCAATGGCACCGTCCAGCCGGGCATGGGCCAGCACGGCATCAGCGAAATTGGCGCCCGAAAGGTTGCTGTGCGAGAAGTCGGCGCTCTCGAGATGGGCACCGCTGAAGTCGATGCCACTCAAGTCCATGTTGGCGAAGTTCGCGCCCGTAAAGTCCTGCAGCATGAAGCTTCGGAGGCCCAGTGCGTGAGCTCGTGTCATTTCCGAACGCAGCGACTGTGCTTCCTCTGCATTCATCGCCAGCGCCCTCGGCTGGACATGGGCCGACTGCAGATAGCCTTGCCGCTCCGCGTCCTCCTTCTGCAGGAGCTTCGGGAAGATCGCGGCCTCGTCGAAGGGCTTGCCTGTGGCGGCGAACAGCTGCTTGAGTTCGTCGCGGTGCTGTGCGGCGCGATAGCGCGGGGGCCCACGGTGGCCGTCCGAGAACAGTCGAATGCCCTGGGTTTTCTCGAGTTCGAGGGCCTTCTCGACCAAGGAGATCATGTCCTCGATGGCGGCCACTTGCTGCTCGCGGGATTCGAGGAGCTTGCGTTCCACGTAGGCGGTCAGTTCCGGCCCGGCGGGAACCGGATCAGGTTCGGGAACGCGCAGGCCCATGGCATCGGGGTCCTTGCCGAGCTTGCGGACTTCCTCGCGCGCCAGTTCCATGTCGACAGTGGCCCGGCGCCTTTCCGATTCCGCTTGGAGTCCGTCGCTGGCGAGTGCGGCTTTCATCGTCTCGGTCTCGGGATCGGAGCCGTCGAGGCCCTCGGGAAGAAGGTCCGCATCGTTCAAGGCGTGGAGCGCGCCGAGTTCCGGGTCGGCGCGCTTGGCCAATACGTCGAAGTAGTGCGCGTCATCACGGGCGGCGCCGATGCGTTCCACCGCGGCGAGCAACTCCACGACATCCACGGCGTCGTCCTCTCGCACCGGCGTCAATCCTTGAAAGATCAGGATCGCGCGTTCGACGTGCGGGAAGAACCAGACGGTGGTGAGGCGCAGGGGAACCTCGACGAGATCGTGGCCGTTGCCGGCATCGGAGCGCTTGCGCGCGAAGACACGCGCACGCAGGCCCGGGAGTCGGCCTTCGATGCATTCCCTGGTCGGATGCATGCCCTCCAGCCGGAAAATCTCGTCGCCCTCGAGAGGACCCTCCATCCATTGATCCGCCGGTGCCAGGTTGAAATGGCACCAATCGGTGTCTGGCGCGAAGCCCGGAGCATGCTCGCGCAGATAGTCATCGCCATACGTGCCCCGCAGCCGGGCCCGGTCGGGGTGCAGGGGATCGAGTGCGCCGAAGCCGACGGGCGCTGGACGCTGCCTGGGCGAGACGATGCGCTCGTCGGGGCTCTCGATGTTCGGCAGGCGGTGCAAACCCTCGATGGTTTGAGCACCGATGCCGCCCGGATTGGCCGGTACATCCGGTCCACCGAAAGACCGGGACCAAGACAGCGACAGCTTGTCGAAGGCCTCTGGAGCGCTCGGCGTGTTTCCATGCCAGTGCCGATCGCCGAAAACGAGCAGGGTTTTTTCGCGTGCGCCGAGTCGGGCGCGCACGGCTCGGGCGTGGCCGCCACCGGCGGGCGGATAGGCATGTCCGTGTACGAGAAATTCGGGTGTCAGTTTGGCGATGCCCTCGTCGATCAGAGGCGTTTCCATCTCGCGCGCGAGGAAGTCCCACATCGACTGTTCGCCCCAAAGACGTCCCCGCTCCCCCTGGTCAAAAGGTACGTGAAGCATCGCGCCGATCGAAAGCGCATGCGTCTTTCGGAACGTCAAGGGACGCGTGTTCAGGCTGATCTGCCCGGGCTTGACGACTTGCATTGGCATCAGTTCTTGGGCAGATCATCCGGGGTTGGCGGCTCGTCCTGCGGCGCCGCCGATGGAGGAGGTTGATCAGGCTTCGGTTCATGCGTGTGCTTGTCGGCGAACGAGCCGTGATAGGCTGCACCATAGAGATGGCCCGGGGGAGGTGCCTTGCGAGCATCGACATCATTCGGGTTCTCGACCTTGAGCTTGTTGACCCCGCCGTGATCGGAGAACACATCGATGCCGGTGCCCATGCTCAAGCCTGGAGTCAGCAAGAGTTTTCCGCCTCTCAAGCGCTCGTCGACGGCATCGGATAGCCTGTGCAGTCGATCCGCGAGGCCGGGGAGATCGTTCTTCCAGGCTTCTTCCGCAGCGTCGTGCAGTTCTTTCACCGCGTTCTTGTACTGAGTCAAGGTGGCCGCACCGTCTGCGAAGTGGTAGTACAAGCCGCCAATGGCCGTTGTGACCATTCCAAGAAGCGCCGCATGACCACCGTATTTGGGCATGTGGAACGTCTTCTCGTCGGATTCGCCCGCACCTTCGGGTGGCGTGATCGTGAAGAGCGTGCAGCTTTTCTTGAGAACGTTGGCTCTCTCGAGGCTGAGGCCCGCAACGGCGTCTTGTTTGAACCCAGCGGTGTTCTCCAGCCTGAGGCCGAAGAAATTCGAGAAGCTCATCCCCAGCGTGGTTTCTAGACAGAGCCCCCCGAACGATGTTCTGGCGATACCCATGTTTGCCTCGCTGTTGAGGCCCATATAGCCGCTGGAGTTGCTGCCGAGCACAGTTTGATTCGATCCGATCGAGGTCTCGTTAATGTCTCCGACGGCGAAGGTCTCTACATTGGTGTTGCTAACGACCTTTACCTGATTGGCGAGGAGCGTATAGGGCCCCGTTGGGCTGCTGACCACGGTGGAGTTGGATCCAGTCACGACGAAGTCGTAATGCGCCGCCTCGAAGCGAATGTTCCGCGCCTTGAACGAGTAGTCCCCGCCGACGGTGACCGTCTTGTTCCCGAGCACGTCGCGCGTCTCGTCGGCCCGCGTGATGTCCACGCGCTGCCCGCCGACGTCGACCTTCGAATTCTTCTGCACCGTGAGATTGCGGTCGGCGTCCACGAAGGCATCCTGCTTGCCCACCACGTGGTGCAACTGGTCCTTCTTGATCGTCTGCTTCTGCATGCCGTCGATGATCGAACGGTCGTTGTTCGCAACGTGCACCATGCGGTCGTGGCCCACCTGCTGCGTCTGGTCGTGGTCGACGGTCAGGGTCTGGTCGCGGCCGACGTAGGTCGCATCGTCGCGCTCCACCACCCGCCGCATGTCCCGCTCCGCATGCACAGACAACAGCTCCTCCCCCTTGCGATCCTCGAACTGGATCTCGTTGTAGTTGCTCGCATCGCCGCCGGGCGTGGAGCGCGTGCGAAAGCCGCTCTGCGTGGGCGACTTGTAGGGGATGGGCTGGTCGTCGTTGTAGACCCGCCCCACGATCACGGGCCGGTCGGGGTCGCCGTTGAGGAAGTCGACGATCACCTCCTGACCGATGCGCGGCGCGAAGTAGCCGCCCCAGCCCTTGCCGGCCCAGGGTTGCGACACGCGCACCCAGCAGGTCGACTTCTCGTTGCTCTCGTCGTAGCGGTCCCAGTGGAAGTGCACCTTCACGCGGCCGTGCTCGTCCACGTGCAGCTCGTCGCCTTCGGGGCCGACCACGATCGCGGTCTGCGGGCCGGGCATGGTCACGCGCGGCGTGAGGCGCGGCGGGCGAAACGGCAGCTGCATCGGCAGCACGGTGAGGAAGAACACGCAGACGCCGCGCTGCGCATCGTGCAGCGTGCGCTCGGTGCGGATCAGCTCGTCGAGCACGCCGTCCGCGCCGTCGTTGACCGCATCGCCCGCGATCAGGCCGCACAGCCGCTCGGCATGCCACTTGCGCGTGCGCTCGTCGTCGGCGCCTTCATGGCCCGGATGGGTGATGACGAAGCTGCAGGCGCCGATCAGGTGTTCGCCGCGCGCCAGTTCGGGCGCATCGCCCTCGAGCACGAAGCTGCGGCCCACGCCCACGTCGGGCCAGGTCGTCACGGCCCAATGGCGGTCGCGGCGCGCGATCAGTTCCTCGCCGCGGATCCTGGCCGTGGCCTCGGCGTGCTCGACGCTGAAGTAGTCGCCCGGGTATTCGAAGTCCTCGAACTCGGCGAGCTCGTGCTCGTCGGCGGCGTCGATGGTGGCGCCGATGTTCTTGCGGATGGCCTTGAAGTCGCTGTCGCGCGCCGCATGCTTGCCGGTGTCCAGCCGCTGCGTGGAGATCCAGCGCGTGATCTCGTTGAAGCGCGCCTCGCCCGCGACGTCGGTGTAGTGCAGCACCGGCGTGGCCGGCAGGCGCTTGTGCGCGACGAAGCTGGTGTCGGCGAGCTGCAGCCGGCCCGGCTCGTCGTGCGCGTCGAACCAGTAGTAGATGCCCTCGGCCTCGAGCAGCCGCGAGAGGAAATCGTGGTCGCTCTCCTGGAACTGCACGCAGTAGCGGTGCGGTTCGTGCGCGCCGATCACGCCGTCGGCGTTGGTCTTGCGGATGCGCCGCGCCGGGCTGTCCTCGAACACGCCGTTGAGCACGTCGAGCACCGGCTTGTCCTGGAAGATGCGCGAGTTGCGCCGCTTGGTCAGCAGCCAGAACCAGGAGCGCAGCGTGATGCGGTAGCGGTGGTAGCGCCCGGTGCGGCCTTCGCGCAGGAAGCGCACGGCGTGCCCGTGGCAGTGGCGGGTATGGGGGAGCTCATGGGCGTCGATGAAGTCGATGCCGATGTCGAAGGCGCGGCCCAGGATGTCCTTGGGTTGCACATGCCCGTTCTTCGACAGCACCGTGAGTTCGTAGACCGCGGCGCGCGACAGGCCCTCGTGGCCGATGAGGCTCCAGAACATGAGGTCGTTGGCGACGGGGGAGTCGGTGTCGATGTGGATGTCGTGCGTGTGCATGGGTCATCGATTGTTCGAAATCGGCGGGCGCGGCGCGATGGTCGTTCCGCTCGAATGGATGGCCGCGCGTCCTGCAATGGCCGCGAATTCCTCGGCCGCAGCCGTTCGTTTCAAGGTTTCATCCCCACGAGCCGCAGGAGATTGCCGCGCGCCACGAGTTCTCGCGCCTCGGGAGCGAGCTGGCCCAGGAAGTTCTGCACGCTCGCGAACTTCATGGCCTCGGCGTCGGCCGAGCGGTGGCTCGCGTCGGTGCCGATCAGGAAGCGGTGGGGCTGTGCCTCGATCAGCGCGAGCCATTCGGGCCAGACGTTCTGGCCGTCGCGCAGCACGGTGTAGTCGGGCGAGCGCGGATGGCGCGGCCAGGTGCGCGCGCTGAGTTCGTAGTGCAGGTTCGGATGCCGATCGAGCAGCCGCCGCGCGAGGAACAGCGGCGTGTAGCCGCCATGGGCCCAGATGACCGGCACGTCGGGAAAGCGCTCGAGCATCTGTTGCAGCTCGGCCATGCGCGTGGATTCCACGTGCACCATCACCGGCAGCCGGTACTTGCGCGCGAGCGCCATGATGCCGGTCATGGTCGCGCCAGTCGGGCTGTAGTCGGTCTCCGCGAAGCCCGATGCCGGGAAGTGCGCGGCCGAGATCTCGCCGATGCCCTTGTAGAGCCCGGTGGCCAGCAGCGCGTCGAGCTGCGCGAGCAGGGCTGGATCGTCGGCGCTCCAGCCGGGGCGGTAGATGCTGCGTTCGGGCGAGATCGAGGCGAAGGGGATCAGCCGGTCGGGATGGCGCTTTGCGGCCTCGGCCACCGAATCGTTGCTGCTGCGCCCGCCCCAGAACACCACGGCATGCGTGGCGCCCCAGCGGTCCATCAGCGCGAGCTGCATCGCGAGGTCGTTGAGATGCACGTGCGCGTCGGCGAAGGGGATCATCGGCGCGGCGGAGCGCGCATCGGGCAGCGGCGCGTTCTGCGACCAGGCCGGCAGGGCCGCGGCCCACAGCAGGCCCGCGCGCAGGCAGAGCGCGCGCGCCAGGCGGTGCAGTCGTCGTCGATCGGTCCAGTGCATGGCGTGTCCTCGTGCGGCGGGAGGGCCTTCGCCCCGGGGGAGATGCACGTTAAACGCGGGGAGAAGGAAAGACGGTCAGCGATTGGTAAGCGTCTGTCGAAAGAGATAGGGATTGGCCGTGGAGACGTCGCTTGCCCCCACCCCGGCCCTCCCCCAGAGGGGGAGGGAGGAAGGCCTCAGCGCTGCAGCAGGGACCTGGCGCGCTGCACGCGCGCGAGGCTCTCGCCGCCACGAACCTGCGCGAGCGCCCGCGACAGTCCCGCGCGCTCCGCCTCGCCGGCATCGGGCCGTTCGCAGAGTTCGATCCACGCCGCGAGCGCGGCCCAGGCCGATTGCTGCGCCGCACCGTGGTGCAACGCACGCTCGAGCGCGCGCCGCGATTCGGCATCGTCGTGCTGCGCGGCGTGCCAGCGGGCATCGAGCCGGTGGATGTCGCTGAGATGGCCGGCTTCGCCGAACTGCTCGGCACTGTGCAGCCCGGCGTCGATCTCGGCGCGGGCCTCGTCGAGCTGGCCGGCGCGCAGCGCCACCTCGGCCGCATACAGATGGACCTGGCTCGCGCCCGCGAACATGCCGCGCTGGCGGTGCCGCTCGAGCGCCGCGCGGATGCGCTGCGTCGCGCTCTGTGCGGGCCGGCGCGCTCCATGCCCGGCGATCCAGCCGTCGAACCACAGGGCCGGGCCCTCGGCCTGGCCGATGTCGTCGGCACCGGCCGCGGCCTGCAGGGTGGGCAGCATCTCGGCCACCAGCGCGGCTTCGCCGAGCGCGGCGCCCGCGGTCGATGCACCCCAGGCGGCCAGCATGCTGGCCATCGGTGCGCCGAGCCGCAGGGCGCGTTCGCGTGCCCGCGCGAGATGCTGCAAGGCGGTGTCGATCTCGCCGACCATCACCAGCGGCAGCGCGGAATTGGCGAGCATCGACACCACCGGGTCGATCGGGAACGGCGCGCCCGCGATGCGCGACTCGTCGCGCGCGCAGATCGCGAGCCCTTCGCGCATGCAGTTCGCCGCCGCCGCGTAGTCGCCCTGGAACGACAGCGTGGTGCCGCGCAGGTTCAGGGCGCAGACCACCACCGCGGGATCGTCGAAGCGGCGGCCCAGGGCCTCGACACGCTCGGCCATCCGCAGCGCCTGCCGGTAGTCGGCGCGCGCCATGTGGATCCATCCGAGGCCGCCATGGATCCAGCCATGCGCGGCGGCCGCCGGCCGGCGTTCGCAGAGCTCGAGCGCGCGGGCCAGCGAGACCTCGCGCTCGGGCGCCGCGAAGCCCAGGTACTGCGCGAAGGCCACGGCCTGGTGGGCATGCAGCCCGAGTTCGAGCGCATCGCGCTCGGGCCGCGGCAGCGCATCGCTGCGGCCGAGCAGCGCCAGCGCCCGGCGCGCGAGCCGCACCGCTTCCTGCGGCGCGAAGCGCGCGACCGCGAGCCGCGTCGCCTCCGCGCTGTGGCGGATCGCGGCGGTGGCGTCGTGGCTGCGCTCGTGGTGCTCGGCCAGCTCCGCGGCCGCCACCGGCAGGCCGAGCGGCGCCATGGCCTCGAGGCCCTGCGCCGCGCGGCGGTGCAGTTCGGCGCGCCGCGCCGCGCCCAGGCGCTGATAGAGCACGTGGCGATGCAGCGCATGGCGAAAGGCATGGCGGGCGTCGAAGCTGTCGTCGGCCAGCCGCTCGACCGCGAGCGGCACCAGCCACTGGCCCTGCCTGGCGAGCCGGTCGATCTGCGCGCGCACCGACAGCCGCGAGCGTTCGAGCATCGAGGCCAGCGGCTGGCTCCAGAACTCCACGCCGAGCACCGAGGCCGCCTCGAGCAGCGACTGGTCCTCGGGCTCGAGCAGCTCGAGCTGCCGCTCGATCAGGTGCGCGAGCCCTTGCGCCAGTCGTGCCGGCGGCTCGGCGAAGGCGTCGGGCGGGTGCCCGACCGGGCCGTCCGGCGTGTCCGCGTGCTCGCGGTCGGCGGCGTCGAGCCAGGTCGCGAGGTACAGCGGCAGGCCACCGGTCTGCGCATGCAGCCGCTGCGCCAGGTGGGTCGATGGGGGCTGCCGTGCATAGCGGCCCGCGAGGTACTCGGCCACCTCGCCCGCGGAGAACGCGGTCAGTTCGAGGCCACGCGCCAGGCCGCGCAGCCGCAGCCGCGCATGCAGGTCGGCCACGGCGGTCGGCCGGCCCTGCGCATCGGCGGGGCGCAGGCTCGCCACCAGCATCCAGCGCGCGCGTTCGCGCCGGCTGGCCAGGTGCTCGATCAGTTGCAGCGAGGGCAGATCGCTCCACTGCAGGTCCTCGAGGACCAGGAGGATGGGCTGGGGCTCGGCCAGCCGGTCCAGCATCTCGCGGAACTCGCGCAGCACGCGCCCCGGACCCACGCCGTCGATCTCCTGCCGCAGCGCGAGCCGTTCGGCCTCGCTCGCATGCCAGGGCATCTGGGCCAGCCAGGTGGGCGCGATGCGCCGTATCTGCGGCACCGCGCCCGGGTGGCTGCGGCACAGGCCGTTGAGCGCCTCCAGGATCGGCATGTGCGGCTCGTCCTGGCCGCCCTGTTCGACGCACTGGCCGCGTGCCACCAGCGCCGCGCCCGCGTGCCGCGCGAAGTGATCGATCAGCGTGGTCTTGCCGATGCCGGCCTCGCCGATCACGAACACCAGCTGCGCCGTGCCTTCGCGCGCCTGCTGCCAGGCCGCATGGAGCGCATCGAGCGCGGCCTGGCGACCGACCAGCCGGTCGCCGGCCGGCTGCACCCAGGCGGGCGGCGCCGCCGTGGCGCCTTCGATGCCGGCGATGAAGCGGTAGCCGCGACGCGGCACGGTCTCGACGTAGCGCGGCTGCGAGGGATCGTCGCCGAGCGCGATGCGCAGCTGGTTGATCGCGGTCTTCACGACGGCGTCGCTGACCACCTGCGCGGGCCAGACCTGTTGCAACAGCGTGGCCTTGGCGATCAGCCGGCCGGGGTGGCCCGCGAGCGCGCAGAGCAGCGCGAAGACCTTGGGTTGCAGCGCGACGGGCGCGTCGTCGCGCAGCAGGCGGCCGGCGGCCGCGTCGAGCACGAAGGGACCGAAGCGCAGGGGTGGAAGCGGGGCACTCACCATCGGTTCATCGCGGGGCGTCGGTTGCGAGGCGGCGGGGCGATGCGCATCGGGCGATTGTCATGGGGCAGGGGCTCGCTGGGTGGGATGTACCGATGCCGTCGGGGTGAATGCATGCCGCCCGCGGCACTCGAAGTCTTCCAGACGAACGAGGCACGGCGTTTTTCAAGCCACGGATCTCGGGGTGCGCCAGAATCCCGGACCGATCCCGCCCCATCTCCCGCCCCATGCACCGCACCGTCGCCCTGCTCGTTTTCTCCGGCGTCCAGTCGCTCGACGTCAGCGGCCCGATGGACGTGTTCTCGGAAGCCAACCGCTTCCTGCCGGACGAGGACCACTACCGGCTCGAGACCATCGGCGTGGAGCACGGCACCATGCCCTGCTCGAACGGCCTCTCGCTGCAGGCGCATCGCCACTATGCCGAGGTCGACGATGCCTTCGACCTGCTGCTGGTGGCCGGCGGCCCGGCACTGGTGCGACAGCATTTCGATCCGGCGCTGTACCGCTGGCTCGAGGCCGCGAGCGCGCGGGCCGCGAGCTTCGGTTCGATCTGCAGCGGCGCCTTCATCCTCGCGCGTGCCGGCCTGCTGAATGGCCGCACCGTCACCACGCACTGGAACGACGCGGCGGCGCTGGCCAGCCTGTGCCCGAGCGCGCGCGTCGAATCGAACCGGCTCTTCAACCAGGACGGCAGGCTCTACACCTCGGCCGGCGTCACGGCGGGCATCGACCTGTCGCTCTACCTGCTCGCGCAGCACCACGGCAACGAGGTGGCGCTGCACGTGGCCCGGCGGCTCGTGGTGTTCACGCAGCGCGCGGGCGGGCAGTCGCAGTTCAGTCCCTTCCTCACGCCCCGGCTCGAGCCGGCCTCGCCGGTCGCGCAGGTGCAGCAGTACGTGATGGCGCACCTGGGCGACGAGCTCACGGTGGCGGTGCTGGCGCGGGTCGCGCACATGAGCGAGCGCAGCTTCGCGCGCACCTTCGCGCGCGACGCGAAGCTCACGCCGGCCGAGTTCGTCGAGAGCGCGCGGCTCGATGCGGCGCGCGTGATGCTCGAGAACGGCCAGGCGCCGATGAAGACCGTGGCCTTCGCCTGCGGCTTCCACGACGCGCACCGCATGCGCGCGGTGTTCCTGCGCCGCCTGGGCGTCACGCCGCAGCAGTACCGCGCGAACTTCGGCAGCACGCGGCTCGCGTCGTCGCCCGGGGGTTGACGGCGGCGCGCCGGCGCGTCGACAATCCGGCCCGCAGTCGCCCCCGCGGCGCACTGTCGTAGGCGTTACCGTCATCCAACGCGTCCTTTGTCGAGTGGTTCCCAGCAGGGAGATCTCGATGCAAAGACGCCACGGTATGCCCTCCCTCTTCCTTTCGTTCGTCCTGTTCGCCTTCCTGCGCTGCATTGCATCGCGCGGCCGGCACAGGGTCTTTTCGCGCCCGTTCGCGAAGAGCGTCGCGAGGGTTGCCATGGCTTTCTCCATGACCCCAACCCATCGAAAGACAGCCATCATGAAAACCACCGGCAACACCATCCTCGTGACGGGCGGCACCAGCGGCATCGGCCGCGCGCTCGCCGAGGCCCTGCACCGGCGCGGCAACCGCGTCATCGTCACCGGCAGGCGCCAGGCCCTGCTCGACGAGGTCACGGCCGGCCGAGCCGGCCTGTTCGGCCTGCGGCTCGACCTGGCCGATCCCGCCTCGCTGCCAGGCGTCGCGCGGGAGGTGCGCGAACGTTTTCCCGAGCTCAACGTGCTGATCGCCAATGCCGGCATCTCGCGCGCGGAAGACATGCGCGCCGAGGCCTGGAGCGCCACCGATGCCGAAGCGATGGTGCAGACCAACATCCTCGGCGTGCTGCGCACCGCGGCCGCGTTCCTGCCGCAGTTGAAGGGCCAGCCCGACGCGAGCTTCATCGCGACCGGTTCGGCCCTGGCCTTCGTGCCGCGCGCCGACTTCCCGGTCTACTGCGCGAGCAAGGCCTTCCTGCATTCGTGGCTGCAGTCGCTGCGCCACCAGCTTCGCGCGATCCCGGTCGAGGTGCTCGAACTCGCGCCGCCCTATGTGCAGACCGAACTCACGGGCAGCGCGCAGGCCTCGGACCCGCGCGCCATGCCCGTGGGCGCCTACGTGGCGGAGGTGATGCGGCTGCTGGAGCGCGGCGACCATCCGCACGGCGAGCTGATGCTCGAGCGCGACCACGCGCGCCGCTGGGCCGAGCGCGATGGCCGCTACGAGGCCGTCTTCGCGGCGCTGAACCCCTGCTGAAGCGCACCCCCAGGCGCCATGCCATCATCGTTGGATGAACTCTCACAGTGCATTCAACAGTTCCGATGCGGTCGCCAAGTACGCCGAGGGCCCGAAGCGCAACGTGCCCGGCCACAGCGGCCTGCTGCCGATGACGCGCATCCTGCTGGCCGAGCGCGTGCCGGCCGACGGCCGCGTGCTGGTGGTCGGCGCCGGTGGCGGCCTCGAGCTCGAGGACCTCGCGCTCGCCCATCCCGGGTGGCGCATCGATGGTGTCGACCCGAGCGCGCCGATGCTCGATCTCGCGGCCCAGCGGCTCGGCCCGTTGACGTCGCGCGTGGCCCTGCACGAAGGCTATGTGCAGGACGCGCCCGAAGGCCCCTTCGATGGCGCGACCTGCCTGTTGACCTTCCATTTCGTGCCGCCCGACCAGCGCCTGCCCACGGCGCGCGAGATCCATCGCCGCCTGAAGCCGGGCGCGCCCTTCGTGGTGGCGCATCTCAGCGTGGAGGACGGCGAGGGCCAGCGCGAGACCTGGATGAAACGCTACGCGGCCTTCCTCGTGTCATCGGGGTCCGACCCGAAGCAGGCGGCGGCCACGAGCGAGAAGGTGCAGAAGGAACTGGCGATCCTGTCGCCGGCGCAGGACGAGGCGATCCTGCGCGAGGCGGGATTCGGCGGCGTGCAGCTCTTCTACGTGGGGTTCACGTTCAGGGGGTGGGTCGCCTACGCGTGACGGCGACCGGCCGCTCGCTACGGTTTCTTCACACCTTGTCAGGCGATCGTTCGCGAATCCAGTTCCCTGAGCAAACGCTGCAGCTGCGCAACCGATGCCTCGTCGAGCCCTTGCAGCGGCAGCCGCGGCACCCCCGCCTCGAACCCCCGCAGCCGCAGCCCCGCCTTCACGGTCGTCGGCAGCCCGCCCTTGAGGATGAACTGCAGTACGTCGAGCTGCCCGTAGAAGATCGTTCGCGCCGCCTCCATGTCGCCCGACAGGCAGGTGTCGTAAAGCGCGACGGGCCAGCTCGGAATGATGTTGGGCGCCGCCGTGCACCAGCCCACGGCACCGGCGGCGAAGGCCTCGAGCGCCAGCGGATTGCTGCCGTTGAAGAACGGGATCTCGCCGTTCGACAGTTGCCGGATCCGGTGCATGCGCTGGATGTCGCCCGTGCTCTCCTTGACCATGGTGACGTTCGCGATGTCCCGCACGATCCGCACGATCAGCTCGGGCTGCATGTCGACGCCGCTGGTCGCGGGGTTGTTGTAGAGCATGACCGGCAGGCCGATCGCGTCGGCGATGCTCTGGTAGTGGCGGAAGATCTCGGCCTCGCCGAGCTTCCAGTAGGACACGGGCAGCACCATGACCGCGTCGGCGCCCGCTGCTTCAGCGAACCGGGCCTTGCGCACCGCGTTGCGGGTCGTGAGGTCCGAGATGCCGACGATCACCGGCAGGCGCTTCCCCACCTGCGCGATCGACGCCTCGGCCACGGCATCCCATTCCTCGTCGGACAGGTAGGCGCTTTCGCCGGTGCTGCCGAGCGGTGCGATGGCATGCGAGCCCGAGAGCACCAGCCGCTCGACCACGCGGCGGCTGGTCTCGAGGTCGACGGCGCCGCTGCGCTCGTCGAAGGCCGTGATGGGATAGGAAACGATGCCGAGGATTTTCTTGTTCATGAGATTGAATGAGCAAAAGGGTGGATGAAAGAAGGCGATAGGTGTCAGGCCGGCGCCACCGGCTGCTGGGCCGCGAGCTTCTCGGCCATGAGTTGCGCGAGCAGGTCGAAGACGGCGCGGATGTGGGGCAGGTATTGCAGGTCGTACTGCACGCTGATGAACAGCGGCACGCGCGCGGAGCGATCGGGCAGCAGCCGGATCAGTCCGAAGGACTCGGCCTCGGCATACGAAGGCAGCAGCACCACGCCCAGGCCCTCCTGCGCCGCGAACAGCTGCGAGAACATGCTGGTCGCGCGAAAGCCGATGCGCGGCGCGTCGACGAACTCCTCGAGCCAGCGCGCCGAGGGCAGGTAGATCGGGTCGTCGATGTAGCCGATGAAGAAGTCCTGCGCCAGGTCCTCGGGCCGCGCGATCTCGCGGCCTGCGAGATAGGAGGCGCTGGCATAGAGATGGAAATGCACGTCGGCCACCTTCTGCGTGTGCAGCGACTTCGGCGGGGGCTCGAAGAAGCTCACGAAGATGTCGGACTCGCGGCGTGCGATGTCCACGTAGTTGGAAGTGGTGGCGAGCTGGATCTCGATCGCCGCGAAGCGTTCGTGCAGCTTCCTGACCGCGCGCGAGATCAGCATCGCGCCCACGCCTTCCATCGTCGCGATGGAGACGGTGCCGGCGTTCTGCCCGAAGCGGTCGGCGGTCAGTCCCTGGATTTCGTGCAAGGCCGTTTCCATCTTCTCCACCCTCGTGAACACTTCCCGCCCGAACGGGGTCAGGACGATGCCCTTGCGGTCGCGCCGGAACAGCGTGCCGCCCGAGCTGTACTCCACCTGCGCGAGGCGGCGGCTGATGGTCGACTGGTCGACGCCCAGCTTGCGCGCGGCGGGCGCGAGCGCACCGCCGCGCGCGACTTCGAGCAATGCGCGCAGGTGGTCCCATCCGAGTTGATCCAGGGGCAGGTGCTTGGTGGCCATGGCGTTGAAGGCTGAACGAAGGAGCGAAGACATTAGTCCAGCGTGGGCCTCCGCGCCATCGGTGCAAGCTTGCGGTTCAGGCCGCGGCCCGGGTCTCCTTGGTGTCGCGCAGCCAGATCGCGCCGATCACGAAGGTCATGAGCGCACCCGCGACCGGATAGGCGAGGCCGGCATAGATGTTCCCGTGCTCGGCCACGAGCGCGAACGAGATGGTCGGCAGCAGCCCGCCGAACCAGCCGGCGCCGATGTGATAGGGCAGCGACATCGAGGTGTAGCGGATGCGCGCGGGGAACATCTCCACCAGCAGCGCCGCGAGCGGCCCGTAGGTGATGGCCACGAAGCCCATGAAGACCAGCAGGATCAGCACCACCATCGGCGAGTCGATGCCCGCGCGGTCGGCGCTCGTGGGATAGCCCGCGCCCTGGAGCGCGGCGCCGATCCGCGCGCGGAAGCCGTCGATCTCGGCCTTGCTGGCGGGCTCGAAGGCGTTGCCGTTCGCGACCAGCCGTCCCTGCACCGAGGCGATGGCCCGGTCGCCGATGGTCACGGTCGCCAGTTCGCCGGCCGCCGCGTCCTTGACCTCGTAGCTGGCCGCGCTCTGCGCCAGCACGCGCTTGGCGATGTCGCAGGAGGTCCGGAAGTCGACATCGCGCGCGATCGGGTTGCCCTGGAACGAGCATTCGCGCGGGTCGGCCGTCAGCACGATCGAGGCGCTCTGCTGGGCGCGCTCCAGCGCCGGGTTCGCATAGTGCGTGAGCGCCTTGAACAGCGGGCCGTAGGAGAGGGCAGCCACCAGGATCCCGATCATGATCAGCCACTTGCGGCCGATGCGGTCCGACAGCGCGCCGAAGAAGATGAACAGCGGCATGCTCAGCACCAGCGAGGTGGCGAACAGCGTGTTCGCGTAGATCGGATCGACCTTGAGGATCTGCGTGAGGAAGAACAGCGCGTAGAACTGCGAGGTGTACCAGACGATCGACTGCCCGGCGCACAGGCCGAACAGGCAGATCAGCACGATGCGCAGGTTCTTCCATTCGCCGAAGGCCTCGCGCACCGGCGCCTTGCTGATGCCATTGCCGGCCTTGAGCTTGAGGAACACCGGCGACTCCTTCATCGAGACCCGGATGTAGACCGAGAGCACGAGCAGGCCGAGCGAGATGATGAAGGGGATGCGCCAGCCCCAGGCATCGAACTGCTCGGGCGACATGGTGCTGCGCACGCCGAGGATCACGACCAGCGACAGCAGAAAGCCGAGCGTCGCGGTGGTCTGGATCCATGCGGTGCTGGCGCCGCGCTTGTGCGGCGGCGAATGCTCGGCCACGTAGGTGGCGGCACCGCCGTACTCGCCGCCGAGCGCCAGGCCCTGGCACAGCCGCAGCACGATCAGGATGATTGGCGCGGCCACGCCGATGGTGGCGTAGTTGGGCAGGAAGCCGACCGAGAAGGTCGAGATGCCGATCAGCAGCAGCGTGATCATGAAGGTGTACTTGCGCCCGATCATGTCGCCCAGGCGCCCGAACAGCACGGCGCCGAGCGGCCGCACGATGAAGCCCGCCGCGAAGGCGAGCAGCGCGAAGATGAAGGCGGCCGAGGGGTCGAGCGCCGAGAAGAACTGCTTCGCGATGATGGTCGCGAGCGAGCCGTAGAGGAAGAAGTCGTAGTACTCGATGACGGCACCCACGGAAGAGGCCACGATGACCTTCCTGCCTTCCGCGCGATGCGTCGCACCCGTCAGGGTTGCGGGGATGTCCATGCTTGTCTCCTGTCTTGTGGTTCTGGCCGGCCACGTGGCGTGGCCGGTGGTGGGCGCTTCAGGCCTGGCGGCGCGCCCGGATGTCGGCCACCACCTTGGCGACCTGCTCGGCGCTGGCGCCCTTCACGCGCGCATTGATGCGCACGGTGCCGAAGCCGACGAACAGCACGAGCTCGTCGGGGCCGGGCGCGCCCGGAATCGCGAGGGTGATGCCGTCCATGGCGTCGTAGTCCCAGGCGTCGTCGGCGCCGCCGAACAGCAGGTCGACCGAGCCGCCGGCCGTCGACACCTTGGCATTGCCCGGAATCAGCGCGGGGCCCGCGCCCAGGCCGGTGCGCATGGCCAGGCCCAGGCGCGGATGGATCAGCGCCGCGCCGTGTTCCGACTCGCCGGCCGTGCCCACCAGCGCGGCCTTGCCGTAGGCGCGGGGCTTCTCCTCGCCCGCGAAGTGCGAGAGCGCGCGTTCGGTCAGCAGCGTGCCGATCTCGACCGAGCGCTGCGCGAGGTCGGCCAGTTCGGCGTCGGTCGCGGCGCCGCGGCCCGCGCAGGGGTTCTTGAAGATCGCGGCGGCGACCACGTGGCGCGAAGGCGCGGCGGCGGCGCGGCCGCCCTCGGCGAGCGTGTTCCTCTCGAACACGAAGATCTGTCGAATGGTCTCGAGCGTTGATGGGCTCATGGGGTCTCCGTCCTGTGGATGTGGCTGAATCGCCTGGTCCCTGCGTCGCAGGGGCTGAAGTGGCGGACGGAGATTAGGTTCGCGAGGCCCTTCTGTCAGTTTGCAAGAACGCAAGCGGGCTTGCGTTTTTTGGGCCTGGCGGTGGGGACCGATGTGCGTTGGCAGGAAGCGCACCCGATCTGGCAGTCCCTGCCCCCTCGGCCGCGCGCACGGGGCGTCGGCGCGCCGGACACTGGGTTCGCACTTTCGCCAACCCCGATTCCCGGAGAACCCATGAACGAATCCATTGCCGGCATCCGCATCCCCGACAGCCAGATGGCGCGCGAGGCCACCGAGCTGGTGCGCGACACCGAGACCGCGCTGCTGTTCAACCACTCGCGGCGCGTGTTCCTGTTCGGCGCGCTGACCGGCGAGCGCCGCGGCCTGGCCTACGACGCCGAGCTGCTCTACATCGGCGCGATGTTCCACGACATGGGGCTGGTGGCGCCCTACAGCAGCAGGACCGAGCGCTTCGAGGTCGACGGCGCCAATGCCGCGCGCGATTTCCTCGTGCGCCACGGCATCGCCGAGCCCGAGGTCGAGCAGGTGTGGGATGCGATCGCGCTGCACACCACACCGGGCATTCCGCAGCACAAGAAGCCGGTGGTGGCGCTGGTCACCGCGGGCGTCGAGATGGACGTGCTGGGCCTGGCCTACGACGCCTTCCCGACCGAGCAGCGCGAAGCGGTGGTGCGCGCGCATCCGCGCGAGGCCGACTTCAAGGAAGGCATCATCGATGCCTTCGCCAAGGGCACGCGCTTCAAGCCCGAGACCACCTTCGGCAACGTCAAGGCCGACGTGCTGGCGCTCAAGGACCCCACGTACAAGCGGCTCAACTTCTGCGGAATGATCCTCGGCTCGTCGTGGAACGACGGCGCCTGCGGCGTGCCGGGCTGCCGGCACTGAGCAGGTTTTCTAGCGCGCCGTGGTCACGTGCACGCCGGGCCGGCGGCCATCGTTCCAGCGGCCGCCGATCGCGCGCTCGATCTGCGCGCTGAGCTGCAGCAGCAGGCCGTCGTCGGCCTGCTTCGCCTGCAGCTGCATGCCCAGCGGCAGGCCGTGCTCGTTGAAGGCCAGCGGCAGCGAGATGCCCGGGATGCCGCACAGGTTGGCCAGCGGCGTGTAGGCGAAGTTCTGCCAGAGGTTGTCGAACCAGTCGAGCACCGAGGGGTTGTCGCTGAGCGTGAGGTACTCGGTGGTGCCGACGCGCGGCGTGGGCAGCGCGGTGATCGGGGTGAGGATGATGTCCCAATCCTCGAAGAAGGCACCGAAGCCGCGCGCGGTGGTGTTGAACACCGTCTGCATCCTGAAGCGCTCGGCATAGGAGATGTCGCGCCCGGCCTCCCAGATCTTGATGTTGATCGGCTCGATCAGGTCGGCTGGCGGCTGCTCGAGGCCGAAACGCGCGAGGAAGCCCTCGATGGTCTGCGCGAAGTTGCTGATGTAGCAGGTGGTCTGGGCCGCGAAGGCGGCGCGGATGTCGACCGCGGGCAGCGCCCATTCGACGTGGTGGCCCAGGCCCTCGAGAAAGCGTCCCACGCGCTCGAGCTCGGCCACGATGTGCGGCGTGGCGCGGAAGTCGCCCCACTCGTGCGACATCGCGATGCGCAGCGGCTTCGGGTCGCGTTCGATCAGTTGCGTGTAGGGTTCGTCGGCCTTCCAGTAGGGCATGAACTCGCCGGGCGCGCCGCCGCGGCAGTGGTCGACGAAGGCCGCGGTGTCGCGCACCGTGCGGCTGTGGCAGCCCTGGATCGACACCAGGCCCGTGAGGTCCGACAGCGCCGGCGCGATCGAGAACACGCCGCGCGAGGGCTTCAGGCCGATGTTGCCGTTCACGCCCGCGGGAATGCGGATCGAGCCGCCGCCGTCGGTGGCGTGCGACAGCGGCAGCACGCCGGCCGCCACCGCCGCGCCCGTGCCGGCCGAGGAGCCGCAGGTCGTGTAGTCGAGGTTCCAGGGATTGCGCGTGACGTAGACGGCCGGGTTCTCGGCCGAGCTGCAGACGCCGAACTCGGGCGTGGTGGTGCGCCCGATGATGTTGAGCCCGGCCTTGCGGATCTGCTGCGTCAGGTGGGTGTCGGCGGTGGCGCGCTGGCCCTTCATCAGCAGCGAGCCCATCTCCTGCAGCCGGCCCTTCATGGTCGGGCCCAGGTCCTTCATCAGGTAGGGCACGCCCGCGAACGCGCCCGCGGGGTTCATGCCGTCGGCCAGCGGATCGGCCACCACGTCGTCGAAGACCTCGACCACCGCGCTCAGCGCGGGGTTGGTGAGCGCGATGGCGGCGCTGGCCTGGGCCGCGAGCTCGGCCGGCGTGACCTGCCCGCTGCGCACCAGCGCGGCGAGCCCCACGCCGTCCTGTTCGCTCCATGCCTGCCAGCTCATTGCCAAAGTCATCCGTCGCTCCTGTCGAGAAAAGAAAAAGGGGGCGTGGGCCCCGTGTGCGCCCACTCTAGCGAAGACGCGGTGTGCCCGCGCGCCAGTCGTGTATTGGGCCGTGCGTGCAACGTAGTGTGTGGATTTTTCGCGCGGATACACAGGCATACGCGATCCGCCGCGCGACGGCATGGCGCTCGAAGAATGCGCTCCAGCCCCGGGACAGGGGCCACGCGACTTCATTCAATCCAGAGGAACATCCCATGCACAAGACCACCGACCAGACCGCGAGCCGGGCCACCCGCCGCGGCTTCTTCGCCGCCTCCGCCGTGGCCGGCGCCGCGGGCTTCAGCCTGCTCTCGGGCACCGAGCTGGCACAAGCGGCAGGCAGTCCCGAGGCCGATGCGCGAGCGGCCGCGGCCTATCCGCCGAAGCCGCGCGCGCCCACGGGCGACTCGGCCGTGCGCCCGTTCCGCGTCCACGTGCCCGAGGCCGTGCTGGCCGACCTGCGCCGCCGCGTGAATGCCACGCGCTGGCCCGACCGCGAGACCGTGACGGACCTGTCGCAGGGCGTGCGGCTCGAGAAACTGCAGCCGCTGGTGCAGTACTGGGGCAGCGGCTACGACTGGCGCAAGGCCGAGGCGCGGCTCAATGCCCTGCCGCAGTTCATCACCGAGATCGACGGCCTCGACATCCACTTCATCCACGTGAAGTCGCGCCACCCCGATGCGCTGCCGCTGGTCATGACCCATGGCTGGCCCGGCTCGGTGATGGAGCTGCTCAAGACCATCGATCCGCTCGTCAACCCCACCGCCCATGGCGGCCGCGCCGAGGATGCCTTCCACCTCGTGCTGCCCTCGATGCCCGGCTACGGCTTCTCGGCCAAGCCGCGCAGCACCGGCTGGGGCCCCGACCGCATCGGCCGCGCCTGGGACGTGCTGATGAAGCGGCTGGGCTACCCGCGCTACGTGTCGCAGGGCGGCGACTGGGGCTCGGTCATCTCGGACAGCATGGCGCGCCAGAAGCTGCCGGGCCTGCTCGGCATCCACGTCAACATGCCGGCCAGCGTGCCGCCGCAGGTGGCGCGGGCGCTCAACAACGGCGACCCCGCGCCCGCCGGCCTCGACGACAAGGAGAAGGCGGCCTTCGATGCGCTGAACTTTCTCTACAAAAAGGGCGGCGGCTATGCCGCGCTGATGGTGACGCGGCCGCAGACCCTGGGTTATGCGCTCGAGGACTCGCCCGCGGGCCTGGCCGCCTTCTTCTACGACAAGTTCACCGAGTGGACCCACAGCGGCGGCGACGCCGAGAAGGCGCTCACGCGCGACGAGATGCTCGACGACATCACGCTCTATTGGGTCACCAAGACCGCCACCTCGGGCGCGCAGCTCTACTGGGAGAACAACGCCAACAACTTCAACGCGGTCGACATCTCGATCCCGGCCGCGGTGACGGTATTCCCTGGCGAGATCTACCGCGCGCCGCGCCAATGGGTCGAGGCGGCGTACCACAACCTCATCTATTTCAACGAGGTCGACAAGGGCGGGCACTTCGCCGCCTGGGAGCAGCCGGCGTTGTTCAGCGCGGAGTTGCGCGCGGCGTTCAGGTCGCTGCGCGGTTGAAGGAGGCGTCTCGCGGTTTCATGCCGCGAGCGCTTCGCGTGCGATCGTCGCCAGCAGCGCCGCGCCGATCGGCAGCACCGCGTCGTTGAAGTCGTAGCGCGGATGGTGCAGGCCCGGCACGTCCTCGCCGACGCCGAGCCAGAAATAGGCGCCGGGGCGCTCGTTCAGCATGAAGGAGAAATCCTCCGAGGCCATGCTGGGCAGCACGCCCGTGAAAACGCGCGCCGCGCCCAGCAGACCGGTCGCGGCGCGCCGCACGAGCTCGGCGCAGGGCGGCGCGTTCACCGTCGGCGGCAGGAACGGCAGGTAGCGCACGTCCGCCCGGGTGCCTAGCGCGCTGGCGCAGTCCCTCGCGATCTCGGCGACGCGCCGCCGCAGGACCTCGCCCGCGGAGGCATCGAACCATTTCGCGATGCCGGCGATGTCCGCCTGCGGCGGCACCGTCACGCTCTGGGTGGGAACGCCATGCGCGATGGCGCCGCCGGCCTGCAGCGAATGCACGGTGAGCACCGCGCTCAGCGCGGGATCGAGGTTGCGGCTCACCACGGTCTGCAGCGCCGCGACCACGGCGCAGGCGGCCACCACCGGGTCGGCCGTGCGATGCGGCATCGCACCATGTCCGCCGACACCCTCGATGCGGAGCCAGAAGTCGTCGCGCGCCGCCATCATCGCGCCGGGGTTGACGGCCACCGTGCCCGCCGGCAGCGAGGGCCAGTTGTGGAGCGCATAGACCGCATCGCAGGGGAAGCGTTCGAACAGGCCGTCCTCGACCATCACGCGCGCGCCCGCATGCCCCTCTTCGCCGGGCTGGAAGATGAAATGCACGGTGCCGCCGAAATCGCGCGTGTGCGCCAGGTGGCGCGCGGCGCCCAGCAGCATCGTCACGTGCCCGTCGTGGCCGCAGCCGTGCATCCGCCCCGCATGCACGGAGCGGTGCGCGCACGTTCCTTCCTCCTGCACCGGCAAGGCGTCCATGTCGGCGCGCAGGCCGACTGACTTCGAGGAAGAACCGGCCCGCCGGCCGCGCAGCACCCCGACCACGCCGGTGCGGCCGACGCCGGTGTGCACCTCGTCGAGACCGAAGCCTTGCAGCGCCTCGGCCACGCGCGCCGCGGTGCGCCGTTCCTCGAAGCCCAGCTCGGGGTGCGCATGCAGATCGCGGCGGAAGGCCGAGAGGAAGGGGTGGAAGTCCGAGATGGCGCGCAAGGTGCCGTCGTCGGTGTTGCCGCCGGGCGTGGGAAGAACGAGGCTCATCGGGTGGCGCTCCTGGATTGCGATGCGTCCCATCGTAAGAACGGCGGGCACCCGCGTCCAAGACCGCCCACGTCCGCTTCCAGATGCGCAGCCTATGAAGGCGACGGCGCGGGTGCGCGCATGTAGGCGCTGCATATAGTTTCTGACGCCAACGCTATTGGACGCATTTCGGCAAAAGCCTTCTCATTCCGCGGCAGTTCGCAGCAGGCACGACGCCCGCTGTTCTCACCCACGCAACACAGGAATGGAGAAGACATGCCTTCAACCCACAAGGTCGCCATCGTGACCGGCGGCAGCCGCGGCATCGGCGCGGCGATCGCACGACAGCTTGCAAAGGACGGCCACGCGGTCGTCGTCAACTACGCGGGCGATGCCACGAGCGCCCGCGCCGTGGTCGCCGACATCGAGTCGCGCGGCGGCCGCGCCATCGCGCTGCAGGCCGACGTCTCGAAGGAAGAGGACGTGCTGCGGCTGTTCCGCGAGACCGATGCGCAGCTCGGCGCGCCGATGGTGCTCGTCAACAACGGCGGCATCACCGGCGGCTTCTCGCGCGTGGACGAGGCGGACGCGCGCATGCTCGCTCAGGTGTTCGGCGTCAACGTCGTGGGTGCGTTCCTGTGCTGCCGCGAGGCGGTGCGGCGCATGTCGATCCGCCACGGCGGGCGCGGCGGCGCGATCGTCAACGTGTCCTCGCGCGCCGCGGAGATCGGCGGCGGTGGCGAGTGGGTGCACTACGCGGCGACCAAGGGCGCGCTGAACACGCTGACCACCGGCCTCGCGCGCGAAGTCGCGCTCGAGGGCATCCGCGTCAACGCCGTGGCCGCGGGCCTGATCGAGACCGAACTCCATGCGGCCGCCGGCAAGCCCGACCGCGCCGCGCGCATGGCGCCCGGCATTCCGATGGGCCGCGCGGGTCTGCCCGAGGAGGTTGCGCAGAGCGTCGCCTGGCTGGTGTCGCCCTCGGCCGGCTACGTGACCGCCGCCATCGTGGCGGTGGCCGGCGGCCGCTGACCACGGCACCGAATCGATGTCCGCAGAACGAACGAGAACCGGAGACAAAGCAATGCACGCATCCGCACAGAGCGCACCCGCCACAGGCACCACGGCCCCCAGTCCTTCCAAGGCCAGGCACGTGGTGATCGCTTCCACCCTGGGTACCGTCTTCGAGTGGTACGACTTCTATCTCTATGGCGCGCTGGCCGTGATCATCGGCAAGAACTTCTTCGCCAGCGCCACACCGCTGGAGGCCTACATCTTCGGCCTGCTGGCCTTCGGCACCGGCTTCGTGGTGCGGCCTTTCGGCGCGCTGGTGTTCGGGCGGCTCGGCGACATGATCGGGCGCAAATACACCTTCCTCGCGACCATCCTGATCATGGGCCTCGCGACCTTCGCGGTTGGCCTGCTACCCACCTATTCGTCGATCGGCAGCTTCGCGCCGGCGATCCTGATCGGGCTGCGCATGCTGCAGGGGCTGGCGATCGGCGGCGAATACGGTGGCGCGGCGGTCTACATCGCCGAGCACGCGCCGCCGGGACGACGCGGTGCCTACACCTCGTGGCTGCAGACCGCGTTCATCGTCGGCCTGTGCCTGGCGCTCGGCGTCATCCTGGGCTGCCGGCTCGCGATGTCGCCCGAGGCCTTCGAGACCTGGGGCTGGCGCGTTCCCTTCCTGCTCTCGATGGTGCTGCTGGCGATCTCCGTGTGGATCCGCATGAAGCTGCACGAGTCGCCGGTGTTCGCCGAGATGAAGTCGGCCGGTGCGCTGTCGCGTGCGCCGATCCGCGAGAGCTTCGGCAACTGGCGCAACCTCAAGCTGGTGCTCATCGTGCTGTTCGGCTTGCAGGCGGGGCAGGCGGTGGTCACCAATGCCGGGCCGATCTACTCGTCGCTGTTCCTGGTGAACACACTGCGCGTCGATCCCATCACCGCGACCACGCTGTCGACCATCGGCCTGCTGCTGGGCGCGCCCTTCTACGTGATCTTCGGCTACCTGAGCGACCGCATCGGGCGCAAGCCGATCGTGCTCGCGTCGCTGGTGCTCGGGGCCCTGTCGCTGTTCCCGGTCTACCACGGACTCACGCACTTCGCGAATCCGGCGCTCGAGGCCGCGCAGGCGCGCTCGCCCGTGGTGGTGGCGGCCGATCCGGCGCGCTGCTCGTTCCAGTTCAATCCGGTCGGCACCTCGAAGTTCACCTCGAGCTGCGACGTGGCGAAGAGCGCGCTGGTGCGGCGCGGCATTCCCTACGCCAACGAGGCCGCGGCGCCGGGAGCGGCGGCGGTGGTGCGCATCGGCGCGCTGTCGTTGCCGGCCTATGACGGTGCCGCCGCCGACGCGAAGGAGCGCGCGGCCGCATTCGACCAGGCACTGGGCAGCGCGCTGGAGAGCGCGGGCTACCGCGCCAGCGCCGATCCCGCGCAGATCAACCACCTCATGATCGTGCTGATCATCGTCTACCTGCAGCTGCTCACCGGCATGGCCTTCGGCCCCATGGCGGCGATGCTGGTCGAGATGTTCCCGGCGCGCATCCGCTACACCTCGATGTCCTTGCCCTATCACATCGGCAACGGCTGGATCGGCGGCCTGCTGCCCGCGACGGTCGTCGCCATCCAGGCCGCCACGGGCAGCATCTTCGACGGGCTTTGGTACCCTGTGCTGATCGCGGGCGCGGGGTTCGTGCTGTGCTGGCTGTTCGTCCCGGAGACCCGGGACCGGGCGCTCGACAGCTGAACCGCCGAAGGCGCACCGCGCAGGAGAACGGAATGCGCGACCACCCGCTTGGCCCATCGAACGACGACGATTCCCGACCCGCGCATTCGGGCGGGCCGGCCGCGCGCCTGGAGATCCGGCACCTGCGCTACTTCCGGGCGGTGGCCGAGGAGCTGAGCTTCACGCGCGCGGCGGACCGGCTGCACATCGCGCAGCCACCGCTGAGCCAGCAGATCCGCCAGCTCGAGGAGGAGCTGGGCGTGCAGCTCATCGACCGCGACAACCGGCCGGTGCGGCTCACCGAGGCGGGCACGCTGCTGCTGGAGCGCGCGGTCGCGATCATGTCGCAGTTCGATGCCGCCGTGGACGACGTGCGGCGCATCGGCCGCGGCCACAGCGGCAAGCTGGCGATCGGCTTCGCGGGCTCGGCCATGTACAGCGTGCTGCCCGATGTGCTCAACGCGTTTCGCGACCGCTATCCCGAGGTCGAGCTGTCCTTCAGCGAGCTGCTGGCGGCCGAGATCGCCGAGGCACTGTCGCGGCGTTCCATCGACGTCGGCTTCTCGCGCCCGGGACTGCCGCCCGATCCGTCGATCGAGCAGCGGCTGCTGATCACCGAACCGCTGATGGCCGCGGTGCCGACGCGGCATCCGCTGGCCGCGCGCGCCACCATTCCCGTGGAGGAGCTGCATGGCCAGGCCGCCGTGCTCTATCCGCGCCATCCGCGGCCCAGCCTGACCGACCTGATCCTCGATGCGCTCGGCGAGCGTGGCATCGTGCTCGAGCTCAAGGAGGGCGCGCGCAACATGCAGACCGCGCTGGGCCTGGTCGCGGCCGGCGCCGGCATCAGCTTCGTGCCCGCCAGTGTCTGCGGGCACGGACGCAGCGGCGTGCGCTTCGTGGGCATCGAGCCGCAGGTGCTGACTTCGCCGATGACCGTGGTCTGGCGCAAGGACCACGCCTCCGTCGCGCTGAAGAATTTCCTGCAGATCGTCGAGACGGTGGGCCCGGCGCACGGCTGAGCCGGAGTGCGCGGGGCGCGCCAGACGCCGCGCCTCTGCCAGCGTATCGCGTCGGTATTGGACGCTGCGCGGGGCCATTCCTAAAGTTCATCGCACCGCTTCGAAGCGGTGCCTTTTCACAGATGAACCACAGGAACACCATGTCTGCACTAGATGACGCCATGCGCGACGCCGCCGCTTCCGGCATCCGATTCGATCACGTACCGGCCAACGGCCTGAACATGCACTATGCGCGCGTCGGCCAGGGCGCGCCGCTCGTGCTGCTGCACGGCTGGCCCGAGTTCTGGATGGTGTACCGGCCACTCATGGACCTGCTGAAGAACGATTTCGAACTCTTCGTTCCCGATCTGCGCGGCTGCGGCTTCACCGGCAAGCCCACGTCCGGCCCCGATGCCAACGCCAACGCCGCGACGCACGCCGAGGACATCGCCGAATTCACGCGGCGCCTCGGCCTCGACCGCTTCGGCATGGTGGGCGGCGACCTCGGCGCCTATGTGCTGCAGGCCTTCAGCCAGGCGCACGGCGATCGGCTTAAGGGCGCGTTCTATTTCTGCACGCCCTATCCCGGCCTCGGTTCGCGCTACGGGCAGCCCGACCACCTGATCGAGGTCTGGTACCAGTACTTCCAGCAGCTGCCATGGGCCGCGAAGCTGGTCGGCGCATCGCGCGAGAGCTGCAGGCTCTACATGTCGCACTTCCTCGATCACTGGTCGGGCGACAACCCTGAGGTGTTCGCCGACATGATCGAGATCTACGTCGACATGTTCATGCGCAACGACAACATCCAGGGCGGCTTCGACTGGTACCTGAGCTCGGCCGCCAACCGCCGCAAGTGGCTCGAAGGGACCCTGCCGCCACCGCCGCGCATCACGGTGCCCTCGCGCTTCCTCTGGGGCCGCCGCGATCCCCTGATCCGCCCCGAGTGGTCGGACCGTTTGGGCGACTACTTCGCCGACTTCAGCATCGACTTCGCCGATGCCGGGCACTTCGTGCACCGCGAGGCGCCCGCGGTCTGCGCGCGCGAGATCAAGGCCTTCTTCGAGGGCCGGTGATGGCTGTCATGCCGGGCGAGGCGGCCGCGCGCTTCATGACGCCATGGTCGCGCCAGGGGCAGCGGCCCGGTCCCGTTTTCGTCGGAGGGGCCGGCGTCCACCTGCACAGGGCCGACGGCGCGCGCTGCCTGGACCTGTCGAGCGGCCTCATGTGCGCCAACCTGGGGCATGGCCATCCGACGGTGATCGAGGCGATACGGCGCCAGGCCGAGTCGCTGTGCTTCGTGTCGCCCACCTTGCGCAGCGACATCCGCGAGGCCTTCTCCGAGCGCCTGTGTGCGCGAGCGCCCTGGCGCGGCGGCGCGCGCGTGCACTTCACCACCGGTGGCGGCGAGGCCAACGACGACGCGGTGAAGATCGCGCGCCTCGTCACCGGCCGGCTGAAGGTGCTGAGCGCCTACCGTTCCTACCACGGCACCAGCGCCGGCGCGGCCGCGCTCACGGGCGGCAGCCGCCGCTGGGCCAGCGAGCAGACGGCGCCGGGCGGCATCGCGCGCTTCTTCGCGCCGCATCCCTACCGCAGTCCCTTCCACACCGACGACAGGGCCGAGGAGGTGCGGCGCGCGCTGGCGCATCTCGAGCGCGTGATCGAGCAGGAGAACCCCGCCAACATCGCGGCGATCCTGATCGAGCCGGTGCTCGGTTCGGACGGCCTGGTCGCGTACGAGGAGGGCTATCTGGCCGGCGTGCGCGAACTCGCACGGCGCTGCGGCGCGCTGCTGATCCACGACGAGGTCATGTGCGGCTTCGGCCGCGTCGGCGAGATGTTCGCCTCACGCCGCGTCGGCGTCGCGCCCGACATGCTGAGCTTCGCCAAGGGCGTCACGGGCGCCTGCATGCCGCTGGGCGGCGTGCTGATGCGCGAGGAGATCGCCGAAGCCTTCGACCACCGGCCCTTTCCCTTCGGTCATACCTACTCGGGCCATCCGGTCTGCATGGCGGCGGGGCTCGGCGCGCTGCGCGCCTACGAGACCGAAGGCCTCTTCACGCGAGGGCGCGAGATCGAAGGCTGGCTCCGGCAAGGCCTGGACGACATTCGCGAACGCAGCGCCATCGTGGGCGACGTGCGCGGCATCGGCGCCTTCTTCGGCATCGAGCTCGTGCGCGACCGCAAGACGCGCGAGCCGCTGGTCGCATGGCAGGGCGCCGACCAGCGGCTGATGGACGACTTCCAGTCCGACCTGCTGGCGCGCGGCGTGTGGCTGTACGTCAAGTACAACCTGTGCGTGGTCGCGCCGCCGCTGACCATCTCCCAGGCCGATCTGGCGCGCGGGCTCGCCATCGTCTCGGAGGCGTTGCAGGCCCTCGAGGCCAGGGTGTCGGCATAGCGCCGGCCGCTCAGAGCTGCGGCGACAACACCGCAGCCAGGTGCTCCCACGCCTTCTCGAGCAGCGGCCTTTCCTTCCAGCCCTCGTAGCTCAACCGCTTCGACTGCGCGAGGTCGGCCTCGAACTGCACGGTCTGCGCCGTGGCGAAAGCCTCGTCGTAGATGTTGAGGTTGGCCTCGTCGTTGAGCCGGAACGAGCGGTTGTCGAAGTTGGTCGAGCCCACCGACACCAGCAGGCCGTCGACCAGGAAGACCTTGCAGTGGTACATGGTCGGCTGGTACTCGCTGATCTGGGCCCCAGCTTCGAGCAGCGGGCCCCAGGAGGCGCGCGAGGCGCGGCGCACGGTCTGCGAATCGATGATCGGTCCCGGCGTGACGATGCGCACGCGCACGCCGCGGTGCAGCGCCGCGACCAGCGCGCCCACGGTGAGATCGTCGGGCACGAAGTAGGCGCTCGAGAGGTCGATGGTCTTCGTGGCCGCGGCGATCGAGAGCAGGTACATCAGGTGCATGCTCTCGCTGCCGCCCGAGGGCGAGCTGCTGAACATCTGCGCGCGGCCCGTGCCCACCGGCGGCAGCGGCGGGAAGTAGCGCTCGCCGTGGAACACGTCGCCCGAGACCTTGATCCAGTTGTCCATGAAGACCGCCTGCATCTGCGCCACCACCGGGCCCTCGACCTTGTAGTGCGAGTCGCGCCAGTGCGCGGGGTCCTGCGCGTCGCCGGTCCATTCGGGCGCGATGCCGACGCCGCCCGTGAAGCCGATGCGACCGTCGACCACCAGCAGCTTGCGGTGGGTGCGGTTGTTCATGCGCGCGATGTCGTACCAGCTCGGCTTGTGGAACTTGCGGATCTCCACGCCCGCTGTCTCCATCTCGCGGATGAAGTCCGCATCGACCTTCGCGCTGCCGACCCAGTCGAGCAGCACATGCACTTTGACGCCGGCACGCGCGCGTTCCGACAGCGCATCGGCAAAGGCGCGGCCGATGTCGCCCGACCAGTAGATGTAGGTCTCGAAGGTGATGCTGTGCTTCGCGGCGCGGATGGCCGCGAGCATCGGGGGGAAGATCTTGTCGCCGTTCTGGAAGGCCTCGAAGCGGTTGCCGTCGGCGATCGGCGGGCCGAGCATGGCGCCGAGCGCGCGCTGGTACTGGGGATCGTGCAGCGCGTATTCGCGGCGCACCTGTTCGTCGAGCTTCTTCTCGCCGCTCGTGAGGTTGAGCACGAGCAGGGTGGCGGCCAGCGTCAGGACGAAGGTCCAGGCGATGGCTTTCCAGGGCTTGCGGGGGGCAGAGACAGGCATGCCTTATCGTGCCGGCCTTTGCCCGCGCCGAATCGAGGTCGCGCCCTTGTCCTGCAAGGCGCCGCTGCGATGTCTGCCATCAATATCGGCCTGCGGCGCCAGCCCTCGCGAACACCATGCCCCAACAACCCAAAACCTTGCCCGATCCGGCCTCCCACCGCTTCGTCTCCGTGCGCGGCGCGCGCGAGCACAACCTGCGCAACGTCGACGTCGACATCCCGCGCGATGCCCTCGTGGTCTTCAGCGGCATCTCGGGTTCCGGCAAGTCCTCGCTGGCCTTCGGCACGCTGTATGCCGAGGCGCAGCGGCGCTACCTCGAATCGGTGGCGCCCTATGCGCGGCGGTTGATCGACCAGGTCGGCGTGCCGGCGGTCGATGCCATCGACGGGCTGCCGCCGGCCGTGGCCTTGCAGCAGCAGCGCGGCACGCCGGGCGCGCGCTCCTCGGTGGGCAGCGTGACCACGCTGTCGAACCTGCTGCGCATGCTCTATTCGCGCGCGGGCGACTACCCGGCGCGCCAGGCGATGCTGCACGCGGAGGACTTCTCGCCCAACACGCCGCAGGGTGCCTGCCCCGTCTGCCACGGGCTGGGCCGGGTGTTCGAGGTGACCGAGCGCGCGATGGTGCCCGACGACAGCCTCACGATCCGCGAGCGCGCGGTGGCCGCCTGGCCCTCGGCCTGGCAGGGGCAGAACCTGCGCGACATCCTCGTCACGCTGGGCATCGACGTCGACACGCCGTGGCGCGCGCTGCCGAAGAAGACGCGCGACTGGATCCTGTTCACCGAGGAGCAGCCGACGGTGCCGGTCTATGCGGGCTTCACGCCGGCCGAGACGCGCGCCGCGCTGCGCCGCAAGCTCGAGCCCAGCTACCAGGGCACCTTCATGGGCGCGCGCAAGTACGTGCTCCACACCTTCGCCACCACGCAGAGCGCATTGATGAAGAACCGCGTCTCGCGCTTCATGTCGGGCGCCTCGTGCCCGGCCTGCCAGGGCAAGCGGCTCAAGGCCGAGGCATTGTCGGTGCGTTTCGCGGGGCTCGACATCGGGCAGATCTCGCACCTGACGCTGGGCGCGCTGGCGCAGGTGCTGCGGCCGGCGGCGCGCGGCGAGGCGCATGGCAAGGTGGCGCCGTCGGCCGAGAAACGCATCGTGGCGCAGCGCATCGCGCAGGACGCGCTGGCGCGGCTCGACACGCTGCTGGGCCTCGGGCTGGGCTATCTCTCGCTTGATCGCGCAACGCCCACGCTGTCGCCGGGCGAACTGCAGCGGCTGCGGCTCGCGACGCAGATCCGCTCCAAGCTGTTCGGCGTGGTGTACGTGCTCGACGAGCCCTCGGCCGGCCTGCACCCGGCCGACGCCGAGGCACTGGTCGACGCGCTCGATGCACTCAAGCGCGCGGGCAACTCGCTGTTCGTGGTCGAGCACGACCTGGACCTGATGCGCCGCGCCGACTGGCTGGTCGACGTCGGGCCCGGCGCGGGCGAGAACGGCGGCGAGGTGCTCTACAGCGGGCCGCCCGCCGGGTTGCGCGAAGTGGCGGCTTCCCGCACGGCCGCCTACCTGTTCGCACCCGAGGCGGCCGGCGATGCGGGCCGGCCGCCGCGTTCGGCGCAGGGCTGGCTGCGGCTCGAAGGCGTCACGCGCAACAACCTCGAGGCGGTCGACGCGGCATTTCCGATCGGCGCGATGACCGCGGTCACCGGTGTCTCGGGATCGGGCAAGTCCAGCCTCGTGAGCCAGGCGCTGGTGCAGCTGGTGGCGGCCCACCTGGGCCACGAGGCACCGGCCGACGACGAGCCGGGCGAGGGCGAGCCCTCGCTCGCCCAGGAGACGCACGGCCGCATCGTCGAGGGCCTGGACCGGATCCGGCGCCTGGTGCGGGTGGACCAGAAGCCGATCGGCCGCACGCCGCGTTCCAACCTCGCGACCTACACCGGGCTGTTCGACCACGTGCGCAAGCTGTTCGCGCAGACCCGCGCCGCGAAGGCGCGCCGCTTCGATGCCGGCCAGTTCTCGTTCAACGTCGCCAAGGGCCGCTGCCCGACCTGCGAGGGCGAGGGCTTCGTCAGCGTCGAGCTGCTGTTCATGCCGAGCGTCTATGCGCCGTGCCCGACATGCGGCGGCTCGCGCTTCGACGCGGCGACGCTGAAGGTGCGGCTGCGCGACAAGAGCATCGCCGACGTGCTCGCGATGACGGTGGACGAGGCGCATGCCTTCTTCTTGGACGACGCACAGATCGAGCGGCCGCTGCGCCTGCTCGCGGCGATCGGCCTGGGCTACCTGCGCCTGGGGCAGCCGGCCACCGAGCTGTCGGGCGGCGAGGCCCAGCGCATCAAGCTCGCGACCGAGCTGCAGCGCGCGCAGCGCGGCGACGCGCTCTACGTGCTCGACGAGCCGACCACCGGGCTGCATCCGTCGGACGTGGACCGGCTGATGGCGCAGCTCGACGAACTGGTCGACGCCGGCAACACGGTGGTGCTGGTCGAGCACGAGATGCGCGTGGTGGCGCGCTGCGACTGGGTCATCGACATGGGCCCTGGCGCGGGCGGCGAGGGCGGGCGCGTGGTGGCGGCGGGCACGCCGCGCGAGGTCGCGAAGGCCGGCACGCCCACGGCGAAGTACCTCGCGCGCCAGTGGGGCTGAGCCGGGCGTGGCCCGGGTGCACAATCTGGGCCCCCGATCCGCGCCGCCGTGCGTCGCCTTCCGTTTCAACCCCATGCGAATCCACGACATCCGACGCCGACTGCGCGAAGCAGGCGCGGGCCCCAGCCATGAGCAGCGCGTGCTGCGGCTGTGGTCCCATGCGCTGCCGCGCGACAGCGGCCGGCGGCTGCCGCACAGCTTCTTTCCGGCCGGGTTGATGGCCGAGCTGCCGGCCATCGAGGCCGAGCTCGCGGGCCTTGCGCGCGTGGATGCGGTGCATCCGGGCGCCGATGGTTCGGAACGGTTGCTGGTGGCGCTTGCCGACGGCCAGACCGTCGAGAGCGTGCTGCTGCCGCGCGACGGCCTGTGCGTGTCCTCGCAAGTGGGCTGCGCGGTCGGCTGCCAGTTCTGCATGACCGGGCGCGAAGGCCTGCTGCGCCAGGTCGGCAGCGCCGAGATCATTGCCCAGGTGGCGCTCGCGCGCATGCGCCGGCCGGTGCGCAAGGTGGTGTTCATGGGCATGGGCGAGCCGGCCCACAACCTCGACAACGTGATGGAGGCGATCGAGCTGCTCGGCACGGTCGGCAACATCGGCCATAAGAACCTGGTGTTCTCCACCGTCGGCGATCCGCGCGTGTTCGAGCGGCTGCTGCAGGAACGCGTGCGGCCCGCGCTCGCGCTGTCGCTGCACACCACGCGCGACGAACTGCGCCGCAAGCTGCTGCCGCGCGCGCCGCGGCTCACGCCCGAGGAACTGGTCGCGGCCGGCGAACGCTATGCGCGCACCACCGGCTATCCGATCCAGTACCAGTGGACGCTGCTCGAAGGCATCAACGACAGCGAGGAAGAGATCGAGGGGCTGGTGCGGCTGCTGTCGGGCAAGTACGGCGTGCTCAACATGATCCCGTTCAACGCGGTCGACGGCGTGGACTTCCAGCGCCCGGCCTGGGCGCGCTGCCAGCAGATCGCGCGCACCCTGCACGAGCGCGGCATCCTGACCAAGTTGCGCAATTCGGCGGGGCAGGACGTGGATGGGGGGTGTGGGCAGTTGCGCGCACGCGCGACGGGCGCCGGCGTGGCGGGGCAGGCCCGGCCCGTGACCGTGGATGCGGCGTCCATCGTGCGCCGGCCGTCGAGCCGACCTGAAGACTAGGCGCGACGCGCACGAGCCCGGCGCGGTCGGCGCTCACATGCGCTCGCGAAGCATGCCCTTGAGCCAGCGGCAGAAGTCGCCCGCGCTCTGGGCATGCGCGCTGTGCGTGCTGACGTAGGCCAGGTAGCTCGCACCGGAGCCGATGCTCTGGCCGTCGGCCAGCACCAGCGTGCCGTCGCGCAACGGATCCAGCACCAGCAGCTTCGGCACCACCAGGAAGCCGGTGCCGCCGATGGCCGCGGTGATGGCCAGGAAGAGATGGTCGTAGGTGGCGACCACATAGAGGCTCTCGGTCGCGATGCCCGCGGCGATGGCCCAGGTCGCGATGACGTCGGGCCGTGAGCGCGCCGCCACCAGGGGCCAACCGCTCTTCGATCGCGCGCGGTGCTTCTCCAGCAGGGACGGCGACGCGACGCAGACCAGTTCCTCGCGCATCAGCTCCCAGCTCTCCGTTCCCGGCACGCTCAGGTCGCGGGTGATGAGCACGTCGAAGTCGTCGGACGGCTCGGGCGGGGCCAGCGAGGTGATCAGGTCGATCTGCACGCCGTGCTGGGCCGTGTAGGCGCCGAGCGCGGGCACCACCACCGTCATCGCGAAGCTCGGCATCGAGGTGCGCACCTTCAGCCGGTCGTGCTTGCGGCCACGTTGCGCCAGCAACTGCATGGTCATCTCGATGGTCGACATGGCGTCCTTGACCGCCTCGAAGAGCTGCAGGCCGCTGGGCGTGAATTCGACGGTCGAGCCCCGGCGGTGGAACAGCCGTCCGCCCGCGAACGCTTCGAGCGAGGCGATGTGGCGGCTCACCGCGCCCTGGGTGACGCCCAGCGCCGCGCCGGCCCGCGTGAAGTTGCCATGCCGGCCGACCGCCACGAAGGCGCGCAGCGGCGTCAGCGGTACTTCGGCCGCTCTTTCATGATCAAAACTCATTGCGAAACCACGGTGGGGAATACTGTCACAGAACCCTGATTGATGGGAATTTGGCGGTCGATAGCATTCATTCTGTCACCAACAGTGCCTCGAAAGGGCGGGACCACATGCTTCGCTTGCTGCCAAAACTATGTCTTTTCCTCATTTTCGCGGGACGGCTGGCGCAGGCCTGCGCGGGCGAGGTCGTGCTGTATTCCTCCAACAACGTGGAGACGGTGAACCAGGTCGTCGACCAGTTCACCAAGGAGAACCCGGACATCAAGGTGTCCGTGGTGCGCGCCGGCACCGGCGCGCTGATGCAGCGCATCAAGGCCGAGGCCGCCAACCCGCTGGGCGACATCTTCTGGTCGGGCGGCCTGTCGACCATCGGCGAATTCCGCGACCAGTTCCAGCCCCACGAATCCGCGCAGGCCGCCGCCATACCGCCGGCCTACCGCGGGCCGAACGGCCTCTGGCTGGGCACCAACGTCCACGTGACCGTGCTGATGGCGAACCTGCGCCAGACGCCGGGCGGCCAGCCGCCGCGGGGATGGGCCGACCTGGCCGATCCGAAGTGGAAGGGCAAGATCGTCATTCCCGATCCCGAGCGCAGCAGCGCCTCGTTCGTCGCGCTGTACGGGCTGCAAAAGCTGCTGGGCAACGAGGTCCTCGCCAAGGTCGTGCGCAATGCCGTGATCGTCGGCACCACCTCCGCCGCCTACGAAGGCGTGGCCAAGGGCGAGTTCGCGGTGGCGGTGACGATGGAGTACGCCGCCTACGAGTACGTGGCCGGCGGACTCAAGGAGATCAAGCTGGTCTATCCGGCCGAGGGCACCTTCCTCTCGCCCGAAGGCATGGCCCTGATCAAGGGCGCGAAGCATCCGCAGGAGGCCCGCCGGCTCTATGAATTCCTGGCCGCCGGCAAGACGCAGATCGAGGTCTTCAAGAGCGCCTACCGCCGTCCGCTGCGCACCGACATCGACGTGAGCAGGCTGGCGGAATTGCCCGCGCTGTCGAGCATCAAGGTCGTGGCGCTCGACGATGCCCGGATGGGCACTGAGCGCGCGGCGTTCATCGCGCAGTGGCGCCAGAGCGTCAACGCGCGCTGACCGGCACCGCGGGCCGACGAAAGCCACCGATGCAAGTCTCATTCGAAGCCATCGCCCAGAGCTATGGCGGCCAGCCCCTGTTCGACGGGCTCGACCTCGCGATCCCGAGCGGCTCGTTCTTCACGCTGCTGGGGCCTTCGGGCTGTGGCAAGACCACGCTGTTGCGCATGCTGGGCGGGTTCGTGCGGCCGGACGCCGGGCGCATCCGGTTCGGCGAGGAGGACGTGACCCACGTGCCGGTGCATCGCCGCGGGGTCGGCATGGTGTTCCAGGACTACGCGCTGTTCCCCGATCGCTCGGTCCTTGCGAACGTCGTCTACGGACTCGCCGCGCGCGGCGTCGACCGCGCGGCCGCGGAACAACGCGCGCTGGCCATGCTCGCCCGCGTGGGGCTGAAGGCGATGGCCGACCGCTCGCCCGCGGCCCTGTCCGGCGGCCAGCGGCAGCGCGTCGCGATGGCGCGCGCGCTGGTGATCGAGCCCCGGCTGCTGCTGCTGGACGAGCCGCTGTCGGCGCTCGACGTCAAGCTGCGCGTCGAGCTGCGCAGCCTGGTGCGCGACCTGCAGACCGAGGCGGGCATCACGACCGTGTTCGTCACGCACGACCAGGAAGAAGCGCTGGCGCTGTCCGACCTGATCGCCGTGATGGACCGCGGGCGCATCGTCCAGATCGGCCCGCCGCGCGAGATCTACGCCCGGCCCGGCACCGCCTTCGCGGCCGACTTCGTCGGGGGCGCCAACCTCATCGCCATCGACGAGGAACTGCCCGCGGCCGCCAACGGGCTGCGCCGCCTGGGCACGCCGGCCGGCGTCATCCTGACCGACAGCGCGGTGCCGGTGCGCCCCGGCGCCTTGCTGGCGGTGCGCAGCGAGGAACTGGTCTTCGCCGACGCCGATGCGACGGCCGACGGCCATCTGCGCGGCGTGATCGAGCATGTCGAGTTCCGCGGCGGCCTCACGGGCTACCGGGTGCGCACCAGCGCCGGCGTGCTTCGGGTCGAGGTGCGCACGCGCCAGCAGGACCAGAGCCGCGCGCGCGACGACGCCGTCGTGCTGGCACTGCCCGTCGACGCGCACATCGTGCAGGCCGCATGATGTCCCGCGCGCTGCGACGCGATCCCGCCTGGCTGGTGCTGGCGCTGTGCGCCATCGGCGTGCTGGGCGTGTTCCTGGTCCTGCCGCTGGCGGGGATGATCGGCAAGTCCTTCGTGGGCCCCGACGGCCAGCCTAGCTTCGGCGGCTACCTGCGCTTCTTCGCCGAGGCCTCGTACCGCGAGGTCTTCTTCAACACGCTGATCCTCGGGCTGGCGGTCACGGCCACCTCGATGCTCGTGGGCGGCGGCCTGGCCGTGGTCGTCGCGCGCTGCAGGTTCCCGCTGGCCGGCATCGTCACCGCATTGCCGCTCGTGACGCTGGTGGTCCCCGACGTCGTCGTGGCCGCGGCCTGGGTGCTGATCCTGGGAAAGCAAGGCCTCGTCAACATGGCGCTGGCACCCTGGGGCATCGAGTTGCCGTCGCTCTATTCGTGGTGGGGCATGGTCTACGTGATGACCCTCAACAACTACGTGTACGCCTTCGTCGCTGTCCTCGTTGGCCTGAAGTCGATGGACCGCAACCTGGAGGAGGCCGCGCTGAGCCTGGGCCGGCCGATCGGCCGCGTGCTCGGTGGCGTGACCCTGCCGCTGCTGCTGCCCTCGCTGTTCGCCGGCGCGCTCATCGTGTTCACCCACGTGATCGGCAGCTTCGGCGTGCCGGCCATCCTTGGCGCGCGCACGCCGGTGCTGGCGGTGAAGGCCTACAACGAGTTCGTCAGCGAGATGGGCGGCAACCCGCAGATGCAGACGACGATGGCATCGCTGCTGGTACTGCTGGGCGCGGGTCTGCTGCTCGTGCAGAAACTGGTGATCGAGAAGCGCCAGTTCCAAATGGAAGCGGGCCGCAGCCCGGTGGTGCTGGCGATCCACGGCTGGCGCGCGGTGCTGGCCAGCGGCGCCGTGCTCGGCGTGGTGCTGCTGTCGTTGCTGCCGGCCGTGGTGGTGGTCGTCACCGCGTTCACGCCGTCCGTGGGGCCGGTGCTGCGCTACGGCAGCTTCACGCTGGCCCATCTGCAGCATGCGCTGTTCCGCGCGCCGGAGCCCTTGTACAACTCGCTGTTCCTGGCCTCGATCGCCACCGTGGCGGGCGTCGTTTTCTCGGTCGTGTCGGCCTACCTGATCGTCAAGCGGCGCTCGTGGCTCACCCATGTGCTCGACGTGCTGGTGATGCTGCCGCTGACCATCGCCGGCACCGTGCTGGGCATCGCGCTCATCAACGCGTTCAACAGTGGCTGGCTGGTGCTCACCGGCAGCTGGGTGGTGATGGCGCTGGCCTACTTCCTGCGGCGCATGCCCACCAGCGTGCGCGCCGCCGCCGGCCCGCTGCACAACCTGCGCGATTCGATCGAGGAGGCCTCCATGAGCCTGGGCGTGAGCCCGCTGCGCAGCTTCGTGCGCGTGGTGCTTCCGGTGATCGGCCCGTCGGTCGTCGCCGCCGCCGTGCTGATGTGGGTCACGACGCTGTCGGAGCTGTCGGCCACGGTCGTCCTGTACTTCGGCGGCATGAACACCATGCCGATCGAGATCTTCCAGCAGATCGACAGCGGGCGGCTGGCACTGGCCTGTGCCTACAGCCTGGTGCTGCTGCTGACCATCTTCATCCCCCTGGCGCTGGCGCGCTGGATCTTCAAGCTGAGAGTAGGAACCATCGAATGACGACAGCCACGACAACAACAACATCCTCGCGCGAATCCCATCCGTTCCTGGCCGGGCGCGTGCTCGGCGCCAAGCCCTCGGCCACGAAGGAGATGACGCGGCTGGCCAACCAGCTCAAGCGCGAGGGCCGCAACGTCATCGCGCTGAGCCAGGGCGAGCCCGACTTCCCGACGCCCGACCATGTGCGCGAGGCCGGCAAGCAGGCCATCGACCGCGGCGAGTCGCGCTATACCGACGTGGCCGGAACCTTCGCGCTGCGCGAGGCGGTGGTGCGCAAGTTCGAGCGCGACAACGGGCTGCGCTTCGACCCCGAGCAGATCCAGGTCGGCTGCGGTGCCAAGCAGATCCTCTACAACGCGCTGCAGGCCACCATCGATCCGGGCGACGAGGTGGTGGTGCCGACGCCGGCCTGGGTGTCCTACCCCGAGATGGTGCTGCTGGCGGGCGGCACGCCCGTGATCGTCCGCTGCGGTGCCGCGAGCGGCTTCAAGCTCACGCCGCGACAGCTGGAGGAAGCCATCACGCCGCGCACCAAGTGGCTGATGCTCAACTCGCCGTCGAATCCCAGCGGCGCGGTCTATTCGCACGATGAACTGGCCGCGCTGGGCGCGGTGCTGCTGCGCCATCCGCATGTCTGGGTGATGGCGGACGACATCTACGAGAAGATCCGCTACCAGACCGACGCCTTCGCCACGCCGGCCGCCGTGATGCCCGCGCTCGCGTCGCGCACGCTGACCATCAACGGCGTGTCCAAGGCCTATGCCATGACCGGCTGGCGCGTGGGCTTCGGTGCCGGGCCGCTCGAACTGATCAAGGCCATGAACCTGGTCCAGTCGCAGTCCACCTCGCACACCAGTTCGATCAGCCAGGCCGCCGCCGTCGCCGCGCTCGACGGCCCGATGGATTTTCTTCCCCAGTTCGTCGACGCCTTCCGGCGGCGCCGCGACAGCGTGGTCGGCCAGCTCAACCGCATCGAAGGCATCGCCTGCGACCTGCCGCCCGGCGCCTTCTACGCCTTCCCGGGCTGCCAGGGATTGCTGGGGCGGCGCGACCCCGCGGGCCACCTGATCGCGACGGATGCCGACCTCGCGCTGTACCTGCTGCGCGAGGCGGGGGTGGCGATCGTTCCCGGCTCCGCGTTCGAGCTGCCGGGCCATTTCCGCGTCTCCTATGCGGCCTCGGACGCGGAGCTCGACGCGGCCATGGCGCGGATCGCCGCGGCCTGCGCGCGGCTCGGCTGAGCGGCGCTCCACATCACTTCGTTCATCCATCCACAGAAACTTCAATGACCAAGAATCAAGCGCTGCGCGCAGCCCTCGACAGCGGCCGGCTGTTCACCGCCATGGCCGCCCACAATCCCCTGGTGGCGAAGCTGGCCGAACAGGCCGGCTTCGGCGGCATCTGGGGCAGCGGCTTCGAGCTGTCGGCCAGCTATGCCGTGCCCGACGCCAACATCCTGTCGATGTCCACGCACCTGGAGATGATGCGGGCCATCGCCTCCACCGTGTCCATTCCGTTGATCGCCGACATCGACACCGGCTTCGGCAACGCGGTGAACGTCCACTACGTCGTGCCGCAGTATGAAGCGGCCGGCGCGTCGGCCATCGTGATGGAGGACAAGACCTTTCCCAAGGACACCAGCCTGAGGACCGATGGCCGGCAGGAGCTGGTCCGCATCGAGGAGTTCCAGGGCAAGATCGCGGCGGCGACCGCTGCCCGCGCCGACAGGGACTTCGTGGTGATCGCGCGTGTGGAAGCGCTGATCGCCGGCCTGGGCCAGCAGGAAGCCGTGCGGCGCGGCCAGGCCTACGAGGAGGCCGGCGCCGACGCGATACTGATCCATTCCAGGCAGAAGACGCCCGACGAGATCCTGGCCTTCGTGAAGTCCTGGCCCGGCAAGGTGCCGCTGGTGCTGGTGCCCACCGCCTATCCGCAACTGACCGAGGCCGACATCGCCGCGCTCTCGAAGGTCGGCATCGTCATCTACGGCAACCACGCCATCCGCGCGGCGGTCGGCGCCGTGCGCGAGGTGTTCGCCCGGATCCGCAGAGACGGCGGCATCCGCGAGGTGGATGCGGCGCTTCCGTCCGTCAAGGAGATCATCGAGCTGCAGGGCGACGAACGCATGCGCGCCGTCGAGGCCCGCTATCTGAAGTAGCCGCGCGTTCAGGCCGCCTTCGCCGCCTCGTCCCCCAGGAAGAAGGCCACCGCCCGCCCCACCACCCAGGGCACGATCACATGGTCCCCATCGAAGGGCTGCAGCGTGAGGTCGTGCCCGCTCTCGAGCAGCCGCCGGGCATGCGGATGGGCGCTGGTCTCGATCGGCAACTGGCTGTCCGAGCGTCCGTGCGCGAGAAAGAAGCGCGGCGTGCCGGCCTGCGCGAAGCTGTTCATGAAGCCGGCCGACAGGCCGATCACGTGGCTCGCCACGTCGCCGTTGGTGAGGCCCAGCGACAGCGCGTAGCTGCCGCCGTCGGAGAAGCCCGCGAGCGCGAGCCGCGCGGGGTCGAGCCGGAAATGCCGCGACACGGTGGCCAGCGCGTTGTCGAGCCGCTCGAGGTCGGGGCCGTGGCCGCCGACCACGATGTCCCAGGTGGCGTACATCGACTGCGGCGCCAGCAGCAGGAAGCCGCGCGAGCGCGCATGCGCGACGAAGTGCGGCAGCACGCGGTTGGCCTCGCCGCCCGCGCCATGGAACATCACGAGCAGGGGCAGCGGCGCATCCGTGGGCAGGCCTTCGGGCACCACCAGCACCGCATCGCGGCCTTCGTCGAAGCCCAGGTCGTGGCGCCCGGGCGGCAACGGTTCGTACAGCGGCGCGGCACCGGGCCGGAAGGCCATGCGGCCGGTGAGCGCGCCGCCGAACAGGGTGGGGTCGATCATGCGGTGCCTCCGGGCGATGCGGCGGGCGCGATGCCGCGGAACACCGCGCACTGCGCGAAGGACTGCGTCGACAGCGGCAGCTCCTTGCGCCGGCAGTACTTGCTCGTGAGCTTGAGCAGCTCCTTGATGTCGCGGCCGCTGGCGCCCGCGTAGTCGACCACCAGCCGGTCGATCACGGCGGGCGGCAGTTCCACGCCGAGCTGGGCCGACAGCGTGGCCCACAGGCGCCGCGCATCCTCGGGCCCGGGCGGCTGGTAGTCGATCACCGCGATGCAGCGCGAGAGGATGGCCTCGTCGATGTCGCCGACGCGGTTGGTGGTCATGAACAGCAGGCCGCTGAAGTACTCGAGCGTGCGCAGGAACTCGGCCACGATGGCGTTGTGCTGCAGGTCGTTGTCGCGGCGCCGGATGTAGACGTCGGCCTCGTCGAGCAGCAGCACGCAGCCCCAGCGCGCGGCGCGCTGCAGGATGCGCGTGAGGCTGGTCTCCACCGAGCTCGCCGTCACGCCGAGCTGGCCCGAATGCACGCGGTACAGCGGCTTGCCGACCACCTCCGCATAGACCTCGGCGGTCAGCGTCTTGCCCAGGCCGGGCGCGCCCTTGCACAGGATGGTGGTGCCGCCCGACTTGCCGGGCACCACGTCCTCGACCAGGAAGTTGCGGTCGGCCGTGAGGATGTCGATCAGGTCGCGGTGCGCCTGCGGCAGCACCAGCCGCTCGCGCAGGCCGGGCTGGTACCGGTACTCCTGCACATGCTGCGCATGGACCCAGATGTTGCGGTGCCAGTCGAGGTGGAACAGGTGCAGGTAGCAGTGCTGCGGAATGCGATCGAAGCCCTGGGCGATGCCGCTCTCGCGCCAGTGGTGCGGATCGGCCGCCAGGTCGAAGCGGCGGCGCAGCAGCTCCTCGTCGTTCACGCAGCGCACTGCGGCGGCCTCGGGCAGCCGGTGGCACTCGAGCGCCGCGCGCGGGCCCTCGCCCGCGGTCCACACGCTGCCGCCGACGGTGAACTGCGCGCCGTGCTGCGGCTGCAGTTTGCCGAAGCGCTCGAGCTGCATCTCGTACTCGCGCTTGAACTCCGCGCACTCCTTGTGAAAGCCGTGGTCGGCGAACAGGTCGGCCAGCGTGCGCTGCGGCAGCTGCTCCTCGTAGAAGCTCAGGCCCCAGGTCATGCCCGCGAAGCGCAGCCGGGGCTCGGAGGGCGGCTCGCGGCCGGCGGCCTGCAAGGTGTTGGCGAGCAGGCCCACGAGCACGTAGGCATTGCCCTCGGTGGGCTTCACCAGCCGCACCGTGTGGACCAGCCAGGGCAGCAGCACGCCGTCCTTGCCGCGCTGGTAGAGCCAGCCGTCGATCGCGTCGCGCGCCAGCCATTCGGTCAGCGCCGGCACCATTGCTTCGAGGTTCGCGATCGGCTGCAGCTGCGATTCGCCGTTGAGGTTGTCGAGCGCGAGCAGCTGGAACACCAGGTCGCGCGCGCCCTTGCCGAGGCTCAGCTGGTAGAGCAGGTTGAGCGAGCGGCCGTCGAAGTGGCGGCTCGACACGACGCGTATGCCGCTGCAGGCTCCCTGGCCGCCCAGCTGGAGGCCCAGCGGCGACTGCGCGCCGACCTGGCTGCGCAGGACGGCGGCCAGCATCTCCGGTATCTCGAGTTCCACGGCGTCTCCTCGTGTCGCCTGTCCATGCTAGCCCGGCGCGGGCGCTCGGCGATTGACCTGGGTCAAGGCCGTGGGAAGATGGCCCGACGCAGACAAGGAAGGAAAGCGCCCATGCCCCAGCCCTCGAAGACCTCGCTGTTCGCCGCCGCGAAGGCCTGGGACGCGGCCTCGGTGCAGGCCCAGCTGGCCCAGGCGCCGGCGCTGGTCGGCGCCACCGATCCGCGCGGCCGCGCGGCGATCCATCTGGCCTGCACGGTGAAGGCCGAGGGCGCGCAGCTTGCGGAACCCCATGGGATCGAGACCGTGACCGCGCTGCTCGATGCGGGCGCCGACCTCGAGGCCGAGGTGCCCATGGACGAGGACGAGGGCGACTTCCGCGCCACGCCGATCTGGTACGCGGTGGCGCGCGGCGAGAACCTTCCGCTGGTGAAGTTCCTCGCCAAGCGCGGCGCGAACACGAGCTGGTCGTTGTGGGCCGCGGTGTGGCGCGACGACGCGGCGATGTGCCGCGTGCTGCTCGCGAACAAGCCCGCGCTGAACCTGCGCGCGCACGGCGAAACGCCGCTCTTCTATGCAGCCCGGCTGCAGCGGCTCGAGACCCTGGCGCTGCTGATCGCGGCCGGTGCCGATGCGTCCGTGGCCGACGAGCAGGGGCGCGATGCGGTCGACATCGCGCGGGCGCGGCGTCTGCCGAAGGAGCTCATCGCGCGGCTCGAGCAGTCGAAGCGATCGCGTCCCGCGTAGACCCACGCAAGCATCGGCTAGACCTGCGCGCGCTGGCGCGACAGGCCATCGACCCGCCTGAGCATCTCGGGCAGCCGGTAGGCACCGGCCATCGCGCGGATGTGCGCCCTGGCCTGCTCGAGCGGCATGCCCGCGGCCGTCACGAAGAGCGGGCGCGCGCTCTCGCCGCGCAGCAGTTCGGTCTCGGGCGGCGCCCCCGCGAACCTCGTCTTCGCGACGCCGATCACCGGGGTCGCGCGGCCGAGCTTGTCCCAGAGCACCGCGCCGAGGCCGTCGCGCGGCGGCGTGCCCAGCGTCACGTAGCCGTCGATGACGATGCAGGCGAGCGGCTCGGCGACCTGCGCGAGCACGGCCTCGATGCAGGGCAGCTCGCGGCGGTAGAACGCGCCGGGCACATAGTCCTCGACCTGCGGCACCGGCACCAGGATCTCGCGCACGGGCGCGGTGTCATGCCAGTCCGCGAGCAGCAGCCCGGCGGCCATCGCGCCGCCCGACTCGGCGTAGGCGACATCGACGGCGAGGATCACGCGGGCTCGCCGGCCGCGAAGCCGATGCGGGGTGCGGTGATGCGGCCGCTCGCGGCCGCGAGCACGAAGCGCAGGGTGTCGCCCTCGACGACGACCTGCACGCCGAGCTTGGCCGTCACGGCCTCGCCGGCGAGTTGCGCGCCGCCCCAGCTCGCCGTGATTTCGTGCGCGGACAGCGCGGCGATCTCAGCGCCCAGCCCGCGCCCCACCGATTCCGAGCGCAGCACGATGGTGTTGAGGCCCTGCTCGTGCCCGTCCATCGACACCTGCAGGCCGGGCAGCGCGAGCAGTCCGTCCCCGAGCCGCAGTTCACCCGACAGGGCCGTGCGCCCCAGCAGCGTGCGCGCCTGCGCCGTCAGCCCCTGGGCCTGCGTGCCCAGGCCCTGGCGCAGCATCGATTCGGCGAAGGGCCGCAGCCGCAGCTTGCCGCGCTCGGAGATCCACGGGCCGATCAGGCTCTTGCGGCGCTCGAACTCCACGCCCGCGAGCGGCGCCGAGGCGAACTGGTAGAGGTAGCTGCGGCCGTTCGGCGCATCGACGTAGAAGCCGAGCGGGCTCACGCCCATGCGCGAGTCGGGGCCCACGTGCTCGACGGTGGCGTCGTTGAAGTCGACCAGCCCGTGGCGGATCGGCACGGTCACGTCGGCATCGAACAGCAGGTGCGCGTCGGTGATGCGGCCGCGCAGGGTGCCGTCGATCTCGCCGAGCGGGCCGAGCTGCCAGGCATCGGCCGGCGGCGGCAGCGTCGTGCCGTCGGCGGGGTGGGTGGCTTCCCACAGCTGGCGGAACTGCCGTGGCAGCACCAGCGGGCCGTGCAACTTCAGGCCGGCGAATTCCGCGTCGCGGGCCTCGATGGCGCCGACGCGCAGCGACCCGTTCTCGGCCTGCACGCGCGCGACCAGTTCGTGCACGGCGATGCGCTCGATCTCCAGCACCAGCGCGCCTGTGGCGAGCCGCAGGGCCGTCGCTTCGAGCCGCGCGATCCGCAGTTCGCGCGTGCCGTCCTGCCCCGTGGTCCAGCGCACGCCCTCGAGCGCGAAGCGGTTCGGATCGGCATCGCCGCGCGCGCCGAGTTCCAGGCCCAGCACGAGATCGACGAGAGAGGCAGCGAGGGAAGCGCTCATGGTGGCTTTCTAGCAGACGGGCTCAGCGGCACATCGGAAACCCGCCCGTCTCCAGATGGAAGTGATCGCGGTGCGCCGCGTTGTACTCGGGCCCGAGCACGCCGCGAAAGAAACGGCAGGCGCCCAGGTGGGCGTCGTTCAGCAGCGCGGCCGAAGGGCTCGTGGCGTCGATGCGCCAGTCCTTGCGCACGTTGATGCGGCGTCCGTCCGCGAGCACGAAGCCGGCCACGTCGAAAGCATCGGCCGTGGCGTGCCGGCTGCGTGGCGCGCCGGGCACGGCGCCTTCGCCGCGGTTCACGTTGCGGCAGGCATAGCTGCCGAGGTGGTCGACCGCGGCGACCGGCTGTCCGAAGTGCCGCAGGGCCGCGGGCTGCAGCGCATGGCGCTCCCACATGAAGAAGGACAGCGCCATCGGGCAGCTCAGCGTGGGCGCGCTGCCCAGCCGCACGCCGGCCGAGCGCAGGCGCACGGCGTTCTCGAAGCCGCAGCCCGGGCCGGTGACGCGGTCGGGCACGCGCTCGTACTGCATGCCGGTGTCGGCCAGCGCGGCCTGGCAGCGCACCGGGTCGCCACGCGCGCGGGCCAGCTTGTACGAAGTGAGCCAGTTGGGCGGGGCCGTCACGTCGAGCGGTGCCCAGGGATCGTGGCGCTCGGGCACCTCGATGGCACCCGTGAAGACGGCCACCACGCCGGCGGCGATGGCGACGACCAGCGCGAGGGCCAGTCGGCGTCCGAGGCGAGCGGGTCGGTCTTGCGCTGGGGGCAGGGGCACGGGGAACGAAGGCGGTGGATGGCGAAAGCCTCATTGGGACCCGAGGCCGCGCGCGGCGCTGTCGGGATGATCGGCCAGCGCGTGTAGGCCGATGCGAACCGGCCGGGTGCCGCTCAAGGCCGGATGCAGTCGAGCAGCACGCGGAACGCCGGCTCGATGTTCGCCTCCTCCACGCAGGCATAGCCCAGCAGCAGGCCGCGCCGCCCGTCGCCGCGCCGGTAGTAGCGCGACAGCGGCCGCGAGAGCACGCCGCGCGCCTGCGCCGCTTCCATGATCGCCACGTCGTCGCGGTCCTCGGGCAGCCGCAGCACCAGGTGCAGCCCGGCATTGCTGGCCTGCGGATGCAGGTGGTCGGGGCCCAGGTGCTCGGCGATCAGCCCGGCCAGCAGCGCGCGCCGGCGCGCATAGAGCACGCGCATGCGGCGGATGTGGGCGGCGTAGTGGCCCTGGCCGATCAGCTCGGCCAGCGCCACCTGCGTGATGGCGTGGCCCTCGCGGTAGAGGTCGGCATGGGCGGTGCGGAAGTGCGCGGCCAGCGCGCGCGGCAGCACCATGTAGCCCACGCGCAGGCCCGGGAACAGGGTCTTGCTGAAGGTGCCGATGTAGATCACCGGGCTGTCGTCCTCGAGCCCCTGCATCGAGGGGATGGGCCGGCCCGCGAAGCGGAACTCGCTGTCGTAGTCGTCCTCCACGATCCAGCTGCCCGACTGGCGCGCGAAGTCGAGCAGCTCGCGCCGGCGCGCCAGGCTCATCACCGAGCCCAGCGGGTACTGGTGCGAGGGCGTCACGAAGATCAGCCGTGGCGCGCTGCCGCCGCGCGGCCAGCCGGCACCGGGGCCGTCGCCCTCGGCCTCCACGCGCAGCGGCCGCACGCGCCAGGCGCCCATCTGCAGCAGCTTGTGGAAGCCCCAGTAGCCGGGCTCCTCGACCCACACGGTGTCGCTCGGGTCGGCCAGCATGCGCAGCGACAGGTCGATGGCCTGGTGCACGCCCTCGGTGATCAGCACCTGGTCGGCGTCGCAGCGCACCGCGCGCGCCACGCGCAGGTGCTCGGCCACCGCCTCGCGCAGCGCCGGATGGCCGCCGCCGTGCGAATAGGTCAGCAGCTCGGGCGCGGGGTCGCGCCACAGGCGCGCGACGATGCGGCCGAAGGCGCGGTGCGGGAACTGGGTCACGTCGGGCACGCCGGGCATGAAGGCGCCCCACTGGCGCGCCGCGGCCGAAGCATCGTCGACCAGCGCCTGGGCGCGCCGGGCCAGCCGCACCGGCGCGGCGCGGGCCGGCGCGGCGGCCGCGCCGCGGCCGGTGGCCAGCTGGCTCTCGGGCGTGGTCTCGGCCACGAAGGTGCCGCTGCCCACGCGCGAATGCACGTAGCCCTCGGCGCGCAGCTGCTCGTAGGCATGCAGCACGGTGTTGCGCGACATGCCGGTCTCGCGCGCCAGGTCGCGCGAGGCCGGCAGCGCGCTCGAGGGCGGCAGGCTGCCGTCGAGGATGGCGCCGCGCAGGCAGTCGTAGAGCTGGCGGTTGAGCGCGGCGCCGGCGGCGGGAGCGATGCGCTGCAGCACCAGGTCGGCGCAGATGGATTTCATGGCTTTTTGGATTGGCTCCATCCTGATTGCAGGAAGTGGATCTTTTTGATGGAGCCAATTGCGCATTCAATCAGAACTTCCGATCGACCTCCAGCCCTTTCCCGGACGCCTTCAGCCATGACCACCAACTCCGAACTCCAGACCCGCCGCCTCGCGGCCACGCCGCGCGGCGTGGGCGTGATGTGCGGCTTCTATGCCCAGCGCGCCGAGAACGCGACGCTGTGGGACATCGAAGGCCGCGAATACATCGACTTCGCCGCCGGCATCGCGGTGCTCAACACCGGCCACCGCCATCCGCGCCTGGTGGCCGCGATCCAGGAGCAGCTCGGGCGCTTCACGCACACGGCCTACCAGATCGTTCCCTACGAGAGCGTGGTGACGCTGGCCGAGCGGCTCAACGCGCTGGTGCCGATCTCCGGCCCGGTGAAGACGGCCTTCTTCACCACCGGCGCCGAGGCGCTCGAGAACGCGGTGAAGATCGCGCGCGCCCACACCGGCCGCGCCGGCGTGATCGCCTTCGGCGGCGGCTTCCATGGCCGCACGCTGATGGCGCTGGCCATGACCGGCAAGGTCGCGCCCTACAAGACCGGCTTCGGCCCGTTCCCGGCCGACGTGTTCCACGTGCCGTTCCCGAGCGCGCTGCAGGGCGTGAGCGCCGACGACTCGCTGGCCGCGATCGAGAAGCTGTTCAAGGCCGACATCGATCCGAAACGCGTGGCCGCGATCGTGATCGAGCCGGTGCAGGGCGAGGGCGGCTTCAACGTCGCGCCCACCGCGCTGCTGCAGGGCCTGCGCCGCCTCTGCGACGCGCACGGCATCGTGCTGATCGCCGACGAGGTGCAGACCGGCTTCGCGCGCACCGGCCGGCTGTTCTCGATGCAGCACCACGGCGTCGAGCCCGACCTGATCACCATGGCCAAGAGCCTCGCGGGCGGCATGCCGCTGTCGGCCGTGGCCGGCCGCGCCGCCATCATGGACGCGCCGGCGCCCGGCGGCCTCGGCGGCACCTACGCGGGCAATCCGCTGGCGGTGGCCTCGGCGCACGCGGTGCTCGACGTGATCGCCGACGAGAAGCTCTGCGAACGCGCCGCCGCGCTGGGCGAGCGCCTGGTCGGCCGACTGTTGAAGATCAAGGAATCGAACCCGGCGCTGGCCGAAGTGCGCGCGCAGGGCTCGATGGTCGCGGTGGAGCTGCGCGATGCGGCCACGGGCGCGCCCGATGCCGAAGCGGTGGCGCGCGTGCAGGCCAAGGCCCTGGCGCAGGGCCTGGTGCTGCTGAGCTGCGGCATGTACGGCAACGTGATCCGCTTCCTCTACCCGCTGACCATTCCCGATGCGCAGTTCGAACGCGCGCTGGCCATCGTCGAGGAGGCGTTCTCGGCATGAGCACCGCTTCCACCCTGGGCCTGCAGCGCCCCGACCTGCTGCGCGGCGCCGGCCTGATCGACGGCCAGTGGGTCGCGGCCGACGACGGCGCCACCTTCGCCGTGAACGACCCCGCCACCGGCCGACACCTGGCCGACGTGCCGCGGATGGGCCGCGCCGAGACCGAGCGCGCCATCGCCGGCGCCGCCGCCGCGCTGCCCGCCTGGCGTGCGCGCACCGCGCCCGATCGCGCGCGCGTGCTGCGCCGCTGGGCCGAGCTGATGCTCGCGCACCAGGATGACCTGGGCCGGCTGATGACGCTCGAGCAGGGCAAGCCGCTGGCCGAGGCGCGCGGCGAGATCGCCTACGCGGCCTCGTTCATCGAATGGTTCGCCGAGGAGGCCAAGCGCGTGGACGGCGAGGTGCTGCAGCCGCAGCGCGCCGGCCAGCGCATCGTGGTGCTCAAGCAGCCGATCGGCGTGTGCGCCGCGATCACGCCGTGGAACTTCCCGGCCGCGATGATCACGCGCAAGGTCGGTCCCGCGCTGGCCGCGGGCTGCACCATCGTCGTCAAGCCGGCCGAACTCACGCCGCTGAGCGCCTTCGCGCTCGGCGTGCTGGGGCTCGAGGCCGGCCTGCCGCCCGGCGTGCTGCAGATCGTGGCCGGCAACGCGCCCGAGATCGGCGCCGCGCTGTGCGAGAGCCCGACCGTGCGCAAGCTCAGCTTCACCGGCTCCACCGGCGTGGGCCGCGTGCTCGCGCAGCAGTGCGCGCCGACCATCAAGAAGCTCTCGCTCGAGCTCGGCGGCAATGCGCCGCTGATCGTGTTCGACGACGCCGACATCGACCGCGCGATCGAGGGCATCGTGGCCTCCAAATTCCGCAACGCGGGCCAGACCTGCGTCTGCGCCAACCGCATCTACGTGCAGGCCGGCATCTACGACGCCGTGGCCGCGCGGCTGGTCGCCGCGGTCGAGGCGATGCGCGTGGGCAACGGCCTCGAGGCCGGCATCACGCAGGGCCCGCTGATCGACGGCCGCGCGGTCGCCAAGGTGCGCCAGCACATCGACGACGCGCTCACGCAGGGCGCCGAGCTGCGCACCGGCGGCAAGCCGCATGCGCTGGGCGGCAGCTTCTTCGAGCCCACCGTGCTGACCGGCGTGACGCAGGCCATGCGCGTGGCGCGCGAGGAGACCTTCGGGCCGCTGGCGCCGCTGTTCCGTTTCGAGACCGAGGAGGAGGTCGTCGCGATGGCCAACGATTCGGAGTTCGGCCTCGCCGCCTACCTCTTCACCGAGGACCGCCGCCGCCTCTGGCGCGTGGGCGAGCAGCTCGAGACCGGCATGGTCGGCATCAACACCGGCCTGATCTCGAACGAGGTCGCGCCCTTCGGCGGCGTGAAGCAGTCGGGCCTGGGCCGCGAGGGCTCGCGGCACGGGATCGAGGACTACCTCGAGCTCAAGTACCTCTGCCTGCAGGACTGAGCATGGCGGCGCGGCGGCCGCTCACGAGGCCTTCGCGGCCGCCGACACGCCCCACAGCCGGGGCTTGCCTTCCCACACCGAGAAGCCGCTCAGGCGCTTGCGCACGCCCCAGGCGTCGATGCCGTTGAACAGCATGATCATCGGCACCTGCTGGATCATCAGCGCGTGGATCTGGTCGAACAGGGCCTGGCGCTTCTTCGGGTCCGATTCGGCGAAGCTGTCGTCGAGCAGCTTGAGCGCCTGCGGGTCTTCCCAGACCTTGCGCGACTGCTTGTCCTTCGGGCCCGAGAACTGCTCGTAGCTCAGCGCCGGGTCGAGCCGCGACGAATAGGTGAACGAGCTCATCTGGTAGTTGCCGCTGTTGTAGCGGTCGAGCTGCGTGGCCCATTCGAGCACCTCGATCTGCGCGTTGATGCCCACCGACTGCATCATGGCCTGCGCCAGCACCGCCACCGTGTAGCTCGGCACGTGGGCGCGCTTGTTGGTCTGGATGACGATCTTCTCGTTCCTGTAGCCGGCCTCGCGCAGCAGCCTGGCGGCCAGCGCCGGGTCGTAGTGGTAGCCCTTCTTCTGCACCGGGCCGTAGAAGGCCGAGGTCTTGTGGATGGCGGCGTTGTTCACCGTGCCCAGGCCCTCGGAGGCGGCCGCCACGATCTGCTCCATGTCGAGCGAGGCCGCGATGGCCTGGCGCAGTTTCTGGTTCTTGAGCAGCGGATCGCGGGTCTGGATCAGCAGCGCGTTCTTGGTGGCCTCGGTCGGCGCCTGCACGACGAGGTTGCGGTCGGTCTTGAGTTCCTGCGCGTCGCTCGAGGTGATCTGGGCCGCGTCGATGGCGCCCGACTTCAGGCCGGCCGCGGCCGTGGCCGCGTCGGGCACGACCAGGAAGCGCACCGTGTCGACCAGCGGCGCCTTCAGGCCCACGTAGCCGTCGACCTTGGTCGCGCCCGGCGGCGAGGTGTAGCCCTTGAAGGCCGTGACCGTGACGTACTCGCCGCGCTTCCACTCGCCGAACTTGAAGGGGCCGGTGCCCACGGGCTTGTCCCAGCTGCCGTCGGCCTTGACCGAGCTCCTGTGCAGGATCGCCGTCATGCCGCAGTCGGAGCGCGCCAGCGAATCGAGGAACACGGCCGAGGGCCGGTTGATCTTCATCGTGAAGGTGGCGTCGTCGGGCGTCGCGGTCTCGACCACCTTGAGGCCGTTGCGGCCGTCGTATTCGCTGAGGCAGCGCCAGTCGGTCTTCGGGTCCATGTAGCGCTTCCAGCTCCAGGCCACGTCGGCCGAGGTCAGCGGCGCGTCGTTGTGGAACTTCACGCCACGGCGCAACTTGAAGGTGTAGGTCAGGCCGTCGGGCGACACCTCGACCGACTGCGCGAGCAGCGGGCCGACGCTGCCGTCCTGCCGGTAGCCGACCAGGCCCTCGACCATGTTGAGGACGATGCCGTCGGTGGTGTTGTCGCGGTTCACGCCCGGGTTGGTGGAACGGATGTCGGCCGGCTGGGCCACCGTCACCGTGGTCTGGGCCAGCGCCGCGCCGCAGGCGAGGCCGGCGCCGGCGAGGGCCGCGAGTCGGAAGAAGGGACGGGGCATGGAGGACTCCTGCGAAAAAAAGAACTTCAGGCGAGGGCGGTCTCGGCGCCGAAGCGCCAGCGCAGCCGCACGCCGCCGGCCTCGGTGGGCTCGAGCGCCGGAATGGCGGACAGCAGCCGGCGCGTGTAGTCCTGCCGCGGCGCGTCGAACACGGTGTCGCGCGTGCCCTGCTCGACGATGCGGCCGTCCTGCATCACGACCACGCGGTCGGCCACCTGCTCGACCACGCCGAGGTCGTGGCTGATGAACAGGCACGAGAAACCGTGGCGCTTCTGCAGTTCGGCGAACAGCTCGAGCACCTGGGCGCGCACGGTGACGTCGAGCGCCGACACCGGCTCGTCGGCGATCACGAAGGCGGGCCGGCGCACCAGTGCGCGCGCGATCGCCACGCGCTGGCGCTGGCCGCCCGAGAGCTGGTGCGCATAGCGCGGCGCGTAGGCGGTGCCGAGCCCGACCTCGTCGAGCACCTCGGCCACGCGCTTCGCCTTGTCGGCCGTCGACATGCCGGGCACCAGCCGCAGCCCCTCGCCGACCAGCTGGCCGATGGTCATGCGTGGATCGAGCGAGGCATAGGGATCCTGGAACACCATCTGGCACTGCAGACGGTAGTCGGCCCAGCCGGGGTCGGAGCGCGCGATCGAGCGGCCGCGGAACAGGATCTCGCCGCCGCCGGGCTTGAGCAGTCCGGCGATGGCGCGGCCCAGCGTGGTCTTGCCCGAGCCCGAGCCGCCGACCACCGCGACCACCTCGCGCGGACGCACCACGAGGTCGATGCCGTGCAGTGCGCGCCTGGGCGCGGTCTTGGCGAACAGGCGACGGCGTCCTGGATAGTCGATGACGAGGTTGCGCACCTCGACCACCGGCGGCTCGTCGGCCACCGCGCGCGCGGGCAGCCGGCGCGGCATGGCCTGCAGCAGCTCGCGCGTGTAGGGGTGCTTCGGCTGTTCGAGGAGGTCCTCGGTGCGGCCGGTCTCCTTCACCTCGCCATGCCGCATCACGACCATGCGCTGCGTGAAGCGCGCCACCATCGGCAGGTCGTGGCTGATCATCAGCACGGCGGTGCGGTGCTCGCGCGTGAGGCCCACCATCAGCTCGAGCACGTCGCGCTGCACCACCGCGTCGAGCGCGGTGGTCGGCTCGTCGGCGATCAAGAGGGCGGGCTCCAGCAGCATCACCGAGGCCAGCATCATGCGCTGGCGCATGCCGCCCGAGAACTCGTGCGGCCAGGCCGCGAGCGCGCCCTGCGGATCGCGGATGCCGACGCGCGCGAGCATGTCGAGCACGCGCGTGCGCCGCGCGGCGGGCGACAGTTCGCGGCGGTGCAGCGCGAGCGCCTCCTCGAGCTGGCGGCCGATGGTCATCGACGGATTGAGCGAGGTCATCGGCTCCTGGAACACCATGCCCACGCGCGCGCCGCGCAGCTCGCGCAGCCGCGCCGGCCTGGCGAGCGCGAGGTCCTCGCCCTCGAACAGGATGCGGCCCGCGGTGCGCACCAGCGGCGGCGGCGTGAGGCCCATCAGGGCGCGCGCGGCCTGCGTCTTGCCGCTGCCCGATTCGCCGACGATGCCGACCATCTCGCCGGGCGCGATGTCGAAGCTCACGTCGCGCACGATCTCGCGGCCGCCGGGGCCGACGGCGAGCGTGAGGCCTTCGACGCTGACCAGCGCGGCGGTGGTGGAAGTGGAAGTCATTGCACGCCCTTCATGCGCGGATCGAGCCAGTCGCGCACCGCGTCGCCCAGCAGGTTGATGCCCAGCAGCGTCAGCGCGATGCACAGGCCCGGAAGAATCGAGAGGTGGCTGGCCTGCGCCATGAACGGCCGCGCCGAGGCGAGCATGTTGCCCCAGGTGGGCGCGGGCGGCGGCACGCCGAGGCCGAGGAACGAGAGCGCGCTCTCGGCCAGGATCACCCAGCCGAACATCGAGGTGGCCAGCACCGTGAGCGGCGCGGTGCAGTTGGGCAGCACGTGGCGCACCATGGTGTAGAGCTCGGAGTTGCCGAGCACGCGCGAGGATTCGATGAACTCCTTCTCGCGCAGCGACAGCACCGTGCCGCGCACGATGCGCGTCACCGAGGGCGTGTAGGCCAGCCCGAGCGCGAGCACGATGCCGTACTGGTTGGCGCCCACCACCGCGAGCAGGCCCAGCGCCAGCAGCAGGCCCGGGAAGGCCAGCAGCGCGTTGTTGAAGGCCATCACGATGCGGTCGGTCCAGCCGCGCAGGAAGCCCGTGAGCACGCCCACGATGCTGCCCACCACGATCGAGAAGCCCACCGTGAGCACCGCGATCCAGACGCTGGTGGCGGCGCCGGCCATCAGGCGCGAGAGCTCGTCGCGGCCGAACTCGTCGGTGCCCAGCAGGTAGCGCGCGCCGGGCAGCTTGAGCCGCGAGCCGAAGTTGATGCGCAGCGGATCGTGCGGCGTCCACACCAGGCTCAGGAGCGCGGCAGCCACGACCAGGCCGACGATGACGAGGCCGACCATTGCGTTGAGGGGAATGCGTTTGTTGCGGGTCATCTTCGTGCCTATTCGACGGCGACGCGGGGGTCGAACAGGGGATAGCAGAGATCGATCACGAGGTTGACCACCACGTAGATCACCGCCACGAACAGCAGGCAGCCCTGGATCACCGGGTAGTCGCGCGCGAAGATCGCGTCGACCAGCAGCCGGCCCAGGCCCGGAATGGTGAACACGGTCTCGACCACCGCGATGCCGCCGAGCAGGTTGCCCAGCACCAGGCCGATCAGGGTCCAGGTCGGGCCGAAGGCGTTCTTGAAGGCATGGCGCATCAGCACCGCGCGCTCCGACAGGCCCTTGGCGCGCGCATGCGTGATGTAGTCCAGGCGCAGCACCTCGAGCGTGCTGGCGCGCGCCATGCGCATGAGCACGCCGATCTCGTGCAGGAACAGCGTGAGGATCGGCAGCACCAGGTACAGCAGGCCGTTCTTCCAGTCCTCGGCGATGCCCACGTAGCCCACCACCGGCAGCCAGCCCAGCTTGAGGCCGAACAGCAGCAGCAACAGCAGGCCGAGCCAGAAGGTCGGGATCGACACCAGCAAGGTGGCCGAGCCGACCAGCAGCAGGTCGGGCGCGCGGTTCTGCTGCCACGCGGCGACCATGCCGGCCGGCACCGCCACCAGCGCGGCCAGCGCCACCGCCACCAGCACGATGCGGCCGCTGATGAGGAAGCGCTTGGCCACCAGCGAGAGCACGTCCTGCCCGCTGTTGATCGAGGTGCCGAGGTCGCCCTGCAGCACATGGCCGAACCAGATGCCGAACTGCGCCGGCAGCGAGCGGTCGAGGCCGAGCCGCGCGCGCAGGTCGGCCAGGCTCGCGGGCGTGGCGAGGTCGCCGAGCAACAGCTGCGCGGGGTCGCCGGGAATCAGCCGGATCAGGACGAACACCGACACCGCCACGATCAGCAGGGTGGGGATGGCCATCGCGATGCGGGCCGCTGCGAAACGGAACATGGGCCTTCTTCCTCGTGGTGGGTGGGGTCAGGCCGGCGACGACGCGGCGCGCAGTTCTTGCAGGGCCTTGGCGAAGAAGTCCTGCACATGGCCCACGCAGGCCAGCCCGTTGTGCGGCACGTTGTCGAGCAGCTCGAAAGCCACCTTCACGCCGGCCGCCTCGAAGGAGCGGCGCAGCGTCTCGAGCCGCTCGGGCCGCGTGCGGCCGGCATCGTTGGCGCCCGGCATGAAGAACTTGCCGCCGGGCTTGTGCGTGATCTCCCAGGTCTCGATGTCGGCCTTGCCCGCGATCATGTGCACCGGCAGGCGGCGCAGCGCCTCGAGGTCCATGGGCTTGCCGAAGCGGGTCTCGAAGTCTTTGGTGCCGACCCACCAGCCCTGCTCGGGATCGATCAGCGTGACCGAACCCGGCGCGCCGATCGACACCGCCCACAGGCGCTCGGGGTGCAGCATCGCGAAGCGGTTGACGAACTGGCCGCCGCCCGAATAGCCGAACAGCGCGAAGCGGCCGAAGTCGCAGCCGAACTTCTCGCCCACCTCGGCCACCATGTCGAGCAGCACCTGGTCGTAGCGGATGTCGGCCTCGATCAGGTGCTTGAAGCCGTCGCGGTTGCCGTCGCCGCGCACGCCGGCCGGGAACAGCGGGCACAGCACGATGCAGTCGTTCCACTTCGCGAAGCCGCTGAAGGCCTCGCGGTAGTTGACGAAGGCGCGGCCGGTGCCGTGCACCACCACCACCAGCTGCATCGGCCGCGTGCCGGGCTGGCCCACGTGCTCGGGCACGTAGGTGCAGTAGGAGAAGCGCGGGTCGCTGCGCGCGGCGTAGATGGTGCTCGGGCCCAGGTCGTAGAGGGTGCGGGCGCGCCGCTCGGCGAGGGCGGCGGGGGCTTCGGTGGTGTCGGTCATGAGGGAAGGCAGGAGGAAGGGAAGGGACTACAGCGTGTATTCGCGGAAGTGGCGTGCCTCGTAGGGCTTGCGCGCCACCCACATCACTCGGTTGGCCGCGTCCATCAGCGTGGTGGCCACGGTGGCCGAGATGCTGCTGAAGTCCGCGGGCTTGGGCGTGCGCAGCACGCCATCGGGCTTGCCGAACTCGTCGGCCAGCGCGGCCTTGACGTCGCTCCAGTCGATGCGGCCCTCGACGCGGCGCAGCGCGTTCTCCACGCGGTGCTGGCGGTAGATGCTGTCGGGGCGCTGCGGCAGGCCGGGGTCGCGCAGCTTCATGGTGGCCGCGGGCGACATCCAGTGGTTGGCATGCACCAGCAGGTCGTTCTCGGGCAGGGTCCAGAAGATCTCGCCGGGCGAGGTCTCGAGGCTGATGCCCGAGCCGTCGTTGCCGCTGGCCTGCGCGAGGATCATGTTGTTGGCGCAGTAGCGCTTCGAGGCCCAGATCGTCTTCATCGCCTGCGCCAGGTTGGAGGCTTCGAGCACGCGGCGGCGCAGCAGCACCAGCGGCACGCCCGGGCCCTTGCGGAAGTCCTCGTCGCAGGTCAGCGAATTGCCGGTCAGCGACACGCCCTGGCTGTTGAAGCCGTGGCGCGCGAGCGCGCCGGCCTCGGTGAAGCTCAGCATGTCGGGACCGTTCTCGGCGCGGATGCGCAGCACGATGCCGGTGTCGACGCATTCCTGGCGCCAATCCCAGTTGTGGGCATGCATGAGGCGGCCGCTGGCCGAGCGTGCGGGCAGCACCACGAGGCCGGTGCAGTCGCCGTCCTCGCTCGATGCGGCGTCGATGGCGGGCGCCGTGGCCTGCTTCATGTCGGCATAGCCGAACAGCATCTCGGTGCGGCAGTTGATCATCACCACGTCCTCGAGCGCGACGCCCGCGCCTTCGGCGATGCCGCGCATCTCCTCGAGGTAGCTCGCGTCGTAGGCCGCGATCACCGGCAGCATCGACTGCGCGAGCTGGCGGATGGTGGCGTCGTCGAGGCCGCGGCGGCCCAATTGGGCGCGGTAGAGCGCGATGCCGCCGGCCACGCGCTCGGGCACCGCGCGGCCGTGCTGCACGCCGCGCGCATGCGGCGTGCCGGAAACATCGACGAGGGGAAAGTATTCAGGGGTGGTCATGGCGTTGGTTTGTCATCGGCCTGCCGCGCGAAGGCGGTAGTGAACGGCGCGGCGGTGGCGATGGCCCGCATTGTTTGGCAGGCACAGGAAAAAATAAATTTAAAAATCGTTTAGAGTTAATAAAGGATTTCTTTATCGTCCCGGTCCCATGAGCACCATCCGTTTCCTGCGCACCTTCGTCGCCGCGGCCCGCGGCGGCTCGTTCGCGGCCGCGGCCGACCAGGTCGCGCTGACGCAGGCGGCCGTGGGCCAGCAGATGCGCGCGCTCGAGGCCGAGATGAAGAAGTCGCTGTTCGACAAGACCGGCCGCACCATGGCGCTGAGCCCGGCCGGGCACCTGCTGCTGCCGCGCGCCGAGGAGCTGCTCGCGCAGTACGAGTCGATGCGGCGCGACCTGCAGGACCAGCGCCAGATCGCCGGCACCATCAAGCTCGGCTCGCTGATCTCGGCGATGGGGTTGCTGTCGAGCACGCTCGCGGTGTTGAAGTCGCTGCATCCGAACCTCGAGGTGGAGCTGCGCGTGCGCGAGCAGACGCAGCTGATGCAGGACGTGATCAGCGGCGAGCTTGACGCGGCCGTGGTGGTCGAGCGCCAGTGGCCCGAGGCGCCGGGCCTGCTGTGGACGCCCTGCTACGACGAGGCGCTGACCGTCATCGCCAACGCGGGCATCGCCTCGGCCGAGACGCCGATCGCGAGCCTGTTCGCGAACCATCCCTTCATCCGCTTCGACCGCCGCACGCCGACCGGCGCGCGCATCGACAAGATCCTGCGGCGGCTGCAGTACGTGCCGAAGGAGTTCCTCGAACTCAACTCGCTGCTCGCCATCGCGGAGCTGGTGCGCAAGAACGTGGGCTTCACCATGGCGCCGCTGCTGAAGAACTTCGACTGGGAGAGCGACCCCGCGCTGTGCGTGCTGCACCTGCCGGGCCGGCCCGTGGCGCGGCGGCTCGGCATGCTCGAGAACGGCAAGCGCAGCCATGTGACGGGGGTGGTGCGCGAGGAGATGCTGGCGCATCTGCGGCGCATGAAGCCGGCGGCACCCTGAGGGGCGGGCCGGCCTTGCGAGGCGGCCCCACCAAAAAATCTATATGATTCGTATACGTTTCATATAGACCAAGCACCATGGGCATCGTCAAGATCTCCGACCTCATGCACGAGAACCTGCGCGTCGCAGGCACCGCGCTGAGCCGTTCCATCAACGCGCAGGCCGAGCACTGGATGCGCATCGGCATGCTCGCCGAGCTGCATCCCGACCTCGATCATCGCGAGCTGTGCCAGCTGCTGGTGCGCGCCGAGATGGCCGGCGGGCTCGACCTCGCGATGGCCTGCGCGCCGAGCGAGCCGCACGCGCCGCGGCCATCGGGCCGCGCGGCGGGGCGGGCGGCGAAGGTCGTGCAATGAACATGGCCGTGCCCCTGAAGACGCCCGAGCAGATCGCGCTGTCGCGCAAGGCCGGGCACCTCGCGGCCGAGGTGCTGCAGATGATCGGGGCCTACGTGAAGCCCGGCGTCACCACCGATGAGCTCGACCGCCTCTGCCACGACCACATCGTCAACGTGCAGCGCGCGATCCCGGCCAACGTGGGCTACAAGGGCTTTCCGAAGACCGTGTGCACCTCCGTCAACCACGTGGTCTGCCACGGCATTCCCTCGGCGCAGAAGACGCTGAAGAAGGGCGACATCGTCAACATCGACGTGGCCGTGATCAAGGACGGCTGGTTCGGCGACTGCAGCCGCATGTACTTCGTCGACGAGCCGAGCCCGCTCGCGCGCCGGCTGGTCGAGACCACCTACGAGGCCATGCGCGCCGGCATCCTGGCCGTGCGCCCGGGCGCGACGCTGGGCGACGTGGGCCATGCGATCCAGAGCGTGGCGCACCGCGAGCGTTTCAGCGTGGTGCGCGAGTACTGCGGCCACGGCATCGGGCAGATCTACCACGACGATCCGCAGGTGCTGCACTACGGCCGGCCCGGCGAAGGCCTGCGGCTCGCGCCCGGCATGGTCTTCACCATCGAGCCGATGATCAACGCGGGCCGCCGCGAAACCCGCGAGCTGCCCGACGGCTGGACCGTGGTCACGCGCGACCATTCGCTGTCGGCGCAGTGGGAGCACATGGTCGCGGTGACCGAAGAGGGCTTCGAGGTGCTGACGCCCTGGCCCGAGGGAACAGGCAACTATCCCGCCATTGGTTGAGCGCGGGTCGGCTCAGGCCCAGCGAAAACGCGCCGTGAAGTTGCGCAGCAGCGCCGGCTCGTAGGTGAAGACCATGCCTCGGATGCGCGTGGCGCGCCGCGCCACCTCGGCCAGCGCGTCGGCCACGTAGTCCATGTGGTCGTTGGTGTAGACGCGCCGCGGGATCGTGAGCCGCATCGATTCGAGCGGTGCCTTCTCCTGCAACCCGGTGGCGGGATCGCGCCCGAGCAGCAGCGAGCCGATCTCCACCGCGCGCACGCCCGCTTCGAGGTACAGCTCGCAGGCGAGCGCATGCGCCGGAAAGCTGTCGGCCGGCAGGTGCGGCAGCAGTGCGGCCGCGTCGACGAACACCGCATGCCCGCCGGTCGGGTGCTGGATCGGGATGCCCTGCGCGCGCAGCCGCTCGCCGAGGTAGGCGACCTGGCCGACGCGGTAGCGCAGGTAGTCGGCATCCATGGCCTCCTCGAGGCCGACCGCTAGCGCTTCCATGTCGCGGCCCGCGAGGCCGCCATAGGTGATGAAGCCCTCGCTGACCACGCAGCGTTCCTGCACGGCGCGAAACAGGTCCTCGTCGTCGCGGAAGCTGCAGAAGCCGCCGATGTTGACCAGCCCGTCCTTCTTCGACGACATCACCGCGATGTCGGCGCAGGCCATCATGTCGCGCACGATGTCGGGTACCTCGCGCTGCGCCTGTCCGGCCTCGCGCTCGCGGATGAACCAGGCGTTCTCCGCGAAGCGCGTGGCGTCGATCACCACCGGGATGCCGGCTTCGCGCGCGAGTTGCGAGGCCGCGCGCAGGTTGGCCAGCGCGACCGGCTGGCCGCCGCTGGTGTTGCAGGTGACGGTGGCCACCAGCGCCACCACGTTGGCCGCGCCGTGGGTCTCGATCAGCCGCGCGAGTTCGTCGAGGTCGAAGTTGCCTTTCCAGTCGTGGTAGGTGGCGGTGTCCAGTGCCTCCTTCGTCAGTGCGTTGAGCGCGCGCGCGCCGGCCAGCTCGATGTGGAGCTTGGTGGTGTCGAAGTGGAAGTTCGACAGGAACACCGGCTGCTTCGCGCCGCGGCGTTTCACGAGCTCCGGGTAGAGCAGCTGCTCCGCCCCGCGGCCCTGGTGCGCGGGCACCGTGTGGCGATGGCCGAAGACCTTCTCGATGGTGTCGGCGAGCCGGTAGTAGCTGCGGCTGCCGGCATAGGCCTCGTCGGCCGCCATCATCGCGGCCCACTGGCGGTCGCTCATCGCGCCGCTGCCGCTGTCGGTCAGCAGGTCGATGAAGACGTCGTCGCTGCGCAGCAGGAAGGGGTTGAGCCCCGCGTCGAGCAGGGCCTGCTCGCGGTGCGCGCGCGTGGTCAGGGCGATGCGCTCGATGGTCTTGATGCGGAACGGTTCGGGGATGCGCTTCATGGGTTCTCCTGGTCGAAGCTCGGTGCGGATGGATCGGATGGCTGACCCGGGGCGTTCGCGAATGGCGATGCAATGCAGTTGCGCATTCGTTGCCTATCGAGAGAAGATGTATCGCCTGCTCCGGCCCCTGGTCGAGCTCGCAACGATTCTTTCGCCCGGCTCGTGCAATGGGTTTTCATCGCGCCTGGGGATCACCCCTCGAAGAAGAGAAGTCCTTTCGCCATTCCCACCAAACAGGAGAACATCTTGCAACCCGTACCGCTGGACTCGATGGACACCCGCATGCTCGAGGTGCTGCAGGGCCATGGCCGCATCTCCAACCTCGAGCTCGCGGCCGCGGTCGGGCTCTCGCCCGCGCAATGCAGCCGCCGGCATCACCGGCTCGAGGAAGAGGGCGTGATCGCGCGCTACGAGGCGCGGCTGCGGCCCGCGGCCGTGGGCCTGCGCGTGATGGCCTTCGTCCACATCGCGATGGAACGCGGCCACGTGCGCGACTTCAAGCGCTTCCGCCAGGCCGTGACGCAACTGCCCGACGTGCTCGAGTGCCATTCGGTGACGGGCGACGTCGACTACGTGCTCAAGGTGATCGCGCGCGACCTCGAGGCGCTCAGTACCTTCCTCACCGAGAAGCTCTCGGCGCTGCCCGGCGTGAGCATGGTGCGTTCGAGCGTGTGCCTCGAAGAACTGAAGGGCGGCGCGGCGCTGCCGCTGGCGCAGGCCGGCACCTGAAGCGCGACCTCAGCCGCGCCGCGACTGCACGAAATCCACGAAGGCGCGCAGCGGCGCCGGCAGCCGCTCGCGCCCCTGGTAGTAGAGAAAGGGCCCGGTGAAGGGCTGCCACCAGTCCTCGAGCACGGGCACCAGCGCGCCGCTCGCCAGTTGCGGCTGCAGCCATTCCTCGAACAGATGGATCACGCCGATGCCGGCCACCGCCGTTTCGACCGCGAGCTCGACGCCGCCGCCCAGGCGCACGATCAGCGGCCCGTCGACGTCCACCGTCACCACCTCGCCCTCGCGCTCGAATTCCCAGCCCGCCATCGCGCCGCTCGCGAAGCGCCCGCGCAGGCAGGCGTGCCGCAGCAGGTCGCGCGGATGCACGGGGCGGCCGTGCGCCGCGAGGTAGGCCGGCGAGGCCGCGGTCGCCATGCGCTGGCGGCGCGGGCCGATCGGGATCGCGATCACGTCCTGCTCGAGCCGTTCCTCGTAGCGGATGCCGGCATCGCAGCCCGCGGCCAGCACGTCGACGAAGCTCTCCTCGACCACCACCTCGAGCAGGATCTCGGGATAGGCCGCGAGAAAGGGCGGCACGATCGCCGGCAGCACAAGCCGCGACGCGCTCGCCGGCACGTTGAGCCGCAAGGTGCCCGCGGGCTTGTCGCGAAAGCCGTTGACCACGTCGAGCGCGGCCTCGACCTCGCCGAGTGCGGGCCCGAGCCGGTCGAGCAGCCGCGCGCCGGCCTCGGTGGGCACCACGCTGCGGGTGCTGCGATGCAGCAGGCGCACGCCCAGCCGCGTTTCGAGCCGACGCACCGCCGCGCTGAGGCTGGAGGCGCTGACGCTCTGCAGCCGCGCCGCCTCGCGAAAGCCGCCCGCGCGCGCCACCGCCACGAAGACCGCCAGATCGCCGAGCTGTTCCGTCATCGCCTGTCTTTCGATTGTTCGTTTTTCCGCACGACCCGTGCGCATTGAGCCGGCTTATCGTACGCCGCCGCGGTGCCTACATTCAGCTTCAACCTGAAAGGAAAGCCCATGAACCCGCTCGACACCATCTCCACCTTCCGCCTCGGCAGCCGCGACGTGAAGCGCCTCGGCTACGGCGCCATGCAGCTCGCCGGCCCCGGCGTCTACGGCCCGCCGAAGGACCGCGCCGCCGCCGTCGCGGTGCTGCGCGCCGCGATCGAGGCCGGCGTGGACCACATCGACACCAGCGATTTCTACGGCCCGCACGTCACCAACCAGATCATCCGCGAGGCGCTGCACCCGTACCGCGACGGCCTGACCATCGTCACCAAGGTCGGCGCCACGCGCGGGGCCGATGCTTCGTGGAACCTCGCGGCCTCGCCGGCCGACCTGCGCCAGGCGGTGCACGACAACCTGCGCAACCTCGGCCTCGACGTGCTCGATGTCGTCAACATGCGCAGCATGCTGGGCGTGCACGGCCCGGCCGAAGGCTCGCTCGAGGCGCCGCTGACCGCGCTCGCCGAGCTGCGCCAGCAGGGCCTGATCCGCCACATCGGCCTGAGCAACGTGACCGCGAAGCAGGTCGACGACGGCCAGCGCATCGTGCCGATCGTCGGCGTGCAGAACATGTACAACCTCGCGAACCGCGCCGACGATGCGCTGGTCGAGAAGCTGGCGCGCGAGGGCATCGCCTATGTGCCCTTCTTCCCGCTCGGGGGCTTCACGCCGCTGCAGTCGGGGGTGCTGTCGGAGGTGGCCAGCGAACTCGGCGCGACGCCGATGCAGGTGGCGCTGGCCTGGCTGCTGCAGCGCTCGCCGAACCTGCTGCTGATTCCGGGGACTTCGTCGCTCGGGCATCTGCGGGAGAACCTCGCGGCGGCTGGGCTGGAGTTGCCGGCTGGGGCGGTGGCGCGGCTCGACACGATCGGTGTCGGGGCGGGGCACTGACGGACTTAGTCGGGAAGCAGGCATCCTCGCGCGCCGGCCGATCCACCTGAACAGCCGCATCGATGAACTGCTTCCTCGCGATTGGCGTGGCACGCTAAAGGCGGTGCAGGGCTGAAGCAGAGGCTGGGGAGCCCGGTATAGGCCCTTCAGTCAGTCCTCGTTCGGAGTTCATGCCCCGCGACGAGAATCCTGTCCACCACCGACCCCGCTCGCCTCGTGAGTTGGAATACTGAGGGTGAATAAAAAGCGGGCACGGTACGCCGTAGCTCGCTCCATGTGACCCAGCGCCTCGGCCGCTCGTTCCATGTCTCGCCAGAAGCCGCCTCGGGGGCGCTCCTGAACCCCGCACGCAGCCAGGAGATCCATGCACGAGACCAGTGCTTCCTCGGAAAGTCTTTGCTCAACCTCCGCGAGAGCGACATGACTATCCGGTATATCCGATGGCACGCGCAGGGAAACGTACTGCTTTGCAGAAAGAAGATGCGCGTGAGTCGATAAAAGCCGTTTGATCCGAGCTGGGTTGTTCATGGCGTTCCTCGGCTGATGCGACGTAGCCAGATTCATGAGCGTATTGTGCCGGCACGACGAACGATTGGTGGTGTCCGAAAAGGGCATCGTAGCGAGGATAGCTACGGCCCAAGCGGAATTGGATCGTGCTTCATACCGATGATTGATTGACGCGGCAGCTTGCTTTCCACGGGGGGTTAGCTGAAGGGGCAAGCACTATGTTGAATCTGCTCGAAGTGATGGATCCGGCAAAGCACGCTGTCCTTAATTCGCAGCCTCGTGCAGGCAGCGCTGCGGCAGCGTTCAGGTCCAATTTCCTCGCCAAGCATTTTCCAGAACGCCAATGCCGCTTCGTCACGTTTGCGATCTAGCTGAAGCTGGAACATGTTCGCGTTCTTCGTGATGCGCAGTTCAACAAATTCGCGTGCCTGATCGACGTCTTCGAAAATCCAGTCCAAAGAACTCGCATCCCAGTCAAGGTCGTCGACCAGAAGGCTTCGCAATGCGCCCTTGCAGTCGGCGCCTTCGACAATTGCGAATGGCGGCTCCTCAAGCGCTCTCCATCGGTCTGGGACGTTCAAGACTTTTCCGAGCATGTCTCCCCATTGATATGCCATTGCTGAGAAATCCAGAATGACTCCTTCGGGATGCAGTACCTCGTCGGCTGCCCGGAACATTGCATCCATGTACGTCGCATCGCGGTTTCCGGCTGAGCCGTATCCGTAGTTGCCGCTGAAACAGACTCGAAGCAGCTTGCCTTGTTCTGCTGACCTTACAGGAGCGGCCTGGAAGCCAACATCAACGGAGCTATGGTCTTCCCACTTCACCGCTGTGAATGCACCATGGTCTCTAATTTCGTTCGCCATACGTATGAGGTGAGATTCTGCTTGATCGAGCGACGTTCTGGTCGCGGCCGAATTTTGCCCAACCGCACGACCGGCTGGTTATGGCTGAAAGCAGCAGCATTCATCAGTCGTCGTCGTAGATCTGAATGATGTGCTGAGGACCAAATGTCACCAAAGCGCCGATCTGAAGCTCGTTCGTGGACACCGGTTGATTGTTGAGCGAACCGATGTAGCCGGTAGCGGTGACTTCCTCCACGATTACCCACATCCGTTCAACGTCAACAGTCTCACCATGCTCGATGCGAAACACCAGCTTGACGAGTTGGCCATGCTGCAGGTTGGCCCGCTGCTCCTGAGGAGGGATATAGAACGTCTCCGGAGCTTCTTCGTGCAGAGCCTCCCCATCATCGAGTTCGAAATGCATAACTGTCCTCCTTGCTTGAGAGAGTGACCGGCTCCCGGCGAACTCGGTCTGACTCGTCAGCGATCGGTCCTAGCCGAATTCTGCCTCGGTATCCACGCCGGAAATGCCCGTACGAACATCCCGGCAGCCACGTGGCTGTCCTGCTAGTGCGGGCTCGGGATGTGGATGAAATTTCGGCGTTCCGCGAAGTCATATTGACGTCTCGCGCAGAGGGTGGAGCAAACGTCAGTCGGCGTCTTGACCTGGCCAGCCGGGGCCATCACGGAGTGAGTCGTCGTGCTCTGGAAAGCTTGCCAGGTTAGGCCAGGAGATCGGAGCTTCTCCTCGTGCCGTCCGTTTCGCCTGGTCTGCCAAGCTGGCGAAGAGGTCGGAGTAGCCGGGCCAGAACGTGGGATGTCGCCAGCCCGTTGGTCCATTGGCTTCGCTGCGCCCTTGTGCCATCACAAGTGCGGACAGGAAGGCCTCCTAGTTGGCAGGCGTGAACGTTCGAGCGTCAAGGAAGCCATAGAGATGGATGCCGGCGTTTTCATCCGAGAGCCATGTTGCGAGTGCATCGTGACCGCGTTCTGTGAGCACCTGCGAAATCTCTCTCACGATCGCGCGACAGATCCAACCAGCACACCCTATTCCTACGTTTTCAGCGGCGATCAATATAGCCATGGGGTTTCCGTGATGATGAGACTTGCGAGAGCGTTGACTCGAAGGCTGGTCTGCAGAACGCGATTTTCGATCGCGGCTAAATGAATCGCGTGATGGCGAGCCATTCAGACGACCAGCCCCGGCATCGATCTTCTGCGCCTACACCCATCACGCGGGCTTGGGGGGGCGATTCGAGTGCTGCGGACGCACTCATCCCCTGGAACCCATCAACTGCCTGCGCGCCATCCACGGGTTCGACAGCGCAAACAGCGAGACGACCCGCGCTGTGTTCTTCGCCTTGGTAGCGAGCCGTGTTCCTCGCCCTGCAGGAGCGCACTAGCGACGTTGATGTCGCTGACGTTCGCCGCTATGCCCACTACGGTGTGCACCAGGCCTGATGCTGCATCGACGCCAATGTGCGCTTTCATGCCGAAGTACCACTGGTTGCCCTTCTTGGCCTGATGCATCTGCGGGTCACGTTCACCTTCAACATTCTTGGTCGAACTGGGCGCCGCGATCAGAGTTGCATCCACGGCCGTTCCCGTGCGCAACATCAAACCCTTGGCCTTGACCACGCGCAGCATGTCTACGGCCAAGTCATGAGCTTCCAGCAGGTGACGGAATCGAAAGATGGTGGTCTCGTCGGGCAGACGGCTCGCGCCGTCACTCAGACCAGCAAACTCCCGGTGCAAGGGCACATCGTGCAGCGCCTCTTCCATGGCCGGATCACTCAGTCCGAACCATTACTGCAGATAGTGAATGAGCAGCATCGTCTCGATGGCGAAAGACGGGTAACCGGTCTTCGCCCGTGGGTCTTGTGGCTCGACGATCTGCACCAGCGCGCTCCATGGAACTACCCGATCCACTTTATCGAGGAACTCGCGCTTGCGCGTCTTCTTCGTAGACGGGTTCAGACCCAAGCCGAGTTGACTCGGCGGCGTTACGCGTTGGGCAATCATGGGTTCAGATCATGCAAGGCTTGGACTGGTTTTGCAGACGATCCCTAGCGGCTATGGGGCGGGGCGCCTTTGCATGCCCTGGTCGTTGTTGATCCGAACGACGAGCTGAGCGATCTTTTGATCTTTCTCGTCGAACATTTTTCCAAGCGCGTGCTCAAAGATGTCATACAGCTCGACGACATCCTGAGACTCGGGTTTCTGACCTTTGTGGCTGCCTGCATTCCCAAGCCATTTCACAGCGAGAAAATTCTTTCTCAGGGGTGCATATTGTTGGGGTAGTTTGTTCACTCGAGCGTGCAGGGACAGACGTTCTCCATTGACGTCTTTCCTCGGCACACGGAAGTGATCCATCAAGGCTTCCAACGCAATACGCGCCGAGTTCATTGCCGCGGCGGGATTCGAGAAAAACATCGCGAATGAGGACTCGAGATGTTCAGAAACTTCCTCTGGACACTTCTCGGGCAGGTCCATCAGCTTGAGCGGCGGTTCAAAGTACTTCGGGTCAAAATTGTCCTGGTGCTCCTCGTGGTCATCGCCATATTGGTCGTACCACCGGAACGTGTCGACCCTGCCCACTCCAGTGCAGCTGATTGGCTCCTTGCACTTGCCATTGCTGCAATAGAACATGCATGCGAACCGATATCGAATCCAATCAAACTCGGAGAAGTCTTCCTGCTGTTCGAGACGGCTGACTACGGTTTGGTCCTTTGCAAAGTTCTCCTTTGCCAAGGTGAGGTGTCCCTCTTCACACAACGGGCACCGCCAAGCCGGAACGTTGTCGGGATTGAACGAACGGGTGTAGAGGGCGCGGTCCATTCTCAGATTGTGCACGACACGGTCACCGGACGAACTGCAGCGTGATGTACCTGCACGACACCAACGAATTCGCGCCCAACAAACGCATGGACGCGCAGCACCGGTTGATGGTGAAGGGGGAAGTGCTCTGTCGCTAGAGTCTGCCAACAGACAGCTGCTTCGATGGCATGCCGTCCGCGCGAGCCGGTGCGATCTTCATGCTCCAGAACAATCTCAGCTTTGGCTGCCAGCCGGTAGGCCACCGTTACTCGGGAGATGCACCGGCACGTAGTCTTGTGGACACGAACTACACGCTGCAGAGCGGCGATGGCATCCAGGCCTCTCCAGGCAGTCTGACGAATGCGGTTGACGCTGAAGAAACCGATCACCACGACGCCGACGAGAAGATGGAAGTGTTCGACTTTGGTCGACCCGGTCCCGGCCGACGGTGCAATCGATCTTTCAGCGATCAGAAGCGCGGATGCGCCAAGCGACCGCTCTTGGAACTCGTTGCCGGCCGATCTGGCGCCACCTAACCCGAGCGAATCTCGCAGCGGTGCTGTGCGAATCCCGATCTTCAAGTTATCAGAGGTCGGGAAGTGCCTTGCGAAACTGGGTGTTCGATCCTGAGGGACGGCCGGCGGTAGGTACGCGTCGCTGTCCCTTGACTCGGTGCAAGATTGAGGGGCTAATTCATCAAGGAGAACTTACACAACGCGCTGAACTGTTAGGTTCAGCGTGGTTGCCACCGCTATCGGTGGATCGAAGCAGAGCACCTCAAGTGCCAGGTTCGCTGGAGACTTGTTGTTGCCTTGAGCGCAACAGGATTGAGCGCCTTTTGGAGGAGAAAAACATGGACTCGAGAATCGGTTGGATGGCCTCTAGAGGCGCTCTGATCTTGCTGAGCTTTCTAGTGACAGGATGCTCGTTCTTAATTCCTCGCGACAAGGTCTACGTGAGCGATCCGGGTGCTAGATGGGTTAGCGCCGAGGTGGATCTCAAATCTCGAGCGTCTTCGGATGTTCTGTTTGCTTGGCTCAGCGAGGTTGCATATCCGGAGGAAAAAACCCTCGAAGCCAATTGCAGTCCGCCGCGAGTGATGCTCGACAAGCACGGATGGTCGCCGATAACGGAGCAATTATTCAGGCCGGATGAGATCAAATCGTACAATGAGATCGGCCTGTACTTCGAGATTTGGTATCGAGCTTCCAGTCCCTCCGGAGTAGTGGTCAGCTTTGGAGGTACAAATCTTAGTTCTCTCGAACACCTTAAAGCGAATCTGAGATGGTTCCTTCAGGATGACGCAGACACCTATTCGCAAGTCGCCAAACGCTTTGTTCCGGAGTTTAGAGAAAGATACCGAAAAGAATTGGTGAGCGGGCGCATTTCGGAAGGGGCTCGGCTGTATGCGACCGGTCATTCGCTCGGAGGTGGGCTGGCTCAGTTGTTTGCGTATTCTTTGCCCTCAGAAGCGCCGGAGCTTAGGTTAAAGCGGGTAGTGGTGTTTAATACAAGTCCGGTGACGGCCAAGAATACGCTTTTTAAAAGCGAGGTGAAGAAAAACATGAAAGGAGTATCGATCGATCGGGTGTATCAAGTTTCGGATCCTCTGGACTTCATCCGAACGGTGTCGGCGGCCGTGTTTCCAGCTTCGAAATCGGATCCGGCAACGAGAATGGTGCGCTATAACGTTGTTAAAACGTTTTCTCCGATTACTTTTCACAAAATTGGAGTTTTTGCCTGTGGCTTGGAATTGAGCGCGGATCAAGGCTTGATAGATCAGTCGTACGCGAGAGATCGAGAATAAAGGTTGTTTGAAATTTCCGAGTCGTCTATCTAGCCAGTCGATCAGGTACGGGGTGTCGAGTTGGGAACTCGCGGCGTCCGACACGTGGTCGTGCTACTGGCCCTTGACCTCGACGGGCAGTTGCATGACCGGCCCCATCGCGAATGCCAGGTTGGCGCGTTTGTCCCTCGGCATGTCGGCTTCGGTCATGCGTCGGACCCAATAGGTGTCGGCCAAGCGTGTCTCAACCATGGCTGCGAGGTGATCGCGGCAGCGATTCTTGTCATGGGGAATGTCATTATCTCCCCAGAAGATGCGAACCGGGTCCAGCTCGCCGCCCAGTAGCTTGCGCTGGGCTTATTCGAATTCTTCCAGTATCAACGTCCGCAGATCGTCCCTAAACTGCAGTCCATGCAGAACGACCAAGCACAGAGCCTTCAACTCATTCTCACTCTGCAGTCGCCGCCGCCAGGCGTCGACTTTGCCGTGCAGCGCGGGCGCGATGAGTTGGTGAGGCCATTCCTCGCGACGACAGGCTTGGTGTCGTTCGCCATCACGCTGACTCTTGGACCTTTGCTTGCCGATGGATCGCCCAACTTCCGGGGCCCTTTCGCGCAAGGCACGCCCGCGGATCGATTCGTGTACGTGAACTCCGGTTTCTACGCAGGCCAGATGGGCACGCCGTGGGAACGAAGGGCGAAGATCAAGCTGGTTGATATTCCGATCGCGCTGGTGGAAAGCGCGGTGGGCAACCCGAATGCCGCGATCGAGGCGCGCATCGAAGGAACGATGAAGGATGGGGGGCCGGTGTGTGCGAGTGTTCGGGCGCCGCAGATTGCGTGGCAGATGGTGATGCGGTCGGATTGAGCTGATGAGCCGCCTTTCGGATTTGCCACCGTGCTCATGAAGCGGTCCGCAGGGCAGGCGATTGAACTGTCGAAGTGAGGCTTTGCCGAGGAGGAACTCACTCTCCAATAGCAAAAAATCCTCAGATCTCGGCAGCACGCGCCACAGGGCTCGTGGCGGAGGTTGGAGGTGTGGGGCTGTTTCCTACCGATGGCGAGTGCAGTAGCAAGGATTGCGACGGGCCCGTTGCTGGCATTGAAAACGCTCGAATCCTTGCCGCTAAGCCACCGTTCGCAGTTGCTTGTTATCGGGACGCTTCTATGGCTGAAGCAAGTGCGGACCCTACTAGTCGACGGTCCTTGTACTCGTCGGCAAAATAGTTGATTCGATTGGCAAGGTGCTGAATGGCGAGCCAGCCCAGACCGTGGTAGTCGCGAAGTTCGTAGTCGTTTAGCTTGATGAGGCACTGGTAGCTAACAAAGGACGCTTCGCAGTCGACGATGACGTAGAGCGCATCATCTTCATCTTGCAGCAGCCGCCACCAGCTATCGTCGATGTGATAGGTCGCCTTCGCAGGTACAACAAGTTTCATGTTCACTAGCCTTCTGAAGGCGGTCGTTCCTCATCGGCTGCAACTGGTCGAACTAGGATCTTCTCCGTGGATACGTAGGCCACCGATATTCAAGCTCCTCGGGTCCCATGGAAGTTTGAAGAGTCGATTCGACTAGAGGAGGCGGTCCGCCTTTGAAGACGTGCACGTAGTCACGTTCGATCTCCCAAGTTATGCTGCGGGCAGGACTCAAGCCAAACTCAATGTGAAGCTGAACCCTATCCTAGTAGAGACGAGAAAGCAGGTTCTCGAACTTGTCGAGCCATTTTCCGATGTCTGAGTCAATTTCTTTCAAACCTGCAGCAAAGTGGATGGGCCTGCCCCAGTAAGCGATCATGGGCTCCCCTGAGGGGGCTAGCCCGAACATTCTTCGGCTGAGGGGTGGCCAATCATCTTGGGCGGGCAGGCTATCAATGACCATTTCGTTGTATTTTTTTGAAGCGCCAGAACTTCCTCCTCAAACGGTACACCAGCGTCAGAAGGGTTTTGATTCGCTTCAGCGATATAGCCGTAGACATAACTTGAAAATCCCATCCTCCCACTCCCAAAAAATAGCACGACTACTGATGATGCTTGATCTTGGTCGCCGCAAAATCAAGAACATGGACCAGGCGAACTTTCTGCGACGCCGTCGAAGGTCTGCTTCTGGCGGTGGTGGCAGGTGGAAGAGCGACGATGCTCATTTTTCGGGCGTGTGGATCTTTGGAAGCTGCTCGGCCCATTGGATGTACGAACGGAGTTCAGGCTCTGCGGCGGCGGGATAGAAACCTTCCAGCGAGCGGTGAGCGGACATGGCTGTCACACCGGCTCGCAGAATCCAACTTGCCCGAAAGCACTCCAGGTCATTGGTTTTATAGCATCGCTCTTCGGCCTTGATCGACACCGAGTTGACGACGGCGTTGACTGCAAGCGCACGACTCGCCCCTGCCAAGAACGAAAAATATGCGGTGATACCGAGTGCAACCACGAACAGAGCAAGAACGGACCAAAGACGTCGGGACATGAATAGCGCATTGAAATTTTTTTGGGATTCTGCCTCGTCCCAGAAGATGCGATGTTGACCGGCAGCCATCACGACGGCAGGAGCCAATCAGGATGCGAAGAACGTATGCTGTGCACTCTTAGCAATCAACTTCCATGAGTGCCTCTTTTTTCACAAGCAGCGGCTCAGTCGTGGTGTCGAACAAGCGATCCGCGGCCTTGGCGGAGTTCGCTCTCGTCTGCGCACGGAGATGCATCAAGGAACACGAACACACCCTGTTCGTGAGCAAGTTCGAGTCGGAATCCTCATCGATTTTCCCTGGCTACGACTTCGACTTGGAGGAGCTATTCAGCACCAGGGAAGAGAGGCAGTTCTGGTCCGATGTCTTCGCAACTCTGGCGTTCGACCTCGATGCTGGAACGCTGGGCAACCAGGAGGACAGGACATGGGCACCCAGCGCAGCGTCGGACGCCCGAAGAATCAGCGGGTTGTTGGCCGCGGCAGCACTGCGGCCGTGCGGCTGAGCGCGAGATCGCCTCGCTCAATGCGATCGCGTCCCCGACATCAAATTCACCAACCGCGCCGTAGAACTCACCCCCAACTTGCTCCGCGCACTGCGCAACTGATGATCCACGGTGGAGAACGACCGATTGAGCCTTCGCGCAATCTCCTTGTAGCTCAACCCATCGACCGCCAGCCGAGCCACGGTGCGTTCAGCCGGCGTCAGGCTCTCGAGCAGATCGATCGCATCGCCACCATGCACCGGCCGACCCACGTCCCGCTGCACGCCACTGGCCATGCGCTGCGCCGTGCTCATCACCGGCCCGAGCACCACCGCCGCGATCTCCTCGAAGCGCGCCCAGCGTTCGTCGCGCGCAGGTTCGCACGCATCCATCCAGTCGACGCACATCAGCCCCAGCGGCCGCGTGCGATCCATGATCGGCGCGGCCATCTTCACGCGCGTGCCCATGCGCAGCAGTTCGGCGCGCGTACTCTGGCCGAGCCGGCGTTCCTGCTCGACGTCGCGCAGCACCACCACGCCGTGCGCATGCCAGACGGTCTGAACGCCGCAGTCGGCGGCGTCGATGGCGAGGCCGATGACCGAGGGCACGTCGCGGTCGCGGCGCAGGGCCTCGGCCTGGGGGCGGTAGCAGGCTTCGTCGGGGCGGCCGAAGCCGCAGTCGACGCGGTCGGCGTCGAAGGCCTCGCGCAGCCAGCCGGCGGCGAAGCGCCAGCAGTCATCGGGTTCGTCGAGATGCAGCAGCAGGTGCGCGGCCAGGTCGCGCGCGGGCCGCCAGCGGAGGGCGCCGTGGCCATCCAGCAGGCTGCGGCGCAACTGGCGTTGCGCGGCCATCAGCTCTTCGTCGTTCATGCGCCCATCTCCGACTGCACATCCAGGTCGGCCGGATGATAGCCAGTCCGGGCGGGGCGTCGGCATGGGGTTTGCCTATTTGGCGGCCGGCCGGGCGGCCGCGATCTCCGCACTGAGGTCGTGCGTGCGCTTGATGACGTACTGGTGCAGCAGTTGCATGTCCTCGGGCTTGAGCACGCCCGCGAAGCCCGGCATGCCGCGGTTGATGCGCGCGCCGCTCACGGTGGCCGCGAACAGCTCGTGCTGCTCGGGCTTCATGTAGCGCAGGTCGGGCACGACGCCGCCGCTGACGGCATTGAGGCCGTGGCAGGAGCCGCACAGGCCGTTGAACATGAGGCGCGCCTGCTTGATCTGCTCGGCCGAGGCGGTGAGCGGCGGCACGTCGGCGGCGCGCGGCAGCGCGGGCGCGAGTTTGGCGGGCGGCAGCTTCTGGCTGGCGCCGAGCTTGAAGGTCACGACGCGCGCCTCGGGCCGCACACGGGCGCTCAGCGAGATCGGGCCGGTGATGTGCGGGAAGGCGCCGCCCCAGCCGACCATGAAGCTCACGTACTGCTCGCCGTCGACCTCGTAGCTGATCGGGCCGGCCATGGCGCCGCTGTTGACGGGGCTCTGCCAGAGCTGCTTGCCGTTGTCGGCCGCATAGGCCACCGCGCGGCCGTCGGCCGTGCCCTGGAACACGAGGTTGCCCGCGGTGCTCAGGGTGCCGCCGTTCCAGGCGCTGGCGTAGTCGTGCGACCACGCGGCCTTCTGGCGCACCGGGTCCCAGGCCAGCAGGCGGCCCTTCCAGGCGCCGCGGATCTGGGCCTCGATCTTGGGGTCCTCGGGCAGTTCGGGCACCTCCAGGCCGAGGTTGACCACCGACTTGGTCGGCAGGAACAGCGGTTCCTTCTGCGCCTCGAGCTCGGCCATGGTCTCCTGCGCGGGCAGGTAGACGAGACCGGTCTTCGGGTTGAAGGACATCGGGTGCCAGTTGTGGCCGCCGAGGAAGGCCGGGATCACCAGCTTCTTCTGGTCGCCGGGTCCGTAGTTGCCGGCGCCGGTCTCCACCGGCCGGCCGGTCTTCAGGTCGATGTGCGAGGCCCAGTTGACCGGCACGTAGTTCTTCGCCGAGATCAGCTTGCCGTCGGTGCGGTCGAGCACGTAGAAGAAGCCGTTCTTCGGCGCCTGCATCAGCACCTTGCGCAGCTTGCCGTCGATGCGCAGGTCGGCCAGCACGATGTGCTGGGTGGCGGTGTAGTCCCAGCGATCTGCGGGCGTGGTCTGGTAGTGCCAGACGTAGTCGCCGGTGTCGGGGTCGAGCGCGACGATCGAGGACAGGAACAGGTTGTCGCCCTTGCCCTCGCTGCGGAACTGGTAGTTCCACGGCGAGCCATTGCCGGTGCCGATGTACAGCAGGTTGAGCTCGGGGTCGTAGGCCATCGAGTCCCAGGCCGTGCCGCCGCCGCCCCACTTGACCCAGCCGTTGCCCGACCAGGTCTTCATCGCCATGGCCATGGCCTTGTTCTCGGGCGGCTGGGCCGGGTCGCCGGGCACGGTGAAGAAGCGCCAGGCCTGCTGGCCGGTGTCGGCGTCGTAGGCGGTGACGTAGCCGCGCACGCCGAACTCGGCGCCGCCGTTGCCGATCAGCACCTTGCCCTTCACGATGCGCGGCGCGCCGGTGATGGTGTAGCTCTTGGTCTTGTCGAGCACGGTGTCGACCGACCAGACCTGCTCGCCGGTGCGCGCGTCGAGCGCGATCAGCCGGCCGTCGAAGGCGCCGACGTAGACCCGGCCCTTCCACACGGCCACGCCGCGGTTGACCACGTCGCAGCAGCCCTGGCTCAGCGATTCGGCATTGACCTTGGGGTCGTGGCGCCACAGCAGCTTGCCGCTGCGCGCGTCGAGCGCGTAGACGATGCTCTCGGCGCCGGTGGTGTACATCACGCCGTCGACCACGATCGGCGTGGCCTCCACGCCGCGGTCGACGTCGAGCTTGTAGGTCCAGGCCATGCCGAGCTTGCCGACGTTGCGGTCGTTGATCTTCGCGAGCGGGCTGAAGCGCTGCTCGTCGTAGGTGCGGCCGTGGCTCATCCAGTTGCCCGGCTCGCGATCGGCCGCCGCGATGCGCGCGCCGTCCACGGCCTGGGCCGCGGCCGCGCCGGCGAGGGCGCAGCCGGCCAGCAGCAGCGCGAGGCGCGCGCGAAGGCCGAGGCGGCCGGGCGGGGCGGGCGGAAGGCGGTGGGGCATCGTGACTCCTGGTTTCTTGTCGGTTGTTGTGAGGGGGCCGGGGCCGGCGAGGGCAGGGCAGCGGCCCTCGGGATTCTGGAAAGCGCCCGCGCGCCTGGCTATCGCGAGCTTTCGCGATAGGGTTTGCCGCAGGGGGATGCGCGTTGGGCGCTGGGGACGGCCCCGGGAATACCCCGTCGCGAATGTTCGCGATGCCATGAAGGCGGCGGGCTCGCAGACTGCGTCCCATGAGCCTTCAAACCTACCCCAATACCGTCGACAACCGTCCGGTCACGTCGGAGCGCAGCTTCGAATCGAAGAACCCCGCCACCGGCGAAGCCATCGGCCTCGTGCCGCATTCCACGGCCGAGCAGGTCGAGCAGGCCGTGCGCGCGGCGCGCAAGGCGCAGCCGGCCTGGGCCGCGCGGCCGGACGCCGAGCGCCGCGCGCTGCTGATGAAGGTGGCCGAGGTGCTGCACGGCAATGCCGAGTACCTGGCCGGCTGGGTCACGCGCGAGCAGGGCAAGCCGCTGGGCGGCGTCGGCCCGACCGAGGTGCCGGGCGCGCGCTTCGAGCTGTTCGGTTGCGAGGCCTGGACCCAGGTGCCGGCCAGCCTCGAGATGCCGGTGGACGTGGTGTTCGAGGACGCCACGCGGCGCGACGAGATGCACCGCAAGCCCTTCGGCGTGATCGCGGCGATCGCGCCGTGGAACTGGCCGCTGTTGATCGCCATCTGGCAGATCGTGCCCTCGCTGCGCGCGGGCAACACGGTGGTCATCAAGCCCTCGGAGTACACCAGCATCGGCACGCTCGAGATGGTGCGGCTGATCGCCGAGGTGCTGCCGCCGGGCGTGCTCAACACCATCAGCGGCACCGGCGAGGTCGGCGGCTGGCTGGTTGAGAACCCCGACGTCGACAAGATCATGTTCACCGGCTCGAGCGCCACCGGCGCGAAGATCGCGGCCGCCGCGGCGCGCAACCTCACGCCCACCACCATCGAGCTCGGCGGCAACGACGCGGCCATCGTGCTGCCCGACGCCGACCCGAAGGCCATCGCCATGGACCTGTTCTGGGGCGCCTTCCTCAACATGGGCCAGACCTGCGCCTGCGCCAAGCGGCTGTACGTGCCCGATGCGCTGCACGACGCGGTGGTGGCCGAGCTCAAGGCGATCGCCGAGGCGATGCCGATGGGCGACGGCGCGCAGCCCGGCATCGCGATGGGCCCGATCCAGAACCGCATGCAGTTCGACAAGGTGCGCCGGCTGGTCGACGAGGCGCGCGCCGGCGGCGCGACCATCGTCTGCGGCGGCGAGCCGCGCGCGGGTGCCGGCAACTTCTATCCGCTCACGCTGGTCACCGACATCGCGGACGGCGCGAGCCTGGTCGACGAGGAGCAGTTCGGCCCGGTGCTGCCGGTGATCCGCTACCGCGACATCGACGACGCGATCGCTCAGGCCAACCGCGTCGACGTGGGCCTGGGCGCCTCGGTCTGGGGCACCGACATCGAGCAGGCGCGCGCGGTCGCGTCGCGCATCGAGGCCGGCACCGTGTGGATCAACCAGCACGGCGCGATCCACCCGATGGTGCCCTTCGGCGGCGTCAAGGGCTCGGGCTGGGGCCTGGAGTTCGGCATCGACGGGCTCAAGGCAGTGACGCAGCCGCAGGTCATCAGCCTGAAGAAGAAGCCGCAGTAGCCAACGCCACCGGATGGCATTTGCCGGCACGGGCCGGGCGTCGCGCACGCTCGGCCCGTGCCGTTTTGGGGTGTCGCGCTCCTACAGGAGGCCGCGCCGCGAACTGACCTGGCGATTTTTCGTGGGGCCTAAGTTGATCCATGTCGGGCATCCGGTCCGGCGGATCTCAACCTTCCGGCCTTGCCGGATTTCCCCAAGGAGCATTTCCATGAATCGCACGTCTCACCTGATCGCAGCCCTCGCACTCACCGCCGCCGGCGCCGCCTTCGCGCAGGGCAACCCGCCCACCACCGCGCCGCCGAACCCGGCCACCGCCGCCGGCCAGCAGAGCCCCGCGGGCGGCCCGATGGGCACGACCGGCACCACACCGCAGAACAACACCATGGCCGCCACCCCGGCACCGGCTCCGATGCGCGGCTCCGCGATGTCGCAGGACTCGGGCAGCAGCAACATGGCCGCCGCACAGCCGATGCGTCCGGCGCGCGCCGACCGCAACTGAGGCCGCGGGCTTCAGTGATGCACACAGGCATTCCGTACCCGCGGGCGGCGGCGGCAGCGCTGCTGCTCGCGAGCGCGGCGGCGTTCGCCGCCCCGCCCGCGATGCCCGCGGCCCCGCTGACGGCCGATGCCCAGCGCATCGCCCAGGCCGCGGTCGCGGCGCGCGACAACGCGGGCGGCGCCTTCGCGGTGGTCGACAAGAAAGCCGCGAGCGTGTTCGTCTTCGACGCGAAGGGCACGCTGCTCGGCTCATCGCCCGTGCTGCTGGGTCTCGCGCGCGGCGACGATTCGGTGCCGGGCATCGGCGAGCGCCCCATGGCCAAGATCCGTCCGCATGAACGCACCACGCCGGCCGGACGCTTCGCTTCCGAACCGGGGCGCAACACGGGCGGCGAGGACATCGTCTGGGTCGACTACGACGCCGCGATCTCCATGCACCGCGTGCGCACCACCAACAAGGCCGACCGCCGGCTCGAGCGGCTCGCGTCGCCCACCATCGCCGACAACCGCATCTCCTACGGCTGCATCAACGTGCCCGCCGCCTTCTACGACGCTTACGTGAAGCCCGCACTGGGTCAACGGCGCGGCGTGGTCTACGTAGTGCCCGAGTCTTCGCCCGTGGCTGCCCATTTCGATTTCCTGAATCCGGCGAAGGATGCGCGCGCGCCATCCGCTGCGCGGCCGGCGCTGTAGGCATCCGCGAAGATCCTTCGCACGCTCCTGCGACACAATGCCGCATGCCGACGCATGGCGGCATGTTCATCGAAGGAGACACACCCATGGCAAGTGCGGAAGCCGCGCCGCCCGTTCAGGACCCCGCGCTGCTGCGCCGCCTGCTGCGCGCCAAGGACCGCATGGACGCCGCCTCGCACGAGGAATGGCCGGTCGAGCGGCTGGCGCAGGTCAGTGGCGTTTCCGAGGCCCACTTCGCGCGCTCGTTCAAGCAGGCCTTCGGCACCCCGCCGCACCGCTACCTGCTCACGCGCCGCATCGAACGCGCGAGCGCGCTGCTGCGCGAAACCGAACTCTCGATCACCGACATCGCCTTCGCCACCGGCTGGTCCAGCCTCGGCACCTTCGGGCGCACCTTCCGCGACATCACGGGTGGCAGCCCGGGCGAGGTGCGCACGCGCGGCAAGGGCGAGGCACAGGCCTTCGGACCCGTGCCGGCCTGCATCGTCAGCGCCTCGCAGCGGCCCCATCTCGAAACAGCAGTTTCGGAGAAGCGCCGCCAGGCCGCGGCCGGTACAAACGAGGCCGAACCACAGGAGATTCCATGAGCCAAGGTATTGAAACGGTCGGTCTGTATGTGCGCGATCAGGAGGAGGCCCTCGCCTTCTACGCGGGCAAGCTCGGCTTTCGCGTCCACACCGATGTCGGCAACGGCGATTACCGCTGGTTGACCGTGCAGCATCCCGAGCAGCCGGCGTTCCAGCTCGGCCTGTTCAAGCCCGGCCCGCCGGTGCACGACGCGGCCACGGCCCAGGCGCTGCAGGCGATCGTCGCCAAGGGCGCGATGCCGCCGCTGGTGCTGAGCGTCGACGACTGCCGCGCGAGCTACGAGCGGCTGCGCGCCCAGGGCGTGGAGTTCACGCAGGAGCCGGTGGAGCGCTACGGCACCGTGGATGCCGGCTTCCGGGACCCGTCGGGGAACGGGTGGAAGATGATCCAGCGCGCGGGCTGAGATCTGAGACCGCGACTCAGCGCTTGACGAAATAGTCCTTGGCACCCGTCGCGTCGAGCACGGCATTGAGGGCGAAGGCCACCGCGAGCCCGCGGCCATCCACGGCCTGGGCGGGTGGCGGCAGGCCATCCGTGGTCAGGAAGCTGCGTGTGCGCGTCTCCCAGCGGGCCGAGGGGTAGATCCCCTGGTTCGGGTCCGACGCCATCAGCGGCTTGGCCCCGACCCAGCTTCTCTTGATGTAGGACGACGAAGCGGCCTGCGACGCAGCGGCTTCGAGGAGCGGGTCGCTCGCGGACTGCGCGAGCGATTCCGCGAAGGCATGGCCGTGCGACAGCAAGACGGCGAGCACGCCGGTGGACAGCAGCAATTTCATTTTTTCTCTCCCTGTTCGATCGTGTCGGCGCGGGGCCGACGGGCATGCGGCCCGGCGTCGCCGTGCCGCGCGCGCATCTTAGCGTCACGATCGGCGGGCCCCCGCGTGCCCGCGTGCCCCGCGGTCTTCAGCCCACGAAGTTGCCGCTGCTGTTCAACAGGATCTGGCTGACCTGGCTGCTGGCGCGCGAGCCGCCCGCGTAGTCGAAGCGCCAGCCGTCGAGGTCCACCGCGGCGCGGCGCTTGAACTGGGTCAGCAGCTTCGCGCGCCCAGGCTCGGTGCCCGCGCCGGCGATGACGGCGCCCGCATAACGGCCGCCGAGGTAGCCGGCAAAGCTGGTCGGCGAGGGGTCCTCGTCGAAGTAGCGCTGCAGCGCGTTGCGGTAGCTGCGCACGATCGCCACCTTGCTGGTGCGCGGATCCGGCACCACGCGCGTGAAGATGATCGGCACGCCCTTGCCGGGGCTCAGCTGCAGGAAGGTGTTGGTGTCGACGTCGGACAGGCACACCACGGTGCGCTGCACGCCCCGTTTGGCGAGCCCGCGCGTGAACAGGGCCAGCTCGATGGCATCGCCCGTGAACAGCAGGAAGTACGGCGTGCTGGCGGGCAGCTGGCCGCCGAAGGCTTCGAGGTCGCGGCCCTGGGGCGCCGTCAGCACCTGCGCCTCGAGCTTGAGGCGCTCGGCGATCTGCGCCATGCCCGGCTGCAGCGCCGTGGCATGAGCGGCGGTCGGGTACACGATGCCGATCTTGGCCACGCCCATGGTCGCGAGGTTCTTGAGCACGTGCCGGATCTGGTCCTCGCGCGAGGCGAACAGGGCGAACAGGTTCGGGTTCGCATCGAAGCGCGAATCGGCGAGCCAGGGCGCGACATGCGCGATCTCGAGGCGGCCGCTTTCCGCATGCGCGAGGCTCGCGAGCGCGAGGCGCTCTCCCACGGTGCCCACCAGCGCGACCTGCGCGCTGTCCTCGCCGATGGCCTTGAGCGCGGCCTGCGCGTCGGCGTCCGAGTCGCCGACCTCCACGGCCTTGAGCTGCACGTTGAGCCCCGTCGTGGCCTTGAGCTCGGCGAACGCGAGCCGGAAGCCGGTCGCGTAGTCGCGCGACAGCGCCTGCTGGCTCGGCGACGTGTTCATGAGCTGCGTGACCCGCACGGCCGGCTGTTCGGCGGCGCGGGAACCCTGGGCGAAGCTGGCGCCGACGGACGACGCGAAGGCCATGGCCGTCGCACCACGAAGGACTTGGCGGCGGCTGGGGCGATGCAGGCTCATGCGGCCATGCTAGGTGGAATTTATGACATGGGTTCTCGCCGCCGCGCTTGCATCGGCGGGCTCGCAGGCTGTCACGAAAGTGTCGTCTTGAGTCCTTAAGTTTCAGGCCCCGGGCGATTCGCGTCGCTCCTCCCTTCTGGAATCGACGGCTGCGCGACAGGAAATGGCAGGCTCCCCGCTATTGGGTCATGTGGTCGCGCTGGCACGAAGACTGATCTCGCTGTCTCTCATGGCCGGAGCGGGCGCCGCGCATGCGCAACCGATCGAGTCCGTGACCATCGCGCCGGGATCGAGCGAGTCGCAGATCGAATTCAACATCCCGGCCCAGCCATTGCCCATCGCACTCGACCAGTTCGCCAACGCGGCGCGGCAGTCGGTGCTGTTCGACGACGAACTGGTGGATGGCCGCAGCTCGGCGGCCGTGCAAGGGCGCTACACGCCGCTGGCGGCTTTGCATGCGCTGCTCGCCGGAACCGGCCTGACGGCGGAGAACGTCGGGGGCCACCGGGACCGGATCGCGGCCTTCGTGCTGAAGACAGCTCCGGAGGTCGCGACCCGCGATGTTCCCGCCGAGCTGCATCGCCGCTACGACGGCTCGGTGCAGGCCGGGGTGTGGAAGGCCCTGTGCGCCGACCCGCGCACCGCCCCCAGCGACTACCGCGCGATGCTGCGCTTCCAGGTGGATGCCGCCGGCCTGGTGCGCCAGGCGCGCCTGTTCGCGTCGACCGGCAACCGGCAGCGCGACGCGGCCGTGATTTCGACGCTCTCGGCGCTGCGCGTCGAGCCGCCGCCGCCCGACCTCAGGCAGCCTCTGACGCTGATCGTGCTGCCGCTCGATGCCGTCGCGCAGGCGCGCGTCTGCCAGCCGGTGCCCTGACCATGGCCGAAGACGTCCTGCCGCTGTTGCGCAGCTTCCTGGTCCAGCGCTATGGCGACCTGAAGCGCCGGCTGCGCCGCACGGTGGGCAACGACGAGCTCGCCGACGATGCGCTGCACGACACCTGGTTGCGTTTGCAGCGCGGCGAGATCCAGGGGCCGATCGCCAATCCGCAGGCCTACGTGATGCGGATGGCGGTGAACTTCGCGCTCGAGGCGCGGCGCGGCCAGCAGCAGCTGCTGTCCGCCGAAGACGCGCAGGTGCTGCTCGACCTGGTGCCCGACGGCGCGGCCGGACCGGACCGGGTGGCCGAGGACCGCTCGCAGCTGCAGGCGCTCCACGAGATCCTCGAGAAGATGCCGGCGCGGCGGCGCGACATCCTGCTGCTGGTGCGCTGGGAGGGCTGGTCGCAGCAGGACGTCGCCAAGCACCTGGGGGTGTCGCTGCGCACCGTCGAATACGAACTGAAAGCGGGCCAGGACTACTGCGCGACCCGCCTCGCGCAGCGAAACGGCAGGCCGGGATGAAGATGTCGAGAAGAAATAGTTCGGGGATTCGCCGCGCGAAATCCATCTTGAGAGAAGGCAGGCGTGCGACGGACCGCACGGGCAGCGCGAGGCGAAGGAGCTGAGATGCGCGACCTCTCCGATTCATCCGACAAGACCGATTTCCCCGAGCTGCTGCGCCAGGACGCGCATGCCTGGCTGGTGCTGCTGACCTCGGGCAAGGCGACGCAGGAGGATGCGCAGGCGTTCCAGCGCTGGCGTGCGCTCGGCCCGCGCCATCAGAAGGCCTTCGAGGAGGCGCGCGACCAGTGGCGCCTGCTGAAGCCCGCCTTCGGCAAGCTGCTGGGCACGCGCGCGGAACTCGCGCGCCACCACCAGCGCCTGCTGCAGCGGTCGTCGCTCGGTCGTCGCGTCTTCCTGGGCGCGGCCGTGAGCGCCGCGGCGGTCGCGGGCGTGGCCGTGGTGCATCCGCCGCTGGGGCTGTGGACGCCGCTGGACGAATGGAACGCGGACTACCGCACCGCGGCCGGCGAGCAGCGCTCGGTGGCGCTGACGAGCCAGGTCGACGTGACGATGAACACCCGCACCAGCGTGCGCCAGGTCGCCGCGGAGGGCCGGACCGTCGGCCTGATCCTGCTGGCCGGCGAAGCGGCGGTCGACGTGCGCGCCGCCGAGCGCGCCTTCGGCGTGGTCGCGGGCAAGGGGCGCAGCCTCTGCGGGGGCGGGAAGTTCGAGGTGCGCTTTCTCGATGGCAAGGCCTGCGTGACCTGCATCGAGGGCGCGGTGCGCGTCGAGCATCCGGCGGGCAGCCTGTCGTTGCGTGTGGGGCAGCAGGCGAGCTACGACGACGCATCGATCGGCGCGCCGGTCGCGGTCGATCCGGCCGATGCGGCCGCCTGGCGCCGGGGCGAGCTGGTGTTCAAGCGCAGCCCGCTGTCCGCGGTGATCGACGAGATCAACCGCTACCGGCCCGGGCGCGTCGTGCTGATGGCGCCGTCGCTGCGCCACAAGACCCTCAGCGCCCGCCTGCAGTTCAAGGCGCTCGATGCGGCGCTGCTGCAGATCCAGCGCTCGTTCGACCTGAGCGCGCGGTCGTTGCCGGGCGGTGTGCTGATCCTGAGCTGAGGGTGGATTCGATGACCGCGTCATGACAGCGGTCGTCGGCCCGGGAGAAAAAAATTCTTCGGGGTTTCGCGCGGTGCCAGCCATCTAGAAGGGACGGGCCTTGCATCGGCGGCTTCCAGCCGCAGCGGTGTCGGGTTCTCTCCAGAAATGGCGGGCCGCGCGAGGGGCCGGCCGTGGCAACGACTCAACCAGCGGGCGGGAACATCACATGAGCACAGGCGGACGCAACGGCGCGGCCAGGCAGGCGACACAGGCGAAGCACCATCCACGGGCGAGGCACGATCTGCGGAGGGCGCCGATCGCGCGGGCCATCGCGATGGCGCTGGCGGCCGGCGGCCTGCTCGGCACGGCGCATGCGCAGCGCGCGTTCAGCGCGGGCTGGATGGCGCAGAAGAACATGGCGCAGAACACCGCCATCGCCACGGGCCGGCTGCCCAACGGCATGCCGGCGTCGAGCCTGACGAGCACGCAGGCGCAACAGCAGCAGGCCAATGCGCAACTGCAGCGTTCCATCGGCAACCTCAACCTGGCGGCGCAGGCGATCGCGGCGCAGCAGGGCGCGCAGGCCGCGGCACGGCAGGCGGCCGCGAACGATCCGGCGTCCGTTCCCGACGGCCTGGCCGACGGCGGCCTCAAAGTCGACACCGATTCGCTGACCGCCGGCTGGCTCAACGCCAACGCGCCCGTGCAGACCGTGTCGAACGGCCGCACCAACGTCGCGATCCGGCAGACCGCCGACCGCGCGATCCTGAACTGGGAGACCTTCAACGTCGGCAAGCAGACGACGGTGGAGTTCCAGCAGCAGTCGGCCTGGAGCGTGCTGAACAAGGTCAACGATCCGCAGGCGCGGCCCTCGCAGATCCAGGGGCAGATCAAGGCCGACGGCACGGTGATGATCGCCAACCGCAACGGCATCGTGTTCTCGGGCTCGAGCCAGGTCGACGTGCGCAACCTGGTGGCGGCTGCGGCCAGGATCACCGACAACCAGTTCACGAGCGGCGGCCTGTACGGCGCCAGCGTGGCGACCCCCACCTTCACCGACGCGCTCGGCAAGGTCGAGGTGCAGGCCGGCGCGAAGATCACGACCACCGAGCCGCGCTCGGTCACCGACGGCGGCGGCTACGTGATGCTGCTGGGCACCGAGGTCTCCAACGCCGGCGAGATCGCCACGCGCAAGGGCCAGGCACTGCTGGCCGCGGGCGACAGCTTCCTGATCCGCAAGGGCGTGGGCACCGACGGCAACACCTTCTCCACCACGCGCGGCAGCGAGGTCGCGCCGCAGTTCATTGCCGACAGCACCGCGGGCAAGGTCGTCAACAGCGGCCTGCTGCTGGCGCGCGAGGGCGACATCACGCTCACGGGCCGCGACCTGCGGCAGAACGGCGTGGCCGTGGCCACCACCACGGTCAACACGCGCGGCACGGTCCATCTGCTGACCTCGGCCAACGATGCCAAGGGCACCGTGCGCATGGGCGAAGGCGCGGTCACGGCCATCGTGACCGAGGACGACGGCAAGACCACCGCGCTCGACTCCCAGCGCGATGCGCTGATCAAGGACTCGGCGGCACTCGACCAGCTGCGCGCCCTGGCGGCCGCCACCTCCGGCAGGAACTTCGACAACCTGTCCACGCTGACCGACCGGCGCGACCTGTCGCGCATCGAGATCGTCGGCGGCAGTGCGGTCGACTTCGAGGGCGGCTCGCTGACCCTGGCCACCGGCGGCCAGCTCGCCGTGTCGGCCGGCAACGCGGCGGCCGGCACGCGGGAGGACGTCGCCACCACCACGCCGGCCACCTTCGGCGCGATCCGCGTGCGTTCGGGCGCGCAGCTCGACGTGTCGGGCAGCGTGGGCGTGCGGGTGGCGATGGAGAGCAACGACGTCAAGGTCAACGTGCAGGGCAACGAGCTGCGCGATGCGCCGCTGAACCGCGACGCGGGCAAGCTGTTCAATCGCGACCTCTGGGTCGACCGCCGGCGCCTCGTGCGCGTGCCCGCGGCCGCGGGCGTGTACGACAGCGACCGCTGGTACACGGCCGGCGGGCTGCTCGAGGTCAGCGGCTACCTGGGCAACCAGGGCCACGGCATCGGCGAATGGACGGCGCAGGGCGGCATCGTCAACCTGGCCGGCGACAGCACCGTCACCGCGGCGGGCTCGAACATCAACCTGTCGGGCGGCACGCTCGACGTGCAGACCGGCTCCATCCACAACACCTGGCTCAAGGGCAGCGACGGGCGGCTCTACACGGCGAACAACGCGCCGGCGGACCTGGTCTACAGCGGCGTGTACGTGGGCTACGAGGACAAGCACGCGCGCTGGGGCGTGACCGACTCCTTCTACAACCCGCTGATCGCGCCGCAGCGGCAGATGGAGAACGGCTACACCGTGGGCCGCGACGCGGGCTCGCTGGTCATCGCCTCGGCCAACGCGCTGCTCGATGGCGACATCGAGGCGCGGGTCTACAACGGGCCGCGGCAGACCGACGCGCGACCGCTGACGGTGAGCGATGCCTACAAGCTGAGCCAGACGCAGGCGGCGCTGCCGGCGCGGCTGGTGATCCAGACCTACGACCCGACGCTCAAGACCGACGGGTCGAGTCCGCGCCTGCAGAGCATCTCCGACGTGCGCATCGACAACGAGCGCCCGTCGGACGAGCAGCTGCCGAGCGCGATCGCCAAGACGGGCAACCTCGTGTGGATGAACCGCGACCGCCTCAACGACGCGGGGCTCGGCGGCCTGAAGACGGTGGCCTTCGGCGACCTGACGATCGGCGGCGACCTCGCGCTGGCGCCGGGCGGCGCGATGGACTTCACCACCTCGGGCAACGTCACGCTCGACGGCAGCCTGAGCGCGCGCGGCGGCTCCGTGAGCCTGGTGGGCGGCACCGGCCTGTTCGGCGACCTCCACGGCCTGACGGTTCAGCGCGGCGTCGTGATTGACACGCGCGGCCTGTGGACCAACGCGGCGCTCGACCCCGCGAGCGCCTGGGGCGCGGCCTTCCGCAACGGCGGCACGGTGACGCTGGTCACCAATGGCGCGCTGCAGCTCGAGTCGGGTTCGCGCATCGACGCCTCGGCTGGCGCGGCGCTGCTGTCGAACGGCAGCGTGCTCGGCGGCGCGGGCGGCGACGTCAGCCTCAGCGCGGGCGGCCTGGTGATCGATGGCGGCGGCACCATCGCCTCCTACGGCTTCACCCGCGGCGGCAAGCTCAGCATCGTCACGCCGGCGGCGATCTCCATCGGCGGCACGCTGCTGGCGACCCGCGGCCTGCTCGCGCCCGGCGAGGCGGCGCCCTTCGATCTCACGGTCGGCGCGGACTTCGTGCTGCCGGCCGGCACCACGCTGCCCTTCGAGCTGAAGGTGTCCTCGGGCGACTTCATCCGGCTGGGCGCGGTGGTGCCGCCCAACGCCATCGTGAACATCCCCTTCAACAAGCCGGTCACCGTTGGCCCCAACGGCTGGACCACGCCGATCGACGGCGTGTACGCAAGGGATCCGGTGACGGGCGTGCAGACGGCCTATGCGGCCGGCAGCCTCGTCCCGGCCGGCTACCTCGTGGTGACGATCCAGAATTCCTTTCCGGCCGGCTACGTCATGCCGGCCGATGCCTTCACGGCACCGCTGCCGATCTACCGACGCACCACCACCTATGCCGCCGGCACCGTGCTGGCGATGGACCTCGACGTCATCGCCGGCACCGCCTTGCAGCGCGGTGCCGTGCTGCCGGTGGCGGCGTCGGTCATGCCGGTGTTCGAGGTCACCGATGCCCAGGCCTTCTTCCAGCAGGGCTTCTCGGCCTACAACCTGAGCGGCGCGGCCGGGGCGGTCGTGAAGCCGGGCACCAAGGTCGACGTGGCGATGCCGATCTACCGCCTCACCGGCGCCAGCCTCGGCAGCGGCGCGCCGCAGCAGTCGCTGGCCGGCGATGCGCTGGCCGAGGCCGCGCAGCTCTACCTCCCGCCGCTGTTCACCGAGAACGCGCTCAAGGGCACGCTCAAGCAGCGCGCCGGCGCCGACCTGTCGCTGACCGGCGGCATTCCCAATCCGGTCGCGGGCGCGGTGGCGAATCCGCTGGTCAGCGGCGGCATCGTGATCGGCGAGGGGGCGGTGGTCAGCGTCGATCCGGGCCGGCGCATCGACCTCACCAGCAAGGGCCAGATCACCGTCGACGGCAGCTTCGTAGCGCCGGGCGGCGCGATCTCCATCGTCAACACGCGCAACCTGGACGACGTGGCCGCGGCCTGGCGCATCGCCCATCCCAACGAATGGAACTACGAGGACAACGATCCCGCCGACGCGATGTCGGTGTGGATCGGCGAACACGCGGTGCTCGATGTCGCGGGCCGCGCCTACACCGCGCTCGACGCGCAGGGCCGGCCCTACGGCACCGTGCTCGACGGCGGTGCCATCGTGCTCGGCAGCCTGGGCGGCAAGAACCCGCTCGCGAGCGGCGTCATGTCCAGCAGTTCCTACGTGGTCGTGCGCCCGGGCGCGCGCATCGATGCCTCGGGCGCGAGCGCCGTGCTCGACGTCGCGGCCGGCAGCGTCGGTGCCGCCGGTCCCGCGCGCGCGCCGCGGACGGTGGCCAGCGACGGCGGATCGATCACGATCAGTTCCTACCAGAGCTTCTTCCTCGACGGCGAGCTGCGCGCCGCGGCCGGCGGCGCGGGCGCCAGCGGCGGCAGCCTGTCGCTGGTGCTCGAGTCGCCGGTCTACGGCGGCCCCTTCGGCATCGATCCGCTGACCCGGCCGGGCCGCGTGATCATGGTGGCGCAGGACGACCGGCCCGGCAGCCTCGCGGCCGACCTGGCGCCCGGCGCGCTCGACGACGGCTTCGTCGTCGGCACGGCGCGCGTGAGCGCCGCGCAGGTCGCGCGCGGCGGCTTCGACAGCCTGTCGCTGTGGGCGCGTTCCGGCCTCTTCTTCGACGGCGACGTCGACCTGCGCCTGGGCCGCAGCCTCGCGTTGCAGCAGGGCCTGATCTACCAGACCACGGCCGGCGCCAATGTGCGGCTCGCCGCGCCCTACCTGCTGTTCGACGGCGGCGTCCAGATGGTGGGACGCTCGCCGTCCTCGCAGGTGCCGCTGGTGGGCGGCGCCAAGCTGCCCGACCACGAGACCGGCGGCAGCTTCACGGCCGAGTCCGACCTGATCGACCTGCGCAACGCGGTGCGCATGCAGTTCGACCGCACGCTGCTGCAGAGCAGCGGCGACCTGCGCTTCCTCGCCGGCACCGCCTCGGCGCCCGAGGCGCAGCTCAACGATTCGTCGGGGCGCACGACCGAACTGCGCGCCTGGGGCGATCTCGAGCTGGCGGCCGCGCAGGTCTACCCGGTCAGCGGCGCGGTGGCCGTGGCCCGCGTCGGCGCGGGCAAGGCGCCCGATGCCACGACCTCGTCCGTGCTGTCGATCCGCTCGACAGGCGACGTGCCCGCGCAGCCCTATTCGGTGCTGGGCAGCCTCACGCTGAACGCCGATGTCATCCGCCAGGGCGGCGTCGTGCGCGCGCCCTTCGGTTCGCTGACGCTCAACGCGACGCGCGAGGTCGAGCTGCTCGACGGCAGCGTCACCTCGGTCGGCACCAGCGGCCTCGCGATGCCCTTCGGCGGCACGGTGGACGGCGTCAACTACACCGTCAACGGCGTGGACGTTCTCAAGCCGGCCCTGGGCTCGGGCCAGTTCGGCGGGGTCTTCACCAAGGACGAACTCGGCATCAACGGCCAGGTCGGCATCCGGATCAACGCGGCCTCGCTGGTTGGCGATGCCGGCTCGCTGCTGGACCTGTCGGGCGGCGGACAGCTGCTGGGCGCGGCCTTCGTCACCGGCCGCGGCGGCTCGGTCGACACGCTGCTCAGTCCGCTCAAGGCGGGCGGCAAGGTCTACGCCATCGTGCCCGGCGCGAAGACGGCGCCGGTGCCCGGCGGCTACAACGCGGCCTGGACCGGCGCGGCGCCCGGCATCGGCCAGCAGATCACCCTTCCCGACGGCGTGCCCGGCCTGGCCGCCGGCACCTACACCCTGATGCCGGCCAACTACGCCCTGCTGCCCGGCGCCTTCCGCGTCGAGCTCGGCGGTGCGGTGCAGGAGTTCGCGGGTGCGCTGCCGCTGCGCAACGGCTCCTACGCGCTGACCGGCGTGCAGGGCATCGCCAACACCGCCATCCGCGATTCGCTCGGCACCATGGTCACGGTCACGCCGGGCACCACGCTGCGCACCTACTCGAGCTACAACGAGCAGGGCTACGACCAGTTCCAGTTCGCGCGGGCGAACACCTTCGGCACCCTGCGCCCGCAGCTGGAGATCGACGGCAAGCAGCTGATCTTCAATGCCCGCGTCGCGCCCGACAACGCCAACGCCAGCGCGCTGGTGTTCAACGGCCGCGCCGACTTCTCGGCCGCCCGGGGCGGCTATCCGGGCGCCTTCTCGCTGCTCGGCGGCGTCTACACCGATCCCGCCGGCACCAACCTCGTCATCACCGCCGACGGCAGCGCCACGCGCAACGACGCCACCACGATCGCCGTGGCGGCCTCGGAGATCGGCAAGCTGCAGGCGCCCAACCTCTACATCGGCGGCATGCCGAACGTCACCACGCCGAACATCGCCCTGCAGGGCGTGATCGGCAACGAAGGCCTGATGGCGAAGAACCTGGTGCTCGAGCGCGGCGTGACGCTGACCGGCGGACAGGTGGTGCTCGGCGCCGCCAGCAAGATCACGCTCGAGGAGGGCGCCAGCATCAGCACGCTCGGCCAGGGCACGAGCTGGCTCGATTCGCGCAACGGCCTTCTTTTCGGCCCCAAGGCCTCGCCCTTCGGCAGCACGGCCATCCTGCTGGTGTCCAACGGCACCTTCACGCTCGATGCGCCCTCGGGCCTGTACGGCAGCAACATCGAGCTCAAGGACGGCGTGGCGCTGTACTCCGAAGGCACGGTGGGCTTCTATTCCGACCTCGGCGTGTCGCTGGTCGGCACGCCGAAGATCGGCACGCGCAACCTGTCGCTCGCCGTGCCCTCGTTCAACATCGGCACCGCGGCCGCGCTGGCGGCGGTGGCGCAATTGCCCGCGGGCATGAGCCTGGACCAGGGCATCCTCGACACGCTGTTCGCCGGCAATCGCGCCGCGGGCGTGCCCGCGATCGAGAACCTGGTGCTGAGCGCGGGCAAATCGATCAACTTCTTCGGCACGGTCGACCTCGACACCATCGACCCGGCCACCGGCAAGTCGCACCTGAAGCAGCTGGTGTTCAACAGCCCCGCGATCTACGGCTATGGCGCGGCCGGCGACACGGTGCGCCTGAGCACCGACACGCTGGTGTGGAACGACACCTTCACGAAGGTCATCAACGACAACGCCAGCCGGCCGCTGTACGGCAGCGCCGCGCCGGGTGCCGTGATGGCGGGCGGCCCGGGCAGCGGCCGCTTCGAGGTCAACGCGAACAGCATCGTGTTCGGCTACCCGACACCGGCGCAGCCCAACAGCTCGGTGCGCTTCGACCGGCTGATGCTGGGCTTCTCGGATGTGGCGCTGAACGCCAGCGAGCGCATCGTCGGCAATGCCAACGGCACGGTCTCGATCTACCAGAACGGCGCCGATCCGAGCACCGCCTTCGATCCCGCCACCTACGCCGGCACCGGCGCGACGGTGCGGCTGAACACGCCACTGTTCACGGCCGAGCCCGGCGCTGTGCTGGGGCTGTACGCCGGCGGCGCGCTGAGCATCGCCTCGCCCGAAGGCGCGGCGGCCGGCACCACCGACAAGGTCGGCGGCCAGATCGACCTGCACGCGGGCCGCATCGACATCGCCTCGGCGATCGTGCTGCCCACCGGCAAGCTGACGCTGACGGCCGAGGGCGACATCACGCTGGCCGCGGGCTCGCGGCTCGACGTGTCGGGCCGCAGCCTCTCGTTCTTCGATCAGGTGCGCAACACCTGGGGCGGCGACATCGTCATCGAGAGCCGGCACGGCAACGTGCTGCAGGCGCAGGGTTCGACGATCGACGTGTCGGCCGCGCACGAGGACGCGGGCACGCTGCGCGTCTCGGCGCTGAACGACGGCGCCGATGCCAGGCCCGATGCCGGCGTCGTTCGCCTCGACGGCACGCTGCGCGGCAGCGGCGCGCAAGGCCATGCGGGCGGCAGCATCGACCTGCGCGCGCAGCGCATCGGCGACAGCGCCGCCACGCTCACGAGCGACTTCGCGGCCCTGAACACCCGGCTCACCGACGCCGGCTTCCTCGGCAGCCGCGGCTTCGCGTTCAAGCAGGGCAACCTGGAGATCGGCGACGAGCTCAAGGCGCGCGACGTCACGGTCTCGGTCGATGGCGGCAGCCTCACGGTGAAGGGCCGCATCGACGCCTCGGGCGAGCGCCCCGGCAGCATCCGCCTGGCCGCGCGCGACGACCTGCGCCTCGCGGGCGGCGCGGTGCTCGATGCGCACGGCACGCTGCTGCAGGTGGACAGCTACGGCCAGCCCATCGAGGCCTTGAACCGCGGCGCGATCGAGCTGACGTCGGCCCAGGGTTGGCTGCGGCTGGAGGACGGCACCACGCTGGACGTGTCGGCGCCGGGCGTGAACTTCGGGCGCGTGGTGCTCAATGCGCGGCGCGCCACCGAGACGAGCGGCGACATCCTGGTCGATGCCTCGGGCCAGGTGAACGTGCGCGGCGCGGCCAGCATCGCGGTGAACGGCTTCTGGACCTACGCGCCCACCGATGCCGCGGGCACCATCGTGCGCGACACCGGCGCCGACAACGTGCCGGCCGGCGCCGTCGGCCTGAACCAGATCGATGCGAAGAGCCAGGTCTTCTACGCCAACGCGCTCGCCAACGGCGCGCTGCAGGGCCGCCTGGCGGGCCTGAAGGCCTATGGCGATGCCTACCACCTGCGCCCGGGCGTGGAGATCGTCAGCAGCGAGGCCTCGGGCGGCAAGCTGACGATCGCCAGCGACATCGACCTCGCGGACTACCGCTACGGCCACGGCGAGCCGATGGCACTGACGGTGCGCGCCGCGGGCGACCTCGACATCAAGGGCAGCATCACCGACGGCTTCGGCAAGCCCAAGGGCTCGCCCGACGACTTCACGGTGCTGTTGCTCGCGGGCGCCAAGCTGAACGCCGACTACGTGCTGCCGGAGAACGCGACGCTGGCGGTCGGCACCACGCTGGGCGTGGGCGTGACCCTGCCCTTCAACATCGAGCTGCACGACGGCGAGGTGCTGCGCGCGGGCGAGGCCACGCCGCGCCAGATCGTGCTGCATCCGGCCTACGACCCGAACGTGGGCGCGAACGTCTACTACTTCGGCGGCGCGAACTCCTGGGGCGAGATGCTGGAGCCGGTCCAGGTGGTCTCGGGACGCGTGGACGACTGGAACTGGAACGGCACCAGCTTCGGCCCCGGAAGCTACATCGCCTACGGCCTGGGCGACGGCGCGGTCATCTACCCCGGCACGGTGTTCCGTTCGGCCACGGCCGGCTATGCCGACGTGGTGCTGGCACCCCCGCCCCAGGTGGCGGCGGGCAAGTCGCTGCCGCAGGCGGTGACGCTGGCCGCGGGCTACACGCTGTCGGCGGCGCTGACCGCGACGGGCACCATCGCCACGCCGACGCGCACCTGGACCGCGGGCATGACCATTCCCGCCGGCACCGTGCTGCCGAGCGGCACGACGCTGGGCACCGGCGCCTCGCTGCCCTTCGACTTCGACATCGCCGCCACCACCTGGCAGGCGGGCAATCCCCTGGTGCTCGTCGGCGGCTACACCCTGACCGTGTCGATGGACCTGCCGGCCGGCACCGTGCTGCCCACGGGCACGGTGGTGTCGACCACGGCGGACGTGCTGTCGATGCGTTCGCGGCCGCTGTGGGCGCTGGCGCCGATGCTCGCGGCCGGCAGCCCGTCGGCCTCGATCCGCCTGGTCGGCGGCGCCGACCTCGCCGCCGCCGACACGCGCGCGTTGCGATCGGCCAGTGCGCTGCGCGGCGCCGGCAACATCACGCTGGACGACTCGCGCATCAGCGGCCTGACGCAGAAGCCGATCTTCAGCGTGATCCGAACCGGCACCGGCGATCTCGACATCCTGGCCGGCGGCGACTTCAGCCAGGCCACGCCCTTCGGCGTCTACACCGCCGGCACCCAGAGCGAGCTGCCCGGAGGCAACGCGGCCTTCGAACTGCCGCGCGCCAAGCTCACCGGCGTGGCCGCCTACGACGCGGCGCTGAACGATCGCAGCACCTGGTTCCCCGACCACGGCGGCGACCTCTATGTCGCCGCGCAGGGCAACCTGACCGACTGGGGACCGTTGAGGGACGACAAGACCACCTCCATCGCGAGCTGGCTGTGGACGCAGGGCGGCGACGGCATGGGACAGCAGCCGGCCTGGTCGATCAACTTCGGCACCTACGTGCAGACCGGCACGCGCTACAACCCCGCCACGGGCCGCAGCGACGCGCTGATCGGCGTCTCGGGCTTCGACGGCTTCGGCGCGCTGGGCGGCGGCAACGTCACGCTGCGCGTGGACGGCCATGCCGGCGTGCTCGAAGCCTACGACCCGAACGCCCTCGATGTCGGCACCCGGCCCGCGGGCGGCCTCACGGTGGCGGTCGGCGCCACCGGCCGCGTGACCTCGGTGACCAGCCGCGACGGCGTCGTGACTGGGGGCACGCTGGTGCAGACCGGCGGCGGCGACCTGCGGCTGAAGATCGGCGGAGCGCTCAATCCGGCGCCGGCCGCGGACCGCCGGGCCCTCGCCGACGAGATGAACGGCACCTTCGCCGACCTGCGCGGCGACATCGCGATCGACGCGGGGTCGATCGGCAGCCTCCAGCTCGCCTACGGCGTCAAGGGCTCGCAGGATCCGCGCGGCGTGGACCTCTACACCGCCAGCCTCGCGGGCAGCGCCGGCGGTCCGGCCATCGTGCCCGGCGACGGCACGGCCAGCTTCCGCACCCGCGGCGACCTGGTGCTGGGTGGCTACGGCGATGCCACCATGCTCGATCCGGGCACCGTCGGGAACTACCAGTTCAACTACACCGTGCTCGGCGCGCTGGCCTCGGACCCGACCAAGGTCGGCGTGGGCCGCAGCTGGTTCTCGCTGTGGACGCCGCGCACGGCCGTCTCTCTGTTCGCCGCCGGCGGCAACCTGGCGCCGTTCTGGGGCCAGGGCACCAGTGTCAACGAACAAGGCTATGGCGGCATCTACGGCATCGCCCTGATGCCCGCGCAGTTCAGGGCCGTGGCCGGCAGCGGCAGCATCTATTACGGATCGCAGCAGAGCAATGCGCCCACCACCTACGAGCTGACACCATCGGCCGGCGGCCAGCTCGAGCTGCTGGCTTCGGATTCGATCTATGCCAGCGGCGCGGGCGAGGCGACGGCGCTGGTCGGCATGTCGGGCGCCCGGGCCGGCATCGACGCGCTGCCCAATCCGTTCAAGCCCGCCTGGCTGCTGGTCGCACCGAACTTCACGTCCAACATCGTCACGCTGACCATCGACGGGATCAACGGCTACGGCACCAACACGCTGGTGCGCATCGCGCCGCCGCCCTTCGTCGGCGGGCCGACGACCTACTCGCCCACGCTGGGGTACTTCGCCTTTCAGCCCGCGGACACGCCGGCCGGCGTGCTGCATGCCGGCGACACCGAGCCGATCCGGCTGTATGCCGTCGACGGCGACATCGTCGGCGCGACGCTGGGCGCCAGCCAGCCGGCCAGCACCTTCGGCGCGCCGCGGCCCGCCACCTACCTCGCGGCCAAGGCCGCGCAGGTGCGCGCGGGGCGCGACATCGTGGGCTTCGGGCTCGGGAATGCCAACGACCCGCTGGGCGCGCCGAGCGTGATCATGAATGCCAACGACACCGACGTCTCGTCGATAGAGGCCGGGCGCGACATCTTCTATGCCAATGCCCGCATCGCCGGCCCCGGCACGCTCGAGGTCGCGGCCGGGCGCAACATCTACCAGGGCGACAAGGGCACGATCGTGAGCATCGGCCAGGTGGTGCCGGGCGACAACCGCGCGGGCGCGGACGTCGTGCTGCAGGCCGGCACCGGTGCCGGCGGCCCGGCCTACGCGGGCCTGATGAAGTACCTGGATCCCGCCAACCTGCTGCCCGAGGGCACCGCGCTCGCGGGTTCGGGCAAGGTGGTCAAGACCTACGAGCAGGAACTGGCCGAGTGGCTGAAGAAGACCCATGGCTTCGGCGGCAGCCCCGCCGAGGCGCTGGCCTACTTCGGCACGCTGGCACCCGAGCAGCAGCACATCTTCCTGCGCACGGTGTACTTCGCCGAGCTGCGCGCGGGCGGACGCGAATACAACGACGAGGCCAGCAAACGCTACGGCTCCTACCTGCGCGGGCGCGATGCGATCGCCGCGCTGTTCCCGAAGCTCGATGCCGAGGGCAAGGCCATCGAGCGCGATGGCGACATCACCCTGTTCGGCGGCTCGGGCGTGCGCACGCTGTTCGGCGGCAGCATCGAGCTGCTGGCGCCCGGCGGGCAGGTGGTGGTGGGCGTGCAGGGCCAGGTGCCGCCCTCGACCGCGGGCATCGTCACGCAGGGCGCGGGCGACATCGGGATCTTCAGCCAGGGCAGCATCCTGCTGGGCCTGTCGCGCATCATGACCACCTTCGGCGGCGGCATCCTCGCGTGGTCGGAAGAGGGCGACATCAACGCCGGGCGCGGCTCGAAGACCACGCTGGTCTACACGCCGCCCAAGCGCGAGTACGACACGCTGGGCAATGTGAAGTTGTCGCCGAATGTGCCGAGCACGGGCGCGGGCATCGCGACGCTCGATCCGATTCCCGAAGTACCGCCAGGCGACGTGGACCTGATCGCGCCGCTGGGCACCATCGACGCGGGCGAGGCCGGTATCCGCGTCTCGGGCAACGTCAACCTCGCGGCCTTGCAGGTGGTGAACGCCGCCAATATCCAGGTCAAGGGCGAGTCGAAGGGCCTGCCGGTGGTGGCTTCGGTCAACGTGGGTGCGCTCACCAATGCGAGCGCGGCGGCTTCTCAAGCCGCGATGGCCGCGCAGGACACGGTGCAGCGCGAACGTGCCACCGCGCGCCAGGCGCTGCCCTCGGTGTTCACCGTGCGCGTGCTGGGCTTCGGCAACGAGCCGGCGGGCACGAGCCCGGGCGACGAGAAGAAGCCGACGCCGCAGACCGGCTCGCTCTCTTCCTCGGCCCCGACGGGCCCCGACGCGCGGATTCCGGTCCAGGTGCTCGGCCATGGCGGCGGCTTCGATGCCTCGGTGCTGTCGATGCTGAGCAACGAAGAGCGGCGCCTGCTGCGGCAAGGCCGCTAGGCCTTCTTCCACGCCTGCCTGCCTGCCTCCTCCGCTCCCGCTTGCCGCGGGGCGGAGGGCGGCCCCCTGCGCGCGGCAGCGGCGGAGTTTGCAACCCCTGAATGCGGAGATCGAACGGCCATGGACCTGAGCGTTATGCAGTATCTGGACGTTGCCGCGCCCGCCGACGCGGACGCGGCGCCCCCCGGCGGCATCGACGACGGCCTCGCGCTGCGTGAGGTGCTGGTCATGCACTACGAGAGCCTGAAGCGCCGCCTGGTGCGCAAGCTCGGCTGCCCGGACCTGGCGAGCGACTGCCTGCACGACGCCTGGCTGCGCCTGGGCGAGTTCACGGCCCCGGTGCCCACGCGCAGTCCGCAGGCCTATGTGTACCGCGTCGCCTGCAACGTGGCCATCGACGGGCTGCGCCGCAACCGGTTCTGGCAGCCGGCGGGCGAGGAGGCGGTGGCACCGGAGGCGATGGCCGATCCCGCTCCGGGGCCCGACGTCATCGTCGAGAAGCGTTCCGACATGCGTGCGATGGACCGCGCGCTGCAGCGCCTGCCGGGCCGGCATCGCGCCGTGCTGGTGGCGCTGCGCATCGAGGAGCGCACGCGCGAGGAAGTGGCCGACTGGCTGCAGATGTCGCTGCGCAGCGTGGACACGACCCTGCGCCAGGCGCTCGACCACTGCGCCGAGGTCTCGGGCCAGAAGGTGTGCGTGGGCGTCAGCGGGCCGCGCCGGCACTGGCGCGCCGATGCTGAGGTGAGACGCTAGAGCTGGTCGATGGCGCTGCCCGCCGAGGCGGCGGCGCCGAGCGCGAAGCGCTGCTGCGTGCCCACGTAGAAGCTCGCGCCGAAGCGCCCCACGGGCCGGTAGTCCTGCAGCTGCACGCGCCAGCGCTCCGCGTCCACGAGCCCGTCGCGCACCGCGAGCCATTTCACGCGGCCGAAGAACACGTAGCGGCTCTCGGTTTCCATCGTCTCGTGCAACACGCATTCGAAGGCCACGGGCGCCTCGGCAATGCGCGGCGGCGCGACGCTGTTCGACGGGATCGCATGCAATCCGGCATGCGCGAGTTCGCTGGTTCCGCGCGGCAGCGAATCGCCACAGGCATGCATCTGCTCGGCCATCGCCTCGTCGGTCAGGTGCACGACGAACTCGCCGGTGCGCAGGATGTTGGCGGCCGTGTCCTTGATGCGCCCGTCGTGCAGGCGGTTGATGCTCACGAACACCAGCGGCGGGTCTTCGCCCACCATGTTGAACATGCTGAAGGGCGCGGCGTTGACCGTGCCCTCGGGCTCGAGCGTGGTGATCAGCGCGATCGGCCGCGGGACGATGAGGCTCGCCATCAGCTTGTAGCGGGCGTAGGGGTCGAGGGTCTGGAAGTCGATTTCCATGGAGGTTGGGCGTCGGTTATTTAAGAAATCGCATGCAATTTGTTTTTAATTCTGCATGCGAATGGTGCGTTCATGTGCGCTAGAGGCTTCATTGTTGTGCAGTGTATGGCTCGGTGAATGCGGGAGGATCAGTCGATTTCGTTGGGGAATTCAAGAATTTTCGCGGCCGGTGGCCCTTGGCATGAAGGATGCATGCGGCAAATATCGTATGCAATCCGTGTTCCACCCTTTCTGAAGGAGTCGTCATGTCCGCTGCCCCGCTTCCGCCCCCGCGCGATCTCAGCCGTCGCACCTTCCTGCAAGCCGGCCTTGCCGCCGGCGCCGCGGCCGCCGGCGCGGCCTGGACTCCGGCCGATGCGGCGTCGCCCCAGGTGCTGAACTATCTCTCCTGGCCCGGCAATGCCGATCCCTATCTGATCGAGGCCTTCGAGAAGGCCCATGGCGTGAAGGTGCGCATCAAGGAATACGTGGGCGGCGACCAGATGATGGCCGTCATCAACCAGTCGCCGCCCGGCAGCTTCGATGTCGTGCTCGCGGACGCCGAGTACATGCACCTGCTGCACGAGGCCGACTTCATCGAGGCGCTCGACCCCGCCGACTATCCGCTCAAGGACTACTGGCCCGAGTTCCAGAAATTCCCGCTGCACTGGTTCGACGGCAAGCTCTACGGCGTCATGACGGACTTCGGCTACCTGGGCCTGTCGTACAACACCAAGGCCTTCACGCCCAAGGAGGTGGCCTCCTATGCGGCGCTGTGGAGCGAGAAGGCCAAGGGCAAGGTCGGTCTGTTCGACTGGTACCTGCCGTCGATGGGCTCGATCAGCCTGGCCAACGGCAACCGCCCGCCCTTCGACATCGACAAGGCGCGCTTCGAGGCCGTGAAGAAGAAGCTCTTCAGCCTCAAGCCGCAGGCCTCGGGCTTCTACACCATCGCCGACATCTTCTCGTCGATGACCAATGGCCGCGCCCAGCTCGTGCCCGGCATCGGCGAATGGATCACGCTCGGGCTGCGCCAGAACGGCGTGCCGGTCGACACCATCATCCCGGAGGAGGGCGGGCTGCAGTGGACCGAGTCGCTGTCGATCGTCAAGGGCACGCCCAAGCGCGACCTCGCGCGCAAGTTCATCCAGTACACGACCTCGCCCGAAGGCCAGGTGCGCATGGCCACCAAGGCCGACAACAAGAAGAGCATTCCCTCGATGGCGGGCTGGAAGCTGCTCAACGAGACCAAGCCGAAGGAGGCCGAGATCCTGCGCATGACGCTCAAGGGGCCGAACGTGATGGACGAGTACAAGGCCAAGAAGATCCAGTTCCGCCAGCTGCCCTCGAAGCAGTCGATCGAGGACTGGAACGACGCGTGGAGCCAGTTCAAGAGTCTCTGAGCGCGCGCACCATGAACGCCTCCTCCACGCCATCGATGGCGATCGCTCCCGTGCCCGCCAGAGGCCGCGGGAGCGCGCGCCGCGGTCCCTCGCCCAGGACGGTGCCGGTGCTGCTCGGCCTGCCCGTGCTGCTGTGGCAGCTCGTCTTCTTCGCGGCGCCGCTGCTGTTTCTCGTGGTCGTCACCTTCTGGCAGGTGCGCTCCTTCAAGCTGCAGCCGGCGCTGTCGCTCGACAACTGGACGCGCATCCTCGGCGCATCGAGCTTCCACCAGGCCGCGCTGCACAGCCTCGCGGTCTCGGCCACGGCCACGGTGCTCGCGCTGGCGATCGCGTTCCCGGCTGCCTACACCATCGCGTTCCGGCTGCCCGCGCGCTGGCGCGACGCCGCGATCGCGGCGCTGCTGGTGCCGGTGTTCTCGAGCTACATCCTGCGCATCTATGCGTGGCAGATCGTGCTGAGCCCCGAGGGGCTCGCGAACACGCTGCTGGGCGCATTCGGCGTGCCGGCGCTGCCCTTGCTGGGCGGCGCGCTGTCGCTGCAGATCGGCCTGCTCACGTTGAGCCTGCCGGTCGCGGTGCTGATCCTGGTGTTCGCGCTCGGCGGTGTCGATGCCTCGCTGGTCGAGGCGGCCGAGAACCTCGGCTGCAGGCGGCTGCGCGTGGTGAGCCACGTGCTGCTGCCGGCCATCCGCCCGGCGCTGGTGCTCGCGGGCTCGACCACCTTCCTGCTGGCCTTCGGCGACTACGTGAGCCCGGTGTTCATGACGGGCAGCAATCCGCCGACCCTGTCGATCCTGATCGTCGACACCGTCAAGTCGGGTTCGCAATGGCCGCGGGCCTCGGTGATCGGCGTCTGCATGCTGGCGCTGCTCGGCCTCGTGCTGGGGCTGGCCCGGCGCCTGGGTGCGAGGAGCGCCGGATGACCGGCATCGACCACGCGCGCGCCAGGAAGATCTCGCGCGCCGTGCAGTACGCCTGGCTGGCCCTGCTGTTCGCCTTCATCGCGGCGCCGATGCTGGTCATCGTCGTGTTCTCGTTCGACGCGAACCGCTACCCCACGATCCCGTGGGGCGGCTTCAGCCTGCAGTGGCAGCGCGCGATCCTCGACGACGAGATGGTGCGCGACGCCTTCGTCAACACGCTGGTGGTCGCGCTCGGCACCGCGGTGCTCTCGACCGTGCTCGGCTTCGCGGCCGCCTACCTCGACCACCGCTATCGCTACCGCGGCAAGTCGGCCTTCGCGATGCTGGTGGCCATTCCGCCGGCCGTGCCGGCCACCATCCTCGGCATGGCGATGCTGGCCTTCCTGTCGCGCATCGGCCTGTTCGGCCGGCTCGAGGCCATCGTCGCCTGCCACGTGGCGATCGCGACCTCGTTCTCGATGGCGATCATCCGCCTGCGCCTCGGCGAACTCGGGCCCGACATGGAGCAGGCGGCCTGGAACATGGGCGCATCGCCGGCCACGGGGCTGGTGCGCGTCGTGATCCCGTTCTGCCGGTCGTCGCTGATCGCTTCCTTCTTCCTCGCGGCGGCGGTCTCGTTCGACGAATTCATGATCGCCTGGTTCGTCGGCGGCGTGCACGAGACGCTGCCGGTGCGCATCCTCAACCTGCTGCAGGGCCAGGTGAGTCCGAAGATCAACGCCATCGGCACCGTGGTGCTGGCGGTCAGCGTGGCGCTGGTGCTGCTCGCGCAGCGCTTCATGGGCGTGCGGGCCGGACGACCGGCCGCGCGCACCGCAACCGAGTGAGGACTGGATGAACAACGACGCTTACGTTTCGCTGCGCGCGCTCGACAAGCGCTTCGCGGGCCACCACGCCGTGCGCGGCATCGACCTGGACATCGCGGCCGGCGAGTTCGTCGCCATCATGGGGCCCTCGGGCTGCGGCAAGTCCACCACCTTGCGGCTGCTGGCCGGGCTGGACCAGCCCAGCTCCGGCGACATCCTGATCGGCGGGCGCAGCATGCGCGACGTGCCGGCCTACCAGCGCGACACGCCGATGGTGTGGCAGAGCCTGGCGCTGTTCCCCTTTCTCACGGTGGCCCAGAACGTGGAGTTTCCGCTGCGCATGAAGGGCCTGGGCGCCGAGGCGCGGCGCAAGCGCGCGCTCGACTGGCTCGGCCGCATGGGGCTCGCCGGCATGGGCGACCGGCAGATCGCGCAGCTCTCGGGCGGCCAGCGCCAGCGCGTGGCCATCGCGCGGGCGCTGGTCACCGAGCCCTCGATCCTGCTGCTCGACGAACCGCTGAGCGCCCTCGACGCGCACCTGCGCGTGCGCATGCAGACCGAGCTCGCGCGGCTGCACCGCGAGCTGCGCATCACCTTCGTCTACGTGACGCATGCGCAGTCGGAGGCCTTCGCGCTGGCCGACCGGATCGTGATCATGAACGAGGGTCGCATCCAGCAGGTAGGCGCGCCGCAGGACGTCTACCGCGCGCCGGTGAACCCCTTCGTGGCCGACTTCATCGGCACCAACAACCTGCTGACCGGCACGGTGGGCGCGCTCGATGCCGAAGGTTGGGCGCGCGTCGACGGCGCGCTCGGCAGCTTCGCGGTACCGGCGCGGCGCGCGCTGGACCGCGGCGCCGACGTGAGCTTCGTGGTGGCGGCCGATCGCGTGTCGCTCAGGCCGTCGGAGGCCGAGGCGCCCGCGGGGGCCTCGCGCCTCGAGGGCGCCGTGCTGGGCCTGGAGTTCGTCGGCTCCACGCAGACGGTCTTCATCGAACTGCCGGGCGGGCACGAGTTCCGGGTCCAGAAGCAGCAGCACGAGATCGAGTCGCTCGAGCTCGCGCCGGGCCGGCGCGTGGGCCTGCATTGGGACCCCAGGCATGCGTGGCTGCTGCCGCGCAACGCCTGACGACCTATCAACCTTGGAGCAGCACACATGTACGAAGAGAGATTCATGCGCCAGGCGCTGGCCTTGTCCGCGCAGGCACTCGCGAAACCCGGCACCGAACCCTTCGGTGCGGTGATCGTGAAGGACGGCCAGGTGGTCGGCGAGGGCTTCAACCATTCGGTCGCGCACTTCGATCCGACCTCGCATGGCGAGGTCGAGGCCATCCGCGATGCCTGCCGGCGGCTGCGGCGCGTCGACCTGTCGGACTGCGAGCTGTATTCGTCGTGCGAGCCATGCGCGATGTGCGTGGCCGCGATGCGCGTGGCGGGCATCCGCCGGCTGTTCCATGCCGCCACGCTCGCGCAATCGGGCGCGGCCTTCGAGGGCCTGCCCGTGGCGGCACGCCATCCCATCGACGTGGACGAGCTGCGCCGCGTGGCCGGTGCCACGCTCGCCGAAGGCCTGACGCCCGCCGAGCAGCACCTGCCCTGGGATGCGATCGAGATCCTCGAGGCCTGGGCGGCCCCGCGCAAGCTGCCGCAACCTTCCCGTTGAGCGGGGCACCGGCACGGCCGCGGGCGCAATAATCGCGTTTCCCGATCCTTTCGCCACGCGACACCGAGCCCCGTGCCACCCTCCAGACGCCCGCCGAGCAACGCCACCGCCCCCGACGACAAGCTCGGCCGCACGCGGACCGAGACCGTGCACGAGGCCCTGCGGCTGGCCATCATCGAGCAGAGCCTCCAGCCCGGCGCGCGCCTGCCCGAGGACGCGATCGGCGAGAGCTTCGGCGCCAGCCGCACCATCGCGCGCGAGGCGCTGGGCCGGCTCGCGGTCGAAGGCCTGGTCGAGCTCAAGCCCAACCGCGGCGCCTTCGTGGCCAACCCCAGCCTCGAGGAGGGCCGCGAGATCTTCCAGGTGCGCAACGGGCTCGAGCGCACGGTGGTGCAGACGCTGTCGGGCAAGCTCTCGGCGGCGCACGAGTCCACGCTGCGCTCGCACGTCGTCAAGGAGCAGCAGGCCTCGGGGCGCGACGCCGTGCGTTCGATGCGCCTGGCCGGCGAGTTCCATCTGCAGCTCGCCGCGATGACGGGCAACCAGCTGCTCGAACGCTATGTGCGCGAGGTGGTCTCGCGCTGCTCGCTGATCCTCGCGACCTATGGCCGGCCGCATTCCAGCGAATGCGCCGTGACCGAGCACGCGGAGATCGTCGATGCCCTGGCCAAGGGCGATTTCGCAACGGCCGCCGACGTGATGCAGCGGCACCTCGAAGCGGTGGCCGACCGCGCGCTGCCGCCGATCCGCGCGGGCGTGGACATCCGGGACGTGCTGGCGCGCTATGCGTCGGCGTCGGCGGGCACCGGCCTGGAAGCCGAGGCCGCGGCGGTTCCGGTGCCCAAGGCGAAGAGCGGCGGGCGCGGGCGGCCGCGGAAGAAGGGATAGGGGCTGCGGCGAGCCGACGGCCACGTCCCGCAGGAAGCTCAGGCCAGCGTCTCATCCAGCCAGTCGAAGATGCGCGCATTCGACAAGCGGTAGTTGCCGACCTGGCAGTGCGCACCCGCACCTTCGGCGCGGGTGAATCGGATCAGCGTCTTGGGGCAGGTCAGGTGGTCATAGAGCATCTGCGGCTGGCCCTTGAAGAACATGTCGTCCTCGGCCTCGCACACCAGCGTCGGGCAACTGATCTTCTCGGCGATCCCGTTCGCGACGTTGTAGTCGAGCACCTTGGCGTAGTACTCGCGCGGCGTCTTTGCGCCGGTCGCGAACATGCCGTGATGGATGGCCCAGCGTGCGGTGGGAGACTGCTTCATCGCGGCCTCCAGGCGCTGGTCGATCTCGGGCGCGTGTTCGGACCTGAGCTCGTCCCGGATCGTGGCTTGCCGATCCGCCGGGAAGCGCGCGAGATGCGGCGCGGCGTAGTCGTAGAGGCCATCATTGGCGATGACGGCCACCAGGCGCTTCTCGAAGGCGGCGGCGCGCGGCGCCAGCAGCCCGCCGAGGCTCTCGCCCATGAGCGCGATCTTCCTGGGATCGACGCCGGGCTGCTTGAGCAGGAAGTCGACCACCGGCGTGATGACCTTTTCCCAGTCCGGCCGGAACACCAGGCCGCGGCGCAACGCTTCGTACTGCCCGGGGCCATCGAAGGCCAGGACGTTGTAGCCGCGTTCGACGCCCGCGCGGGCGCTGGTGTGGTGCATCTCCCTCGCCGAGCCGTCGAAGCCGGTGTGCAGGATCAGCGTGGGGCGACGCTTGCTCGAGCGGTCGACGCGATGGAAGTAGCCAGGCAGCGTCGTGTTCTCGTACGGAATCTCGACCGGCGTGATCGGTTGCTCGAAGAGCGAGGCGGCCGTGCGGTAGCACTCGACGCCCAGCTTGAAGGCGCGCTTCACGCGCGGGTCCTCGGGGTTCTCGTGGAGAAAGAACTCGGCATAGGAGTGGTAGTTGCCCGCGCGCAGGTAGCCGTCGCGGGCGCTCACGCGGTGGCCGCGCGCGAGCTGGCTGGCCGCTTCCTTGGCGATGCGGTCGGCCGTGGCGTTCCACTGCGTGTACCAGCTGTCGTAGTTGCCCGATTCGATGGCCTGCGAAGTCACGAGGACCTCGCCGAACTGGGCCACGCCATAGGAACTGCTCCCGAAGATCCGTTCGGTCTCGAACCAGAACTGGGCGTTGTCCGCGAAAAGCGGTGGCGCTGCCGCTTCGGATGCGCCCTGTGCCGCCGGGGCGGCGGCGCTCGCGCCGGTCGCCGGCAACGCGCCTGCGAGCGCCGCTGCCGCGAATGGAAGCCCGGCCAGGATGGAACGTCGATGCATGGGTATGTCTCTCGTAAAGTTGTTGACGCTGTAAACGATAGCAGGGCAACTTTCTTAACGCAATAATAGTTTCATTAACAAGGGCAAAAAATGACTGTCAGATCCCGTCCGGGCGGGCGCACCGCCCGCACTAAGGAGGCGGCCCTGGAGGCCGCGACGGCCTTGATGGCCGAGCGCAAGGGGGAGGCCATCACCATGGCGGAGGTGGCCGAGCGCGCGGGCGTGGCGCCCACCAGCCTCTACCGTCGCTGGCCCGATGTCCGGGCACTCATCGCGGAAGCGGCGGTCGGGCAACTCATGCGCGAGCAGCCGATGCCCGACACCGGGTCGTTGCGCGGCGACCTGTGCGCCTGGGCCCGCGCGGCCGCGCAGCAGATCGCGAGCGGCGAGTCCGTCCTGTTTCAGGCCCTGGCCGCGAATGCGGCTTCGGCTGGCGCCGGCAGGAAGGCTTCCGGGGCCGAGCCGCTGCAGCCGCGGGGCAGGCAGATCGCGGCGATGCTGGAGCGCGCCCGGGAGCGCGCGGAGGCGGCGCCGCCGGTGGCCGATGTGCTCGATCACGTGCTCGCCCCTCTCTACATGCGGGCGCTGTTCGGTGCTCCTGCCGACGCGGACTACGCCGAGAAACTGGTCGACCGGCTGTTGGGCTGAGGCGCGTGTGTCGGGGCCTGGGCCATGCCGGCCCGGGGTAAACCCCAGGGCATTTTTGCTTACGCCATAAACTATGTTGTTTACACTATACGCAACCCGACGCGATCGAACCGCGGCGGGACGCTCCGCCGCCGATCCCCGCATCGAGCAGCGGACTCGAACAATGAAGAGACAGGCGGTAAACAAGTGCTCGAGATCCAACAACTTGGCATGTCGTTCGGCGGCGTGCATGCGCTGTCGGGGGTGTCGATGGCCATCGAACCGGGCCGCATCTACGGCCTGATCGGCCCGAACGGCGCCGGCAAGTCCACGGCCATCAATGCGATCACCGGAACCATCGTTCCCTCCGCCGGCCGCATCCTCTGGCACGGCAAGGACGTCTCGCGCTGGCCCCAGCACCGGCGCGCGCGCTCGGGACTGGCGCGCACCTTCCAGAACCTGGCGCTGTTCCACAAGCTGTCGGTGCGGGAGAACGTCGCTTGCGGTGCCATCCACGCCCACGACGACGCGGGCCTGCGGGGCGCGGTCGACGCCGCCCTCGATGCCTTCGGCCTCGCACAGGTGGCCGACGAGCCGGTCGACGTGCTCTCGCTGGGAACCCGCAAGCGCGTCGAGATGGCGCGCGCCACCGTCGCGAAGCCCAGGCTGCTCCTGCTGGACGAGCCCGCCGCGGGCCTGACCGGCAGCGAGATCGCCGAGTTCTCCACGCGCATGCGTGCGTTCCGGGACGGCGGTGGCGCCGTGCTGCTGGTGGAGCACGACATGAGCCTGGTGATGAGCCTGTGCGAGCACCTCTTCGTGCTCGACTTCGGCCGGCTGATCGCCGCCGGCACGCCCGGCGAGGTGCGCGCCAACCCGGCCGTGCAGGCCGCCTACTTCGGAGCCGGCGATGACCAACTTCACTGAAGCGCCCGCGCCCGCCTTGCTCGAGGTGGACCGCGTGACGGCGGGATATGGCGGGCCGGCCGTCGTGCGCGACGTGTCGCTGGCCATCAAGGAAGGCCGCATCACCGCGCTGCTCGGTGCCAACGGCGCCGGCAAGACCACGCTGATGCGCGCCATCTGCGGCATGGTCAGGTTCACGGGGTCGATCGTGCTGGGCCACGAGCTCCTGTCGGGCCAGCGCACCGAACGGATCGCCCGCCTCGGTATCGCGCATGTGCCCGAAGGCCGCGGCACCTTCATCGACCTGAGCGTCGAGGAGAACCTGCGCGTGGGTTGTTTCGCCAGGTCGACGAAGGAGGGTGCGGCCGAGGCCATGGAGCGCATCTATGGCTGGCTGCCGCGGCTGGCCGAACGGCGCACGCAGCGCGCCGGCAGCCTCTCGGGTGGCGAGCAGCAGATGCTGGCCATCGGCCGTGCCCTGATGGCCAAGCCCCAGGTGCTGTTGCTGGACGAGCCTTCGTTCGGGCTGGCGCCGCGCGTGGCGGCAGAGATCATGCGGCTGCTGCGCCGGCTGCAGTCGGAGACGAGCATGGGCATCCTGCTGGTCGAGCAGAACATCGAAATCGCGCTGGGGCTGGCCGACGATGCCTATGTCCTGCGAACCGGCGCCGTGGTCGCGAGCGGCCCCGCGGCGCAACTGCGCGGGAGCCATGCGCTGCGCGATGCCTACCTGGGAGCGCATTGATGGAGGCACTCGTCAACCAGATCGTCGCGGGCCTCACCACCGGCTGCGCCTATGCGCTGATCGGCCTGGCGCTGGTCATCGTCTACCGCACCACCAGCCACGTCAATTTCGCGCAGGGCGAGATGGCGACCTTGACGACCTACGTCGCGTGGTCGCTGCTGCAAGCCGGCGTGCCCTACTGGGGCGCCTTCGCGCTCGCGATCGTGGTGGCATTCATCTTCGCCGCGAGCCTCGAACGCTGGGTGATCGGACGCCTCGGTGCCTCCTCGCCGATGGCGACCGTGGCGGCATTCATCGGCCTGTTCATGATCCTCCACAGCCTCACCGGATACATCTGGGGCCATGACGTGCGCGAGTTCCCGAGCCCGTTCCCGGGCGGTGCGCTGGCGGGTGGCCTGGTGTCCGGCCATCAGGTCGGCGTGGCCGCGGTCACGACCGTGCTGCTCGTTCTGTTGTGGGCCTTCTTCCGCTTCACCTCGGTCGGGCTGGCCATCCGTGCCGCGGCGCAGAACCCGGGCTCCGCGCGATTGAGCGGCATCTCGACCAAGGCAATGGCCGCATTCGGCTGGGGCCTGGCCTCGGCCATGGGTGCGGTGGCCGGGATGATGATCGCGCCGCAGCTCTACCTCGATCCCAACATGATGAGCGGCGTGCTCATCTACGGATTCGCCGCCGCCCTGATGGGAGGCATCCAGAGCGTGCCCGGCGCGGTCATCGGCGGCCTGGCCCTCGGCGTGCTCGAGAACCTGCTGGGCGCCTACGTGGTCGGCACGCAGCTCAAGCTCACGGTGGCAATGGTGCTGATCGTGGGCATGCTGGTCTGGCGCCCCGACGGCCTGATGGGCCGGCCCAGTGCCAAGAGAGTCTGAGGACATGAACACTTCCAATCGATCGATCCTCGCCGTGGCACTGGTGGCCGCACTGCTGCCGCTGTTCGTGCCGGACTTCCTGACCTTCCAGCTGACCCAGGCCATCGGGTTGGGCATCGCGCTGGTGGGACTCAACGTGCTCACGGGCATGGCGGGCCAGCCTTCGCTCGGCCACGGCGCCTTCTTCGCCATCGGCGCCTACGGCACCGCGATGCTCGTCGAAGCGGGGCTGCCCTGGTGGAGCGCGCTGCCGCTGGCCTGCGTCGCGGGAGCCCTGGTGGCGTTCGTGATCGGCAAGCCCATCCTGCGCCTGGAGCACACCTACCTGGCGCTGGCCACCTTCGCCATCGCGCTGGCGCTGCCGCAGCTGGTGCGCAATGCGGCGGTCGAACGCTGGACCGGTGGCGCGCAAGGCCTGCAGCTCGATCGCCCGTCGCCGCCCGCCTGGCTCGAGCCCTGGGTCAACCAGGACATGTGGATGTACTGGGTCGCGCTGGCGCTGGCGATCGCCGTGGTGCTCGCCGTCCGCCGCCTGGCGCGCGGTCGGCTGGGGCTGGAGCTGCGCGCGCTCAGCGACCACACGGTGGCGGCGGCCGCCTGCGGCATCGACGTGTCGCGCAGCAAGGCGCTGGCCTTCGTGCTGAGCGCGGCCTGCGCCTGCGCGGGGGGCGGGCTGTACGCGCTCAACGTCCAGCTGGTCGCGCCCGACAGCTTCACCCTGTTCCTGTCGCTGACCATGGTGGCCGGACTGGTCGTGGGCGGGCTCGGCACGGTGCTCGGCCCCTGGATCGGCGCCCTGTTCGTGCAGTTCGTTCCGTCCCTGGCCGACCGCGTCTCCACCGCGGCGCCCTGGGCCGTCTTCGGCGTGGCGATCCTGCTCGTCGTGTTTCTTCAACCGCGCGGCATCGCCGGGATGCTGCGCCTCGTCCAACGTGCCAAGGGAGGTTTCTGATGCCACGCGCCAAGACACCAGAGGAGCGCCAGGAGATCCGCGATCTCATCTGCCAGGTCGGCGAACGCATGTTCGTCGAGCGCGGCGTGAACGGCGTGAGCATGCGCGACCTGACCGCCGAGCTGGGCCTGAGCCCGATGGCGCCGTACCGCTACTTCAAGGACAAGGCCGAGATCCTGGCCACCGTGCGGGCCGCGGCCTTCTCGCGCTTTTCCGACGCGGTCGAGGCGGCATTCGCCAGCGGCAAGACGCCGGCCGCGCGTGCCCGCGCCATCGGCACGGCCTACCTGGGCTTCGCGCTGGCCGAGCCCAATGCCTATCGCCTGATCTTCGACCTCACGCAGCCTCACGAGGAGCAATACCCGGAGCTGGCGTTCCAGAGCGCGCGCGCCAAGGAGATCCTGTCACGCCAGTCGAAGGACCTGATCGATGCCGGCCTCGCGCCCGACGACGTCGAGGAGGTGACGCATTCGCTGTGGTCGGCCGCCCATGGCGTGTGCGTGCTCTACATGGCCGGCAAGTTTCCCAGCGCGGACAGGGCGCGCGACGCCTACCGCAACACGATGCGCTGGCTCTTCATGGGGCTGCATGCCGAAGCGCAGAAGGCCCCCCGTTCCACTTCCAAATCCGCCAAGGAGTCCCGATGAAACTGAACCGACGCACGGTCGTGCTGGGCGCGCTCGCCTCAATGGCGGCACCGTTGCCCGCCCTGGCGCAGAAGCGCCATGGGCCGGGTGTGAGCGACAGCGAGATCAGGATCGGCTCGACCATGCCGTTCAGCGGCCCGGTGTCGATCCTGGGCACGCTGGGCAAGACCTCGCTGGCCTACTTCAACCAACTCAACGCCGCGGGCGGCATCAACGGGCGGCGCATCAAGCTGATCCAGTACGACGACGGCTACAACCCCGGCAAGGCACTGGAACTGACGCGGCGGCTCGTCGAGCAGGACGAGGTTTCGCTGATCTTCGAGACGGTGGGGACGGCGACCAACAACGCGATCTATCGCTACCTCAACGGCAAGAAGGTGCCGCAGCTTCTGATCTTCAGCGGCGCGAACAAGTGGAACGACGTGGCCAACGCGCCTTTCACGATCTCGGGCATGCCCACCTACAACGCCGAAGGACGCATCTACGCGCGCTGGATCCTTGAGAACATGCCCGGCGCCAGGATCGCCATCCTGATGCAGAACGACGACTTCGGCCGTGACTACCTGACCGGCATCAAGGCCGGCCTCGGCGACAAGGCCAAGGACATGATCGTCGCGCAGAGCACCTACGAGACGACCGACGCATCGGTCGACTCGCAGGTGGTGAGCCTCAAGGGCAGCGGCGCGAACGTGTTCATCTCGCTGTCCAACGGCAAGTTCACCGTGCAGTCGATGAAGAAGGCGCACGACATCGGCTGGAAGCCGCAGGTCATCCTGCCGCTCGGCAGCTCCTCGCTCTCGGCGATCATGCGGCCCGCTGGCGCCGAGGCGGGCAAGGGCGCCATCACGGGCGTCTACAACAAGCCCGTGTCCGACCCGCAGTTCGACAAGGACCCCGGCGTGGTCGGGTTGCGCGAGTTCCTCAAGAAATGGCTGCCCGAAGCGGATCCGAGCGATTCGCTGGTCGGCGGTGGCTACACGGCCGCGCAGGTGCTGGAGAACATCCTGCGCCGCTGCGGCGACGACCTGACGCGCGAGAACATCATGAAGCAGGCCAGCAGCCTCTCGGGCCTCACGACGCCGCTGCTGATGCCGGGCATCACGCTGAGCACGAGCGAGAAGGACCACGAGCTGTATGGCCACCTGTGGCTGCAGCGCTTCGACGGCAACGCCTGGATCCCCTTCGGAAAGGCTCTCTCGGTATGAACGATCCGGCACTCAATGTCTTCGTTGCCGGCGGCACGAGCGGCATCAACCTGGCCATCGCCGAGTCCTTCGCCAGGGCCGGCGCGAATGTCGGCGTGCTGTCGCGCGACAGCGCGAAGGTCGATGCGGCGGTGGCGCGACTCGGGGCGCTCAACGGGCAGCGCGCCGCGGGGTGGCCGGCCGATGTGCGCGAGTTCGAGGCCGTGAAGGCCGCACTGGAAGGATTCCACACGCGCTTCGGCGCCATCGACGTGCTGGTCTCGGGCGCGGCGGGCAACTTCCGCGCGCCTGCGCTCGGCATGTCGCCCAAGGGTTTTCGCACCGTGATCGACATCGACCTGATCGGCACCTTCCACGTGCTTCAGGCCGCGCACGAGTTCCTGCGCAAGCCCGGTGCATCGATCATCAACATCTCGGCCTCCCAGGCCTACGTGCCGATGATGATGCAGAGCCATGTCTGCGCGGCCAAGGCCGGCATCGACATGCTGACGCGCACCCTGGCCCTGGAGTGGGCGGCCGACGGCATCCGCATCAACTCGATCGCGCCGGGGCCGGTGTCGGACACAGAGGGCATGGTCCGTCTCGCGCCGACACCGCAGGCGGCCAAGGAACTGACCGATCTCGTTCCGCTGGGCCGCTGGACGCGCAAGGACGAAGTCGCCGCCGTCGCGCAGTTCCTGGCCTCGCCGGGAGCCGCGATGGTGACCGGCCAGGTGATCCCGCTGGATGGCGGGCTCAACCTCGGGCGCTATTCGCCCAAGCTGGTGGTCGAGGCCGACGCCATGATCGAGGCCCACGGGGCGAGGGCCGCGGCATGAGCTACCCGACCCTGGCTTTCGACGACACGGAGATCCCGGCCAGCGTCGTGCGCGAGTGGGCGCTGAAGGCGGCTTCGGGCCTCGCGGCGCTCGGCGTGGCGGAGGGTGACGTGGTCGCCGTCATGATGCGCAACGAGCCCGAGGCGGTCGTTGCCATCCTGGCCGCCGGCCACCTGGGCGCCTACTGGTGCGGCCTGAACTGGCACTTCAAGCAGGAAGAGGCAGCCTGGGTGCTGCGCGATGCGCGCGCCAAGGTGCTCTTCATCCACGCCGATCTGATTCCCCAGATCGCGGCCGGCATTCCATCCGAGGTCGCGGTGATCGCGGTGCAGCCACGGGCCATGACGCGCGAGATGTATGGCCTGGACGTCCCCCCGGGCTTGCCCGCCGGTGCGCTCGAATGGGAGGACTGGCTGCGCCGGTATCCGGAAAGCACCGCGGCGCCCAAGCGTCCCAAGGGACTGCTGCCCTACACCTCCGGGGTCAGTGGCCGTCCCAAGGGCGTGGTGCGCATCGCGCTGCCGGAAGAGCAGGCCGCGCGGCAGGCGGCCGCCAGCGCCGAGCTCAGCACGCGGGTGCTCGGGGTGACCTCGCAGTCGCGCTGCCTGCTCGCGGCACCGCTGTACCACAGCGCGCCGGGCAACTATGCGGCGGCATGCGCTCGCGTGGGTGCCTGGCTGCGCCTGGAGCCGAGGTTCGATGCGCAGCGGATCCTGCAGCGGGTGAGCGAGGAACGCATCACGCACCTCTACCTGGTGCCGACCATGTATCAACGTCTGCTGAGCCTGCCGTCCGAGCTGCGCAGCCGGTACGACCTGAACTCGGTGCAGTTCGTCGCCTCGACGGGATCGCCCTGTCCGGCCGGCGTCAAGCGCGCCATGATCGACTGGTGGGGGCCTGTCGTCCACGAGGCCTATGCATCGAGCGAGACCGGCTACCTCGCGTTCATCACGGCCGAGGAGTGGTTGCGCAAGCCCGGCTCGGTGGGGCGCGCCGCGGGAGACGCCGTGCTCAGGATCCTCGGTGAAGACGGGCGGACGCTCGGTGCGGGCGAGATCGGCGTCATCTACGGCCGGCAGCCGGCGTCGCCCGACTTCACCTACATCAACAACGCCGAGGCTCGCGCCAGGATCGAGCGAGATGGCCTGGTGACCGTAGGCGACATGGGCTACCTCGACGAGGACGGCTATCTCTTCATCTCGGGCCGGCAGTCGGACATGGTCATCTCCGGTGGCGTGAACATCTATCCCGCCGAGATCGAGGCCGTGCTGTGCCGGATGCCCGGCGTGGCCGATTGCGCGGTGTTCGGCGTGCCCGACGACGAATGGGGAGAAGCCCTGGTGGCCGCCGTGCAGCCCGCAGCCGGCGAGTCCATCGACGAGAAGGCCGTGCGCGAGTTCGTGCGCGAACGCATGGCCGGCTACAAGGTGCCGAAGTTCGTCACGCTCGAGTCCAGCCTTCCGCGCGAGGACACGGGCAAGGTCTACAAGCGGCGCGTACGCGAAGCCTTTCTCGCGCGCAGCGGCACGACCGCCACGCGCTGACATCCGCGCCGGCGCATCGACGAAACGCGGCACCAGGGACGCGTGGCCCTGGCGCGCTCGAACGCTCGGGGCCATCCCGATCTTTTCATCCTTCCAACCCGATCCATCCATGAAGACACGTATCACCGAACTGCTCGGCATCGAGCATCCCATCGTCCAGGGCGGCATGCACTGCGTGGGCCTCGCGCCCCTGGCCGCCGCCGTATCCAATGCCGGCGGCCTCGGCATGATCACGGCGCTGACCCTGCCCACGGCCGACAAGCTGGCCGAGGAAATCCGGCGCTGCCGCGAAATGACCGACAAGCCCTTCGGCGTCAATCTCACCTTCCTTCCGAGCGTGCGGCAGCCGGACTATCCCGGCTATGTGCGCGCCATCATCGAGGGCGGCATCAAGGCCGTGGAGACGGCCGGCAACAACCCCGAGCGGGTGCTGCCCGCGCTGCAGGCCGCGGGCGTGAAGGTCATCCACAAGTGCACCTCGATCCGGCATGCGCTCAAGGCCGAGCGCATCGGCTGCGACGCGGTGAGCGTCGACGGCTTCGAATGCGGAGGCCATCCCGGCGAGGACGACGTGCCCAATTTCATCCTGCTGCCGCTGGCGGCGCAGGCGCTGAAGATTCCGTTTATCGCATCGGGTGGCATGGCCGATGGCCGTTCGCTGGTGGCGGCGCTGGCGCTGGGCGCGGATGGCATCAACATGGGCACGCGCTTCCTGGCCACCGAGGAGGCGCCGGTCCATCCGAACGTGAAGGACGCGATCCTTCATGCGTCTGAACTGGACACGCGCCTCGTGCTGCGCCCGCTTCGCAACACCGAGCGGGTTCTCACCAACGCCGCGGTGGAGCGCCTGCTCGAAAAGGAGCGCGCGCTGGGCGAGAAGATCCAGTTCGCCGACATCGCGCCCGAGGTCGCCGGTGTGTATCCCAAGGTCATGTACGAAGGACAGATGGATGCCGGTGCGTGGAGCTGCGGCATGGTCGCCGGATTGATCGACGACATTCCGCCCGTGGGCGAACTGGTCGAACGGATCATGGGGCAGGCGAACTCGATCATCCAGGAGCGGCTCTCGGGGTTGGTGAGTCGGGTGTGAATGGTCCGTCATGACACGCGAGCGCGACGTGCCGGGCCGCGCTGCGACGGACCGAGTCGATTCGACATGGAAAGTCGAATCGACTGGAAAAACCAGGATGTCGATTCGACATCCAATGGCCTAACCCGTTGATTTGAAAGGCCCTTGCGCATGGCACACCGGTTGCGTTGAAAGCCCCGTCTTTCAACACCCACCCGAGGTCCCATGCTCACCGCCACCCAGCGCGCCATCGTTTCGTCCACCGTGCCCCTGCTCGAACAGGGCGGCGAGGCGCTCACCACCCACTTCTACCGGATGCTGCTGGCCGAGCATCCCGAGGTGCGGCCCTTCTTCAACGAGACCCACCAGGCCAGGGGCGACCAGCCGCGCGCGCTGGCCAACGGCGTGCTGATGTACGCGAAGAACATCGACCGCCTCGAGGCCATGGGCCCGCTCGCGACGCAGATCGTCAACAAGCACGTGGCGCTGCAGGTGATGCCCGAGCACTACCCGATCGTCGGCGGCTGCCTGCTGCGCGCGATCCGCGACGTGCTCGGCGCCGAGGTCGCGACCGACGCGGTGATCGATGCCTGGGCCGCCGCCTACGGGCAGCTCGCCGACATCCTCATCGGCGCCGAGAAGCAGCTCTACGACGCGCAGGCCGCGGCGCCGGGCGGCTGGCGCGGCATGCGCGCGTTCACGGTGGCGCGCAAGCAGGCCGAGAGCGCCGAGATCGTCTCGTTCCACCTGGCGCCGGCCGATGGCGGCGCGCTGATGGACTTCGCGCCGGGCCAGTACATCGGCCTGTGCCTGCGGGTCGAGGGCAAGGACATCCGCCGCAACTATTCGCTGTCGGCCGCGCCGAATGGCCGCAGCTATCGCATCAGCGTGAAGCGCGAGCCCGGCGGCGTGGCCTCGAGCCATCTGCACGACCAGGTGCACGAGGGCGACACGCTGCAGCTGCTGCCGCCCTCGGGCGAGTTCACGCTGGCCGACAGCGCGCGGCCGCTGGTGCTGATCAGCGGCGGCGTGGGCATCACGCCCACGCTCGCGATGCTCGAGCAGGCACTGGCCACGCAGCGCGAGGTGGTGTTCATCCACTGCGCGCGCAATGGCGCGGTGCATGCGTTCCGCGAGCACATCGACGGCATGGCGGCGCGGCATCCGGGGTTGAGCCGCTTCTATTGCTACGACGAGAGCGATGCGAGCGATGCGAGCGATGCCGCGCGCCCGCACGCGGTCGGCCGGCTCGACCGCGAGAAGCTCGCGGCCTGGCTGCCTGCGCACACGCGCGACGTCGATGCCTATTTCCTCGGGCCCAAGCCCTTCATGCAGCAGGTGCGGCGCGAGTTGCGCGCCTGGGGCGTGCCCGATGCGCAGTCGCGCTTCGAGTTCTTCGGGCCGGCCTCGGCGCTCGAGTGAATCGCCCCGCGGTCAGCGGCGCGCGACGCCCAGCCGCTTGGCGGTGCGCGCGAGGTTGGCCGGGTCGACCTGCAAGGCTCGCGCCGCGGCGGCCCAGCTGAAGCCGTGGCGCTCGAGCGCCTGCTCCACCATCGTCCGTTCGAACTGTGCCACGGCCTCGCGCAGGCCGGCCTGTGCGCCGGCCGCATCGCCGCCGGGGCTCGCGGCCGCGGGCTCGATCTTCGGCGCGGCCGCGGCCGGGCTGGCGAGCCCGAGGTCCTCGGCGCTCAGCGTGAGGATGCGCGGGCGCTGCGCGTGCCGGCCCAGCGCCTTGAGCACGCTGCGGCCCAGCAGGTGTTCGAGCTCGCGCACGTTGCCGGGCCAGTCGTAGGCCAGCAGCGCGGCCTGCGCGCCCGCGTCGAGCCGCACGCCGCCCAGGCCCATGCGCACGCGCGCCTCCTCGAGGAAGAAGCCGCCGATCGGCAGCACGTCGCGCCCGCGCTCGCGCAGCGGCGGCACCTGCAGCGGATAGACGCTGAGCCGGTGGTAGAAGTCGGCGCGCAGGCGGCCCGCGCGCACTTCTTCAGCCAGGTTGCGGTTGCTCGCGGCGATCACGCGCACGTCCACGCGATGCTCGCGGTCGGAGCCCAGGCGCTGGATCTGGCCGTTCTGCAGCGCGCGCAGCAGCTTGGCCTGCACGGGCAGCGGCAGCTCGGCCACCTCGTCGAGGAACAGCGTGCCGCCGTCGGCGAGCTCGAACTTGCCGCGACGATCGGTCACCGCGCCGGTGAAGGCGCCGCGCACATGGCCGAAGAGCTCGCTCTCGACCAGGTTGTCGGGCAGCGCCGCGCAGTTGATGCTGACCAGCGGCCGCTTCGCGCGCGGCGAGGCCGCATGCAGCGCCTGCGCCACCAGTTCCTTGCCCACGCCGGTCTCGCCCTGGATCAGCACGCAGAGTTCGCTCGGGCCCGCGAGCGCGATCTCCCTGAGCAGCCGCTTGTGCGCGGCGCCATGGCCGATCAGCTGGCGCGGCGCCTGGCCGCCCGCGCGCGCATAGCTGTCGGCGCGCAGCCGTTCGTCTTCCACGCGCGCCGCCAGGCCGTCCATGCGCGCGGCCACCACCACGGTGGCGGCCGCGAGGCTCGCGAAGGCCTGCAGCACATCGAGCTCGACACGCGAGAAGCGGCCGACCTCGAGCGCGTCGAGCGTGAGCAGCCCCCAGGGCCGGCCGTCGACGCGCAGCGCGCAGCCCATGCAGTCGTGCACCGGCAGATGGCCCTGCACGCCCTCGACCAGTCCGTCGAAGGGATCGGGCAGGCCGCAGTCGGCCGCGAAGCGCACGGGGCCGGGTGCCTCGAGCAGCTGGGCGAAGCGCGGATGCTCGCCCGCGCGAAAGCGCCGGCCCAGCGTGTCGCGGCTCAGGCCGTCGACGGCCAGCGGCACCAGCCACTCGCCCTCGAGCCGCAGCATCGCGGTGGCGTCGCAGGGCAGCAGGGCGCGCAGGGTCTGGAGCAGGCGGCGATGGCGTTCGGCCTCGGGCAGGTCCTGGGCCAGGTCGGCCATCAGGGGCAGCAGGGCGGTGAGCAGGCTGGGAGGCGTCATGAGGTGGCGGCCATTGTCGTGGCGCGTCGATGCACGCAGCGGCCGCAAGGCCACCTGCTTAACATCCGCCCATGTCGAAGTTGCAGATACGAATCGACCGCGCGGCGCACGAGCCGGTCAGCGAACAGATCGCCGCGGGCCTGCGCGCGGCCATCCGAGAAGGCCGCCTCGCGCCGCGCGCGCGGCTGCCGTCGTGGCGCGACCTGGCCTCGCAGCTCGGCGTGGCGCGCGGCACGGTGAGCGCGGCCTACGAGCGGCTGCTCGATGCGCAGCTGATCGTCTCGCTGGGCGCGGCCGGCACCTTCGTCGCCGAGCACCTGCCGCCGTCGTCGCGTCCGCGCGAGGCCGTGGCGGTTCCATCTGCGCCTGTCGGCAGCATCCCGAGTTTTCCTGGCCGCTCGGGCATCTTCCAGATGGCGAACCCGGCGCAGGACCTGTTCCCGGCCAAGGTCTGGGCGCGGATCATGACCGGCGCGGTGCGCGCCACCTCGCATGCGCGGCAGATCAATCCCGATCCGCGCGGCGAGCTCGCGCTGCGCAGCGAGATCGCGGCCTACCTCTCGCTCGCGCGCGGGCTGCCGTGCACGGCAGCGCAGGTCTTCGTCACCACCGGCTATGCCGGTTCGCTCTCGCTCGCGGTGCAGGCGCTCGGGCTGCGCGGCAGCTCGGCCTGGACCGAGGACCCCGGCTATCCCACCACGCGCCGCTGCCTGCAGGCGCTCGGCGTGGAGCCGGTGCCGGTGCCGGTCGATGCCGAAGGCCTGGTGGTCGACGAGGGCGTGGCACGCGCGCCCGATGCGGCGCTGGCCGTGGTCACCGCGGGGCAGCAGGCACCGCTCGGCGTGGCGCTGTCGGCGCGGCGGCGGCAGGCGATCCTGGCCTGGGCCGAGCGCGCGCGGGCCTGGGTGGTCGAGGACGACTACCTCGGCGAGCTGCAGCTCGGCGCCCGCGCCGCGCCCTCGCTCGTGGCCGCGGGCGACGGCGCGCGCGTGCTGCACGTGGGCACCTTCAGCAAGACCATCAGCCCGATGCTGCGGCTCGGCTTCCTGGTCGTGCCGGCGGACCAGGTCGAGCGCTTCGCGCGCCATGCGGCGGTGGTACCGCCGGCGCCGGCGCCGCTGGTGCAACTGGCGGTGGCGGCCTTCCTGCGCGACGGCCATTTCCTGCGCCACCTGCGCCGCACCCGGCAGGTCTATGCGCAGCGGCGCGCGGCGCTGGTCGCCTGCCTCGATGCCGCATCGGCCACCTACATCGCCGCGGGCCTGACCGTGCTGCTGCGCCTCGCGCCGGGCGTGTCGGACCTGGCGCTGGCGCAATCGCTCGCGGCGCACGGCCTGACGCCGGTGCCGCTGTCGCCGTGGTTCGCGCAGCCCGGGCCCGAGAACACGGGGCTGCTGCTCGGCGTGGCGGACCTGCGCGTGGAGATCGCGGCCGAGACCTGCGCGCGGCTGCTGGCGCTGGTGCGGCAAGGCTGAGTGCGCCTCGTGGTGGGCCGCGATGGTCCATCCGATCCACCGATTCTTGGCACTGTGCGCCGGACCATCGGCTGCCTAAGCTGGAGGCTCCAAAGCATCCGTCTCCGAGAAAGAACGCCATGAGCGAAAGAATTTTCCTGGCCGGCGCCACCGGCGCCATCGGCTCGGCCCTGATCCCGCTGCTGCGCGAGGCCGGCTACGAAGTGCACGGCAGCACCCGCCAGCCCGAGCGCGCCGCGGCGCTCGAGGCCCAGGGCGTGACGCCGGTGCTGGTCGACGTGTTCGATGCGCAAGCGCTGAAGGCCGCGCTGGTGCGCATCGCGCCGCACGGCGTGATCCACCAGCTCACCGACCTGCCGCGCGGCCTCGATCCCGCGCGCATGGCCGAGGCCACGGCGCGCAACGCCCGCGTGCGCACCGAGGGCACGCGCAACCTGGTCGAGGCCGCGCGCGCCGCCGGCGCGGTGCGCATGGTGGCGCAGAGCATCGCCTGGGCCTACGCGCCGGGACCCAAGCCGCATGCGGAAGCGCAGCCGCTCGACACCGAGGCCGAAGGCGCGCGCCGCATCAGCGTGGGCGGCGTGGTGGCGCTCGAGCAGGCCGTGCTTCAGGCACCGGGCATCACCGGCACCGTGCTGCGCTACGGCCAGCTCTACGGCCCGGGCACCGGCGCCGACGAGCCCAAGGGTACGAGCCCCGTGCACGTGGAAGCGGCCGCCTGGGCCGCACTGCTGGCCTGGCGCCATTCGGCCGGTGGCGTCTTCAACATCGCCGAGGACAACCCCGAGGTCGACAGCGGCAAGGCGCGGCGCCTGCTGGGCTGGACCCCGTCGATGCGTCTGGGTGCGGAGGCGAGGTCGTGAGCATCGCGGTCCGGTCATGGCCGCGCGCGCCGCGGCATGCGGTCGCGCTGTCGCTCGCGGCGCTCGCCCTCGGCGCGGCCGCGTGGGCCCTGGTGCCGCATACGGGCAAGCAGGCCACCGTCGCATGGCTCGACGACCTCTGCAGCAGCGTGACGCGCCCGATGTTCGCCTCGGCACCCGCGCCCGAGGGCAGCGCCGCGCGACCGCAGACCACCGTGCGGCCGCTGTCGTGCGAGCCGCTGCCGAACGTGCCGGGCAAGTCCATCACCACCGCCATGGTCGAGTTTCCGCCGCTGGCCTACACCCCCGCGCACCGGCACCCGGGCTCGGTGCAGGCCGTGGTGGTCAGCGGCACCGTGCGCTCGCAGATGGCGGGCGGGCCCGCGGTCGACTACCAGGCCGGCCAGACCTGGTTCGAGCCGCCGCGTGCGCTGCATCTGTTCGCGGAGAACCCCGATCCGGTGAAGCCGGCGTCGCTGATCGCGACCTTCATTGCGGATTCGGATTGCGGGCCGTTGGTGTTGCCGCCTTGAGGTCCGTGGTGGTCCGGGCCACTGGAACGGCCCTGGCCTGCGCGCGCTGCGCGAACCAGATGCTGCAGATCACCAGGGCCAGGCCCGCGATCTGCGCCGGCGTCAGCGTCTGCCCCAGGAACGCCGCGCCGAGCACCACGGCCGTCAGCGGGCTGAGGAAGCCGAGCGAGGACACGACCGAACTGTCGAGCCGCGCGATGCCCCTGAACCACAGGATGTAGGTCAGCGCCGCGCCGACCAGGCCCAGCCAGGCCAGGCCGATCAGGTTGGCGGCCGTGAGCGTCGGCAGCGCCGGGTCGAGCGCCAGCGACAGCGGCACCAGCAGCAGGCCGCCCGCCGTCAATTGCCAGGCGGTGGCCGTGAGCAGCGGCACCGGCGGCTGCCAGCGGCGGCCCAGCACCGTGCCGCAGGCCATGGAGGCGGCGCCCGCGAAGCCGGCGGCGATGCCGATGGTGTCGAGGGCCGCATTCGGCGTCAGCACCATCAGCGCGACACCGCAGAGTCCGACCAGCGCCGCGAGCACTGCCAGGAGTCGGATCGGGCTGCCCAGCAGCACGCTGGCCAGCACGATCACCAGCAGCGGCTGCACCGCGCCCACCGTTGCCGCCACGCCGCCCGGAAGCCGGTAGGCGGAGACGAACAGCATCGCCCAGAAGAGCGAGAAGTTGAGCGCACCCAGCACGAAGATGCGCAGCCACCAGATGCCGCGGGGCAGTTGCCGCACGAAGAGCAGCAACAGCAGGCCGGCGGGGAGCGCACGCAGCACCGCGACCGTGAGCGGCGACAGGCCCGGCAGCAGCTCGGTCGTGACGATGTAGGTGCTGCCCCAGATGGCCGGTGCGATGGCGGTGAGCAGCAGGTCGCGGACGCGGGCCTTCACAGGATGTCGAGCACTTCGGCGAGCGGGCGGCGCGGCTTCTGCGGCCAGTTGCCGGGCGCGGCCCGTCCGACCGCCACCAGCAGCACCGGCACCTCGTTCGGCCGCAGTCCGAATTCGCGGCGCACGCCCTCGGGGTCGAACCCGACCATCGGACCCGACACCAGTCCCAGCGCCTCGGCGGCATGGATCAGCGTGGCCGCGCCGAAGGTGGCGCTGCGCACGGCTTCGTCGCGCGCGGTGGTGGGGTCCCGGTATTGCAGCCGCGCGCCTTCGCGCCAGCCGGCCACCGTGTGCGCCGACATGAGGCCGGTCTCGACGAAGGGCCCGAGCCTTTCGGCGAGCGTGTCGTGATCGGGCAGCAGGCCGCAGACGATGAAGGTGACGGCGGCCTCGGTGACCTTGGGCTGGTCCTGGGCGACACGCCGCAGCCGCGCCTTGGTCTGCGGCGTGCGCACGGCAATGAAGCGCCAGTTCTGCAGGTGATAGGCGGTCGGGGCTCGGGTGGCGAGCCGGACCAGTTCTTCGATCTCCGCGCCTTGCAGCACGTGCGCGGGATCGAAGCGATTGGCGGAGACGCGTTGTTCGATCAGGGCCAGGGTCGGGTGGTTCTTCATGGTGTCGGGGTCGATGTCTGATGGGAGCGGGTCAGGCGCCCGCGGCCTGGCCGTCGAGCTGCGCGGCCAGGGTGTCAAGCAGTTCGCGCCAGCCGCCTTCGCGATCGGCCGGGTCGTCGACGCCGTCGAGAAAGGCGCCGTGCTCGGTGTAGACGAGCCGCGTGCCCAGGCCCCGGGCTTCGAACTCGATGCAGACCAGCGACGCCGAGACGCGCTTGCCGCCGAGGGTCATCGTGTAGCCGAGCACGATGCGCTGGTTCGGCACGATCTCGTGATAGACGGTCTCGTTGCTCACGGGCGGCCCGTCGCCGAAACGCGAGCGGCTGCGTTCGCTGCCGCCTTCCACGAAGCGGGACGTGAACTCCTCGGTGGTCCAGCCCTCGGCGTCGATGAACCAGCGGCGCTTGATGGCCGGGTCGGCGAAGGCTTCGAAGACGCGTCGCGGAGGAGCGCGGTAGTCGCGCTCGATGACGAAGTGGGCGTGGTGGATGGATCGCTGGGTCATGAAAGGTCCTGGGTCTTGCCGTTGCGCGGGGCGTTGTCGTCGTTGTTGTTGTTGTTCCTGTTGTTGTCGTGGTTCTCGATCGCCTGTCTTTGCATCGCGATCTCGGTGTCCTGATGGAGGGTGTTCTGGCCGGCGGCAATCAGCCAGCCCTCGCCCTGCCTGCGCATCACGTAGAGAGGCCTGCCTTCCGTGCGCCCTTCGAGAAAGGCTCCGGCGGCGTCGACGGCGCGCTGGCGCACGTTGACGACCGCCACGTCGTCGCCGAGGAAGGTGATGTGCTGCGCCTCGTACACGGCGTATTCGCCGCCGGCCGCGAACAGCGGCAGCATGCTGGCCATGAAGGCATGGATCTGCGTCCAGCCGGTCAGCCGCCGTCCGAATGCGGTGACCCACACGGCTTCCGGTGCGATCAGGCGGGCGAAGCCTTCGGTATCGCAGCTGCGTTGCATCGCCTCGACCTGCGCGACGACGCCGACGATGGCCTCGATGTCCTGGCGGCGCTCGCGCGGCGATGCGCCGGCCTGGGCAATGGTTGGGTGGGCGTCGGGCCTCATGCCGCGTCCCCTGGCAGCGTGGCCTCGAGCGAGAAGCTGCCGATGCCGACCGGCGCGCGCCCCTGCACGGCGTCGATGACGGCCGCCGCGCCCGCGCTGCTGAAGCCGCCATAGAGCTCAATCAGCCCGATGCCATCGGCCGCCAGCGTTCGCGCGACGCGGGCCGCGGTCGCTTCGTCGGGCACCGGCACGAAATGCGTGCGCTGGCGCAGCACGTCCTTCGTGAAGCGGTCGCGGTCCGGATCCGCATCGGGCTCGAGCAGGATGAAGGCGGCCGGCGGTGGCGAGCCATCGGCGGAGGCCTCGGCGAAGCGCGCGGCCAGCGCCAGCGACTCGACGCCGAACATCACGGACCCGACCTGCACGCCCGGGCCCGCGGCTGCAGCGACCAGCGGGCGCCAGCGGGGCGAGACCCCGCCGCAGAGCTCGATGAGCCGCACGCCCTCGCGCGCCAGGTCCACGGCAACGTCGAGCAGTTCGCCGGGGTGGCCGACGGCCACGATGGCCATGTCTTTTCGATCGAAGCGATCCCGTGCGGGGTTCGCGCCGGCGGCTTCATAGACCAGGGCTTTCTTCATGGTCCTTGTCTTGGGGAGTGGATGCATGGCCGAGATGCTCCCGCAAGAGATTGATCTGCACAATTGATAAAATTCAGATCAAACCGATCATGTAAAGCGATCATGCTTGACGCCCTCACCCTCGATCAGCTGCGCGTCTTCGTCTCGATTGCCGACAAGGGATCGTTTCGCGCGGCCGCCAGGTCGCTGGGGCGCGCGCAGTCCGGCCTCAGCAGTGCCATCGCCAATCTCGAATCCGAATTGCGTCTGCCCGTGTTCGACCGGTCGCAGCACCGCCCGGTGCTCACCGAGGCCGGCAAGACGCTGCTCGGCGAGGCCCGGACGCTGCTGATCAAGGCCGATGCCTTTCGCGCCCGTGCCAACAGCTTCAGCCAGGGTGTAGAGGCTGAGCTCCGGGTGGCCTTCGATCCGTTGCTGCCGTTGCCGCGCGTGGCCGGCGTCATCCACCGCTTCCATGCCGAGTTCCAGAGCGTGCGGCTGGAACTCGAAACCACGCCCATGACGACGACGCTGGCCAAGGTCCTCGAGGGCGATTGCGATCTCGGGCTGACCGCGTCGGACGAACAGGACGCGCGCATTGCGTCCGAGGCGATCGGCGACATCGCGGGCATGGTGGCCGTGTGCCACCCGGACCATGCGCTGGCGCCGACGGAAGCAAAGACCCGGTGGACGACGGTCGATCTTTCCGATCACCTGCAGATCGTGGTTGCCGATCCCTCGATGCGTTCACAGGGACGGAACTTCGGCGTGCTGTCGCAGAAGACCTACCGGGTCAGCGACATCGCGACCAAGCATGCGCTGATCCTGGCCGGCGTCGGCTGGGGCAACCTGCCGCAATGGATGGTGAAGGACGACATCGCGGCGCGGCGGCTCGCACCGGTGCGCCTGGCCATGCACGGCGCGCAGAAGCCCAAGCCCTTGCCGATCTACCTGGTGCGGCGCATCGATCGGCAGTTCGGGCCCGCGGCTTCGGGGCTCAGCCGCTTGCTGTCGGAGGAGTTTCTCTGATCGCTCCGCCCGTTCAGCGCTTGCGCTCCCGCACCAGAATCACCACCCCCGAAATCAAAAAGTACACCGCCCCCACCGCCGCATACCCCGCCAGCGTCTGCGGAATCGGCGCATCGGTGCCTTGCCGCGAGATGAAGAGCCCGCCCGCCAGCGCGGATTGCGCGCCGCTGAGCATCATCACCCACTGGCCGCGTTCGGCCTTGCGGCGGCGGATGGCTGTGGCCAGTTGCAGCAGGCCCGACACGATGGCCCAGACGCCGAAGATCAGCAGCACGACCTGCCATCCGGCCACGAGCGAGGCCGCGACCGCGAGCGCGACCAGGGTGCTCATCCAGAGGTTGAGCATCTGCGTGGGGTTGGCCTGCGCGCCGCCGCTCATCCGGGCGTCCCACAGGTTGGCGAAGGCGTCCCAGGCGGGGTAGACGATCAGCAGCACGGTGGCCAGCGCGGGCGACTGCCTGGCGACGGTGAAGGCCAGCGCGACCCAGGCGAAGGAGAAGGCGGCGCGGGTGAAATAGAGCTTGCGCAGCCAGGCGGCGCGCGGGGATGGGTTTTGCAGGATGTCGGACATGAGGAAGAGGCGGTGGAGGCCGCGAGTGAAAAGGGACTGCCCATCGGGCGGTGGGGATGCCACGATTCTTCCGAGCCACCCCCGCGGCCGGTATCGGTCGAATGACGGACACGCGCAAAATGGGCCATGTCCGACGACACGACCATCCCCGTTTTCGACGCCGTCCGCGCGCTGGCCTTCATCGGCGACCTGAGCATGGGCCAGCCGATCGACCATTCGCTGCGCACGGCCTGGCTCGCGGGCAGGATCGCCGCGCGGGCCGGCTGCACCGCGCCGCAGATCGAGGCGGCGCGCCATGCCGCGCTGTTGCGCTGGTCGGGCTGCACGGCCAACGCGCAGGAGTTCGCCGACTTCCTCGACGACGACGTCGAGGGCCGCCGGGCCCTGCTCGCATCGTCGGCACCGCGCATGCGACAGCCCCACGACAGCGCGCCGGTGCCCGGTGCCGTGCTCGCCATGGCCGAGATCCACTGCGAGATCGCGGGCGACATCGCCCACACGCTGGGGCTGAGCCACGACACCGAAGCCACGCTGCGCGCGGTGTTCGAGGCCTACGACGGCAGCGGCGTGCCGGGCCTGCTGCGCGGCGAGGCGGTGCCGTTCTCGACCTACGTGGTGGCATTGGCCAGCGACCTCGAGATCTTCGGTCGCCTGTACGGCATCGAGCAGGCGCTCGCGCTGGTGCGCGGCCGTGCCGACAGCCTCTATCCGGCCGCGCTGCTCGACGCCAGCGCGTCCGATCTCGCGGCCTGGATGCAGGCGCTCGATGCACCCGCCGCGCCATGGGCCGAGGCGGCGGAACAGCCGGACTCGATGCGCCGGCCCATGGGGCTGGAACTGGTCGGCGACGTGATCGACCTCAAGCTGCCGTGGATGACGGGCTACTCACGCCGCGTGGCCAGCCTGGCGCGCGACTGCGGGGCGCGCATGGGGCTGGATGAAGCCGGCTGTGGCCGTGCCTACAAGGCGGGGCTGATCCACGGCATCGGACGCGCCTCGGTGCCCAATGCGATCTGGAACGCGCCCGGGCCGCTGCAGGCCTCGGCGCTGGAGCGCGTGCGACTCGTGCCGTACTGGACCTCGCGCGCCGCCGGGCAGATCGACGGCCTCGCGGCCGAGGCGGAGATCGCGTCCTTCGCCTTCGAGCGGCGCGATGGCTCGGGCCATTTCCGTGGCCGCTCGGGTGCGGCCATGCCGCTGGAAGGGCAGGTCGTCGCAGCGGCCGAACAGTGGTGGTCGCATTGCACGCGCCGGCCGTGGCGCGATGCGCTGACGCGGGAACAGGCGACCGAGCGCATGAAGGAAGACGCCGCGGCCGGCCGCTTCGACGCGGCCGTGGTCGAGGCACTGTGCGCCAGCACGCTGCCGGGCGCGGTGCCGCCGAAGCCCGCGGCGCCGGCGCAGGACGATGCATCGCTGTCCCAGCGCGAGCTCGAGGTGCTGCGCTGCATCAGCCAGGGCGACAACACCAAGGAGGTGGCGCGCGCGCTGGGCATCAGTCCCAGCACGGTGCGCACGCACGTGGAGCGCGTATTCCAGAAGCTGGGATGCACGACGCGCGCGGCCGCGACGCTGAAGGCGGCGACGCGGGGGCTGATCTAGCGACGGATCGTCCGGTCCTCAGAGCATGACGTCGCCCCCGTTCGGCGACAAGGTCTGCCCCACGTAGAACGCGCCCGCTTCCGACGCCAGCAGCAGCGCGGTCGGTGCGATCTCGTCCACCTCGCCGAACCGGCCGACCGGCAGCTGGCTCTTCTTGAATGCCAGCCATTGCTCGCTGTGATTGCGCAACAGATCGGTGTCCACGGGACCCGGCGCGATGGCATTGACCAGCACGCCGCGCGGGGCGCCCTCATAGGCCAGCGCACGCGTGAACCCGACGACGCCGGCCTTGGCCGCGCAGTAGTGCGCGAGGCCGGGCGCGCCCTTGTAGGCGAGCTGCGAGGCGACATTGATCACGCGTCCCCATTGGCGCGAGGTCATGCCCGCGAAAAAGGCCCGCGTCACCAGCATCGTGCCGCGCAGGTTCACGCCCACGGTCAGGTCCCAGTCGCGCTCGTCGGTCGACTCGAAGGGCCGGTCGCCGCCGCCGACGCCCGCAGAATTGACGACGATGTCGACCTGTCCGAGCCGCTGCGTGACCCATTCGGCGAACCGGTCGACGGCAGCGGGATTGGAGACATCGCATTCGGTGCAATGAAGCGTGTGTCCCCTGGCCGCCATCCGCTCGCGCAGCGAGCCGGCATTGGCCTCATCGCCCAGATGGCAGATGGCGACCTCGGCACCATGTTCGAGGAACAGCTCGGCGATGGCTCCGCCGATGCCGCGGCTGCCTCCTGTGACGACGGCCTTGCGGCCGGAAAGATCGAACGGGCTCTTCACGATTCGGCTCCCTGGGTTGCAGGCGCCGGATGCACGTGGCGCCAGTGCCTGGCGATGTCGATGCGCCGCGTCACCCAGACGTCGGGGAACTGGCGGATGTAGTCGAGGAACCGTTCCAAAGCCGCGGCGCGCGCGGGATGGCCGACGAGCCTCATGTGCAGGCCGACGGACATCATCTTGGGCTGGGTCCGGCCTTCCTTGTAGAGCATGTCGAAGGCATCCTTGAGGAAGCCGTACCAGTCGTTGCCGGTGCTGACGCCCGCTGCGAACTGGCCGTCGTTGTTGGTCAGCGAGTAGGGAACCACCAGGTGCGGCTTGCCGTCGACCCGCGTCCAGAACGGCAGCTCGTCGCCGTAGTAGTCCGAGTCGTAGAGAAAGCCGCCTTCCTCGACCAGAAGCTGGCGCGTATGGACGCTCGGTGCGTAGCGGCAGTACCAGCCCTGCGGGCGCTCGCCGATCGAATGGGTCAGGGACTCGACGGCGCGACGGATGTGCTCGCGCTCTTCGTCCTGCGACAACCGATAGTGCTGGATCCAGCGCCATCCGTGCGAGCACACGTCGAAGCCCGACGCCTTGATGGCATCGCAGGCCTCGGGATTGCGTTCGAGCGCCAGCGCGCAACCGAAGATCGTGGCGGGCAGCGAACGCTCCTGCAGCAGCCGCATGACCCGCCAGAAACCCACCCGGCTCCCGTACTCGAAGAGCCCCTCGGCGGCGAGGTCTCGCCCCTCGAGGTTGGCCAGGCCGTGGCTTTCGGTGAACCAGGTCTCGGTGAGGCCTTCGCCGTCGTGGACGGAGGGCTCGGACCCTTCCTCGTAGTTGAGGACGAAGTTGAGGGCGAGCCGGGCGCCGCCTGGCCACTTCGGATCGGGAGGATTGCGGCCATAGCCGACGAAGTCTCTTTGAAGGTGGATCACGATCAAGCCTCTTTCAGGATCTTGGACAAATCGATGGTCGTCGGCTCGACGTCGACGAAGGTCTCGTCGCCTTCGGTCCCGTCGCGCCACATGAAGATGGCATGCGTCGATCGCCTGTCGAGCACATGCAGACCGAGGTGCCAGACGCCCGGACGGAAGGTGATGCCCTGCGACGGGCCGGCGATGAAGGCGAGCGCCTGCTGCATGTCGGGGCGGCCGAGCGCGTCGGGCGCCACGACCACCAGCCAGCGGCCGGCGCTCATGGGGATGAACGACTGGGACGAGTGCGGGTGGCATTCGAGGCTGCTGAATGCGAGCACGCTCTCGCGCACCGGATCGTTCGTGACCAGGGACAGCGAAGCGTTCGCGTGCGATCGACGAGAGGCCAGTTCCGCGTCGAAATAGTCCCGCCGAGGCAGGGCAGGCGCCTCGATGACGCGTCCGAAGGGCGCGAACTCGGCTTGCGAGAGAGGGCGCGGCTCGATCTCGATCATGGCCGGCCACTCCGGCGTGCCTCGATCCACTCGGCGTACGAGCGGATGCCCTGTTCGAGCGAGACCCGGGGCTCGTAGCCGAGGTCGCGCCGTGCGGCCTCGATGCTGAACTGCTCCTGGAACTCGTCCACCGGGTCCGGCCCGGGCTGCAACACGATGTCGGCTGTCGGAAAGACATGGCGCACCAGCTGCGCGAGCTCGCCCAGCGTCACGCGCGTGTCGCCCGTGACGTTGTAGGTCGTCCTGGGCAGGGATTCGGCATCGAGCGCCTGGAGCAGGCCGTCCACGGCGTCGTCGACATGGATGAATTGCCGGGGGAAGTCCGCGCCGAACGCCATGCGCGTGGGCCGCGCGGCGAGCGCGTCCTCGATCATGGTGCGGACCACGCAGTCCGTCGTCCTGCCAGGTCCATACACCCACGAGAGGCGGACGCTGGCCGCGGACAGGCCGTACTGCTGCGCATAGGAGGTCGTGATGTATTCGGACGCGACCTTGCTCGCGCCATACAGGCTCGCGGGTTGCAGCAGGCAATCCTCAGCGATCGGGCCTGGCGATCGAACGACGCCATAGGCGCTGGTCGACGAGCAGTAGACGAAGCGCCGGGCCTCGTGAACGCGCGCCAGCTCGAGCATGTTGGCGGTGCCGACGATGTTCACCTGCACCATCGCGTGTGGCGTATCGCGGGCCACCATGGGCCCGGAGAACGCCCCGCAATGAACGACCGAGTCGATCCCCTCCCGCGTGAGCGCGTACATGCGGTGCACGTCGACTAGATCGCAGCCGACGATCTCGATGCCGTCCTCGGTGACCGACGCGGTTCGGTCCAGCGCGATGAAGGCGCGTTGCCGGTCGGCCAGTCGGCGCGCGAGCGTGCGGCCGACCAGGCCCGCGGCGCCGGTGACCAGCACCGGCTTGGTGGTTGTTCGATCGAATGTCATGGGGCCTCGGCAGTCTCCAGGGTCAGGGTGGCAACCGGTTCCTTCGCCTCGATGGGAAGCTCGGCTTCCAGCAGCTTGCGCGTGTAGGCCTCCTTCGGATGCGAGAAGATCTGTTCGGTCGGGCCTTGCTCGACGATCTTCCCGTGGCGCATCACGGCGACGTAGTGGGCCAGCGAGCGCACGGAGTTCAGGTCATGGGTGATGAACAGCGCGGACAGCCCCATGCGCTTTTGCAGATCGCGCACCAGGTCGATGATCTGGGCGCGAACGCGAATGTCCAGCGCGGTCGTCGGTTCGTCGAAGATGACGAAATCGGGCCGCACGGCCAGTGCGCGCGCGATGCCGACGCGCTTCTGCTCGCCGGCCGTCAGTTCGTGCGGGTAGGCGTTCGCCTTCGCGCTGGCGATGCCGACCAGGTCGAGCAACTCCATCACGCGGGCGTCGCGCCCGGTTCGCGACAGGGCCTCCCCGAGCTTCAGCGGCTCCGCCACCAGTTCGCGCACGCGCCATCGCGGGTTCAAGGCGACGTAGGGCTCCTGGAACACCATCTGCATGCGCCGGCGAACCGTTCGGAACGCCTTGTCCGAGAGCGCCAGCGTTTCCTGGCCGTCGAAGCGGATCGAGCCCGAGTCGGAGGCCAGCAGCCGGACCAGGCATTGGCCCATCGTCGTCTTGCCGGAGCCGCTCTCGCCCACGAGGGCGAGGGTCTCGCCGCGCGCGATGGTCAGCGACACATGGTCGACGGCGCGCACCACGTCGGAGGAACCGTCGACATGGAAGGTCTTGACCAGGTCCGTGACCTCGAGCAGGGGCTGCCCGCTGCGCGAGCCCGCGCTCGCGGAAGCGTCGGGAACCATCGGAAGCGGACGCACCTTGGCCGCTTCGAGCAGCTCGCGGCTGTAGGGATGCCGCGGACCCTGCGTGAGGAACGAGTGCACGCTCTCGAGTTCGAGCAGCTCGCCGGACTTCATGATGCCCACGCGGTCGCAGTACGCGGCGACCATGCCCAGGTCATGGGTGATGAGCACCACGGCGAGACCGAGCTCGCGGCCCTTCTGGACCAGCAGGTCGAGCACCTGCAGCTGGATCGTGGCATCGAGCCCCAGCGTGGCGTCGTCCGCGAGCAGGACCTTCGGTTGCGCGATCAGTGCCATCGCGATGACGACCCGCTGCGCCATGCCGCCCGACAGCTCATGCGGGTAGGCATGGGCGCGGCGCTCCGGATTGACGATGCCGACCTGCTCGAACAGGGCGATGGCCTCGCGCCAGGCCTGCGCCTTGTCGATGCCGCGGTGGGCGCGAAGCACGCGGGCGATCTGCTCTCCCACCTTGACGACGGGGTCGAGCAGCGACTTCGCGTTCGTGCCGATCAGGGCGACTTCGCCACCGCGGAGTCCGCGCTTCTGCGCCTCCGTCATGCGGGAGACCGATTGGCCGCGAACGAGGACCTCGCCGTCGAGGATGCGGCCGTCGCCCGGCAGCATGTCGATGATGGCGCGTGCCAGCAGCGACTTTCCCGCGCCCGTTTCTCCGACGATGCCGAGGATCTCTCCCGGCCGCAAGCTGAAGCTCACGCCGCGCAGGGCAGGGGAGGCCTGTGCATCGGAGAAACCGACGCTGAGGTTGCGAACCTCGAGCAACGCGTCTGCGACCTGGTTCATGGAGCGCTCCTCGTCTGGGGATCGAACATCTGCTTGGCTGCATCGCCCAGCAGCGCGAATGTCAGCACGGAAAAGACGATGGCCAGGCCCGGGAAGAGCGCGACCCACCACACGCCGAGGATCATCTGCTGCGCGCCGTTGCTCACCATGAGCCCCCATTCGGGCGTGGGCATCCGCACGCCCGCGCCGACGAAGGACAGCCCGGCGGTCAGCAGGATCGCCATCCCGATGCTGATGGAGATCTGGACGATGGCCGGGGTCAGGGCGTTCGGCAGGATGTGCTGGAACATGATGGCGCCGTCGGTCGCGCCGCTGCAGCGCGCCGCGGCGATGAAGGGCCGGTCGCGCAGCGAAAGAACCTCGGCGCGGATCAGGCGCGCGAACACCGGCGTGAAGAGCACGGCCAGGACGATGGCGACGTTCCAGATCTCCTGGCCCATGACCGAGACCAGCACCATCCCCAGCACGAAGACGGGAAAGGACTGGACGAAGTCGAAGATGCGCATCGCGAAGGAACTCGCCCAGCCCTTGTAGTAGCCGATGGCCAGCCCGATCGGCACCCCGATGACGAAGGCGATGGCCACCGCGGTCACGCTGATGAGCAGGTTGATGCGCGTCGCGAAGATCACGCGCGAGAAGATGTCCATGCCGGACACGTCGGTGCCGAACAGGTGCGCGAAGGACGGCGACTTCAAGGCATTGATCGGGTCCGCGTCGACCGGGGAATACGGCGCGATCCAGGGGGCGAACACGATCGCGAGGAACTGCATGGCCAGCAGCGAGAGTCCGATGGCCAGGGTCAGCTTCGCGCCACGCCGGTGGGCGGCAGCCATGATCTTCATACTTCGATCCTCGGGTCGGCGATGCCGTAGAGAACGTCCACCACGGTGTAGACGATCAGGATGAATGCGGCGGCGACGAGCACGAAGCCCTGGAGCGCCGGGTAGTCGCTGTTCATGACCGCGGAGACGGCGTACTGGCCGAGTCCGCCCCACGCGAAGATGGTTTCGACCAGGACGGCGGCTCCGAGCAGGAAGCCGAACAGGAAGCCGACCATCGTGATGATCGGCGGCAGGCTGTTGCGCAGTGCGCTCTTGATGAGCTGTCGCTCCGACAGGCCGCTCGCGCGCGCATGGCGGATGTATTCGCTGCGGTAGTTGTCGGCGAACACGATCTGGGTCATCTTCATCAGCGCCCCGGCATTCACGATCGCGAGGGTCAGCACCGGCAGGCACAGGCGCCCCACGGCCGAGGCGAAGGCCGCCGTGTCGCCGGCCAGCAGGGTGTCGATCGTCAGGAAGCCGGTGACCGCGGGCGGCGCCGACATGATGGCGTCGATGCGTCCGAACGGCGCGGGTGCGATGCCGGCGACATAGAACAGAAAGTAGATCAGCAGCAGGCCGACCCAGAAGTCCGGCACCGCGCCCGCGGCCAGGCCATAGACCTTGCTGAAGCGGCTCACGAATCCCCGGGGCTTGACGACCGAGACGACCGCCAGCGACAGGCTGACGACGATGGTCAGCAGCATGGCGTAGGTGATCAGCTCCAGCGTGGCGGGCACGCGATCGAGCAGGTCCACCGCCACGGGATTGGCGGTGAACATGGACGTGCCCAGGTCGCCGTGCACCACGGTGGAGAGATAGCTCGTGAACTGCGACCACAGGCTGCCGTTCAGGCCCAGCCTTTCGCGCAGGTTGGCGATCTGCTCGGGCGTCGCCATGTTGCCGAGCATCAGCAGGGCCGGGTCGCCCGGCAGCAGCCGGATGAGCAGGAAGGTGGCAAGCAGCACGCCGAACATCTGCGGAATCAGAATGCTCAGCCTGGCCAGGACGATTCGAAGCGGTCGCGGTAGCGATCGCAGCGACGTGCGTAGCGTCATGTCTTTCCTTGTTGGATGGCTCGCGTGTGCCAGGGCGCCCGCGCGAGCCGCGGATCGCCCGGCACGGCGGGGTTCACTTCTTCGAGAAGTCGGACCAGTTGTTGCTGTTCGGCGTGTACCAGCTGTAGCCCGTCACATTGGCGCGCGTGGCGAGCTGGTAGCCCGGGTTCATGAGAAAGACCCACGGTGCCTGGTCCATCACGATCTGCTGCACGCGCTTCATACCGGCTTCACGCTTGGCTTCGTCGGTGCTCGACAGCCCTTCGTTGATCAGCTTGTCGACTTCCGCGTTCTTGAACTTGGGATAGTTGATCAGCGAGGCGCTGTTGAGCCACAGGTTGGCGACATAGGCGGCGTCCGGAACGATGGCCATGTCGCGGAAGAAATACATCGGGATCGTGCCCTTGGAGTAGCGCTCGACCAGCGTCGACGCGGGCAGCTTGACGAGCTCCGCTTCCACGCCGGCACGCGCGAAGGCGGTCTTCAGGATGACGGCGATCTCTTCCTCGATCTGGTCACCGGTGCGGTAACCGAGTTGCGTCTTGAAGCCCGACGGCTGGCCAGCCTCCTTGAGCAGGGCCTTGGCCTTCTCGACATCGAGCGTGTACTTGAAGTACTGGTCGGTGTAGGACGGATAGATCTCGGAGATCGGGCTTTTGGTCGGCCGGGCCTTGCCGTAGTACACGGCCTTCAGGATGTCCTCGCGGGGCACCAGGTAGTTCAGCGCTTGGCGGACCTTGGGGTTGTCGAACGGCGGCGTGGTGTTGTTCATCTCCACGCGGTGGATGTAGTTGCCGAAGACCTGCCACACCTTCAGCTGGGGGTTCTTCTCCAGGGTGGCGAGTTCGCGCGGCGAGAGCCATTCGGCCACGTCGACCGCGCCGGCCTGCAGTGCCGCCAGCCGGTTGGCGGAGGTGGGCATCTCGCGGAAGATCACTTTCTTGATCTGCGGCGCGCCACGGTAGTAGTTCGGGTTGGCCTCGTAGACCACCTCCTGGCCCGACTGGAACTTCGTGACCTGATACGGCGCGAACGATGCCGAATGCGTCGCCAGCCAGCGCGATGCCCAGGCGTCGTCGGCGGTGGCGTTCTTCTTCGCCGCGGTTGCGTCCAGGATGCCGAGGTCGTTGTTGACCCAGAGGCGCTCGATGAGCGGCGAGGTCTTCGGCAGCGTCACCTTGACCGACATGTCGTCGATCTTCTTGAACGCGTCCTCGTACTTGCTGATGCCGAGGATCTGGTTCATGTACCAGCGGAAGTTGGCGTTCTTGTTCCAGCCTCGCTCGAACGACCACATCACGTCGTCGGCGCGCAGCTCGTTGCCGGCCGCGCTCTTCACGCCCTTGCGCAGGAAGAAGGTGATGGAGGTCTTGTCCGCGGAGACCTCCCATCGTTCGGCGAGCGCACCGACGAGCTTGTCGAAGTTCTCGACCTTGACGCCGTCGACCGTCTTCGTGTCGTAGGCCAGCAGGCGCTCGTAGATGTTGCGCTTCGCTTCATGCGTCGCCTCGGTCGGCGGGTACTCCTGGTCGAGGGACTCGGGTGTCCGGGGACCGGCCACCACGAGGATCGATTTCGCATCCTGCGCAAACGCGGCGGGCACGAGGACCGCGCCGAGCAGCGATGCCGCGAAGAGAGCCCGGGCGGCAGGCCCTGCGAGCGATTGCACGACGTCGGTCTTGATGTTCATTGCTGGCTTTCCAAGTTTCTGAGGGTGGTTGAAATGAGAAGGGCGCACGGGGAGGCCGGGCTTCAGGCCGCGGCGAGATGAGCGGGCGGCAGGATCGACGGGCGACCGGCGGCGATGAAGCGGCCCTGGTTCCTCGGGCCGACGCAGGAGCTGCCGTCCCACAGCACCTCGCCGCGCAGCAGCGTGCAGGCCGGCCAGGCGCCGAGCTGCATGCCTTCGTAGGGGGTGTAGTCGACCGCGTGGTGCAGCGCGCTGTTGCGGATGGTGAGCTCGCGCTCGTCCCAGATCACCAGGTCCGCATCGGCGCCGATGCAGATGGCGCCCTTGCGCGGATGGATCCCGTAGGTCTTCGCGGGGCCGGTGGCGGTGAGTTCGACGAACTTCTCGAGGCTGATGCGGCCCTTGAGCACGCCCTCGGAATAGAGCAGGGGCATGCGCGTCTCGAGCCCGGGAATGCCGTTGGGGATGTGGCGGAAGGCCACCTCTTCGCCGTTCGGGTGCTTGCCGCCAGGGCCATCGAACTTGAAGGGCGCATGGTCGGACGAGAACACGCTGAAGAGGCCCTCCCTCAGGCCGTTCCAGATGACCTCCTGGTTGGCCTTGTCGCGCGGCGGCGGGCTGCAGACGCACTTCGCGCCGTGATAGCTGTCGTCGAGGCCCAGGTCTTCCGCGGTCAGGAACAGGTACTGCGGGCAGGTCTCCGCGAAGATGTTCAATCCATGGGCGCGGCCCCAGCGGATCTGCTCGATGGCTTCCCGGCCCGAGACATGAACGATGAGGATCGGCACGTCCACGAGTTCGGCGAGCGCGATGGCGCGGTGCGTCGCTTCGCGCTCCACCAGCATGGGGCGCGAGTGTGCATGAAAGCGCGGCGCGCTGCGGCCCATGGCCTCGAGCCGCTGGGTGAGCCATTCGATGCAGTCCGAGTTCTCGGCATGCAGCATCGCGATCGCGCCATGGCGTTTCGCGACATCGAGCACGTCGAGGATCTGCCCGTCGTCGAGCTTCAGGTCGTCGTAGGTCATGTAGGCCTTGAACGACGTGTAGCCCTCGCGGATCAACGCGGGCAGTTCGGCATTCAGCACCTCGGGCGTCGGATCGCTGACGATGAGGTGGAACGCATAGTCGACATGGGCGATGCCGTCCGCGCGCCGGTGGTAGTCCTCGACGGCGGCGCGCAGGCTGCCGCCTTTTTGCTGTGCCGCGAACGGGATGACGGTGGTGGTGCCGCCGCAGACGGCGGAAAGGGTCCCGGTGTCGAAGTCGTCGGCCATCCTGACCGGCGGCGGCGAGGGCTGGTCCAGGTGGCAATGGGCGTCGACGCCGCCGGGGGTGACGACGCGGCCCCGCGCGTCGATCTCGCGGCTGCCTCGTGGAAGGTCCAGTCCGAGCTGGACGATCCGCCCGTCCTTGATGCCGATGTCGGTGTCGAACACGTCCGAAGCCGTCGCCGCGCGGGCATTGCGGATCACTAGATCAAAAAGGGATGCACTCACTTGGGTTCTCTCGCACCAAAAATGTTCAACAAAATGAGCTTTCTTTGACTTCAGTAGACTGGCTTTGAGTGTTTGCAAAACATATGCCACATTGTCTAAAAGATTGTTGACATAACTTTAGCCGGTCGATGGGCAGCGGGAAGGGAGGGCAAACCCTCGAAGGAGACGCGCAAGGATCTGATGGCCGGAGGCGCCGGTGCCGGCGGTGCGGCTATCCTCATCGGGCCCTTTCGCAGGGAAGCAAGGGTCGTCCGGGCGTCGAGCGAGGCGCCCGCGGGAGCGCGGCCTCGGTGTTAGACTTTCTACAATCTTCTAAAAAATTGTTGGCACCTGAAGAACCGATGCCTGGAAACATGTCTACGCCTTCCACCGCCATTCCCGCGCCGCGCCGTGAGCGCGACAGCAGCGAAGAGATCTACGAAAAGATCTACGTCGCGATCCAGGAGCACCGGCTGCTGCCGGGGACCAAGCTGGCCGAAGAGCGCCTGGCCGAAATCTTCAAGGTGAGCCGGCCCCGCATACGGGAAGTGCTGACCCGGTTTGCCTATGAGCAGATCGTCGAGCTCATCCCGAACAAGGGGGCGTTCGTCGCCCGGCCGACGATCGAGCAGGCGCGCGATGTGTTCGAGGCGCGCCGCGTCATCGAGCCGGCGATCATGCGGCGGCTCGCGCAACGGGCCACGCCGGAAGTGGTCGACGCCCTGCTCACGCACGTGGACCAGGAGATGGGCGCGCGCACGCGTGGCGACAAGCGGGCCGTCATCCGCCTGTCGGGCGAGTTCCACAACCTGTGCGCCGACCTGGCCGGCAACACGACGCTCGCGCGCACGCAGCGCGAGCTGTCGACGCTGACCTGCCTGATCATCCTGGTGTACGACGCGCCCCCGGCGGAAAGCTGCCGGGCCGATGAGCACTCACTGATCGTGGAGGCGATCAAGTCGAAGGACGCGGAGCGCGCCGCGCAGCTGATGCTGCATCACCTCGACCACATCGAGAAGAGCGTGAACCTCCATCAGGAGCCTGAAGAGGTCAACCTCGAGGACATCTTCGGGGCCAGCTAGTCCTGGCGCGCCGCCGCGCGGACGCCTAGGCGACGGCCGCGACCCCCGGCCGCACCGGAATGCGCGCCACGAAGCTCGTGCCGTGCTCCGCCGTCGAGGTCACCTGCAGCGTGCCGCCGTGCGACTTCACGATCAGCGAGCAGATGTGCAGCCCCAGGCCCAGCCCGCCATGGCCGCGGCTCTCGGCCGGTCGCCAGTAGGGCTGGAAGATCTTCTGCAGGTTGCCGGGCGAAATGGGCTCGCCCTGGTTCTTCACGCTCAGCACGAACCAGCCGTCGCGGGTCCAGGCCGCCACGTCGATGGGGCTGTCGGGCGCGCCGTGCGAGACGGCATTGCCCAGCAGGTTCGACAGCACCTGCTGCAGGCGGCCGCGGCTGCCGTGCACGATGTCGGTCACGTGGATGTCGGCGGCGATGGTGCGCGCGGGATGCGCGGCGCGCATCTCGGCCACCACGTCGTCGAGCGCGAGGCCCAGGTCGGGAATCTGCTCGCGCGCGACGTCGAGGCCGTTGCCCATGCGCCCGCGCGCGAAGTCCATCACGTCCTCGATCAGCGAGGCCATCCGCTTCGTGGTGGCGCGGATGCGCAGGCCCGCGCGCGTGCTGTCGGGGTCGGCCGCGCGGCGGGCCAGCAGCTCGCCGATGGCGCTCAGCGAGGCCAGCGGATTGCGCAGGTCATGGCCGAGCACGGCGATGAACTGGTCGCGCAGCTCGGCGGTGGCCTCGGCATCGAACAGGGCGACCTCGGTGGCGCTCTGCCGGTCCTCGAGTTCCAGCGTGTGGCCGATCAGGTCGGCGAAGCCCTGGAACATCGCGATGGTGCGGGCGTTGTCGACGCCGTGCGGCGTCGGGTCGATCGCGCAGAGGTTGCCGAAGTAGCTGCCGTCGCCCTTGACGATCGGCACCGAGATGTAGCTCTCGATGCCGTAGATGCGCGGCGTGTGGTGCGTGCGGAAGACCGGGTGCGTGCTGGCGTGGTCGAAGGCGATGGGCTGGCGCGCCGCGCGCGACTCGACGCACAGCGTCGTGTGCAGCTCGAGCTGGCCGCCGGGCTTGAGGCCGAAGTTGATCCGGTCGAGCACCGCGCAGGCGGTCCAGCTGTCGCCGTCGACGCGCGCGACGGCGGCGAAGCCCATGCCCGTCTGTTCGCAGATCAGCCGCAGCATGGAGGGCACCGCGCTGATCCGGCCGATGGCTTCGACGTCGCGCCGGATGTGGTCGGCCAGTTCCAGGGATTCCATTCGGGGTCGTCCTGACTCGGGGTGACCGGACGCATCCGGTCTGTCGTTCGATGATCGATGGGGCCCGTACGTCAGGCAAAAGGCCCAGTCCGCGGCCATTGTCGAGCAAGAAACCGAATGCACCTATGGCAAAAGACACTGTGGCAGCGCAGCTTCAGCGCGCATGTCCCGGGGCGTCCCCTCAACCGGCCAGCGCCACGGCCTGGACCACGAGTGCCATGATCGCCGTCGTCTGTGCCTGCAGCTCCCGGGGCCCGGGATCGGTGGCCGCGGTCGCGATGGCCAGCCGCAGCGCCGGTGCCGTGAAGGCGAACTGGCCGCCATAGCCCCAGGCCCACGCGACCGGGGTGCCGTGAAGTTGCCCGGTGAACCACAGGTAGCCATACGCGGTCGGCCCGATGGGCGGGATCGACCAGGCGCCCGGCGTGTGCGCACGCGTGCTGTCCTCGATCCAGCGCGACGGCACGACGGCCTGGTCGTTCCATCGACCGCCATCCGCGACCAGCCATGCCACCTTCGCGAGGTCGGCGGTGCGAAGGGACAGGCCCCGGTGCGCGAACGCGCGACCGGTCCTGTCGCGTTGCCACGTGGAGTGCGCGATCCCCAGCGCGTCGAACAGATCGCGCTGGGCCAGGGCGGCCAGGCCCAGGCCCTGAACGCGCTCGAGGATCGGGCTCAGCAGCGCGATGGCGGCGTCGTTGTAGGACCAATGGCCCGGTGGACGGGCGTCGGCCTCGAGGCCCATCGCATAGATCGCCGGGTCGGGGGAGATCGAGAGCGCGCGGGCTTGAAGCCGGTAGTCGTAGGCGAGGCCGGTCGTTCCCGAAAGAATCTGCCGCAGCGTCAGGCCGTTGGCCGCGGCGTCGGGAAAGCGGGCGGCCAGGTCCGGCAGCAGCTCGGCCACGGTCTGTGAGAGGTCGCTCTTCAGCTTGCCCTGCGCCACGGCCTGGCCGACCAGCAGCGAGATGATGCTCTTGGTCGCCGAGTGGATGGGCAGCAGATCGTCGGGCCGGGTGCCTGCGTAGTGGCGCTCGCCGACGAGATGGCCGTTTCGGACCACGACCAGGCTGCGCAGCGCGGGGACCAGGCTTCCCGTTTCGAACAGGCGGTCGAGCGCGCCGGCTGCAAAGCCTTGCGTCTCGGGTCCTGCTTTCATCCAGGACGCCGCTGCCGCCGGCACGCCGATGCCGGACGCCAGCGCCGATGCACCCAGCACGAAGGCGCGCCGCGAGCCCATTCAAGGCGCCCGCTGCGGCTCGCTGGCGAGCGTCGATCGATGGGCGAGGAAGAAACGCAGCATCTCGCGGCTGGCATCGACGCCATCGGGTTGCGTATAGCTGCCCGCGGTGCTGCCGCCCGACCATGCATGGCCCGCGCCATGGAGCAGCCAGTGCTCGGCATCGCCTCGGCCCGGCGATGCGGGATGCACGGTGCGGGTGTAGCGCCGGCCCGCCGCGGAGCGGCCTTCGCTGACCGTGCCGGGCAGCGCGCCCGCGACGATCGCGCGGCCGTTGCCCGGATGCACCGTCGGGTCCGCGTCGCCGTGGAAGACGATGGTCGGCGGCGATCCCTTCGCTGCACCGGCGCGCATCTCGGGCGCCCCGGTGCGCATGACGTTCAACGCGCTCATCATGTCGTTCGCCGCGCCGTGCGGCAGCCCCGAATGCACGCCGACCGCGGCGTAGAGATCGGGATAGCAATGGCCCAGCACGTCGGCCATGGCACCGCCGGCCGAGAGGCCCGCCACGTAAACGCGCGAACGGTCCGCCTGCTGCTGCGCGACGATGTGCTCGGTCAGCGCGGCGAGCAGCGCGGGTTCTCCGCGTCCGCGTTGCTGATGCTGGGTCTTGAACCAGTTCCAGCACTTCTGGCCATGGGCGCGCTTCGCCTGCTCGGGGTAGAGCACGATGCAGCCGTTCTCGCGCGCATGTTCGTTCATGCGCGTGCCCGCCGCGAAATCCGCCGCGCCTTGGGTGCAGCCGTGGAGCATCAGCACCAGGGGCCGGGCGGCCGCCGGTTGCGCCGAGGCCGACGCGGGCACGAAGAGCATGTAGTCGACGCTGCGGCCCTGGTGCGTGAAGCTGCCCGGGGTCCAGGCGTCGGCCGCTTCGGACCCGCGCGGCTCGGGCGTTGGATGCACCTCGACCACGCGCACCTGCGCTTCGATCACGTCGTCTTCCACCATCGCTCGAGACGTCGTGGTGGGCGCCTCGGCGGGCGACGTGTCGCCCCGCAAGGCGCGCTGAATGAGCTGCGTGGCATCCACGAGGCGGCCAGTGCGCGTGAGTTGGGCAGCATCGCGCATCAGGCCCGAGAAAAGTGTGTTCATGGATGAGAGTCCGTTGGATGCCGACCGGAAGGTCAGCGAATGCGGTCCGCCAGCGCGCTCTTGACGGCGGGCGACGCGTGGAGGGCACCGAGCACGGTGAGCGAAGCGATGGTGGCCTTGGCGAGCGCGGGGCTCACGTCGGGGGCGATGACGGCCAGGCCGAGCACGCGGATCTGCAGCGTCTCGCCGGCCGCGCGAACGGCCTCGAGGTCGGCCGTGGAAAAGCGCTGCAGGCCCAGCACCAGCATGTTGCGCGACACCGCCTGGCGCAGCGCGTCGGCATGCGTCGCGAGGTGCGTGCGTATCGCCGTGCGGATGAAGTCCGTGCGGTTCGAATAGAAGCCCTCGGCCACCAGCAGATCGACCTGCCCGAGGTCGACGAAGCCCATGTTGATGGTGATCTTCTCGGATTCGGGGGCGCGGGTGACGACGGGGGCGGGGCGGGTTTTGGTCGGCATGGGCCATCCTAGCACCATCTGTATGGATGGTGATGGGATGGAATATGCTGTTACGCACTCCACTGACGATGGCAAGGCCTTCGTTGCGAGGCCGGGAAACGCAGCTCTGGACGTACGTCTTCCGCCATACCCTGTCCGGGAGAAGACGAGACGCGGAGACCGCGACAAGATTCCTTTCTCGCGGCGATGGCGCAAGGCCGTTTGCACCCGCGACGGCCGTGCCTCCCCTCCAAACAACAGCAGGAGCTCCATCGTGAACTTGGCCACCCAGTTCGAGACCCTCGGAAGAAAGCAGCTCGCGATCCAGGACGGCATCCAGTTGCTGACGCAGGTACGCAGCGACCTCGCGCGCACGCGATCGGCGGCCGATGCATGGGGAACGATCGCGGTGTTGTCCAACATCACGCTGATTCCACTGAATGTGGTTCTCAATGCCTTCGAGCTGAAGAGCGCGAACACGATGTACCAGGTGCTCGTGCAGCAGCTGTACGGAAAGCTCGCCAGGAGCGGCACCCGCCTCGACGGCGCCTGGAAGCCCGTGCTGTCGCTGCTCAAGCAGGCGATCGTCGAGGAACTGGAGCGCAAGGCCCTCACGGCGTTCATTCCCGGCGTCAACATCCTCGTCGGGCTGTCGGAGGATTCATTGGCCGCATGGCAAGCCATCCGGCTGGTCGAGTCGGGAAACCGCGAGATCGCCGGGCACCTCGTCAAGCTCGAGAGAACGATCGAGGAAGCGAAGCGCCAACTGGTGGAATTCGGTATTCGACGAGCGGAGATCCTCGGCCTGATGCAGAGTCAGGCGCGCACCGCTTGAGGGACCAGAGCCGGTGACGAGAACGATGGCCGCCCGGCGCTCTGAAGCCGCGCGGGCGGCCCGGGCGCATCAGGACAACAGCGGCACGAGATCGGGGTCCCCCTTCGCCATGGCACGCCGGTAGGCCGGCCGCTCGCCGACGCGCTGCAGGTAGGCGCGAATGCCCGGATACGGCGCGAGGTCGACCGGGATGAACAGGCGCATCGTCGTGAGCGAGAACACGTTCATGATGTCCGCGGCGCTGAAGTCCTCGCCCGCGAGCCAGGGCACATCGGCGAGCCGCGCTTCCATCAGCGCCATCAGGCGCGCGAAGCGATCGCGCGTGGCCGCGAGAACGGGATGGTCCGATCCAGCGACGGCCCGTCCGACCGCCATGAGCCGCAGCAGCGTGGGCTGCAGATTGCCGTTGGCGAAGTGGAACCAGTAGAGGAAGGCCCCGTAGTCGGAATGCTCGGGGCCGGGCTTCAGGCGCCCGGCGCCATGCCGGCCGATCAGGTACTCCACGATCGCGGCGGATTCGGCCAGCAGCAGGTCGCCGTCCTCGAGCACGGGCGCGGCACCCAGCGGATGCAGGGCGAGCAGCTCGGGCGGCGAGAGACGCGTCACCGGGTCGCGCGTGTAGTGCTGCAGTCGATAGGGCAGGCCGAGCTCTTCGCACAGCCAGAGGATGCGTTCCGATTGCGAATGCCCGAGATGGTGGATCGTGATCATGGATGCCTTGGAGTGAGAGCTGTCATGGGTTGCGTTCGTGGCCGCGCACCGCGGTGGGCGCGAAGCCGAAGCGGTGGCGAAAGCGCACCGCGAAACGCGAGGGAGATTCGTAGCCGACCGTGAGCGCCACCTGGGCGACGGGCTGGGTCGTGGCCTGCAACAGGCTCAGCGCGGTCGCCATGCGCGCGTCGGTCAGCAACTGCGTGAGCGAGGTGCCCTCCGCCGCGAGGCGCCGGCGCAAGGTGGCTTGCGACTGCGCCAGTTCGCGCGCCACGCGATCGGCCGGCCATGCATCGGCCAGATGCCCGGCGATCAATGCGCGCACGCGTGTCGACGCGTCGGCACGCACGGGTGGGTTGCGCAGCGCGATGCCGTGTTCCAGCAGCCAATGCATGACTTCGAGCAGGCGAAGCCGGACGATGGCATCGGGCATTCGCTCCGAGAGCGGCAGCGCCCGCGTCGCGGCGTCGAAGGCGCGCGCCAGCGCCTCGCCGGGATGGGCGAGCACGCGGGCCGGTGCCGAGGCGGCGCCCGCGCGCTCCATCGCGTCGGCGCGGCCGCGATAGTGCGCGTCCTCGAGCAGGGCGGCGTCGAAGACCAGCCAGCGAGCTTCGTACTGCGCGCCCTCGGGAATGTCGTTGTGGAAGTCGACGGTCTGGTGGCCCGCGAGCACGAGCGCCTGGCCCGGGAGCGCACGCACCGTGCGACCTTGCGCCGTGCGCACGGTCTTGATGCCCCGGGCCACGAAGACCAGCGCGGCCTGCTCGACGTGCATGCGCAAGGCCGCGAGGCCGCGCCCCTGGATCACATGCGCCGCGACGCCGACGCCGGCGCGCGCATGCAGCTGCCGGGCCAATGGCGCGCCATCGGCGGAAGGTGGAAGGTCGGGTGCCGCGGACCGGGAAGGGCGGCGGTCCGCGGCGCGAAGGCGTGCTTGCATGGCCGCAGTCTAGGGCGGCACGCGCGCGGCATCGATGCCGCGCCGATCGACTTCGGTGCCGATTCGATCGGAAGCCGCGCGGCCCGGGCCTCAGCCCGGATAGACGAACGGGGCCGGCCTGTATTCGGTGTCCCGCACCAGGATGCCGTCGGCATCGGCGTAGACCCAGTCGCCGGGCTCGAAGGTCACGCCCCCGAAGCGCACGGCGATGTCGCGTGCGAAAGGCGCGGCCACGGTCGCGCTGCGCGGCGTCGTGCACAGGGCCTTCACGCCGAGCTCACAGGTGGCCATCTCCCGCGCATCGCGGATCGCTCCGAAAACGATCGCGCCCGCCCATCCGTTGCGCACGGCGATCGATGCCATGGTGCCGCCGAACAGCGCGATGCCGCGCGAGCCGTGGCCGTCGATGACCAGCACCTTCCCATGGCCCGGTTCGAGGCAGATCGGGATGCCCGCGCGGTGATCGTCGCGGACCCGCAGCGTGACCGCCTGGCCCCAGAACGTGCGTCGCTGCCCGAAGTCGAGCAAGCCGGCGTCGCACCACCTGCTGGCGTCGGGATCGTCGTCGGAGATGTCGGCGGTGGCGAAGGTCATGCGGGGGCCCGGGTGCCTGCCGTGCTCGCGGGAACCGGCGCGGTCACCTGGTTGTGCAGGCCGCCGTCCACGAAGATGTCGGTGCCCGTGATGTAGCGCGCCGCGTCGCTGGCCAGGAAGGCGGCCGCGTCGGCGGCGTCCCAGGGCGACCCCATGGCACCGGTCGGGCAGGTGGCATTGCGCGTGGCCAGCAGATGGTCGAGGCCTTGCGGATGGGCCACGGCCAGTTGCTGACGGACCAGCGCGGTGTCCATCAGGCCCAGCAGGATGTTGTTGCAGCGGATGCCGCGTCCCGCGTACTGCATCGCGACGCTCGCGCCGAGGGCGTTCAGCGCGGCCTTGCTCGCGTGATAGGCGCACAGCGCGGCCGAACCCGCGCGCGCGGCCGCGATCGACGACACCTGCACCACGGCCCCGCGCCCGGCCTTGTCCATCAGCGGCAGCACATGCTTCAGCGCGAGGAACGCCGAGCGCGTGTTCAGCGCGAAGGAGCGGTCCCAGTCTTCCACCGCCAGTTCCGCCGGCCCGCCGTGCATGACGACGCCGACGTTGTTGACCAGGATGTCGACGTTGCCGTTGATCGCCTGCGCGATCCGCACCGCGTCGCGGATCGAGGACTCGACGCACACGTCCGCCTCGATCGCTTCGCAGCGTGCGCCGCTCTCCTGCGCCAGGCGCTGGGTTCGCCGCGCGGCCTCGAGGTCCTTGTCGGCCACGAACACGAGCGCGCCGTGCTGCGCCATGCGGATCGCGATCGCCGCGCCGTTGCCCGGGCCCGCCGCGGACGCGCCCGCGCCGAAGACCAGCGCGGTCTTGGATTGAAGGGGGAAGTTCATCGTGGATTCATCCTCAAGGCGCCGTCGATGCGCACGCACTCGCCATTCATGTAGCCGTTGGTCAGCAGGAACTCGACCAGCCGGGCGTATTCGTCGGGATCGCCGACGCGGCTCGGAAACGGCACCGACGATTCCAGTGCCCGCCGAACATGTTCGGGCCCGGCGCGCAGCATCGGGGTGTCGAAGACACCGGGCTTGATCGTGTTGACGCGGATGCCCTCGTTGGCGAAGTCGCGCGCGATCGGCAGCGTCATGCCCGCCACGCCGGCCTTCGATGCCGCATACGCCGCCTGCCCCATCTGGCCCTCGTCGGCGCTGATCGACGCGGTGTTGACGATCGCGCCGCGCTCGCCATCCGGCAGGCGGTCGAGCGCCAGCATGCCGGCGCTCGACCTGGCGATGCAGCGGAAGGTGCCGAGCAGGTTGATCGCGATCACGCGTTCGTAGTCGGCCATCGGATGGTGGCGGATCGCGCCCGTCGCGCGGTCCCGCGCCGCGGTCTTGTGGGCATGCACGATCCCCGCGCAATTGACGAGGATGCGTTCCTGGCCATGCGCCTGGCGGGCCCGCGCGAAGGCTTCGTCCACACTGGCCTCGGAGGCCACGTCGGCGTGGCAGAACACGCCGCCGATGCGCCGGGCCAGCGCCGCGCCGGCCTCGGCGTCGAGATCGAACAGCGCGACCTTCACGCCGCGCGCGGCGAGCCGGATCGCGGTGGCCGCTCCGAGTCCCCTGGCGCCGCCGGTGACGACGGCCGAGAGCTGGTCGTCGAGCTTCATGCCGCGGCTCCCGTTCCGGCACGGCGGGCGCCTTCCTCTTCGTGCACGCCCAGCGGTTCGCGGGTCAGGGCCTCGATCAGCAGGCGCTCCAGCGGCTTCTCGGAAGCGGTCTTGGGAATCTCCGGGACCACCTGGACGAAGCTCGGCACGAAGTTGGGCTCCAGCGCCGCGCGGCAGCAGCGGAACAGCGCCTGCACATCGAGCGTCGAGCCGTCGAGCGGCACCACCGCCGCCACCACATCCTTCTCTCCCGGTGCGCCCGAGGCGGCCGGCACGCCGTACACGAAGACGTCGCGGACCAGGCCCGATTCGGCGATCGACTTCTCGACGTAGGCGGTGTTGATGAAGTCGCCGTTGCGGCGCAGGCCGCCGCCCTGGCGGTATTCGAAGAACAGCCAGCCGTCGCCGTCTTCGCGCACGACGTCGCCCATGTGCAGCCAGCCGCCCGCGCACTTGCGCGCGGAGGCCTCGGGATTGCCGACGTACTCGACGCGAAACGGCGAACCGTCGGCCGGCCGCAGCCACAGCTCGCCGGGAACGCCGCGCGGCAGCTCGGCGCCCGTGTCGTCCACGATGCGGTAGCTGAAGTGCGGCGCGACCCGCCCGATGCTGCCGATGGGTCCCGCGTCCAGCGGCTTGATCGCGAGGCCGCCCTCGGCCGAGCCGTAGAACTCCAGCACCTTGACGCCGAAGCGTTGTTCGAACTGCGCCCAGATCGCGGCCGGCATGCCCGCCGACACGACGAAGCGCACCGGGTTCCGCGCATCGTCCGCGCGCGGCGGCTCGGCATACAAAGTGGTCGTCATGCCGCCCAGCAGCGTGAAGGTCGTGCACCGGTACTTGCGCGTGAGGGCCCACAGCCGCGAGCGCGTGAAGCGGCGCGAGAACACCACGGGCAGCCCGCCGAGCAGCGCCGGCGCGAGCGTGACCTGCAGCGCGTTGGCATGGGTCAGCGAGAGGCCGGAATACAGCCGGTCGTCGGGCCGGTAGCCGAAGCCCTTCAAGGCCGCGGCGGCGGTGTCGCAGAAGCGCCGATGCGTCATGACGATGCCCTTGGGATCGCCGGTGGTGCCCGAGGTGTGGAGGATCAGCATCGCCTCCTCGCCGTTGTCCGCCGGCACCGGCAGGTCGTCGCCGTCCACGAGCCGCAGCACGGCGTAGTCCTCCACGCGCGGGCTCCACATCGCGCGCCCCGGGCCTTCGTCGGTGGCGAGCGCGGCGATCCATTCGATGCCCGCGTCGTCCTCGAGCAGTTCCTCGGCGCCGGGCAGCGCGTAGTCGGCGGCGACCAGGCCGGTCGCCCTCGAGTTCGCGATCATGAAGCGCAGCTTCTCGCCCCGGGTGCGAGGGTCGATCGGCACCAGCACCACGCGCAGCAGCGCGGCCGCGATCATCAGCTCGACGAACTCGGCATGGTTCGCCATCAGGACCGCGATCACGCTGCCGGGCCCGGCGCCGCGCCGGCACAGGCCGCGTGCCAGCGCCTGCGCGTTGCGCCACAGCTGGCCGTAGCTGCGCGCGATATCGGGCACCGCAGGGCCTCCTTCGAACAGCAGGGACTCGCGCGCCGGCTCGGCGTGCGCGAAGGAATGGACGATCGAGGCGAGATTGACGTGAGAGCGCTCGGCCATGGCTCAGTCCTTCTGCAGCACGCTGACGACGATGGCCGCGGCGTCTTCCCCGATCCAGCCGCCGCCGTTCTCGGCGAGCGCGGTGCGGGCACCGTGAACCTGGCGTGCCGCGCAGCGGCCGCGCAATTGATCGCTCAGCTCGACCAGCTGCGCGCAGCCCGAGGCACCGATTGGATGGCCCTTGCGCAGCAGCCCGCCCGACGGGTTGACGGGCACCCGGCCGCCGAGCCGGGTGGCGCCGCTGTCGAGCAGCGCCACGGCCTCGCCCGGCGCGGCGAGTCCCAGGTGCTCGTAGTAGATCAATTCGGCCGGGGCGCCGGCATCGTGCAGCTCGACCACGTCGAGTTCGGCCGGCCCGACGCCCGCGGCCTCGTAGGCCTGCGCGGCGACGGTCGGCGCCAGCCGCGCCGGATCGCCGGCCTCGTAGTCCCAGCCCGAAGCCAGCACCGACGACAGCACGCGCACCCTGCCGCGCAGGCCCAGCCGCGCCGCCGCCTGCGCGGACACCAGCACCAGGGCCGCGGCGCCATCGCCGATCGGCGCGCACATCGGGCGCGTCATGGGGTCGACGATCAAGGGCGCGGCCAGCACCTGCTCGATGCTCAGCACCTCCTGGAACTGCGCTTTCGGATTCAGGCTGCCGTGGAACGAGTTCTTCGCCGCCACCGCGGCGAAGTCGCGCTGCGTCACGCCATGCGTCGCCATGAAGTCGCGCGCCATGCCGGCGTACAGGTCCATGAAGAGCGAGCGCGATTTGCCCGCCTCGGAGATGTCCGCTTCGGCGCCGGAGCGCGCGAGGTTGCGCGCCAGCCCCGCGAGCACGTCGTCGATCGCCTCGAGGTCGACGGCGCCGTGGAACACCGAGAAGGTGCGGGCCTTGTCCTCGCTGTAGAGCTTCTCGAAGCCGGCCACGAGCACGATGTCGTAGGCCTGCAGCGCGATCATCTGCACCGCCTGCTGGAAGGCGGTGGCCGAGGTGGCGCAGGCGTTCTCGACATTGACGACCGGGATGCGTCCGATGCCCAGGCCGCGCAGCACGACCTGGCCGGGGATCAGCACCTGGCCGGTCATCACGCCGGCGGCCGCATTGCCCATGTAGGCCGCCTGCAGCTGCGAGGCTTCGATGCCGGCATCGGCCAGCGCTTCGCCGATGGCTTCGGCGGCCAGCGACTTGAGTCCACGGTCGAGAAATTTGCCGAAACGGGTCATGCCCGTTCCCGCGATGAAGACGGGTTGCATTGGAAGAAGCGTCGGGTTCGGAAAGGAGCGCGGAGACGGTCGGCTGGGCGCTCGTCTATTCGGGCGTGAAGTTGATCGAGCGCAGCACCTCGCCGACCTTGTCGTAGTCGGTGCGCAGCGTCCTGGTCAGTTCCTCCGAGGTGCGCGGCTGGCCGACGGCGAGGCCGATCTCCTGCAGGCGCTCGCGCACGGCGGGCTGTTCGAGGATCTTCAAGGTGGCCTGGCGCAGCCGCGCCTGCGCCGCGGCCGGCACGTCGGGCGTGGTCCAGACGCCGATCCAGACGACGGTCTCGAGGTCCGGGAAGCCGAGTTCGCGGAAGGTGGGCACGTCGGGCAGCATCGGCGAGCGCTGCGGCAGGCTGACCGCGAAGGCCTTGAGCTTGCCCGCCTTGATCAGGGGCAATGCGGTCGACATGCCGTCGATCATCAGCGGCACATGCCCACCCATCACGTCCGTGAGCCCCGGCATCGATCCCTTGTAGCCGACGTGCGTCATGTCGAGGCCCGCGGCCTGGTTGAGCTTCAGGCCGGTCACGTGCGCGATCGTGCCCGCGCTGTAGGAGGCGTAGCTGACCTTGCCCGGATTGGCCTTGATGTAGGCGATCAGTTCGCCCATCGTCTTCGCCGGCACCGAGGGATGGCCGACCATCACCAGGCCGAAGCGCGCGAACTCGGCGATCGGCTTGATCTCCTTGGCCATGTCGATGCGCAGCTTGACGATGTGCGGGACCTCGGAGACCAGGCCGCTGATTCCCACCAGCGCGGTGGCGCCGTCGTGCGGCACCTGCATCAGGTCGTTGACCGCGAGCGCGCCGCCCGCGCCCGGCTTCGGATCGACGACGACCGCCTGGCCCAGTTCCTTCTGCAGGCCGTCGCCGAGCATGCGCGCGACGATGTCGGAGGCGCCGCCGGCGGGGCCCGCGACGATGAGGCGCAAGGGCTTGGCCGATGCGGGCTGTGCCTGCGCGCCGGGAGCGGCGAGGGCGGCGAGCGTTGCCGCGGCGGCGGTGCAGAGGAGGCGGCGCAGCGAGTCCGTGCGCGTTCGGTCGGTCATGTTGTCTCCGGTCTTGGGGGCTGTTGCGAAATCGGGCAGCGGGACGCTTCGAGGCGTCACTTCGCCGTTCTGTTGCGGGGCGCGGCCGGTTTTTTTGCCGCCGTTGCTTCGGGCTCGCGCGCCTTGTGGGGCGTGATGCCGTTCCACAGGATCGACATCAGCGGGGCGGCCTGCGCCGCGAGCGAATAGCTGCGGCGGCGGTACTCCCACATCAGGAAGGCCCGGTTGAAGATGGCGTTGAAGGTGTCGAGGATGAGCCGGCTGTCCACGTCGCAGCGCAGTTCGCCTTGCTGCTGTGCTTCGGTGATGGCGTGGAGCAGGCGCCGCATCATCTCGTGCTGCGCGTAGCTCGGATCGCGCATCCATCGCTCGAGCGGAACGGTCATGAAGATGATGCGCCCGACGTTGGGATTCCTCTCGTAGAACTCGAGGTGCAGCGTGAGCACCGCGAGCAGCTTGGACTTCAGGTCGCCCGTGTCGTCGAAGGGCTTGAGCGCCGCCGGATAGAGGCCGCCGAGCCAGTGCTGAATGAACCAGAACAGCAGCGCTTCCTTGTCGCCGAAGTAGCGATAGATGGTGCGAAAGCTCATGCCGGCTTCGCGCGCGATGGTGCGCATGTCGGCGCGATGGAAGTCGCCGGCGGCGTAGGTTTCCATCACGACGGGCGAGAGCCGGTCGCGCAGGTTCGCGGGAATGCTCTGCGTTCCGGAAGGGGTCGGGAGAGGCTCGGGCGCCGCCGCCGGTGCGTTGCTCTTGGGCATGGACGATGTCGCGGGTGGTGAAGTCGGCCGCGAAGGTAACATCGTTACCCATTGGCTCGTTCAAGGGAAAACCCGGGGCCTTCGCGCGGGCCGGACCTCCCATGAAGAAGGCCCGCGAAGGTCGTCACCTTGGCGGGCCGGGGCGCGGCGCATGCGCGAATGCGCGCACGCGGCATCGAATCGAAAACGGCGTCGCCCCTTGCGCGGAGCGGCGCGAAGATGCCTAGTGGAAGAACAGCGCGATCAGGATGATCACCGGGATCGGCACGCCGAGAAACAGAAGCAGAAGCGAGCGCATGGGAGGTCTCCTCGAAGTGGTGGAAGTGGGTTCAGAGATCGCGGCGACGGCCGCCGTAGGTGGCCGCGAGACTCGCAAAGAAGGCACCGACGAGCAGCGAGACCACGAGCCACATCGCGGCATAGGCCGAGGCCTTGCGGGCCGTGTCGGCCGCTTCCTTGGCCTTGGCCTGCACGTCGCGTAACGCGGCCTGCGCCTTGGCATAGACCTCGTTCACGCGCTTCTCGGCGTCCTGCTGGCTCATGCCGGTGCGCTGCGCGACCACCTGGCCGACATACTTGCCGTCCTCGGGCGGCAGCGCGCCGGTGCGGATGCTGTTGAGGAAGATGCGTGTCACCTCGGCGTTCGCGCCGGCCGCGTCGCGCGCAGGCGGCTGCGACACCGCGAGGGTGCCGGCATCGCCGGCGGGCGGCGGCGTGGCACCGGCGTCCTGGCGGAACAGCGAATCGACGAAGTAGCTCATCGGGCCCGCGCCGCTGTCCGAGCCGGACTGCGATGCCGCGGAACCGGCGCCCGCCGCGCCGGCCACCGTGGCGGCACTCGCCGCACCGCCGGCCACCGTGGCACCGGCCTGCGCACCCGCGCCGAGCACCGAGCCCACGGCGGAGCTCAACAGCGCGGCCGTGAGCAGCGTCGCGACGGCCCAGGCGAGAAAGCCATGGGCCGTGTCGCGGAAGTAGACCTCGTCGGTATGGATGCCGGCCCACTTGGTGCGCAGCCGGCCCGCCAGATAGCCGCCCAGTCCCGAGGCAGCGAGTTGCGTGAAGCTGAGCCAGAGGATGGTCGCGATGCCGATCGCGCCCGCGCTCGCGCCGCGGCTGGCCCAGGGGCTCACCGCGGACATCCCGAGGCCCGTGCCGAGCAGCAGCAGGACCAGCGACAGCGAGGCCGCGCCCGCGGCGCCCGCGAAGATCGCGCCCCAGGAAACGCCGCTTTCGCCGCGTGGCCCTTCGATGACGTCGACCGGTGAATTGATGCCGTACTGGGCCATGGCTGCTCCTTGTTGTAGAGCATCGACTCTGGACTTCGCGCGACCCGTTGCAGTCGGTTCCCGGCGCGCGAGCGGGTAGGCAACGATCCCGTCGCGACCGCCATACGTACACTGCAAAACCCCGATCCATCGAGCCCGACCGCCATGAAACTGAGTCAACTCCGCTCGTTCCTCAGCGTCGCCGAGCATGGGAGCATCCGGGCCGCGGCGCGCGCGCTCGGCATGTCGCAGCCGGCCGTGACCCAGGCGATGCGCGAGCTGGAGCTGTCGGTCGATGCACCTCTGTTGCAGCGCGGCACGGCCGGTGTCGAGCTCACCGTGTACGGCCGCTCGCTGGTGCGCCGGGCCAGCGTGATCCAGCGCGAGATGGAGCGCGCGGTGGCGGAGATCGAGGAGATCCGCGACGGCAGCTCGGGCCTGATCTCGATCGCGATCTCCACCGCCGTCGCCTTCGAGATCCTGCCGAAGGCCTTCGCTGCGTTCCGCGCCCGCTTCCCGCATGTCGAGGTCCGTTTCAACGAAGCCTCGATCCCGCACACGCTGCCGCGCATCCTCGACGGCACGGTGGACTTCATGGTCGCGCACATGCTGCCCGGCTCGCTGGCCGACTGGGAGGTCAAGCGCCTGTACCGCACCGCCATGGTGGCTGTGGCCCGAGCGGGCCATCCGATCCTGGACGCGGCGAACACGGACCGCTTCGCCGAGTGGGAGTGGCTGCTGCCCTACGACGACGAGAGCGCGCCCGAGCTGGTGCGCCAGCTGTTCGCGCAGAAGCGCATCGCGCCACCGACGCAGGTGGTGCGCTGCACCTCGACGGCGATCGGCCTGAAGCTCGTGGGCGCGAGCGACCTGGTCGGGGTGTTCGTCGACACGATGACGCGCGAGGAGTTTCCGCACTACGGGCTGGTCAAGGTGCCCTTGTGCGACCCGCTCGCGGCGCTCGACGTCAGCGTGATCTCGCGGCCTGGTTCGGTGCTGAGCCCGGCGGCGCAGAACTTCCTCGATTGCCTGCGCCATGAGGCGGCGATGAAAGGCAACGCCTATCACCCCTGAAGAGTGCTTGTCTTCCGGCCGCGGATCGCTGCTCCTAGCATCCGCCATCGCAACAAAAGGCAAGGCCAGGAGACAACGATGGGTACCGAGACAAGTGGCGTCGCGCCACCGCTATCGAAGCGCAAGGCGGTGACGGCGATCACGGTCGGCAACGCGCTGGAGTTCTACGACTTCACCGTCTACGGCTTCATGACGAGCATCATCGGCCGGATCTTCTTTCCGTCCCTGAGTCCCTACGCGCAGCTGCTGCTGGCGGTGGCCAGCTTCGGCGTCGGCTTCCTCGCGCGGCCGCTGGGCGGCGTGGTGATCGGGGCCTATGCCGACCGCCATGGCCGCAAGAAGGCGATGGGGCTGACCATCGGCCTCATGGCACTGGGCTGCGCCATGATCGCGGCGGCACCCACGCCCGCGCAGATCGGCCTGGCGGCGCCGGCGATCATCGTGCTGGCGCGGTTGATCCAGGGCTTCTCGGCGGGCGGCGAGGTCGGTGCATCGACGGCCATGCTGGTGGAGTACGCCGGCCGCAACGAGCGTGCCTTCATGGCCAGCTGGCAGGTCGCGAGCCAGGGCCTGGGCGTGATGTTCGGCGCGCTCGTCTCGAGCACCGTGATCTCGGTGCTGGCCCCGGCCGATCTCGAGAGCTGGGGCTGGCGGCTGCCCTTCGTGCTCGGCATCCTGATCGCGCCGGTGGGCATGTACATCCGCACGCGCCTGCACGAGACCCATGTCGATGCGCCGAAGCCATCGGCCTCCGAAGAATCTGGCGGCAAGATCGGCCTGCTGCTGCGCCACCACTGGAAGCAACTGATCCAGGCCAGCCTGCTGTTCCTTTCGTGCACGGTCGGCATCTACGTGGTCGCGTTCTACATGCCCACCTATGCGGCCCGGGAGCTCGGGCTGCCGGTGCAGGTCGGCATCTGGGCCGGCGTGGTATTCGGCATCGTGAACCTGCTCGTCGCGCCGCTGTCGGGCCTGCTGGCCGACTGGCTGCGGCGCAAGCCCGTGATCTTCTGGTCGCGCGTGGTGTTGCTGCTGCTGGTGTTCCCGTGCTTCCACTGGCTGCTCGCCGCGCCCTCGCCGGGGCGCCTGTATGTGGTCGTCGCGCTGCTCAGCGTGTGCCTGACCTCGCAGTTCCCGGCGCTGCTGGTGATGCTCACCGAGATCTTCCCGAAGCATGTGCGTGCCAGCGGGCTGTCGACCGTCTACAGCGTGGTGGTCGCGGTCTTCAGCGGCTTCTCGCCCTTTGTGCTGACCTGGCTGGTGCACGAGACCGCCGACAAGCTGGCCCCTGCCTGGTACCTGGTGGTCGTGACCGTGGTCTCGACCCTCGTCATGCCCTGGCTCGTGGACCGCACCGGCGAGGACCTCGATGCGCAGAGCCCGAAGGAAGCGCCGCCACGCGTTCGCGGCGCGATGCCGGTGGGGAGCTTCAAGTGAAACCCACGAGCCATTTCGCGGCCAGCTATGCCGCGGCACGCGAGCGCTTTCTCGCGAGCGCGGACGCGGCGGGGCTCGCCGTGACCTCGCATGCGATCGACGGCGTGCGCGGCGCGCAGGGCGAGGAGCTCGCGATGGACGTCGTGCGATTCGGCGATCCGCAGGCCGACAGGCTGCTGGTGCTGACCTCCGCGATCCATGGCGTCGAGGGCTTCTGCGGCTCGGGCTGCCAGTCGGCGATGCTCGTGGACGAGCCGCTGCTGGCCACGGCCGAGCGCATGGGCGTCGGCCTGCTGTTCGTGCACGCGGTCAATCCTTTCGGCTTCTCGCACCTGCGCCGGGTCAACGAAGACAACGTGGACGTGAACCGCAATTTCGTGCGCTTCGACGAGGCGCGTTCGCCGAACCGCGGCTACGCCGAGCTGGAGCCCCTGCTGCTTCCGCCCGCATGGCCTCCGGGCCCCGCGGAGGCCGCGCGGCTCGATGCCTGGATCGGTGCGCACGGCGTCGAAGCCTATGGGCAGTCCGTGTTCCAGGGCCAGTACGACTCGCCCACCGGCATGTTCTACGGCGGCAGCCGAGCGACCTGGAGCAACAGGACGATCCGGCAGGTTCTTCGGCAGGAGGGCGCCGCGGCGAAGCAGGTGGGCTGGATCGACCTCCACACCGGGCTCGGCCCGCGGGGCCACTGCGAGAAGGTCTTCATCGGCAGGCGCGGCGAGATCGACCGGGCCCGGACCTGGTGGGGCGCGGATGTCATCTCGACCGAGCGCGACGACTCGGTGATGTACGAGATCAACGGCCCGATGGTGACGATCCTCGCGGAGGAATGCCCCAACGCGCTGGGCACCACGATCGCGCTCGAGTTCGGCACCGTGCCGCTGCTGCGGATGATCGATGCGCTGCGCGCCGACCACTTCTGTTGGCGGGCCGAACCGCCCGTCGCGCCACAGCTCAAGGCCGAGGCCGGGCAGGAGCTGAAGGCCTGCTTCTATGTCGACGATGCCGACTGGCAGGGCATGGTCTTCGGCCAGGCGCGCACGGCGGTCGTGCAGGCCTTGTGCGGGCTCGGCGCTTCGGCGTGACCGGGTGCGCGGCGCGGCGGATGGCTAGGCGGCACGCCCGCTTTTCCTGCGGCCGCCGGCCTTCGCGCCATGGCTCGCCAATCCAGCGAAGTCCACGATCCTGATCCTCGGTCCGTCGAGCTGCACCAGCCCGTCGGCTCTCAGCGCGCGCAGCGCCATGTTGGTCCGCTGGCGCGACAACCCGCACAGGTTGGCGAGCTGGTGCTGCGGCAGGGCCAGCGCGTCGCCATCGTCGCCCTGGGCCAGCAGCGACAGGCAGCGCGCGACGCGCATGTCGGGCGCCAGCATGCGCGAGGCTTCGAGCAAGGCCGTGACCGTGCCCATGCGCTGGTTGAGGTTGTTGAGCAGGAAGTTGTTGAACGGCACGCTCTGCGCGAGCAGCAGTTCGAAGGTGGGTGCGGGCAGCAGGCAGACGCGGCTCGCGCGCACCGCGATCACGTCGTAGCGCCGCTGCTCGCGCTTGAGCATCGAGCCTTCGCCGCCCCACTCGCCTTCGCGCAGGAAATGCAGCGTGGTTTCGCTGCCATCGGCGGCGGTCACCGACATCTGCAGGAAGCCGCTGTCCACGCCGATCCAGTGCGCGGCGGCCTCGCCCACCCGGGCGACGCATTCGCCGATCGCGGCATCCTTTTCGACCAGGGTGGCCCGCACCAGTGCCCGCTGCGCCGGCTCCAGCGTGGCGAACCAGGCGGTGCGGTCGAGCAGGGAGGCGGGCGGTGTGGCGGGCTTCATGGATGTCGTTGCAACGACAGCGCGATGCGCGTGTCTTCACGATAGTAAGCACTTCAACAGGAGACGCCAATGACCGTGAGAACCGAGAAGGATGGTGCGGTGTGGACCGTGATCCACAGCCGCTTCGACGCAGCGCGCAACGCGATGGACCCCGACAGCGCCGACGCGCTGGTCGAGCAGCTGCGGGCCTTCGACCGCGATCCGCAGGCGCGCGTCGCGGTGCTGTGGGGCGAGGGCGGCGCCTTCTGCGCCGGCTGGGACCTCAAGTACGCGAGCACGCTGGCGGACCGCGAGCGCTTCGACCAGGACATCGTGCGCGGCCTGGCGTTTCCGATGGGCGCGAACGCGGCGCCGCGGGGACCGCTGGGGCCGACGCGGCTGGAGCTGTCGAAGCCCGTGATCGCGGCGGTGGAAGGCCCCGCGGTGGCGGGCGGCATGGAGCTCGCGCTGTGGTGCGACATCCGCGTGATGGCCGAGAGCGCCTACTTCGGCGTCTATTGCCGCCGCTGGGGCATCCCCCTGCTCGATGGCGGCGCGGTGCGCCTGCCGCGGCTGGTGGGGCAGGGCCGCGCGATGGAGATCATCCTCACCGGCCGCAAGGTGCCGGCCGAGGAGGCGTTGCGCATCGGCATGTGCGAGCAACTGGTGCCGCATGGCGAGGCGCGGCAGGCGGCCGAGGCGATGGCCAGGGAGATCGCGCGCTTTCCGCAGGCCGCCGTGCGGGCCGACCGCCGCACGGTCCACGAGAGCCACGGGCTGCCGCTGCGCGATGCGATGCGCGTGGAGTGGGCCAACGGCGTGGAAGCGCATCACCAGGAAGGCGCCGATGGCGCGGGCCGCTTTGCGTCGGGACTGGGGCGCGGCGGCGACTTCGGCCGCATCTGATCACTCTTCGAACAGGCGCGACTGCGACGAGGTCAGCGCCGAGAAGCTCTCGCCCATCGGCTGCAGGATCGCGTCCGCGATCGGCCGCAGCTGCTTCGCGAGGTAGTGCTCGTAGTCGATGCGCGACTGGCGCGCTTCCAGCGGCTCGGGCCCGTTGCGCGTCATCACGTACTGGATCCAGCCGCCGTTCTGGTACTGGCGCGGCCGCTGGGCCCGATCGTTGAACGCGTCGGCGATGCGCGCCGCGCGCACCTGCGGCGGCACGTTGACCTGGTAGTCGTCGAGCCGATGGCGCAGGCGCTTGCGGTAGATCAGCAGCTCGTCCTTGGCGCCCGCCAGCATCGAGCGCGTGTAGTCGGTGACGAAGTCGCGGTAGGGCTCGTCGTGGAAGATGCGCGACAGCAGTCCTTCCTGGAACTGGCGCGCCAGCGGCGTCCAGTCGCTGCGCGCCATCTCGAGGCCGCGATAGACCATTTCCTCCTTGCCCCCGGCATCGACGCTCAGGCCCGCGTAGCGCTTCTTGCTGCCGATCTCCGAGCCGCGGATGGTCGGCATGAAGAACTTCTTGTAATGGGTGTCGAACTCGATCTCGAGGAAGTTGCGCAGCCCCTGTTCGTCGTGCAGGGTCCGGGTCCACCAGGCGTTGATCTCGGTGGTGAGCGCCGCGGCGATGGCGTGCGCGTCCTCGCTGGAATGCGCGCGCTTGAGCCAGATGAAGATCGAGTCGGTGTCGCCGTAGATGACCTCGTAGCCGCGCTCCTCCACGAAGTCGCGCGTGAGCCGCATCATCTCGTGGCCGCGCAGCGTGATGGCGGACACCAGGTCGGGGTTGAAGAAGCGGCAGTCCGATGCACCCAGCACGCCCGCGAAGGAGTTCATGAGCAGCTTCAGCGCCTGCGACAGCGGTTCGTTCTTCGCGCGCTTGGCCTCGTCGCGCGCATGCCAGAAGGTGCTGACGATCTCGGGCAGGCAGTGCTTGTCGCGCGAGAACAGGGTGCCGTTCGGCCCCTTGACGCCCGCGGCCGGGTCCTGCGCCCGCATGCCTTCCACCAGGCCCACGGGGTCGACGAGGAAGGTGCGGATGATCGATGGATAGAGGCTCTTGTAGTCGAGCACCACGACCGAGTCGTAGAAGCCGGGCTTGGAGTCCATCACGTAGCCGCCCGGATAGGCCTTGCTGAGGATCTCGCCGACGTTGGGCGCCACGTAGCCCAGCCGGTGCATGCGCGGCAGGTAGTGGTGGCTGAACGCGGCGATGGAGCCGCCGAAGTGGTCGGCCTGCAGGCCCGTGGTCTGCGCGCGCTCCAGCACGAAGCTCAGCAGCTTCGTCTTCTCGAAGATGCGCAGCACCAGCTCACAGTCGCGGATGTTGTAGGTGGCGAGCGCCGGCTTGTCCTGCTGGTAGCGGCGCTCGATCTCGGCCATCTTGTCGTACTCGTCGCCGATGGCCTTGCCTTCGCCGAGCAGCGCCTGCGACACCGACTCGAGGCTGAACGACGGAAAGCTCCACATGCCGGAGCGCAGCGCCTCGATGCCGTCGATGATCACGCGGCCCGCGGTGGTCGCGAACAGGTAGCCCTGCTTGCCCGGATGCGTGCGCCATTCGAAGGGCCGGCGTTCGCGGCCGGGCAGCAGCGGCGCGCCGGCGGTGTCGGCCGTCTTCTGCAGCACCCGCAGGTCGAACTGGATCACGCTCCAGCCGACGATGACGTCGGGGTCGTTGTGTTCGAACCAGTCGTTGAGGCGCTCGATCATCGCCTTGCGGCTCGCGCAGTAGACGAGCGAGAAGCCCAGCGGCTCGCTCGCCGCCTGCGCCGGCGGCTCGCCCAGCATGTAGACCACGCGCTCGCCCGTGCCGTCGAGCGCGATAGAGTAGAGCTCTTCGTGCTGGCTGGTCTCGATGTCGAGCGACACCACCTTGAGCCGCGGCCGGTAGGCGGGCGCGGGCTTGAGCCTCACATCGACGAGGGCGGCGCCCTCGGACCTGCCGCCTTCCACGAGCGCGCCCGCCGTGATGAAGCGCTCCATCAGGTAGCGGTCGTGCGGCCGGATGTCGGCCTCGAGCAGTGGAATGCCCTTCGCCTCGAGCAGCCGCACCAGCCGCTTGAGCTGGCGGAAATGCGTGACATAGACGCCGACGACCGGCTCCTGCCCGAAGGTCTTGAGCGCGAGTTCGCGCAGCTGCAGGCCCGGCAGCTCCGGGGCGTGGGCTTCCACCGCCTGCCTGTGCTTCGCCGCCACGAAGGCGACCGAGGTCTGCGCGTTGAGCAGCACCTTGCGCGGGCCCTCGTCGGTGGCGAGCCAGAACTCGATCTCGGTGCCGCCGGGCGCATCGCGCCAGCGCCGGGTGAGGATGAATCCCTGGAGTTCGGAGGACGGCACGGGAGGCTGGAGATCGGGTGGGGCGGGAGCGTGGTCGATTTTCACAGGGCCGCGCTTTGCTTGCGCCGGGCCGTCGCCTGGCGCGGCGGCATGCTGTCCTTCATGGCCTCCTTGAGGATGCCGAACACGCGCCGGTCGCCGAGTTGCGCGACATTGAAGCGCGCGAACGAGCCCGCCGTCTGCGAGACGCTGAAGACATTGCCGGGCGCGAGCACGACCTTCTGTTCCATGCAGCGCCGCGCCAGCACCGCGGAGTCGAGCCCATCGGGCAGCCGGCACCAGAGGTAGAAGCCGCCGCGCGGCGCGAGCCAGGGCTCGATCCCCAACGCCGCCAGGCGCTCGGTGGCGTCCTTGCGCGCGCGCGTGAGGCGCTGGCGCACCTCGTCCATGTGCTTGCGGTAGCTGCCGCCGGCCAGCACGCCGGCGATCAGCTCGGTGGCCACCGGGCTCGGGCCGCCGAACTGGGTCGCCACCTGCAGGTCGACCAACCCGTCGATCCAGTCCCGGCGCGCGGCGATGTAGCCGCAGCGCACCGAGGCCGAGAGCGTCTTGGAGAAGCTGCCGATGCGGATCACGCGCTGGAGGCCGTCGAGCACGGCCAGCCGCGGCGAGGGCGAGGGCTCGAAGTCGGCGAAGACCTCGTCCTCGACGATCGTCATGCCCTGCGCCGCGGCCGCGCCGAGCACGCGGTGCGCGGTCTGCGGCGAGATGGTGGCGCCGGTGGGGTTGTGCAGCGCCGAGTTGGTGATGTAGAGCCGCGGGTTCTGCGCCAGCGCCTGCGTGAAGGCCGCGACGTCGGGGCCGGTGGGCGTGAACGGCACGCCGACGATCCTGGCCTGGTGGGCGCGCAGCAGTGCCTGGAAGTTGAAGTAGCAGGGATCGTCGACCAGCACGGTGTCGCCGGGCCGCAGCAGCAGGCGGCAGATCAGGTCGATGGCCTGCGTGCCCGAGGTGGTCAGCAGCAGCTGTTCGGGCGTCGCGGCGATGCCCTCGTCGGCCAGGCGCGCCAGCAGCAGGCGGCGCAGCGCGAGCGCACCGCGCGTGCTGCCGTAGTCGGCCAGCAGCGCATCGTCGGCGCGGCTCAGCGCGCGCAGGCCCTTGCGCAGGGCGGCATGCGGCATCCAGTCGGCCGGCAGCCAGCCGCAGCCCGGCATGAGGAAGGAACCGTCGGCATCCAACGACTGGCGCGAGACCCAGAAGGGATCGACGTCGCGCTCGCGCGGCGCGCCCATCTCGGCGAGCGCCATCGGCGGCAGGTTGGCGCCGGTCACGTAGAAGCCCGAGCCGCGGCGCGCGCGGATCACGCCCTCGGCCTCGAGGCGGTCGTAGGCCTCGACCACGGTGGAGGGCGAGACGCCCATGGTCTCGGCGAAGCTGCGTACCGAGGGCAGGCGATCGCCTTCCACCAGCGCGCGGTTCGCGATCTTGGCGCGCACCGCCTCCATCAGCGCATCGGTCCGCATCGTTGCCTTCACACCGCTCATCCTCGTCGCCTTCCCGGGTGACTGTGTGGCCGGGATGAGCCATACAGTTTGCGGAAATTGTATGCCTCTGTGCCTTCCCGCCAGGGCCCCGCCCCGCTACGCTGGGCGGATGACAAGCGAAGGTTCTCGACGACATTCCGCCGGCTGGGGCAGCGGCCTGCTGGGCGTGCTCATCTTCAGCGGCTCGCTGCCCGCCACGCGCGTGGCCGTGGCCGATTTTTCGCCGTTGTTCCTGACGGGTGCGCGCGCGGTGATCGCCGCCTTGCTGGGCGCGGTGTTCCTGTTCGCGCTGCGCGAGGCGCGGCCCAAGCGGGCCGACCTCGTGCCGCTGACCCTGGTGGCGATCGGCGTGGTCGTCGGCTTTCCGCTGCTGACCGCGCTCGCGCTGCAGCACATCGATGCCGCGCATTCGGTGGTCTTCGTCGGATTGCTGCCGCTGTCGACCGCGATCTTCGGCGTGCTGCGCGGCGGCGAGCGGCCCAGGCCCGCCTTCTGGCTGTTCTCGATCGTCGGCGCCGCAGTGGTGGCCGGCTTCGCGCTGCACGGCAGCCGCGGCGGCAGCCTGCAGGGCGACCTGCTGATGATCGCGGCCATCGTGGTGTGCGGACTCGGCTATGCCGAAGGCGCCACGCTCTCGCGCCGCCTCGGCGGCTGGCAGGTGATCTGCTGGGCGCTGCTGCTGTCGCTGCCGCTCATGGCCGCCATCGCGTTGTTCACCCTGCCGCATGCCTGGGATCGCATCGGCGCCCCGGCCTGGGCCGGCCTCGCCTACGTGTCGGTCTTCAGCATGATGATCGGCTTCGTCTTCTGGTACCGCGGCCTCGCGCTCGGCGGCATCGCGGGCGTGGGCCAGCTGCAGTTGCTGCAGCCCTTCTTCGGCCTGCTGCTGGCCGGGATGCTGCTCGGCGAGCCCGTGGCCTGGACCATGATCGCCTCGACCGTGGTCGTGGTGTTCTGCGTGGCGGGCGCCAAGCGCTTCGCCTGAGCGGCTGATGAGTTCTTCCTCGATCGAGATCGGCGCGCTCGCGCCGCTGAGCCGGCCGGGCTGGGTCGAGGCGGGCGAGCATCTGCTGGCGGGCATGGAACTGGCCGTGCGCGAGATCAACGAGGCGGGCGGTGTCGCCGGCCGGCCGCTGCGCCTCGTGACGCGGGACACCGCGGCCGATCCCGCGAAAGCCGTGGCCGCCGTGGACGAACTGGCCCGCCTCGGCGTGGTGGCGCTGGCGGGCGAGTACCACAGCGTGGTTGCTCGCGCAGCGGCCGCGCGCGCGCATGCGCTCTGCCTGCCGTTCCTCTGCGCGTCGGCGGTACTCGATGCGCTGTGCGAACAGCCGACGCCCTGGGTGGCGCGGCTGGCGCCCGCGCAGTCGCATGGCTGGCGGATCTATGCGGACTTCCTGCTCGGCGAAGGCCATCGCCGCATCGCGGTCGCGGCCGATGCCAGCGTCTATTGGGCGGCGGGCACGGTCATCCTGCGCGAGCACCTGGCCGCGCGCGACGGTGTGTTGATCGAACTCGATGCGCGTGCGCTGTCGCCCGCGGCACTGTGCGACCAGCTGTTCGAGCAGCGCGCGACGGCCGTCCTGATGCTGGCCGGCCATCCCGAGCCGGCCGTGCCCATCGTGAAGGCCGTGCGCCATGACCCACGCCTTGCCGGCATGCGGATCGGCGCGCCGGCCGGGCAGCCCGAGTTCGCCGAATGGATGGCGGTGCTGGGCGTGGATGGCGCGGCGATTCCGTTCCTCCGCTATCTGCCCGAGCGCCTTGGTCCTTCTGCCATGCGCATCGAAGCGGCATTGCGCGAGCGACTGGGCGTGGCGCCTTCGTTCGTCGCCTTCGAGGGCTACGACACGATCACCGTGCTCGCCGAGGCGATGCGATCGCACGGTGCGCGGCGCGAGGATATCGCCGAGGCTTGGTCGCAAAGGACCTTCGAAAGCAGTCGCGGCCCGCTTCGGTTCTCGCGCGTGCCGGGCATCGATGTCCTGCAGTGGGCCTGGTCCCCGGTCCAGGTCGTCGAGCGCGATCCCTCGAAGCCCGATCGCTTCAAGGTGCTCCACACCGGCGCCTGATCCGGCTCAGGCGTGCACCCGGCCGAGAAAGTCGCGCATCAGGCCCGACACCTCGTCGAGGTGCGTCTCGAGCAGCCAGTGCCCGCCGTCGAGCAGATGCAGCTCGGCCTGCGGCAGGTCGCGCAGATAGGCGCGCGCCGACTTCTCGGGCATGTAGTGATCGTGCGGCCCCCAGACGATCAACGTCGGCGGCTTGTGGGTAGCGAGGTACTGGCGATGCGCCGGAAACCAGGCGCGGTTCTGCTTGAGGCCCGCGATCAGGTCGATCGCGATCTCCTTGCGTTTCGGCGTGACGAGCGACCAGTGCAGCTTCCACAGGTCCGGCGGAATCCGGTCGGCGCGCTCGTCGTCCAGTGCATTGAGGAACTCCTCCTTGAAGGTCTCCTCGTTGATGGCCTTCGCCAATTGGGCGCGCATCTCGGGTTCGGGCAAGGTCCAGGTCTCCTCGATCTCCGCGTACTTCGGGCCCAGCGCATCCTCGTAGGGGATGTCGCCGTTCTGGATGATCTGCGCCACGATGCGCTCGGGCGCCATGATGGCCAGCCGCGCGCCGATCGGCGATCCGAAGTCGTGCAGGTAGAGCGCGAAGCGCGACAGGCCCAGCGTCTTCACGAAGCGGTCGAGGAAGGTCGCATAGCCGTCGAAGCTGTAGTCGAAGTCCTCGGGCGTGGCGCTGTAGCCCGCGCCCGGGTAGTCGGGCGCGACGAGGCGCCAGCGGTCCGCCAGCCGCGGCATCAGGTTGCGGAACTCGTAGGACGAGCACGGGTAGCCATGCGGCAGCAGCACGGCCGGCGCATCCGGCGGGCCGGCTTCGCGGTAGAAGGTGTCCACGTTGCCGACCTGGATGCGGCGGTGTCGAACGGTGGAGGTCATGCGGTGCTTCCCGTCTCGACCACGAAGGCATGCAGCTCGGCCAGCTTCCCGTCGCGAAAGCGCCAGACATCGCAGTAGCTGTGATGGGTCGCCTTGCCCGCCTCGTCCTTCAGCGTGATCTCGCCGATGGCGGCCACGATATCGCCCTCGGCGACCAGCCGGTGCACGTCGAACTTCGGCGGCTCCTTGTACGTCTGGGCCATCCACTGGCGAACGGCTTCCTTGCCGTCGAGCGTCTGTTCGCCCACGAAGGTCCACTTCGTGTCGTCGGTGCAGGCGCTCAGAAAACCTTCGTAGTCGCCCTCGACGATGGCCGCGTTGGCCTGCTCGAGGGTGGCTTTGTTCGTCTGTGACATCCGGAACTCTCCTTCGTTGAACCAGGAACAGGTCCCGGTATAGAGCTCCGGCGTGTCGCGATCGTCAGCCCATGGGCAACGATGGCGTACGCGATCGGCTGACAGCTAGCGCAGATCGAAACCGAAATGCATCCCGCGCGCGAGCAGGCCGTTGCGGAAGTAGAAGCGCTGCGCGAGCGCGTTGTCCATGCCGGTGTCCAGCGTGAGGCGCGTGCAGCCGGCCTCGCGCGCCAGCGTCTTCAGCGCGCCGAGCAGCGCGCTGCCCACGCCGCTGCTGCGCTCGTCCTGCGTGGTCACGAGGTCGTCGACATAGAGAAAGCGCCCGTGGATCAGATTGCGCTGGAAGCGGTAGCCCGCGAAGCCGCCGGGTGCATCGTGCTGCCAGGCCGCGAGCATGCGATAGCCCTCGCGGCGCTGCTCGGCCACGGCCTGCTGGAAGGCCTCGGGGCTCGCGAGATGCGGACGCAGTTGCCGCACGATGGGGTAGCAGGCGAGGAGGTCCGCGTCGGAATCGACGGGGCGGAAACTGATCGGGGTGGCGGTCATGGGGGTGAAGTCGATGAAAGGACCCGGGCAGTGTGCGGCCGCGACTTCCCCTCCCATTGGACCAACTTCGATGATTCGGGTTGGGCCATGTCGCCATGGCCCCCGCCCCTTGCGTGCAGGCCGTTGCTCAGTTGAGCTTCATCACGGCAACGGGATTCGCCTTTGGTACGAGCGGCATGTCCAGGGTCGTGTTGGCCAGGTCCAGCGAGACCGTCTCACCGCCCCAGTTGTCGTACCCCTCGATCACCACGGAAATCTTTCTGCCCGGCAAGACGGTGAAGTCGCGCGGCATCATCTCCAGCGAGACCTTGTAGGCCGTATCGGGCGCAATGGTCTCCGGCTTCTCGAGGGACTTGTGGAAGCGAGGATTGGCCCAGCCCCAGGTCACCGCTTGTCCATCGACGAACAGCTTTGCCTTGAGATTGCTGACGCCGTTGGAGAGCTTGACGGTTGTCGTCACGTAGATCGTGCCGGCAAAGCGGGTTGCATTCGCGAGAGGCCGGGACACGAAGCTCCCGCTGTCGGCGCCATAACTCAGCGTCAAGGGTTCTCCTGCCGATCCCTCCCCGGCGTCCGGCGTCAACAGAAGACCCGTGTCCGAGGCGGCGTTGCGATGCAGGTAGTACGAAACCGTCTTCGTTGCCGGCCAGGCGTCTTCCTTCACCATGATTCCGCCCGAGGTGACGCAATCCCTCGGGTTGTGAGCACCGGAGCCAGGCTGATTGCAGTGACCTGTCAGTGTGTCGCTCAAGTCGGTCCGCGGCTCGCCGCCGAGGTCTCCGGCAACCTTGTCTCCGGGTGGTGTTTCCCGCACATAGGTCGGCTGGGCCTCGACGCCGTTGTTCACGCCAAAGAGATAGCGCGAATACCACAGCATGATCTGCTTCTGCCATTCCTTCTGCCAGGCAGGATCGTCGTGATCCTTGGCATGGAACCACAGTTGCACCGGCTTCTTCATCCGATGGAGCGTTTGATACAACTGAACGGCGTTCTTCGTCTTGACGTTGTTGTCGCTCTGACCGTGCGAGATGAGCGTCGCGGCCTTGATGTTGCCCGCCAGTGCGAGCGTATTGCGTTCTTTCCAGAAGTCGGTGTAGGCGAGTGTTTCGTCGTCGACCCCTGCGTCCAGTTTGGCAAAGCTGGCGGTGCATTCGGCCGGCGGGCTTTGATCGTTGTATATCTGGGCATAGCCGTTGAGAGTGATGACGCCGAGCTCGTCGGGGACCACACCGTTGTACCGTGAGAAATAGTCGTAGGCATTGCTGATGCCAGCCACCGGAACGATGGCTTCGAGTCCGGTGACCCCCATCGCGGCGGCCATGATGGGCAGGGTCCCACCGTAGGAAATCCCTTCCATGGCGACGTGGTTCGTCGACCAGGAGGCCGCGGTCACCGCAGCACCGTTCTCGTCGAAGCCTTGTGCGGACGGATCGCTCGCCAGCCAGCGAACGACGTCGGCCATGGCCTGACGCTCCGCGCTGTCCATGATGCTGGCGCAACCCTCCGACTGGTAGGTCCCGATCGTGTCGGCGTAGACGACGGTGTAGCCCATTCGCAGGTACTGATCTTCGCCAAGAAAGGGTTGTCGCTTCCCGACGTAGGCCGGGTCCCCGTAGTAGAAGGACGGCCGAACGATCACCGGTGTCTTCAACCCATCGGCCACTTCCGCCGGTTGCACGATGCGCAGCGCGAGGCGATCGGGTTTGCCGTTGTTGTCGGTATCGAGCGCCGTCTGGACCTTGACGCTGAACTTCAACGGTTCCCGGTTCGGAGAGAGCCACGGCAGCACCATGCCGTTCTCGACGGTGGGGCCGTCGTGCCCGGGGTAGAGGCCGGCAAGCTTGGGGTACGGCACGCCCGTCGGGGAGTTCTCGAACTGAGGCCCCACATCGGGCAACGGCACCGGCGCCGGGATCGGCCCGGGAGGCGGCTCTTGCGTGATGGTCTGCGGTGCGTTTGCCACGGGCAGGTAGACAACGGAGGAGGTACCGTCCCCGCCGCCGCAGGCGCCGACGAGCAGAGCCGCCGCGGTGGCTCCGGCGATCTGGCGTCCTCGCGCTGTCAGCCTTCGGCCCTTGTTCGTTGCGGTGTTCGACGCTTCGACATTCTTTTTCATTTCGACATTCCCTTGTGTGGTCGGTGGAGGCGAGCTCAGTCGCCGGCTTCGCTGGCCCGGACAGGTCGTGAACCGAGCGCGCCGATCCCGACGCGACATGCCGCCAGCGCGGCGGCTGAATAAGCCATGAAGATGGTTTGAATTAATCTTCTATTAAGCATTCGTGTTGTTTCCCTAAAGGCAAAAGAAGAACGGCCGATTTGTCATACGGCGTTCACCCACGTGTCGATCACGAACCGCCACTCGCATTGCAAATGGCCGCGCGAACGTCACGTATCGGCACTCTTTCCATGAGCGCCGAATCTCGACAATCTTTGGGTTATTGCTCTAGGCGACAGGCCCTTCGCAACCGGCAATGCGGCGAGCTGGGCATTGCGATGCCTGGGCGTGGCAAGCCCGATGGCATCGAGAGAAGGGAGTCGGGGTGCAACGGAACAGAAGGTGCAGCGAAGACTTCTGTGCGTTGGCGAAAGCGCGATGCTTTGATTCTGAAAAAAGAATGTCGCCCTGGGATTATTTCAGACCGAATCCGTGAATCATTGTTCATTTACTCTCCCTGTTGACTCCAGAAAAAGTCTGCACGAACTGTGCCAATTGGAGGAAATGAACTGGTGATATTTCTTATTTGGCTGAATCGCCTGTTGGATGTGTCACGGTCGTCCGAGGGACATGCAATGCACGCGCCCAGCGAGGCGCCGGGCCCCAGGGACGAGATGACCGAGAAGCTGGCGGCCCGCTAGACGGCCGCGCGATCGCCGCGCGCCGGCGCCACCATGTTGCGGCAGGCGATCAGGTACGCCTGCTCGGTGCTCTGGATGTGCTCGCGCAGGATCGCCTGCGCGCGCGCCGCGTCGTTGGCGCGGATCGCGTCGACCACCACGCGGTGGTTGTCCTGGCAGTGCGTGACCTGGCTGTTCTCGGCCGGCAGCCGGTAGCGCAGGGCGGTGAGCTGCGCCGCCACCAGCGTGTACGCGGACTGGATGTAGCCGTTGGCGCAGCTCTCGATGATGGCGTTGTGGAACTCGGTGTCCAGCCGCGGGAACTCGTCGTGCTGCTGCTTCGAGAAGGCGGCGGCCATGTCGTCCAGGCATTTCTCGAGTGCCTGGATCAGCGCCTCGGGTCGGTGCTCCATGCCGTCGGCCAGGGCCTCGCATTCGATCATCGAGCGGAAGCGGCAGATGTTCGCGACCTCGGCCTCGCCGAGCTGGAACACGAAGGTCCCGCGCTGCGGATGGACCTCGACCAGCCCTTCCATCTTGAGGTGCAGCAGCGCCTCGCGCACCGGCGTCTTGCTGATCCCCAGCGTGGCCGCCAGCACCGACTCCGACAACGCCTCGCCGAAGCCCAACTCGCCTCTGACGATGGCGGCGCGGATCTGGTCGATCGCGAGTTCGGTGAGCGATTTGGGCCGCTCGACCTTGACGGAGAGGGCGGATTGACGGGGCGGGGCCATGCGCGATCCTAACAGGACCGTCCCTCGGGAAATACCGGATCTGATCTCTGGCGTTCCATATCTGGCATCTGATATATTTGTTGCCATAGAACAGGAGACAAGATGAATGCAGCAATGGACCGGCTCTACCGGTGGTTCGAGCACGCGCTCGTGGGTGGCCTGGCCGTGATGTCGCTGATGGTGTTCGCCAACGTGGTGCTGCGCTATGTCTTCGACACCGGCATCACCTTCACCGAGGAGGTGTCGCGCATGCTGTTCGTCTGGCTGACCTTCATCGGCTCGATCGTCGCGCTGCGCCAGGGCACGCACCTGGGCATGGACACGGTGGTCAGCCGGCTGCCGCATGCGGGCAAGCTGGCCTTCTTCGTCCTGAGCCACCTGCTGATGCTGGGCTGCATCGTGATGCTGTGGCTGGGCTGCTGGGAGCAGACCCGGGTCAACCTCGACAACCACGCGCCGGTCTCGGGCATCCCGGTGGCGGCGGTCTATTCGGTCGGGCTGGTCGCCGCGGTGCTGATGGGCATCACCCTGCTCGCCAACCTCTGGCAGGCACTGCGCGGCGACCTCAGCGACGCGCAGCTGGTGACGGTGCGCGAGAGCGAAGACCGCGCCGCCGACTGAGCGCAAGGACAGAGGCCATCCCATGACCGTCTTCACCTTCATCGCATCGCTGCTCGGCGCCATGACGCTGGGCATGCCGATCGCGTTCGCCCTCATGGTCTGCGGCGTCGCGCTGATGCTGCAGATGAACAGCTTCGACGTGCAGATCCTGGCGCAGAAGCTGGTCGACGGCGCCGACAACTACCTGCTGATGTCGGTGCCCTTCTTCCTGCTGGCCGGCGAGATCATGAACCTCGGCGGCCTGTCGCGGCGCATCGTCGATGCCGCGATGGCCGTCATCGGCCACATCCGCGGCGGCCTGGGCTATGTGGCGGTGCTCACGGCGCTGGTGCTGGCCAGCGTCTCGGGCTCGGCCATTGCCGACACCGCGGCGGTGGCGGTGCTGCTGATCCCGATGATGCGCAATGCCGGCTACGACGTGGGCCGCTCGAGCGGGCTGATCGCCGCGGCCGGCATCATCGCGCCGGTGATCCCACCCTCGATCGGCTTCGTGGTGTTCGGCGTGGCCGCGGGCCTGTCGATCACCAAGCTCTTCATGGCCGGCATCGTGCCGGGCCTGATGATGGGTGCCTCGCTGATCGTCACCTGGTGGTGGCTCTCGCGCCGCGGCACGGTGCAGCCGGCGCCGCGCCGCAGCCTGCCCGAGATCGGCGTGGCCGTGCTGCGCAGCCTGTGGGCGCTGGGGCTGCCGGTCATCATCATCTTCGGCCTCAAGCTCGGCGTGTTCACGCCCACCGAGGCCGGCGTGGTGGCCGCGGCCTACGCGCTGTTCGTGAGCACCGTGGTCTACCGCGCGCTGTCGCTGCGCGACCTCTACCGCGCGCTGCTGAGCGCGGCCATGACCTCGGCCATCATCATGTTCCTGGTGGCGGCCTCGCTGGTGTCGGCCTGGCTCATCACGGTGGCCAACATCCCCGACCAGATCGTGGCGCTGGCGCAGCCCTTCATCGAGCACAAGACGCTGTTGATGCTGGTGCTGATGGCGGTGGTCGTGCTGGTGGGCACCGCGCTCGACTTCACGCCCACCATCCTGATCCTCACGCCGGTGCTGATGCCGATCATCAAGGAGGCCGGCATCGACCCGATCTACTTCGGCGTGCTGTTCATCATCAACAACGCCATCGGCATGGTGACGCCGCCCGTGGGCACGGTGCTCAACGTGGTGGCCGGCGTGGCGCGCATCCGCATGGACGACGCGATCCGCGGCGTCATGCCCTTCATGGCGGCGCAGCTCGTCGTGCTGCTGCTGCTGATCCTGTTCCCCGCGCTGGTCCTCGTGCCCGCCACCTGGTTCCGCTGACACCGTTCATTCATCCAACAAGGAGACAACAAGCATGCTCAAGAAGATCATCGTCGCGCTCGCGGCCACCGCGGCGCTCGGCCTGGCCCATGCGCAGGCCGGCAAGTTCGGCTACGGCGCCAGCGACGACAACTCGCAGGGCCTCGCGGCCAAGCGCTTTTCCGAATTGGTGAAGACTCGCACCGGCGGCCGCATCAACGTCAACACCTACGGCAGCGGCAAGCTCGGCACCGACGCGCAGATGCAGTCGGCGCTGCAGGGCGGCGTGCAGGAGCTGATGGTGGGCCCGACCTCGGGCCTGGTCGGCGTGGTCAAGGAGTACGCGCTGCTCGACCTGCCGTTCCTGGTCTCCAGCTTCAAGGAGGCCGACTCGCTGCTCGACGGCCCGGTCGGCCAGTCGCTGTTCCAGAAGCTCGAGGCCCATGGCCTGGTGGGGCTGGCCTACTGGGAGAACGGCTTTCGCCATCTCACCAATTCGCGCCGCTCGGTCAACAAGCTCGAGGACATCGCGGGCCTGAAAATCCGCGTGATCCCGAACCCGGTCTACATCGAGACCTTCAAGGCCCTGGGCGCCAACCCGCTGCCGCTGCCCTACACCGAGCTCTACGGCGCGCTCGAGACCAAGTCGGTCGATGCGCAGGAGAACGGCCTGGGCCTGATCGAGTCGGGCAAGTTCTACGAGGTGCAGAAGTACCTGACCCTGAGCGCCCACAGCTACACGCCCTACATCGTGCTGGCGAGCAGGAAGTGGTTCGACAAGCTGCCCGAGGCCGACCGCGAGCTGGTGCGCAAGGCGGCGGTCGATGCCGGCACCTACCAGCGCCAGATCAACCGCGAGGAGACGCGCAAGCTGGTCGACCAGATGAAGAAGCATGGCCTGCAGGTGGTCGACCTGCCGGCCGCCGAGGCCAACCGCATGCGCGAGAAGGTCAAGCCCGTGCACGAGAAGTTCACCGAGCAGATCGGCGCCGCGCTGATGAAGCAGGCGCGCGAGGAGATCGCCAAGGCCGCACAGTGAGCGCCTGAACCCCCGATTCGTTTTTTCGCCGCCCTCCGCGAGGAGGGCGGGCGGGAGCCTGCCCGCCGTTCCCCGTCTTCCAGCCCATTGCACATACACAAGGAGAGAGATCCATGGACACCCAGCAACTGATCGCCGCCTTCGAGAAGGTCGCCACCGCCTCGGTCGCCGATGCCGTCGACAAGGTCACCGGCAAGCGCGGCTACCTCGACCACGAGATCAAGCCGCGCATCAACGACAAGCGTGTGGTCGGCCCGGCCGCCACCGTGATCGAGGTGCCGACCGACGAGTTCGTGCCGCCGCAGCATGCGCTCGACCTGATCGACGAGGCTCCCGAGGGCAGCGTGATCTGCATCGGCATCGGCGGCGAGAGCGACGTCGCCGTCTGGGGCGGCCTGATGACCGCGGGCGCCTTCGCCAACCGCCATGCGGGCGCGCTGCTCGACGGCGGCGTGCGCGACATCGCCGAGATCCGCCGCGACTACGACTTCCCCGTGTTCGCGCGCAGCGTCTCGCCGGGCACCACGCTGGGCCGCCACAAGACCCTGAGCTCGGGCGTGCCGACCATGATCGGCGGCGTGATGGTGCACCCGGGCGACATCGTGGTGGCCGACATCGACGGCGTGGTGATCGTGCCGCTCGCCCATGCCGAGGCCGTGCTCGCGATGGCGCAGGAGATCGACCAGCGCGAGCTCGAGCAGGCCAAGCTGATCGTGGCCGAGCGCTCGCTGCGCAAGGGGCTGGCGAAATATGGCCGCATCTGAAGCCACCGGCGCGGCACAGATCGTCGCGCTCGGCGAGCCGATGGTGGAGTTCAACCAGGTCCATCCCGGCGAGCCCAACTACCTGCAAGGCTTCGGCGGCGACACCTCGAATGCCATCATCGCCGCGGCCCGGCAGGGCGCGCGCACCGCCTACCTCACGCGCGTGGGCAGCGACACCTGGGGCGACGCGCTGATGGCCCTGTGGCGCGCCGAGGGCGTGGCCACCGACGGCGTGGCGCGCGATGCGCAGGCACCGACCGCGGTGTACTTCGTCACGCACGACGGCGACGGCCATGCCTTCAGCTACCTGCGCGCCGGCAGCGCCGCCAGCCGCATGGTGCCGGCCGGGCTGCCGCGCGACACCATCGAGGGCGCGCGCTTCCTCCATGTGTCGGGCATCAGCCAGGCCATCAGCGCGAGCGCCTGCGACACCGTGTTCGAAGCCATCGCCATCGCGCGCGCCAAGGGCGTGCAGGTCAGCTACGACGCCAACCTGCGGCTCAAGCTCTGGCCGCTGGCGCGCGCCCGCGCCGTGATCCGCGAGACCGTGGGCCTGTCGGACCTGTTCCTGCCGAGCATCGAGGATGCGCAGCAGTTCACCGGCCTCGACGGCGAAGACGCCATCCTCGACTGGTGCTTCGAGGCCGGCGCGCGCACCGTGGTGCTGAAGCTCGGCAAGGCCGGCGCCGTGCTCGCCACGCCCTCATCGCGCGAGCGCATCGCGGGCCACGTGGTGCGGGCGGTCGATGCCACCGGTGCCGGCGACTGCTTCGCGGGCTCGCTGCTCGCGCGGCTGGCCGCGGGCGATGCGATCGCGCAGGCGGTGCGCTATGCCAATGCGGCGGCGGCGCTCACGACCACGGGCTTCGGGGCGGTGGCGCCGATACCGCGGCCGGAGGAGGTGCGGGGCTTGCTGGCGATGGATCCCGACCGGAAATAGCCGGCCACGATCTGGGAAACAGCGGGTGCTCTATCGGAGCCCCACTGTCGACGACTCGAACTGCGGGACCGCGCGCGAGAAGTTCGACGCGGTCTTGATAGCCCTGCACATGACGCTTGCCGTCACCCGGCCTTCGAGAGATTCCGCGTTCGCCATCGATCCATTGCATCGCGTCTATCAAATATCTATTAGCTGTGAATTAGAAATTCAATTCTTTACATCAATTGGAGATCGGGATTTGCATGGGCTGTGAATGAGGGATCGTTGCGCACAATGTCGGTGCGCAATTAACGCTTTCGCCTAAATTGAATTGGCATGCAATGTGCAGGCGAGAGTGTGTCGCGACGAATTGAATCACTCATCCCTCGATAAATCACAACATGAAGAAAAGACTCGTTCTCTCCGCACTGGTTCCATCTCTCGTCGCCGCCACCGTTCTCGTCGCATGCGGTGGGGGAGGCGGCGGTGGTGGTTTCGCATTCCTGCCTTCCGCGGGGAGTGGCGGCAATTCGGCCGCACCTCCTCCTGCGCCCCCTGCGGCCGACACGAGTTGCCAGGCGTTGACCAGCGATGGCGCGGGCGTCGTGGTCGGGTCCAATCTCCCCGGTGATCCATCGCTGCCCGAGGCCGCCTCGGGATACCGGACCGGATTGAAGACGGTCTATGCCAAGAAGTTCATGGTGTCGACGTCCAATGCGCTGGCCAGCGCCGCGGGTTGCGCGGTCCTTCAGAAGGGCGGCACGGCGGCGGACGCCGCGGTGGCGGTGCAGGCCGTGCTCGGGCTCACGGTTCCCGAGGCGACGGGCCTGGGATCGGGAGGCTTCATCGTCTACTACGATGCGGCGACGAAGAAGGTCGTGGCCTACGACGGCCGCGAGTCGGCACCCGCGGCCGCGACGCAGAACTACCTGCGCTACATCGACGACACGACCGACAAGACCACGCCCAAGCCCAGTGCCCGCGCCAGCGGCCGCTCGATCGGCACCATCGGCGTGCCGCGGCTGATCGAGGCCGTGCAGAAGGACCACGGCAAGCTCGCCTGGAAGGACCTCTTCGGCGACGGCATCGCGCTGGCCACCAACGGCTTCAAGATCGGCGGCCGCCTGGCCGACGCCATTTCCTCTAACGCCACCAGCCTGAAGCGCGATGCCGAGGCCAAGGCCTACTTCTTCAACGACGACGGCACGCCGAAGGCCCTGGGAACCCTGCTGAAGAACCCGGCCTATGCACGCTCGCTGACGGCCATGGCGAACAACGGCGCCGATGCCATCTACACGGGCCAGATCGGCCAGGACATCGTGGCCAAGATCGCCACGGCGGTCGACGCCAATGGCGATGTGATGACGCCGGGAAAGACCACGCTCGCCGACCTGGCCGGCTACCAGGTGAAGCGCCGCGAGCCCGTGTGCACGACCTACCGTGCCTACTGGATCTGCGGCGCGCCGCCTCCGACTTCGGGCGGTATCACCGTGGCATCGGCCATGGGGATCCTGGAGAACTTCAATCTCTCCCTCTACAAGCCGGCAACGCTCGACCTGGAAGGCGGCAAGCCCACGGTGATGGGCGTGCACCTGGTCAGCGAGGCGGAGCGCCTGGCCTATGCCGACCGCGACAAGTACGTCGCGGATACGGACTTCGTGCCGCTGCCCGGCGGCACCTGGGACACGCTGCTCAACAAGCCCTATCTGACGAGCCGCGCGGGCCTGATCAATTTCGGCGCCAGCATGGGGACCGCGGTCGCGGGCAACCTTGGGCCGATCCCGCTGGGCGTCGACAACCTGGTCGAGCACGGCACCAACCAGTTCACGATCGTGGACGGGGAAGGGAATGCGCTCACGGCGACGACCACCGTGGAGTCGAGCATGGGTTCGTTCCACATGACCGACGGCTTCCTGCTCAACAACCAGCTGACGGACTTCTCCGCCGCGCCGACCGACGGCAACGGCGATCCGATCGCGAACCGGGTGGCGCCCGGCAAGCGGCCGCGCAGCTCGATGGCACCGACGCTGGTCTTCGGCATGGCGCCCGATGGCTCGAAGGGCGACTTCGTGATGGCAACGGGCTCGCCGGGTGGCGGCACCATCCCGCAGTACGTCGTCAAGACGTTGGTGGGCGCGCTGGATTGGGGACTCGATGCGCAGCAGGCTTCGAACCTGGTGGACTTCGGCGCCAGCAACAGCGCGACGACCACGTTGGGCGGCGAGCATCCGAACATCGACACGTCCAATGGCGGTGCCAACGATCCGCTGATTCAGGGCCTGATCGCGCTGAAGCACAAGATCTCCACCAGCGCGCAGGCGAGCGGCGTCAACACCGTCATGCGGGTTCAGCGCAACGGGGTGCCGGTGCTGGCGGGCGGGACCGATCCGAGGCGCGAAGGCGTGGTGCTCGGGGACAGCTTCAATCCCTGAGCATCGGCCGGGCGGGATGCCGCCCGGCTAGCTGGAAGCCGGCGGCCACAGCACCGGAAACAACGGATGCGCCATCGGCGCGCCCGCCGGCAGCTGCTCGGCCAGCCCCGGGAAATCCGGCGAAGTCTTCCAGCGCCGCGGCGCATGCCGCATGTCGTCGCCCAGCATGCGCACCGAGAACACCCGCCGCCGCCGCCCGGGCTCGAGCCCGGCCGAGGCGTGCAGCGTGAGCATGTTGAAGGCGATGGCGTCGCCGGGTTCCGCGGCCCAGCCGAGGATGTCGTGGGCCGCGCGGTCGGCCTCGATGTCGGGCAGGTCGGCCAGCGCGCCCTCGGGAAACCACTTGGCCTCGTTGGTCATGAAGGTGCGCGGCATCAGCCACGGCCCCTTGTGCGATCCGGCGACGAGCTCCAGCGTCGAGGCACGCGACACCGGATCGACCGGAATCCAGAAGCTGACGTTCTGGCTGCCCTCGACGTTGTAGTAGGGCTGGTCCTGGTGCCAGGGCGTGCGCTGGCGCGTGCCCGATTCCTTGGTGAGCATGTGGTCGTGATAGAGCCGCACCTGCGTGCTCTTCGTGAGCCTGGCCGCGGCGGCCGGCAATGCCGAGCGCGAGATCACGTCCCAGTACGCCGGTATCTCCTGCCAGTTGCAGAAGTCCTCGATGAAGAAGCCCGGATCGTCGGGCCGGCTCGCCACCTTCGCGCGCACGCTCGGCGCGGCGAGGTTGGCATCGATGCCCTGGCGCAGCAGCTCGACCTCGGCGGGCCGCAGGACGCCGCGCAGGACGATGGCACCATCGCGCGAAAATTCCTCGACTTGTTGGTCCGATGGAAGCCGGTCGTCGGGTCGTGCGTTCATGGGCGGTGTCTCCTGCGGGGTATGCAATGGTTGCGAGGCCGAAGGCAGTCTAGAGTGACGGGATGGATCACAGCCCATCCAATCGGACAAGCGATCAAGCAAGCCGGACAACATGAAGCGACCCCTCAAATCCGCCGCCGACGGGCAGCCCGTGCTCTTCAAGGTCGTGCACCTCGCGCCGGGCGGCACCGCGCCGCGCGACAGCCATGAGGAAGGGCAGTTCGTGCACGCGATCTCGGGCGTGATCGAGGTCGGGATGAACGGCCGGGTCTTCCTGGCGCCGCCGCAGTACGGCGTGTGGATTCCGCCGCGCGTCGAGCATCTATCGAGCAACCGCCACGCGGCCAGCTACGCCACGGTCTACCTGGCCGAGGCCTTGTGCGACGTGCTGCCGAAGCGCGCCTGCACCATGGTCATCAGCCCGCTGACGCAGGCGGTGCTCGACAGCCTGCGCAGCCGGGCCATCGAGGTGCCGCGCACCCCGGCCGAGCAGCGCCTGTTCGAGGTCCTGCGCGATGAACTGGCCATCGCGCCCGGCCACGACAGCTACCTGCCGATGTCGGACGACCCCCAGCTGGGCCGCGTGCTCGAGGCCTTGCAGGCGCAACCCTGGGATGGGCGCTCGCTCGCCGAATGGGCCGCCACGGTGCATTCGACCGAGCGCACGCTCGCGCGGCGCTGCGAGCGCGACCTGCAGATGCCGTTCAGCGAATGGCGCCAGCGCCTCAAGGTGATCCGCGGGATCGCCCTGCTGGAGGCGGGGCGCGCGGTGAAGGACGTCGCCATCGAGCTGGGCTACGGCTCGCCCTCGGCCTTCATCGCCATGTTCTGCAAGCAGATCGGCATGACGCCGCAGGCGTACATCCGACAGCGGGGGCGCTGATCGCGTCGATGGCGGCGAGCCATGCTCACCATGCGAGCTGCAAGCGCGAGGGCCGTGCCTCGCCGGGTTCGTCGTTGTGCGGCGGCGCGCGGCGTTCGTCGATTCCGGCATCGACGAAGTCGCTCAGCACGTCGTCACGCAACCGGATGAACGCCGGATCGCTGCGGTTGCGCGGATGCGGCAAATCCACCGCCACGGTGCGGCGGATGCGCCCCGGCGAGGGCTGCATCACCACCACGCGGTCGCCGAGGAATACGGCCTCCTCCACGTCGTGCGTCACCAGCAGCATGGTGATGCGTTCCTTCTGCCAGATGCGCTGCAGTTCGTTCTGCAGCCGCGCGCGCGTGAGGGCATCGAGCGCGCCGAAGGGCTCGTCGAGCAGCAGCACGCGCGGCCGGTTGACCAGGCCGCGCGCGATGGCCACGCGCTGCGCCATGCCACCCGAGATCTGGTGCGGCCACGATTTCTCGAAGCCGCCGAGGCCGACCAGCGCCACGTGCTCGGCCACCAGCTCGGCCTTCTGCTTCGCGCCGAGCGGTGCGTTGCGTAGGCCCACCGCGATGTTCTGCTCGACCGTGAGCCACGGAAACAGCCGATGGTCCTGGAACACGATGCCGCGCTCGCGGCCGGTGCCCGCGATCGGCTGGCCGCCGAGCAGGATCTGGCCCTCGTACTGGTCGTCGAGCCCGAGGACCAGCCGCAGCAGCGTCGACTTGCCGCAGCCGCTCGCGCCCACGATGCTGGTGAAGCTGCCCGGCGGCACGTGCAGGTCGATGTTCTCGAGCACCTGCAGTTCGCCGCCGCACGCCTGTGCCTGCGCGTAGCGCTTGCCGAGGCCGCGGATGTCGAGTTCGTTCGATGCGATGGAGGTGCTCATGGTGCGGGGAAGAAGAGATGTCAGGCCCGGCCGGTCCAGCGCGCCAGCCGGCGTTCGAGTGCGCGCGCCGAGGCATTCATCAGCCAGCCGACGAGGCCGATGACGAACATGCCGAAGATCACCAGGTCCATCTGGAAATGCTCGCTGCCCTCGATCAGGGTGTTACCGATGCCCTTGCCGGCCACCAGCAGGTACTCGGCGCCGATGGTCGCGAGCCAGGAATAGATGAGTGCGAGGTACACGCCCGTGAAGATGGCGGGCAGCGCGGCCGGCAGCACCACCTGCGCGAGCGTCTGCCAGCGCGTGAAGCCGTAGACGCGCGCCACCTCGAGCAGCGTGGGCGGCACGGTGCGGATGCCGTCGCAGGTGTTGACCACCATCGGCACCAGCGCGGCCAGCGAGAGGAACACCACCTTGGCCACGTCGCCGAGGCCGAACCAGACCGAGATCAGCGGAATCCACGCGAACAGCGAGATCTGCTTGAAGGTGTTGAAGCTCGGACCGACGATGCGGTTGAACAGTGGCCACAGGCCCAGCAGCGCGCCGAGCACCAGGCCCGAGGCGGTGCCGATCAGGACGCCCGTGGCCTCGCGCGCGAGGCTGGCGCTTAGCGCGCGCCACAGTCGGCCGCTGACGATCTGGTCGGCGGCGGTCGCGAGCACCTTCTGCGGCGAGACCAGCAGCGCCGAATTGACCACGTCGAGCCATGACAGCAGCGCCCACAGCGCGATCGCCACGGCGGGCAGCACCAGGCCGCGCCAGCGGCTGCGATCGACGGGCCGCAGCGGCTGCACCGCGGCCAGCTCGGCCGCGTCGCGCGACAGCGAGGCGGGCCCGCTCATCGCGCGGCACCGCCCGGTCGGTGCCGGTGCAGCGTGTTCTCGAGCCGCTCGAGCAGGCGGTCGATGGCCCAGCCGATCGCGCCCACGATCACCACCGCGGCCATCACCAGGTCGAGCTGGAACAGCTGGCGGCCATAGACGATCAGGTAGCCCAGCCCTTCGCTCGAGGCGACCAGCTCGACCACCACCAGCGACAGCCAGGCCTTGGTGAAGCCCAGCCGCACGCCCGTGAACAGCGTGGGCACGGCATGCGGCAGCACGATCTCCAGCACCTGCTGGCGCCGGCTGTAGCCATAGACCTCGCCGACCTCGCGCAGCGACTGCGGCGTCTGCCGGAAGCCCTGCAGCGTGTTGAGCGCCACCGGCACCAGCGCCGCCTTGGCGATCAGGATGTACTTGAGCGGCTCGCCGATGCCCACGATCAGCAGCACGAAGGGCAGCCAGGCCAGCACCGGGATCTGCACCAGCGCGTTGAAGCTCGGCAGCAGGTAGGCCTCGACGCGGCGCGACAGGCCCATGGCCGTGCCCAGCAGCAGCCCGAGCAGCGTGCCGATCGCGAAGCCCACGCCGACGCGCGCGAAACTGGTGCTCACGTGCAGCCAGAGGTCGCCGCTGGTCGCGAGGTCGCGCAGCGTCTCGGCCACGAACTCGGGCGGCGGCAACACCTGCGGCGAGATCCAGCCCTGGTCGGCGCCCACGAACCACAGCGCGAGCAAGGCGGCGGGCAGCAGCCAGGGCAGGGCGGCGTCGCCGAGGCGGCGCCACGGCAACGACAGGCGCAGCGGCGCGGCCTCGGCACGCTGCAGGACCGCCGACAGTTCGGCTTCGGCGCTCATCGCGACGCGACCGCGGGCCCGCCCTTCGGCTGACCCTTCGCGTCAGAAGCGGTCCAGTAGCCCTCGAGGCCCTGCTTCTTGAGCGCGGCCTTGAGGTAGCGCGTGTCGAACCAGTCGTCGACCGTGACCTCGCGGCGGATCAGCTTGAGCTTGAGTGCGTCGCCGACCACGGCCTTGTAGCGTGCCACGATGAAGTCGTCGGCCAGCGGCGAGTTGCGCTGCGCCAGCGGCTGCTTGTCGAACTCGGCGGTCCAGGAAGCAACCGGCGTGCCGCTGCGGGCCCAGATGCGGAACAGCTCGTCGCGGTTCTTCTCTTCCGACGACCAGTGGGCGGCGCGCACGAACACGTCGACCACGCGCTGCACCTCGGCGGGGTTGGCCTGCTCGAACTCGCTGCGCACCAGCAGCGCGGCCTGGCGCGTGAGCGCCGGATCGCGGCCCTGGGTGGAATAGACCACCTTCGCGAGCCCCTGGTCGCGCACCTTGAACCATTCGTAGCCGCCGAAGGCCGCGTCCACCCCGTTCGAGACCAGCGCCGCCTGCGCGCTGCCGGTGTCGAGGTTCACGCCCTTGATGTCGCGCTCGGCCAGGCCTTCCGCCGCCAGCACGTTGATGGCGACCAGGTGGCCGTTGGTGCCGCGGAAGATCGACACCGTGCGGCCCTTGAGGTCCTTGATCGACTGGATGTTCGATGGCGTCGGCGTGACCAGGTAGAGGTTGTTGCGCGCGCCGCTGACCAGCAGCACCTTGGTCTTGAGGCCGTTCGAGCGCCCGACGATCGAGGGCAGGTCACCCTGGTAGGCGAAGTCGATCTGCTTGTTCGACAGCGCCTCGTTCACGGCCGGGCCCGCGCCCTTGAAGAACAGCCACTCGACCTTGATGCCCGAGGCCTTGAACTCCTCCTCGAGCCAGTTGTTGGCGCGCGCCACGCCGCCGGGCGAACCGCCCCAGGTGACGGGATCGCCGCCGCCGGCCGTGGCCACGCCGATGCGGATGGTGTCGGGCGCGGCCTGCGCCGAGGCCGCGAGGGCGGTGGCCAGCAGCGCGGTCCAGCGCAGCAGATGCCGCACGGGCTTCATGGCGTGCCTTTCTGCGTGGCCAGCTTGCGGCCGACCTCGGTGCCTTCGAAGAAGCGCGGATTGGCCTCGGTGTAGAAGCGGTGCGGGTTCTCGAACACGAAGGCCCGGAAATCGGCCGCCGAGATCACGCCCTGCTGCACCAGGTCCCAGGTCTCGGCCAGCGGCTCGGTGAACTCGGGCACGTCCCAGTGGCCCACGTCGGACGACCAGATCGCGTTGATCTTCACGCCCAGCGGGTTCACCTTGTCGTTGAAGGCCGCGGCCACGGTGCGGTCGTCGGCTTCCGAGCCGAAGTAGAAGTTGTTCACCCAGCGGTCGCGGATGTCCTCGACCTTCTCGATGCCCGCGAGCGCGAAGTCGTCGATCTCGCTCTCGTTCGGCTCGCGGCTGTGCGGCAGCGCCGAGATGCCCAGGCTGTCGCGCAGCAGCGTGGCCTTGTCGAGCGTGCGGCCCTTGACGAAGTCGCCGCCGTAACGCTCGAACAGCGAGGCCAGCAGCTCGATGTCGGCCTCGGCCGGGTCGTAGTTGCGTACCGCATGCCGGTTGCGTTTCTCCCAGCGGTCCACCAGGTGCGTGTAGACGTGCGAGCCCCAGTCCGCGCCGCCTTCGAGCAGGCCCACGCGCAGCCCCGGAAAGCGCCGCGTCACGCCACCGAAGAACAGCGCCTTGGCGAAGGCCTGCGAGCCATCGGCGAAGTGGCCGATGTGGTTGTTCATGTAGTTGCTGATCGACTGCCGGCCGGTCCAGCCCTGGCTGCCGTAATGCGTCGTCACTGGCACGCCGAGTTCCACCACCTTGGCCCAGAAGGGGTCGTAGTCGTGCTCGCTGTCGATGCCGTAGAAGTCGATGTAGCCGACCTGCCTGGCGATCTCGGGGTGCTCGGCGGCCGGGTACTTCTCGGCGATGGCGCGGATCGGGCGGCGCACGCCGCCCGCGATGTTGATGACCTTCAGGCCCAGCGTCTTGACCGCGAACTCCAGTTCCTCGATGCCCTCCTGCGGCGAGTGCAGCGGAATGCCCGCCACCGGCGTCAGCCGGTCGGCATAGGGCCGGTACTGGTCGGCGTGGAAGTGGTTGATGGCGCGGTGCAGCGGCTGGCGGTACTCGCTGCCGGCCGCGGCCGGCGAGAGCACGTCGTTGGGGAACAGGATCGAGTAGTCCGAGCCCTGCTCGCCCAGGCGCTCGTGCAGCAGCGCGGGCAGCGTGTAGGTCGCGAGGTCGTAGGTGTTGCGCGTGACGCGGGCCCACCAGGGCGCGCGCAGCGTGCGGTGGAACTGGCGTTCCTCGGCCGACTGCTGGTACCAGTCCTTGCCGCCGCCGTTGCGCGTGACGAAGCGCCCGCCGAGCGCCTTGCGCAGCGCGTCGACCAGCTTGTTGCCGCCGTACTGCGCCACGTAGTCCTCGAGCACGGGCGCGAAGTCGTTGACGTGCACGTCGGTGTCGATCACCGGATGGTCGAGGCCGGCCTTCACGGCGGCCGAGCGCGAGGCATGCACGCGCTGGAGTCGGTCGTTCATCTGCGGGGTCCTTGCTGAAAGAGGATCGACGCAGACTAAGGTGGCCGCCGGTGGCGGGCCAACGAAGGCTTTCAGGGATGCTTAGCCGTGGTTCGCATAAGGCCGGATCACGTGGCGGGTGCCGTGCGATCGGCGATGGCCTCGAAGAAGGAAGCGATGAGCCGGCTGTCGCGCCGCTCGCGCAGGCAGCACACGTGGATGTGGGTCGAGACCACGTCGCCCTCGATGCGCACCGGCCGCAGGCGCGGGTCGGGCACGTACTCGGATTCCGAGACCGTGCCGATGCCCAGCCCGCGCGCGACGGCCTCGCGCAGCGCCTCGCGGCTGCCGATCTCCATCGCGACCTGCACCGCGATGCCCTGCTTGGCGAGCGCGTCCTCGAGCGCCTTGCGCGTGGTCGAGCCCGGCTCGCGCATCAGCAGCGGCTGGCCCGAGAGTTCGCGCAGCGCGATCGCCTCGCGCTTGGCGAACGGATGGCCGACATGGACGAAGGCGATCACCGGGTAGCGCGCATAGAGCTGCATGTGATAGCGCTCGTCGGGAAAGCGGCTCGCGACCACGCCCACGTCGCTCACGTAGCGGTCGAGCGCGTCGAGCACCACCTCGGAGTTGCCCAGCGTGACCGAGATCTTGATGCGCGGATGCACCGCGTGGTAGGCCTCGATCATCTCGGTGACGTGGTACGGGCCGACCGCGCCGACCTTCAGCGAACCGTGGCGCAGCTTGCCGCTGTCATCGAGCAGCGAGCTCATGTCGCCCTCGAGCGCGATCATGCGCCGCGCCAGCGGCAGCATCTCGAGGCCGAGCGCCGACAGCTCGACGCGGCGCCCGCGCCGATGGAACAGCTCGGCGCCGTACTCGCGCTCCATCATCTGGATCTGCGAGTTGAGCGTGCTGTGGCTCATGCCCAGCGTGCGCGCCGCGGCCGTGAATCCGCCGTCGTGGGCGACCGCGACGAAGGCGCGGATCTGGTTGAGCGTCACTGCGGGTCTCCGGGATCGGTGGGTCGTTGCGAAACGCACCATGATGCCGGCCGATCGTGATGGCCTCGTGTAAGCGTGCCGCCGCGCTGGGCGGCGGCATCTTGCACTACGAAGCGGCGACGCCCATCGCCGGATCGCTGGTGCCGTCCTGGCCGGTCTCGAGCCGGCCGGCGAAGCGCCGCTCGAAGCCATCACCCATGGTCAGCGTGAAGTCGTACCAGCTGTGGGTGTCCGCGAGGCTCCACGAGGGCTCGAGCTGCATGCCCGGCGACACGGTGTAGGTCCACGGGCCGTCGCCGCGGTAGGCGTTGGCGCGCACCGTCACCGCGGCCGGGGCCTCGCCCATGTTCATGATGGTGAGGCGGACCGCGTTGCGCTCGGGGTCGTAGCACACGCGCACCTCGGGGTTGGCCGCGCCGGCCAGCGCGCCGAGCTCGCCCTTGAAGCGCCGGTGATAGCCGTTCGGCCCCAGCACCCAGAGGCTGTAGCGGCCCGCGTCGTCGGTGCTGGCCTGCCAGGCGTCGGAGATCATCTTGCCGGCCTCGACGGTGTAGCGCCGCGGATAGCGCGTGAGGTTGAGTTCGTCGTAGACGTGGAACACCGCGCCCTGCGTGCCCGTGTTGCTGAAGCTGAGCCACACGCGGCGGCCCGCGAGGTCGACGTTGGCGCTGGTGTGCAGGCGGTAGGGCAGCGCGCGCGAGGGGCGCAGCGCCAATGCCTGCGAGGGCAGCGGCACCGAGCCCGCGGCGGGCACGGGCACGCCCGGCGATGCCACCTGCTGCGAGTAGGTGGCATCGGCCTGCGCGCGCGTGGGCGCGGGCACCAGCGCGGGCCGGGCGCCGTTGGGGTTGCGGAAGTCGAAGCAGGACATCAGGTCGCCGAACACCGCGCGCCGCCACGGGCTGATGTTGGTCTCGCGCACGCCGAAGCGCTGTTCGAGGAAGCGCAGGGTCGAGGTGTGGTCGAAGGCCTGCGAGTTGACCCAGCCACCCACGCTCCACGGCGAGATCACGAGCATCGGCAGCCGCGAGCTGGCGCCGAAGGGGCGACCATCGGGCGTGCGCTGGCTCGAATCGCCGGCCGGCGCCGGCATCGTGTAGTACTCGTTCGCGATGTCCACCGTCGACTTGCCCTCGTGGCTGCCGTCGGCGTTGCGCCAGGGCGGCGCCGGCGGCGGCACGTGGTCGAAGAAGCAGTCGTTCTCGTCGAAGTTGATGATCAGCACCGTCTTGCTCCAGACCTCCGGGTTGGCGGTCAGCATGTCGAGCAAGGTCTGGATGTACCACGCGCCCTGCTGCGGCACCGACATGCTCGGATGCTCGCTGTAGGCGCCGGGCGCGACGATCCAGCTCACCTGCGGCAGCGTGCCCGCGGCGATGTCGTCGGCCACGGCCTGCAGGAAGCCGCCGTCGGGCATGGTGTTGCCGAAGCCCTTGTAGAGCGGCGACAGCGCTTCCATCGCCGGGCCGTAGGCCGCGTTGGGCGAACCCTGCGCGCGCAGCTGCTCGTCGACCGCGCGGTAGGACGCGAAGGCGACCAGCTGGTTGTTGTTGCTGTTGTTGCCGGGGCGCGTGTAGACCTTCCAATTGACCCCGGCCGCCTGCAGGCGCTCGGGGTAGGTGGTCCAGTTCAGGCCGTCGCCCGAGGGACCGAGGCCGCCCCAGTTGGCGTTGGTGACGCAGGCGCGGCCGACGACGTTGGCGCCGTTGGTGCCGCTCCACAGGAACATGCGGTTGGTGAAGGTGCCGGTGTGGATCGACGTGTGGTACGCGTCGCAGACCGTGAAGGCATCGGCCAGCGCCCAGTGGAACGGCAGGTCGGACTGGCGCAGGTGGCCCATCGAGATCTTGGTGTTCTTGGCCTTCGGCCAGGCCGCCATGCGCCCGCCGTCCCAGGCCGCCTGCTGGTCGCCCCAGTCGTGCGCGCCGCCCACGCGCAGCGCGTTGCCCTTGGTGGCGTCGAGGTAGAAGGGCTGCACCGTGTCGGACGCGCCCTGCTGCAGCCACACCGGCTGGCCCGAGGCCATCGGGATCGTGAAGCGGTCGCTGAAGCCGCGCACGCCGGGCATGGTGCCGAAGTAGTGGTCGAAGGAACGGTTCTCCTGCATCAGGATGATGACGTGCTCGACGTCGTTGAGCGTGCCCGTCGCGTTGTGGGCGGGAATGGCCAGCGCACGCTGGATGGCGGGCGGGAAGGGCCCGAGGGCGGCGCTGGCCGCGGCGGCGCGCAGCAGGGCGCGGCGGTTCAAGGTGGTCATGGTGATCGGCGGTGAGGGTGGCTGGCCGGACGCGCGCGCTCAGGGCGCGCAGTCGAGCCTGGAATTCCGGACGGGGACGTCGGCGCCGGATTCGGCGCCGTTGCCGGGCGCCGAGACGATCGGTACCTGGGGTGCGGCGGCACCATCGCCGCTCGCATTGGCCGTGGGCGGCGCGGCGAACGGGGCGCCCGATCCGCCGCCGCCGCCGCAGGCGGCCAGCAGCGCACCTGCGGCGCAGGCCAGGGCGAGCGCCTTCGCGGCGGCGCGCCATCCGGGGAAGAACATGGATGTCATCGCGCTTCCCTTCAGTTGGCCGACAGCGTCGACAGCGGCTTGTTCGACAGGAAGATCGACTGCAGCTCGGCATCGGTCAGCACGCGATTCCACATCGCGAGGTCGCCGAAATGCTCCTGGTAGGTCGGCGCGGTCGCGCACTTGCCCGCGACATACGGCGGCGTGACGGAGCCATTGCACTTGTTCATCAGGAAGGTGCCGGTGCCGTCGTCGCCGATGCCCCAGTGCGGGTACGGCGAGAGCTTCGAGAGGTCCACGGCGCCGGTCGACTTGCCCACCGCCACGCGGTTGGTGGTGCTGGTCACGGGATCGAACACCGTCATGTTCATCGTCTTGGCCACGCCGTCGACCGAGAAGGCGATGTAGACCCAGCGATCGATGGCGATCTGCGTGTAGGGACTGGTCGGCCCGTCCGCGCGCACGCCGCCGCCCGAGCCGATGTTGAAGGCCACGCCGCACTGGTCGCCCGAACTCGCGAACAGGCCGAGCGCGACGCCCGCGTTGCCGCCGCTGACATAGCTCTTGTTGGAGAGGATGGTCACGTTGTTCTTCGAGACGCAGGCCGGCGTCTTGAACCACAGGCCGATGGTGAACTGCGGCGCCGTGCCCTTGGCGATGTCGAAGCCCTCGGCCGGCGTGAGCCGGTAGCCCTCGATGCCCGCGGTGGTGACGTAGTTGGTGTCGATCAGCAGGCCGTGCGTGCCCGGGAACGGACCCGGCACGACCAGGCCGGCGGCCGCGGGCAGGTCGTTCGCGGCCGGGCCCATGGTGCTGTGGCCCATGGCATCGACCGGCGGCAGCGTGGCGCTGAACGGGTAGTAGGAGACCAGGCCGTTCTTCAGCGTCGGCGCGAGAGGCACCGGCGGCACGTACGACACGCGCGGCGAGAGCACGGCCCGCGTGGCCGCGTCGTCGCCGTCGCCGGCCTGCACCGTGTAGTCGAACTGGTAGCTGCCCCTGGCCGTCAGCACCTGCGCGAGCTGGCTGTCGGTGAAGGTGGTAATGCCGGCCGGCAGCTTCGAGGCAATGGGCTGGCCGTCGCGCAGCACCGTGATCGCGCCGGCCGAAGGCGCCACCCAGTCGAGCTTCACGCTCACGGTGGCGGAGTTGTTGTCGAGCACAGAAGCCGTGAGCCGCGACACGGGCTGCGCGCCGGTGAGCCGGCCGCCGTCCATCGGGGACGCCTTCGCATCGGGCAGCGCCTTCAGGTGGCCGAGTACGGTCGGCGCCACGTCGGCGATGCTGGCGTAGCCGTAGAGCTCGGCCAGCGTCTGCGGCAGCGCCGCGCCGATGCCCTGTGCCGCGATGTTGGCGGGCTGGTTCAGGCCGATGAAGGTGCTCGACTCGGGCACCAGCGGCAGGCCATCGTCCTGGCTGTTGTCGCTGAGGCCGTGGTTGCCGGTGATCACGACCAGCCAGCGTTCGTTGGCGCGCTTCGCGGTGGCTGCGAGCAGCGTGCCGACCGCCTTGTCGAGCGTGGCCAGCGTGCCCGCGTACTGCGGAGAGGCGAGACCGAAGTCGAGCGCCGCGTCCTTGCTCGCGCGGTATTGCGCGAGCACGGTGGCGTAGTTGCCGCCGATGAATTGCGTGGCCTGCGTGGTCACGCAGTCGGTGGCGGTCGCATCCTTCGAGCAGTCGGCGAGCGCATCGAGCGTGCCGCTGTCGTGGTCGGAGGCCAGCAACTGGGCCAGCCCGGCCGAGGCCACGGCGGCGCCGTTGCTCGTGCCGTTCTTCGCCTTGGCCAACTGGAACACGGTGGCGCCGCGGATCGCCTGCTTCGGCGCTTCCGACATCACCTGGTGGCGCGCGGCCCAGGTGCCGGTCAGCAGCGTGGCCCAGCCGGGCGTGTCGAGCGTGGGCTGCTGGCTCGGCGTGCCGGCCATGCCGCCGCTGTAGGCGAGCCGCGGCTCGAGCTTCGCGAGGTTGGGCAGCGTGCCGGCGGCGATGCCGCTGCGCACCGCGCCGTAGGTGGCGCCGTCGAGGTCGATGACCAGCGCGCGGCTCACGGCCGGCGTCGAGGGGCCCTCGGGCGTGTTGCCGCCGCCTTGCGTGGGCGGCAGGAAGGGCAGCGAGGCGCCGCCGCCGCTGCCGCCGCCGCAGCCCGCGAGCGCGGCAACGAGCGTGGCGGCGAGCGCGAAGGCGCGCGTCGCTGCGGCCCCGCGGCGGCGCGTGGAATCAGGGAAGCGGCGCGCCGGCGTGGCGCGGTCCGCGGGGGCGTGGGGTCTGCATTGCTCGACTGGCATGTCTATCGGCCTCTGGTGATGGAGTGGCCGAATTACAGAAGAGTGGGGTGACGTGCCAGAGACGAAAGCCCATGAGTATTTCGTTCGTCCTGTCGGTTTTTTCGTCAGATCGATCGGTGCGAGCGCGGCTCATGAGGCGTCTTCGAACGCCCCCTTGCGCAGCTTCAGCGCCACGTCGAAGAAGGACGCGAGCACGCGGCTGTCGCGCCGCACCTGCAGGCAATAGAGGTAGGTCTGCGTCACCGCGGGATCGCCCTCGATGCGCACGGTGCGCAGGCGCGCGTCGGGAATGAACTCGGCCTCGGAGACCGCGCCGATGCCGATGCCGCGCGCGGCCGCTTCGCGGATCGCCTCGCGGCTGCCGATCTCCATCGCGAGCCTGGGCCGGACGCCCGCGCGCGCGAAGGCCTCGTCGAGCGCGCGCCGCGTGCTGGAGCCGCTCTCGCGCTGCAGCATGGGCTGGCCGTGCAGTTCCTCGAGCCGGATCTCGCCGCGCCTGGCGAACGGATGGTCGCGGTGCACGAACAGGATCAGCGCATGGCGCGCATACGGCGTCGCGCTGAAGCCCGGCGCCTCGTGGAAGCGCGCGAGCACGCCGATGTCGACCGCGTACTCCTCGAGGTCCTTGAACACCGACGACGAATTGCCCATGCGGATCGAGACGTCGAGCCGCGGATAGCGCCGGCGGTAGGCGTCGACCATCTCGATCACGTGGAAAGGGCCGACCGCGCCGAGCTTGAGCTCGCCCGACTGCAGGTCGCCGCTGTCGTGCAGCAGGTTGTACGAATCGAGCTCGAGCGCCGCGATCTGGCGCGCGATGGGCAGCAGGCGCTCGCCGACGCTGGTGAGCTCGATGCGGTGGCCCTGGCGGTGGAACAGCATCACCTTGTGCTGGCGCTCCAGCGCCTGGACCTGGGTGGTCAGCGTGGGCTGGCTCAGGCCCACGGCGCGCGCGGCGGCGCTGAAGCTGCCGTGCTGGGCAACGGCGAGGAAGGCGCGGAGTTTGGCGGCGGACATCCATAGATTGTTTGAATGGAATCGTGACAAATCCGTGATCGATCTGATATGCGCCTGTCACATGGCGTTCTTAGCCTTGGGGTAGTCGCAGGCCGATGCCTGCCGTTCCGGTCCCTTCCAGTCCCTTTTCCCATCCCCAACACCACCATGAACACCCTCCTTCGCCTGCGCCGCAGCCTGATCGCCCTGGCCCTTTCGGCAGTTTCCGCGGTTGCCGCCCTGCCGGCCCTGGCCGCGCAGCCCCTCACCATCGGGCTGATCCCGGCCGAGGACTCGCAGGCCATGATCGAGAGCAGCCGCCAGGTGCTCGACAGCCTGCAGCAGCAGCTCGGCATGCCGGTCAAGCCCTTCGTGGCGACCGACTACAACGGCGTGATCGAGGCGCTGCGTTCCAAGAAGCTCGACGTGGCCTACCTCGGCCCGTTCTCGTACGTGCTCGCGAACCAGGTCGCGGACGTGGAAGCCTTCGCGGTGGCCGTGACCAAGAAGACCGGCCAGAGCGCCTACAAGAGCGTGATCATCGCGCGCAAGGAAAGCGGCATCGCCAAGACCGCCGACCTCAAGGGCCGCAGCTTCGCCTTCGTCGACCCGACCTCGGCCTCGGGCCACCTGTTCCCCAAGTCGGGCCTGCTGCAGGCCGGCTACGACCCCGAGACCTTCTTCGGCCGCGTGATCTTCTCGGGCTCGCACGACGCCAGCATCCTGGCCGTGGCCAACAAGAAGGTCGATGCCGCCGCCGTGGCCGACCGCATCCTCGCGAGCGCCATCGCCAAGGGCCAGGTGAAGCAGGACGAGCTCGAGATCGTCTGGTCGTCGAACCCGATCCCCGAGTCGCCGATGGTCTGGCGCAAGGACCTCGATCCGGCGCTGAAGGCGAAGATCGCGAAGGCGCTGGCCAACGTGAAGGACCTGCCCTGGGGCGACCAGGGCGTGCTCAACGGCTTCCAGCCCACCACCGACGCGGCCTACAACGTGGTGCGCGACACCGCCAAGGTGCTCAAGCTCGACCTGCGGAGCATGAAGTGATCCGCATCCGGCAGCTCACCAAGCGCTATGGCGACAACGCCGTGCTGCGCGGTGTGGACCTCGATGCCGCGGCGGGCGAGTTCGTGGTGGTGCTCGGCGAATCGGGCGCCGGCAAGTCGACCCTGCTGCGCTGCGTGAACCGGCTGGCGCTGGCCGACGGCGGCGAGCTCAGGGTCGACGGCATGGACGCCGTGAACTGCGCCGACACGCGCGCGCTGCGCCAGCGCGTGGCCATGATCTTCCAGCACCACAACGTGGTGCCGCGGCTCAGCGCGCTGAAGAACGTGCTCACGGGCCGGCTCGGCGCGGTGTCGACCCTGGCCTCGGTGCTGCACTTCTTCAGCCGCGCCGACATCGCGTTGGCGCACGAATGCCTGGGCCGCGTGGGACTCGCGCACAAGGCCCATGCGCGCACCGATTCGCTGTCGGGCGGCCAGATGCAGCGCGTGGGCATCGCGCGCGCGCTCGCGCAGCAGCCGCGGCTGATCCTGGCCGACGAGCCGGTCGCGAGCCTCGACCCGCAGACCTCGCGCAAGGTGCTGCAGTACCTGCGCGATGCCTCGCGCGACCTCGGCATCACCGTGCTGTGCAACCTGCACCAGGTCGACTACGCGCGCGAGTTCGCCGACCGCATCGTCGGCCTCTCGCAGGGCCGCGTCGTGTTCGACGGCGCGCCGCAGGCCATGGGCCCCGACGACATCGACCGCATCTACGTGCCGCAGCCCGCGGCCGACCGCAAGGAGCCCGCCGCCCCGGCGGCCGTGCCGCTGCCGCTGCTGGCGCGCACCGAAGGACACGCATGAACACCCCCTCGACCCGATACGCCTGGACCGGCCCGCTGCCCGAGAGCCGCCGCGGCTGGTTCAACCTGCTGATCGGCCTGTGCGTGGTCGGCTGGGCGCTGCAATGGAGCGCCGGCGGCGCGCAGCTCAGTTGGTCCGAACTGGCGGCGGGCCTGCCGCAGATCATCGATTTCCTGGGCCGCACCATGCCGCCCGACACCAACATCCTGAGCCGCCTGGTCGCACCCGCGCTCGAGACCATCCAGATCGCCGTCTGGGGCACGCTGCTGGCGGTGCTGCCGGCCATTCCGCTGTCCTTCCTGGCGGCGCGCAACCTGCAGAGCCGGCGCTGGGTCTACCAGTGCACGCGGCAGGCCCTCAACGTGGTGCGCAGCATCAACGAGCTGATCCTCGCGCTGGTGTTCGTATCGGCCGTGGGGCTCGGTCCGTTCCCCGGCGTGCTGGCGCTCGCGCTGCATGGCGCGGGCATGCTCGGCAAGTTCTTCGCCGATGCCATCGAGGAGATCGACCAGGGACCGCTCGAGGCCCTGCGCGCCACGGGCGCGCGGCCGCTGCAGGTCATCGTGTTCGGCGTGCTGCCGCAGGTCGTCACGGCCTGGATCGCCGTCGTGCTCTATCGCTTCGAGGTGAACCTGCGCTCGGCCACCGTGCTGGGCATGGTGGGCGCGGGCGGGCTGGGCTTCGAGCTGGTGAGCAGCCTCAAGCTGTTCCGCTACCAGGAGACCGCCACCTGCATCATCGTGATCACCGTGATGGTGATCGTGGCCGACCTGCTCTCGAGCCAATTGCGCCACCGCATCCAGCACAGCGGCCGGCACTGAAGGCCGCGCGGATCTTTTCTCTCTCGCGCGCCCGGCCGCATGACGCGGCCGTGGCGCCAGCTTTCCCGAACCCATCATGTGGACCTATTACAACCCCGTCGACGTGCATGCCGGCTGCGGCTCGCTCGATGCGTTGCCCGGGCTGCTCGGCGCACGCCGCGCGATCCTGATCGCCTTCCCCGAGGCGGTCGGCCTCGGCCTCGTCGATCGCATCCGTGGCCTGCTGGGCGAGCGCCTCGTGGCCGTCGAGACCGAGGTGCTGCCGAACCCCGACGTGGCCTGGCTGGCGCCGATGTACGAACGGCTGTGGCGCGAGCATGCGGAGGTCGATTGCGTCATCGCACTCGGCGGCGGCAGCGTGATCGACTGCGCGAAGGTGATGCTCACGCGCCCCGCGGCCGGGCGCTTCGACGAACTGCTCGCGCTACTCGAAGGCGCGGACAGCGCGCCGGCCGCGGTCCGGCGGCACCGACAGCTGCTGGCCATTCCCACGACCGCGGGCACCGGCAGCGAGGTCACGCCCTGGGCCACCGTGTGGGACCAGGCGCGCGCGCGCAAGCTGTCGCTGCAACTGCCGTGGACCTGGCCCGAGGCCGCCATCGTCGATGCCGACCTGATGCTGAGCCTGCCGCATGCGGCCACCCTGGCCAGCGGCCTCGATGCGCTGTCGCATGCGCTCGAGTCGCTGTGGAACGTGCACCGCAACCCGGTGTCGGCAAGCCTGGCCGTGAGCGCGGCCCGCAGCATCGTCGCCACGCTGCCCGAACTGCTGGCGCGGCCCGAACGGCCCGAGCTGCGCGAGCGCCTGGCCACCGCGGCGCTGCAGGCCGGCCTGGCGTTCTCCAACACGCGTACCGCGCTCGCGCATTCGCTGTCCTACGACATCACGCTGCGGCATGGCGTGCCGCACGGCATCGCGTGTTCGTTCAGCCTGCCGCGCATCATGCAGCTCGCGGCCGGGCGCGATCCGGCGCTCGATGCGTTGCTGCTCTCGGTGTTCGATGCGCATGACATCGGCCAGGCCGTCGCGTCGCTGAGCGCCTTTCTCGAGGGGCTGGGCGTGAGCGTCGACCCGCTGAGCTATGGCATTCCCGAGGCGGAGTGGAGCGAACGCATCCTGCAGGCGCTGGCCGGTGCGCGCGGGCGCAACTTCATCGCCGCCGACGCCGGCTGATCAGGACGCGCAGGCGGTGTTCGCCGCCGTGCGCGGGTACTCCATCTCCTGCATCACCCAGTCGCGCCGCGCGTTGCCAAAGCGGGCCGCGATCTCGCACAGCGTGCGGTCGAGCTGCTGCACCGGCTTGAGCGCGGCCACCAGCAGCAGCGGCTGTGCTTCGCGCGTGGCGGGACCGGCCACCAGCACGAGACCGCTGCGCAGCTTCACCGGGCCCGAGGCCGAGACCGCCTCGACATCGACATGCCCCGTGCGCGTCCACGCATCGGTGGCCAGCGCGAGCGCGATGTCGTCGGCGCCGTCGCGCACCTCGAGCTGCCGACGCTCGCCGCGCCAGAACGCCGTCTTGTTGAACAGGTACTCGGCACCGCGCCCGGTCGTGAGGCCGAAGGGCGCGCTCGCATGCGCCGGGCCCCAGCCGTCCACGCCGAGCTCGGCTGCCATCGCCGCGGCCTTCGCGGGCCCGCCGATCGCCTCGACCAGCGCGAGCGTCGCGGGCACCGAGGCCGTGATGCCGGTGGTCGTCGCCACGTCGCGGTCGACCAGGTAGCGCCGGTCGGGCACATGCGTGGCGCCGGGCCGCTGGCGCAGCGTGCCGCGGTCGTACCAGTGGCCGGCAAAGCGCCGGCCGTCGAGCAGGCCGGCCTGCGCGAGCACGAGCGCGCCCGAGCACACGCCGATCACGCGCGCGCCCTGGCTCGCCTGGTGCTGCAGCCAGGCCCTCACCGCGGGCGCATCGGCCGGCTCCATCGCGGGCACGATCACGTAGTCGGCGCCCGCGGGATGGGCGCGGTCGAAGGCGGCGAAGTCCTGTGCGCCCTCGACCTGCAGCGCCGGGAACAGCGCGACCCGGCCCGCGCGCGGCGCCACCACACGCACATCGGCCACGTCGGCGCGCTGCAGCACCGCGTGCGGCAGCAGCAGGTCGGTGAGCTCGGTGCCTTCGTTGAGCGCCAGCATCGCGACCACCGGCCGGCCGGGCCGGCGCGGCTTCATGGCCTCGACGAAGGCCTGCCGGTCGCGCGCGAGCGCCGCCTCGTCGTGCACCGCGGGCGGCACCGTCGCCTCGCGCGTGCCCGTGCCGCATCCCGCCAACCCGATCGCCGCCATACTCGCGCACAGCAGCGCGCGCAGCCCGTTCCACATGGAGAATCCCCTTCATGACCTCGATGCACCGAGCTTAGGAATGCCGACCCCCACCCACAAGGACGAAGAAGCCGCGGTTCCTGCCAGCACCGTCGTGCTGGTCGCGTTCGACGGCGTCGAGGCCATCGACGTCGCGGGCCCCGCCAGCGTGTTCAGCAAGGCCGAGCAATTGCGCCCCGGCAGCTACGAAGTGCTGATCGCCTCGCCGGGCGGCGGCACCGTGTCGACCAACAGCGGCCTGCAGCTGGGCGACACCCGCAGCCTCGACGCGCTGCCCGCCGCCATCGACACCCTGATCGTGGCCGGCGGCGACGAGCCCGCCGTGCGCCACGCCATCCTCGAGCAGCGCATCGGCGACTGGATCGCCCAGGCCGCGTCGCGCGTGCGCCGCGTCGCGAGCGTGTGCAGCGGCGCCTTCGCGCTCGCCGCGGCCGGCCTGCTCGACGGGCGCGAGGCCACCACCCATTGGCGCGTGTGCGAGATGCTGCAGGAACTGCGCCCGCAGGTGCGCGTGCGGCAGCAGCGCATCTACGTGCGCGACGGCAAGGTCTGGACTTCAGCGGGCGTGGTCACCGGCATCGAACTCGCGCTCGCGCTGGTCGAGGACGACTTGGGCCATGAGGTCTCGATGGACATCGCGCGCACCCTGGCGCTGCCGATGCTGCGCGGCGGCGAGCAGCCGCAGCTCACCCCCGCGCTGCAGGCGCAGGCCAGCGCGAGCCATCGGCTGCGCGAACTGGTCGCGTGGATCGGCACCCATCCTCAGGAAGAGCTCGCCGTCGAGGTGCTGGCCGAACGCGTGGGCATGAGCCCGCGCAACTTCGCGCGTGCCTTCGCGGCGGAGACCGGGTGCACCCCTGCACGCTTCGTCGAGCGCACACGCGTGGCGGCGGCGGCGCAGTTGCTGCGGCAGACCGGGTGGACGCAGGAACGGATCGCGAGCCGCAGCGGGTTTCGGTCGGTGGATGCGTTGCAGCGGGCGTTCGTGCGGCTGCATGGGGTGACGCCGGGGGGGTGGAGGGAGGGGAGTTAGGCGGGACCCCGCTTCCGGCGGGAAAGCTATTTGCGAGGCTGCAGGAAGGCGTCGTAAGCAGAGGCCGTGAAGCCGGTGAGACCTCGGCCATTCACGAACAGTTGGGGCACGCCATTGTTGCCACCCAGTTGCGCATAGGCCAGCTTGCCTTCGTTGGTGTCGATGTCCACTTCGCGATAACCGATGCCCTTGGCCGCCAGGTAGGCCTTCGCCTGCCGACAGAAGCCGCACCACTTGGCCGAGAACAGCACCGTGTCGCGAGGGGGCGGTGCCGATGCCCGGCTGTCCGCGGATTGGCGCAACTGCTCGATGTACGCGAGGGTCTCCGCGGACAGGGGGCTGGCCGGCAGGTTCCTGAACGTCAGCGTCTTGGATTCGCGTGCCTGTGGCGGCGGGACGTCGCTGTAGATCGTTCGGCCGTCGGGGCCTATGGACTTGTAGAGCGTGGTCGTCGTGGCGGTCGGGCCGTCGGCGGCGGACGCCGCGCTCGCAAGCAGAACCACGAAAATGGGGAGCAACCGCATGGGGCGTACCTGTTGTCTGGTCGAGGCCAAGCAGGGCCGATGTTACAGGGGCCTTTGGTGGTATCCGGCACAAGCCATACGCCATCGCATGGAGGACCGCGGGCAATGAGTCGATCGAACGAGACGGGCCGAACCCAGGACGAGATTTCCGCAGGCGTCACCGTGCCTGGCGATGGTCATGCGGTGCTGATCGCGGGCGCGGGCCCCACCGGCATGATGCTCGCGGGCGAACTGGCACTGGCCGGCGTCGATGTCTCGATTCTCGAGCGGCGCTCGAACCAGGACATCGAAGGATCGCGCGCCGGCGGCCTGCATGCGCGCACTCTCGAGATCTTCGATCAGCGCGGCATCGTCGACCGGTTCCTGGCCGAAGGGCAGACCGCCCAGGTGGCCGCGTTCGGCCTCAACCGGCTCGACATCAGCGACTTTCCGACACGGCACAACCACGGCTTGGCGCTGTGGCAGAAGCACATCGAGCGCATTCTTGCGGGATGGATTGCCGAACTGGGGGGGACCATCCATCGGGAGCGCGAGGTGGTCGGTTTCGATCAGGACGAGGCCGGTGTCGACGTCCATCTGCGCGACGGCCAGACGCTGCGTACGCAATACCTGGTCGGTTGCGATGGCGGGCGCAGCGTGATCCGGAAGGCGGCGGGGATCGAGTTTCCGGGGTGGGATGCCACGATCAGCCACATCCTCGCCGAAGCGGAGGTCGCCGCGGAGCCCGTGTGGGGCATGCGGCACGACGCGATCGGGACCCACGGCCTGAGCCGCATGGACGACGGGAAGACCGTGCGGATCATGGTGACGGAGCGCGAAGTGGGGCGCGCGGACCAGCCCACGCTGCGCGATGTGAGCGAATGCTTGATGGCGCACTACGGCACCGACTTCGGCGTCCACAGCCCGCTTCATATCTCGCGATTCACGGACATGGCCCGGCAGGCGGCCAGTTATCGCAAGGGGCGCGTGCTGTTGGCTGGCGACGCGGCGCATGTGCACTACCCGGCGGGCGGACAGGGGCTCAATCTCGGCGTGCAGGATGCCTTCAACCTGGGGTGGAAGCTGGCGCAGGTGGTCAAGGGGATCTCGCCGGACAGCCTGCTCGATAGCTATCAGGCGGAGCGGCATCCGGTGGGGGCGCTGGTGCTGCGCAATTCGCTGGCACAGGTCGCGCTGCGGCGGCAGGACGAACGCAGCAAGGCGTTGGCGGAGAGCATGTCGGCGCTGCTTCGGATGGAGGAGCCGCGCAAGCGCTTCGCGGGGATGATGTCGGGGCTGGATATCCGGTACGACCTGGGGGAGGGGCATCCTTTGCTGGGGAGGCGGATGCCGGATCTCGATGTCGTGACCGCAGAAGGTACGAGGCGCGTCTTCACGTTGATGCACTCGGCGCGGTCGCTGCTGCTGAATTTCGGGATGCCGGGTGGCTCCGATGCGGAACGCCTGGCCGACAAGGTCCAGGTGATCGATGCCAGCTTCGATGGCACCTGGGAGCTTCCGGTGATCGGCGAGGTCAGTGCGCCGGCGGCCGTGTGGGTCAGGCCCGACGGCTACGTGGCGTGGGTTGGAGAGTCATCGTGGGAGGGTCTTGAAGAAGCCCTGTCCACCTGGGTTGCAGCGCCACGCACGACGTGATGCCTCAGGAAACTACTTGCAGTCCCCACCCATAGACACAGTCCCATCCTTGCACTCGGTCAGCATCGGTTCCCCCACCGAAGCCGAGCCCGGTCCCGCCGCCACCGGCGCCGACCCCGCCCCAGTGCCGACGTCCCTTTCATAGACGATCTTCCTGCCGCCAAGCTCGCAGCTCCCCACCACCTGCCCATTCGTCGATGCATTGGCATCGACGACGGCCACGGTGAAGCGCGCCACGCCGGCGGCGGCGATCTTCGCCTCGATGCGGGTGCGCAGGGCCTCGCAGTCCTCGGCCGCGTGGACGGTGCCCGCCGTGCCGGCCAGGGCCAGCACGGCGGGGAGCATCGCGAGCCAGGAGGGCTTCACGGCTGCCACCCGCGCGATGCCGATCAGCCCTGGGCCGAGGCCAGCGCTGCGTTGAGCGTGGCGCTCGGGCGCATCACGGCTTCGAACTTCGCCTTGTCGGCCAGGTAGTAGCCGCCGATGTCCACGGCCTTGCCCTGCACGGCGGCGAGCTCGTCGACGATCTTCTGCTCGTTGGACGAGAGGGCCTCCGCCAGCTTCTTGAAGCGGCCCTGCAGTTCCGTGTCGTCGGTCTGCGCGGCGAGTTCCTGTGCCCAGTACATCGCCAGGTAGAACTGGCTGCCGCGGTTGTCGAGCTGGCCGGTCTTGGGCGAGGGGTTCTTGTTGTTGTCGAGCAGCTTGCCGGTGGCGGTGTCGAGCGTCTTGGCCAGGATGGCGGCCTGCTTGTTGCCGGTCTTCAGGCCCAGGTCTTCGAGGCTCACGGCCAGCGCGAGGAACTCGCCCAGCGAGTCCCAGCGCAGGTGGTTCTCTTCCACCAGCTGCTGCACGTGCTTGGGGGCCGAGCCGCCCGCGCCGGTCTCGTACAGGCCGCCGCCGGCCATCAGCGGCACGATCGACAGCATCTTGGCCGAGGTGCCGAGTTCCATGATGGGGAACAGGTCGGTCAGGTAGTCGCGCAGGATGTTGCCGGTGGCGCTGATGGTGTCCAGGCCGCGCACGACGCGTTCCAGCGTGTAGCGCATGGCGCGCACCTGGCTCATGATCTGGATGTCCAGGCCCGAGGTGTTGTGCTCGTGCAGGTACATCTTGACCTTGGTGATCAGCTGCGCCTCGTGCGGGCGGTAGGCGTCGAGCCAGAACACGACCGGCATGCCGGAGTTGCGCGCGCGGTTGACGGCCAGCTTGACCCAGTCGCGGATCGCGGCGTCCTTGACCTGGCACATGCGCCAGATGTCGCCTTGCTCGACGTCCTCGCTCATCAGCACTTCGCCGGTGTCCAGGTCGGTGATGTTGGCGACGCCGTCTTCCGGGATCTCGAAGGTCTTGTCGTGCGAACCGTATTCCTCGGCCTTCTGGGCCATCAGGCCGACGTTGGGCACGGTGCCCATGGTCTTGGGGTCGAAGGCGCCGTGCCACTTGCAGAAGTTGATGATCTCCTGGTAGATGCGGGCGAAGGTCGATTCGGGCATCACGGCCTTGACGTCCTTCAGGCGGCCGTCGGCGCCCCACATCTTGCCGCCGTTGCGGATCATCGCGGGCATGGAGGCGTCCACGATCACGTCATTGGGCGAGTGGAAGTTGGTGATGCCCTTGGCCGAGTCGACCATCGCGAGTTCGGGGCGGTGCTCGTGGCAGGCGTGCAGGTCGCGCTTGATCTCGTCCTGGGTGCTCTGGGGCAGCGTGGCGATCTTGGTGTAGAGGTCGACCATGCCGTTGTTGACGTTGATGCCCAGCTCGTCGAACAGCTTGCCGTGCTTCTCGAAGGCTTCCTTGTAGAAGATCTTCACGCAATGGCCGAACACGATGGGGTGCGAGACCTTCATCATGGTGGCCTTGACGTGCAGCGAGAACATCACGCCGGTCTTGTGCGCGTCCTCGATCTCCTTCTCGTAGAAGGCCAGCAGCGCCTTCTTGCTCATGAACATGGAGTCGATGACCTCGCGGTCCAGCAGCGCGACCTTGGGCTTGAGCACGATGGTCTTGCCGCTCTTGGTGATGAGCTCCATCTTGACGTTGCGCGCGCGGTCCAGGGTCATGGACTTCTCGCCGTGGTAGAAGTCGCCGCCGTGCATGTGCGAGACGTGCGAGCGCGAGGCCTGGCTCCAGTCGGCCATGCTGTGCGGGTTCTTGCGGGCGTATTCCTTGACGGCCTTGGGCGCGCGGCGGTCGGAATTGCCTTCGCGCAGCACGGGGTTCACGGCGCTGCCGGTGCACTTGTTGTAGCGCGCGCGGATGTCCTTGTCCTCGTCCGTGGTCGGGTTTTCGGGGTAGTCGGGGATCTTGTAGCCCTTGCCCTGCAGTTCCTTGATGGCCGACTTGAGCTGGGACACCGAGGCGCTGATGTTGGGCAGCTTGATGATGTTGGCTTCGGGCTTGAGCGTGAGCTTGCCCAGCTCGGCGAGGTTGTCCGGCACTTTCTGGTCGTCGCTCAGCAGTTCGGGGAACTCGCCCAGGATGCGGGCCGCCACGGAGATGTCGCTGGTTTCGACGTTGATGCCGGCCGGGTTCGCGAAGGCGCGAATGATGGGCAGGAATGCGTAGGTCGCCAGCAGGGGCGCCTCGTCGGTCAGGGTGTAGATGATGGTAGGTTGCTTCGTGCTCATGCGCTTCTTCCGTAGATGCTGGGCTGTCGGGTCACTGGGATTTCCGGCCGTCGGGAGGCCCTTTTTCTGGCCGTAGACCCGGATTGTCGCGCGGACGGGACCCGGTTCCGCCGCGCGGGCTCCGAAACCCTGGCGTGGGGGTATGTCTCCAGGGGGCACCGACCGGCCGGATGCGGTCTTTTCGGGGTATTTTCGCGCCACGCCGGTGGAGGCGGCCGGCCCGGGTCCCGGGGCCCGAAAATACCCGGCTGCCTCAGGGCCATCCCTGTCCGCCACGGGCCATCCTGCATCGCACAATGGCGCATCTCCCCCGATGCCCCCATGAGCGCCACCACCGTTTCGCCCGTTCCACCCCTTGCGCCCGCCGACCCGCGGATCCGGGTCCTCGTCGCCGACGACCAGCCGCTGATCCGCCGCGGCATGGCCATGCTGCTGGACGCCGCATCCGACATCCAGGTCGTCGGCCAGGCCGCCGACGGCATGGAGGTGGTGGAACTCGCGCGGCGCCTGCTGCCCGACGTGGTGCTGATGGACCTGCGCATGCCGCGCCAGAGCGGCGTGCTGGCCACGCGCGAGATCACGGCCGCGCTGCCGCGCACCCGCGTGATGGTGCTGACCACCTTCGACCGCGACGACCTGGTGTTCGACGCGGTGCGCGCCGGCGCGCAGGCCTACCTGCTCAAGGATGCGTCGGAGGAAGAAGTGCTGGACACGGTGCGCGCCGTGCACCGCGGCGAGTCGCGCATGACGCCGCAGATCGCGCGCAAGGTGATGGACCAGTTCCGGCTGCTGGCCAACCACGTGGCGCAGGACGTGGCGGTGGAGGACCCGCCGGCCTGCGCCGAGCCCGCGTCGGCCGAGCCGCAGGAGGCGCCCGATCCGCTGACCGAGCGCGAGGCCGTGGTGCTCGACCTGATCGCCAAGGGGCAGAGCAACCGCCAGATCGCGGCGGCGCTGAACCTGGCCGAGGGCACGGTGAAGAACCACGCGAGCCGCATCATGCAAAAGCTTCACGCGAACACGCGCACCGAACTGGCGGTGCTCGTGCTCGCGCGAAGAAAACAGCCCTGAAGAAAAAAAAGACGCCGGGTCGTGCCCGGCGTCGTTCATTCGCTCATTTGTTCGAGCGGGTCATTCGCTCAATCCGAAGCGTCCATGCTTGCCCGCGGGATTCGCGGACGAGGCTTCCACGTGCGCCTTGAGCATCGGCCGCAGCGCCACGATGGCCAGGAAGGCGGCGAACAGGTCCAGCGCCGCCACGGTGTAGAGCACGGTCGACCAGGTGCCGGTGGCTTCCATCATCAGGTTGCCGATGGGCACGAACAGCGCGCCGACGCCCTTGGCGCAGTACAGCACGCCGTAGATCTTGCCGATGTGCTTGGTGCCGAAGGCGTCGCCGGCCAGCGCCGAGAACAGCGAATACACCTCGCCCCAGGCCAGGAACACGACGCCCGACAGGATCAGGAAGGCCCACGGGTTGTGGCCGAAGTAGCCCAGCGCGATGATGCCGATGCCCTCGAGCGTGAAGGCGATCACCATGGTCTTCTCGCGGCCGATGTGGTCGGAGATCCAGCCGAACAGGGGGCGCGAGATGCCGTTCATCACGCGGTCGAGCATCAGCGCCAGCGGCAGCGCGGCCATGACGAAGAAGTAGAGGTCGACCTTGAACTCCTTCACGCCCAGGTCCTGCGCGATCACGCCCAATTGCGCCACGGCCATCATGCCGCCGGTGACCACGCACGAGAACATCAGCAGCATCAGCCAGAACAGGCGGGTGTTCAGCGCTTCCTTCAGCGTGTAGTCGCGGCGGCTCTGCGTGAGCTTGGCCGAGGCGCGGATCTCGTGCGCCTTCGGGGCGCGCAGGAACCACGCGGCCAGGAAGGCCAGCGAACCCTGCATCACGCCGAAGAAGAAGAAGGCTTCCTGGAACCCGGACGATTCGATCATCGCGGCGATCGGCAGGATGGTCGCGGCCGAGCCGGCGCCGTAGCCGCCGGCGGTCAGGCCCACGGCCAGGCCGCGGCGGTCGGGGAACCACTTGAGCGCGTTGTTGATGCAGGTGGCGTAGATCGATCCCACGCCGATGCCGCCGACGGCCGCGCCGATGTAGAAGCCCAGCAGCGTGGTCGCCTGCGAGTTGATGACCCAGGCCGCGCCGATGAAGAGCGCACCGAAGGCCACGATCAGCCGTGGCCCGAACTTGTCGATGAAGTAGCCCTCGATCGGCGCGAGCCAGGTCTGTACCAGCACGAAGATGGTGAAGGCGATCTGGATCGAGGCGCGCTCCCAGCCGAAGGACTTCTGGATTTCCGGCACGAACAGCGTCCACGCGTACTGGATGTTCGCGGTCGCGATCATGCAGACGATGCCGACGACCAGCTGCGTCCAGCGGCTGGCGTACCAGCGTACCGGGACGCCGGCGGAGGCGCCGACGGCCGGCGAGAGGGATGTGGGGGTGCTCATTGTCGAATGTCTCCTTGGCAGGTCACGCCGATCGCGTCGCGGCGTTGTCGAACGGGGTGGATGTGGCGCATCTCTCGACACGCTGCGCGATGGACGCAACTGTCGTCTCGAAAATAACTGCTCGCGCCTGCCGGAAGTCACGCCGCGACCCGAGGAAAACCCCGAGATCTCAGGGTAAGTGCCCATACCGAAAGTCATGGGCTGACGCGCCCCGGGTCCTTTGCGACAATGCGCCGCCCATGACCGCGCGCCCCCCTCCCGCCCCGCCGGCTTCGACCTCTCGATGAGCCTGCTGCAGCGCATCGACCCCCGACGCAGCCTCGCCGCTGCGATCGGCTGGCTGATGATCGCGCTGGCCATCTGCCTGGCGCTGGCGGCCAACCTCTGGCTGCGCAGCTTCGTGCGCTCGACCCTGCTCGAGGTGCACTCGCAGCGGCTGGAGACGGCCGGCGAGCACGTCAGCGCCGAGCTCGACACCGCGATGCTGCTGCGCCTGCAGTCGGTGAGCGTGGTGGCCTCGATCCTGTCGCAGGACGTGCAGGGCGACGACGCCGCGTGGCGGCAGCGCTCGCTCGAGGCGGTGCACCGCGGCGTGCCGGACCTGATCTGGCTGGCGCTGACCGACGCGGACGGTTTCATCGTCGCGGCCACCGACCCGAAGGTGGTGGGCGAGAACGTCAACCAGCATGCGTGGATCTCGCAGGGGCTGGCCGATGCGTGGATCGAGGAGGGCCGCTCGCCGGGCGAGCACTTCCTCAAGCTCAGCGCGCCGGTGAGCAACGCCGACGGCGCCATCGTCGGCGTGGTGGCGGCGCAGCTCAGCTGGCAATGGGTGGACCACACGGTGTCCGGCATCAAGGCCTCGCCCGGCGAGTGGCTGCTGATCGACCGCGACGGCATGGTGCGCCACGGCCCGGCGGCCCTGCTCGGCACGCGCTGGCGCGAGAGGGGCGACCTGGCCGCGCCCTTCGACCCGACGGTCGCCGGGCTGGGCACCGATGGCGCCGACCTGCCGGCGCGCATCCGGGTGCGGCGGCTGGTCGACAACAAGCCCTTCCTGGTGGCGGCGCCACGCACCGAGCGCGACGGCACCCTGCGGCGCCTGGGCTGGCGCGTGGTGGTGGTGGAGCCGGTGGCCTCGCTGGCCTCGTTCGCGACCGCCATCGAATGGCGCATCACGCTGGTGCTCAGCATGCTGGGCCTGTGCGCCGCGGTGGTCGGCGTGGCCATGACGCACCGCCTGACCCATCGCGTGAGCGTGATCGCGAGCTCGGCCGACGCGGTGCTCGCCGGCAGCGCCTCGCGCATCGAGGTGCCCGAGGGCGCCGACGAGGCCGCGCGCCTGGGCACCGCGCTCGACCGGCTGCTCGACACGCTGCAGCGCGAGCGCGACGAGCTGCGCCTGCTCAATGCCGAGCTCGACGAGCGCGTGCGCCAGCGCACGGTCGAGATCAGCCGGCTGGCGCAGGAGTCGCGCGAGTCCGCCGTGATGCGCGAGCGCCTGCGCATGGCGCGCGACCTGCACGACACGCTGGCGCATTCGATGATGGCCATGCTGACCGAGATCCGCGTGCTCAAGCACATCGCGACCACGCAGCCGCAGGAACTGCCCGACGAGCTGATGCGCGCCGAGCAGGCCGCGCGCGAGGGCCTGGACGAGGCGCGCCGCGCCATCGACCAGCTGCGCAGCAACCCGGTGCGCGACATCGGGCTGGGCGCGGCGTTGGTCGAGCTGGCCCGGGGCATGAACGAGCGCACGGGGATCGTGCTCGACTGCGAGCTCGCGCCCGAGCTGCCGGCGCTGGTCGCCGAGCCCGCCGAGACCGTGTATCGCATGTGCGAGGAACTGCTGCGCAACGTCGAGCGGCATGCGGGCGCGCGGCACCTGGGCCTGCGCCTGCAGCCTGCCGACCCGGGCGTGCTGCAGCTCGAGATCGTGGACGACGGCGTGGGCTTCGACAGCCAGGCCATCGCGCCCGGGCACTATGGGCTGGTGGGATTGCGCGAGCAGGCCGAGGCCATGGGCGTGCGGCTGGCCATCGACAGCCGGCCCGGCCAGGGCACGCGCGTGACCCTGCGCTGGGCCGCGCCCGGCTACGCGCCGATCGTCTGAGCGCGGGCCTCGGCCGGCGGCGTCGCCGGGCGCGCCTGCGCCATCTGCCGCGCCGCGATGTAGCCGAAGGTCATCGCCGGCCCGATGCTGCTGCCGCCGCCCGGATAGCGCCCGCGCATGATCGAGTTCATGTCGAGCCCGGCCGCATAGAGCCCCTCGATCGGCGTGCCCTGCGGCGTCAGCACCCGTGCCTCGGCATCGGTCTCGAGGCCGCCCACCGTGCTGAGATCGCCCGGATGCAGCGCGAGCGCGTAGTAGGGCCCGTCGCCGATCGGCGCCACGCCCGGATTGGGCGCATGCGTCGGGTCGCCGCGAAAGCGCGAGTGCGCATCGGCGCCCTTGCCGAACTCGGGGTCCTCGCCGCGCGCCGCGCCGTCGTTGAAGCGCCGCACCGTGGCCTCGAGTTCGTGCGGATCGATGTGGAGGCGCCCGGCCAGCTGCGCCAGGGTCGGCGCCTCGATCAGGTAGCCCGCCTCGATCAGCGAGCGCGCGCTGAAGGGCGCGGGCCGCGCGAGGCCCAGGCCGTAGCGGCGCAGGAAGTCGCGGTTCGCGATCAGGTGCGCGGTGGTGATGCCAAGCCGGTGCATCGTGCCCACGAAGGTCTGGTACGAGCCGCCTTCGTTGACGAAGCGCCGCCCGTCGGGCCCGACCGCGATGCAACCGGGCATGGCACGGTCGATGAAGATGTGCGGATACCTGACGATGCCGCCGTCGGGCTTGCGCAGCACCGACACCGGCGTCCAGATGCAGTCGCCCGCATGGGCCGGATCGTGCAGGCCGCCGACCGCCACGCCGAGGCGCACGCCGTCGCCGACATTGCCCTCGGGCTGCAGGGAATGGTGGTGCTCGGCGAACGGGATGTGCTTGCGGCGCATCGCCTCGCTCGCGCCATAGCCGCCGGTGGCCAGCAGCACGCCGCGCCGCGCGACCACCTGCATGCGGCGGCCCTCGTGCTCGATCTCCACGCCGGTCACGCGGCCGTCCTGCATCGTGAGCTCGAGCGCGGGCGTGTTCTTCCACAGGGTCACGCCGGCCTGGATCGCCGAATGGAACAGCCGCGCGGCCAGCGCGTTGCCGTTGACGATGCGCGTGCCGCGCCCGTAGCGCAGCCGGTCGACGACGAAGCGCCGCATCACGCGCGCGGTGTGGCGAAAACCGGCCCAGGTCTTGAGCGCATGGCGCATCGGGTGGATGTCGGCGCCCTCGATCTGCATGCTGCCGAACAGCATGAGCTGCGGCAGCGGCATGCGCAGGTCGGCCAGGCGGTGGCCGAGCAGCCGGCCGTCGAAGGCCTGGGTCAGCAGCGAGCGGCTGCGCGCCGCGCCCGGCAGGTCGGATTCGTAGTCGGGCAGCGGAAAGGGCTTGAAGCGCACCTCGGAGTGCCGTTCCATGAAGGCCAGCATCTCGGGCGCATGGTCGAGGTAGCTCGCGACGAGGTCGTCGCGGTAGGCCTCGCCGAGCACGGCGCGCAGGTAGGTCTCGGCGGCCGCGCGCGAATCGTCGAGGCCGATCTGCTTCATCACGTGGTTGCACGGAATCCACGGCGCGCCGCCCGAGTAGGCGGTGGTGCCGCCGAACAGCGCGGTCTTCTCGACCACCAGCACCTCCAGGCCCAGCTGGCGCGCGGTGATGGCGGCGGTGAGTCCGGCCGCGCCGCTGCCGATGACGACCACGTCGGTTTCGATCATGGGGAACCTCTGGGAAATGATGGGATGGAAGGGAGTCAGTCGATGGCGAGCACGACGTTGCCGAGGACCTCGCCGCGCTCCACCAGTTCGTGCGCGCGCACGATCTCCTCGAGCGGCAGCAGCTGGCCGATGGTGTGCAGCAGCAGGTCGTCCTCGAGCAGCGGCAGCAGTTCGCGCAGGCAGGCCTCGCGCTCGCCCGGCGCGATCTCGTAGATGGTGAAGAAGCTCAGTGCGGCGCTCTTCTGCATCAGCACCACGGCCGGCAGCACGGCATCGAGGCCGGTCGTGCCGTAGACCACGACGCGCGCGCCGGGCTTCAGCAACTTGGGGTAGTGCGCCGCGTTGTTCGCGAGATCGACCTCGATCACGCGGTTCACGCCCGCGCCGCCCGTGAGGGCCTGCACGCCGTCGCCGAGGTCCTGCTCGCGGTAGTCCACGACATGGTCGGCACCGGCCGCGACGGCATGCGCGGCCTTGCGCGCCGAACTCACGCTGGCGATGACCTCGGCGCCGCGCAGCTTCGCGAACTGGATCGCGTAGTGGCCCACCGAACCCGCGCCGCCGGCCACCAGCACGCGCTGGCCGGGGCCGCAGTCGGCCAGGCGCACGGCATGCAGCGCGGTGAAGGCGGGAATGCCGAGGCAGGCGCCCTCGGCGAAGCCCAGCGCGGCCGGCAGCGGCACGGCCTGCGCCGACGGCAGAGCGACGTAGTCGGCCGCGGTGCCGAAGGCGCGCCGCCATTGGGCGTTCCAGGTCCACACGCGTTCGCCGATGCGCGCGGCGGGCACGCCATCGCCCACCGCATCGATCACGCCGGCGCCGTCGCTGTGCGGGACGATCAGCGGCGCCACCAGCGCGCGGCCACCGCCGCCGCGCCGCATCTTCCAGTCGGAGGGGTTCACGCCCGAAGTGCGAAGCCGCACCCGCACCTCGCCGGGACCGGGCTCGGGCCGCGGCTGCTCGCCGATGCGGATCACCTCGGCCGCCTCGCCCTGCCGCGTGTAGAAGGCGGCGCGCATCGTGCTCATGCCTCGCAGCCCGCGACGACGCCGCGCCGCTTGAGCTCGGCGATCTGCGCGGGCGTGAGTCCGATCTCGGCGAGCACCGCGTCGGTGTCCTGCCCGAGGCGCGGTGCGTTGCGCCGCTGCGCACCGGGCGTGCGCGAGAGCTTGGGCACGATGCCCGGCACCTGCAGCGCATCGCCGTCGCCCATGGCGATGGTCTGCAGCATGCCGCGCGCGAGGTAGTGCGGATCGGCCGCGATGTCGGCCACCGAGTAGATGCGGCCGGCCGGCACCGAGGCCTCGTCGAGCCGCGCGAGCACCTCGGCCACATCGCGCTGCGCGGTCCAGCCGCCGATGGCGGCATCGAGCTCCGCCACGCGCGCCACGCGGCCGGCGTTGTCGGCCAGCGCCGGATCGGCCGCGAGATCGGGTCGCTCGATCGTGGCCATGAGCCGGCGGAAGATGCTGTCGCCATTGCCCGCGATCAGCGCATAGCCGCCGTCGCCGCAGCGGTAGGCATTGCTCGGCGCGATGCCGGGCAGGGCGCTGCCGGCCGCGCCGCGCACCGCGCCGAAGGCGCTGTACTCGGGCAGCAGGCTTTCCATGCAGTTGAACACCGCCTCGTAGAGCGCCACGTCGATCACCTGGCCGCGGCCCGAGCGCTGGCGCTCCTGCAGCGCCATCAGGATGCCGATCACGCCATGCAGCGCGGCCAGCGTGTCGCCCAGCGAGATGCCCACGCGCACCGGCACCCGGCCGGGTTCGGCCGTGAGATGGCGCAGCCCGCCCATGGCCTCGGCCACCACGCCGAAGCCGGGGCGGTCGCGGTAGGGGCCGGTCTGGCCGTAGCCGCTCACGCGCAGCACGATCAGCCGCGGGTTGGCCTCGAGCAATGTTTCGGGACCGAGTCCCCAGCCCTCGAGCGCGCCGGGGCGGAAGTTCTCGATCAGCACGTCCGACTCGGCGGCGAGCCGGCGCACGATGGCCTGCGCCTCGCTGTCCTTGAGGTCGAGCGCGATCGAGCGCTTGTTGCGCGACTGCACCTGCCACCAGACCGAGGTGCCGTCCTTCAGCAGCCGCCACTTGCGCAGCGGGTCGCCGGCGCCGGGTGGCTCGATCTTGATGACCTCGGCACCGAAGTCGCCGAGCGTCTTGGCGGCGAAGGGGCCCGCGATCAACTGGCCCATCTCGAGCACCTTCAGGCCCGCGAGCGGACCGCGCGCTTCGCTCGCTGCCGTCATGCCGGCACGATGCGCATCGGCAGCCGGTCGAGCGTGCGCATCTGGTTGATCGGCCGGTAGCTGGCCGGCGCCGTGAGTTCCATGCGCGCCACGTGGCGGCTCAGCGCGCCGATCAGCGCTTCCGATTCCTGGCGCGCGAGCATCTGGCCGATGCAGGCATGGATGCCGTTGCCCAGCGCGACGTGGCTGCCCGCGAGCGCGGGGCGGTCGACGTCGAAGCGCTCGGGCTCGGGGAACTGGCGCGGGTCGCGGTTGGCCGCGCCCATGAACACGCCGATCTTCGTGTCGGGGGCCAGGCGCACGCCCGAGAGCTCGGTCTCGCCGCGCGTGGTGCGGTAGGTGACCTGGAACGGCGTCTCGTGGCGGATGCCTTCCTCGAACGCGGCCTTGACCTTGGCCGGCTCGTTGCGCACGCGCTCCCACTGCGCGGGATTCCTCGCGAGCTGGTGCAGCGTGAAGCCGATGCCGGCGATGGTCGAGTCGGTGCCGCCGCCCACGAAGCTGCGGACCACGTTCGAGGCGATGCCTTCGTCGAGTTCGCCCGCGTCCTCGGCGCGGAACAGCAGCTCGGCGATCGAGTCGGGAATCACGCCCTGGCGCGACACGCTCTGCTCGAACCACGCGAGGTAGGGCTGCGCGGCCTGCATCGCGCGTTCGTAGAGCGCGTTGCGCGGGCCGCTCTGGTTGAAGCGCATCTCGCCGATGGCCAGGGTCTCGGTACGCGGCAGGCGCACGCCCACCGCGGCCGGAAAGGCCTCGAGCACGAAGCGTTCGGCGCAGTCCTCCACGCCGTCGAACTCGCGCTGGTCGAGCAGTCGTTCGACCAGCGACTCGGCCTTGCGCTCGAAGCCTTCCTTCCAGCGCCGGATCACGAGCGGCGACAGCAGGCGCGTGACCACCGAGCGGATCTTCGTGTGGTCGGGCGGGTCGGCCTCGAGCAGCCGGCTCGGGATGCGGAACTCGCCGGGCTTGCGGATGTCCTGGATGCCGATGCCGCCCGCGTTGGTGAAGCGCGCATGGTCGGCCAGCACGGTCTTGGCCTCGGCATGGCGGCCCACGGCATAGATGCCGTGCGGCGCGATGTAGGCCACGGGACCGGCTTCGCGCAGCGCCTCGTGGAACGGATAGGGATCGAGCAGCACCTCGATCGCGTACGGGTCGATGTCCAGCACGGGCGCGTCGCGCAGCGCGACGGGTTCGGCGGTGGTGGTCATGCAGGGGCTCCTGGCGTGGGGGAATGCATCGAGTCTCGATGGCCGCCCGCCGTGCGTCAGTCCCCTTGACGGGGACGGCGCGGGCCTGTCGAGAGGCTGCGTCCCCGGCAAGGGGACAGACGCCGCGCGCGCCGCTTGATGTACTCGCGCCGGCTCGAAGAACGACCATCCCCGGAACCAGGAGACACACACATGCGCGCTTCCCTGCTAGCCCTCGTGGCCTGCACCGCCTTCGCGACCGCGGCGACGGCACAGGCCCAGAAGACCTACGGCCCCGGTGCCAGCGACACCGAGATCAAGCTCGGCCAGACCGTGGCCTACAGCGGTCCCGGCTCGGCCTATTCGATGGTGGGCCGCATGTCGGTGGCCTACTTCAAGATGCTCAACGAGACCAGGGGCGGGGTCAACGGACGCAAGATCAACCTGCTGTCGGTCGACGATGCCTACAGTCCGCCCAAGACCGTGGAGGGCACGCGCAAGCTGGTCGAGTCCGACCAGGTGCTGGCGCTGGTCAATTCCATGGGCACGGCCTCGCAGACCTCGGTGCAGAAGTACCTCAACGGCAAGAAGGTGCCGCAGGTGTTCTTCTATGCCTCGAGCCCGAACCTGCACGACTCCGCCACCACGCCGTGGACCGTGCCCTTCTCCTTCGCCTACGACATCGAGGGCTCGATCTACGGCAAGTACCTCGTCGAGGCCAAGCCCAACGCGAAGATCGGCGTGCTCTACCAGAACGACGACGTGGGCAAGTCGTACATGCGCGGTTTCCGCAAGGCGCTGGGCGCGAAGCAGTTGAACATCGTGAAGGAGGTGAGCCAGGAGATGAGCGACCCGACCGTCGACTCGCAGATCCTGCAGCTGCAGGCCTCGGGCGCCGAGGTGCTGGTGGCCTTCACCTCGAACAAGGCGCAGGCGCAGGCGATCCGCAAGGCCGCGGCGATCGGCTGGAAGCCGTTCTACATCGTGCCCTACGTGTCGAGCTCGATCAGTGGCGTGCTGACCCCGGCCGGCCTCGACAACTCGGTGGGGCTGGTGTCGAGCTACTGGTTCAAGACGCCGTCGGATCCGACCTGGAACAACGACAAGGCGATGCAGGAGTACCTGGCCTTCTTCAAGAAGTACCTGCCCAACGACGATCCGGGCGACACCACCTCGGTCTACACCTACATGGGCGCGCAGCTCACGGCGCTGGTGCTCGAGCGCTGCGGCGACAACCTCACGCGCGAGAACTTCCTCAAGCAGGTGCAGGGGCTCAAGGACATCGAGCTCGGCATGCTGCTGCCAGGCATGAAGATCAACTTCCGCGCCGACGACTACTACCCGATCCGCCAGGCGCGGCTCGCGCAGTTCGATGGCAAGTCATGGAAGCCCATGACTGAACTCATCACCATCGAGCGCTGAGCATGCGCGGTGTCAGGGCCGCGGCTGGCGCTCGATGCTGAGTTCGCGCCGGCAGCTCATGTCGGCCATGCGGATCGCCTGCGGCGCGCTGTCCATCGAACGGCCCGTGGGCTCGAGCGCGCCCCACTGGTTGCGCGCGAGCTCGACGCCATAGCGCATCTCCCAGCGCTTGCCGACGATCTGCTCCATGCAGTGCTCGGCGTCCGCATAGCGCTCGGCCATCTCCATCGCATCGGCGGGCTCCGCTCGAACGGCGGCGGTGGCGAGCAGCGAACACAGGAGGAGGGCGGAGTGTGCGGGGAAGCGAAGGAGCATGGGGAGACGAATGAGGGGATTGAAGGAAAGTCGCGGATTTTAACGACCGGCCCGCGCACGATGCCGGCCGTTGCGGATGCCCGACCCGCGGGCTCAGAAGGTGTGAAGGAACCGTCGCGAGCGCCCCGAGGTCGCGTCGAGGACCGGAGTCGTACTGACGTACGGCGAGGACCGCAGATGCGAGATCGGGGCGCGCAGCAGGTTCATTCACACCTTATCAGTCGCGCAGGCTGCTCGCGAGACGCACCACCTCGGCCAAGGTCGCGAGCTGGTCGGCATGCGCGGTCGCGAGGCGCGCGAGCTTCTTGCGGCCCGCGGGCAGCAGGTGCACTTCCACCTGCCGGCGATCGACGGTGCTGGGCTTGCGCACGACCAGGCCCGCTTCCTCGCAGCGCGACACCAGCGCCACCACGCCATGCGGCTGCGCCTGCAGCCGTTCGGCCAGTTCGCCGATCGAGGCCCAGTCGCGGTCCGGAAAACCCTGGGTGTGGAGCAGCAGCTGGTACTGCAGCGCCGTGATGCCTTGCTCGCGCGCGGCGTCCTCGCTGAAGCGCAGGAAGCTGCGCAGCGTGTGGCGGAAATTGGAGAGGGCCTCGAAGCGCTGCTTCTGGGCCGGGCCGGAGGAGGTCGACATGGGCGGGATCGGCGGGGGACGCGGGAATGTAGCAGCCGGTCCGTCAGCCGCCTGTGTAGTCCCAGGGATTCATCAGCGGCACGCCGGACGCTTCGAAGTGCTTGAGGTTGCGCGTCACCACCGTGGCGCCGTGCACCAGCGCCGTCGCGGCGATCAGGGGATCGCGGTAGTCGCGGCCATCGGCCCAAGCAAGGCTGGCGGCACGCCGGGCCACCACGTGATCGACGGGCAGGATCCTGCCGGCGAAGGCCGGGAGCACCATGGTCTCGAGCCAGCGATGGAAGACCTCGGCCTGCAGTTCGTCGCCGCGCTGCGCGGCCTGGCTGATGCCGCGCTGGATTTCCAGCACCGTGACCGCGGACAGGTACATGTCGCCAGTGGCATGGGCAGCCATCCAGGCCAGCACGTTTGGGTGGCAACTGCTCTTGCGGACTTCGGAAACGACGTTGGTGTCCAGCAGCCACATCATGCGCGCCGTCCTTCCTCGGGCTCGTTCGTGTGCGAGGGATCGCGCTTCATGCGTCGATGTCCTTGGCGCCGATGCGGATCGGCTCGACGTCCAGGTCGAAGGCGTCGGCTTCGGGCATGCGCAGCAGCTCGACCAGGTTCTTGTCGGTCTTCGTGAGGCGGCGGTATTCGGCGATCGGAATGAGCGCCTGGGTCGGCTCGCCGCGGTCGGTGATGATGACCGTGCCGCCCTCGCTCACCACGCGCCGGGCGGCGCTGACGTTGTGCACGAACTCGCGGCTGGAAACCGTCTTGATCTGTGCGTGTCCCATGGTGCGTCCTTTCGATGAGGCGGAACCCGCCATGCAATGTGCATCGCGCCGTTGTCGCCTTCTATGAGAATGTTAGCTACGTTGCTAACTTACGTCAAGACAAGCGTTCGCGCACGCGTAATCCAAAGATCGAGTCCACGCGTCAATAAGCATTAACGCCTAAGGCAGGCACGTCAAAAGCACCTACGATCCGCCTGAAATGTACTTTGTCATCAAAGTACAAAACAAACGGATCATGAACTTCGACACAGCACATCAAGCAACGACGGCCGGTGCCTTGGCCGCCGCCTACGCCCGGCGCGAGCTCACGCCCACGCAGGTCGCCGAGCGCTGCCTGGCCCGTGCGCAGACCGCGCGCGGTGTGTTCACGCAGCTCACCGTGTCGCGCGCCCTCGCGCAGGCCGAACGGGCCACCGCGCGCTGGCGGGCCAGCACACCGCTCGGTCCGATGGACGGCGTGCCGCTGACCTGGAAGGACCTGTTCGACATCCGCGGCACCCCCACCACGGCCGGCTCGGCCTTGCTCGCGCACGCGGAACCGGCGAAGGCCGATGCCACGCTGGTGGCGCATGCCGAGGCGGCCGGCATGGTCTGCATCGGCAAGACCAACCTGAGCGAGTTCGCCTATTCGGGGCTGGGCCTGAATCCGTTCTTCGGCACGCCGGTGAACCCGGCCCTCGGCACGCGTGCCAGGGCACCGGGCGGATCGTCCTCGGGGGCCGCGCTGGCCGTCGCGCTCGGCATCGCGCCGATCGGCATCGGCACCGACACCGCCGGCTCGGTGCGGGTTCCGGCGTCCTTCAACGGGCTGGTCGGCTACCGGGCCAGCAGGCGGCGTTATGCGATGACGGGCGTGTTCGCGCTCGCTCCCTCGCTCGACACCGTCGGCCCGCTCGCGCACTCGGTGGCCGATTGCATCGCCATGGACGCGGTGCTCCAGGGCGGCAGCGGCAACGAAGCACGCGAACTGCTCGCCGGTGACTTCGACCAAGCCCGCCGCATCCTGGCGCGGCAGACCTTCGTCGTCGATCCCGCCATCCTCGACGACGAGCGCGTCGCGGCCGCGGTGCGCGAGAACCTGCGGGCGCGGATGCGCTGGCTGCGCGCCGCGGGCGCGACGGTCGTGGAGCGCGAGGTGAAGAGCCTGCACCTCGTGCAGGCGCTGATCGACAGCCACGGCTGGCTCGGCGCCAGCGAGGCCTTCGCGATGCACCAGGCGCGGCTCGAAGCGCCGCAGGCCGAGGCCATGGACCCGCGCGTGCGCCGCCGGCTCGAAGCGGCGCGCGATGTCAGCGCCGCGCGCTATCTGCACCTGCGCTGGGAGCGGCAGCGGCTGATCGCCGCCTTCGAGCGCGATCTCGAGGGCGCGACCCTGGTGCTGCCCGCCACCGCGCACACCGCGCCGCTGCTGCAGCCGCTGGAGGCCGACGACGAGCTCTTCGCGCGCACCAACCTCGCGACGCTGCGCCTCACGATGCCCGGCAGCTTCCTCGACACGCCCGCCGTCGCGATGCCCAGCGGCGTCGAGCGCGTGGCCGCGCCCGACGGCAGCACCGACCTCCTGCCCACCGGCCTGCAGCTGATGCGCCCGCGCGGCGAGGACGCGCGGCTGCTGCAGATCGCCCTTTCCCTCGAGCACCTGTTTTCTTCACCCCACTTCAAGGAGCAATGACATGACCAAGGAAATCTTCATCACCTTCGGCGTCGACGTGGACGCCGTCGGCGGCTGGCTCGGTTCGTACGGCGGCGAGGACTCGCCCGACGACATCTCGCGCGGCATGTTCGCGGGCGAGGTGGGATCGCCGCGGCTGCTGAAGCTGTTCAAGAGGTACGGCCTGACCACCACCTGGTTCGTGCCCGGGCACTCGGCCGAGACCTTTCCGGACCAGATGAAGGCCGTGGTCGACGCGGGCCACGAACTGGGCATCCACGGCTACAGCCACGAGAACCCGATCGCGATGACGCCCGAGCAGGAAGAGGCCGTGCTCGACCGCAGCATCGACGTCATCACGCGCCTCGCGGGCCGGGCACCGACCGGCTATGTCGCGCCGTGGTGGGAGTTCAGCCCGGTCACCAACGAGCTGCTGATCAAGAAGGGCATCAAGTACGACCACAGCCTGATGCACAACGACTTCCACCCGTACTACGTCCGCGTCGGTGACCGGTGGACCCGGATCGACTACAGCAAGCATCCGGACAGCTGGATGAAGCCGCTCGAGCGCGGCACCGAGACCTCGCTGGTCGAGATCCCGGCCAACTGGTACCTGGACGACCTGCCGCCGATGATGTTCATCAAGAAGGCGCCCAACAGCCACGGCTTCGTGAATCCGCGCGACATCGAGCAGATGTGGCGCGACCAGTTCGACTGGGTCTACCGCGAGCACGACTACGCGGTGTTCCCGATCACGATCCATCCGGACGTCTCGGGCCGGCCCCAGGTGTTGCTGATGCTCGAGCGGCTGATCGAGCACTTCCAGTCCCACGCCGGCGTGCGCTTCATGACCTGCGACCAGATCGCGGACGACTTCCTGCGCCGCCATCCGCGCGGCTAGGCCCCGGCATTGCACCGCCCCTTCCACAGAGAACGACCATGACCGCCTCGATCCCTCCCCAAGCCGCGGCCGACGCCGCCTGGACGCCGCCGACCGTGACGAAGAAGCAGGTGAACTACGCCACCTGGGTGTGCTTCTTCGCCTGGGTGTTCGCCGTCTACGACTTCATCCTGTTCGGCACGCTGCTGCCCCGGCTCGGCGACCACTTCAAGTGGACCGCCGACCAGCAGACCAACCTCAACACCTGGGTCACGCTCGGCACGGTCATCGTGGCCTTCGGCATCGGGCCGATCGCCGACCGGCTGGGCCGGCGCAAGGGCATCATCATCGCGGTCGCCGGCGCGGCCCTGTGCTCGGGGCTGACGGCCTTCGCGGGCTGGGTGATCGGCCTGTCGGCCGGGGTGGGCTTCGTGTTGCTGATCCTGGTGCGCTCGCTGGCCGGGCTCGGCTATGCCGAGCAGAGCATCAACGCCACCTACCTCAGCGAACTGTTCTCGCTGGTGCACACCGACCCGGCCGCCACCCGGCGGCGAGGCTTCATCTACTCGCTGGTGCAGGGCGGCTGGCCGGTGGGCGCGGTGCTCACCGCGGCGCTGGTGGCGGCGCTCTATCCGCTGGGCGAACGCTGGTTCGGCGAGGGCGGCGGCTGGGCGCTGTCCTTCGTGTTCGCGATGTTCCCCGCCATCGTGATCGCGATCCTCGGCCGCCGGCTGGTCGAGACGCCGCAGTTCATCACCGGCCAGCGCATCGCGCGGCTGCAGCGCGAAGGCCGGGCCGCCGATGCGCAGCGGCTCGCGCAAGCGCAGGGCATCGACCTGTCGGCGCGGCATCACACCGGCATCTCCGCCATGTTCAAGGGGGCATCGCTGCGGCCCACGCTGTCGCTGGCCCTGAGCTTCTTCCTCAACTGGTTCGCCATCGTGATCTTCGCGGTGCTGGGCACCTCGGTGCTCGGCGGTTCGGGCGGCACGCCCGGCAAGGGCGTGGACTTCTCCAATGCGCTGCAGGTGCTGATCGTCTCGAACCTGGCCGGCTTCCTCGGCTACATGTTCCACGGCTGGCTCGGCGACCGCATCGGCCGGCGCAACGCGGTTGCCATCGGCTGGGTGCTGGGCGGGCTCGCGTTCTACCTGATGCTGCAGGCGCCGCAGGGCGACTTCTGGCGCATCGTGCCGTTGTACTCGCTCGGCCTGTTCTTCCTGATCGGCCCCTATGCCGCGGTGCTGTTCCTGGTCGGCGAGAGCTTTCCGAGCCACATCCGCGCCACCGCCAGCTCCTTCGTCAACGCGATGGGCCAGGTGGGCGCCATCGCGGCGGGCTTCGGCGTGACCTACACGCTGTCGCACGGCGCCGACTGGGTGCAGGCCGCGGTCGTCTGGGGCGCGATTCCCTGCACGATCTCCGGCATCGTGATGCTGCTGGTGCCGCACGTCGACCCGAAGTCGGTGCGCTGAAGGAGCAACCCGATGACTTCATCGAAAGCAAGTGCGGGCCGCGTGGCATTGATCACCGGCGCCGCGAGCGGCATCGGCCAGGCGCTGGCGCTGGCCTATGCGCAGATCGATGTCGCGGTCGTGGGCGGCTATTTCCCCGGCGATCCGCACGATCCGGCGCAGACCGAGCGGCTGGTGAACGACGCCGGCGGCCGCTGCGTCATGGTGCCCGTCGACGTCGGCGATGCCGACCAGGTCGAGCGCTTCGCGCAGACCGCCATCGAGCGTTTCGGCCGCCTCGACCATGCGGTGGCGAATGCCGGCCTGCTGCGCCAGGCGGCGCTCACCGCCATGAGCGATGCGCAATGGATGGACGTGATCAACGTCGACCTCAGCGGCGTGATGCGCACCTTCCGCGCCGCGGCGCGCCACATGGGCGAGGGCGGTGCGATGGTCGCGGTGTCGTCGATCGCCGGCGGCGTGTACGGGTGGGAGAACCATGCCCACTACTCGGCCGCGAAGGCCGGCGTGCCCGGCCTGTGCCGTGCCGTGGCGATGGAGCTCGCGCCGCGCGGCATCCGCTGCAACTGCGTGATTCCCGGGCTGATCGAGACGCCGCAGTCGCTCGACCCGGTCAACTCGCTCGGTCCCGAGGGCCTGCGGCAGGCGGCCGCCGGCATTCCGCTCGGCCGGGTCGGCAGGGCGCGCGAGATCGCGACGCTGATCCGCTTCCTGACCGGCGACGACGCGTCGTACATCACGGGCCAGTCGGTGATCGCCGATGGCGGCCTCACCGTGCGCTGGCCCGGTTGAACTGGCAGGAGCACCCATGAACGACAGACTCCTCAACGGACGGCGCGCCGTCGTGACCGGCGCCGGCAGCGGCATCGGCGCCGCCATCGCGCTGGCCTATGCGCGCGCCGGCGCCGACCTGCTGCTGGCCGACATCGATCGCGCGCGGGTGGACGACACCGCGCGCCGCTGCCGCGAAGCCGGTGGCCGCGTCGAGACAGCCGTCGGCGACATCGGCGACGAGGCGGTCGCCAACCAGGCCATCGATGCCTGCGTGGCGGCCTTCGGCGGCATCGACATCCTGGTCAACAACGCCGGCATGCTGACCCAGTCGCGCTGCGCCGACATGCCGACCGCCATGTGGGACGACATGCTGCGCGTCGACCTGCGCAGCGTGTTCCTCTGCGCGCGCCGCGCCGTTCCCCACATGGCGGCGCAGCACTGGGGGCGTGTGATCAACGTGGCCTCGCAGCTCGGCATCAAGGGCGGTGTCGAGCTGTGCCACTACGCGGCCGCCAAGGCCGGCGTGATCGGCTTCACCAAGTCGCTGGCGCTCGAGATGGCGCCGGCCAACGTGCTGGTCAACGCCATCGCGCCCGGCCCGATCACCACACCGCTGGTCGACGGCATCAGCGCCGACTGGAAGCGGGCCAAGGAAGCCAGCCTGCCGCTGGGCCGCTTCGGCCGCGTGGAAGAGGTGGCGCCCACCGCCGTGCTGCTGGCCTCCGATCCCGGCGGCAATCTCTACGTGGGCCAGACGCTCGGACCCAATTCCGGCGACGTGATGCCCTGAAAGGCGGTGGACCATGTGCGGGATGTGCGGCTTGCTGCAGGGAACGGCGCACTGGAGCCATGCGGCGGCCGGTTCGGTGCAGGGACGGCGCCAGCGGCTGCTCCAGGTGGCGCGGGCCAACCGCCTGCTGCGGCTGTTCCGGCTCGAGCTGCAGGACTTCCATGGGCAGTCCTACCTGCTGCAGGGCCCGACCGGCGCGAGCGTGCTGGTGCCCGACTTCAGCGCGCTGTGGAGCGCGGCCGAGCAGTTGCTGGGCCGCACCATCGATCCGCTGGCCATGCCATGGCCCGCGAAGGACGACGCGCCATGACGGACATCGCCTTCGAGGTCCTGCCCGTCGGCATCCTGACCGGCTTCCTCGGCAGCGGCAAGACCACCTTGCTGCGGCGCTGGCTGCAGGGCAGTGCCGCGGGCGACACGGCCGTGCTCATCAACGAGTTCGGCGACGTCGGCCTCGACCACCTGCTGGTCGGTGCGATCGACGCCGACACCGTGCTGCTCGACAACGGCTGCATCTGCTGCTCGATCCGCGGCGAGCTCAAGGAGGCGCTGATGCGCCTGCTGTCGCGCCGCCAGCGCGGGGAGCTGCCGGCGTTCCGCCGCGTGCTGATCGAGACCACGGGCCTGGCCACGCCGGGGCCGGTGCTGGGCACGCTGCTGGGCGATGCGCAGCTGCGCCATCACTTCCGGCCGGCCTTCGTCGCCACCGTGGTCGATGCCCTGCATGCCGAGCGCCAGCAGGCGCAGCATCCCGAATGGATCGCGCAGGTCGCGGCGGCCGACACGCTGTGGCTCAGCAAGACCGACCTGGTGGCACCCGAGGAAGCGACGCGGCTGCGGGCGCTGCTGGCGGAACTCAACCCCGTGGCCCGCCAACTGGACGCGCCTTCGGCGGCGTCCGTGCCCTGGCTCGAAGATCTCGCGGACGGCGCTTCTCGCGACGACACCGCGGGCTGGATCGCGCGCGTCGCCGCGGGCACGTTGCGGCCGCGTGCCGGCGCACGGCCGGTGCCCGCGCGCATCGGCGGCACCCATGCGCAGCAGCTGGCCGGCACGGGCGCGCGCTCGTTCTGCCTGGTGTTCGAGCGGCCCCTAGAATGGTTCACCCTCACTCTCTGGCTCACGCTGCTGGTGCATCGTCATGGCGATCGATTGCTGCGCATCAAGGGCTTGCTGGGCATCGCGGCAGACGGTTTCGCGCACGGGCAACCCACGGTGCTGCACGGGATCGGGCACCTGATGCACCCGCCCGAACACCTGGCCGACTGGCCCGACGACGACCGGCGCTCGCGCCTGGTCTTCATCGTGCAGGGCCTGTCCGAGGCGGACGTGCGCGCTTCGTGGGAAGCCTTCGAACGCTTCTACGCGCCGCGGGAAGCCGGGCCGAATCCTCTCACCTCGAAAGCGTAGCCATGGCCGCCCTGGCATCGAAGAGAACCGAGCTGCGCGTGCTGGGCACGTCGGTCACGCTCACGGAAGCCGTGCGCAAGCGCGCCATGTCGGACCTCGGCCTGCGCATCCACTTCGAGGTGCTCGACGGCTTCGACGCGCAGCGCCAGGCCGTGATCGAGCAGGGCAGCTTCGACGTCTACGACCAGTGGTTCCACAGCATCGACTACCTCTGGCCGGCCGGCGCGCTGCAGCCGATCGAGCTGGACCGGATCGAGCACTGGTCCGAGGTCAATGCCCTGCCCAAGACCGGGCGGATCGCGCCGGACGCGCGCTACGGGCAGGGCTGCAATCCCGTGACGCGCCTCTACGTGCAGCCCGACGGCAGCGTGGGCGACGCGCCGAGCGCGCAGATCAGCATGCTGCCGCTCACGCACAACGCCGACAGCTTCGTCTACCTGCCGGCCGAGATCCCGTCGCTGTTCGGCACCGAGGAAAGCTGGTCGTGGCTGGTGTCGCCGGCCTGCAATGGCCGCGTGGCGCTGCAGGCCGATGCCGCGATCGGCGCGCTCGACGCCGTGCTGGCGCTGCGCGCGAGCGGCGAGATGGCGTTCGGCGACATCAGCAACCTCGAGATCGAGGAGGTCGACCGGATGATCGCCCTGCTGATGGCCAAGAAGAAGGCCGGCCTGTTCCGCGGCTTCTGGGGCAACTACGCCGATGCCGCGCGCATGATGATCGATGCGCGCGTCGCGATCCAGAGCAACTGGTCACCCGCCATCGCGCAGTACGAGCAGGCCGGCCTGGCCTACCGGCTGGCGCGTCCGCGCGAAGGCTATAGGGCCTGGTACGGCGGCCTGGGCATCGCGCGCCGCGCGCAGGGGCCCAAGCTCGACGCGGCCTACCGCTACCTGAACTGGTGGCATTCGGGCTGGGCCGGCGCGGTGATGGCGCGGCAGGGCTTCTACATCTCGAACCCGCTGCGCACGCGCGCGCACCTGAGTGCGGCCGAATGGGGCTATTGGTACGAGGGGCTGCCGGCGGCCGAGGACCTGCCGGGAACTGACGGTACCATCCTGATCCGCCGAGGCAGCGTGCGCGACGGCGGCTCCTATGCGCAGCGCATGAGCGACGTGGCCGTGTGGAACACCGTCATGGACGAGCACAACTACCTGGTGCGCAAATGGACCGAGTTCCTGCGCAGCGGCTGAACCCCTGTTGAGACACCGAGACGCGACTGCACGACAGCGATGAGAAGACCATGAGTCCGCCAGCCTCCGACCCCGCGTCGGCCGAGGAAAGCACCGAAGCTGGCGAACGGAAGCTGCGCTACGAACTGATCCGCCACCGGCTGCGTCAGGCCATCGTCGACCGGCGCATCGTGCCCGGGCTGGTGCTGCTCGAAGGACCGGTCGCCGACGTGTTCGGCACCAGCCGCGTGCCGGTGCGCAAAGCCTTCCACCTGCTCCATGAAGAAGGCCTGCTGCAGAAGTTCATGGGCCGCGGCTACATGGTCGCGCCGCGCGGCCAGCAGGTGGAGCCGCTGCGGCTGCCGATCGACGAGGCCTCGCTCGGGCAGGACGCGCAGGACGCGACCATCTACATCCCCTCCGAGAGCGAGCGCATCTACAGCGAGTTCGAGCAGTCGATCTCGGCCGCCATCGTGTTCGGCCACTTCCGCATCGACGAAGCGCAGGCCATGCAGCATTTCAGCGTGAACCGCGGCGCGCTGCGCGAGGTGCTGAGCCGTCTGGTCGACCGCGGCCTGGTCGAGAAGAGCGCCTATGCGGCATGGCGTGCCGGCCCGCTGACGGCGCGCGCCATGGCGCAGGACTTCGAGGTCCGGCTGCTGCTGGCGCCGGCCGCGCTGCTCGAGAGCGCCCCGAAGCTCGATGCGCAGTTCCTGTCGGGGCTGCGCGAGGTGCTGCGCGATCCCGCGGCCGTCGACACGGAAGAGCTGCTGCGCATCGAGAGCCAGATCCACGACGCGTGCCTGGCGCACCACCCCAACACCAAGATGCTCGGCATCCTGCGGCAATGCCAGATGCCGCTGATCGTCCATCAGACCTTCTGCCGCATGTTCCACCAGCCGGTGCATCCCGCGCTGATCGACGAGTACCGGCAGATCGTCGAGCACCTGTGCGAGGGCCGCTACGCGCAGGCGGCCGAGGCGCTCGCGGCGCACCTGCAGGCCGCGCGCAAGCGCACGCAGCAGCAGCTCAAGGTGCTGGCCGTGCTGCCCGAGCCGCCGTTGCCGGCTTACCTCGTGCGCATTGCCTGAACGCGGGCCGTGGCCCGGCCTCAGCCGATCGCCTGCGCCTCCCTGAAGCCCTCGAGCACCGCGTCGTCGACCTCCCGCGGCGCCACGCAGTCGCCGATGCGGCGCACCGCGAGGCCGCGTGCCTTCAGCTGGTGGTACAGCCCGTCCTCGCTCTCGCGCAGCATCGACAGCACGACCGTGTCGGCCGCCAGCGTCTCGCTGGCGCCGCCCAGCGTGCTGCGCAACACGACGCGGCCCGGCTCGATGTGCTCGACGGTGGTCGAGGCACGCAGTGCCACGCCGGCCGCGGCCACGCGCGGCATCAGCCAGGGCCAGTCGAGCGTGGGCTCGAGCTTGCGGCCGAGCAGCGCGTCGGCGCCGACCACCGTGACCTCGCGACCCGCTGCGCTCAGCAGCCGCGCCAGGCCCAGCGGCAGGTAGTCGCCGTTGTCGTCGACGATCAGCACGCGGCGCCCGCAGGCGGGCAGGTCGTCGAGCGCCGAGAGCGCATCCGTCACGTGCGGCAGCTCCGAGCCCGGGATCGCGTCGCGGTCGGTGCGGAACATCGAGCGGCCGCCGCGTTGCCAGCGCGCGCCCGTGGCCACCACGACCTCGTCGGCGCCGAAGGCGGCCACCGCGTCGGCCGTGGCCTCGCGGCGCAGCACGATCTCCACGCCGCGCCTGCGCAGCGAGGCCTCGAGGTCGTCGACCAGGAAGTTCCACGAACCGTAGTCGGGCAGCAGGCCGGCGCGGCGGATCTGGCCGCCGAGCCGGTCCGTGCGTTCCCACAGGGTGACGCGATGGCCGCGCGCGGCCGCGCCGTCCGCGAACTTGAGGCCGCCCGGACCGCCACCGATCACGAGCAGCGTGCGCGGCGTGGCGGCGGGACGCGCCAGCGCCGCACCGAACTGCAGTTCGCGGCCCGCCTCGGGGTTCACGGTGCAGCTCACGTTCTGCCCCAACCGTCGCCAGCAGCCCTGGTTGGCGCCCACGCAGCGCCGGGTCTGGTCGGCGCGGCCTTCCCTGGCCTTGCGCACGATCTCGGGGTCGGCGATCTGGGCGCGCACCAGCCCGACCATGTCGGACTGCCCGTGCGCGACGATCCGTGCGGCCGTGGCGATGTCGCGCACCGAGCCCTGGATCAGCAGCGGGATGCGCCCTTGCAACGCCTCGCGCACGCGCGCGGCGTTGGCGGCCAGCGGCGCGGTCTCGCCGCTCGACTGCGGTGGCACCAGCCGGTGGTTCTGGTGGTAGTCGGTGTGCGAGAGGCACACGTAGTCGAACAGGCGCTCGGCTTCGAGCAGTGCGATCACGCGCAGCGTTTCCTCAGGCGTGGTGCCAGCTTCGCCGAGGTACTCGTCGAGGCTCAGCTTGATGCCGATCGCGAAATCGCCGCCGCAGCGCGCGCGCACCGCGCGGCCGATCTCGAGCGCGAGTCGCGCGCGGCGCCCGGTGTCGCCGCCCCATTCGTCGTCGCGCCGGTTCCAGTACGGCGAGAGGAAGTTGCTCAGCAGGTAGCCGTGCGAGCCATGGATCTCCACGCCGTCGCCGCCACCGGCCTGCACGTTGGCGCAGGTCGCGGCGAAGCCTTCGATCACCGCGCGGATGTCGTCCTCCTCCATCGGCTGCGGCATCGCACGGTGCACCGGCGAGGCCAGCTGCGAAGGCGCGAGCACGGCACCCCAGTGCGCGATGTCGTCGGTGCGGCGCGTGCCGCTGGCACCCATGTGCGTGACCTGCACGATCACCGGCACGCCGAGCCGCTTGCTCGGGGTGACGAAGGCCCGCACCGCATCGGCCCAGGCGGGCTCCCATGGCGACACGCCGGCGCGCGCGCTGGCTGGATGCACATGGAAGCCGTGCGTGACGATCAGGCCGACGCCGCCGCGCGCGCGTTCGGCCAGGTAGGCGCCATAGGCCAGCGGTGGCAGGCTCACCTGGTGCGCGGGCAGGTAGATGCGGTTGAGCGCCTGCACGGGGCCGATGCGCACCGGCTCCCACAGGCCGTCGAGCGCGGTGGGCGTCGCAGGCTGCGTCGTCATGCGCGGCTCAGGAGAAGCACATGCCGCCGTTGACGTCGAGCACTGCGCCGGTGGTGAAGCTGGCGCCGCGCGAGGCCAGGAAGGCGGCGGGCCAGCCGATCTCCTCGGGCTGGCCCAGGCGCTTCATCGGGTACTGGTCGACGGTGAAGGGCTGGTTCGCCGACACCAGCAGCGGCGTGAAGATCGGTCCCGGCGCCACGCCGTTGACCACCACGCCCGAGGCCGCGGCCTGGCGCGCGAAGTAGCGAACCAGCGCCGACAGCCCGCCCTTCGAGGCCGCGTAGGCCGGCTCCACCGCCAGCGTCGAGCCCGCGTTGCGCGCGGCCATCGAGCTGGTCAGCACGATGCGGCCGCTGCCGCGCTTCATCATCGAAGGCAGCGCCGCGCGCAGCAGGTTGACCGGGCCCTTCACGTTCACGGCCATGGTGCGCTCGAACAGCTGCTCCCATTCGTCGCCGCCATCGAGCCAGTCGCCCTTGACGTAATAGCCGCTGGTGTCGATCAGCGCGTCGATCTCGCCGATGTCCTGCAGCAGTGCATTGACGTCGTCGCGCTTCGTGTTGTCGAGCGCGGCGGCGCGTACCTTCAGTTCTGCGGCCAGCTTGGTCGGCGCCTTCAGGTCGGCGATGAACAGCTCGGCACCGAGCGCGGCGCACACGCGCGCGGTGGCGCCGCCGATGGCGCCGCCGGCGCCGGTGATCAGGATGCGCTCGCCGCGCAGGTCGAAGAGGTTCTTCATGGGTGGTCGTCCTTCAGGGAGTGGTGCAAAGAGTTCGTTTCATTCGGGCGCGCCGTAGGCGCCCGCCTCGAGCAGCGCGCGCGAGCCGAGGTCGGCGCCGTTCCAGCGCGTGAAGAAGCCCGCGGCGCTGCCGCCGTCGACGGTCATCACCGAGCCGGTGACGTAGCTTGCGGCATCCGACAGCAGAAAGAGGGCGGGGCCGGCCTGTTCCTCGGCCCGACACAGGCGGCCCAGCGGGTTGCGGTCGACCATTGCGTACTGCAGGTGGTCGGGCGGGATGTTGGCCTGCACGAGCGGCGTGTCGACCACGCCCGGCGCGAGCGCATTCACGCGCACGCCGAAGCGGCCCCACTCGATCGCGAGCGCGCGCGTGAGGCCGATCACGCCGTGCTTCGAGGCGCTGTAGTGCGCGCGGCCCGCATGGCCGCCGAGGCCGTCGATCGAGGCCACGGTGACGATCGCGCCGCGCCGGCGTTCGAGCATGCGCCGGCCCACGGGCTGCAGCGAGCGGAACATGCCCGTGAGGTTGACGTCGAGGCAGCGGGTCCAGAGCTCGTCGGGCATGGTGTGGGCGGGCGCCGGCGGCGAGATGCCGGCGCAGGCCACCATGCCGTCGATGGCGCCGAGCTGTTCCTCGATGCGCGCCACCGCGGCTTCGCAGGCGGCGGCATCGCGCACGTCGAGCGTCTGCGCGACGGCCTGCGCGCCGAGTTCGCGCAGCTCGGCCGCCACGCTCGTGGCGCGCTCGGCCACCGCGTCGACGACGGCGATGCGCGCGCCGCCGCGCGCGGCCTCGATGCCGATCGCGCGGCCGATGCCGCTGCCGCCGCCGGTGACGAGGATCACGCGGTCCTGCAGTCCGTAGTCCATGGCTGTGCCTCCACGAGGGGATGAGTGAATGAGGAGTGGGAAGAGGGGAGTGCGGCGAATGTGGCAGCGCCGCCGCGCGGCGTCTGTCCCCGTGGCAAGGGACAGCGTGGCCTGTACCACGGGCAGGGGACTGACGGGCCCGCGATGCGCGGCGAATACTGCCCGCCATGACAACCCCCTCCGCCTCCACCAACGCCGCCGCCGACGTGCTGCTGCGCGTCAGCGGCCTCGGCGTGCGCTTCGGCGGCATCGTGGCGCTCGACGGCATCTCCTTCGAGGTGCGCCGCGGCCAGATCTGCGGACTGATCGGTCCCAACGGGGCCGGCAAGACCACGCTGTTCAACTGCCTGAGCCGCATCTACACGCCGGCTTCGGGAGCTATCGTGTTCGACGGCGTCGACCTGCTCGCGCAGCCGCAGCATGCGATCGCGGCGGCGGGCATCGGCCGCACCTTCCAGAACGTGGCGCTGTTCCCCGCGATGACGGTGCGCGAGAACGTGATGGTGGGCCGCCATTGCCGCACCGGCACCGGCTACCTCGCCAATGCCTTCCGCCTGCCCTCGGTGCGGCGCGAGGAGGCCGAGGTGCGCGAGCGCACCGAGCGGTTGCTGGCCCTGCTCGACCTCTCGGCGCTGGCCGAGACGCCGGTGAAGAACCTCTCGTTCGGCACCCGCAAGCGCGTGGAGATGGCGCGCGCGCTGGTGGCCGATCCCAAGCTGCTGCTGCTCGACGAGCCCGCGGCCGGCCTCAACCACGAGGAGGTCGACGGGCTGCGCCAGCTGATCCTCGACGTGCGCGAGCGCTTCCACGTGACCGTGCTGCTGGTCGAGCATCACCTGAACCTGGTGATGCGGGTGTCCGACCAGGTGGTGGCGATGAACTTCGGCCGCAAGATCGCCGACGGCCCGCCCGCGCAGGTGCAGGCCGACCCGGAAGTGGTGCGCGCCTACCTCGGCACGGAGACCGCCTGATGGCCGCGCTGCTGGAGGTGAGGAAGCTCGAGGCCTTCTACGGCCCCACGCGCGTGCTCGAGGGCATCGACTTCGAGGTCGCAGAGGGCGGCATCACCACCATCCTCGGCGCCAACGGCGCGGGCAAGACGACGACGCTGCGCGCGCTGAGCGGGCTGGTGCGGCGCACCGGCGAGATCCGCCTCGCGGGCCAGCGCATCGATGGCCACAGCACCGAGAAGACCGCCGCGCTGGGCATCGCGCACGTGCCCGACGGGCGCGGCACGCTGGTCAACATGACGGTGGAGGAGAACCTGCGCGTGGGCGCCTACCTGCGCCGCGGCAAGGCCGAGGTCGAGCAGGACATGGCGCGCATGTTCGGCTACTTCCCGCGGCTGCGCGAGCGGCGCGGGCAGCAGGCCGGCACGCTCTCGGGCGGCGAGCAGCAGATGCTGGCGATCAGCCGCGCGCTGATGCAGCGCCCGCGCCTGCTGCTGATGGACGAGCCCTCGTTCGGCCTCGCGCCGCTGGTGATCCGCGAGATCTTCGAGATCATGCGCGTGGTCAATCGCGAGGAGGGCGTGGGCATCCTGCTGGTCGAGCAGAACGTCGCTCGCGCGCTCGAGATCGCCGACCACGCCTGGCTGCTCGAGACCGGCCGCACCGTCATCTCGGGCACCGCGAAGCAGCTGCGCGACGACGCGCAGATCCGCCGCTCCTACCTCGGCTTCTGACAAGGACCCACCCCATGTACAGCCTGCTGCAACAGATCGCCTCCGGCATCGCCATGGGCGGCATCTATGCCTGCCTCGGCCTGGCGCTGGTGATGATCTACCAGTCCACCCACCACATCAATTTCGCGCAGGGCGAGATGGCGATGTTCTCCACCTTCATCGCCTTCCTGCTGCTGAAGTGGGGCCTGCCGTACTGGGCCGCCGCGCTCGCCACGCTGGCCTTCGGCTTCGTGGCCGGCTTCGCCATCGAGCGGCTGGTGCTGCGGCCGCTGGGCGACGTGCCCGAGCTCTCGGTGATCGTGGTCTTCATCGGCCTGTTCGTCGGCATCAACTCGCTGGCCGGCTGGATCTTCGGCCACCAGCTCGAACCCTTCCCGAGTCCGTTCCCCGACAAGCTGCCCGGCGGCAGCACGCTGATCTCGGGCCACGAGCTCGGTACGGTCGCGGTGGTGCTGCTGGTGATGGCGCTGCTCTATGCCTTCCTGCGCTTCACCAAGGTCGGGCTCGCGATGCGCGCCTCGGCCGAGAACCCGGTGTCCTCGCGCCTCGCGGGCATCCCGGTGTCGCTGATGCTCTCGCTGGGCTGGGGCCTGTCGGCGCTGATCGGCGCGGTGGCCGGGCTGATGGTGGCGCCCGTGGTCTTCCTCGAGCCCAACATGATGGGCGGCGTGCTGATCTACGCCTTCGCGGCGGCGCTGCTCGGCGGCATCGACAACCCCTGGGGCGCGGTGGCCGGCGGGCTGATCGTGGGCGTGGTCGAGAACCTCGCGGGCACCTACCTCGTGGGCACCGAGCTCAAGCTAACGCTGGCCCTGGTGCTGATCGTGGCCGTGCTGCTGGTGCGGCCCTCGGGCCTGTTCGGCCGCAAGCTGGTGGCGAGGGTCTGACGATGTCGGCACTGCCCTTCATTCCCGAGCAGGCACCGGCGCTGGCCGCCGACGCCGCGCCCGCGCGTTCGCCCTGGCGCATCGCCGCCTTCGCGCTGCTCGCTATCGCGTCGCTCGCGCTGCCCTTCGCACTGTCGGACTACCGCCTCTTCCTCGTCACCATGACGCTGATCACCGCCATCGGCGTGCTCGGCCTCAACATGCTGGTGGGCTACAACGGTCAGCTCTCGCTGGGCCATGGCGCGCTGTACGCGCTCGGTGCCTATGTCACCGCGGTGCTGATGGAGCACGGCGGCTTCGCCTGGTGGGCCACCCTGCCGGTGTCGGCCGCGGTGTGCTTCGGCTTCGGCTTCCTGTTCGGCTGGCCGGCGCTGCGGCTCAAGGGCCACTACCTCGCGCTCGCCACCTTCGCGCTGGCGCTGGCCACGCCGCAGCTGCTCAAGCACAAGGCGCTCGAGCCATGGACCGGTGGCGTGCAGGGCATCGTGCTCATGAAGCCCGAGGCGCCCTTCGGCCTGCAGCTGTCGGCCGACCAGTGGCTCTACCTGGTGGTGCTGGCGATCGCGGCGCTGATGTTCGTCTGTGCCTGGAACATGCTGCGCGGCCGGCTGGGCCGCGCCACCATCGCGATCCGCGAGCAGCCGACCGCCGCGGCCGCGATGGGCGTCAACGTGCCGCATGTGAAGGCCATGACCTTCGGCATCAGCGCGCTCTACACCGGCGTGGCCGGCTCGCTCGGCGCCATCGCCACCGCCTTCGTGGCGCCCGACAGCTTCGGCATGTTCGTGTCGGTGTTCTTCCTCGTGGGCGTGGTGGTGGGCGGGCTCGGCACCATCTCGGGCGCGCTGGTGGGCGCGGCCTTCATCCAGTTCATACCGAACATCGCCGACCAGATCTCGAAGTCGGCGCCCTCGGCGATCTTCGCGGGCTTCCTGATCCTGTGCATGTTCCTGATGCCGCAGGGCTTCGTGGGGCTGGTGCTTAGCGTGCTGCGGCGCCTTCGTGGCAACGGCGCGGGCCAACGTCCCCGTCGAGGGGACTGACGCGAACGAGCGCCTGAGAGAAAGTCCTTCCATGCCCCGCGCCATCTACATCCATTCCAACGGCGAGCGCACCGAGCTCGAGGTCGCTGAAGGCCAGAGCCTGATGCTTGCCGCCACCAGCCACGACCTGCAAGGCATCGTCGGCGACTGCGGCGGCGTCATGAGCTGCGCCACCTGCCACGTGATCGTCGACGAGGCCTTCATCGACAGGCTGCCGCCCGCGGTCGACACCGAGAACCAGATGCTCGACTACACGGCCGCGCCGCGCGAAGCGGGCAGCCGGCTGTCGTGCCAGATCGTCATGAGCGACGCGCTCGACGGCATCGCCGTGCGCATCGCCGACCCTCAACTGTAAGAGCCGACATCAACACGGAGAAACGCTTCATGCAAGCCACCGCAACCGACAACAGCACCAAGCCCAAGGCGGCGCTGACCCCCAATCCCGGCCTCACGCCGATGATGCTGAACCATGCGGCCTGGGTCACGCCCGACGCGGCGGCCACCACCGACTTCTACACCCGCATCATGGGCATGGAGCTCGCGAGCACGGTGCTCGACGACAGCGTGCCCTCGACCGGCGACGCGATTCCCTACTTCCATATCTTCTTCCGCATGGGCGACGGCTCCACGCTGGCCTTCTTCGAGGCACCGGGCGTGCCCGCGCCCTCGAAGTCCAGCCATCCGGCCTACGACATCTTCAACCACATCGCGCTGCAGGCGAAGGACCGCGCCGAGGTGACGAAGTGGTACGAGTGGCTGACCTCGCAGGGCGTGGAGGTGATCGGACCGACCGACCACAAGGGCCTGATCCTGTCGATCTACTTCCACGACCCGGCCGGCGTGCGCCTGGAGATCACCACGCCGCTGGACAAGGAATGGAACCGCCACACCGACAAGGGCTATGCGGACCTCAAGCTGTGGGAGGACTGCAAGCGCCAGGCCAAGGCCGAGGGCCGCGACGTGCCCAAGGCGCTGCTGGAATTGATCCAGGACGTGCGCAAGCGCTACGGCACGGGCCACGGCGAGAAGGCCGGCGAGTGAGCGGCGCACCGGCATGACACCGATCGAACTGCGACCGCTGTTCACGATCAAGGCCGAGGTCACGGCACCGGCGCAGCTCGTGGGCGCCGTGCCACATGGCTACACGCGGCGCGTGATGTGCGTGAGCGGCGGCCGCTTCGAAGGCGAGCGGCTGCGCGGCCGGGTGCTGCCCGGCGGCGCCGACGTGGTGCTCGAGCGGCCCGACGGCGGCCTGCACCTCGATGTGCGGCTGGTGCTCGAGGCCGAGGGCGGCGGGCTGGTCTACATGACCTACAGCGGACGCCGCAACGGGCCCACGCCCGAGGTCATGCGCAAGATCGTGAATCGCGAGCCGATCGCGCGCGGCGAGGACTACTTCCGCGTCGCGGTGCAGTTCGAGACCGCGGCACCGGGCCTCGAATGGCTCAACGACCGCATCGCGGTCGGCACCGGCACGCGCGAGAGCGACGGCCCCGTGTACGACGTGTGGGAAGTCGCATGAAGCGCTTCGAGGGCCGGGCCGCCATCGTGACCGCCGCGGCCTCGGGCATCGGCCGCGCCATCGCGCTGCGGCTGCATGCCGAGGGCGCGCGCGTGCTCGCGGTCGACATCAACGCCGAGGGGCTCGCGCAACTGCCGCGCGACCAACACCTGCAGGTCTTTGCCGCCGACGTCACGGCCGATGACGCGCCGCAGGCCATCGTCGACGAATGCATGGAGCGCTTCGGCGACCTGCGCGTGCTGGTCAACAACGCGGGACTGGGCAACTGCCCGCCGTTCCACGAGACCACCGACGACGACTACCGCAGGTTCGCCGACATCAACCAGAAGGCCACCTTCATGGTCACGCGCGCGGCCTTTCCGGCGCTGATCGCGGCGCGCGGCGTGGTGCTCAACATCGCGTCCACGCTGGGGCTGGTGGGCTACCGCCGGCAGGCCGTGTACTCGATGGCCAAGGCCGGCGTGATCGGCCTCACGCGCAACCTCGCGGCCGACTATGCCGACCAGGGCATCCGCGTCAACGCGATCGCGCCGGGCATCATCGCCACGCCGCAGACCGCGGGGCGGCTGAACACCGCGCGCTTCCAGGCCACCATCGTCGGCACCACGCCGATGGGCCGGCCCGGCCTGCCCGAGGAGGTGGCCGGCGCGGCCGCCTTCCTCTGCAGCGACGACGCGGGCTACGTCACGGGCCAGGTGCTGGCCGTCGACGGGGGCCAGACCACGAGCGCCTACATCAGCGAACCGCTGGTGCAGTGCTGGGCCGAGGCCCATCCGGACCGCTGAATTCCAGGAGTCTTTTCATGCGCATCGCACTCATCACCGGCGCCGCTGGCGGGCTGGGGCTGGCCAGCGCGCGGCGGCTGGCCGAGGACGGCCTGACCGTCGCCGTGGCCGACCTGCATGTGGAGGCCGCCGAGCGTGCCGCCGCCGCCTTGCCGGGCAAGGGCCACGTTGGCCTGGGCTGCAACGTGGCCGACGAGGACAGCGTGCGCGCCGCTTTCGACACGGTGCAGGAGCGGCTTGGCAGCGTGGCCGTGCTGGCCTGCTTCGCGGGCATCCTCAGCGCGCAGCCCGCGCCGGGGCGCTTGCCCACCGTCGACATCACGCTGCAGGAGTGGGACACCGTGCTGCGCGTGAACGCGCTCGGCACCTTCCTCTGCGTGCGCGAGATGCTGCGCCGCTGCGGCGGCCAGGCCATCGAGCACGGCCGCATCGTCACCGTCGCCTCGCTCGCGGGGCAGATGGGCGGCATGCAGAGCGGTGCGGCCTACAGCGCCTCGAAGGGCGCGGTGCTCGCGCTGTCGAAGGTGGTGGCGCGCGAGGCCGCCGCGCTGGGCATCACCGTCAACACCGTGGCACCGGGACCGATCGACACGCCGATGCTGCAGCAGACCGTGCCCGAGGCGCAGCGCGGCCAGAAGTACCTCGGCACCGCGGCCGTGCCGCTGGGCCGCATCGGCACGCCCGAGGAGATCGCGGCCGCGGTGTCCTACCTCGTGTCGCCCGGTGCCGGCTTCGTGACGGGCGCCACGATCGACGTCAACGGCGGCATGTTGATGCGCTGACGCTTCTTCTTCCAAGACAACCCACGCCAGGAGACTTCCCGATGAATGCCATTGCCGGTTGCCCCTTTCATGCGGGGACTTCGCCGTCCGCCGACTTCAAGCCCTACTTCAGCCCCGAGCTGCATGCGGCCTTCGAGACCCAGCGGCGCGACGAGCCCGTGTTCTGGTGCGAGGAGATCGGCTACTGGGTGCTGACCAAACACGCCGACGTCTACAGCGTGCTGCACGACGGCGCGCGCTTCTCGTCGCAGAACACCACGCGGCCCGTGACGCCGATGCATCCCGATGCGCAGGCGATCCTCAAGGAGGGCGGCTATGCGCAGACCGGCAGCCACTCGAGCCTCGACGGCGCCGTGCACAAGCGCATCCGCGGCGTGACCGGCCAGGTGCTGAACCTGCGCGAGTTCGTCAAGCTCGACGGCCACATCCGCCGGCTCGTGAACGAGGCCATCGACCGCGTCGAGGGCAAGGATGCCGTCGACCTGCTGCGAGAGGTCAACTACGAGCTGCCGGCGCAGGTGGTGTTCAAGGTGCTGGGCATTCCCGATTCGGACATTCCGAGCGTCAAGCACTGGGCCGGCGCACGCAGCGTGATCGACTTCAGCCCGGCCACCCATGCCGAGCAGCTCGAGGGCGCGCGCAACATGGTGGCGTTCTGGCAGTACTGCACCGAGATGGTCCGCGAGCGCGAGAAGCATCCGCAGGACGACTTCACCAGCCGCATGCTCGAGATCCGCAATGGCGACGACGCCGTGATGTCCATTCCCGAGATCATCACCCACACCTTCGGCGTCGCCTTCGCGGGCCACGAGACCACCACCAACCAGCTCACCAACACCTTCCGCAGCCTGCTCGAGAACCGCGAGCAGTGGGAAGCGCTGTGCGCCGATCCCTCGCTCGCGGCCAACACCGTGGAGGAGGGCATGCGCTATGCGGGTGCCGTGATCGGCTGGCGCCGCATCGCGCTCGAGGACGTGGAGTTCCGCGGCGTGACGATCCCGAAGGGCGCGCCGATCGTGCTGTCCTTCGCCTCGGCCAACCGCGACGAGGAGGTGTTCGAGAACCCGCAGCGCTTCGACATCCGTCGCGCCAATGCGCGCAAGCAGCTCACCTTCGGCAACGGCGTGCACTTCTGCCTGGGCGCGCCGCTCGCGCGGCTCGAGATGAAGATCGTGTTCGAGGAGTTCGCCAAGCGCTTCCCGCGCATGCGGCTGGTCGAGCCCGATCGCGCGACGCATCTGCATACCTTCGTGTTTCGCGCGCCGAGCGCGCTGGAGGTCACGCTGCAATGAGCGCGCCCGTGTTCGAAGGCCAGGTGGCGGTCGTCACCGGCGGCGCCAGCGGCGTGGGGCTTGCGCTCGCGCGCCAATTGCTCGAGGCTGGCGCGCGCGTCGCCATCGTCGACCGCGACGAGGCGGCGCTGGACCGCGCGCTCGAGGGGCTCGATGCGCGCGATGCGATCGGCGTCGCGGCCGATGTCGCGCAGGAGGCCGACGTGCAGCGCTACGTCGACACGGCACTGCGCAAGTTCGGCCGCATCGACCTGTTCCACAACAACGCCGCCATCGTCGGCCCGCAATCCTCGCTGCTCGAGTTCCGCATGCAGGACTTCGAGCGCATCTTCGCGGTCAACGTGCGCGGCGTGCTGCTCGGCATGCAGGCCGTGGCGCGCGCGATGCGCGACCAGGGCGGCGGCACCATGGTCAACACCGCCTCGGTGTCGGGCCAGCGCAGCAGCCGCGCCGAGGCCGGGCTCGGCGTCTACGGCGCTTCGAAGGCCGCGGTGATCCGCATGACGCAGCAGGCGGCGCTCGAGTTCGCGCCGCTCGGCATCCGCATCAACGCCATCTGCCCGGGACCGATCGACACGCCGCTGTTGCGCAGCACCTTCCTCGTCGACGGCCGCACCGAGGCGCAGGCCGAGGCCGCGCTGAAGCAGCATTTCCTGAACCAGCCGCTCCGGCGCGCGGCGACCGCGCAGGAGGTGGCAAACCTGGTGTTCTGGCTGCTGGGGCCGCAGGCGAGCTTCGTGACGGGTGGGGTTTACAACGTGGATGGGGGGATGACGGCCTGAGCGAATGACGGCAGCCTTGAGATGCCTATTCGATACATATAAAATATGCATCCTGTACCCATCTCGGAGGCCCCATGCCCGCCACCACCAACCAACAATCGCTGAAGCTGAACTTCAAGGATGACACGCTGACCACTGTGTCGAGAGATGCATTGCGGGCGCTGGCCAAGAAGTTGGGCTTCAACGAAACCCAGACGGTCTTGTACGCCCTCGCCAGGCTGCGAGACGAGGTTTTCATCGAACAGGACAGGGAGCGTCTGGTTCCGCTCACGAAGACGCAGCATCAGGCCATCGCGCAGGCCGAGCCGAAGAAAAAAGGCAAGGTCATCGACTCGCTGCTGTGAGCGGGCTCTACTGGAAACCCCGGCCGCGGCTCGGGGACATCGTCGAATGCTGCTTTCCGCAGCAGGTGGGCGTTCCCGGTCCCAAGAACCGTCCGGCACTGGTGCTCCAGATCGAAGAGGCGAACGATGACCCGAGCGGCTCGGTGCTGGTGGTCGCTTATGCCACTTCCCAGAACACCTCGATGGTGTATCCGGGAGAGTTCGTCATCGAGGCCAGCGAAAAGACAGGCCTGACCAAGGCAACCAAGTTCGATCTGGTCAACCATCATCGCCTGCCCTTCGATGACGTCTGGTTCGCCCCTGTGCCCGGAAAGACGCCGAGGTATCCGCGGCGCGGGCGGCTCGACCTGCAGGATGGGGCCGTGAAGCGAAAGCTGCAGTCGGCCATTCTGGAAGCCAGGAGCCAACTCAAGGGCTTCTGAGACGGCGATCGCACCCAACGAGGTGGCCCGCCGAAGCACCTTCGCAATGTCTGCATGAACGGCTACAGTCCGCCTCGGCCCCGGCAAGCGCCGCGAGGTCGCGGAGGATCCCGATGCTCCCTATCGTCGTCGCGCTCGCTGCCACCGTCGTCCTGCTGGTCTGGATGGGCTTCTTCATGATGGGCTCGCTGCCGCTGCTCGTGCTCAAGCACGACACGCCGCTGGACGGGCGCTTCATCCGGGGCCTGTTCAACGTCTACTACGTGGCGGTAATCCTGACGGCGAGCGCCGCGGCGCTCAGCTATGTCTGGTCGGGCAAGCTCGTCTTCGCATTCGGGGCCGCAGTCATCGGAGGGCTCGCCTTCGCCCTGCGGGGCTGGATCATCATCCCGCGCATGGATGCGCTGCGCGGCACGATCCCGGGCGTCGACGCGTCGGTCGTCGCGTTCCGCAAGCTGCACATCGCGGGGATGCTGGTGAACGTCGCACAGCTGGCGATGGTGGCCTGGGCGCTGACGCAATTGAAGATGTGACGGGGGCCTCGATCCGGCGCCGCGATTTGCACGATTTCAACAAGTCTTGCACAATGGACGTTGTTTGACTGCAAGGAGGCGCCATGCAGAGCATGACCCTGGAGCAACTCCGCACGGCCTCCGAAGCCGGCGGTGTTTCGAGCGTGACGCTCAAAGGGCAGGGGGGCGCGTTTCTGGTTCAGATCGCCACGCGCAACGGCGACGGCGCCGTTCTGGCGAAGGCCCGCAGCACCGAGCCGCGTCGTTTCGGAAATCCGGCCACCGCACTGAGCGTGCTGCGCGACCTGGGCATCACCGTCGGGCAGTTCGATGCCAGCGAGTGGAATCCGGCCGAGCGCGAACCCCTGGAGCGTTCCACCGACAACCGTGCGCAGGCCCTGCGCAAGGCGCACGAAGCCGCTGCCTACAACGAATGGCTGGCCGCGGAAATCCAGGAGGCCGTCGACGACCCCCGGCCGAATCTTTCGCACGATGAAGTGATGGCCCTTATGGAGGCCGACATCGCGGCCCCGACGGCCGCACGAAAGCCCGCCGCGAAGAAACGCGCATGACGCCTTGCCGCATCGAGTGGCGGCCGAAGGCGGTCGACGATCTGCGTGCCATCGTTCGCTACATCGGCAAGGACAACCCTGCGCGGGCGCGCAGCTTCGGCCAGGAGTTGCGCGACAAGACCCTGCCCCTTACGCAGCACCCTGAACTCGGCCGCAGCGGAAGACCCGGTCTGCCGAGCCACGTGCGCGAGCTGGTCGTGCATCGCAACTACATCGTGTTCTATCGCGTGCTGCACGAAGCGCGCATCGTCGAGATCCTGCGCGTCAAGCATGCGGCGCAGCAGACGCCCTGACTGCCGCTTCGAGTCGAATGTCCTTCGGATCGTGACGAGATCGGGACGGCCCGAACGCGCTTGATAGAATGAGAACGACTATCAATTGCCTCGGACGACCGCGCATGCGGGCCCACTGAAACGAGGCTGGCATCGGCAAGGCGTCACGCCTGCCGCCGTCATCCACCCCGTCGAAGAAACCATGGCCCAGAACGCTGTCCCCGCCCTGCAGATCGTCTCCCGCATCGGCGCCGCCGTGCTCGGCGGCTATGCGTTCTCGTGGGGCTTCGTCGCGCTCGGCATCGGGTTGCTGTTCGCCGCGGGCATGCCGTTCCACGACGCCGAGTCGCTCGCCAGCATGCTGGCCTTCCTGGTGTTCCTGGTCGCGTTCCTCTGGGCGTTCTCGGCCGCCAACATCAAGCGCGTGTGGCTGGTGCTGGCCGGCGGCGGCCTGTCGATGACGGCGGCGGCATCGCTCGTGCAGCGGGCGCTGCTCTGACCTGACCCGACCCGAACCATTCCCGCGAGGAGAGACTTCCGTGTTCCAGAATTTCCGCCTCTCGATGGCCTGGCTCCACACCTGGTTCGGGCTGGTGCTCGGCTTCGTGCTGATGGTCGTGTTCTTCTTCGGCTCGCTGTCGGTGTTCGACCGCGAGATCGACCGCTGGGCGATCCCCGAGACGCGCTTCGAGCCGCAGCGCATGCCTTCGTTCGACCAGGTCCTGCTGCCGCTGTTCAAGGAGGTGAAGCCCGCGCCCGCCAACATCGAGCAGGCGCGCTCGCGCGTGAACGGCCCGATGGCGACGAGCTTCGAGCCCAAGCAGTGGCTGGCCTACACCACGCACCGCGACCCGGTGCTGAGCATCTATTCGGGCTTCATCCTGCCCAATGCCAAGGACCCCGAAGACGCGGTCTGGGGCTACGCCACCATCGACCCGCGCACCGGCAAGACGCTGTCGGAAGACCGGCTGAAGATCGGCAGCGACTTCTTCTACCCGCTGCACTACAGCCTGCACATCAACTGGCTGAACCTCGGCACCTGGATCGTCGGCTTCGCGGCGCTGGTGATGCTGATCGCGCTGGTGAGCGGCGTGGTGATGCACCGCAAGATCTTCCGCGAGCTGTTCACCTTCCGTCCGGCCAAGCACGTGCAGCGCAGCGCGCTCGACCTGCACAACCTCACGGGCGTGGTCGCGCTGCCCTTCCACTTCATCTTCGCGCTGTCGGGCCTGGTGGTGTTCGCGGGCGTCTACTTCCCCGTCAGCCACACCCAGCTCGAGCCGCTGCACGAACTGCACGAGAAGCTCGAGGCCCAGGAGACCGGCCTGCCGCACGACCGCGCGGGTACGCCGGGCACGCTGGCCTCGGTCGACGCGATGGTGACCGAGGCCCAGCGCCGCTGGGCCAGCCGCGGCATGGCGGGCGAGGTCGGCATGCTCAACGTGCAGCACGTGAACGATGCCAATGCCTACGTCAGCGTCTACCGCGCGGGCACCGACCGGGTCACGCTCACGGGCGAGGGCATCCACTTCAACGGCGCCACCGGCGAGGTGATTCGCGAGGACCCGGCGCCCACGGTGGTCGCGGGCATCAAGGACTTCCTCACCGGCCTGCACCTGCAGCACTTCAGGCACTGGCTGCTGCGCTGGCTCTACGTGCTGGGCGGGCTGGCCGGCTGCGCCTGCATCGCCACCGGCTTCATCTTCTTCGTCGAGAAGCGCAAGCGCCAGCATGCGAAGCAGGGCCTGCAGGGCGCGCGCTGGGTCGATGCCTTCGCGGTCGCGACGGTGCCGGGCCTGCTGATCGCGACCTTCTCCATGCTGGTCGCCAACCGCCTGCTGCCGGCCGAGCTGCCGCTGCGCGGCAACTGGGAGATCGGCGTCTTCGCGGGCGCCTGGCTGCTCTCACTGCTCCATGGCCTGTGGCGCACCGCGCCCACGGCGCAGGGCCGTCTGGCGCCGGCCTGGGCCGAGCAGTGCTGGGCCGTGGCGCTGCTGGGCGTGGCGGCGGTGCTGCTGAACTGGATCACCACGGGCGACCACCTGCTGCGCACCATCGGCAGCGGCTACTGGCCGGTGGCGGGCGTCGACCTGTCGGTGCTCGCGGCGGTCTCGCTGGCCGTGGTGGCCGCGCGCATGCTGCGGCGCCGTGCCGCCGCGAGCGCCGTTACCACCGTGTCGGCGTCGAACGGATCGGCGGTGGCCCGTGTCTGAGGCCCTGATGCTCGCGGCCGCGCTGGCCGCCAACCTCGTGGGCGCGGGCCTGTTCGCGCTGTCGATGGACGTGCACTGGGAGCAGGCGCGCCCCGGCACGGCCTACCCGGCGCGCATGGCGCGCGTGCTGCGCGTGCTGGGCGCGGCGTGCCTGGTCGTGTCGTTGCTGCTGTGCCTGCGCGTCGACCATGTCTCGATGGCCTCGCTGGTGTGGTTCATGGCGCTCGCGGGTGCCGCGCTCGCCGTGACCTTCACGCTGAGCTGGCGGCCGCGCTGGCTGGCGCCGCTGGTGGCGTGGATTCCCGCGCGGCCGGCGACGAGCCCGCGCTGAGCGGCCCCGCGCCGTCCTCGAAGTACACCACCATGCGCAGGTGGCGGTACTCGTCCACCGTCAGCGCCTCGTGTTCGAAGGCCACGCGCTGGCCCTCGGCCAGCAGGGCCGAGATGCCACGCGAGGGCTGCGGATCGCGCGGCGTGTCCCACCAGCGCCGGAAGTCGGGCGACAGCCGCCGCAACTGATCGACCAGCGCCAGCATCGCGGGATCGTCGGGCGCGACCGCGAGCTCGCGGCGGAAAGCGGCCAGCAGGCGCGGCGCGTCCTCCTTCCAGTCCGGCAAGCGCCGGCGCAGCTCGGGATCGGCGAAGGCCAGGCGCAGGAAGTTGCGCTGCGCGGGCTCCCGGCCCGAGAAGCCGAACAACCGGTCGGCCGCGGCATTCCACGCGACCACGTCCCAGCGCAGGTTGGTGACGTACGCGGGGCGCGCGACCAGCTCGTCCATCATGCGTTGCACCAGCGGCGGGATGCTCGGCCAGTGATGGGCCTCGGCCGAGGGCGGCCGCTGCTGCGCGAGCAGGAACAGGTGGCAGCACTCGGCATCGTCGAGCCGCAGGATCTTGCCGATGCGCAGCAGGAAGGCTTCCGAGATACCGATCTCGCGGCCCTGTTCGAACCACGTGTACCAGGTGATGCCCACGCCCGCGAGCGCCGCCACCTCCTCGCGGCGCAGGCCCGGCGTGCGCCGCCGGCCGCCGCTGGGCAGGCCCACGTCCGCGGGCGCGAGCCGCTCGCGATGGGCGCGCAGGAAGGCCGAGAGTTCGGTGCGCGTGCGGTCGAGCGATCTAGACGCCATGGCACGCCGCGCTTCGTATTGCTGCCAGTAATAGCATGAGAGGAAATATTGTCCTGTTGCTGATCCGTTCCCAGAATGATCGCTCTTTCATCATTCAGGAGTGGCTCGCATGGCTTTCGGTCTCAACCAGCACAACGGCAACAGCGTTGCGACAACGCCGCCGGCGCGCGCGGGCCTCGCCCAGTGGGCCGGCCTCGCCATGCTCGCGCTGCCCACGATGCTGCTGGGGCTCGACGTGACGCTGCTCTACCTCGCGCTGCCCAAGCTGGCCGAGGACCTGCAGCCCAGCGCCACGCAGGCGCTGTGGATCATGGACGCCTACGGCTTCATGATCGCGGGCTTCCTGGTCACGATGGGCGCGCTGGGCGATGCGATCGGGCGCCGCCGCCTGCTGTTGATCGGCGCCGCGGCCTTCGCCGTGACCTCGGTGCTGGCCGCGTTCGCACCCAGCGCCAACCTGCTGATCGCCGCGCGGGCCCTGCTCGGCATCGCGGGCGCGGCGCTGATGCCCTCCACGCTGGCGCTGATCCGCAACATGTTCCTCGATGCACGCCAGCGTGCGCTGGCGATCGGCGTGTGGGCCACCATGTTCGCCTTCGGCATGGCCGCGGGGCCGCTGGTCGGCGGCCTGCTGCTCGCGCACTTCTGGTGGGGCTCGGCCTTCCTGGTGGCGATTCCCGTGGTGCTGCTGCTGTGGATCGGCGGGCCGTTGCTGCTGCCCGAATACCGGGCACCGGAACGCGCGCGCCTTGACCTCGCGAGCGTCGCGCTCTCGCTGGCGGCGATCCTGCCGCTGGTCTACGTGGTCAAGCAGAGCGCGAAGAGCGGCTGGGGCATTGCCACCACGCTGGCGCTGCTGCTCGGCATCGCCTGCGCGATCGCGTTCGTGCGGCGCCAGCGCGCGCTCGCGAATCCGCTGCTCGACATCGGGCTGTTCGCCGACCGCAGCTTCAGCGTCGCGCTCGGCGTGCTGCTGGTCGGGCTGACCGGCGTCGGCGGCGCGTTGCTGCTGGTCACGCAGTACCTGCAGCTCGTGATCGGCCTGCCGCCGGTGACGGCCGGCCTGTGGATGGCACCGCCCGCGCTCGCGATGCTGGTGGCCGGCATCGGTGCGCCGCTGGTCGCGCGGCGCGTGCGCCCGGGCTTCGTGATGGCCGCGTCGCTCGCGCTGTCGGCGCTCGGCCATGGCCTGCTTGCGCTGCTGCCCGTGATGCCCGCGACGCAGGGCCTGGGCTGGGCGGTGGCCGGCTATTCGCTGATCTACCTGGGCTTGGGAACGCTGGCCGCGCTGGGCACCGACCTCGTGATCGGCGCGGCGCCGGCGGCGCACGCTGGTTCGGCCTCGGCGTTGTCGGAAACGGTGCAGGAACTCGGCGTCGCGCTCGGCGTGGCGATCTTCGGCAGCCTGACGACCGTGGTCTATCGCGCAGGCGTCGCCGGGCACCTGCCGCGCGGGTTGCCCGAACAGGCCGCCCGCGCGGTGGAAGAGGGCCTCTGGACCGCGACCTCGCTCGCGCAAAGCCTGCCCGCGGGCCTGCTCGACGAGGCCCGGCACGCCTTCGTGGCCGGGCTCGGCGTGTCGTCCGCCGTGGCGGCCGTGGGGATCGCGGCCCTGGCCGTGGTGTCGGCCGTGGCGCTGCGGCGCATCGCGATCCCCGCGCCGCGCGCGCTCAAGCCTTCGCGGGCGGCAGCGCCAGCGGCTTCGGCAGCCGGATGCGGATGAACTCGTTGCCGTCCACCTTGTTCGGCAGGCGCGAGGGCGAGCCGCCGGGGTAGTTGTTGTCGTTCACCAGCATCAGCGTCTGCGCGTCGGCGATCGTCACCACCTCCACGCACTCCATCGGGAACGCGAAGACGCCGTCGATGGTGGCATCGCCGCCCAGGCCCTTCGGGTCCCTCAGCGCCATCAGGTCGACGATCTCCTCCTTCTTGAGGTAACCGCTGCTGTCGACCTGCGCGAGGTCGATCCTGTAGACGCGCTTGAAGCGCGCCGCGTTGCGCCAGGTGCCCGAGGCCGGGAACTTGCCGCTGCGCACGTCGCCCGCGCCGCTGTTCTTCTCGACCACGAGGAACTCGGTGTCGTTGATCGCGACCATGTCGTTGACGCTGTAGACCTCGGTCTCGAGGTTGCCGTCGCCGTTGATGCGCTGGCCGGTGCTGACCTTGTAGGCGTAGACGCGCGGCTCGAAGTTCTGCGAGGCCAGGTCGAACACGCTGATGATGCGGCGCTGCGCGTTGTCGCCATTCATCTCCTTCTCGTACATCGCGTAGAGCTTGGCGCGGCTGGCGTTGATCGCCATGCTTTCCAGGCCGCCCGAACCGCCGAGGTTGGCCACCGAGGTGTTCGACTGGATGTACGGATTGTTCGGCGTCTGCACCAGCGGATTGCCGCCGATCTTCGCGAGGTTGGGCATCTGCACCTCGCGCGCGACCAGCCGGCCCTGGCGGTCGAACTTCAGCAGGAAGGGACCGAACTCGTCGCCGATCCAGAAGTTGCCCTGCGCGTCGATCTGCAGCGACTCGGGGTCGATGTCGTAGCCGGTCAGCAGGCGGCCCGAGACGATCGCCGGGTCCACGGCCAGCGTCTGGCCGGCCGGCGACACCGAGGCGCCGGGGTAGTTGACCATGTCGGCCACGGCCGGGTAGCCGAGGTTGCGGTAGGGGTCGCTCAGGCGGATGTAGCTCTGCTCGCTGAAGGACGCGAGCGTCTCGCCGGTCTGGAAGTTGACCGGGATCACCTGGCCCTTGGCCCAGTCGAACTTCACCGCGTAGATGTGCAGCAGAGCATCGGGCGAGGCAGCGCGGCCGCCGAAGCCGTTGTCCTGCATCGCATAGAAGACGCCCGGCATGCCGCTGGGCACCAGCGCCGAGAAGCCCTGCATCGGCTGCTTGCCCTGGAAGGGCAGGGTGTAGCCGTAGGTGTCCTTGGCGCGCGTGTAGTCGCCGCCCGAGATGAACTGGCCCGAGGTCGGGCCGGCCACGTAGCTGTCGGCCGGCAGCACGGCGCGGCCGGTCAGCGTCGGTGCCGTGACCTCGGGTTCGGCCACCGGCGCGGGCGCCGGTGCGGGAGCAGGGGCCGGCGCGGGGGCCGGCACGAAGGGGAAGCCGCCACTGCTTCCGCCGCCGCCGCAACCGGCCAGCAGCGCGCCGCCCGCGCCGAGCAGCAGGCCGCGGCGCTGGATGTTGTTCTTCGATGTCATGTCTGGGTCTTCGCTGCGATTCAGAAGGGCGCCGGTGCCGACGTCATGTCGGTCAGCTTGTTGGTCTGCAGATCGATCACGAAATGCTGCGTCGGCGCGCCGCGGGCGAGCTTGAGCAGGATCTGCATCAGCGGCTTGAAGCGCGCCTGGAACACCGCATGGGCCGGGTTGTCGTTCATCACCTGCTGGCTGCCGTTGAGCGCCAGCGCGGTGTTGGTGCCTTCGAGCGCCTGGGCGATCAGCTTGTACTGGCGCGCGCGGTCGGCCGGGATGTCGGTGAACGCGAGGTCGCCGGCATTGGCCAGGCGCACGAAGTCGCCCGCCAGGTCGATCGCCTTCCACTGGTTGAAGTCCTCCAGCCGCATGCCGTTGGCACCCGCGAGCGCGCGCGCCCTGGCTTCCGCATCCGCGTAGTCCTTGGCGTAGGCCGCCTGCTGCGCGCTGCCGTCGCCGCCGGCGTCGCCCAGGCACGAGAAGAAGGCGTTGCTCAGCAGGCCGCGGTTGCCGGTGTTGCCCAGTTGCTTGAGCGTGACCTTGGTCTGCAGCTGCGACAGCACCAGCAGGTCGGAGCCGTAGATCGGGCTCTTCACGAGCTCGCGCATCTCGCAGCGCCAGTCGTCGTTGAGCAGCCGCAGGCGCACCAGCTCCGACATGTAGCGCGTGCTGAACTCGCCGTAGCTCTTCGCGTCGAGCACGGTCCGGTCCCACAGCACGCCGTTGCTGCCGCCCGGCAGCCGGCCCGGGAAGTCGGTGAAGAAGCGATGTTCCTCGCGGTAGAGGTCGAACAGCTCATCGAAGCGCGCCACGTTGTCCAGGCGCACGGTCTGCACGTCGATGTGCGTCGCGTCCTTGAAGGTCAGCAGCTTGTAGGCCGGCACGTAGGCCGCCATCGACGGTGCCTGGATGTTCACCAGGCCATGGCCGTCGTCGTAGTTGCGCACGGCGGTGTCGTTGAAGTGCATGTGGCCGCCCACGTGCACCTGCAGGCCTGTGTCGGCCAGGGCCTTGGTCACGTCCTCGGCGGGACGGCGCACCATCTGCATCTTGCCCGCGCCGAGCAGCGCGATGATGTCGTCGGAGGCGCCGTTGAAGAACTCGCTCATCGGGAAGTGGCTGAAGGCCACGACCTGCTTGCCCTGCTTCTTGCCGCGTGCCACCACGTCCTTGAGCCACGCGATCACGTGCGGCTTGTGGGTCAGCATCTTGTTGTAGCCGGCATCGCCCGAGCCGTTGAAGTCGTTGGGGCCGGTGCCGGTGGGCACGTAGACGTTGGCATCGATGCCCACGAGCCACAGGCCTTCGACCGGTTCGACCAGGTAGCTGGTGTCGGGCACGTCATGGCAGAAGGTGTAGCCGTCCTTCTTGTAGGTGCCGCCCGCGCCCTGCGCGCAGATCTCGAAAGTGCGCTTGCTCCAGGACGCCTGTTCCTTCGCCTTCGCGAAGTCGTAGTTCTGGTAGCTGTAGCTGCTGTAGGGCGTCTCGAAATAGCGGTAGCCGGCCTTGGGCATCAGGCCGTGCTGGTCGAGCGTCTCGGTGATGCCCGCGTAGCCCTGTTCCTTGACTTCCTCGGTGCAGTAGCTGCTGTTGACCTTGGCCCATTCGCCGCTGTAGTTGGACGCCGCGCAATCGCCGTTGCCGCCGCGACTGTAGATCGGCTGGGGCGCGCCGACGCGGTTGGTCGTGGGGTCGATGCCCAGGTAGTCGGCCTTGCCGCCCGCGCGCTCGAGCGGCTTGTTCGGGTCGTGGTTGCCCGGGGCCGCGAAGAACTGGATGCCGTGCTTGTTCGCGTAGTCGTCCAGCACCTTCTTCAGGCCGCGCATGTGCACCGGTTGTCCGTCGTCCGAGAAGTCGCCGGGCAGCGCGATCAGCTTCACGCCGCGCGCCACCGCGTCGTCGAGCGCGGTGATGAAGGCGAAGTAGTTCTCGTTGAACAGGCGCGTCGAGGTCATCTGCGCATGCATCAGGCGGATCGTCGCGTTGCGGCCCGACTTCTGGTTGAACACGCCGGGGAACGAACCGTCCTTGAAGTTGGCGTAGACGTCGTGGAAGTGGATGTCGGGCATGAACGCGACCTGCACCGGCGGCGCGGACTCGGCCGGCGGGGGCGTGGTCTGGCCGGGGTTGGAGCCCGAGGGCGGCAGCGGGAAGAAGCCGGCGTTCTGGTTGTCGCTGCCGCCGCAGGCGGACAGCAGCAGCACCGCTGCGGCGACGGCGATCGTCGAGGTCGCGCGCGCAGTGCGAGGAAGGGAAAAAATCATGAAAAAAGATCCGCGAAAAAGGTGACGAAACGCCCGCCGCCCCTGCGAAGGGGCCGGCGGGCGCGGGGCGGATCATGCGGGGGTCGTATGACCTCCCGGTGGCAGATGCATGACATAGGACGACTGACCGCACACTGACGCCGAAGTGAAAAGTTCGCATCGAACGCGCAGCGTGTCACGGGCCGCCGTCGGACCCCGCCGGCCGCGCGCCAGGCGGAATCGCCCGCGCCGCGCCATGGCACCATCGCCCCCATGCACGAGCCCTCCCGCCGCATCCCCTACCGCACCTGGCCGGGCGCCCTCGCGGTCTTCCTCGCCATCGCCGCCTATGTGGGCGGCCTGATCTTCTGGGACCGCCACACGCCCGGCGCGCGCCCGCTGCCGGCCGGCGAGACCGTGTCGGTCGGCCATGCGCGCTTCGAGCCCGCGCGCGGCTGGCAGATGGACGTGGCGCGCTCCAAGGCCGGCCGCTCGCTGATGCTGTTCAAGGGCAACCACAAGTTCCTCGTGACCACGCTGCCCTGGGCCGGCGGGCCCGACGGTCCGCTGGTGCGCCAGCAGCGGCTGATGGAGCGCGGCCAGGGCCTGAGCATCGAGGGCGACGTGTCCGACTTCGTCACCATGTGGGGCCTGCAGGGCAAGACCTTCGCCTACTACGGCAGCAAGATCGCCGGCCGCTTCTGGCAGGTGGTGGACCAGCGCCGCAAGTCGCTGGTGCAGATCGACGTCTACGGCGGCAGCGACGGTCTCGACGAAGCCATGGCCGACGCGCGCAGCATGCTCGAGTCGATGGACCTGGAGGCGCCGCTGTGAACCACGACACCACCATCACCACCACCGCCTTCGACAGCGACGAGTCGCCGTGGCCGGTCGGCACCGACTCCTTCTTCCAGCCGCGCCGCGCCGCCTTCTGGCTGCTGAGCGCGCTGATCGTCAACGGCCTGTTCTACACCGTGCAGATGTTCTCGATGGGCTTTCGCGTGGTGCCCATCACGGCCTTCCTGGGGCTCGTGGTGTGGGGCCTCTACACGCTGGCCTTCCTGCTGGTGTTCCGCACGCTCGACCTGCTCGAGCAGCATCCGCCCGAGGCCTTCGTGCTGGCCTTCGCCTGGGGTGGCATGGGTGCCGTGTACTTCGCGGCGCCGGCCAACATCGCGATCCAGAGCCTGTGCGCCAAGCTGATCTCGCCCGAGTTCGTGGCGGCCTGGGGACCCGCGGTCGCGGGACCGATCACCGAGGAATTCCTCAAGCTCGCGGGCGTGGTGCTGCTGGTGCTGGTGGCGCGCAACCAGTTCCAGACCTACCTGTCGGTGCTCATCGTCGGCGCCATGGCGGGGCTCGGTTTCCAGGTGGTCGAGAACCTGACCTACACCGTCAATGCGTCGATGCGCTTCCCGCTCGAGAACCAGGTCTACCCGGTGCTGCTGAACCTGCTCACGCGCGGACTCATGAGCGGGCTGTGGAGCCATGCGGCCTACACCGCCATCGCCTCCTTCGGCGTCGCCTGGTTCCTGCTGCATCCCGAGCGGCGGCTGGTCACGCGCATCGGCGCCGCCGTGCTGTGCTTTGTGCTGGCCTGGGCCATGCACTTCGTCTGGAACTCGCCGCTGCTCGAGGACTACTTCGACGGCGGCTATGGCGAGATGGCGCTGCTGCTGCTGGTCAAGGGCATCCCGGTGCTGATCGCGGCCTGGCTGTTCTGGCGCGAGGCCGCGCGCGAGAACGGCGCCTACCTGCACGCGCTCGCGGCCTACTTCGTGCCCGAGCGCGAGCTGATCCGCGACGACGAATGGGTGCGCCTGGGCCAGCCGCTGGCGCGCTGGCGCGTGCGCCGCGAGATGGGCCGGGTCTTCGGCGCCAGGGCGCGGCGGCTCAAGACGCGGCTGCAGCGCGAGCAGCTGCGGCTGATCCGGCTCGCGGGCACCTATGGGCGCGGGCCGCAGACACTGGCGAGCGAGCTGGCGGTGCGACGGATTAGGGCGGCGCTCGAGCCCTTGATCCAGGCACCGCGCGACGCTACTCGCGCAGGGTGAACACGATCGAGAGGTAGGAGACGGGCCGCTCGCGCAGTATCTCGGCCCCGTGCAGCGCACGGGCATCGAAAAGCAGCGAGTCGCCGGCCTTGACCTCGAGCGTCCGGCTGCCGTAGCGGTACTTGACGCGTCCCGAGAGCATGTAGATGAACTTCACGCCGGGATGCTGGAACGCCGGGTAGGGCGTGGCCTCGTCGGAGAGTTCGATCAGGTAGGGTTCGACGAACAGGTTCCCCGACAGCAGGTGGCCGAGCAGCGCATAGTGGTAGCCCTTGACGGCATCCACGCGCTCGATCTTCAGGCCCTTGCCCGCCGGTACGTGCGACATGTCGAGCCGGCGCACCTGGTCGGCGAAGAAGCGCGACATCGGCACGTCGAGCACGGTCGCGATCTTGTCCAGCACCTCGATGGAGGGCGACACCAGGCCTCTCTCGATGCGCGACATCATCGATCGCGACACGCCCGCCTGGGTGGCCAGCGCGCCCGCGGACAGGTCGGCGGCCAGGCGCTGGGCGCGGATCTGGACGCCGACCTTGATCGAGGTCGTGCTGCGCTTCGGCGGGGCCGAATCCTGCTTGCGCGCGCTTCGCGGCGGGCTCTGCTTCTGCAGCGTCGGAAACGGCGAAGCAATCTGCTTCTTGGGCATCAGCCGCACCTTTCTTTGAGGTTCGCGGAGCCGGCTTCCAGGTCAGAACACCTGCCTCAGGAACTTCCGGACCCGCTCGTCGGCACCTTCGCCGAAGAAGACATCAGGCCGCGCGGTCGCGGCGATGGTACCCGCCTCCATGAAGACCACCTTGTCCGCAACCGCCTTGGCGAATCCCATCTCGTGCGTGATGCAGATCATCGTCATGCCGTCGCGCGCGAGCAGGATCATCGTCTCGAGCACTTCCTTGACCATCTCCGGATCCAGTGCCGAAGTCGCTTCGTCGAAGAGCATGACGGAGGGGTTCAGGCACAGCGCCCGTGCGATGGCCACGCGCTGCTGCTGCCCGCCCGACAGCTGCGAAGGAAAGGACGAGGCCTTGCCCGCCATGCGCACCTTGTCGAGATGGGCCATGGCGATCTCCCTGGCCTCGCGCTTCGAGCGTCGTCGCACCCAGGTCTGCGCGAGCGTGCAGTTCTCGAGCACGCTCAGGTGCGGGAACAGGTTGAACTGCTGGAACACCATGCCCACGTTGGCGCGCACGCGATCGGCGTGGCTGGCATCGGGCGAGATGGCGATGCCGTTGACCTTGACCTCGCCCTGCTGGTAGGGCTCCAGGCCGTTGATGCAGCGCGCCAGGGTGGACTTTCCCGAGCCCGAGGGACCGCAGATCACGACCCGTTCGGAAGGGCGGACATCGAGATCGATGCCGTCGAGCACCGGGTGTTCGCCGAAGCGCTTGGAGAGCCCGCGCACCGCCACGATGGCCGGTGCCGCGGAGGAGGATGCCGAGCTCATCGCCGCCTCAGGCCATCTCGTGGAAGATCGCCGCGGCGGGGCTGTCGGGCCAGGCGAGCAACTGGCCGCCGCTGATCTTGGTGCGGCCGTAGACGATCCACGCGTCGTCGACCGTGCCGATGAATTCCTCGACCATCAGCACGTCGGCGTGGGCGTTGGCGACCGAGACGAAGCCCAGGCCCGCGTCGTACTTGCCCTCGACCAGACCCCTGCTGACTTCCGCCACGGTGGCGACGTACTCGATCCGGTCCCAGCGCGAGGCATCGGTGTAGTCGAGCGTCGGCGCCATGACCGCCAGCGTGCCCGATCGCGCCGCCGCCTTGCGCCGGATGATGGCCAGGTCCTGACTGGGCGAGATGAAGGTATCGACCACGTAGAGGCCCTCGAGGTACTTCGCGACCGTGGCCATCGTGGCGGGGTGGACCGCGCACTGCACGAGGAAATCGGCTTCGCCATCGAGCACGGCCCGGGCGCCTTGCTCGAAGTCGACCGCCAACTCGACGCCGGCCTTCCGGTCGATGCCATGGAACGCGAGGTAGTTGCGCGTGACGTATTCGTGGTTGCTGCCCGAAGGGCCGAGGGTGATGAATTTCATGAGGGGCTTTCGTGTCAGTTCGAGTGCTTGAATGCGCGTTCCAGCCGACGCATCAGGAGCATCAGGCTGTAGTTGATGGCGAGATAGACCAGGCCCGCGCCGAGGAACACCTCGTACGGCGCATAGGTTTCCGCGCTGAGCAGGCGCGCGGTCCCCGTGAGGTCCAGCAAGGTGACGGTGCTGGCCAGCGAGGTGGCCTTGCAGGTGAGGATGACCTCGTTGCCGAAGGCCGGCAGCGCGGTGCGCGCGGCCAGCGGGAACTCCACGCTCAGGAAGGCCTGGTAGCGCGCCAGGCCGAGCGAGAACGCGGCCTCCCTCGCGCCCCTGGGCACGGCCGCCAGGGCGGCGGCCAGCGTCTTGCCCGTGTAGGAGGCGGAGTTCAGCGCCAGCGCGATCACCACGCACCAGAAGGGATCGCGCAGCACGGGCCACAGGAAGGTGGCCTGCAGCGACTGGAACTGTCCGGCGCCGTAGTAGAGCAGGAAGACCTGGACCAGCGAGGGCGTGCCGCGGAAGAACACGATGTAGGCGTGCGCGAACGACCGGGCCGCCACGTGGCGCGCGTTCTTGGCCAGGGCCAGGGGCAACGCGAGCAGGGTGCCGAAGAGGATGACCAGCGCGGTCAGCTCCAGGGTCAGCAAGGCGCCCTTGCCCAAGGCGGGCAGGACCGACCAGACGATGGCAATGTCGAACACGCTTCAGGCTCCGAGGTAGCGCGAGGCGCGCCGTTCCGCGCGCTCGAGCAGCAAGGTGGCGGCGCCCGTCAGCACCAGGTAGATCAGCGCGACCGCGAGGTACATCGTGAAGGGCTGTCGCGTCGCGCCCGATGCCTCGGCCGCCTTGCGCATGAGTTCGTCGCAGCCGACGATCGACACGATCGAGGTCTGCTTGAGCAGCACGATGGACTGGTTGCCGAAGGGCGCGAGCGCCGTGCGCGCCGCCTGGGGCAGGATCACGGTCCACAGCGCCTGCGTCTTCGACAGGCCCAGGGTCCATGCCGCCTCGCGCTGGCCGGCATTCACCGAGAGCAGCGCGCCGCGGGCGATCTCCGCCGCATAGGCGCCGAAGGACAGCGAGAGCGCGAACACGCCGGCCGCGAAGGCATCGATCTCCACGTACCGGCCCGTGAGCTTCGCGAGCGTCAGCGATCCGCCGAAGTAGACCGCGAACACCACCAGCAGGTCGGGAATACCGCGGATCAGCGCCGCATAGAGATAGCCCGCGCCGCGCAGCAGGCGGTTCTGGCGCAGCTGCAGCCAGCAGCCGATGACGCCGAACAGCGATCCGACGACCAGCGAGGCGAGGGCGAGTTGCACCGTGGCCAGCGCGCCCAGCAGCAGCTGCGATCCGAAGCCGTGAAGAATGCTCACCGCGTGCCGCCTTCTACATCAGCTTGAAGGGAAAGTACTTGGCCGTGATGCGGTCGTAGGTGCCGTCGGCGCGGATGGCGGCCAGCGCGGCATTGACCTTCTCGAGCAGGGCGGTGTCGCCCTTGCGCACGGCGATGCCGTTGCCGTCGCCGAGCAGGCCGCCCTTCAGCTCGGGGCCGACGAAGGCGAAGCTCGCGGCCTCCGGCGTCTTCATGAAGCCGATGAAGTAGGTCACCATGTTGCCGAAGATGTAGTCGACGCGGCCCGCCACGAGGTCCAGCTCGGCCGCCTGCGGCGTGTCGTAGAACTTGAGGTCCGAGGCCTTGTAGTTCTGGCTCAGGTAGGCGGCCTGGATCGAGCCGCGCTGCACGCCGATGCGCTTGCCCTTGAGCGCATCGGGGCCGGTGTCGTCGGGCGCGCCTTTCCTGGCGACGAAGCGCGAGATCGTTTCCTTGTACTTGTCCGAGAAGTCCACCCGCTGGCGGCGCTGCTCGGTGATCGCCATGCTCGCCACGATCAGGTCGAACTTCCTCGCCATGAGGCCGGGGATGATCCCGTCCCAGTCCTGCGCCACGATCTCGCACCGGGCCTTCATCTTCTCGCACAGGGCATGGGCGATGTCCACGTCCCAGCCCTGGAGGCCGCCTTGCGCATCCTTGAAGCTCCAGGGCGGGTAGGTGCCTTCGGTCGCGATGCGGTAGCTCACGGACTGCGCCTGGGCGGACAGCGCGAGTCCCGCGCCGAGCAGGAGGGTGAGGGCGAAGCGGCGATCGAGCCGCGGCTTCGACATCGAGACGGTCATGGGGTACCTCGTCGTGAGTGCTGGAAGGCCCCGATGATTCGCGCGTTTCAGGGGGCGTACAAGTCTTGCGCCACGCGCAAAACCGCCAATGAGGACGAGCCATGCGGTCCCATCGGTCGCCGATGGCTGTTGTTGCATGGCATGCAAATCCTGTCAGGGATGACACGCGCCGGCGGCCCGGGAACCGGCGCGAAAGGCGATCCTCGTTGGCTTGTATCGCCGTATACAGCGCCCGTGGATCGGTCGAGGACAGAATCCTCGGACGCCCCCTTCGAGGCCATCGCCTCGTCCATTGCATCAAGGATGTCCCCATGAGTGAAGTGCAACGCCTGCGCCTGCCCGACAACGATCCGACCTTCGGCGGCAACAAGGTCTTCGACCTGTTTCAGTACGCGCCTGCCGTGAAGGCCGGCGGACTGGTCTTCATCGCCGGCCAGGTCGGCATTCATGCCGACGGCAGCGTGCCGGAGCGCGCCGAGGAACAGATCGAGCTCGCGTTCAAGCGCCTCGGTGCCATCCTCGCGCATGAAGGGCTGGGCTTCGAGGACCTGGTCGAGCTGGTGTCCTATCACGTGCGCATCGACGAGCAGCTGACGGCGTTCCGCGAGATCAAGGAGCGCTACATCGTGCGCGACTTCCCGGCCTGGACCATCCTGGGCGTGGCGTCGCTGGCGCGGCCCAACCTGCTGATCGAGATCAAGGCCGTCGCCGCGGCAAGATGAGCCTTCGGGCATTCGTCCCGTGACCCGGAAGCCGCGCCGCATCGAGACCTGGCATCCCGACGACGAGGTCGTCGAGCCCTTGCTGAGGGCGATGCACCTCGGGCGGCGGCGGGTCTACCGCCAGGGTGACTTCCTCTACAGCCAGGGCGAGGTCGACCCGAGCTTCTATCTCGTCCTGCGCGGGCATGTGCTGGTCTCGTCCATGCGCGAGGACGGCAGCGAGTTCACGCTCGAGACGATGGGACATCGGGCCGTCTGCGGCGAGGCGGCGGCGTTCGACGGCAAGCCCAGCTTCACCTCGGCCTTCGCGCTCGACGAGGTCGAGGTGATCGCCTTTCGCGCGGACCAAACCGCCGCGGCTTTCGCGACGCATCCCGAGATCGCCGTGGCCCTGCTGCGCATCGCATCGCGCAAGCAGCGCATCATCGCCGTGCGCGCCAACTACCTGGCGTCGCTCAAGCCGCAGGCGCGCATCGCCGAGCTGCTGCATCGGCTGGCGGAGCAGTACGGCCTGGCAGAGCAGGGCGCGACTGCCATCGGCGTCTCCCTCACGCACCAGCAGATCGCGGCATTGACCGGCACCACGCGCGTCACGGTGACGCGCGCGCTCAAGCGCCTGCGCGAGCAGGGCGACATTGCCGTCGAGGACAACCGGGTGCTCGTGCCCGACATGAAGCGGCTGATGCAGGTCGCGGCGAGGCGCTAGCAAGGGCGCGGCCGGGTCCGGCATGGGCCGCCTTCGAAACCAAAGCCGGCGCACCGGCCGGGCACGAAGAAAGTCTCCGCACACCCGTTCCGCTTTGGAAACGCAAGCCTTTCCATCGCCGGCGATACCGACAATTTTCAGGTGGAAACGGAGCGCGACCGCCGACCTGGCGCGTGCGCCGGATGCCCCGCCGCCAACCCAGGAGACACCCCATGAACAAGACCGTCCTCGTCCGGGCCGCCATGCTCGGCCTCACTCTTTCAGGCGCCATCGCCACGACGGCGCTCGCGGCCGACGTGCGCGTCGCCGTGACCGCCATCGTCGATCATCCCGCGCTCGACGCGGCGCGCAAGGGCGTGGCGGACGAGCTCCAGGACGCCGGCTACGTCGTCGGCAAGAACCTTCGGCTCGAGTATCAAAGTGCCCAGGGCAATGTCGCCACCGCCGCGCAGATCGCCCGGAAGTTCGCCGGCGACCGGCCCGATGTCATCGTCGCGGTCTCCACGCCATCGGCCCAGACCATGCTCGCGGCGACGCGCGAGATTCCGATCGTCTTCAGCGCGGTGACCGACCCGGTGGCCGCGAAGCTGGTGAAGTCCTGGCAGGCCACGGGCGGCAACGTGACGGGGGTGTCGGACCTGCCGTCAATCGACAAGCACCTGGCCGCGCTGCGCCAGGCCATGCCGGCCGCCAGGCGCATCGGCGTGGTCTACAGCCCCGGCGAGGCCAACTCCGTGGCCGCCATCGCCGAACTCAAGAAGCTCGCGCAACCCGCGGGCCTGACGGTGGTGGAGGCGGCCGCGCCGCGCACGGTCGACGTCGCGAGCGCCGCGCAGAGCCTGGTCGGCAAGGTGGACGTGTTCTACGAACCGACCGACAACAACGTGACCTCGGCCTTCGAGAGCCTCGCCAAGGTCGCGGACCAGGGCCGGATTCCGCTCGTGTCCGCCGATCCGTCCGTCGCGACGCGCGGTGCCGCCATCGGCATCGGCACCAACTACTACGACCTCGGCCGCCAGACCGGCAAGCTGGTGGTGCGCATCCTCAAGGGCGAGGCGCCCGGCTCGATCCCCTCGCAGCTCAGCACGACGCTGGAGACGCACATCGGCAAGGGGGCCGCGCAGCGCCAGGGCTGGACGGTGCCCGAGGCCTTTCTGAAGGCGGCCACCAAGGTCGTGGACTGAACGCCGGGAGAGCTGCTCGTGACGCTGATTGCCTTGCTCGGCTCGCTGGAGATGGGCCTGATCTTCGCGCTCGTGGCGCTGGGTGTGTTCATCTCGTTCCGGGTCATCAACTTTCCGGACCTGACGGTGGACGGAAGCTTTCCGCTCGGCGGCGCCGTGGCCGCCACCCTGCTGGTGGCCGGATGGCATCCGCTGGCCGCGACGGCGGCCGCCTTCGCGGCGGGGGCGCTGGCCGGGCTCACGACGGGCTGGCTGCATGTGAAGCTCAAGATCATGCAGCTGCTCGCGGGCATCCTCGTGATGATCGCGCTCTATTCGATCAACCTGCGCGTGATGGGCAAGCCCAACCAGCCGCTGCTCGATTCGCCGACGGTCTTCGGCCTGGTGCATCTCGGGGGGCTGCCCGCACCGTGGGTCACGCCGGTGGTGCTGCTGGCCATCACGCTGCTGGTCAAGTTCGGCCTTGATGGCTACTTCGCGTCCGAGGCGGGGTTGGCGATGCGCGCAACGGGCTGCAATCCCCGCATGGCACGCGCGATGGGCATCTCCACCGACCGCCTCTCGCTGGTCGCGCTGGCGCTGTCCAATGGCATCGTCGCGCTCGCGGGCGGCCTCTTCGCCCAATCCCAGGGCGGCGCGGACGTGTCGATGGGGATCGGCACCATCGTGATCGGCCTGGCCGCGGTGATCATCGGCGAGACCATCCTGCCGGGCCGGAGCATGGCGATCGCGACCTGGGGCTGCATCGTCGGCGCCGTCCTCTATCGCCTGCTCATCGCGCTGGGACTCAACAGCGACTTCATCGGCCTGCAGGCGCAGGACCTCAACCTGGTGACGGCGCTGCTGGTGACGGTCGCGCTCATGATGCCGGCATCGAGGCGATGGTTGCAGCGGCAGCGCAAGGCGTCGGCGGCGCGCAAGGAGGTCGCTTCATGCTGAAGGCCACGAATCTGCGGCTGACCTTCAACGCGGGCACCCCGATGGAGAACCGCGCATTGCGCGGGCTCGACCTGACGATCCCCCGCGGTGAATTCGTGACCGTCATCGGCTCGAACGGCGCCGGCAAGTCCACGATGCTCAATGCGCTGAGCGGAGACCTGCTCGTCGACAGCGGCAGCATCGCCCTGGACGACATCGACGTCACGCGCATGGGCGCATGGCAACGCAGCGCGCTGGTGTCGCGCGTCTTCCAGGATCCGATGGCCGGCACCTGCGAAGCCTTGACCATCGAGGAAAACCTGGCGCTGGCCTGGCGCCGCGGCGAGCGGCGCGGCATCCGCTGGGCGCTGGACCGGAATTTGCGCGAACGCTTCCGCGACCGGCTCCGCATCCTGGGCCTGGGACTCGAGAACCGGCTGCAGGACCGCATGGGCCTGCTCTCGGGCGGCCAGCGGCAGGCGGTCAGCCTGCTCATGGCTTCGCTCAGGCCCTCGCGCCTGCTGCTGCTCGACGAGCACACCGCCGCGCTGGACCCGAAAACCGCCGCCTTCGTGCTCGACCTCACGCGCAAGATCGTGGAAGACGGCGCCCTGACCACCCTGATGGTCACGCACAGCATGCGCCATGCACTGAGCTACGGCACGCGCACCGTCATGCTTCACGAAGGACGCGTGGTGCTGGACGTCAGCGGCACCGAGCGCGCGGGCATGGACGTGCCGGACCTGCTGCGCCTGTTCGAGCACACCCGCGGCGAAGCCATCGCCGACGACGCGCTGCTGCTGGGCTGACCCTAGATGCGGGCATTGGCCGGCATCGGCATCCCGAGCAGCGCGCGGCCATGAAGCTCGGCCGAGGGTGCCGACTGCATCAGGAAATGCGAAGCCATGGCGTGCAGGTCGCGGAAGTAGCGCTCCAGCGGCCCCAGCGGCATCAGGCCGCCGCCCAGGTTGCGGATCAGGGCGTCGGCGCCTTCCATCGCCATGTCGCAGATGAGCGCGCCATCCATGCGGTAGCGCGTGCGCTGGGCCACGGTGAAGGGCTGGCCGGCAACGGCCTGGTCCCACATCTCGTCGACGTTGCGCAGCAGCAGGTGGAAGGCCCCCTCGATCTTCGCGCCGGCCTTGCCCAGTTCGGCCAGGGAGAAACGGTCCTCGACCTGGGGCGCGTTCAGGCCCACCGGCGTGCGCTGGCGGATCGTCTCGAGATAGATGTCGAGCAGGCCGGTCGCCACCGCGGTGGCCGCCGCGGCGACCGACATCACGAACAGGCTGGTGTGGGGAATCCGGTAGATCGGCCCCTTGTTGCGCGCCAGGCCCGGCACCTGGTTGCACTGCACGTCGGACCACCGGATCGAGCGGTGCGGCGGCACGCGTTCGCCGCTCAGGTAGACGTCCTTGCTGCCCGTGCCCTTCATACCGAAGACGTTCCAGCTGTCGTGGTCGATGCGAAAGCTCGCCCGGGGCACGAGCAAGAGCCGCAGTTCCGTGCCGCCTTCGGCGGTGGGCACCTCCACCAGCGTCGCGGCCCAATCGGCCACGTCGATGCCCGAGGCATAGGTCCACTTGCCGTCGAGCACGTAGTGGCCGTCCTCCAGCCGCGCCTGCACGCCACGTCCGACGTTGCCTGTGAGCGCGATCACGACGGCGTCCTGGCCGCCGGCGAAGACCTCGTCCTGGGCCTCGGGCGGGAACATGCCGGCCATCCAGGGATGGAGCCCCGCGAGCGAGAGGATCCAGGCGGTGGCGCTGTCACCGCGCGCGATCTCCCGCGACACGCGCCACAGCGTGGAGGGACGCATGCCATAGCCGCCGTTCTCCACCGGCTGGCAGATGCGGAAGAAGCCGGCATCGCGCAGGCGCCGGGCCACGTCGTCCGAGATGCGCCGGGCCGCGTCATGGCCCGGTCCGACGGCTCGAAGATGCGGGATCATGGCGTGCGCCCGTTCGACGAGTTCGTCGGTCGAGGGGATGGCGGGTGGCGTGGCGATTGGCAGCATGGGATTGGCTCCGTTGATTCTTGGGAAAGGCGGGATTCAGGAATGGGCGAGCTCCACGCCCATGTATTTGCCGCAGGCGTAGATCAGCGCGGGGGCCGGCGGATCGGCCGAGACCATGTCGACGACCTCGCCGATCACCACGTGGTGATCGCCGAAAGCCTGCAGGTGCCGGCTGCGGCACAGGAAGCTCGCGTTGGCGCCGGCGAGTGCCGGTACGGATCCGGCGTCGCGCAGCCACGCGCCGCGCGCGCCCTGGCCGGTCTGCCCGCCGTAGTAGCGCGAGATATCGTCCTGGTGCGCGCCCAGCACATTGACGGAGAAGCCGCCGGTGGCCTGCAGGTGCGGCAGCAGCCGGCTCTCGTTGCGCACGCAGAACAGCAACAGCAGGGGACTGAGGCTGACCGAGGTGACGGAACTGGCCGTCATCGCGACCACCTCGCCGGGCTGCTGCGAGTGCGCGACGCCGATGACGGTCACGCCCGTCACGAAGCGGCTCATCAGCGAGCGGAATCTGCGGCTATCGGCCATGTCGAGCATCGTTCTCTCCTGGGACTGGGGACATGGGAGAACTCTAGGCAGACGCTCCGGCCGCGCGTGTATCCGCCGATACACGAAGCGGCGAAATCTTCATTCGCCAAGAACGGTTGCGGATCGGCTGCGACTTCGCATCGCATTCGACGCTGCGATGTATCGCGCGATACAGCGACGAACGAGGGTGCGCCCACAGAATTTCCGGCGCGGGCATCGGACCATCCTGCCGCGCGTCCCCCACTTCTTTTTCTTGCGGAGTCATCATGAAAATCACGAGGCTGATTGCCGGCGTTCTTGCCCTGGCGGCGGCGATGGGTGTCCATGCCCAGGAGCTTCCCGTGCTCAGGATCGGCATCGTCACGGCGGCGACGGGTGCCGCATCGACGATCGCGGCACCGGCCAACCAGGCGATCGATCTCTATCGCGAGCAGATGGCCGCGCGCAAGCTGCCCTTCAAGCTCGAGTTCATCCAGTACGACGACGCGTCGGACCCCACCAAGTCCGTCAACCTGGTGCGCAAGCTGATCCAGGAAGACGGCGCCGCGATGGTGGTCTGCTGCACCACCACGCCGTCCTCGCTCGCCGTCGCCAAGGTCTCCGAGGAGGGCCAGACGCCCACCATCTCCATGGCCGCCTCGGCCAGCGTGGTGGAGCCGCCGGCCGAGAAGCGCTACACCTTCAAGACGCCCGTCACCGATCGCCTCATGATCGACCACACCCTCGACTACATGCGCCGCCAGGGCGTGAAGAGCGTGGCCTTCCTCGGGCTGGAGGACTCCTACGGCGAAGGCGGATGGATCGAACTCAAGGCCCTGGCGGAAAAGAAGGGCGTCCGGATCGTCGCGTCCGAGCGCTTCGCGCGCGGCGACACCAACTTCACGCCGCAGGCGCTCAAGATCGCGCAGTCGAAGCCCGACGCCGTCTACATCCATGCGATCCCGCCTTCCGCGGCGCTCGTGCATGAAGCCCTGAAGCGCGTCGGCTTTCGAGGCCCGATCTATCACGGCGCGGGCGCCCCGACGACCGCGTTCGTCACCATCGGCAAGAGCGCGGTCGAAGGCGCCATCGTGGGGGCCACGCCGATCACCGTCTACAAGGAGCTGGAGCCGGGGAATCCGCTGAGCCGCTCGATCGGAGAGTTCGTCAAGGCCTACGACGGCAAGTACGGCGCGGGCAAGGCCGAGATCTTCGCGACGCAGGGCTACGACGCCATCGGCCTGGCGGTCGATACCGTGCGCCGCTACGTCGCGTCGGGCAAGAAGGGCAGCCTCGAACAGACCCGCAAGGACCTGCGCGACGAGCTGGAGCAGACCCGGGAGTACGCAGGCAGCGTCGGCATCTTCAACTTCACGCCGACCGACCACGTGGGGCTGGACAAGCGCACGCTGTTCCTCGTGCAGGTGAAGGACGGCCGGTTCCAGCGCATCCAAGAGTGACCGGAGCGAAGCGAATGGACAGTTCGATCACCGTCTTCCTCGGCGTGGACGGCCTCACGAACGGGGCCGTGTATGCCCTGGTGGCCCTGTCGCTCGTGCTGGTCTACACCACCACGCGCGTGGTCAACGTGGCCCAGGGCGACTACCTGACCTTCGGTGCCTTGTCGTTCGCGAGCTTCGCCTCGGGCTCGTTGACGCCGCTGGTCCATCTGGTGCTCGGCGTCGGCGTAGTGGCGATGGCCCTCGACATCCGGCGGGCCATCGTCTGCAAGCGCAGCCCCATCGCGCCCTTGCTCAGGTACCTAGCCGCCGGCCTCGCGCTGGCCGCGCTGACCCTGGCGGCGAGCCATTCGCAGTCGATGCCGCTGCAGATGATCGCCGCGCTCGTGCTGGTCGCGGCGATGGGGCCGATCATCTACCAGCTGACCGTGGAGCCCGACCCCGGCAATCCGCCGATCGTGCTGCTGACCTGCAGCGTCGGGGTCACGCTGATCCTGCATCCGCTGGGCCTGCTGCTGTGGGGCACCGACTCGCGCACGGTCGAGCCGATCAGCGCGCAGCGCCTGAGCCTGGGCGGCGTCGATCTCGCCATGCAATCGATCTTCATCCTGGCCGCGGCGCTGCTGATGACCCTCGCGCTGTTCGCGTTCTTCCGCTGGTCGCTGTACGGAAAGGCCTTGCGCGCGGCATCGATCCATCGCGAAGGCGCGCTCTATTGCGGCGTGCCCGTGGGCACCGTCGGCCGGTTGAGCTACTTCATCGCCGCGGGCATGTCGGCGCTGGGCGGCATGCTGCTCGCGCCGCTGGTCACGGCGCACTACGAGATGGGATTCGTGGTCGGCCTCAAGGGCTTCGTCGGCGCGGTGATGGGCGGGCTGGTGGCCTACCCGCTCTCGCTGCTGGGCGTGTTCGTCGTCGGGGTCTTCGAGTCGTTCTCCGCCTACTTCAGCAGCGCGTTCCGGGATGCCTGGGTGTTCGCGCTGGTGCTTCCCATTCTTCTCTGGCGCAACGCCAGCCATGGAGCCGATCTCGATGAACACTGACAACGCGGCGGCGCGGCTCGCGCCGCCACGAAGGCTCGACCGCGAGCGCCTGATGCTGGGGGCCATCGCCGTCCTGGTCGCATCGCTGCTGCTGACGGCATCGACCTACTACGTGGGCCTGGTGGCGGTGGTGGGGGTGAATGCGATCGTCGTGATGGGCCTGGGCTTCCTCATGGCCACGGGCCAGATCTCGCTCGGGCACGCCGCCTTCCTCGGACTGGGCGCCTACGGCAGCGCGTTGCTGACCGCGCGCTGGGGCGTGCCGGTGCTGCTGGCGATTCCCTGCGCCACGGCGCTGTGCGCGGTGGTCGGCTATGTGCTGGCCAGGCTGACCTTGCAGCTCAAGGGGCACTACCTGCCGCTGGCGACGCTGGCCTACGGCATGGCGATCTCCGTGTGCTTCGTGGCCGCCATCGAGCTGACCGGCGGCGCCTCGGGGCTCACCGGCGTCAAGCCGCTGTCGGTGTTCGGCTGGGTCTTCGACACGCGTTCGACCGCAACGCTCATCTGGGTCGTCGTGGCCTTGCTGCTCGTCGGCTACCGGCGCATCTACCGCGGGCGCGTCGGCCGCGTGGCGCGCGCGCTCAAGAGCAACGGCGTCATGGTCAGCGCGTTCGGCGTCGACGTGCCGGCCACCCGGACCCGCATCTTCGTGCTCTCCGCGGCGCTGGGCGGCCTCGCGGGCGCGCTGTATGCGTGCTACATGCAGTTCCTGAGCCCGTCGACCTTCTCGCTGGGCGCCTCCATCAACCTGCTCATCATGGCCGTGCTGGGCGGCGTGGTGGGTCCCATGGGCGCGATCCTCGGCGCCATCTTCTTCACCGTCATCGAACTGTCCGCCCAGAAGCTGATCGCGAATGTCCTGAACCTGCCCGGGCAGGTCGAGACCATGGTGTTCGGTGTCATGCTGATCGTGATGCTGCTCAAGTGGCCGCATGGACTGCTGTCCTGGGCCCGGCTCGGGGAGGGAGGGGCGGGAGCCCGCGACGACGCCAGGCCCGTGGCCGTCCCTGTTCCGGCCTCGCGCATGCAGGCCCCCGTGTCGCTGGTCGCGCACAACGTGACCAAGAAGTTCGGGGGACTGACGGCGCTCGCCGATGTGAGCGTCGCCATTCCCGGCGCGGCCATCACCGGACTGATCGGTCCCAACGGGGCGGGCAAGTCCACGCTCTTCAACGTCCTGACGCAGGTGTATCCGGCCACCAGCGGCAGCGTGAGCTTCAACGGCAAGCCCTTGCCGTCGACCAGCCAGGAGGTCGTGCGCCAGGGCATCGCGCGCACCTTCCAGCACGTGCAGCTGGTGCAGGACCTCGACGTGCTGCGCAACGTGCTGATCGGCGGCTACGTCAACGGCCGCGCGGGGCTGCTCTCGTCGGCCTTCGGCCGCGATCGTGCCGAGGAAGCCCGGCTGATGGACGAGGCGCTGGCCGCGCTGCGCCGCGTGGGCCTGCTCGAGCTGGCCGGCGTCAAGGTGTCCGAGCTGCCGCTGGGAAGCCAGCGCATGGTCGAGGTGGCGCGTGCGCTCATGGCGCGGCCCGCGCTGCTGCTGCTCGACGAGCCGGCGGCGGGACTGCGCGCACCCGAGAAGGAACGCCTGGCCAGGCTGCTGCAGTCCTTGCGCGACGAGGACGGGATGACGGTGCTGATCGTCGAGCACGACATGGAACTGGTGATGGGCTGCGCCGACTACCTGTTCGTGCTGAACTTCGGCAAGCTGCTCGCGCAGGGAACGCCCGCGCAGATCCGGAGCAATCCCGAGGTGATCGATGCCTATCTGGGGACCGACGCATGAGCATGCTCGAAGTGCAGAAACTCTCGGTCTCCTATGGCCGGGTCCGTGCCGTCAACGGCGTGTCCTTCGAAGTGAAGGAAGGCGATCTCGTCTCCCTGATCGGTGCCAACGGCGCCGGCAAGAGCACCTTGCTCAAGGCGGTCATGGGTGCCTTGACGGCCGAGGCCGGAGAGATCTCGCTGGCCGGTGTGCCGCTGGGGCGCGCACCGGTGGAAGAGCGCGTGCGCCGCGGCATGTATCTCGTGCCCGAGAAGCGCTCGCTCTTCAACTCCATGACCGTGCAGGACAACCTGGAGCTCGGGACCTATGCGAACCGGCGCGCCCTGCGCTTCCAGGACGAGCTCAGGCGCATCTACCGCCTCTTTCCGATCCTCGAGGAGCGCAAGGCCCAGCTGGCCGGAACGCTCTCGGGCGGACAGCAGCAGATGGTGGCGATCGGCCGCGCGTTGATCGCGCGCCCCAAGGTGCTGCTGCTCGACGAGCCCTCGATCGGACTGGCGCCGCTGGTGGTGCAGCAGATCATGGACGTGATCGTCGAGCACAAGCGCCAGGAGGGACTCACGGTGGTCCTGGTGGAGCAGAACGCGCGGCTCGCGCTGCGAGCGGCCGACCGGGCCTATCTGATCGAGATCGGGAAGGTCGTGAAGGAGGGATCGGGCAGCGAGCTGGCCAACGATCCGCAACTCGCCGAGATCTACCTCGGCGCGGGCAAGGCAGGAAGGGAGACGGCGGATGCTGCATCGTCGATCGTTTGAGGCGCTGCGCGCGGGCTACCGCAGCGGCGCCTGGTCCCCGGTCGAGGTGGCCGAATCGGCGCTGCGGCACGCGCAGCAGGTCCAGGGCGAGCTCAATGCCTTCGCATGGCTCGACCCTCGGCGTGCCTTGTCCGCGGCGGCGGCGTCGGCGCGCCGCTGGAAAAGCGGGGCACCGATCGGAGCGCTCGACGGCATGCCCTTGACGGTCAAGGAGTTCGCGGCGGTCCAGGGCTGGCCCACGCGCCGCGGTTCGCGCGTGACTTCCGCCGAGCCCGTGCCGCACAGCGCGGTGTTCGTCGAGCGGCTGCTCGACGCCGGCGTGGTGCTTCTCGGCAAGACGCGCGCGCCGGAATTCAACTGGAAAGGCGTGACCGACAGCCCCGGCTACGGCCTGACCCGCAATCCATGGGATGCCAGGCTCACGCCCGGCGGCAGCAGCGGCGGTTGCGCCGCGGCCGTCGCGGCGGGCGTCGTGCGTGTCTCGCTGGGCAGCGATGCGGGCGGTTCGGTGCGCATACCCGCGGCCTTCACGGGCACGGTCGCGCTCAAGCCGAGCTTCGGCCGCATTCCGCAGGTGCCGCTGCCGAGCGCGTTCTTCAACGTCACGCACACGGGGCCGATCGCCGCCAGCGTCGGCGAACTGGCCGAGGTGATGCGGGTCGTCGGCGGTCCTCATGCCGGCGACTGGTCGTCGATCGGCTTGAGAGCGCTGTCGTTCGACCAGGTCCCGTCCGCGCGCAAGCTGCGGATCGGACTGCTCGCGCCGGACCGATGGGAGCGCGCGTGCGATCCGGTCGTGCGGCAGGGCATGCAGGAAACGCTCGCGCTGCTGAGCGAGGACGGCTTCGAAATCCGGACCATGGACTTCGACGTCCGGCGTGCCTCGCAGGTGGGGGCGTTCTTCTACACGCTCGGATGCCGCGCGGCCGTGCGCGCCGTTCCCGAGGAGCTGCAAGATCAGCTCGACCCCGAACTCGTGCGTTTCGTCCGGTCGGTGGAAGAGGTCGGTCTGGACGAGCTGGTCGCCATGCAGCAGCAGCGCGATCTGCTCGCCGCCGAGATCCATGCCGCGTTCGACACGGTCGACGTGGTGATGCTGCCCACCCTGCCGATCCTTCCCTTCGAGGCCGGGCGCAATGTGCCGGAGGGATCGCCGTCCAGCGACTGGATGTCCTGGAACCCGTTCACGCCGGCGTTCAACCTGAGCCAGATGCCGGCGCTGTCGTATCCGGTGTGGCCGCGCGGGGCCGCGCTGCCGATGGGGGTGCAGTTCGTCGCCGCCAAGGGCTTCGACGACCACGTGCTGGCTGTCGCGGCCTGGCTCGAGCGGCGCTGCCCGATCCGGCTCGCGGGAGAGACCTAGGCGGCGCGGCGCTGCTCGCGCAGCGCGAGCAGCGGATCGAGCACCCAGAAGTGGCGTCCTTCGTTGCGGATCACGCCTTCGGCCTTGAGCTTCATGATCGTGCGGGTGACGGTCACCCGGCTCGTGCCGGTGAGGGCCGCCACCAGCTCGTGCGTCAGCGGGGTGCGGATACGAACGCCGTCGGCCTCCTCGACGCCGTACAGGTTCGCGAGGCGACCGAGCAGTTCCACCACGCGCAGGTCCGGCTTGGGCGTGGCCAGGCACTGGATGCGCATCCCCAGCACCCATTGCTTGACCGCGATCACCTCCATCAGCGCGGCGGCGAACTCGGGGTGCCGGCCCAGGACCCGCTTCACCTCGGGGTAGTCGAACTCGATCAGTTCGCAGGGCTCGAGGGTGGTGGCGCTGGACATGCGCCGCAGGCCCGCGACCGCCGAGCCTTCGCCCATCAGCGAGCCCGGTCCCATCAGCTCGAGGATGAATTCCGCGCCATGCTGCTGGAAGATCTCCACCTGCACCCGGCCCCTGACGACGAAGTAGAAGCTCGAGCCCTCGTCGCCCTGGCGATAGATGGCCGCGCCCTTGGCAAGCAGCCGCCGGCGGCCCAGGTGTTCGGCGGCCATGAAGACGCTGGCGGCCTGCGCGTCCATGTGCCAGGTTTCGGTGGCGGTTTCGTTGCGGGCTTCCATGGGGCACCTTTTCATGCCGGTCCGTCGCACCCTGGGCGGGTTGCCGCACCATGCGGGACCGGCGTTGCGCGAACCTTGTCGCGAATGACTCTGACAGAGCGTGTGTAGTGCAATATCCGTTCCAGAGAAACGCCGGTTTCCCTGAGTGCCTGCGAACACGCGTGCTCAGTCCGTCCACAGCCGGCGGCAGGCCGCGATGTCGAGGAGCAGGATCTGCTGCTTGTCGCGCCGCAGCAGGCCGCGCCGCTCGAACGCGGCGAGCGCGCGATTCACCCAGGGTCGGCTCGCGCCCACCATGCTGCCCAGCTCGTCCTGTGTGATGCCCCGCACCACATGGGTCGTGCCTGAAGGATCGGCCTCGGCCAGCTTCACCAGCACGCGTCCGAGCTTGGCCTCCACCGATTCGAGCGCCAGCGGCGCCGCGCGCCGGATGCTGTCGCTTGCGAGCAGGGCCAGCAGATGGGCGATGTTGAGCGCGAAGCGGGGAACGGCCTGCATGCAGGCATGCAGTTCGGTGCTGCGAAGCACCCGCAACGATGTCTGCTCCAGGCTCTCGGCGGCCAGGAAGCGCGGTTCGCCGAGGAACGCGCTGATGAGGCCGATCAGGTAGCCCTCGGACCAGACGCCGCTGGTGAATTCCTCGCCACTCTCCATGCGCCGGATCAGGCGCACGCGGCCGCTGCGGACGATGAACAACTCGCCGGCGGGATCGCCCTGGTGAAAGATCGGCGTGCGCGCGGGCACCTCGCGCACGCCGAGACAACGCTCGATGCGCCGCACTTCGTTGTCGTCCAGGCCGGCGAGCGCGCGGGTCCAGCCGATGTCGCTCGAGCTTTCCATCGCACCCCTTTGGATAGGCAGAGGACCGATGCCTCTGCCCGCCAGCATAGCGGGGCCGGGCGCGCGCCGAACCGGCGCGCTTCAGCCCTTCAAGGCGTAGGCCTCGACCTCGAGCAGCAGCGCTTCCTTGGCGAGGCCCGCGACGCCGACCATGGTGCTGGCGGGCAGCGCCGTCTCGACCAGGAACTCCTTGCGCACCTGCCGGATCGTCGCGACGGCCGCTTCGCTGATGTCGCGCACGAAGAAGTTGAGCTTGACCACGCTGTCGAAGCCCGCGTTCGCGGCCGCGAGCGCATGGCCCAGGTTGACGAAGACCTGCCGTGTCTGCGCGGCGAGATCGCCTGCGCCGACGATGGCGCCGGACGGGTCGTAGGCGACCTGCCCGGAGATGAAGACCATGCGGTCCACGGTCGCTTCCGTGAGATGCGAGAACCCGTTCGGGCGTGCCAGCAGGGGGGGATTCAGGTAATGGATCGGATCGGACATCGAAGGGACTCCAGGGGCTCAGTTCAACTGCAGCTTGTGGGTGGAAATGATCTCGCTGTACATGCGCTGCTGGCCTTTCACGAAATCGCCGAAGGCGCGCGGGCTCGATCCGACGAGGTCGACGCCCAGCGGGCCCAGGTCCTTCCGGAGCGCGGGTGCGTTGACCGCCGCCGCCGCCGCGTCATGCAGCGCCGCGATCACGGCGGGCGGTGTGCCCTTGGGGACCACGAGGCCGAACCACGAATAGATGTCGATGTCGCGCCCCGATGATTCCTTCGCGGTCGGAATCTCGGGCGCGCTGTCGGCGCGGCGCGCGCTGAGCACGGCGAGCGCGCGCAACTTCCCTTCGCGCAGATGCGGCAGGGTGGCCACCAGCGTGTCGACCACCACGTCGACATGTCCGCCCATCAGGTCGACCAGCGCGGGCGCGCTGCCCTTGTAGGGCACATGGGTCAAGGGCGCGCCCGTGGTCTGTGCGAGCACTTCCATCGCGATGTGGGTCGAGGTCCCGGTGCCCATCGAACCGTAGCTGGCGGGCTGGCCCGCCTTTGACGACGCGACCACGTCCGCCAGGCTGCGCCAGCGCGCATCGGGACGGGTGACGACGACATTCGGGACCGTGGCCAGCAGCGAAACGCAGTCGAACGAGTCCTCGGGGGCGTAGCCCAGCTTGATGCCCAGGTGCTGGTTGATGGCGAGCGTGGCATTGCTCGCGACCAGCAGCGTTCGGCCGTCCGCCGGTGCGCGGGCCACGGTGCTGGCCGCGATCGCCGTGCCCGCGCCGGGGCGGTTCTCCACCACGACCGGACGCTTCAAGCGCTCGGACATGCCCTGTGCCACCCGGCGGGCCAGGAGGTCGGTGGTGCCGCCCGGCGTGTAGGGAACGACCATCGTGATCGCACCCGGCGCCAGCACCTCGGCACCTGCCGCCAGGGTGGTCGAGGCACAGGAAATCCCCAGCGCGAGGGCCGCCAGCGGCCACAGGCATCGAACACGGAACTGCATCGGTATCGCCCTTGTCTTGATGGCTCTCCGTCGCGGAGAGCGCCTGGCGGGCAGTGTCGGCAGATCGGCCGCGGCTGGCTGTCTACTTGTTAACAGCTAATCAACCCAGCCCAGCACATCGGCCAAACGTTCGGCGGCCGGCAGCGGCGCGGAGAGCACGAGCGAGGTGTTGACGGTGCCGAAGCTTCCGATCTTGTCGATCACCGTTTCGAGCTCCTCGCTGGACCGGGCCAGGATGTGGACCACGTAGCTGTCGGAGCCGGTGACGCGCAGCACTTCGATCACGTTGGGCGTGTCGCGGAAGGCCTTGATCAGGCCCTTGCCGTGTTCCGCGGCCGCGCCGATGCGGATCAGCGCGTCGATGGGAAAGCCGAGGCGGTTCCAGTCGACGTCGGCGCGGTAGCCCTTGATCACGCCTTCCTCGCGCAGGCGGCGAACGCGCTCCGCGCATGCGGGCGCGGTGAGACCGACCTCCGCCGCCAGGGTCTTGAACGAGGCCCGGCCATCCTTGAGCAGCAGCTTGACCAGCTTGTGGTCGATCGCGTCGAGAAAGTTTCGCTTGGGTTGGCTCACAAAAAACTCCTCTTCGGCTGCCGTTGCTTTCCATCTTAAAGAAGGAGAGCGATGGTGAGGCCCGCGACCGGCCCGCATCGCTTTCATATGAAAGCTGGCCGGGCGCCAAAGTCGAAAAGAAAAATCCCGGCGCCCGCGCGCGCCTTGGAAATCAAGGCGAGGCCAGGGGCATCGAAAAACAGAATCGTGGCTTTGCCAACCTCTTCCATTTTTCAAGCCATGGCCATGACGCAAGTAACCACCGCAGGCTTCGCATTCGTCGAGTTCGTGTCGCCGCAGACCGAGGACCTCGTTCCCCTCTTCGAGCGGCTCGGCTTCAAGCCCCTGGGCCGATCCGAACGCACCGGCGCGGTCCTGATGCGGCAGGGCGAGGCGACCGTGATCGTCAATCCCGCGCCGAATCCTTTCCTCGACGTGCACGGTGCCTCGGTGCGCGCGATCGGCATCAACGTCGACAACGCGCGCAACGCCGTGGCGCGCGCCCTGGAAGGCGGCGCGCGCGAGGCCAGCCCGGAGGCCTTCGGAACCTATGTCGTCGAAAGCCCGGCCATCGTGGGCATCGGCGACAGCCTGGTGTACTTCGTCGATCGCGATGTGTATGGCGAGTTCTCCAGTCCCTGTGCCCCGACGCCGGGCATTCCGGCGCACGATGCCTCGATCGTCGCGATCGACCACACCTCCAACATCGTGCGGCCCGAGCATCTCGATCTGTGGGCGGACTTCTACAAGAACACCTTCGCGTTCACGCAGAAGCAGTACCTGGACGTCAAGGGCAAGAAGACCGGCATGCGGGCGCGCTCCATGGTCAGCCCTTGCGGCAAGGTCTCCATTCCCATCGCCGCCGCCGCGCACGACCAGCCCGGCACCCTGAACCAGAACGACGAGTTCATCCGCGACTACAACGGCGAGGGCATCCAGCACATCGCGCTGCTGTCCTCGGACATCGAGCAGACCATCGACTTCCTGCAGCAGGGCAGCGTCGAGTTCATGGAGGCACCGCACGAGGTCTACTACCGCGGCGTCGACGCGCGGGTGCCCGGCCATGGGCTGGACCTCGAAGCCATGAAGGCGCGCGGCATCCTGGTCGACGGCAAGGGCGGCGACCGCATCCTGCTGCAGCGCTTCACGCGCCGCCAGATCGGCCCGGTGTTCTTCGAGATCATCGAGCGCCGCGGGGAAGACGGCTTCGGCGAAGGAAACTTCAAGGCGCTGTTCGAGAGCCAGGAAACCGACCAGGTCCAGCGCGGCACCATCGAGGTCGAAGCGCGCTGAACGCAGGAATTCCCGGCGTGGCTCGCCGCGCCATCTTCTTCAATCCACCTTCCATCACCCTCCCACCATGTCCAGTCACATCCAGCGCCTGCGTCTTCCCGACAACGATCCCACCTTCGGCAGCAACAAGGTCTTCGACCTGTTCCAGTACGTGCCGGCCGTGAAGGCCGGCGGGCTGGTCTTCATTGCCGGCCAGGTCGGCATCCATGCCGACGGCAGCGTGCCGGAGCGCGCCGAGGAACAGATCGACCTGGCCTTCAAGCGCCTCGGTGCGATCCTCGCGCATGAAGGGCTGGGCTTCGAGGACCTGGTCGAACTGGTGTCCTATCACGTGCGCATCGATGAGCAACTCACGGCCTTCCGCGAGATCAAGGAGCGCTACATCGTGCGCGACTTCCCGGCCTGGACCATCCTGGGCGTGGCGTCGTTGGCACGCCCCAATCTGCTGATCGAGATCAAGGCGGTCGCGGCCGCCCGGCCACGCTAGAGGACGCGCTCATGCCGCAGGAGAACACCGCCGTCGCCGCCATCCTGGCGCGCTATCAGCACTGGATGCAATCGATCCGCGAGCGCGACCTCGAGGCCATCCTCGACATCTACGCGGACGACGCGACCTACATGCCGCCCGGCAAGCCGGCCTTCTCGGGCAAGCAGGCCTTGAGGGAGGTCTGGGCCGGCTATCTGCAGCGCGAGGACTTCGTCGCGAGCTATGTGCCCACCCTCCATCTCTGCGATGCGGGCGACATGGCCTACGACATCGGCCGCTATCGGATCGCGATGAAGAAGGAGGGGCTTTCCGTCAGCTTCGAGGGAAAGTACGTCGTGGTCTGGAAGCGCATCGACGGACGCTGGAAGGCGGTGGTCGACATGGACAACGACAACGGTCCCGCCGTGCGGGACGCGCCGACGGCGTGAGAAAGCCGCGAAGCCGCGGCGGGCGAACTTAGGGGTTAGTCCCGACGCCTTGCCGCTTGCCTGCGCTCGCGCGGCTGCGTTAGTCTCGTGCTGCTCCTGAACCGACCGTCCGGTCGGTCGATAGAAAAACCGATCGTTCGTTCGATGACGAGCTCGTCGAACGAGCGCCGTCGGTTGTCCGGCGCACCCCTCAAACACTGGAGAAAACCATGCGCGACGAAAAGTGTCTGCCCCGTGCCCTGCTGTCGACGGGCCCTCTGCTGGCCGCTGGCCTGGCTTTGCAAGGCTGTGGAGGGGGTGGCGGCGGAGGCGGCGGCTTCCTTCCGATTCCGGCGCCCGCACCCGCGCCGGCGCCGCCCGCGCCGCCACCGGCGGGCCCCAGCGTCGAACAGCTCAAGAGCAGCTGCAACGCGCTCAAGGGCCAGGTCATCGAAGGCGTGACGGTCACGGGCACGGTGCGCTTCGAGGCCAAGGCGCCGCTCTACCCCGCGGGCTTCTGCCAGGTGCTGGGCACGCGTGCACCCTTCCTGGACATCGAGATCGACGTGCCCGACAACTGGACCGGACGCTACTGGCAGCAGGGCGGCGGTGGCTTCGACGGCCGCATCGCCTCGGTGGTGACGACCGATCCGGGCGGCGCGGTGACCGCGGTCAGCCCCGTGCTCGCTCTCAAGGGCGCGGTGTACGCGGCCTCCAACGGGGGCAACCGGGCCAATGTTCCCGCGCAGGCCGCGCCGGGCGTGTGGATCGGCGGGACCGACGACGCGCGCCAGTCGGCAGCCGACTATGCCTACGCCGCGGGCGGCACCACGCTGCGCTTCGGCAAGGCGGTCGCGAAAGCCTTCTTCGGCAAGACGCCGAGCCACAGCTATTTCAACGGCTGCTCCAACGGGGGCCGCAACGCCTACATCGCCGCGCAGCGCTGGCCCGACGAGTTCGATGGCATCGTCGCCGGCTGCGAGACCATGGACATGGGCGGCGCGGTCACCGGCCTGATGAACACGGCCGCGAAGGCGGCCACGCCGGCCGAGATCAGCCCGGCCCAGTACGCCGCGGCCTACGCGGCCGCCGTGACGGCCTGCGACGCCGGCGACGGCGCGGCCGACGGCTACCTCGCCAACCCCGGCGCATGCGCCCTGCCCGCGGCGTCGCTGCAATGCGGCCAGCCGGGCGCGAATGCCGATCCCGCGCTGTGCCTGTCGGCCGCGCAGGTGCCCACGCTCGCGGGCCTGCTCGGCAACCTGACGCTGGCCGGCGGTGCCACGGCCTACAGCAAGTACAACTGGACCAACTTCGCACCGGTGTCCGCCATTCCCGGCGTGCCGGCGCTGGGCGTCACGAGCTATGGCGGCCTGGGCGGCGGCTTCGCGTTCCTGGCCACGAACGACCCGCTGTGGTTCGGCGCGCCTCCGCCGGGCACGGCGCCGGCACCCAACCTCGCGAGCTTCGACCTCAACCGCGACTACTACGTCTTCAGCAGCGGCCTCCAGCGCGCGGGCGCCGACCACGACCGGAACGCCATCGCGGCCTACGTGGCGTCGGGCCGCAAGCTGCTGTCCTGGCACGACGCGGGGGATCCGCTGCTGTCGGCCAACGATCACATGCGCAACTTCGCGACCATGTCCAGCACGGCCAGGGCGCTCGGCCTGGCCGACCCGCGCAGCAACGCGCGCCTGTTCATCGTGCCCGCCTCGAGCCACGGCGCGGGCGGCAACCTGAACGAGGTCGACTGGCTCGCCGCCATCATCGACTGGGTGGAGGGCGGCAAGGCGCCCGAGCAGCTGACCTACAACTTCCGGGTCGGCGCCACGGCCCGGACGATGCCGGTTTGCGAGTCCCCGAGGTATCCGCGCTACAACGGCAGCGGCGACATCAATTCGGCCGCGAGCTTCACCTGCACGCCGTGATGGCCCGCGCCATGGCGACGCGGCGCCGGGCCGTTCAGAGTCCCATCAACGCCTGCAACAGCATCCGGCTCGCCGGTGAGGGCTCGGCCAGCGCGGGAACGGCCAGGTAGCTGACCCGGTGCGCCCAGGGCTCATCGAGCGGCACGAAAGCCAGGTTCGGAAACTTCGCCTGCTGCTCCAGGCTGGCCTGGGGCAGCAGCCCGATGCCGAGGCCGCACTGCACCATGCGGCTGGCCGAATCCATGCCCTTGACCTGGATGCGCGTGCGCAGCCGCACGCCGTGCGCGAGCGCCTCCCTGCCCACGCGGCTCGCGAGCGCGGTGCCCGGTGGCAGTTCCACCCACTCCTCCTTCAGCAGTTGCTCGAAGCGCAGGCGCTTGCGCTTCGCGAGCCGGTGGTGCACGGGCAGGATCACGACCAGCCGCTCGGTGCGGTAGGGCTGCAGCTTGAGGCCGGGGATGTCGCCCTCCGCCACGAACACGCCGACGTCGGCCTTGCGTTGCAGCAGCAGCTCGACGATCTCCGCGCTCGTGTGTTCGGCCAGCTCGATCTTGATGCCCGGGTGCTGCTGCAGGAACAGCGCGAGGTCCTGCGGCAGGTGCTGCACGATGGCCGAGATCGAGGCGACCAGCTGGATGCGACCCGACACGCCGGCCTGCAGGTTCTGCAGCTCGGCATCGAGGGTGTCGACGTCCTCCATCATCGCGCGCGCATAGCGTGCGATCGACAGGCCCGCCGCGGTCAGGCCGGCGCCGCGCGCCGTGCGATGCAGCAGTTCGACGCCCATCGCGTTCTCGAGCTGCGTGATGCGGCGGCTCGCGGCCGAGGGCACGATGTGCAGGGTGGCGGCCGCGCGTGACAGGCTGCCTTCGTGCTCGATCGCCGCGACGAGCTTCAGGGTGGCGAGGTTCAGGTGATCGAGCAGGGGGCGTCGAGGTTTCATGGTGCGCGGGGCAGCGTTGCCGCAATGGCAACGCTGCCGTGAATTAATGTCGCTGGGCTTGTGGCGGGGACTGCGTCAGCATGCGGGCCATTCCAACCAGGAGACGCATCCTTCCATGCAGCAGATTCTGAACCTGCGCGATCTCACGATGATCGAGCGCACCCATGCCCGCGGCGGCAAGTTCCGCTACCACCCGCTGCTGTCCGGCCGCGACGGCAGCGCGGGCAACTTCTTCCTCCAGCTCTCGAACACCTTCAACGACTTCGACTCGCCGCGCCATCGCCACAACTTCGACCAGGTGCGCGTGCAGCTCGAGGGCGACGCCGACTTCGCGCGCGACGGCGTCATGAAGCCGGGCATGATCGGCTACTTTCCCGAGGGCGTGTTCTACGGCCCGCAGAGCATCTCGGGCGAATCGCTCACGCTGGTGCTGCAGTTCGGTGGCGCGAGCCGCAGCGGCTACCTGTCGGAGGCGGCGTTCCAGCGCGGCATCGTCGAGCTCAAGAAGAACGGGCGCTTCGAGGCCGGCGTCTACAAGGTCGACAAGCCCGAGGGCGGCACGCGCAACCAGGATGCCTACGAAGCCGTCTGGGAGCACATCAACGGCCGCGAGCTGCGCTACCCCGAGAGCCGCTACGACAAGCCGATCTTCATTCGCCCGTCTGCCGCGCAATGGCTGAGCGATGCGCAGCGGCCCGGCGTGTCGCGCAAGCACCTGGGCAGCTTCTCCGAGGCGCGGACCGTGCTGTCGCTGATCGCGCTCGAGGCGGGCCAGGGCATCGAGGTGCCGCCGAACACCATCGTGTTCGTGCTGGCCGGGAAGGGCCACGCGGATGATGGCAAGCGCGATTGGGAAGCACGGTCTTCGCTCTACAGCGGGGAGGCGGCCAGCGCGATGACGGCCGATGCCGCGAGCGAGCTGCTGCAGATCGAGCTGCCGAGGCTGTGACCATGCGCGACCTTCAGTCCGGCGGCCGGCGCCGTCGCATCGTGCTGGGACTCGGCGCGGCCCTGGCGGCCTCGCCACTGTCGCGCGCCTGGGCCGTGGAGGAATTTCCCTCGCGCCCGATCTCGATGGTGGTCCCGTTTCCGCCGGGTGGCGGCTTCGACACCATCGCGCGGCCGTTCGCGGAGCGGCTCGGCCAGTTGCTCGGACGTGCGGTCGTCGTGGACAACCGCGCGGGCAGCGGCGGCAACATGGGCACCGACTTCGTCGCGCGCGCGCCGGCCGACGGCCACACGCTGCTGTTCGCCAACGACTACCTCGCGACCAACCCGAGCGTGAACCGCAACACGCGCTTCGATCCGCTCAAGGACTTCGCGCCCGTGAGCATGGTCGGCAGCACGCAGGTGGTGATGGCGGTGCGGCCCGACTTCCCCGCGAAGAATTTCGAGGAGCTGGTCGCGCTGTCGAAGAAGCGCTCGCTGAGCTACGGCACGCCGGGCGCGGGCACCTCGCCGCACCTGGTGGGCGAGTACCTCTCGACCATCTCGCCGCTGCAATCGCTGCACGTGCCCTACAAGGGCACGGCGCCGGCGGTCAACGATGCGATGGGCGGGCAGATCGACATGGTCTATGCCACCTCGCCCTCGGTCGCGAGCCAGATCGCGGCCGGGCGGCTGCGCGGCATCGCGGTGTTCGGCGCGCAGCGCAGCACGCAGCTGCCCGAGGTGCCCACGCTCAAGGAGATCGGCGGGCCCTCGGTCGACTACGAGGTCTGGTACTGCCTGCTGGCGCCGGCCGGCGTGCCGGCCTCCGTGCTCGCGACGATCCGCGCCGCCACGCGCAAGGCCCTCGACGCCGACCTGGCCGCGCGGCTGGCGCGCCTGGGCTATGCGGTGAAATCGAGCGAGCCCGAGGCGGTCACGCACGCGATCCGGCAGGGGCTGGAGCGCTGGAAGGACGTGGTCGCGCGCGCGAAGATCGCGATCGATTAGGGCGCAGCGCTATCGTCGCTCGACGCCCTCGTACTCCCAGAAGAACTTGGTGCGCAGAAAGTCGAGCGACTCGGCCCAGGTGGACCGTTCGCAGGCCGCCACGCGCTGGCGCAGCGCCTCGCGCAGGGTGTCCCAGTCGTAGGGATCGACGATCAGCAGCGCATCGATGTCGAAGCCCTTTGCGCGCCGGCGCATCGAGGTGTAGGCCTGCAGCGCCCGGCCGTCGTGGTGGGCTCTCACGCCCTCGGGCGTTGCCGCGAGCAGCTGGAACACATGCGCGCCGGACACGCCCGCCTCGCCGATCTCGAGCTCGAGGGTGAGGTAGACATCCTCGGGGGCCTCCGGACGCCATGCGCTCAGCCTGTCGACATCGAGGGAACGCAGGTCGACGATTTCGAGACGGATTGTCATTTCAGGGCTCCACATCCACGTGAACGTTGGAATCGTAAGGGCCCTTGGGCACGGCACGCTGCTGGAAGTTCATCTGCGTGCCGGTCATGGAGAAGGGTTGGCCGGACACCGGGTGGACGTTGCGCCCCGCGTCGGTCGGCTTCTTGCTGGGCCCGCGCACCGTGCGCAGCCCATCCTCGGACCTCAGCATCCACCCGCCCTTGTCCGTGAGTTCCTGCGTGAAGCCGGGGCCGACGAACTCCTCGGCCAGTTCCCGCGCCTCGGCCTGCGTCAGGCGCGCGGTGATCTGCGTGTTGCCGGGCTTGTTCGACAGGCCCAGGATGCGGCGCAGCCGCGTGCGCTGCCGCTTCGTCTTGCAGCGCAGCCCCAGGGGATCGATCCAGCCCAGCGCATTCGGCGCGAAGCCGTAGGGGTTCTCGCCACCGTCGAGGCCGATCGGGTCCTGGCTCACGAAGGCGCCGATGTGCGGATCGAAGTAGCGGTTCCGGTTGTAGTGCAGGCCCGATTCCTCGTCGAAGTACTGCCCCTGCAGGCGCAGGGGGTTGTCGATCGCGGCGGCGCGCGAGGCGAGCGCGCTGCCCCAGGCGGTGGAGGTCGCGGACCAGAGGATCTCGCCGGCGGCGTCGGTCAGCCGCGAGGGCATCCCGTTCGGCTCGACATGGAAGTGGGCGACCCGTTTCGTGCCCGGCGACGACGCATCCGGCAGCGGGTCGACCAGCGCCAGCGGAATGCAGGTCTGCGGGTAGTACACGTACTCGCGCGCGCGTTCCCAGGCCACCACCGGCTGCTGGCGGCCGCGTATCGCGCGCCGCTGCGCGAGCGCGGCGGGGTTGAGCGACGCGGGCGCGACCTGTTCGTCGTGGGCCTGGCGCACCTCGCCCAGCAGCGCATCGCCGTCCCAGAAGAACCAGGTGGTATGGGTGGCGCCGCGCTTGAAGACGCGCCGGCCCACGGCGTCGTAGCCGTAGCGCGTGCGCACCGTGCCGCGCCGGCTCTCGATCAAGCGGTGGTGGGCGTCCCAGGCCAGCTCGAGCTCGTCGCCCGTGTCGGTCGCGCCGTGTGCCGCGGGTCCTCTGCGCACCAGATCGCCCGCGCGGTCGAACACGTAGTGCACGCCGTCGCAGCTGCCTTCGCGCATCCAGTGCACCGGTGCGTCGTCGTCGCCGCCGGCCACCTTCTGCATCCGTGTCTGCTCGATGGTGGTGCGAAGGCGGTCGCCCGCCGGATCGTGCAGCAGCCGCGTGACCTTGCCTTCGGGATCGATGTGCTGCAGGACGCGTCCCATCAGGTCGTAGCCGTACTGGTCGCTGCCATGGAGGCTGTCGTGCCGGTGCACCAGCTGGCCCTTGCGGTCGTAGTCGTAGCGGGTGCTGAACAGCGGCGAGGCGTCCCGCAGCACGGCCTGGGCCGTGAGCTGGTGGTTCGCGTCGTAGCGGGCGTGGCGCACGACGCTCGCGCTCAGCTGTTCCCGCACGATCCGGCCGAGGGCATCGCGCTCGATGCCGATCGGCGCCTCGTCGTCGATGCCCAGGCTCGCGAGCTGGTCGCAGGCGTCGAATTCCATCCGCACGCGATGGCCGGCCGAGCTCTCGCGCAGCGTGCGGTTGCCCACCGCGTCGTACTGCGAGGCGACGCGAAACCCGTTCTGCCATTCCTCGAGCACACGGCCGGCCGCGTCGAAGCGGCGCTTCACGTGGGCCGCGCCGTTGCGCATCTCCACCAGCTGTCCGCGCCGGTCGTAGACCAGCAGCTCATCTTGCTGGTGCCCGGGCCGCAGCGGATCAGCCGCCGTCTTGCGCGTGATGCGGCCGAGCTTGTCGCAGGCAAAGGCGATGCGCTGGCCCAGCGGGTCCGTCATCTGCGTCAGGTGGCCGGCCTCGTCGTAGGCGTAGTGCCGCGACTGGCCCCAGAAATCGGTCTCCTCGACGATGCGGCCCAGGGCATCGCGCCGCAGCACGAGGCGCTCGCCGCGCTGGTTCGTCACGCCGACGAGCTGCTCCTCGGTGTCGTAGTGGTACTGCAGGACCTGGCCGTCGGGCTGGATACGCCGGCCGATCTCGCCGAGGCCCACGTAGGCCAGCCGCGTCTCGGCGCGCGCTGCGTCCACGTGCCGCACCAGCCGGTCCTCGGCGTCGTAGCCGCAGAGGATCTGCGCGCCATCGGGATGGTCGATGCGCACCAGCCGGCCCTTCCGGTCGCAGTGGTAGCGCGTCGTCTCGCCCAGGGCGTTGGTGCGGCCGAGCAGGCGCCCCAGCGCGTCGTGCGTGAAGCGGTCGACGCGCCCGAGCGGATCGACCAGCGCTTCGAGCTGCCCGTGCCGGTCGTAGTGCAACTGCGTGGCCGCGCCGCGTGCGTTGACGTGGCGCACGAGCTGTCCGTGCGCGTCGTGCTCGAAGCGGGCGGCCGCGCCCAGCGGATCGGTCTGGCGCGTCGGCAGGCCGCGCGCGTCGCTCTCGAGCTGCCAGCGATGGCCCAGCGGATCGACGATCGCGCACAGCCGGTCTTCCGTGTCGTAGTCGCAGCCGACGCTGCTGCCGTCGGGGCGCTGCACGGCCAGCAGGTTGCCCCGCGCGTCGTAGACGAAGCCGGTGCGCAGCCCGCCCGGTGCCGTCACGGCCACGGTGCGGCCGGCATCGTCGTAGGCGAAGGTGGTCACGCCGTCGTGCGGATCGATCTCCGCCAGCGGCAGGCCGGACTCGTCGAAGCGCACCACCGTCAGGTGTCCCAGCGAGTTGCTGATCTCGGTCCGGCCCAGCGCCTCGTCGTAGGCGAAGCGGTAGTCGTGCAGCCCGCCATCGCCCCAGGCGTGCACCACGCGCCAGCGGTCGTCGTAGGCGTAGTGGAACGACAGGCCCGTGCGGTCGGTGTGGCGCGCCATGCGATGCTGCAGGTAGGCGAACTCGTACGCGGCGCCCAGCGCATCGATGGCCGCGAGCAGGTCGCCGTCGGCCTGGCGGTAACGCACCAGCGGATGGTCCTGCTGCGTGGCGGGATCGCGCAGTGCCATGGCCTCGATGCGTCCCTGCCGGCATTGCACCTCGATGCTGCGCCCGGGCAGTCCGTTCACGCCGCTCTCGACGATGCGCGCCAGCTCGCCGCGCTGCCGCACGAAGTCCCAGCGGTTGCCGCAGGCATCCTCCATGTGCGTCACGAAGGGGGACGGTGCGCGCAGCGCTCCCTCGGGCGAGAGCGCTTCCTCGAAGCGATAGCGCAGGCCGCTCTTGAGGCGCACCACCAGCGCGTCGCCCTGGCGCGTGAGCCGGGCGCCGTCCACCACGTCGAGCACCTGCTGTGCCTCGGTGCGCGGCAGTTCGGTGAACAGCGCGAACTCCTCCGGCCCGCGCAGGCTCACGATGCCGTCGTCCTCGGCCACCAGGCGCACGTCGGCCGGCGTCTGCCAGCCCAGGCCGCAGTGGCCGGCGAAGTCGTGGTCGCGCGATGCGTAGACGCGGCTCCACGTGAGCGGCAGGCGCCCGGGAACGTGGAAGTCCTCGTGCGCCACCGAGACGCTGCCGTCGCGGATGTCGACCGGTTCGGCGCGCAGCACCTGGCACTTGAGGAAGCCGGGCGGCATGTCCTTGAGCGCGCGCCGCGCGATGCGCGTGTAGGCGCGGCCCAGCGCCTTGAACAGGCCGCGCTGGATCATCGCGCCCCAGGAGATGGTGGGCGGGCCGCCGACGAACACCTGCGGCGGGATCGCCACGTTGAAGGTGGTCGGCAGCATCAGGCTCAGGCGCACCGGCTTGGCCAGCTTGCGCGGGCGAAACGGCGGCACCAGGCCGACGATGTTGCAGCTGAGCACCGGCATGGTGATGCGCGAGAACGGATCGCCATCGGCCAGCACGGTGCGGCTGCCCATGAACAGCTCGTCGTCGAACTGCGGGCCGCCCGGCCCCTTGATGATCGGCATCGGCGCGCCGACCAGGATGTGGAAGTCGACGCCGCCGGTGCCGGCATTGGCGCGCCGCACGCCGGCCACCTCGACGGTGGCGCCGAGCGGCAGCGGGATGCTCTCGGGCATCGCGCCCTCGGCCGGCGGCGCGCCGGGCGGCGCCGGTATCCGCGGCGACGCCGTGCCTTCGCCGATGGCGTTCTTGGCGGCTTCGGTCGCGGTGCCGAGCGCGCCCAGTCCCTTGACGATCGGGTTGTCGGGCGACACCTCGATGGTCGGCAGGTAGTCGAACGGGTCCATCACGATGCCGATGTGCACCGTGGGCCACACGCCGGGCGGTGCCAGGTAGGTGTGGGCATCGATGCCCAGCTGCGGGTCGAAATGCTTGGCCGCGAAGAACACGTGCTTTCCTTGTGGCGTGAGGAGTCGGCGCCCTTCAGGCAGCTTCGACGAAGGGTTGCGGATCGGGCAGGCGCGCGAACGCGGGCGGCTCGCGCCATTCGCCGGGCGCGAGGTCCAGCGGATGCTTCACGTGCGGCAGCCCGCTCCAGGCCGGGTCGAGCCACTGGCGCCCCATGGCCACGACGGTGCGGAACACCTCCTCGCCGCCTTGCACCAGCTGCTCGCGCTCGCGCAACTGACCCTGGAACAGTTGCTCGTAGCGCTGCGTCAGCTGCGTCTCGATCGCCGCGATGGCGCTCGGCGGTGGATGGGTGCCGAGCCGGTGGCCCGCGAGATCCGCCTCGACCAGGGCCGCGCGCGCCTCGCGCTCGTAGGCCGTGGCGCATTGCGCGATGCGCTCGCAGCGTCGGGGGTCCTGCATCGCGAGCATGTCCTGCAGCAGTTGCGGCACCGTGCTGTTCGGCCGGTCGGCGTCGGCCATGGCGCGCGCCTCGCGCACGCCGGCCAGCGCCGAGGCCCAGGCCCGGTCGCGCTCGCCGGCACCGAGCCAGGCCTGGGCCGCGGCGCGCTGGCCCTCGACTGCGAACAGGCTGTTGGGCACGCGGCGGGCCGCTTCGGCGGCCTGCTCGAAGGCATGGGCCGACTGTTTCATGTCGCCGGCCGCGGCCCATGCGCCGCCTTCGGCCATCCAGCCCTGCATCAGCAGCATCGGGCCCATCGGGTTGCCGGCCTGCGTGGCCTGTGCCGCCGCGGCACGGGCCTGGCGGTAGCGCGCGACCGCGCGCGCGACGTCGCGCGCCTGCAGCCAGGCGCCGCCCACCATCACGTCGAGCACGGCGCGCTGGTCGAACCAGCCGTTGCGCGTGGCCAGTCGCGCGGCGCGCTCGGCCGTCGCTTCCACGGCGGCCGCGTCGCCGCGACGCAGCAGCACCAGCATGTCGGCATAGAGCTGCCGAAACAGCGCGGCCCCGCCACTCCCGCCGCCCGCCTGGGCCGCGATCTCGCGCGCGGCCTCCAGGATGTCGAGCGGCGCATCGACCACGCGCACGACCCCCGCATGCCGCTCCACCAGCGGCTGCCAGGCGCGCGTGTCGCTGTCGTCGACCAGCACCAGACGCAGCAGCCCGGCATCCCGTGGCGGCACGGGCGCCTGCAGCGCCGCGTCGAGCCAGCGCTCGAAGCAGGCCGCGTCGCTCACGCCACCCGGTTGCAGCACGACCGACAGCCGCTGGCGGCGCAGGTGGCGCGCCAGCGACAGGCCGGTGTCGACGAAGCCGGCGGCGCTGTCGCGGCCGGGTGCGTGTTCCTCTTCCCAGGGATCGGTCACGCCCTGCTTCGCGAGCTGCGGCCGGTTGTGAAGGTAGGTCTCGATCAGGGCCTGCCGCAGCTCGCGGCTGTAGCGGTAGCCGGTCTCGAAGGCCGCGTCCAGCCGCAGGAAGAGGTCGGGCGTGGCGTAGTCGCTGTCCACCATCTGCAAGGTGAAGAAGGCATCGAGCATGCGCTGCGAGTCGGGCGGCAGCCGCAGCACGACCGCGCGCAGCGATGCATCGTCGGTGCGCTCCCACCACAGGTCGTGGAGCCGGGCCATGCGTTTTTCGACCGGGTTGCGCACCGGTGCCGCGGAGGACATCGATGCGGCCCTCAGCAGTTCAGGAAGATCTTGGTGCCGTTCACCGTGACGCCCGAGGCATCGAGCATCAGCGTGGCGCTGCCCGCGCGCAGCACGATGCGCCCCGGCGTGACCTCCACCGCCGTGCCGTCGACATCGAGCACCACGCTGGTCGGGCTCGCATGCCTCATGGCGCCCGAGGCGAAGGTGTCGAGCGTGCCGCTCTCCGCGCTCACGCCCACACTGCCCGAGGCCACGGCCGAGAAATCGCCGCCCTGCGCCAGCAGCCCCATGTTGAGGGCGGCCGTTCCATACAGGTTGGCGGCCGAGCTGGTCAGCGAGACGTCACCCTGCGCGGTGGCCGAGGCCGGGCCGGCCGGCACGTTGAGCGTCATCGCGTCGTTGTAGGTCGCGGCATGCGATCGGGCCGAGACCTGGTAGGCCTGTCCGATGGTGGTGGTCTGGCCCAGCGTGACGTTCCACAGGTCGTTGTCCTGCGCCGTGACGGTGCGGGCCTTCATGACCGTCAGCGAATCCGTTCCCGTGACCGAGGTGGTCTGGTTGCCCGTGACGCTGGCGGTGCGGTGGGCCTTGGCGATGTGCGTCTGGTCGCCCGTGACCGTCAGGGTCTCGGTGCCGGTGACGGCATGGCTGCGGTTCGACTTGACGTTGACCGCCTCGTCGCCGTCCACGGTCTCGGCGCGCTGGCCGTGGATCGTGATCGTCTCGTTGCGGTCGACGGTCTTGGTGCGGTCGTTCTTGATGTGGTGGGTCTCGTCGCGCTCGACGGTCTTGTTGCGGTCGCGGCCCACGGTGTGGACCTCGTCGTTCTCGACCTCGAGCAGCTGGTCGCGCTCCGCATGCAGCCACAGCTGCTCCTCGCCGAGCTTGTCCTCGAAGCGCAGCGCGTTCGCGTTCGCGGCATTGCCACCCTCGGAGCTGCGCGAGAGCAGGCCGCTCTGAGTCGCGTTGGCGGGCAGGTCCCACGGCGGCATGTTGTCCGCGTTGTAGACCCGGCCCGTGATCAGCGGGCGGTCGGGGTCGCCGTACTCGAAGTCGACCACCACCTCCTGGCCCACGCGCGGGATCTGCATGCCGCCGAAGTTGCTGCCGGCCCAGGGCGAGGACACGCGCACCCAGCACGAGCTGCTCTCGTCCTTGCTGCAGTAGCGGTTCCAGTGGAAGCTGAGCTTCACGCGCCCGTACTGGTCGGTCCAGATCTCGCGGCCCGCGGGGCCGGTGACCACCGCCGTCTGCGGGCCCGTGGTGCGTGGTTTGGTCGCGTCGGGCGTGGGGCGGAAGATGTTGTTCGCCGGCAGCACCTCGAACTCGACCCGGCAGCGGAACTCCTCCAGCCCCGTCGCGTCGCCCGCTTCCTGCAGCGACAGGCGCGCGGCGGTCACGAGGTAGTCGGCATTCGCGCTGTCCTGCGGATGGTCGGTCAGCGTGAAGCGGTAGCCGGCCGCCAGGCCGCGCAGGTTGCCCGCGCCGCTGGCGACCTGGCCGGGCGCGCCAGCCTCTTCCATCCGCGCGCGCGCGATCTGCTCGCCGTCGGCCTCGGCCGCGTAGTTGCCCGGCCAGGCGAACACCTCGCGCGTCGCATGCCGGGTGCGGCGCGGCATTGCCTTGGTGCGCAGCAGGTCAGCCTTGGGGCGCGTGAAGTCGAAGTCGCCGGTCGCCCACTGGCCGCTTTGCAGCGCCTCGGCCAGCTGGAAGTGATGGCAGTGCTCCTCGTTGGACGAGGCCTCGGCGGCGCTGAACGGAATGCGCTCGTAGCCGCCGGCGGGGAAGGGGCCGTGCGCCTGCATGTCGTCGACGATCACCAGCGTGTGGCTGTTGGCCGCGTGCTCGAAGTAGTAGTAGAGGCCCCACTCGTGCAGCAGGCGGCTCGCGAAGTCGTAGTCGGTCTCGCCGTACTGCACCACGAACTCGCGCGGCGGATAGCTGCCCGTGGCGCGGATCGAGAGCGCGAAGCCGTAGGCCCCGAGCACCTCGTCGACGATGTCGAGCACGTTCCTGTTCTGGAAGATCCGGAAGTCCTGCGAGCGCTGGGCCAGGCTCAGCCACGACTCGATGACCACCTCGTAGAGCGCGCGCCGCTGCTCCAGGCGCAGGAAGCGCGCCCGCGTCACCAGCCCCGAGAGATGGCGCTGCTGCTGCGCGCCGCCGGGCCGGCCGTCGAGCAGGATGTGCACGCCGAACTCCTCGCCGATCAGCGGCTTGAGCTTGATGTTCGCGGCCGAGTGCGCATCGACGGCGCCCGACGCCGGCGTGGTCAGCGTGAGGGTGTAGCGATAGGGGCGGCTCAATGCTTCCTCGCCCTCGATCAGGACGGGTTCGAGGGCGGCCACCCCATCGAGCATGGGCATGGCATCGGAGGTCGCGGTGATCTTGCGGCCCCGGCTGGAGGCGGGCGTGGGCATGAAACTCCCTGAAGCGAAACTTGGAAAGGCGACGACCGGAGCGGACCGCCTCCCACGAGCAAACCGAGCACTGTAGGGAAGCTCGTGCCGCTAGACCGTAAGAAGCTGCAACCAAATTGCAATGGCGACACATCCATTTCACTACTTTCGGCGACGAATATCAGTCGAAGGTATGAAGAATGGCTTTCGTCGGCCACACGGCGTCGAACCCGCGGTGCAAACGTTTCCGTTCTCGGCGGCACTCTACTGCCGTTTTGGCTGGCCGAGGGCGTGACTACTAGGATTCGTAGTCGCGCGCCGATGCGCCATCGGCGCCGCGAAATTCAGGCCCTCGGCCTCGCGCCGAAGCTCTGCCGGTACACGCTCGGACTCACGCCCGCCACGCGCTGGAACTGCGCCCGGAAGTTCGCCGCCGACCCCAGCCCGACCTTGACGACGATCTGCTCGATGCCCAGGCGCGTGCGTTCCAGCAGCTCCTGCGCGCGGCGCACGCGCGCGCGGATCAGCCATTGCGCGGGCGAGACGCCGAACTGGTGCTGGAAGCGCCGGTTCAGCGTGCGCTGGCTGCTGCAGGCCTGGCGCGCGAGGTCGTCGAGCGACAGCGGCCGGTGCAGGTTGCGCTCCACCCATGCGAGCAGCGGCTGCAGGTCGCGGTCGGCGGGCAGGTCGAGCGGCTGGATGAACTGGGCCTGGCCGCCCTCGCGGTGCAGCGGCACCACCGACAGCCGCGCCACCCGCGCCGCGACGGCCGCGCCGAAGTCCTTGCGCACCATGTGCAGGCACAGGTCCAGCCCCGCCGCCGCGCCCGCGGAGGTCAGGATGTTGCCGTGGTCGATGTAGAGCACCTTGGCATCGACCTCGACCCGTGGATGGAGCTCGGCCAGCAGCGGCGCCGCGACCCAGTGCGTGGTGGCGCTCAGGCCATCGAGCAGCCCGGCCTGCGCCAGCACGAAGGCGCCCGAGCAGATGGAGGCGATGCGCGCACCGCGCGCCGAGGCCGCGCGCAGCGCCTGCAGCACGGCGCGGCCGATCGGTGCGTCGGGACGGGCGATGCCGGGCACGACGATGGTCTGCGCCTCATCGAGGACCGAGAGCCCGTGCCGGACCGTGAGCGTGAAGCTGCCGTTGTCGAAGGACTTCTGTTCGCCGCAGACCGCAACGCGGTAGCAGGGCTGGCCGGGCGCGAGTTCCGCATGACCGAAGACCTCGCAGGCGCATGCGAGATCGAAGGCGATGAGGCCGGGCAGGGCGAGCACCGCGAGCCGGTGCGGCGGGGCGTTCGGGTCACGGTGTGTCATGGAAGCGGATTCTTCCATGGTTGGCGAGAAACAGTCGGAGCTTGTCAATCCGGCCACTTTCGCTTCAGGCATTGCATGGGGAAACTACGGAGGTTCCCATCATGGAGTTGCTCTTGCCGTCCCGAGCTCTGCGCCTTTCCCGTCTCCGGCTGTTCTGCCTGCTCGAAGCCGCTACGCTGCTGATCCTGCTGCTGGTCGCGGTGCCGATGAAACACCTCGCCGGCCTGCCCTGGGCCGTGAGCCTCATGGGGCCGCTGCATGGCCTCGTCTTCCTGGGCTTCTGCTGGAAGGTGGCGAACGCGGCGACGCTCGAGGACGTCTCCGCGCGCATGGGCTTCAAGCTCGTGCTCTTCGCCTGCCTGCCGGGCGGTGGCTTCTACAGCTGGAAGACGCTCGATAGCGAGCCGGCCTCCTCATGACCTACCTGTGGCTCAAGGCGTTGCACCTGGCCGCGGTGCTCGCCTGGACCGGTGGCCTGCTGCTGCTCGGCGTGGCGGCCGCTTCGCTCGGCCGTTCGGGCGGCGTGCTGCTGCCGCACGAGAAGCGCATGGGGCAGGCCTTCCTGCGCTGGGACCGCCGCGTCACCGTGCCGGCGATGGTGGCGGTGTGGGGCCTGGGCATCGCGCTCGCGAGCCTGGGCGGCTGGTTCGGCGCGGGCTGGCTCCACGCGAAGCTGGTGCTGGTGTTCGCGCTGTCGGGGCTGCACGGCGTGCTGTCGGCCTGTCTCAGAAGGCAGCTCGAGGGCATGAACATCCGCGAACGCGCTTGGATCCGGATCAGCCCCGGACTGTGCGTCGCGGCGCTCGGCGGCATCGCGCTGCTCGTCGTGCTCAAGCCTTGAACCCGGGCTCGAGCGAAGGCAGGTTCTGCGCCGCGAAGTCCGCGAACAGCTTCGCGCGCGCGAAGCTGCCCCGGGCCGCGGGCCACACCGCATGCACCGGCACCCGCGGCGACTCGAATTCGGTCAGCACCAGCTCGATGCGGCCGCTCTCGAGCAGATGGCGGATCTGCCACAGCGGCGTGAAGCACAGTCCCAGGCCGTTCGCCACCGCGGCATAGAGCGAAGCGGTGTTGTCCGCCCGGAAGCGTCCCGAGACCTTCACCCGTCGCGGCCGGCCATCGATGGTGAACGGCCAGTTGGCGTCGTTGCCGTGCGTGGTGCGCACCAGGCATTGGTGATCGACCAGGTCCTCGGGGCGTTGCGGACGCCCGTGCCGCGCGAAGTAGTCGGTCGCGCCGAACACCACGAGCCGCAGGTCGCCGAGCCGCCGCGCCGCCAGTTCGGAATCGGGCAGTTCGCCGATGCGGATCGCGAGGTCGATGTCGCCTTCGATCAGGTCGACGAAACGGTCGGAGGCGGTGAGGTCCACCTCGATGCCTGCGTAGCGCTGCATGAACGCGCCGATCAGCGGCACGACGAAGGCCGGCGCGAACTGCACGGGCGCGGCCACGCGCAGCAGGCCGCGCGGCGCGCTCGACTGGCTGCTTGCCTCCGCCGCGGCCGCGTCAAACTCCGCCAGCGCGGCCTGCACGCGCCGGTGGTAGGCCCGTCCCACCTCGGTGGGGGACGACTGCCGCGTGGTCCGCCGGATCAACTGCACGCCGATGCTGCGCTCGAGCACGCCCAGCGAACGGCTGATGGACTGCACCGAGCGCCCCAGCTGGCGGGCCGCGGCGCTCTGGCTGCCCAGCTCGACGATGGCGACGAAGGCGCGGATGTCCTGAATCTGGTCCATGGATTCTTCCGTTCTGGATGAAGGTCTTTGGCGGCCGCCGTGGATTCACGCCTGCGGCGGCCGTCCCTATCTTCGGGACTCCGCGGCCTGGTGCCGCTCATCGATCGAGGAATCATCCATGGAACAACATAGACCCACGGTGCTGGTGGTCGGCGCCACCGGCCGCGTGGCCGCGCTCGTGGTGCCCGCGCTGGTACGGCGGGGTGCCACGGTGCGCGCGCTGGTGCGCAGCGAATCCGGCCGGCGCCAGGCAATCGACAACGGCGCCGCCGAAGCCGTCGTTGCCGACCTGCGCGATCCGCCGAGCCTGCGGCGCGCGGCCGCGGGTGCGGACGGCGTGTTTCACATCGGCCCGGCCTTTCAGGCGGACGAAACGCAGATGGGTTGCAATCTCGTCGCCGCCGCGCAGCAGGCCGGGGTGCGCAAGTTCGTGTTCTCGTCGGTGATCCAGCCGACGCACGTCACGCTCGCGAACCACGCGAGCAAGGTCCCGGTGGAGGCCGCGCTGTTCGAGTCGAAGCTCGAATACACCCTGCTGCATCCCGCCAACTTCTTCCAGAACCTGCGGGGCGCCTGGCCCGGCATGGCGCGGGACGGCGTCTTCGCGGAACCCTACCCGGTGCACACGCGGATCGCGCGCGTGGACTATCGCGACGTCGCCGAGGTCGCGGCCATCGCGCTCACCGAAGACCGGCTGGCCTACGGCTCGTTCGAGCTGTGCGCGCCCGGCCGCTTCAATCCGCAGGAGATCGCGGCGATGGCCGGCGAGGCGCTCGGCCGGCCGGTGGCGGCGCGAGAGATGGACTTCGAGGGCTGGGTCGAGCGGACGCGCCCGCCCTATGACGCACGCCAGTTGCAGTTGCTGTCGAAGGTCCACGCGCACTATGCGGCGCACGGGCTCGGCGGCAATGCCCTCACGCTCGAGGCCATCCTCGGCCGCGCACCGCGCACGCTGGCGCAATACATCCGCGAGCTGGCCGCCGCATGAGCCGCGGCCTCCGGAAACTGCCGGCGCGCTGCGCGGGCATCCTCATGCCGCTGCTGCTGTCGGTCTTCATGTCGTGCATCGTGGCCGGCATCGCGACGCTCAAGAGCGTGGGGCTCAGCGAAGAGTGGCCTCGAATGTGGATGGGCGCCTGGGGCGTCTCGTGGCTGGCCGCGTTTCCCTCGTTGCTCGTGCTGCTGCCGGTGGTGCGCCGCATCGTCGCGGCGACCGTGCAGAGCCCGCCGCGCTGACCGGCGCGCAAGGCTGCGAAGGCTCAGCGATCGATCCGCGCGACGAACTCCTCGCTCGTCATCACGTGCGCGGTCGAGAAGGCCAGGATGGTCAGCGTGGCCTTGTGCACCGCCTCGGCCGGCATCGCGCCCTGGCCCACGTCGGGGTAGTCGAAGGTGCCGGTCGCATCCGACAGGAAGGCCACCTTGTAGTTGCGGAACATCGCGTCGCGTGCCGTCGCATGGCAGCAGTTCTCGGTCGTGGTGCCGGTGATCGCCACGGTGTCGATGCCCCACTCGCGCAGGATCAGGTCGAGGTCGGTCGCGAAGAAGCCGCTGTAGCGGTGCTTCTTGACCACGTGCTCGCCCGCGGCGGGTGCGAGCGCCGCGAAGATCTCGCTGCCGGGCGTCTCGTCGACCAGCGCGCTGCGGTCGGCGATCGGGCCGTAGAGGTCGTCGTACAGGCCCATGTCGCAGCCGTCGCGCCGGTGCACGTGGGCGGTGTAGATCACGCGGATGCCGCGTTCGCGGCAGGTGGCCAGGGTGCGCGCCAAGGTCGGCACCATGGCCGCGGCCTGGGCCGAGCGCAGCTGGGCGCCCTCGGCGACGAAGTCGTTCTGCATGTCGACGACGATGACGGCGGTGGTCGCCGGATTGATGCGATCGATCTGATAAGGCATATTGGCCCCTCGGTGGGTGAGTCGGATGGTGGCGGGTGCGGCGATCTTGGGTCGCGCCGGCCGTCCGCGCTGGCCCCGGCTTGCCAAGCTTTGTTCTCCACCTGCCATCCATTCCATGAAAACCCTGGTCGAACCCGGCGACAGCTTCGAGAAGTGGCACCAGGTCACGTGCCGCAGCTACTCGGTCACGCAGTGCGCGAATGCGCCGGGCGGCGCGGCGTTCCGCGCCAGGGTGTCGCAGCGCGGGCTCGGCGCGCTCGCGCTCAACGAGATCGAATCGAAGCTGCCCGGCGCGGCGACCATCCGCGTCACGCGCGGCGCCACCGACATCCGGCGCGACCCGCGCGACGACTTCTTTCTCTGGTTCGCGCTCGGCGGCAACACGCGCTTCAGCCAGGACGAGCGGCGCGTGAGCATGCGCCCCGGCGACATGGTGCTGCACGACCAGTCGCGTCCCTTCAGCCTCGAGTTCGGCGAGTGGTCGCATGCGGTCATGGTCGCGATCCCGCGCGCGCTGCTGACCAGCCGCATCGGCGCGGCCGATGAATTCGTGGCACGGCCGGTCGGCCGCGACGCCAAGCTGGCCGCGCTCGCGGGGTCGGTGCTGCAGCAGTTGATGGCGCTGCACGACGATGCGCCGCCGGCGCTCGCGCAGGCCGCGATGGACATCTGGTCGACGGCGCTCGAGGCGGAGCTCGCGCCCTCGCAGGTCGAGGCCGGCGCGCGCGACGGGCGCCTGGCGGCCGTGAAGCGCTACCTCCGTGCCCGGCTCGGCGATCCGACGCTCGACGGCGAAACCATCGCGCGCGACTGCCATCTGTCGCTGCGCACGCTGATGCGGCTGTTCGCCGCCGAGGGCACCACGCCCGGCCGTTGGCTCTGGCAGCAGCGGCTCGAGGCCAGCTACCGGGCGCTCGCCGAAGGGCGCGTGCGACAGGTGTCGCAGGCCGCGCTCGAGTTCGGCTTCACCGACCTCAGCCATTTCAGCCGCGCCTTCAAGGCGCGGTTCGGCCGCTCGCCGAAGGACGTGCAGGGCAAGGGTGGATGAGCACGAAGGAGATGAACGAGATGGCCACCAAGGCGCCCACCACGATCGACGATTACATCGCCGCCGCCCCGCCCGAGGCCCATGCGCACCTGCGGCGCCTGCGCGCGCTGCTGCGGCGCGTGGCACCCGAGGCCCGGGAGGCCATCAAGTGGGGCACGCCCTTCTTCATCGAGCCGCGCTTCCTGTTCGCCTTCTCGGCGCACAAGGCCCACCTGGGCTTCGCGCCCTCGGCCGCGGCGCTCGAGGCGTTCCGCAAGGAGCTGGCCGGGCACCAGACCACCAAGGAACTGCTCAAGGTCCGCTACGACGAGCCGCTGCCCGAGGACCTGATCCGCCGCATCGCCGAGCACCGGCTGCGCGTGGTGAAGGCACGCGAGGACGATTCGTTCTGGTGAAGCGCAGGCAGGCAGGCCGGCGGCGAGAATGAAGCGCAGAGCCCCAGCCAGGACACGAGATTGCACGACATCGATCGCCCGGACCCTTCGCCTCGCTTCGCCAACCTCGCCACCGCCGCATCGGCCCTCGCGGAGGCCGAAGCGCTCGTCGCGCGGCTGCTGCCGCTGAGCACGCCCGCCGACAGCGCCTCGCCCGACCTGCAGGAGCATCTGGCCTCGGCCTGGTTCCGGCAGGTCGAGGCACTGGATGCGCTCGGGCGCACGGCCGAGGTGGTGGCGGTGGCCGATGCGCTGTGCGCGCATTTCGAGCCCGGTGCGCGCGATGTGCTGGCGCCGGTGTTCGCACCGGTCGCGGCCTGGCCGTGGATCGCGCGTGCGCAGTGCGAGAAGGCCCGCGCGCTGGCCGCGACCGGCCACGCCGAGGCCTCGCTGGGCCTGCTGCGGGAGGTGCAGCGCCGCTTCGAGCAGGCGCAGTCCCCGGCGCTGCGCGAATGGATCGTCGCCGCGGGGCTCGAGGAAGCGAGGCTGCGCGCCGCCGGTGGCGCGACCTTCGCGCGCGTCGACATGGTGCGGCATTGCGAGGACCTGGCGCGGCGCTTCGGCGGCGACGACTGGCCCGCGACGCGCGTGCTCGTGGCCCGCGTGCGTGCCGCGCAGGCCCGGATGCTGGCGGAGCTCGACTACCACGACGAGGCGCTGAAGCAATACGCGGCCCTGCATGACGACCTGCAAGCCGCCGACGAGCCCGCGCTGAAGGCGCAGGCCGCCGATGCGCTGCATGCCCATGCGCGCCTGCTCGAGACGCTGGGCCGCAACGAGGAAGCCCGCGCGCTGCTGCGCACCCTGATCGACACCCATGCCGAGGCCGCCGACCCGGACCGGCGCCAGACCCTCGCGCTGGCGCGGACCGACCTCGCGCTCGCCTTGCAGCGCGACCTGCTGCGCGGCGCGCAGGACGAGGACCTCGAGGAGCGCCTGCTCGCGGCCTGCGATGCCGTGCTGGACCCGCATGCGGACAGCGAAGACGCCACCGTGTTGCGCTGCGTGAACCGCATCCTGCGCGTCAAGGCGCAGCTGCTGCGCGACCGCGATGCCGAGCCCGACGACGAGGATCGTGCCGACGAACTGGCCGAATGGCAGTGGTCGCGCTATGCCGGGCATGCCGATGCGCAGGTCCGCAAGGAGCTGCTGCTCGCGATGCTCGACCAGCTGGTGCCGCTCGACGACCCGGCGCGCGAGCTGGTTGGCTACCGTCGCCTGCTCGAACGTTTCGGCGACGACCGCAGCGCGTTGCTGCAGCCGCAGCTGGCACGCACGCGCCTGCTCGAGGCCTGGGCGCTGCGCGCGCTCGACTGGGGCGACGAGGCGCTGTCGGCGCTGTCGGAACTCGATGCACTGCATGCCGAGTCCGCCGATGCCTACACGCGGCTGCAATGCGTGCACGGCCGCATCGAGCGCGCGCGGATCCTGGAGGCCCGTGGCGATGTCGAAGGCGCCCTGCGCGCGCTCGAAGGCTGGACCGAGGCCCGCGGCGCGGAGGACACGGCCCTGCGCCGCGCCATCGCGCGCGCCATGGACCTGCGCTGCGACATCCTGCAGGCACAGGCGCCCGCCGCGCATCCGCGCCCGGACGGCAAGGACGAGGAGGGCCGCGCGATCGAGGTCGCCGTGACCGAGGCCGAACATCGTTTCGCCGCGGCGGTCGATGCGCTCGTCGCGCGTTTCGCGAAGGACCCCGCCGAGGACCTGCGCACGATCGCGGTGAAGGCGCAGTACGCGCTCGCGGCCCATTGGCGCGGGCGCCTGCAGTTCCAGCGCGCGGTCGATGCTTACGCGGCGCTGGTGCAGGCCTTCGCGGCCGACACCTGCGCCGAGGTCGAGGGCGTGGTCGCCAGCGCCTACCTCAACCAGGCCTATGCATTGATGATGCTGCTGGAGCGCGAGGCCGACGCCCTGCCGGTCTACGACGCGCTGCTCGCGCGCTTTCCGAATGCCACCGGCGCGGCGATGCGCGACACGCTGGCGAAGGCCGCGGCCAGCCGGCTGACCTGCCTCAACCGGCTGCAGCGTCAGGGCGCGACGGTGAGCTACGGCGACCAGTACGAGGACCTGACGCTGGCGCAGCGCGATGCGATCGACGCCACCATCGAGCGCGGGCGCGTGCTGGCCGTGGAGGGCAAGCACCGCGAGGCCATCGCCTGCTACGACGAGGTGCTGCAGGCCCATGTCGAATCGCTGCATCCCGAGCTGCGGCGTCATTGCCTCGACGCGATGGTGCGCAAGGGCTACAGCCTGGGCTGCCTGTCGCAGCGCGAAGCCGCGCTGGCGGTCAACGACGAGGTCATCGCGCGCTATGGCAACGAACTCTCGACCTCGGCCGAGAAGGACGTCGCGCTCGCGATGTCGAACCGCGCGGTGCAGCTCGACAAGCTCGGCCGCCGCGCCGAGGAGCTGCAGACCTACGACGCGATCATCGTGCGCTGGGCGCGCTCCGACGTGGCCTACCTGCGCGAGCGCGTGGCCAATGCGCGCTTCTGCAAGGCGATCACGATCGCCGACACCGATCTGGATGCCGCGCTGGCGCTCTATGGTCATGTGATCGACACCTGCCTGCATGCCTCCGAGGTCGCGCTGCGCACCTATGCCGCGAAGTCCAGCGTGAACCGCGGCGTGCGCCTGCGCAAGGCCGGCCGCTACGAGGAGGCGGTGGCCTGCTGCGAGGCGCTGGTGGAGGCCTGCGGCGAAGAGGCCGACAAGGGCATCGCGGCCCAGGTCGTGAAGGCGCGCATCGGGCTCGCGCGCAGCTACGGCCACGTGGGGCAGGTGGAGCGGCAGGTCGAGACGCTGGAACTGCTGCTGGCCTTGCCCGCCGGGAAGATCGACGAGGGCTTGCGCACCGAGCTGCGCGCGGAGTACCAGCAGCTGCGGCCGTCGCCGCTGGTCAAGGCGGCACGGGCGCTCGGCGCGCTGTTCGCTCCGAAGAAATGAACCCCCACCGTTCGAACTGAGCTCAGCCCGAACGGCGGGCTATCGCATCAATCCCCGAACTCGCGCCTCGTGCGTGGCGCCTCGGACGCCTGCTCCTCCAGCGACTGCCGGTACTTCACGCAGCCGCGCATGAACTGCGGCCAGGCCGGCACCGCGATCGCTGGCGGCGTCTTCTCGGGCAGCAGCGACCACAGGTCGGGGTGGTGCCAGCACAGGTCGTGGCCGGTGGCATCGCGGTGGCGGCGCACGCCCTCGCGCAGCTTCCGGACCTCGGCGATCAGGTCGTCGCGCGACAGGGTGTCCAGGTCTTCGTCCATGACGGTTCCTTCCGGATGGGGGGAGGCTTCAAGCTAGCAGAAGCCTCCCTCGGAAGGAATCGGACGGGAGGAGGGTGCTACTGCCGGATCTTGCCCGCGTTGCTGAGGATCGTGAGCTCGACGAAGCGCGTGCCGTTGCCGCCGGCGTTGGGGCCGAGGTCGACCACGTAGCCGCCGAAGTCGAAGTTCACCAGCGAGGCCAGCGCCGCGGCCATGCCTTCGCGCGTGGGCGTGCGCCCCTGCCGGCGCACCGCCTCGGCGATCACGCGGCCCGTGATGTAGCCCTCGAACATCGAGTAGCTGACCGGCACCTCCAGCGTCTGCCCGGCCGTGGCCTCGATGAACTCGCGCGTCAGCTTGCTCGAGATGCGGAACGGGCTCGGCGTGACCTGCGCGATCACGATGCCCTGCATGTGCTGCTCCGACAGCCGCTGCGACAGCTGCTCCACGTCGACGCCCGAATGCGCGACCAGTTGCGCCGTGCCCTTGGGCGCCATGCGGTAGCGTTCGATGAAGGCCGCGGCGGCGCCGGTGCTGGTCAGCATCACGATGGCCTGCGGCGGTTCCTTGAGGAAGGCCTCGGCGGCGTCGCCCACCTTGGTCGTGCCCGCCGGGTAGGAAGCCCGCACCACGATGCGCGACGACGAGGCCGCGGCGAGCTCGTCCATCAGCTTGAGCAGCTCCCCCGAGGCGGGCACGTCCTCGTAGAAGACGCCGAGCCGGTTGATGCCGATGGTGGCGAGGTGACGCGTGATCTTGGTCAGCTCCTCGCGCAGGTCGGCATGCATGTTGAACAGCAGCGGCGGCGGCGCGCGCAGCTCGGACGAGCGGTAGCCCACCAGCGCGAGCCGTTCCTTCTCGAGCGTGCCCGAGGCCACGAGCGCCGCGATGTTGCGCGTGCCGAAGTAGCCCGCGAGCACCATCGGCCGGTTCTCCGCGACCAGGGCCTTGGTCAGCGCCACGGTCTGCTCGGGCTGGCCCAGATCGTCCTTGCGCACCAGGCTCAGCGTGTGGCCATTGACGCCGCCGGCCTTGTTGATCGCGTCGAAGCTCAGCTTGAGCCCGACCCCGAAGGCCCGCCCCTGCCGCGCCTCGAGCCCCGACATCGGGGCCACCTGCCCGACCACCACCTGCACCGCCGCGGCGGGCAGAGCCGCAACCGCCATCGTGGCGGCCGCGAGCAGCGGACGCCAGAACGCCATCGATTTCATCTGTCTCTCTCCGTCTCCGGGCGGTGAACGCCCCTTCTTGCAAGGGCCGGATCTTGGTGTCCGGGCGGGGCGGAGGATAACGGAAAACGGTGAATCTGCGCGCGGGCCGTGGTGCGCCATCCCGGCGATATGATCTCGCGCGCTCGCAAGCGCATCGATGTAACCGTGTTGCTCGATCCATTCGATCACCAGGAGGGAGACAGGATGATGAAGACGCTCGTGTTGGCGGCCACGGCCGCATTGCTCGCCGGTTGCGGTACGACCTCGGGCAGGCTCGGTCCGTTGCCCGAGGTCCCGGATGCCTCGGTCGCCGCCAAGGTGGTGGTGGTCCGCATCAGCAGCATCGTCGGCGCGGCCAATGGCTACACGGTGGCGATGGATGGCAAGGACATCTTCGGCATCGGCTCCGGCGAGCACGCCGAATTCCAGGTGTCGCCCGGCGAGCACTACCTGGGGGTGAAATGCTTTGGCGGCTTCACGCCGACGTGGAAGGAGGACTCGCTGAAGTTCGACGCCGCGAAGGCATCGTCGAACTACTTCGTCGTCAGCCCCAGCATGACTTGCGCGGCGGTCAGAGGGGCCGACGAGGCGGAAGCGAAGAAGCTGCTGTCCGGCAGCAAGGCCGTCAACCTCGCGAATCCCGCCGGCCGATAGAGCGCCCGGGGGCGCGGCGAATCAATCGCTGCCGTCCTCGCGCGCCGCCATCCGCCCCGCTTCGCGATCGAAGGCCTCGTACTGCCCGTCGCAGAACAGCTCGCAGAGCCGGTCGAGCTCGCCGCGGTCGCGGGTCTCGAACACCGCGACGTCCTGTTCGAGCTTGCCCTTGCCGAAGAAACCCTTGCGCGGGCGCATCGCCACCGACTGCAGCTGGTATTCGCCGCGCCGGTCGGTACCGTCGCCCAGCAGCGTGACCCACAGCTCGCGCTGGTCGACCTCATTGCGCAGCACCAGCGCGGGCAGCGGGCCGTCCTGCTGCTCGTTCCATTCGCGGTGCTGTTCCTGCCACGGATGGGCATCGATCGCGGCCATGAAGCCGACGAGCGTGGTCTCGCCCTGCGGGTGGGTCTGCTGGAAGTCGTCGCCGACCTTCTGGATTGCGTAGCTCAGCATGCGGTGGAGCGCCGGTGCGCCCGTGTGGTGTCGATGACCGAGTGTGCCCAGCCGCGCGGCAAGGGCGTGTCGGTCGCCGCCCCGTCTTCCTCAACCCGCGGCGGGGCGAGAGAGCGGCCGCGGCGCGCGCGCGGCGCGGTGCTCCTGCAGCAGGGTCAGCATCACGGTCAGCGCCATGAAGACCACCGCGGCCCAGAAGATGCCGCTGAAATGGCCGCGGTCGAGCAGCCAGCCGAACAGCATCGGGCCCACCGCGCCGCCGATGTTGAAGCCCGTGGAGACGATGCCGAAGGCGCGGCCTTCGGCGCCGGGCGGTGCGGCGGCGCGCACGAGCATGTCGCGCGAGGGCGTGATCACCCCGGTCAGGAAGCCGGTGGCGCCCAGGCACAGCACGAGCGCGAGATCGGGCAGCCGGCCCCAGGCCGCGAGCGCCGCGAGCACGGCCGCGCCCGCGAACGCGACGGCCGCCACCAGGCCGTGGCGGCGCGTGCGGTCGGCCAGCGCGCCGCCGGCCAGCACGCCGAAGGCACTGGCGAACAGGAAGGCCGTGACCGCCGCATTGGCCCAGGTGAGGTTCACGCCGTAGCCGCCGACCAGCGCCGACACCGAGAAGCTGCCGATCGAGTTCGTGCTGAGGCTCAGCAGCACATAGAGCAGGGTCAGCGTGAGGATCGCGGGCGTGAGGATGCGAACGCCCGCTCCATTGCCGGCCGTGGTCTTCGGCTTGTTCGCAGGCCGCGCGGCAAGGGCCGGCTTCTCGCCCGCGAACAGGAAGACCCAGGCCAGCAGCCCCGCGAGGCCGGTGGCGGCGAAGGCCCAGCGCACGCCCAGTGTGCTGGCGATGCCCATCAGCAGGGCCGGCGCGATGGCGCCGCCGACGAAACCCGCGAAGGTGTGGACCGAGAAGGCCTTGCCCATGCGCGCGCTGTCGATGCCAGCGGAGAGCATCGCGTAGTCGGCCGGGTGGTAGACCCCGTTGGCGATGCCCGCCAGCGCCATCGCGGCGAGCAGCCAGGCGTAGTGGCCCGAGAACGCGAGCGAGCCGAAGGCCGCGCTGCCCAGCAGCAGGCCGGCCATCAGCAGGCGCCGCGCGCCGAAGCGGTCGACCGCGAAGCCCAGCGGCGCCTGCACCAGCGCCGACACCACGTTGAACACGCTGAGCGCGAGGCCGAGCTCGACGAAGCTCAGGCCCCACGCGCCGGGCAACACCGGCAGCAGCGCGGGCAGCGCCATGATGTGCAGGTGGCTGACGAGGTGGGCGGCGGAGACCTGCGCGAGCAGGCCGGTCTTGGGAAGGGGCATGGCCGGGGGCGTCGAAAGGACGGCGCATTGTGCGGCAAGCCCGGCGTCCGCGCTTGCCGTCCCCCGCTCAGGCGATCACTGCACCGCCACGAACTCCCCGCCCTTCACCTGCAGCAGCACGCCGCCATAGCTCGGGTTGCGCCCCGCGTCCACGCTCCAGGTGCCGTTGCCCAGCACCATCGGCACCTTGTTGAGCTTCGCGAGCTCGTCGCGGATCTTCGTGCGGTCGGGGTTCGGGCCGGCGTTCTTCACCGCCTGCACCGCGACCTGGCCCAACGCATAGCCCATGCCGGCCCAGTTGTCGGGCGCGGCCTTGTACTTGGCCTGGTAGGCCTTCACGAAGGCCTGGTTCATCGGCGAGGGATTGTTCGGCGAATAGTCCGACACGAAGTAGGTGCCCTCGACCGCCTTGCCGCCGGCCTTGATGAAGCCGGCCGAGCCCAGCGTCGACGGGCCGATGAACTTGACCTTCGATTCGAGCCCGGCCTGGCGGATCTGCAGGATCAGGTTGGCCGAGACCTCGGCCGGCGCGGCGATGAAGATGGCGTCGGTGGGCGTGGTCGCGACCTTGGTCGCGAGCGCGAGGAAATTCGAGTCGGAGGAGATGAACTTCTCGTCGGCCGCGATGGTGACGCCGGCCTTGGTGAAGTAGTCGGCCAGCGCGTTCTTCTGGCCGATGTAGCCGTCGCTGCTCTGGTCGTGCAGCAGCACCACGCGCTTCACGCCGAGCTTCTCCGAAGCCAGCTTGCCGAGGAAGCCCATGATGTCGGTCGGCGTGGCCTGGATCTTGAACGCCCAGGGGCCGGTGGCGAGGATGCCGGGCGAGCTGCCGATGGCGAGGATCGGCAGCTTGAGGTCGTTGGCCACCGGCGCGCCGGCCAGGGCCTCGGCGCTGACCGTGGGGCCGAGGATCAGCATCACGTTGTCGCGCTTGCCGAACTGGTTGACGAGGTTGATGACCTGGCCCTTGTCGCCCGCGGTGTCGCCCTCGACGATCCTGAACTTGTTGCCGCCGGGCAGCCCCTGCGCGTTGGCTTCCTCCAGCGCGAGCTTCATGGCGTTCTGGATCGGCACGCCGCCGAAGGCGTAGGTGCCGGTCATGGCGTTGAACACGCCGACGGGAATCTCCTTGCCCTGCCCGAAGGCGAGGCCGCTGAAGGCGAGAAGCAGCGCGCCGGCGACGGCGGCTCTGCGATGCATGGTCATGGTGTGTCTCCAAGGGCGCGCGAAGGTGCGCGGTTTTTCTCAGGGGGCCATGGCAGTGTCTTCATGCATCCGGGTTGCGTCAGTCCCCATCGCAGGGGACGGACCGACCCGAAGCGGTGCCGAGGCTATTCGGCCACCAGCTGCAGCGGCAGCACGTCGAGCGTGCGCAGCGTGTTGACCGGCCGCCAGCGCGATGCGCCCGCGGGCTCGATGCGCTTCACGCGCCGCACCAGCGCGCCGAGGATGCTCTCGGCCTCGAGCCGCGAGATCATCTGGCCGATGCACACGTGCGCGCCCACGCCGAAGGCGCGGTGCACGCCCGCGGTCTGGCGCGTGACGTCGAAGCGCGCGGGGTCGGGCCACTGGCGCGGGTCGCGGTTGGCGGCGCCCATGTGGTAGCCGACCTTGGTGTCGGCGCGCAGCCGCACGCCGCCGAGCTCGACCTCGCCCGTGGTGGTGCGGAACATTACCTGCGCCGGCGACTCCAGGCGCAGCGCCTCCTCGAACGCCCCCTTGATGAGCGCCGGATTGGCCTTCACGAGCGCGAACTGGTCGGGATGCTCGGCCAGCAGCTTGAGCGTCGATCCGATGCCGGCGATGGTGGTGTCGACGCCGGCGCGGAAGAAGGAGCGCACCTGCAGCGGCGCCGTGCCCTTGTCGAAATGGCCCGCGTCCTCGGCCTCGTAGATCTTCTCGGCGAAGCCGCCGGGCAGCGTGTGCTCGCGCTGCAGCACCTGCTGGTACCAGTCCATGATCGGCGCGGCACGCTCGAGCGCCTGCGCCACGCGCTCGTTGTTCGGCCCGAGCTGGTTGAAGTTGAGCTCGCCCGTGAGCTTGATGCGCTCGGGCGGCACCGCGATGCCGAGCACGGCCGGGAACACCTCGAGCACGTAGGCCTCGGTGATGTCGGCCACGCCGTCGACGCGGCCGCGCGCCACCGCGGCCTCGGCGATCTCCTCGGCGCGCTGCGCGAACTTCTCCTTCCAGCTCTTCACGACCAGCGGCGAAAGGATGCGCTGCAGCGCGGCGCGCACGCGCGTGTGCTCGGGCGGGTCGATCTCCGAGATCGGGCTGCGCGTGCGCCAGGCGCCGGGCTTGCGGATGTCGCTCATGCCCACGCCGCCCTCGACCGTGAAGCGCTCGAAGTCGCTCGCGACGATGCCGGCCTCGGCATGGCGCGTGACGGCGTAGTAGCCATGCGGCGCGACGTAGACCGCGGGGGCCATCTCGCGCATGCGGTCGAACAGCGGATAGGGATCGGCGATGTTCGCGTCGGAGAACGGATCCTCGTCGAGGACCGGTGCGTCGGGGATCGACAGGGTGGCGGTGGCGTTCATGGGTCGGTTCTCCTCAATCCGCGCTCGGCAGCACGCGCACGGTCATGTCGGCGATGCGCCAGCCCTCGCCGGTGCGCCGGAAGCGCAGGTCGTACTTGCCGAACATCGCGATCTTGCCGGGGCCGTCGCGCCAGTCGGTGATGAGCGCGCGCGCATGGCCGTGGGCCTCGTCGGCGCCTTCGCCGGGCACCGCGTAGAAGTCGGTCATCTGGTGGTGCATGCGCTGCCTGAACTTCTTCTTCATCACCTCTTCCATCAGTGCGAGCAGATGGTCGCGGCCGTGGATGGTTTCGGGCGGCAGGCCGCTGCCGCCCTGCGAAGCCGGTGGCGAGTTGGCGCGGGTCCAGCTGGCGTCCTCGGTGAACAGCTGGGCGAAGTCGGGATCGCCGGCGTCGGCCAGGTGGCCATAGCGGGCGAACAGGGAACGGATCTCGAGCTCGTCCTCGACGGGCAGTTGCGGAAAGCGCATGGGGTCTCCAGGGTCGGCACAGTGCTGCGCCCAGTGTCCGCAGGCGCGCCGCGCGCGTCTGTCCCCATGCGGGGGACGGCGGCCCCGGGCGCACCCGTACCACCGCAAGGGGACATACAACCAAGGGCCGCATTCCGATGATCGCCGCCATGCTGATGCAACAACTACTCAATGGCGTGGTCGTGGGCAGCGTCTATGCGCTGTTCGCGCTCGGGTTTACCCTTCTGTTCGGGGTCAACCACATCATGAACATGGCCCACGGCTCGGTGTTCATGTGGGGCGCGTTCGCGGGCCTGTACGCGGTCACGGTGCTCGACGCGCCGATCTACGTGGCCCTGCTGATCGGCATGCTCGCGGGCGGGCTGGTGTCGGTGGCGCTCGACCTGTTCGCGTTCCGGCCGCTGCGCCGCCGCGGCGCGCCGGAGTTCTCGGCCATCGTGTCCTCGATCGGCGCCGACCTGGTGCTGCTGGCGCTGGCGCAGAAGCTGTCGAACACGGCCGTGATGCGCTTTCCCTTCGATGCCTTCCCGGTGGTCATCTACACCATCGGCGGCGTGCGCGTGCAGCTGCTGCAGCTGGTGATCGTGGCGCTGGTGGTGGCGATGGTGTTCGGCCTGGTCTGGTACCTCTACCGCACCGGCTTCGGCCAGCGCATCCGTTGCGTGGCCTATTCGGAGCAGACCTCGCGCTTGCTGGGCATCAACCCCGGGCCGGTGAACATGCAGGTGTTCCTGATCTCGGGCGCGCTCGCGGGCATGGCCGGCGTGCTGATCGGGCTGGTCTTCAACTCGGTGCACTTCGCGATGGGCGAGCCGCTGTTGCTGCGCGCCTTCGTGATCATCATCCTCGGCGGGCTCGGCAGCATTCCGGGCGCGCTGATCGCCGGGCTCGCGATCGGCATCGTGCAGACGCTCGCGGTGGCCTACGTCTCCTCGGGCGTGGCGGAGGCGATCGTCTTCACCGCGCTGTTCGTCGTCATCCTGGTCCGGCCCACCGGCCTGTTCGGTCAATCGTCCGCCGCCATGCGGGTGCAACGCGCATGATGAACTTCTTCTACACCTACCAGTCGCTGTTCGACCACATCCTGGTCTACGCGATGCTCGCGATGAGCCAGTACGTGGTGCTGCGCGCGGGCGTGTTCTCGCTCGGCAGTGCGGGTTTCGCCGCCATCGGCGCCTATGGCTGCGCGCTGCTGGTGGTCAAGGCCGGCTGGCCGCCGCTGGCGGCGATCGCCGCGGGCACCGCGCTCGGCGGCGTGGCGAGCGCGGTGCTGGCCTTTCCGCTGTCGCGGCTGCGCGGCGTGTTCCAGGCGGTCGCCACCCTGGCCATGGTGCAGATCGTGCTGTCTGCCACGCAGAACTGGACCAGTGTCACCAACGGCGCGATCGGCATCAGCGGCATCCCGAAGGTGGCCGGCACCGGCGAGCTGCTGCTGATCGTGGTCGCGGTGGTGGTGCTGCTGGCCGCGATGGGCCGCCACAGCATCGGCCGCGCGATGGACGTGATCCGCGAGGACGAGACCGTGGCCGTGTCGCTCGGCATCTCCGTGCCCTACCACCAGCGCATCGCCTTCATCCTTTCGGGCCTGCTCGCGGGCCTGGGCGGCGCGCTGCAGGCTTCGAGCAGCTATGCCATCACGCCCGGCGAGTTCGGCTTCGGCATGCTGGTGGCGGTGCTCGCGATGGTGGTGCTCGGCGGGCGCACCTCGGTGTGGGGCGCGCTCGTGGGCGCGGCGATTCTCACCACCCTGCCCGAGCTGTTCCGCGTGTTCGCCGACTACCGCAACGTGGTGCAGGGCATCCTGCTGATGCTGGTGATCGTCTACCTGCCGCGCGGCGTGGCCGACACCGCGATCGCGCTGCTGCACGACCGCCGGCTGCGGCGCCAGGCGGGCCATGCGCCGCGCGCGCCCGCGGCACCGGCGGTGCCCAAGGCACCCATCGTCAAGACATCGATCGAAGGAGGCGTGCGCCCATGACCGCGACCCTGGTTCTCGAAGGCGTGGCCCGCCATTTCGGCGGCGTGCCGGCCGTCGACGGCCTGAGCCTGCAGGTGCCGGCCGGCCAGATCACCGGCCTGATCGGCCCCAATGGCGCGGGTAAGACCACGGTGGTCAACCTGATCACCGGGCTGCTGCACCTGACCGCGGGCCGGGTGCTGCTCGAGGGCCGCGACGTGTCGCGCGACGAGGCGCCGGCGCTCGCGCGCGCCGGCGTGGCGCGCACCTTCCAGAACATCCGGCTGGTGCCCGACGCGAGCGTGCGCGAGAACGTGGTGGCGGGCTTCCATCGGCACGAGAAGTCCGGCCTGTGGGCCAACCTGCTGGGCCTGCCGTCGGCGCGCGCCGAGGCGCGCGAGCTCGATGCGCGCGCGATGGAACTGCTCGAGCGCTTCGGCATGGCCGCGCTGGCCGAGCACCGCGCGGGCAGCCTCTCGTACGGCCATCAGCGGCGCATCGAGATGATGCGCGCGCTGGCCACCAGCCCGAAGCTGCTGCTGCTCGACGAGCCCGTGGCCGGCATGAACGACGCCGAGGCCGAGAGCCTCGCCGGCATCTTCCGCAACGTGGCCGCGAGTGGCGTGGCGGTGCTGCTGATCGAGCACAACATGCGCTTCGTCATGTCGCTGTGCTCGCACCTGTACGTGCTGGCCTCGGGCCGGCTGATCGCCGACGGCCTGCCCGAGGCGGTGGGTCGCGACCCGAAGGTCGTCGAAGCCTATCTGGGGGCCTGAACCATGCTCGAGATCCGAAACCTCGACGTCCACTACCGCGGCATCCAGGCGCTGCGCGGCGTGAGCCTCCATGTGAAGCAGGGCGAGATCTTCGCGCTGATCGGCCCCAACGGCGCCGGCAAGTCGAGCCTGGTGAACGCGCTCTCGGGCCTCGTGCCCACGGGCGGCGAGATCCGCTTCGAGGGCCAGCCGCTGGGCCGCATGCCCGCGCACCTGCGCTCGCGCGCCGGCATCATCCAGGTGCCCGAGGGCCGGCGCGTGATCGCGCCCTTGTCGGTGGCCGAGAACCTCGAGCTAGGCCGCCAGGCCGCCGGCGTGCGCGGCAGCGACGCGCAGGACCTGGAGCGCGTGCACGCGCTGTTCCCGGTACTCAAGGACCGGCGCCACCAGCTCTCGGGCTCGCTGTCGGGCGGCCAGCAGCAGATGCTCGCGATCGGCCGCGCGCTGATGGCGCGCCCGCGCGTGCTGATGCTCGACGAGCCCAGCCTCGGGCTCGCGCCCGTGATCATCAAGGAGGTGTTCCGCGCGCTGGTGCAGCTCAACCGCGAGGGCATGACCATCCTGCTGGTGGAGCAGAACGCGCGCCTCGCGCTGCAGACCGCGCACCGTGCCGCGGTGCTCGAGCAGGGGCGCATCGTGCACGAGGGCATGGCGAGAGAGCTGGCGAACGATCCGGTGATTGCGGACCACTACTTCGGGCGGGCGGGATTGATCGCCTGATCGACGCGCTCGGGATCAGGCGGTGGTGACCGTCTTCGGCTCGAGGAATGCCTCGAGCCCGAACACCCCGAACTCCCGGCCGAGGCCCGACTGCTTGACCCCGCCGAAGGGCGCGAGCAGGTCGGGCGCGATGCGGTTGACGAGCACCGTGCCGGCCTCCAGGCGTTCGGCGACGCGGCCGGCGCGTTGCGCATCGGAGGAGAACACGTAGGCCTGCAGTCCGTAGGGCGAGTCATTCGCGATCGCTACGGCCTCGTCCTCGCCTTCGTAACCGAGCACCGACAGCACCGGCCCGAAGATCTCCTCGCGCGCGATGTCCATGTCGTTGCGCACATCGGCGAACACCGTGGGCCTGACGTACCAGCCGCGCGACAGCCCGTCGGGCCTGCCCTCGCCGCCGGCTACGAGCGTCGCGCCCTGTTCCTTGCCGCGCCGGATGAAGCGCTGGATGCGCTCGAACTGGGCCGCGTTCAACAGTGGTCCGATCGCAGTGGCCGGATCGCGCGGATCGCCCACGCGCAACGCTGTTGCGACGGCGGCGATGCGTTCGATTGCTTCGGGCATGCGCGCACGCGGGATCAGGAGCCGCGTGCCCGCCACGCAGGCCTGGCCGTTGTTCATGAAGGCCGCATTCAGCGCCAGCGGCAGCGCGCGCGCGAAGTCGGCGTCGTCGAGCACGATCGAGGCCGACTTGCCGGTGAGCGCGAGGCTTACGCGCTTCATGGTGTCGAGCGCGGCGCGCGCGATCAGCTTGCCGGTGGGCGTCGAGCCCGTGAACGACAGCTTCGCGATGCCGGGATGGGTGGCGATCTCGTCGCCCACGTCCGCGCCGCGGCCGAGCAGCACATTGAACGCGCCCGCGGGCAGGCCCGCGTCGTGCAGCGCCTCGGTCACCACCTGGGCCTGGATCGGCCCCAGCTCGCTGGGCTTGATGACCGACGCGCAGCCCGCCGCGATCGCCGAGGCGAGCTTGCTGCAGACCGAGCCGGCGACGCTGTTCCACGGCGCGATCAGCCCGGCCACGCCGACCGGCGCCATCGTCACCGTGGAGTCGCCCACGCGGCGCGTGAACTCGAAGGCCTCGAGCGTGCGTGCCGCGTTGGCGAAGCATTGCGAGGCGTAGTCGCTGACCCACTGCGCGCGCGCGAGCGGGCCGCCGTACTCCTCGATGGTCGCGTCGCGGATCGCGTCGGTGCGCGCGAGCACGGCGGTGCGCAGCCGCTCGAGCATCTCGATGCGCTCGGCCTTGCCGGTGGCGGCCAGCGCGGGCTGGGCGCGCTGCGCGGCCGCGATCGCGCGCTTCGCGTCGTCGCGGTTGGCGAGCGTCGCGCTGCCGATGCGCTGTTCGGTCGCGGGGTTGGCGATCTCCACGACCTCGGTGCCCTGCACGGGCACGAAGGCGCCGTCGATGTAGGCCTTGTCGATGTTCCACATGGTGCTGACTCCTGGTTTGTGCCGCTGGGTGGCGGCGTTGAAGGCAGTCTAGGAATCCGACATCGTTTTGAGAATCCGATCAAAATGAGATGACTCATCCAGAAAATCGGAACAATGCACAAGAGCGGCCTGATCGAACTCGAGGTGGTGTTGGCCGTCGCGCGGCGGCAGGGCTTTCGCGCCGCGGCGGTGGAGCTCGAGATGTCGACCACCGCCGTCAGCAATGCCGTGTCGAGCCTCGAGGCCCGGCTCGGCGCGCGGCTGTTCCATCGCACCACGCGCAGCGTCTCGCTGACCGAAGCCGGCCGGCAGTTCGTCGCGCAGATCGGCCCGGCCGTCACGAACATCCGCGATGCGATGGACAGCGTCGGCGAGCGCCGCGCCACGCTGGGCGGCACCCTGCGCATCAACAGCGCGCTGGGCGCGGCGCTGATGGTGTTTCGGCCGCTCGTCGCGGAGTTCCTGCGCCGTCATCCGGGCGTGACCGTCGACATCGTCACCGAGGGCCGCATGGTCGACATCGTCGCCGAGGGCTTCGACGCCGGCCTGCGCCTCGCGCCGCTGGTGCCGCGCGACATGGTGCGCGTGCCGCTCGGCGGCAGCCTGCGCATGGCCGTGGTGGCGTCGGCCGAGTACTTCGCGAACCGCCCCCGGCCCGAGGTGCCCGCCGACCTGATGCAACACGCCTGCATCCGCGCGCGCCTGCCGAGCGGCGTGCCCTCACCGTGGGAGTTCGCGCAGGGCGGCGAGCCTTTCACTGTCGATGTGCCGGGGCCGCTGGTGCTCGATGCGCCGACGCTGATGCTGGAAGCGGTGCGGCAAGGCGTGGGCGTGGCGCAGTTGGCTGAGTGGTATGTGGCGGAAGACCTCGCGAGCGGGCGGCTGGTGCGCGTGCTCGATGAATGGACGGTGCCTGTGCCGGGGTTGTGCCTTTACTACGCGGGGCATCGGCATCTGCCGGCGGCGTTGCGAGCGTTGGTGGATTTGGTGCACGAGCTGCGGGCGAAAGAGGAGGAGCGAAACGCCGGGGCAAGGCCGGTGAAGCGAAAGTCCTCGAGGGACGGGGCGAAGTCGGGACGGCGTCCCGGGCCGTGAGCTGCGGGTGATTTGCAACTTGCGGGGTGACTTCCGGGGAGGATGCTTGGAAGTCCGCCGTGGACGTGATTGCACGAGAGCGTGAAGGGCGCGGCCTCACCCGCCAAGGACAAAGCGTGCCTGTTCCTTCCGCAGCATCTGGTAGGGGTTCATGAACTCGACGCCCAGCCCGACGCAGACATTGGGAATCTTGATGCGCTTGAGTGTCGGCGACGCGACCTCGTGCGTGACCACCGTGTGCCGGCCTGCCAGCGCCGCCGCGACAAGCCAGAAGTCCGCCACCTGCAAGAAGGTGCTGACTGCCGCGGGATCGAAACCCTGCCTGACCACCCAACCACTCACAGCGGGAGCGGCCGCCAGCACGTCGGCATCGGTCGGTACGAAGAATCCATCGCCCTGCGCTTCGGCCCAGGACGTCAACTCGTCGGCCCCTGCGGTCAACTCGTCGCCTACCTGTCGAATGCTGTACAGCCTGCCTGCGCCATGCGTCTTGGTGAGCCATTCCCAAAAGGCGGGACAGAAATCGAAACCATATTGCAGGTTCTTGGCCTGGATGAAGACGTTGGCGTCGAGCAGGTAGGCCATCAGGTCGGGAACCCCAAGGTTCGTCCCAGCTCGTTGAAGGTGCTTGGCTTGGCGATGCCGAGCATGCGGAACGCATCGCGGTACAGCGTGCGTCCTTCCAGGGTACTGGCCACCAAGGTTTGCGCGAAGCGCTTGCTGACGCGGGCAACGGTGGTTCGGTAAAAATCGCCGCCGCCGGTATTGCGCATTGCCAAGGCCTTCAGGCGTGCCTCCTCGGCGCGATAGGCGCCCCAGAACGCATTCCTGTCCAGCCAGCCCACGTCCAGCATGCGCCGCAGCAACACCAGCGTGCTCACCTTGAAATGCCGGGCCAGACGCTGCAAGGCCAGATCCAGTGCCTCGTCACGTTGCAGCGCTGCGCGGAATTCGGTCTGAGGAACCAGCAACTCGGCTGCCACGCGATTGCACCAGGTCTCGATCGCGTGATTGGAAGTCTCGACCATCGCAGCATCGGACAGGGCGGTTTGGCCCAGCCACAGATGGGCCAACTCATGCGCCAGCGTGAACATCTGCGCGGCCTTGCTGTCGGCCCCGTTGATGAACACGAGCGGTGCGAGCGCATCTGCCAACACGAAACCTCGAAACTCCTGAGGGTCCAGATGGCGCATGTTGTTGTTCATCACGACGCCGCTGACCATCACCATCACCCCGGCTTGTTCGGCCTGCGCAATGAACAACCGCAGAGCCTCTGCCCAGCTCGGACATTCGCGACGCGCATCCACGCTGAAGCCCAGGGTCTGGCGAATGAGTTGGGCGGCTTCTGTCGCCGGGGTGGCCAGCGTTGCGCTTCCGACGAACGGCAGGGGGGTCTCGCCATGGATGACGGCCTCGTCCCGATACCAGGTCTGCCGTGTCTGGCAGGTGTAGATAACGTCCAGCAGGTCGGCGCTCAGTCGGGGCAAGCCCTGACGCAGGGTCCGAAAATCCGGGATGGGAAGGGCTTCCTGTGGTGGTGCCGGCAGGAAGAAATAGCCCAGCGGGGCGTGAGTGGCCTGGGCGTAGTGTTCCAGTTGTCGCAGTGTCGGATGTGTCTCGCCTGCCTCCCAGCCCGGCAACTGCGGAAAGCGCGCCGCCAACACGGCCTCGTCCATCCGCGCGCGCTGGCGCGCCCAGACGAAAAGAGCGGGTTGAACGGGGACGCGGGTCATGGATGGAGCTTATCGCAAGGCGAACATGCGAAGGCTGGTGCCGGGTCTCGGAACATCCTGTCGCCGACGGACGGGCGGAAGAACTGACTGACTGGCGCTGCTTGGCCGGACGGCGTGTGCGCTCTACGTGGATGATTGTGTCCGCACCTTCAGCACCAGCCGCCGCCGTAATTGATCTTGCAGTCGTAGATGACCGCGGCATCTGGCGCGGTCATTTCGGATTGGCTAGCGTATCAAGTTCATTGAGTGTGACAAGGCAGAGAGCAAGTGCGGCAGCCATTCACTTGGTGGTAGTAGACACGAGCCGCCTGAACCGCAGGCTGACAAGATGCATGCCACCCCAGCGGGAGCACGTTGCTCGGATGTGGCCAGTATCTGCATCCTTCGGCGTGAACCTCATGATCGCCGTTGGGCTGTTCAGATCGATTTACACAGTATTGCGGCATTGCTGTCTCCTAATAGTTTGGGAGCTCTCATATTGGCCGCCGCGCCGACGCAGAAAATCGCAGGTTCAGAGGATTGACATTGGTTTCCTGCAATGTTTGCGATAGTGCCTCGTCTCAATGTCACGAGCGAAGCAGGTATTTTTCAATCCTGTGCAGAGCTCGCGCAACGTGAAGCGCGTAACCTCGACGCCCGTTCGACAGCTTGCTTGGCATGCGCCACGAACGCCGCCACCTCACCCTGCCGCGACGCCAGATCGTCCGCCGCCTGCCCCAGATAAGCCTCTCTCGCCCGCGCCATCAACGGCCGCAGTTCATCAGGCAGCCGTTCGATCACCCAAACCGCAGCCGCATCCTTCGAAGCAATGCCACCGGTCGCGGCACTGAACCAGATGCGCGCCAGCGCGAGCACCACGTTGCGCTCGTCGCCGTCCCAGTCCGAAGGTTCGTTCCAGATGCCGATGGTGTCGTGCAGCGCCTGTGCGAAATCGCTCGCGGGCACCGGATCGAACAAGGTCTCGGCCACCGGCCCGATCAGAGCGACGCTGTGCTGCCTGGCCTTGGTCAGCAGGATCGCGAGGTCGCGGTCGACCTCGGGCGCATCGAAGACGCCGGCCTTCAACGCGGCGCGCAGCCATTCGCCGAACTGCAACTCGCGCCGCGGCGGGTAGCGCCAGGGCAGCACCTCGTCGTGCACGACGATCGTCACCTCGAGCGGGCGCAGCGCCGCGTCGGTACCGGGCGGGGCCGACACCGAAAGCAGATCGGTCATCAGCGCTTGCCGGGTCGCGGCCGTCAGCGGAGCGGTCACGCAGACCAGCAGGTCGATGTCGCTCTCGGGCTGGAGGCCGCCGTCGACGGCCGAGCCGAACAGGTGCAGGGATTCGATGCGGCCGGGCAGATGGCGTTCGAGCACGACGCGCGAGAGCGAGAGTTGCGGTGCGATGTCGATGGGAAGCAATGCGGTCATCGGGGCAGGAGGCTGGGTGGAGCGGCAAAGCGCCTATTCGAGCGTCCTCCACCCCTGCGTGCAATCGTGCACCTGCCCGTACCAGGGGCATTCCTCTGTCCGAAGCCGTGCAGACTCCTAGAGATCGAGCACCAAGGCCGGGCTGCAGGCGCGGGAGCAGCACACCATCATCGTCTTGTGGCTCGCCCGTTCTGCTTCGGTCAGGATCTCGTCGCGGTGGTCCGGCACGCCCTCGAGCACGCGGACCTCGCAGGCGCCGCAGATGCCTTGTCGGCACGAGTAATCCACGTCCACGCCGGCCTCGAGCAATGCGTCGAGGGTGCTCATGTCCGGTTTCACGAGCACGCGTCGATTGCTCTTCGCGAGCCGGACCTCGAAGCTGCCCGCATCCGCGGGCGGAGCGGCGGCACCGAAGCGTTCCATGTGCACGCGCGCCGGATCGAGATCCCGCGTTGCCTCGGCGAAGGCATCCAGCATACCCGCGGGACCGCAGCAATAGAAATGGGCTCCGGGCTCCGCCTTTGCCACCAGCGCGGCCAGGTCGAGGCGTCCGGCGGTCTCGCTGTCGTGCAGGCAGACCCGGTCGCCCAGCTGTCGAAGCTCGCGCACGAAAGGGGCCGCCGCGGTGCCGCGCGCGGCATAGTGCAGGCGCCAGGAGCGGCCCACGCGCTCGAGCGCACGCGCCATCGGAAGCAGCGGCGTGATGCCGATGCCTCCCGCGATCAGCACGGCGGGACCCGTGTCGTCGGCCAGGGCGAAATGATTGCGCGGCGCCGAGACCCGGATCAGGTCGCCGACACGAAGACGCTCGTGCACATGGGCGGAGCCACCCTGGCCGGATGGCTCGCGCTTCACGGCCAGCACGTAGATGCCTTCGTCGCCACGCACGACGGAGTACGGGCGGGTCAGTCCGTCGCGCAGGCGCACGTCGACGTGGGCGCCCGGTGACGCCGGGGGGAGTTCCAGGCCATCGACGCCGCTCAGCTCCATGCTGAGCACGTCGGGCGATTCCAGGCGCATGGCGCTCACCTGAACTCGCAGGAGCTCGTCGGCCTGCGAGGGGGTGTCGGTGGTCGTTTGCTGCATGTCCGTTCGAGGCCGCATCGGATGCGGCCTCGTCATCCTTCCTCGTTACTGCTGCACGGCCAGGCCGGCTGCCTTGATCACCTTGCTGAACTTGGTGACGTCCTTCTCGAGCCACTTGCGCGCCTCGGCCGAGCCCACGAAGGTGGGCTGCACGTCGAGGTCGTTGAGCTTCTTCACGATCTCGGGGTCCTTCATCGTGGTCTGCAGCGCGGACTCGAGCTTGGCGATCACCGGTGCCGGCGTGCCCGCGGGCGCCGACAGGGTCACGAGCTGCTCGTTGTCGTCCATCTCCGCGTAGCCCTGTTCGCCCGTCGTGCCGACCTGGGGCATGGCCTTGAGCCGTTCATGGCGCTGCACCGCGATGTTGTGGATGCCGTTGCCCTCGAAGTTGCGCACGATGGTGCTGTAGGGCAGCGCGCAGGCCTGCACCTCGCCGGCCTTCAACGCGGTGAGCGCGGGTGCCACGCCGTTGTAGGGCACGTGGATCACGTTGAGCGCGGTCCCGGTCTTCGCCTTGACCAGGCCCTTGAACATCTCGAGCTGGAGGTGGTTCAGCCCGCTCACGCCCGTCGTGCAGAAGCTCAGGCCGCCGGGCCTTTCGCGCGACAACTTCACCAGTTCGGGCAGGGTCTTGGCCTGCACCGACGCATTGGTCGCGAACAGCGAGGTGTAGACGGCCACGCCGCCCAGCGGGGCATAGTCCTTCAGCTGGTATTCGAAGTTCGGAACGATCAGGTTCAGGAAGCCGAAGGCCGAACCGGAGGCGATGAACAGCGTGTATCCGTCCGGCTTGGCCTGGGCGACGTAGCGCGCTCCCACGGCACTGCCGGCGCCGGGGCGGTTCACCACCAGCACCGGCTGGCCGAGCAGGTCGCGCAGCTTCTCGGCGATGACGCGCGCCGTCGCATCGAGGCTGCCGCCGGGCGCGAAGGGCACGATGATGCTCACCGGCTGCCTGGGGTAATCGGTCTCGGCCGCCTGGCTCTGCGCGAGGCCGAGGCTGAAGAGGCCGGCCAGAACAATGGAACGGGTCAGCGCTCGCGCGCCGGGTCGGGAATGGGGGGATTTCATCGTGGGTCTCCTGATGTCTTGCATGAAGGGGAGGGGCAGCGGGGCGTGGACGCCTCTTGTGCTGCCGTTGTTTGCAACTGGCTCAGGTCGAGGCGGCTGGCAGATCCTTGGGGCGCGCGGTGCCCATGAGCTCGTCGGACTCGGTGGGGTCGAGGCTTTCGGGCAGAACCGTCTGGGTGGCGCGAACGCCGTAGAGGTACGGGTGGTCGGGTCCGACGGGCCGCTGGCCGTCCACGCAGGCGCGCGCTGCCTCCATGAGCGAGCGGCGCATCGCGACCACGGCACGGTCGCTGCTCCCCAGGTGCTCGCGGGTGCGGTCCACGATGGGACCCGCCGACTCCGACACCATCGCGTCCTGCGCGCGGATGCCCGCGATGCCCGTGAAGGAGACGGTCTTCTGCTGCTGCCGATCGATCAGGTAGTCGTTGTCCAGCCGCTCGGTGGGACGCGTGGTGCCGGGAATCACCCGGCGGTGCGCGTAGTCGCCGTTGCGCCAGGCCGTGAGTTCCTTCTCCTCCAGCGGACGGTCCGGCCGGAAGGTGGCGCACAGCACCCAGCAGCGCTCGTCGTTCATCGGCACCCACATGCGCACCAGCCGGGCTTCGGCGGGGTGCGGCGGAATCATCGTGTAGAACGGCAGCAGGAACTGGTTCACGCGCCAGTAGCGCTGGCTCTCGTCGACGCGACGGCCATTGCAGGCCAGGAAGCCGGAAGGCGTCGGCACGATCTTCCACAGCGGCGCCTTGTCGTTCTTGAAGAAGCGCCCCGTCAGCGCGCGGTCGTCGTCGTGGGTCTTGTCGACGAGGCTGTGCAGGAAGCCCACGTGCGCGCTGTCGAGCTCTCCCTCCATGGCCTGCGCATAGTTGCAATCCTGTTCCCAGCGCGAGACGTAGACGTGCGAGGAAGGCAGCCCGAGCCATTCGAAGTCGGGCAGCGGCGGCATCTTGTCGGGCTCGCCCATGTAGACCCAGAGCACGCCGCCGGCGATGCGCGCCGGGTAGGCGCGCGCGCGCACCTTGCATCGCATGGGGCTGTCGGATGCTTCGGTCGGCATGTCGAGGCACTCGCCATCGACGCCGAATTTCCAGCCGTGGTAGACGCAGCGAACGCCGCCTTCCTCGTTGCGTCCGAAGAAGAGGCTGGCGCCGCGGTGCGGGCAGTGCTGGTCGAGCACGCCGACCCGGCCTTCGGTGTCGCGGAACACCACGAGTGCTTCGCCGAGCAGTTGCAGGCGCACCGGCGCCTCGTCGGCGGCCGGCACTTCGGCCTCGGTCATGGCCGGTGTCCAGAAGCAGCGCATCAGTTGGCCCATGGGGGTGTCGGGGCCGGTGCGGGTCAGGAGGTCGTTGTTTTCTTTGCTGAGCATGGTTCGCGTGGGGTTGTCTTGGAATGGAGGAAGTCAGTCCGCGGGATCGGCGTCGAGGCTGTCGTCGCCCATGCGCGGCAGGTTCTCGATCAACTGGTGCAGGTCCGCGCGCAATCGCTTGACCTGCGCCGCGCTCATGCCGTGGGTCAGGCGCGTCTCGCGCTGCAGCGAGGTGCTGTAGAGCTCCTGCGAGAGCGAGCGCCCGGTTTCGGTCAGGCTGATCGTCATCTCCCGCCCATGCCGGGCGAGAACGACCAGGCCCTGCTGGCTCAGGACCTGGAGGCTTCGGCTGGCCGCGGCCTTGTCGACATCGGCGGCGGCGGCCACGAACGCGGCGCTGCATTCGTGCTCGACGCCCAGCGCCAGCAGCAGCCGGTATTCGGTGGTCCCGATGTCCCAGCGCTGCATGTAGTAGCTCGAAGCGCTGCGGCTCAACCGCACGGACAGGCTCGTGACCAGCCAGCCGATGAAGTCGGTGGCGAGCCCGGGCACCGGGCGTCCCACGACGGGGTCATGGCCGTCGTGTCTGCGCTCCTGCGTCTTGGCGGGAGGGCTGGCGCGCTGGGCGCGCCGAGGTGCTGAGGGCGTTTTCTTGGCCGGCATGGTGAGTTCGGAAGCTTGCGAAACGCTAATTGTTGATCTATCAACGTTGATGTGTCAACAATTGATTCGGAAGGCCCCCGATGCACGCGTTGGCGCTGCTCAGTCGGCGGTGGCCCCGGTCGCCTTGATCACGGGCGCCCACTTGAGGATGTCGCCGCGGATCCGCTGGTCGTACTCCTGCGGCGAGGAGCCCACGGGGTCGAGGCCCATCGTCAGCAGGCGGTCGGCGAAGGCCTTTGTTCGCACGGATCGCGCGATGTCGGAACTGATCCTGGCGATGACGGCGGAGGGCGTGCCCGCGGGCGCGACCAGGCCGACGCTGCTGGTGGCCGAGACATCGGGAACCGTCTCCGCGACCACGGGAATGTCGGGCAGGCTGGCTGGCCGCTTCGGGCTGAACAGGGCGATCGGCTTGAGCTTGCCGGCCTTGATGAGCGCCTCGCTGGCGTAGTACGTGTCCATCAGCAGGGGCACCTGGCCGCCCATCACGTCCTGCTGCGCGGGAGCGCCTCCGCGGTAGGGGACATGCACGATGTTGACGCCGGTCCTGGACTTGAGAAGCTCCATGACGAGGTGATGCGCCGTGCCGCTGCCGGGACTGGCATAGCTGAGCTTGCCGGGGTCCTTGCGCGCGAGTTCGAGCACCTCCTGCAGGTTGTTGGCCGGCAGCGATGGATTGGCCACGAGGATGATGTGCTGCACGCCGATCTCCGAGATCGGCAGCAGATCCTTGAGGGTGTCGTAGGGAAGGTTCGGGCGCAGCGTGGGATTGATGGCGTGCGAGGACACCACGATCCCGAGGGTGTAGCCGTCGGGCTGTGCCTTCGCCACCGTGTTGGTTGCCAGCACGGTCCCGGCACCCGGCCTGTTGTCCGCGATGACCGGCTGTCTCCAGAGTTCGCCGAGGTGCTGGCCGACCAGTCGGCCCTGCGAGTCGGTGGATCCTCCTGGCGGAAAGGGAATGATCAGCCGGACCGGATGGTTGGGCCATGGGTCCTGCGCGCGGGCTGCCCAGGGGCCGAACGCCAGCGGCAGCAGGAAGAGCGCGGAGCGGCTTCTGTATTTCATGGGGGTCTGTCTCCTGTGAATGTTCTGTCTCTTGCTCGGCAAGGCGCCATCCATCCAAGCATCCGGTCCCGGTCCGTCTCGGCCCGAAACCGCGCCTTGATACTTGCATTATGAAAATAAAAAACCGAGCCTGCAATCGGTGTTTGGCATCCCCGGAGAGATGGGCGATGCGGTCCTGGGCGACCGCGCTCGACCGGATCGCTGCGCTATCCTCGGAAACCCTTGCTCAAGCAGCTCGCGCTGGCAGTCATGGCCTCAAAGAAGAAGCTTCCCCTGGAGAACTGGATCTCCTACCGTTTCGGCCTGGTGGCCTCTCGCGTCGGCGCGGTGATGGCCGCCAAGTACGTCGAACAGCACCAGCTCACGATGCCGGCCTGGCGCTCGTTGGCCGTGATCGCTCGCTATGGGCCTCTTTCGGCGGGCGAACTGGGCGCCAAGACCTCCTCGGATCCCTATCGGGTGGTGCGCTCCATCGATCTGCTGGTGAAGCGGGGCTTGATCACGCGCGAAGCGGACCCCGCCGACCGCAGGCGCGCCAGCCTTCAACTGACCCCGCAGGGCCGCTCGACCTACGACGAGATCGAGCAGGGCGCCATGACCAACGAATTCTTCCTGCGCGCGGGGCTGACCAGCCAGGAAGTGCGCAGCCTCGAGAGCATCCTGGAACGCATCGATGCGCAGGTGGCGGCGCTCGCGCAAGGCGTGCTGGCCACGAGGCAAGGCGAAGACGATTGAAGGGCCCGCGCTCGCGTCATGCGGGCACGACGCATCGTTTCTCGCGGGCATGAGCCGACTTGCGAGGCGACATAATCATTTGCATAATGCAATTAATTGATCCCGATGACGGGGTCGAGGCAATGTCGCCAGCGTCCACTTCGCAAGCCCTCATCCATGAACGACACCGCGTCTCCTCGTCAGCAACCGATCGTGTTTCTCGGCAAGCGCCAGCAGGGCGGTGGCTATGGCAAGCAGCCCGGGCGTTCCGACGACTTCCTGACCTTGGTGGAACCGGGAACGCCGTGCGGGGAGCTGATGCGCCGCTACTGGCATCCGGTCGGCATCTCGGCCAAGGTCACGAGCGATCCGGCGAAGGTGCGGATCCTCGGGGAGGACCTGATCCTCTTTCGCGATGGCAAGGGTCGCGCGGGATTGCTGCACGAGCATTGCGCGCACCGTGGCAGCTCGCTGTACTACGGCAAGGTCGAGGCCGAAGGGATCCGCTGCTGCTATCACGGGTGGCTGTTCGCCGTCGACGGCGCATGCGTCGAGCAGCCGTGCGAGCCCGGCGGCGGGCAGCATCGCGACAAGTGCCGGCAGCCCTGGTATCCGGTGGAAGAGCGCTACGGCCTGGTGTTCGCCTACCTGGGGCCGCTCGATGCGATGCCCCCGCTGCCGCACTATGACGTCCTGGAGGAACTGGGGCCGGACGAGGAGCTGCAGCAGGAGGACAAGAGCTTCTACATCGGCGGCGGCACGACGGCCGAGAACCCCGTCGCGCCCTACAGCTGGCTGCAGAACTTCGAGAACGTGATGGATCCCTTCCATGTCGTGATCCTGCATTCCCGCTTCAGCGGCGTGCAGTTCAGGCAGCAGATGGCCGTCATGCCGAATGTCGAGTGGGAACTGTGTGACCACGGCGTGATGTATCGCTCGGTCCGCAAGACCGAGTCGGGCGTGCTCACGCGCATCACGCAAACCCTTCTGCCGAACGTGCGCATCGTTCCCTCGATCGAGCTCACGCCCGGCAAGGGCCGCGAGGTGGCGTGGCTGGTTCCCGTCGACAGCCATCACCACCGCTCGTTCGGCGTGGCCAGGGTGCCGAAGAACGAGGAACCGCTCTATTCACGCCGCTCGCGGATGGCGACGCACGAGGGCAAGACGTGGTGGGAGATGAGCGAGCAGGAGCACAAGCAGTTTCCCGACGACTATGAAGCGCAGTCCAGCCAGGGGAGCATCCCCGCCCACAGCGACGAGCACCTCGCGACGAGCGACAAGGGCGTCGTGATGCTGAGGCGGCTCCTGACCCGGCAGATCCGCGCGATCCAGGAAGGCGCCGTTCCCGAGGGGACCGGGCCCGAGTCGCAGCGAGTGATCGTGCGGGCGGGCAACTACTTCGAGTGAGCTCCGATGGCGCGGACCATGGCTCCGCCCCCGAACGATGCGGAATCTCGCGCTGGCTAGCGCGTCGCGATCAACAGCAGACCGGCCGCCGCCAGCGCCACGGTCCAGCCCAGTCGCAACGCCCGCCTCTCGAGCAGCCGTGGATGCCGCGCGATGCCGCGGCACACGCCGGTCGCTATCAGCCCCGTGGCCAGCAACATCGCCGCCGTGTGCACCGCGACCGCGGCGAGCGCCAGCGCCATCGAGCCCGATGCGGTGATGGCCCGCGCGGGATCGTTGGTGAGGCACAGCGGCACGAGCGCGGGCACCAGCATGAGTCCGGCGCCATGCGCGGTCGCCATCGCGAAGGACCAGCCCGCGAGGCCTGCATGGCCGGCCCGCAAGCCGATGGTGGAGCGACCACCGCGCAGCAACCGGTAGGCCGCTGCGAAGAGAAGCAGCGCACCAGCCAGCACCTGCACCAGCGCACGGTCCAGCCACAGCCCCTGCGCGACGACCAAGGCCACGATCGCGACCGACGCGAAATGCCCGACGGCGATCGGCAGCAGCGCGCGCCGTACCCTGCCATCGTCACGCGCCTGCACGCCCCAGGCCGCGGCAAACATCCAGCCGTTGGCCGGACTCAGCCCATGGAAGGCGCCGAGTCCCGCGATCGCCAGCCAGGGCCAGAGCGCGGTCATGGAACATGCCTCGCGCCGGGTCTCAGCCGCGCGATCCGCAGCATGCATGCGCCGCCGGCCGCTCCTCGTAGCGATCGTGATGCCGCACCCATGCCATCGTGTGCTCGAGCCCTTCCTCGTCGCGCCCCTTGGGCACGAGGTCGATCAGCGGATAGGCGCCCATCATCACTTCCACGCCGCGGCCATAGCGCGAGTAGGTGTGGAACACCTGGCCCGACTCGCCCTTGTGGAACACGCTGATGCCCGGCGCCTCGGCCTGCGGAAAGGGCTGCATGGCGAAGTTGTAGTAGACCGAGCCGCTCGCGAATTCCTCGGGCGTGAAGCTGACGTGGAAGTCGTGGTTGAAGTCGTTGCGCGCCGACGAGACCCACTTGAACCGCCAGCCCATGCGTTCGCGAAAGCGCTCGATCTCCGGCAGTGCGTTGCGCGAGACCACGAGCAGCGTGACGTCGCGCGCGGCCAGGTGCGGGGCGGCGCCGTCGTTGTGGTCGGCCATGTACGAGCAGCTCGGGCAGCCCTGTTCCCAGCCCGGCGCGAACATGAAGTGCTGCACCAGCAGTTGGCTGCGGCCCTCGAACAGGTCGGCCAGCGCGCGCGGGCCGTCGGGCGTGTCGAAGACGTAGTCCTTCTCGACGCGCACCCAGGGCAGGGCGCGGCGTTCGCGCGCGATCTGGTCGCCCAGCCGCGTGAGTTCCTTCTCGCGTTCCAGCAGGGCGCGGCGCGCCTCGGTCCATTGCGTCCTGGAGACGACGGCGTGGTGCGCCGTGCCTGCTTCGGTGGTCGTTGCATTCATCGGATGCTCCTTGCGTGAGGTTCGGTGGATCAGTGCGCGGGCCGGCGCACCGCGCGGACCTTGCCGCTAGGGCCGCCGCCGCAATAGAAGAGGCCCGCACCATCGGACTCGAGCCCGCTGACGCCGGTGCCGCGCGGCATCTCGAGCCGCTCGAGCACCTCGCCGCTGCGCGGGTCGATGCGGCGGATGTCGCTCTCCTCGGCCTCCCAGGTGCCGTGCCACAGTTCGCCGTCGACCCAGGTCACGCCGGTGACGAAGCGGTTGCACTCGATGGTGCGGCGCACGGCGCCGGTCGCGGGATCGATCTCGTGGATCTTGCGGTCGCGGTACTGGCCCACCCACAGGCTGCCCTCGGCCCAGGTGAGGCCCGAGTCGCTGCCCTGGCCGGGCGCGGGGATCGAGGCCAGCACCTGGCCGGTGGTGGGATCGATCTTGTCGATGCGGGCCTCGGCGATCTGGTAGAGGTGCGTGCCGTCGAAGGCCGTGCCGGCATCGCAGGTGCGGTCCAGCGCCTTCGTGGTCTCGCCGCTGTCGGGGTCGAAGGCCACCAGCTTCTCGCCGGTGGCGGCCCAGACGCGCTGGCCGTCGTGGGTCACGCCGTGCACCTGGGTGGCGCCCGCGAAGGGCCCGTACTCGCGCACGATCTCGGCTGCCCGGGCCCTGGAACTGTCGTGGATGGTCTTGGCTGTCATGGTTGGCTCCTTGGGAGGGCACCGGACATCGGCGCCTTGGAGACAACTCTATGCAATCGCGAGCGTGGAGGGGAGTAACAAGATCGTCGTGAAACCGGCCAGCGGCGGCGCCAGCCAACGCCGCGCGCGGGTCTGGCCGATGGCGCGCACGCGGCCCTCGGCCTCGAGCTCGGCCAGCGCGCGCTGCACGGTGCGCTGGCTGGCGTCGAGCGCGAGCGCCAGCGCCGAGGTCGACCAGGCGGCGCCGTCGGACAGCAGCGCGAGCAGCGCGGCCTGCTCGCCGGCGATCGGTGGCGCCAGCACCGAGACGGGCCGTTTGTCGTGCGGCCGCAGCACGAAGCCGCGCGCGCTGGCCTCGATGCGCGCCAGCGGCTTGACGAGCGCGCGCAGCCGGCCGATCTCGACGCGCAGGCGCGCGCGGTGGGTCTCGTCGGGGTCGCGCGTGCGGAACACCTGCGCGATCAGCGCCTCGCGATCGACGTCGCCGGGCCAGGCTTCGGCCAGCGCGAGGGCGAGCGCGAACAGCACCGGGCGGCGTGCCAGCGCACGCCAGGTCGTGCCCGCGCCCACGCCGCGACGGCAGGCATCGACCACCAGCGTGCCCGAGTCGAGCAGCGCCTCGACCTCGTCGAGCCGCAGCATCCGTTCGCCACCGGCAAAGCGTTGCCGCGCCGCGGGCCGGTCGAGCGCGGCGCGCGTGTCGACCACCTCGGCCAGCAGGGCCGGCACGCCCGCATGCTCGGCGGCGATGCGCGCACGGGCCAGGGCTTCGCGCGCCGGCGCGGTGTGCAGGGAACGCAGCGCCAGCTCGGCGGTGGCGAGCTCGGCCACGGCCGCGAGCGAAGCCGGCAGGCCCTGGCCGTCGAGATGGGCCAGCGCGTCGCGCGCCTCGTCGAGCCGCCCGAGCAGCAGCGATCGCCGCGCCGCGATCAGCCAGGCCTGCAGCGCGTTGGCGGGGTCGGCATGCGCCTCGAGCGTGGCGGCCGCCGCCAGCAACGCGCGCGGCGAGCCGCCGAGGTCGCGCATCGCCAGCGCCACCTCGGCCTCGGCGACCACGCAGCGCGCGCGTGCCAGCGCCTCGTGCGCGCCGAAGCCGCGCGCGGCACGTCGCAGCAGTTCGCGGGCACGCGCATGGTCGCCGAGCTGGGCCATGGCGATGCCGCGCAGCGCCAGCGCCGGCGGATCGTCGCGCAACGCGACCCGCTTGAGCGCGCCGAGCGCATCGCCCGCGGCCAGCGCGCGCGCGGCGGCGGCGATCAGGGAGTCCATCGAAGCGGCGCCGCTATTCGATCCAGGTCCGCGCGCCCACGCCCTGGTACTGGCGCCGGTAAGCCGAGGGCGTGGTGCCCACCACCTGCCGGAACCGGCGCGCGAAGTGGGCCGGCTCGGCGAAGCCCGTGCTCTCGCCGATCTCGGCCGCCGAGGCCGAGGTGAAGACCAGCAGCGTCTTGGCGCGGTCGATGCGCCGCTCGGTCACGATCTCGAGGAAGGTCTTGCCGGTCTCGCTCTTGAGCAGATGCGCCAGGTGGGTGGCCGACACGTGGCTGGCCTGCGCCGCGTCGCCCAGGGTCAGCTCCTGCGCCAGGTTCTGCGTGATGTAGCGGATGCAGCGCAGCACCGCCTGCTTGTACGACTGCAGCACCAGGCCCTGGGCCTCGCAATGGCGGAAGTCCTCGCCGTAGCGCCGCCACACCATGCCGATCAGGTTCAGCAGGTGGCCGCGGATCAGCAGGTGGCTGGCCGTGTCCTCGCCCGAGGGCCGCTGCGCCTCCTGCGTCATGCGCTCGCACAGCGCCTGCAGCTGCGCGGTCTCGGCCGCGTCGAAGCGGAAATCCAGGCAGTGCTGGAAGCGGAACGGCGCGAGCTCGGGCGCGCGCGCCAGCGGCACCTCCGACAGCTCGAACACGTCGAGGTCGAGCGAAGGCAGCAGGTAGTCCTTGCTGATGTTGATGATGTGGAACACGCCGTCGGCCGCGTTCGGGATGTAGTGGACCAGGAAGGGCAGCACGAAGCTCACCGTGCCGGGCCCGATCGGGCGCTGGCCGCCGCCGATGTAGTGCGTGGTCTCGCCGCGCGTGTTGACGTAGATCTGGAAGTACTCGTGCCGGTGCGGCACCGGGTTCGGCAGGATGTTGGTCTGGTCGTGGATGCCGAAGTAGGCGCGCTGCGCCCGCGTGGCCATGGTGTAGTTGCCGATGGCGGGGCGTGCGGCGCCGGAACGCGGCAGGGGCGGGTCGATGAGGGAGGGCGCTGGTTGCATGGCGGGCCTGGCACGAGGAATCGCAAGGATTGCATATCTTTGCGCAAGCCTGTGCGTTGAGGCCGAAGGGCCTCGTTCCTAGACTCTAGCCACTCCTTCACAACCCTTCCAGAGAGACAACACGCAATGTCCCCCAGCCAGACGACCGGCGGCGCCGACGCCCTCCAGGTCGCCCCCATCTCCATCGACATCGTCGGCAGCGACCGGCAGTTCCCCGTGCGCCGCGTCTACTGCGTGGGCCGCAACTACCTGGCCCACATCCGCGAGATGAAGGAGGGCGACGAGCGCGATCCGCCGTTCTTCTTCCAGAAGCCGGCCGATGCCGTGGTGACCGACGGCCGCGTGCCCTATCCGACGCTGACCGAGGACTTCCAGTTCGAGTTCGAGCTGGTGGTGGCGATCGGCAGCGAGGCATCGAACGTCTCGCCCGACACCGCGCTCGACCATGTGTTCGGCTACGCGGCCGGCCTCGACATGACGCGCCGCGACCGCCAGCGCGAGTGCAACAAGCGCGGCCTGCCGTGGGAGCAGGGCAAGTCCTTCGACCATTCGGCGCCCTGCGGCCCGATCCACCCGGTGGCGCGCGTCGGCCACATCCGCTCGGGCGCGCTGAACCTCGCGGTCAACGGCAGCGTGCGGCAGGATTCGGTGCTCGAGAAGATGATCTGGAACGTGCACGAGATCGTCAGCGAGCTGTCGAAGCAGTACCGCCTGCAGCCCGGCGACCTGATCTTCACCGGCACGCCCGAGGGCGTGGGCCCGGTGCAGCGCGGCGACCGGCTCACGGGCCGCATCGAGGGGCTCGCGCCGCTGCAGGTCGAGATCGTCTGAACCGACAAGGCCAAGGAGACACCGCATGAAACCGCTCGAACGCATCGCCTATTCGGCCATCGCCGACCGTCCCGCCCGCCGGCTGCCCGGCGGCAAGCGGCTCGCCGTCTGGGTCATCGTCAACGTCGAGGAATGGAACATCGACGAGACCATGCCGCGCACCGTGCTGACGCCGCCGGCCGGTGGCTCGCCCATGCCCGACATCCCGAACTGGGCCTGGCACGAGTACGGCAACCGCGTCGGCTTCTGGCGCATGCTCGAGGCGATCGACGCGCTCGGCATTCCCGCCACGCTCGCCATCAACGGCTCGGCCATCGGGGCCTACGAGCCGATCGCCAAGGCGGCGAAGGCGCGCGATTGGGAGTTCATCGGCCACGGCTTCGGTCAGCGCAACATGCAGAAGGTGCCCGACGAGGCCGAGGACATCGCCAAGACCACCGAGGCGATCCGCGCCTACACCGGCAAGCGCCCGCGCGGGTGGCTCGGGCCGGGCCTCACCGAGACCTGGCACACGCCCGACATCCTGGCCGAGCAGGGCTACGAGTACGTCTGCGACTGGGTGCTCGACGACCAGCCGGTGGAGCTGAAGACGCGCAACGGCGGCCACATCGTCAACGTGCCCTACACGCAGGAATGCAACGACGTGGCGATGATGCTGATCCAGCACCACAAGGCCAGCGAGTACCGCGACCGCGCCATCGACCAGTTCGAGCAGCTCTACGCCGACGCCAGGGACTCGGCGCGCGTGATGGCGCTGGTGGTGCATCCGTACATCATGGGCGCGCCGCACCGGCTGCGCTATTTCCGCGAGGCGCTGGCGCACATCCGCGAGCGCGAGGACGTCGGCTTCTTCACCGGCGAGCAGATCCTCGACTGGCATCTCGCGACGCGCAACGGCGCTTGAGACTTGCCCTCGGCGCGCGGCGCCGGGGCTCCCTTTCCCAGAACAAGAGTCTCGCCCCGGCGAGAAGGAGACAGACCGTGCATTCCACCACCTCGGCCCTGACGCTGGCCGGCGACGCGCGCCGCGAGGCGCCCATCAGCGGCCTCGAGATCGCCATGTTCCTGGTGCTGCTCGCGTCCTACGCGCTCAATGCGATGGACCGGCAGATCTTTCCGCTGATCGCGGCCGACGTGCGCCGCGAGTTCGGCTTCGGGCTGGCCGACACCGGCCTGCTGTCGACCATCTTCACGCTCGGCATGGCGGTGGCCGGCGTGCCCACCGGCTACCTGCTGGCGCGGCTGTCGCGCAAGACCGTGCTGCAGATCGGCATCGCCATCTTCTCGCTGGGCACGCTGCTCACGGCCTACTCGCACGGCTTCGCCGACATGATTGCCTACCGCGCCGCCACCGGCATCGGCGAGGCGATGCAGCTCACGGTGGTGATCGCCATCGCGGCCAGCCACTTCGCGCGCTACCGCGCCACGGCCGTGGGCGCGATCAACTTCTCGTTCGGCATCGGCGCGATCGTCGGGCCGCTGCTCGGCGGCCACCTGATCGGTGCCGAGCGCGACTGGCGGTTGCCGCTGGTGGTGTTCGGCGTGGCGGGCTTCGCGGCCATGGCGCTGATCGCGCTCACCGTGGGCCGGCGCATGACCGAGAACGTGGCCGCGGCCGACACGCGCGCCGACCAGCGCGGCGCCGAGCGCATGTGGAATCGCAACACCGTGCTGCTGACCGCGATGAGCGTGATCGGCGGCCTGTGTATCTACGGCTACCTCGGCATGTACCCGACCTTCCTGCGCGAGCACCTGCACTACACGCCGGCCGACACCGGCCGCGTCATGAGCATCTTCGGCTTCGGCGTGTTCGCCTCCATCTTCGGCGGCTGGCTCGGCGACCGCTTCCATCCCAAGCTGGTGCTGTCGCTGAGCTTCGTCGGCACCGGGCTGCTGGGCTTCCTGCTGTTCTCGGGCCCCACCGGCATCTGGGTGCAGTCCGCGCTGTCCTTCGCCTGGGGCCTGGTGGTCAGCGGCGTGCTCTACGTGAACCTGGCCGGCTACCACATCAAGGCCGTGCGGGCCGCGCTCACCAACCGCGCCACCGGCGTGTTCGTCACCACGCTCTACGGCGCCGGCGCCTTCGCGGGCTACGTCATCGGTGCCATCGCCGCGCGCCTGGGCTGGGGCTCGGCCGGGTTGCTGCAGATCACGCTGCTGGCGGCGCTGGGCGTGGTGCTGACGGCGCTGCTGCGCACCGACCGCATGTCGCTGCCGGCGCGCAAGCCGTGACCACGGCCTTCGAATGGGCGCTGCTCGGCGGCGCCGCGGCGCTGGCCGGCGCGCTCAATGCGGTGGCGGGCGGCGGCAGCTTCCTCACCTTGCCGGCGCTGGCGCTGGTCGGCGTGCCGCTGGTGTCGGCCAATGCCACCGGCACCGCCGCGCTGCTGCCGGGCTACCTGGCCGGGGCCTGGGCGCTGCGCCGCGAGCTCGCGGGGCCGATGTCGCCCTCGCTGCTTCGGCTGGGCGTGCTCTCGGTGCTCGGTGGCGCGGCCGGTGCGGCGCTGCTGCTGTCGACCTCGAACCAGGCCTTCGGCCGCATCGTGCCCTGGCTGCTGCTGGCCGCGACCTTGCTGTTCGCGATCGGGCCCGCGCTGGTGCGCCGCCGGACCGCGGCCGCCACGCCGGGGCGCGCCTGGCTCGCCGACCTGGGCATCGTGGCGGTCGCGATCTACGGCGGCTACTTCAACGGTGGCCTCGGCATCCTGCTGCTCGCGGTGCTCGGCGCGCTCGGGCATGCGGACATGGGCCGCATGAACGGCATCAAGAACTTCGTCTCGGCCATCCTCACGCTGATGGCGGTCGCGATCTACGCGGCCAGCGGCGCGATCGTCTGGACCCACGCGCTGTGGATGGCGCTCGGCGCCACGGCCGGCGGCTATGCGGGCGGCACGGCCGCGCGGCGGCTGCGGCCGGAGCTGGTGCGTGGGTTCGTGGTGCTGACGGGGCTTGCGATGACGGGGGCGTTCTTTCTCAATGCGCGCTGACGTGCAAGCCGTAACGATTCGGAAGGCTCGCTCAGAAAGAGGTAGACATCTATCCTAGTCCTCTGATCTCACAATGACTTCTGATAGTTCAATAATGGCTGCTAGTCGACCAAAGGCGAAGTAATGGCTAATTTGAAGTGCGAGTGTGGCTGTGTAATTCATCATGCAGGATGGGGTGAGGCGGAATTTTTGATTCTTCCGCAACTTGCTCTCGAGGAGATAGGAAGGAAAATCGAGAGCAAGGAAATCTCAGATGAGGAAGTCTTTTTTGAGAGCATTGATAGAAAGGGGAGGATCATGTGTGAATGCCCCGATTGCGGAAGATTTCATGTAAAAAACAATCGAGGGGCTTATGTGACTTATGTTCGAGAGCATGACTGAGAGTAATTGGGTTTAGGGGTTCCACGATATTCGCTTTGGTCGACGGCCACATCGTCAAGCGCGGCGGTCGTTTGCTGGCCTACGACACTCCGGCCGTCATGCGCCGCGCGCGCCAGTCGGCCGAGCGGATCCGCGCCGCGGCGGGCGCGGCGATCGTGCTCATCGACTTCTTCGTGGCGCAGGAAAGCAAGATCCTGCTGCCTGCGGCGCTCACGGGGCCGATCGCGGTCGAACTTGGATCATTGCGAGCACGCCACTGAGCGGAAAACGGCAGGAACGACTCTGAGATGATGTCGAGGGGGTCACGCCCCTTGAAGCTGATGACGAATGTCAGCCCATATAAGAACCTGAGGAGCTCCAATGTCGAAGAATGGAAAAGGGCGGGTCGCCCTTTCGGTTTGTCTTACCCTGTCGATTTCTGCGTGTGGAGGTGGAGGAGGCGGCGGTGGAGGGTTTCCCATACTGCCCGTGACGACGCCACCCACGTCGGGCTCGGATACGCCGCAGACGGAGACGCCGGTTGATCCGCCGAAGCCTCCCATGGCGACGACGCGCTACACCTTTGCGTTGGGAGATGCCGGGCTCGCCGGCTTGGATCCGCTTTTTACGGAGCTCCAGACTCCCAAGTTTTCGGGGCAGAGACTTTTCTATCTGCTTCCGATTTCCAGCGCGGGCGGGGCGCTCCGAGGGGTGTATTGGGGTGTCGAAAAAACCGAATATGTTCATCGCCTGGCTCCCGCATCCGACGCCGTGGACCTTTCCAGGCTGCAGGCCCTCGGTGCAGAAGGCTACAAGCTCAACTCGACGGCAAGGCTCCTTCTTGAGCCCGGAGCGGGCCGTGTCCTCTTCAGCAAGGACACCGCGGCGAACATCAAGTACGAATACGCCGATGCAGGTGCATTTCCGATGAAGGACTCGGACAAGCCGGAATTCCTGGCGTCCTTGAACAAGATGGGAAGCGATGGATATTGCAATGTCGAGGTCGGGATCGATACGACAGGTGGCACGCCGCAGATACGTGCACGGGTCGTGCGCGAACAACCGACGACTGCTCGCTGTTCCTTCACATTGAACCCCGTTGCAAAGACCTATGAGGAGCGCGTTTCCCAGGGAAACCGGCTAGGCGCTGACGGCAAGATCTTCTTGACGGACATTCCCACCGCGACGACGGAGAGCTTGTACGTTCAAGACACGGCTCAGAAGACGGTGTTCAAGCATCACCTGACGAAGCTGGATCTGAAGGGTGGCGCGGCGATCGGTTTGAGCGACCCCGAATACCAGAAGGCATTCGTTGCCCTGTTGAACGAGGAGGGAAGCAAGGGCGCGTTTCCCAGCAACATTGGCGTGGAGGAGACTCGGAGCAATCTTGTTTTCACTACCGCCTACGATTGCACCGGCCTGCTCTGCCATTACTGAAATAAGCGCCCGCCTACAAGCGCCGTGCTCCGGCACTGACGGTTCCCCACCCGCCCGGCCCCCACCATCGGTCCCCATGCGCCGGGTCTGTTGCCCGGCAAGCACCAGGAGCCGCACATGACGAAAAAAATAGGATCGCTGGCAGCCGGTGCTGCCCTTTTGGGATCGTTCTTTCTTGCGATCCTCGCGCCCATGGCGTGGGCGGTGGAGAAGGACGATGCCGCCGGCGCCACGGTCATCCAGACCGCCGCGCCGGCCTGCGAGGCCACGGCCGCGCACGACGGCGTCTTCACCAAGACCTGCCTCAAGTAGCCGTCATTCGGCCTTGATGCCGCGCTCGCGCACCACGCGGCCCCACTTGGCGGTCTCCGACTGGATGTACTGGGTGAACTGCTCGGGCGTGCCGCCCACCGGGTCGATGCCCGCCTCGCCGAGCTTGCGCCGGATCTCGGCCGGCGCGATGGCCTTGAGATAGGCCGCCTGCAGCGCCTGCACCACGGCATCGGGCGTGCCGGTGCGCACGGTGAAGCCCTGCCAGCCCTCGACCTCGAAACCCTTCACGCCCTGCTCGGCCACGGTCGGCACCTCGGGATAGGCCGCGATGCGCCTGGCGCCGGCGGCGGCGATCGGGCGCAGCCGGCCCGACTCGATGTGCGGCCGCGCGGTGGCGCGGTCGAGGAACATCAAACCCACCTGGCCGCCCAGCAGGTCCTGCACCGCGGGGCCGCCGCCCTTGTAGGTGATGGCCACCAGCTTCATGCCGGTCTCGCGCGCCAGCAACTCGGTGGCGAGATGGTGCGTGGTGCCCACGCTCGGCGAAGCGTAGTTCAGGCCCTCGGGCGTGCGCGCGGCCAGCGCGATCAGTTCCTGCAGGTTGCGCACCGGCAGCGTGTTCGGGTTGACCACCAGCAGGAAGTCGAACTTCGCGGTCATGGTCACGGTGCGCAGGTCCTTGAGCGGGTCGTACGACAGCTTGTCGAACATCGCCGGGTTCACCGCGTAGGTGGTCATGTCGCCGAGCAGGAAGGTGTGGCCGTCGGGCGCGAGCTGCTTCGCCACGGCGGTCGCGCCGATGATGCCGGAGGCGCCGGGGCGGTTGTCCACGATCACCGGCTGGCCCAGCACCTCGCCCATGCCGGGCGCGACCAGGCGCGCGAAGAAGTCGGTGCCGCCGCCGGCCGGGTAGGGCACGATCAGGCGGATCGGCTGGCTGGGCCAGTTGCCTTGCGCGGCGGCGCCGAAGGCCGCGGGGGCCAGGGCGCCGGTGGCCAGGAGCGAAAGCAGGGTGCGTCGTTGCATGGTGGCTGTCTCCTCGTTCGTTGGAATGTCAGGCCGCGAGATCGCGCTGCAGGATCTTCGCGAAGGCCGCCGCGAGCTGGCCGCGCGCGCTGTCGCTGCGGCCCATGGCGCGCCAGGCCACGTGCTGGTCGGGCCGCACCAGGATCGCACCGTCCGACGAGACACCGCGCAGGCAGCGCCAAGTGCCTTCGATGTCGCGTACTGCGGCGGTGTCGTGGATCTCGACGATGTCCACCGGCAGGCCGGCACCATGCGCCAGCGTGGCCGCGGCGTCGGCCCAGGCCGAGCCCTGGCGGCCGGTCAGCAGCGTGAAGCGGCCCGGGCGCACCAGGTCGAGCGTGGAGATCTTCCTGCCGTCGCGCTCGAGCCAGGCATGCGGCAACCGATGGCCGGGCCGGGTGGTGGGCACGTAGGTCTGGCCCAGCGGATCGCGCTCGGGCGTGGGCGTGCCGTCGGGCATGACCGCGCCGAGGTCGTAGTGGTAGCCCAGCTCGATGTCGTGCGCCTGCCATTCCATGCGCTGCACTTCCATGATCTGCGCGAGACGCGCGCGCCGCGTGCGGCCCTCGGCGTCGTCGGCGAAGTAGCGGCGGAAGTTCGCCTGGCTCAGCTCGGCGTTGCCGCGCACGAGGCCGATGCCGGCATCGGTGAGCTGGTGGTTCTGGAAGGTCATCAGCGCCCACTGGATGTTGAACGCGGCCACCGGGCGGCGTTCGGCCTCGTAGCTGTCGAGCAGGCTGTCGTGCGCCTCGCCCTTGAGCACGGCCGCGAGCTTCCAGGCCAGGTTGTGCGCGTCCTGGATCGCCGAGTTCAGGCCCAGGCCGGTGGTCGGCGGATGGCGGTGCGCGGCATCGCCCGCGAGCAGCGCGCGGCCCCAACGGTAGCGGTCGACCAGCACGCCCTCGACCGTCCAGTGGCCGATGCCGATGATGTCCGGATGCAGGTCGGGGATCTTGAGCAGCTCGCGCATGCGCGGCAGCAGCGACGACTCCTCGAAGCGCGAGGGATCGTCGGGTCGGAAGCTGAAGTGGAACATCCACTCCTCGGAATGCCGGCCGAAGCGCGTGGGCCCGAGCTGGCCCAGCACGCCGCTGGCCCAGGAGCCGCCCTCGGGATTGACGAACCAGGTGGTCATCGAATGGTCGTCGTCCCAGTACTTCGAGAGGTCGGCGCGGAAGTAGACCGTGACCATGTGCGCGAGGTCGGTCGCGCCGCTCATCACCGCGCCCAGCGCCGGGCCCACGGTCTTGCCGCCGTCGGCGCCGATCAGGTACTTCGCGCGCACGCGGTATTCCTCGCCGCTGTCGCGGTCGAGCACGCGCGCGGTCACGCCGTTGTCGTCCTGCTCGAAGGACTGCAGCTGGTGGTGGTAGCGCACCTGCGCGTTCGCCTCGGCCGAGGCCAGCTCGCGCAGCAGCGGCTCCATGCGCACCTGCGGGTAGAGCGTGGATTCGCAGGGGCTGTCCTTCGCATAGTGCTGCGCGAGCGAGCCGCCGCCGAAGGATTCGATGCGGTAGAAGGTGCGGCGGTCGAGCTCGCCGTCGCCGGCCAGCGTGGTGCACCAGCGGATGTGCGAGATGTGGGCCAGCGGCATCGATCGTTCGTAGACGCGCTCGGCCACCTCGAACTGGCGCAGCAGCTCCATGGTGCGCTGGCTGATGTAGCGCGCCTTGGGCAGCCGGCCCGGCGCCGGATGGCGTTCGATCAGCAGGCTGGCGATGCCCTGGCGCGAGAGGAACAGCGAGGCCGCGAGGCCGCAGCCTCCGCCGCCGACGATGAGAACGGGAACGTCGATGTCTTGCATGGTCATTTCTGGAGCGTGGGATCGGGGCAGGAGGTCCGGGCGGTGATGCGCGCGAACAGGGCCCGGTGGCCCTGCGTCATCGCGGCATCGGTGTCGCCGCGCTGGCGCGCGAGTGCCTCGGCGAGTTCGCGCCAGTCGGCGGGCGAGAGGTAGTCGGCGGCCACGGGCAGCACATAGCTTTCCTCGACCTCCATGTGGCCGAGGTAGACGGTGGCATGCGTCTGCAGCAGCAGCTGGAAGGATTCACGGTGCACCTCTCCCATCAGCTCCCAGGCGGTCAGCGCATGCTCGAGCTCGCGCACCGACGATTCGCCGCGCTCGTGCTCGGCCTCGAGCCGGGCCAGCACCGGGCGCAGCGCCGGGCAGCGCTCGCGGATCTTCGGGAACAGCAGCTCGCTCTCGCTCGCGTGGTGCATGCGCGCGGGCATCTCGTCGAGGTAGAACAGCATGGCGCGCAGCTCGTCGAAGTCGGGCCGGCGGGCCGAGCGGCGCGCCTGCTCGACGCTGTCGCCCAGGGCCCGCAGCACCGTCGCGAGGGCCTGGTGATCCTCGAGGATCAGCTGAACGGCGGAAGGTTGGAGCAGGGGCGGCATCGGTGCGACTCGGGCATGGCCTCATTGGGGCACAGCCGGGCGCCGGGGTCAGTCCCGCTGCAGGGGACGCGTGACGTCGCGCGCTAGTGCAGCGCGCGCGAGGCCATGGTCTGGAAGCGCTCCGCGCTCCAGCGGCCCCAGCGCGCGAGATACCAGGTCAGCAGCTCGCGTTCGCTGCCGATCACCAGCCGCTGGTAGGCGCGCTTGCGGTAGGTCTTCACGGTCTCTTCGCTCACCGCGAGGTCGAGCGCGATGCCGACCGACGACAGCCCGTAGAGGATGCGCGCGCAGACCTCGGCCTCGCGCCGCGGCAGCGGGCTGGTCGCCACGATGCAGTTCTCGATCTCGTCGAGCGTGGTCAGCGCCTGCGACACGTCGGGCCGGCTCTGGCAGACGTCGGCGTGCTTCGAGAGCATCGCCAGCAGCAGCTCGGCCGCCTGCGCGAGGCGCTCGATGCCATCGTGCGCGAACGGCGTGTGCGGGTCGGCGCGCAGCACGCTGAGGCCGAAGGCGCCGTTGGTGCCGCGGCCGCACAGCAGGATGCGGTCGCGCACGTGCGGGTAGACGCGCGGGCGCAGGTCGTCGTATTCGTGGTCGCTGAAGTCGACGTGGATGATGGTCGCGGCCGCGCCGTCGACGCGGCGCTGCGCCTCTGTCATGGCCGGGTCGTGCTTCCACAGGCCCTGCTTGACGTAGCTCTCGACGCGGTCGCGCGCGGTGCGCTCGGGCTGCACGCAGCAGGCCGCCACTTCGCGCAGCTCGTCCTGGCCAAGGCGAAAGGCCGCGAAGTGATCGGCGCCGCACAGCGCATGCAGGTAGTTCGCGAGCGCGGGCGCGAAACGCTCGCTGCCCATGCCGTCGACCAGGCGCGCGAGCTGCGCTTCCGAGGTGGAGGCGACCGGGGGCCGGTCCTGGATCGTCACCGTCATCATCGTTGTCTCCTGGGGTGCTGCCATGCGCCTTCGAGGGCGCTCGCTGCCCGGACTTCTGTGTTCCGGGCAGGTTTCAAATTCCGTAATCAGATTACGCTCATCGAAATCCTGACTGTGTGAGGAGAAACCCTCCGCTGCGCTGCGGCAGGCGGTTTCAGCCCCAGCCCATGCGGCGCGAAACGTCCTCGGCGCGCGCCGACAGCACGGTCGCCACATGGCCGTCGAGCCGGGTGTCGATCAGGCCGGCCGAGCCCATCACGGTGATCACGCCGGCCACCGCGCCCGCGTGGTCGAAGATCGGCGCCGACACGCCGTGCAGCCCCGGATTGAGGTCGCCCTGGATGCGCGCGAGCTTGCGTTTGCGCACCGACTCGAACAGCGCGTCGACGTCGGCGCGCGTCATCCTGCCGGCCGCCGGGTTCGGCGTCGCGCCCGGATGCGGCACGCCCGACAGCTCGCGGTCGATCAGCGGTGCCGTCACCGAGGCCGGGAGGTAGGCGCCGAAGATGCGGCCGGTGGAGGAGGTCAGCATCGGCATCACCGAGCCGGGACGGCCGCTGATGATCAGCGCGTCGTTGGTCTCCTCGAAGCGCACGAAGGTCGGGCCGGCCGCGCCCCAGACCGCGAGGCCGACGGTGAAGCCGAGCTCGTCGCGCAGTTCGCCCAGCGTGGGCGAGGCCACCTGCACCACGTTGAGCCGGCGCAGCGCCGCGAGGCCCAGCCGCACCGCCAGCGGCCCGAGCCGGTAACCGCCGCTGGCGGCATCGCGCTCGGCCAGCCCGTTGCGGCAGAAGCTCACGAGGTAGCGGTGCGCCTTCGGCGGCTGCATCTCGGCGCGCTCGGCCACGGTCTTGAGCATCAGCGGCGCGCCGGTGTCGATCAGCGCGGACAGCACGCGCACCGCGGTGTCGACCGCCTGTACGCCACCCGCGTCGTCGTCGCCGGCACCGTGGCCCGCGCCGGTCGTCTCGTCGGCGCCATGGCCGGACTTCGCATCTTTCAGGGGGGAGGGCGGGACCATCCGCACGAGACTAGCACGCGCATAGTCGCTGCCTGCCCCCCTGCGGCGGGACAGACAGCCGCCGCGCCATGGCTATGGTGGCGGCCATGATCCATGAGCTGCGCCTTTACTCGGTGGCACCGGGCCGCATGGCCGACGTGCACGACCGCTTCAACCGCCACTTCCCGGCCCTGTTCGAGAAGCACGGCGTCGACTGCGTCGCGCGCTGGCAGGCCGTGGCCGGCCCCGACGCGCCGCGCTTCGTCTACCTGATGGCCTACCGCGACTACGCGCATCGCGAGGCCGTGTGGGCCAGCTTCTATGCCGACGCCGAGTGGTGGCGCGTGCGCGCCGAGACCAATGCGGGCCACGAGATGGTGGAACGCCACGACCTGTTCTTCCTGAAGCCGAACGCCGCCTGGCCGGCGCTCGCGACGGCCGACGCCGCCGTGCCGGTCGGTGGCCTACACGAGCTGGTGCAGCAGCAGATCGCGCCCGGGCAGAACGCCAACGCCAATGTCTTCCTGCACGAGACCTGGCTGCCGCGCGTGCGCGAGGCCGGCGCGCGCGTGCTCGCGGTGTGGGATATGGCGGCCGGCGCCGGCATGCAGAAGATCGTGCTGCTCTACGCCTGGCCCGATGCCGCGGCCTGGCACGCCGGCCGTCAGCGGCTGGACCGCGATGCCGCGGTGCAGGCCGAGTTCGCCGCGCAGCGCGCGCGGCATGGCACGGCGCTGTTCCAGCGCGCCGAGGTCAACCTGCTCGAGCCCGCGCCGGGCGCGACCCTTCGCGCCGGGCTGGGCCGCATCGCCTGATGCCGCCGCTGAAGATCGCGCTGGTGGGTGGCAGCGGGCGCGTCGGGCGCCATGTCGCGCTCGAGGCCGAGCGGCGCGGCCACCTGCTGCGGTCGTTGCCGCGCGCCGAGTTCGACGTGTTCGATGCGGCGGCGCTCGCGCGCGGGCTGCAGGGGCGGGACGTGCTGGTCAGCGCCTATGGCGCGCCGGCCGAGCTGGCGCAGCTGCTGGTGCGCGCCACGGCCTCGATGCTGGAGGCCGCGCGCACGGCGGGCGTCGCGCGCATCGTCACCGTGGGCGGTGCCGGCGGCCTCGCGGTGGCGCCGGGCCGGCGGCTGGCCGACACGGCGGACTTCCCGGCCGAGCTGTTGCCCAAGGTGCGGGCGCACGAGGAGGCGGTGGCCCTGCTCGCGGCCTCGGGGCTCGACTGGACCTGCCTCGCGCCCGCCGCGCGCATCGTGCCGGGCGAGCGCAGCGGCCGCTACCGTTGCGCGGTCGGTGCGCTGGTCAGCGATGCGCAGGGCCGCAGCGGCATCTCGTATGCCGACTTCGCCTGCGCGTTGGTCGACGAGCTCGAGGCGCGGCGGTATCCGCGGCAGCTGGTGGGCATCGGCGATTGAGTCTTCGTCCGCGGCGGGCTATGCCGGGCGCTTCGCCTTCGCCGCCTTCTTCGTCACGTTGAGCGCCACCGCTTCCTGGAACAGCGCCTTGAAGGCCTGCGCATCGACCGTCTCGCCTTCGCCGATGTCGATCGCGCGCCGCGCATTGCCCTCGAGGCTCGCGTTGAACAGGCCGGCCGCATCCGCGAGCGAGGCGCCCTTGGCGAAGGTCAGCTTCACCTTCCCCTTGTAGGACTCCCCGGTGCAGACGATGCCGTCGTGCGACCAGGTCGGCGTGCCCATCCACTTGAGCTCCTCAACGATCTCCGGATCGGCCTCCTTGATCAGTTGCCGCATCCGGCCCAGGGTCTGGGTGCGCCAGTCGCCGAGCTCGGCGATCTTCTGGTCGATCTGCGCGGAGATCGCGGGGTCGGTGGCCGACTCGGATTTCTTCATGGGTGCTCCTGGCTTTTTCCATGAGGCCCGGCGGATCCGGCGCCCCTGCGTGGGAACGCATTCTGCATACGCGTAGCGCATGCCGGAAAAAAGCACCGCAGGCGCGCGACTTCAGCCGGCCGGGCGCGGATTCGCCGCCGCCCGCTGCCGCAGGCTCAGCGCGAAGCCCGCGCCGATCGCCAGCAGCGCCACCGCGCAGGCCAGGAACACCGGCCGCGTGCCGATGCGGTCCACCGCCGCCGAAGCCACGGCCACGCCGAGCGCGATGCCGAGGAACATGGTGGAGGCGAACAGGCTCACCGCGGTGCCGCGCAGCGCCGGCACCATCTGCGTGGCATGGGTCTGCAAGGTGCCATGCAGCGCGTAGAAGCCCAGGCCCGCCACCAGGCAGGCCGGCAGCGCCAGCGCCCAATGCTGGCCGAGCGCGAGCGCCAGCCAGCCCAGGCCCAGCGCGATGCCGCCGCCCAGCACCAGCCCGCCTTCGCCGAACACCGCCAGCAGCCGGCGTGCCGCGAAGGCATAGAAGAAGCCGCCCACGCCATAGAGCGCCACCACGCCCGCCGCGCTCGAGAGCCCGAGACCGTATTCGCGCACCAGGAAGGCCGGCAGGAAGGCCAGGCCCGAGAAGGCGAAGGCGCCTTCGGCCATCACCACCAGCAGCATCCAGCGCGCCCAGGGTTCGGCCAGCACGCGCAGGATGTCGCGCAGGTGCCCATGGCCGTGGCCGGAGGGCGCGCGCACCGGCTCGGCGCGCACCTCGCGGTTGAGGCTGATCGCGAGCCCGCCGACGCAGAACACCACCGCGAGCAGCGCGAACACCGCGCGCCAGCCCAGCCATTCGGTGAGCACACCCGACACCCACTGCCCGGCGATCATGCCGCCCAGCGACAGCATCAGGAAGCGCGCCAGCACCGGCTGCCGCTCGGCGTAGGGCACGGTGTCGCCGACCCAGGCCAGCACCAGCGCGATGATGCCGGCCGCCGCAGCACCGGCGAGGAAGCGCGCCACCACGAGCATCTCGAGGCTCATCGCCGCCAGCGCGAGCAGGTTGCCGGCCACGCAGCCCAGCGCCGCGAAGCCGATGGTGCGGCGCTTGCCGAAGCGGTCGCCGAGCGGGCCGAACAGCAGTTGCAGCAGCCCATAGGCGACCGCGTAGACCGACACCGTGAGCGCCGCGCGGCCGGTGGTGATGCCGAAGTTCTGCGCCAGCGCGGGCAGCATCGGATCGCAGACGCGCATCATCGCGCTGCTGCAGCAATGCACCGTGGCCAACGCCGCCAGGCCACCGGGCCGCACGCGGGTCATCGGGCCTGCGCGTCCTGCTTCTCGAAGCCGGGGCGGGGAATCAGCGACAGCCAGGCGGTGCTGAGACCGCCGTCGACCAGCAGGTCCTGCCCGTTCACGTAGCCCGAGCGCGGGCTGGCCAGGAAGGCCACCACCTCGGCGATGTCCTTCGGTCCGCTGATGCGCCCGGCCGGCACGATGGCCTCGCGCCTGGCGAGCACCTCGGGCTGGGCATAGATGCCCTCGGTGAGCGGCGTGCGCACCATCGCCGGGCTCACCACGTTGCTGCGGATGCGGTGCTCGCCGAGCTCCACCGCCAGCAGCTGCGACAGCATCTTCACGCCGGCCTTGCTGATGCTGTAGGGGCCGCTGTAGGGCTGCGGCACGCGGCCCGAGATCGAGGCCACGTGCACCATGCTGCCGCCGCCCGCGGCGATCATCTGGCGGCCGAAGGCCTGCGCGCACAGCAGGAAGCCGTCGAGGTTCACCGCCATCAGCCGGTGCCAGCGCTCGATGTCGATGTCCATCAGCGCCGCGGCGTAGATCGTGGCCGCGTTGTTCACCAGCACGTCGCAGCGCCCGAGCTCGCGCTCGACGGTGGCCGCGGTGCGTTCCACGTCGGCCTTGTCGGTGATGTCGCAGCCCAGCGCGATCGCGCGCGCGCCGCCGCTTTCCGCGATGTCGGCGGCGGCGCGGGCCGCGCCCGCCTCGTCGCGGTCGAGCAGCGCCACCCTGGCACCCACCGACGCGAGCTCGCGCGCGATCTCGATGCCGATGCCGCCGGCCGCGCCGGTGACCACGCAGACCTTGTCTTCCAGTTGCAGCCAGTTCGCGGTCATGGCGTCAGACCTGCGGGTTGGCGATGCGCAGCACCAGGCCGTCGAGCGCCGCGCTCATCACGAGCTGGCACGAGAGACGGCTCGTGGCCTGGCGCGGCGCGGCCGTGTAGTCGAGCATCTGGTCCTCGGTCGAGGCCATGGCGGGCAGTGCGTCCGCGGGGCCGTCTTCCACGAAGACATGGCAGGTGGCGCAACTGAGCGAGCCGCCGCAGTCGCCGACGATCTCGTCGATGCCGTGGTCGCAGGCGGCGCGCATGAGGTTGGTGCCGACGGGAACGTCGACGTCGCGGCGGGCGCCGTCGGCGCAGATGAAGGTGGCCTTGGTCATGGCGCCACTGTCGGGCGCGCTCGCCCCGGTGTCAGTCCCCTCGGAGGGGACGGGCGCGGCGCGGGACTCCTGCGCACACTCGCGGCATGCAATCCATCGCCATCCATCGCCACGGCGGGCCCGAGGTCCTCGAAGCCCTGAACCTCGAACTGCCGCCGCCCGCGCCGCGCCAGGTGCGCGTGCGCCACACCGCCATCGGCCTCAACTTCTCCGACATCAACGTGCGCAACGGCGGCTTCTACCTCGGTCGCGGGCCGCGCTTCCCCGTCATCCTCGGCAACGAGGCGGCCGGCGTGGTGGAGGCCGTGGGCACCGAGGTGACCGAATGGCGCGCGGGCGACCGCGTCGCCTATGCCGGCACCGGCGGCCTGTTCTTCCAGGACACGGGCGCCTACGCCGAGGCGCGCAACCTGCCGGCCGATTGCCTGGTGCGCCTGCCCGATGACATCGACGACCGCCAGGCCGCCGCCATGCTGCTCAAGGGGCTGACCGCCTCGGTGGTCATCCACCGCTGCCACCGGCCGCAACCCGGCGACACCATCCTCGTGCACGCCGCCGCGAGCGGCGTCGGCAGCCTGCTCGCGCAATGGAGCCATCACCTGGGCGCCACCGTGATCGGCACCGTCGGTTCGCAGGCCAAAGCCGAGTTCGCACGCGCGCACGGCTGCGACCACACCATCCTCTATCGCCAGGAGGACTTTGTGGCCGCCACGAAGCAGCTCGCGCCGCAGGGCCTGGCCGCGGTGTTCGACGGCGTCGGCAAGGACACCTTCATACCGTCCTTCGACTGCATGCGCCCCTTCGGCGCCGTGGTGAACTACGGCAACGCCTCGGGCCCGGTGCCGCCCTTCGACCTGATGCTGCTGGCGCAGAAGGGCTGCCTCGCGCTGCACCGGCCCGGCTTCGGCTTCCATGCCATCACGCCGGAGACGCGAGCCCAGGCCTGCGGCGAACTGTTCGACCTGGTGCGCAGCGGTGCGCTGAAGGTCGAGGTGAGCCGGACCTACCCGCTGGCCGATGCGGCGCTGGCGCATGCGGATGTGGAGCAGGGGAAGACGGTGGGGTCGGTGTTGTTGATACCGTGAAGTGATCGTCCGGGCTGAGCTTGTCGAAGCCTCGCGCAGCGCTTTGCCGCATCGACGCGGCGGTATTCTCCTTTCATGAACTACAAGGTTTCGACCGATCGAACGGTGACGTGGCAGGAGTTTGGTGTCCTGATGGAATCGGTGGGGTGGGGCTCGGGGTACGACGAAGCGGCGTTTGCCAGTACGAGCCGGGCCTATCCGTTGATTGCCCATGCACGTTCTGAAGAGGGGATGCTTCTCGGCTATGTCTCGGCGTTCAGCGATGGCGCATTCAGCACCATGCTGGGTGAACTGCTCGTGCATCCTTCGGCACGGAGCTCCGGCATCGGACGATCCCTGCTGCGTACGGTCGAGGCCGAGTTTCCCGGCATTCCGATCTACGTGAAGGCACTGGGCGAAGCCAAGCGGTTTTTCGAGGCATGCGGCTATCGCAGGCCGCGGACCGAGATGACGGTTTTGTTCAAGGTGCCGGGTCCATCTCTATAGATCCTGGAGGCCTCGCGTCAAGCATCGCTGTTGAGCCGGTTCGAATCGGTTCCTATAGTCAAGCTCGATCGGGGCGCATTCGACTTGTCGCAGTCGAGGCCCGCGTCTAGCATGCCGTTCGTCCGCAACCACACAGCCCCGGGGAGGCACCATGGAACTTCACACCGCGCGAATCTTCGTCCAGGACCTCGGCGATGCCGCCCGTTTCTACGAACAGACACTGGGCCTGCCGCTGAAGGCCGACGGGCGCGAACATGGCTACTGCGTGTTCGGCTCGGGGCCGTTGAGCCTGGTGGTCGAGCGTGTCGACGAGGACGCCCCGACGGAGGACCAGGTGCTCGTGGGACGCTTCACGGGGTTGTCCTTCGACGTGAAGGACATCGACGCGAAGTACAAGGAACTCTCGTCGCTCGGCGTCGCGTTCAGCGGGCTTCCCGAGCGGCAGCAATGGGGCGGGATTCTCGCGACGCTGCGCGACCCGGCGGGCAACGAAATCCAGATCGTGCAGCAGCCTTGAAGGCCTGACCCAAGGAAAGAAAACGTGCCGAAGAAATTCTTCAACCTGCGCTTCGACAGCGAATCTCCGCAGGACTCCGTGGGCGGTGCCTATCTGGCGCCCGAGGGTCAAGGGCTGCCGTGTTGCACCCAGTGCGACCGGCAGATGATTCCCTTCCTTCAGTTCACGCTGCCTCGCGCGGCCGAGCTTCCGTTTGTCGACGGAAGCAGGCTGTCGGTGCTGATGTGCCCCGAGCACAACGAGATCCCGAGCTTTGAGTCCTTCGAAGCGTTGCCACCGGCCTACTGGGACCAGGGCGAAGGCCACTGGTTCGCATCGCTCGAGAAGCCGCGGGCCATGCATCGCGTGCCCAGTCCCCCGGTTCTGCAGACCGCCGAGCTCGTGGTGGTCGATGCGCCGGCCGACGAGTACTACCGCATCGCGGTCGGTGGCGAGCCCGAGTGGGTGCAGGACGAAGAAAGCTTCACTTGTTCCTGCGGTTCGCCGATGGAATTCGTGTGCCAGGTCAGCGACAGCTTCCAGTTTCTCAAGCTGCCCGATGCACCCGAGCAGCCCGACGGTTCTTCGGCCCGAGGCTATGTGCTGTTTCTGGGCAACGAGGTCTACGTGTTCGCATGCGCGCGGCAATGCGATCCGCGGGCCGTTTGGATCACGGTGCAGAACTGATCGCGCCCTCTCTGCGCTTGCGCGCAGCCGTGGCCTCTGCCTAGCTCCCCGAGCGCCATCGTCCTACCTGCTCGTCGCCCCTGTTTTCCTAGAGTGCATTCACTGCAGCCGCACAGGGCGGCTCGGTGACAAAGACACTCAACCAGACAGGGGCCTTCTCATGAAAAAACATCTTCTCGTTCTCGCCATCGCATCGTCCTTCTTCGCCATGGGCGCAGCCAACGCGGCCGACGGCATGACCAAGGACCAGTACAAGGTCGCCAAGGAAAAGATCGAGGCCGACTACAAGGTCGCCAAGGCCCAGTGCGACACGATGAAGGACAACGCCAAGGACGTCTGCGAGAAGCAGGCCAAGGGCACGGAGAACGTGGCCAAGGCCGAACTCGAACAGCAATACAAGCCGACCGCCGGCCACGCCAAGAAGGTCGCGGAGGAAAAGGCCACGGCCACCTACGAGGTCGCCAAGGAAAAGTGCGATGACCAGTCGGGCGACGCCAAGAGCGCTTGCGTGAACCAGGCCAAGGCCGATCACGACAAGGCCAAGGCCGACATCAAGGCCATGAAGGGCTGAGAAAGCCCATGAAGGTGCCCGCGCAAGCGGGCGCCTTGCAGTGGCCGCAGCCGCTGCAGGCCTAGCGTTCGCCGGGCCAGATATCCCGCATCCGCTCGGCTTCCTGCGCGAATTGCTCGGCCAGGAAGTCCAGCAGCGCCCGCACCCGCGGGACCATGTACTGCGTGGCATGCCGTATCGCGTACACACCCGGTTCCTTCGCCACGTAGTCAGGTAGCAGGATCCGAAGCCGGCCGCACCTCACATCCTCGGCCGCATCCCAGATCGTCTTGCGCGCGATGCCTCGTCCCGCCAGCGTCCAGGCGCGCACGAGTCCTCCATCGTTCGTTTCCCATGCATCGGCCATCGGCACCGTGTGCTGCCAGGTCTCGCCGTCTCGCGCGAAGTGGAATTCGTTGAGCGGCCCGGCCGCGGTCACCAGCACGATGAAGCGATGGCCCGCGAGCGCCTCGGGCGTGCGTGGCGTGCCGTGGCGCTCCAGGTAGTCGGGCGAGGCGCAGAGCACCCGGCAATTGGGTGCGAGCCGCCGTGCGACCAGGGCGCTGCTCTCGGGCTGCCCGAAACGGATCGCGAGGTCGACGTTGTCCTGGTGGAGGTTCGACACCGAGTCGGTCAAGGTCAATGCCACCCGTACGCCGGGGTGAAGGCTCGCGAACATGTCCAGCCATCGATCGAGCACCTGCCGCCCGAAGTCGGTGGAGGCCGAGATCCTGACCTTGCCCTGGACCATGCCCTGCCCCTCGCGCAGCAGGGCTTCCACCTCATGGATGCTCTGCAGCGCGACCTCGCAGTGCGCCAGATAGAGCCGGCCTTCCTCGGTCAGCCGCAGGTGCCGGGTCGTGCGGTCGAGCAGCTTCGCGCGCAAGGCCGTCTCCAGCTTCTTCAGCCGGGCGCTCGCCGCCGCGGGCGACAAGCCCAGCTTGCGTCCGGCGGCGGAGAGGCTGCCCGTCGAAGCCGTCTCCGCGAACAGGCGCATGTCGCCCCATCGATCGGCTGCCATCTTTCACTTGGATTTGAAGTTCATTCAATTTTCCGCCCAATTCTCAAAGTTGGAGCGCAGCCACACACTGCCCGCTTCCGTCCTGGCTGGCCAGGACCCCGCACACAGGAAGCATCCGACATGACACGAGCCATCGGCGCCGCGGCGCGCCCCAGCGACCTTTCCTCCGAGCCGGATGCGGCCACGCGGCTGCCCTGGGCCGCGCTGCTCGCGCTGACCCTGACCAGCTTCATGGCCACGGCGAACGAGGCGGTGCCCGCGGGCCTGCTGCCGCAGATCGCGCGGGGCTTGGGGGTGTCCGAGGCCTGGGCCGGACAGTTCGTCACCCTGTGCGCGTTCGGCGCCGGATTGGCCGCCATTCCGCTCACGGCGGCCACCCGTGCGTGGTCGCGCCGCAAGGTGCTGTTGCTCGCGCTGGCCGGGTTCTGTGCCTGCAATGCCGTGACCGCGCTCTCCACCCACCTCGCGCTCTCGCTGGCCGCGCGCCTCGTCGTCGGCCTGGCGACCGGCCTGGCCTGGAGCGAACTGGCGACCTGTGCCCGGCGCCTGGTGCCGAGCCATCTGCAAGGTCGCGCGCTGGCGATCGTCATGGTCGGCATCCCGCTGGCCTTGTCGTTCGGCGTGCCGCTGGCCGCGTGGCTCGGTCGTCAGATCGGCTGGCGCTGGATATTCGGCGGCATGTCCGCGATCGGGCTGGTGCTGGTGGCCTGGGTGCGCGCGAGCGTTCCGGACCTGCCGGGCCGTGACAGCGGCGAGCGGGCGGACTATCGCCGGGTGCTGGCCACGCCCGGTGTCGGGCCGGTGCTGCTGATCGTCATGCTCTGGATCTTCGCGCACTACCTGCTCTACACGTACATCGCGCCATTCCTTGCGCAGCGCGGCCTGCTCGACCGGCTCGATACCCTGCTGCTGAGCTTCGGGCTGGCCACGGCCATCGGCCTCTGGGGCGTGGGCTGGCTCGTCGACCGTCATCTGCGCGCGTTGCTCCTGGGGTCGCTCGGCACCTTCGCGGCGGTCGGCGTGGCGCTTGGGGAGGCCGGTTCATCCTTCACGCTCGTGTTCATCGGCGTGTGCGTGTGGGGATTGAGCTTCAGCGGCGCGCCCACGCTGCTGCAGACCGCGCTGGCCGATGCGGCCGGGGACGCGTCCGACATCGCGCAGTCGATGCTGGTCACGGTCTTCAACCTGTCGTTCGCGGCCAGCGGACTGCTGGGAGGCGTGCTGCTCGGCACCGTGGGCAGTGCGGTGTTTCCCTGGCTCATGGCGGCGTTGGCATGTGCGGGAGCATGGGTGGCGTGGCGTTTTCGGGCCAGTGCGTTCCCTTCGAATCGGCGTCGCACCTCGACGCGCTGAGATCGGGACCTGGCCCGGTGCTGACGGCGCGGCGGTCCGGAACGGGCACCCGGCTCTATGGCACGATGCGCGCCAAGAAACCCGAAGACGAGGAGACGGCCATGTCCTTGCTGCGACGCTTGCGCGGAGAGCCCCGATTCGCGATGCCCTGCCTTGGCAGAACCTTGACGCTGTATCGGCAGGGCTCGCAGCTCGGATTGCTCACCGGTCTGGGGACTGTCGCGCTGTTCAATCTTCCCTGGCATCTGGTGGCGGGAGGCGAGGAAGTGGCCCGGCCGTTGGTCGCCGTTGCCGGGGCCTATCTTGCTGCGACGCTCATCGCGTCGCGTGCGCCGGTCGAGATGGATGCGCGTGACGCCGCGTCTCGCTGGCTTTGATCACCGCTGCCGCCCTGAAGCCGGCTCTTGGATCATGAGCAACTTCGAGATCTACACCCCAACCGCTGAAGAGGTGCACTCGGGCGAGTTGGGTCGCCGCATGCGGCAGTTCAACTATCGGGTTGTCGGCGAGTATGGGCAGGTGCAGCCGGTCTGGATCAGCGCAAAGGACGACACGGGTGGGCTCGTGGGTGGGTTGCGCGGATTCGTGTTACTGCAATGGCTGAACGTGGAGTTGCTGTTCGTGGATGATGCGGCTCGGCACCGAGGCCTGGGGCGAAGGCTGCTCGAAACGGCGGAAGAGAAAGCCCGCGAGCTGGGCGCCCGCAATGTGACGTTGAATACCTTCGAATGGCAAGCGCGTGAGTTCTATCTCAAGCAGGGCTATGAAGAGTTCGGGCGGATCGATGATTACGTTCAGGGCTTTTATGTGGCGTACATGAAGAAGGCGCTCTAGTCATGGTGCTTGCTGACCATGGTGGGAATTCATTGGATGAGCGAGCGTGAAGCACATAGGGCCGGTCGAAGTGCGGGTTCCACTTCGATAATCTGGACTTCAATGTGAAGGAAGCGGCTGCTTCGATTGCCTTGATCGGCCGTAGAAAGCTTCCAGGCTGATGTGACCGGTGTCCGCTTGAGACTGCTTGCAGACCTTCGATCTGTTGCAGCTACAGGTCTGCTTCGTGGTCACTAGCAGACGAAGCTTATCGTAACATCGCGGTACCGCGCAGGTCGCTTCGACCAGGACGACCCCGGTAAGTCGCGCCAGCTCCGTCGGCGCACGGGGCCTCTGGCAAGATGAGGTGATTCGTCATTGGTTGGTACGCATGTCAACAATCCGCATTTCGGAACGCACATCGGTTGATGAGGTCATTGGCTGGGACATGTCCAGATGCCAGGCGGCGCGCATTAGCAAACGGAGCAGTTTTGAAGCTGGCGCGCAGGGCTTGGCTCTTGCCTCGTTGGCAGGGTTGTCATCTGACGGCGAAGATTTCCTCCTGGATTGCGACTTTGAAGAGCCTCGTACACCTGAAGAGCTGAACGCGACGTTGTTCTCCAGCGCCTTCGGATTTGCAATCTCCCGTAGGGCGAAGCGAATTCACTTCATGGGGAAGCCGGCAGCTCCTGATTTCAAGCCGGCTCTCGCGGATTTGTACAAGAGCAAAGGAGGAGTACTCGGCCTCGGAGCGGCTCGCTCCCTAGTCTGCGTGGACCCAATTTTCCCTCTACCCCCTGAGCTTGCTGAGGCTGGGATGGAGCAGACCGACGAAGGCTTTCCGGCCCCCTCGGTGTTCGGCGCGATGCTTCAGCGAACGGTCCAGGCAATGGGTTTTCGGCGCCTGCTCGGTTCAGCTGGTGAATCGAGCGTTGTGTCGTTCATCTACGAAGCACTCCGCAACAGCCTTGAGCATGGCATCCCATCCGACTTCGCGCGCCGCTCGAGGAGTACGCGCGCTCTGGTGGTCGAGAAGGTAGTGCTCCAAGGCTCCGACGTTGCCAGCCGCCGCCTCTCCCCCGAGTTGAAGGAATACTTGGCACGAATCTCCGAAGGCAACAAGGATCTAGGACTCGGCGCTGCATGCTTCACAGTAGCCGACCAAGGAAATGGCATTCAATTTACTCTGCCGGCAAAGCTGGAGGAGTCGGCTGAGCAACGGCTCGCACGCGCGTTCCAGCCAGGCGAGAGCCGGAAGCCTTCTGGCGTTGTGAAACGAGGGCTCGGCTTGCCTGCGGTTGTCTCGGCCGCCCATCACCTTCAGGCGCTTGTGCGTATTACGTCGGGCAATCTCGACCTCACGCAAGACTTTTCGACCGGCGAACACAAGTACCCGACGCTGGAGTTCAGTTCGGTGCGTGCGCTTCCCTCGACGTTTCTTGCTGGAACGTGCGTCTCCATCTTCGTGCCCGAGTTCTCTCGTGACCTTGACCAAGGCTCTTTGTTTGGACGATAGCTCTTCGAAACAGAATGACACTGGCGTTCGGCACCGAAGTAGTTCGCAAAGTCTCGGATATTGAGCACGTTGTTGCTCAAATTCCAGACGCTGCGCTCGTGGGTGCGAATGGCCTTGTACTTCGCTTTGATGCGGAGTTGTGGCTTTTCCTCATGACAGATGTCGGTCGAGCGGTCGAACTACTTCGCGAGCAGGCAGAGGCTGTTACGAGGCGTGCGCCCCACGTTGACATCTATGTCCTTCCTGACGGGCACTCATCGGCTTCGGCAAACCCTCCTTACGTAGCGCGTCACGGGCCGCGTTTGCTTCTCCGGGGAAGCGACGGCGAGATCGCCTTCAACACTGAGGTGGATGGGGCGCTGCTGCAATCCATACGCGAGAAAGACCTTCACGAGGTCGTCGCGGGAGCTCAGAGTAGGTGCGTTGTCTGCGCAGCGTCGAGTTACCACTTTGCCTTGCCATCTGGTGCGCACGCGTCTCAATTTGTGCGGCTCTCGGAAGCGCTGGTCGACATGCAAACCGTCGACCGTATTGCATATTGGCTGGCGCACAGAATAGAAGCGCAACTGACAGAGCTCCAGGGGAAATCGAACCTCACTCTCCTTGTTGACCATCCAAGCATGCTCGTACTCGCCGCACGAGTACGCTTGCTCGTATCGCAGTCTCTTTCCATTGCTACCTTCCCCGGCTACCCCTCGGATGTGGAAGCGCGTACATCCACGTTCTCATTCTTGAGCAAGATCGCGTCAGCGCAGACGGCGGTATTTGTTGTGGTAGGGGTCGCATCGACAGGAAGGCTAGCCAGTTTCGTTGACACATGGGCTAACGAACGCCCTGGGCTAGTCATCAAGTCCACCACACTCTATGCGGTTCAGGACATCCATGGAACCGAACCTCTTTGCCGTCTTAGCCTTCCCAATTACGAGCACTTTGAAACTGAGCAAGGATGCGGCTTGTGTGCAAACCACAGCGAGGCCATCGCCATCCACTCGACCAATTACATGATCGGCGTGGCGACTCCGAGGGCGATTCCTTTACCCCCTGAGTTATTCATGCAGCAGCGCGAATTCCTTTCGCGCTGGGGTAACAACGAGGGCGTGCTGCGCGTCCACTACGATGACCCGAACGAATCGACCGCGCGACATCATGCGTTCTATGTGGACGTAGGAACGTTGCTTGCTTTCGGGGCTTTTCAGGAAGAATTGCTTGAGAAGGTCGGTTCTCTTGATCCGAGGCCGGACGCTGTTGCGGTGCCAGAGCATCCGACGGCCGCCCGCCTTGCGAACCTCATCGCTGAACGACTAGGTGTTCCCGTCGTTACGCTAAGCAACCAGATGCTGGCGCGTCGCCAGGGAGTGCAGGACCCAATTCTCGCAACTGCAAGGTCCTTGCTGGTGGCGGACGATGTGTTCATTTCAGGTACACGCCTCGATACCATCAATCGATTTCTCCGTGAGACGAAGAACGAGTTAGCACCTGCTCTGCAGCACATTCACTTCTTCACGCCGCTGGCTACGCCATCCTCTGAACAGAAGTACTTAGAACGTGCGCGTGGTCTCGCATCAAGGCACGGCTGGGTGTCGCAACTCAGTCATCTCTACAAGTTCTGTCTTCCTGACTGGCATGACCCAAAGTCGTGCCCGTGGTGTCGGGAGCGAGACGCTCTCGGTCGGCTTGCGCAGTTGTCCGGGGTTCTTGATGGTCCTCTTGCGGACCGCGTCACCCACCTGAGCAACCGGACGGCTGGTCTCACAAACCATGTGTTCCACCTCGCCACCGGTGTGGCACAGGTTCCCGATCTAGGTGCGGAGTCTGTAATCTTGAACGGCGGGGCGACGGCCCTCCAGGTGCTATTTGCTTGCGCGAGCGCGGTGCAGCAGCTTCGGCAAAAGGCAACTGACCCATTGAATCCTGCTCAGTTCCCAACGCCGACAGGCTTGGCGGCCAGAGTCTTCTCGACGAACTACACCGAGCGCACAGTCTGGCTCGGCATCCTTCGTTCGCTTCGGAGTACTGAGCTCCATAGGGACCTAGTGCAGTTCCTAAGAGGGGCCGCGCTAGACCGGGCCGACGGCCAGCATTCGCTGGTGCACGCAGAGCTGGCGGTTGCCGTCCTCACAGGCAAGCTTGGGAGCCCAGATAGTTCAGAAGCGGGGCGTGAGCTGTTTGAAGAACTCGGAATTCCATGGCAAGCGCTGTTCGACGCTGCTTATGTATACGTGAGGTAGCCCTTTTCCTAGGCCCCTCCTCGGGGGACCAAAGGTCGACGATGGATGACCATTGCAGCAGACGAATGCGCCGTGTTGCCCAAGCTTCAGCGCGTGGCAGGAATAGCCTGCAGAACACGTTCCGCGGACGCGATTCCACACTGGCGGCGCTATGCTCCAACACCTGAACAAATTCGGACACCCCATGTTTGATCGCGAGCGGCTTTTTCAGATGCTCTTTGCCAAAGAGTGGGATGGACTTTCCGAGCAGCTCTATCTTCATAGGAATCTTCTGGGCCAAGATCCAGTTCTCCAGCAGGTTGCCCAACTTTTCGACTCTGAGTTTGTCGGTCATCTGAGAGGCCTGCCAGCATCAGAACAAGTCAAGACCACCCGCCACATCTCGATGCTGATCGCATCGAAGCGTAGCAGCTTCAAGGAGTCTTTCTGGCGGCCAGTAATCGAGATCAAGCTTGAAGCGATGTACGAAGTCAAAGACATAAGCCTGTCGGGCGTGGCATCCGAGTGGGCCAATGAAATCCCCCTAGCACGAGATCTGCTTGTGCGCCTACAGCAGGAGAGACCTGAGGAGCTCGCAGACGCTCGCAGGAGCGCTCTGAACATCAAGGCGGTGACGGCAGCACCAAGGGCCAAGCCGATTCAGCATGTCACATCGATCTTCAAGTCTCCTCAGGAGCGAGCTTTCTACTTGGCCATGCTTGAAGCCGTTCCGAAACTGCTGCCTTGTCCGAACTTGGCCATGAGTGTTGCACTGGACTACCCAGCGATCGAACCAAAAATTTCGGCCGCCGCGAGGAGCTACTTCTTCCGAGCCCAGTTCGATTGCGTCGCTGTTGATCCAGCGCAGGACTACCGACCATTGCATTTCTTTGAACTCGACAGCACGTTTCACGATACGGCTGAGGCGATCGCCCGTGACCGCATGAAGGACGAGATCTGCTCCGCCGCTGGGATCAAGCTACTGCGGTTGCGTGCCTTCGAGCAGATGGAAACAACACAGGCTGCATTTATGCAGCTGATTCGAGAGGTTCTTCCGCCTGTGTTTTCTCGAAAGTCCTCCGGCGCCTGAACCTGTTGCGGCTCTAAGATGCGTCGCGAGTTAACGTTTGAGCGATCGAATGGGTATCGCTCATGGTCCACGCAGCGCTTGGAATGTGCTTAATGCAATCGCGCGCAAGGGTAGTTGGCATGCGCCCGCATGCAAGATTGACCCTCATGCGCATTGATAGTGTAGGACCTCTACCGAGACTTCAGTTCGATGTAGATTTGGGCCCGCTTGTGGCCCCAAATGAGCCGCCGCCGCGAAATGGCGGCTGTCCGCAAACGCTGCATAGCCTCCATCATCAAACCAACGTCAAACGCCCGCAACGGGTCGACTGCGTAATTCACAGCCCAACGCAGCAGACATTTGGCCAGCGTTGACCATGCGCCAAGCAAACCAAGGCAGACAGAGCCTCCATCCACAGCCACCCGAAATCGCGCAGCAACGGAGGCTCTAGTTGCCATCGAGCCGCAGTGGCCCGAGTCGCTGAGCTCCTATCTGTCTTCGGTCAGTAGGCACCCATGTAGTCGCGCTTACCGACCTCAACACCGTTGTGGCGCAAGATGGCATAGGTGGTGGTCACGTGGAAGAAGAACTGCGGCAGGCCGTAGTGCAGAAGATATGCACTTGCGGTCAGTTTCTTTTCCTTGGGGGTGCCGGGGCGCAATACGATCTCGCGGCTCTCGCTTGAATCAAATTGCTCAGGCTTGAAGGAGCCGATGTGGGCTAAAGCTTTGGCGATCAACGCTTGCAGGTCGGCGAAGCTGACCTCGGTGTCGGGCCAGGACGGCACCTCGGCACCAGCCAGGCGGGAGGCAATGCCCTTGGAGAAGTCCGCGGCGATCTGTACCTGACGTACCAGCGGAAACATGTCGGGGAACAGCCGCGCCTGCAGCAGCGCATTTGGATCGATGTTCTTCTGCGTCGCGTGGTCTTCGGCCTTCTTGAGCACGTCGGACATGGCGCGCAGCATCTGCTGCATGACGGGAATGGAGGCGTTGTAGAGCGGGCTGGTCATAGTGAGGTCAGTTTTGAAATTGGGCGCGATGGCCGGAGTTGGCGTGGCAGAGGTCCTGCCGACCATGCAAGGCTAACAGCACAGGGTGAACTGAATCGGCCCGGCTCCTGAGGCCAGCTTTTCTTTCGGCGCTCACGCCGATCGGGACCGGCCCGCCACAGCCTCTTCGAGGTCCGTGCCCCGCGCATCGCAGAAGCTGCATTTATTGGCGCTTACCGCAACTTCATGCCAAACGGCACCGCAACCCGCCCACTTCGAAGCGCTTCTGTGGGCCTCCCACGGAAAGGACATCGATTGGTGCAGCGGTGACGGGCCTCGCCACCTGGACAACCTGCTCTGGCTCGCGGCGGACCTCGCTCGCAAGGCCGGGGAGCTGTTTCAATTGAGCGAGATGCCGCGACGTGGAGCGCTCGAGACTAGCGGGTAAGTGCTGGTCTGCGGGCCGCGGTTTCGCGGCCCGCTTGAGGGACAGGTCCTTGGTTGAACGTTTCCGGTTGCAGGGCGGGATCGACTGGCGTCTTGCGCGCTCGCGACATTGCTCTGGATGGAGAAAGACCTCCCGTCCTCGCTATTCGCAATGGCTGCCAACTGATCGCACCAGTCAGAGCCCAATAGCCCCCACGATGTGATCCGCCAACAACCCAGCCGCCCGCGGCAGACCCGCCGCCCGATGCAGCCGTATATCCGCCCCAGGCAACCGCGGCATGCCATCGCGTTCCGACAGCGCCCGCAGCGTCGGTGGAAAGGTGCCCGACTTCACCACCGTCACCGCCAGTCCCTGCGCCACAATGGATTCCACGGCCGCGAGGCTGTGGCTCACGAAAGCCAGTCGCCATGGTCGCCCCGACGCATCGAGCGCCTCGGTCGCCCATTGGCGGAACAGGCAGCCCTGCGGATACAGCGCAATCGGCAGCGGGTCCTGCGATTCCACCGAATGGGAAACGGCGGTGGCCCAGACCGCCTGTTCGCGCCGCAGCAGCTCGCCGCCGCCCTGGCCTTCGGGATGCATCGCGATCACGAGGTCGAAGTCCTCGCCCAGTCGCTCGGGCATGCGCGCCGTCAGGCCGGTCTCCATCTCGATGTGGATGCGCGGATACGCGGCCACGAAGCTGGCGAGCACCGGCGGCACGACGAAGCTGCCGTAGTCGTCCATGACGCCGAGCCGCACGCGGCCCTCGATCTTGTGCTGCTGCAGATGGCCCACCGCCTCGTCGTTGAGCAGCAGGATGCGGCGCGCATAACCGAGCAGCCCCTCGCCCGCGAGGCTCAGCTCGACGTTGACCTTGGTGCGGTGAAAGAGCTCGGTGCCCAGCCGCTCCTCGAGCCGCTTGATCTGCATGCTCACGGCCGACTGCGTGCGGTTCAGCGCCGTTGCCGCGCGCGTGAACGAACGGTGGTCGGCCACGGCCACGAAGGCCTTCAGCAGCTCGGGGTCGAGCGTAGGGATGCTCATTCGATTTGTTGATCAGAGTGACCAAATAAATTCCATTGATTGATGATAGAGGGCTGCCTACGCTGCTGTCACTTCATCGACAAGGGAGCACGGGCGTGGGAGAACTCTTGGGCATCGCGGCCGCGATGCTGTCCAGTGCGCTGGGCGGCGCGGCGGTGGGCGCAACGCGCTATGTCGCGGGCGTCATCGATCCGGTGGCGCTCGGTGCCTTCCGCTTCGGCATCGGCTTCTGCCTCTTGCTGCCGATGGCGCTGCTGCGTTCCGGCGAGTCGTGGCCCGCGCCACGCGACTGGCCGGCGGCGGCCGGGCTGGGGCTGCTGTTCTTCGGTCTGTTCCCGCTGCTCTTCAATGCCTCGCTGCACCACACGACCGCCGCGCGCGGCGCGCTGGCGCTGTCCGCACTGCCGCTGCTCACCATGGCCGTGGCGGGCGTGCTGCGCGTCGAGCCCTTCACGCGGCGCAAGACGATCGGCGTGCTGGTCGCGATGGCGGGCGTGGGGCTGGCGCTGCTGTCGGGGCTGCGCACCGCGCCGCCCGATGCCTGGCGCGGCGACCTGCTGATGCTCGCGGCCGCGCTGTGCATGGCGTTCTACAGCGTGGGCTCGCGTCCGCTGATCCGCCGTTCGGGGCCATTGACCTTCACCGCCGTGGCGATGGCGGTCGGCGCGCTGTGCCTCACGGGCATCGCCTGGCAGGGCGGCAGCTTCGCGCCCGTGGTGTCCTTCGGCACGGCCCAGTGGCTGGCCATCGCCTACCTCGGCGTGTTCGGCGGTGCGATCGTCTTCTTCCTCTGGGCTTTTGCACTGGGCCGCACCACGCCCACGCGCGTGGCGATCTCGGTGACGGTCAATCCGGTGGCGGCGGGCCTGGTGGGCGCCTGGCTGCTGGCGGAGCCGCTGCGGTGGAACCTCGTCGCGGGGCTGCTGGCCGTGCTGGCGGGGATCGTGATTGCGGCGACAGGGGCTTCGCGCGGGTAGGCCGATTGCGCACTCGGCCAGGAAGGCCGGGCTCATGTACCTCCACCGGGGGACTGCCATCCCCCCCCGCCCGGTCCTACATTCCCCTCATGACCGAGTCCTTCACCGTCCAGACCGAGTGGGTGCACCTCCAGTACGACGAGCACGCCGCCTTCACCGAGACCTACGGCTTCTCCGGCAACCAGGGCGCGGTGAACCTCGAGGCGATCCGCTTCCGGCCCGAGGGCCAGGCGTCCGACACGCTGATGGTCTTCATGCATCCCGCGTCGACGCTGCAGCTGCTGCCGGTGCCGCGCGCGATGGCGGCCACCGGCGCGCACGTGCTGTGCGCGGGCAGCCGCTACCAGCGCAACGACACGGCGCTGATCATGGAAAAGGTGTTCCTCGACCTGAGCGCCTACATCCGCCATGCGAAGCAGGTCTGGGGCTATCGCCACGTGGTGCTGGTGGGCTGGTCGGGCGGCGGGGCGCTGGCGGTGAGCTATCAGGCCGAGGCCGAGGACCCGCGCATCACGCACACGCCGGCCGGCGATGCGGTCGATCTCAAGGGCAAGGGACTGGTCCCGGCCGACGCGGTGATCTACCAGGCCGCGCACCTCTCGCGCGCGCACCTGCTGGCCGAGACCATCGATCCCTCGGTGAAGGACGAGCTGAACCCCGACGACCGCGACGTCGAGCTCGACATCTACGACCCGCGCAACCCGAACCAGCCGCCGTATTCGCCGGCCTACATCCAGCGCTACCGCGTGGCGCAGCTCGATCGCATGCGCCGCATCACGGCCTGGGCCCGGGCGAAGCTGGCCGAGCTCAAGGCACGCAACACCGGCGAGATGGAGCGGCCCTTCCTCGTGCACCGCACGCTGGCCGATCCGCGCTTTCTCGATCCCACGCTCGACCCCAACGACCGCCGGCCGCGCTGGTGCTACATGGGCAATCCCGAAACGGTGAACTCCGGGCCGGTCGGGCTCGCGCGCTTCACCACCTTGCGCAGCTGGCTGTCGCAATGGTCGCTCGACGACTCCTGCGGCAACGGGCTCGAAGGCGCGCGCCGCATCCGCGTGCCGCTGCTGGTGATCGAGAACAGCGCCGACGACGCGGTGCCGACCACGCATCCCAAGATGCTGTTCGAGGCCGCGGCCTCGCCCGACAAGCTCTTTCGCGTGGTGAAGGGCGCGACCCACTACTACGCCGGCCAGCCCGAGCTGCTGCAGGAAGCCACGGCGCTGATCCGCGGCTGGCTGCAGGAGCGCGACCTGCTCGAGCGCTGAGTCCGTGAAGACCGGCGCGGCCGCCGTCGCGGCGATGGGGCCGGCGCTGGTCGTCGGCGTGGTCACGCTCTCGACCGCGGTCCAGCCGCTGGGCACCGACCTCTACCTCGCGGCGCTGCCCGCGATCCGCAACGAGTACGCGGCGCGCGTGGGCGTGGTGCAGCTCACGCTCGCGGTGCTGGTGTTCAGCTTCGGATTGAGCCAGCTGCTGTGGGGTCCGGCCTCCGACCGCTTCGGCCGCCGGCCGGTGCTGGTGGCGGGCTTCCTGCTGTACGCGGTGGGCGCCGCGGTGGGTGCGATGGCGCCGAACATCGAGGTGCTGATCGCCGCGCGCGCGGCGCAGGGCCTGGGCATCGCGGCCTGCATGGTGTGCGGGCGCGCGATCGTGCGCGACCTGTTCGAGCAGCAGCACGGCACGCACGTGATGACGGTGGCGATGTCGGTGCTGGCCTGCCTGACGATGCTGATCCCCGTGACCGGCGCGCTGCTGGCCCAGACCCTGGGCTGGCGCGCCACGCTGTGGTCGATGGCGTTGTGCGGCCTGGCCGGCGCGCTGCTGGTGCTCGCGCGCGTGCCCGAGACCGCGCGCTCGCTCAAGCCCGATGCGCTGCGCCTCGGCCCGCTGCTCGCGGGCTATGCGCGCATCGCGCGCGATCCGGCCTTCCAGTCGTGGACCCTGCTCAACGCCTTCGGCTACGCGGCCAACTTCGGCTTCTTCTCTAGCTCGGCCTACCTCTTCATCGAGACCTTCGGCGTCTCGCGCGTGGGCTTCGGGCTGGTGATCGGCGGTGCCTCGGTCACCTACCTCGCGGGCACCATGCTGTGCCGGCGCTGGATCGCGGCGCACGGCATCGTGACCTCGGTGCGGCGCGCGGGCTTCCTGTCGCTGCTGGCGGCGCTGGTGCTGGTGGTGCCGCAACTCGCCGGCGCGCACACGGCCGGCACGCTCACGGCGGGCCTGTGGCTGATGCTGCTGGCCTACGGCATCCACCAGCCCTGCGGCCACGTCGGCATGGCCACGCCGTTCCCGCTGCAGGCCGGCGCGGCCTCGGCGCTCGGCGGCTTCATCTTCGCGGGCGCGGCCTTCCTCTGCGGCGGCTGGATGGGCCTGATGTACCGCGGCGGCAGCGCCGCCGTGCTGTCGCTCACCACGGGCGTGCTCGCGGCCGCGGCCGGCACGATCGCGCTGACCTTGGTACAACGTCATGGCCGGCCCGTGCCCGCGCGGCCCGCCGTGCCCTGAATCCCGCTTCTCACCCCCTTCCAGGAGACATCATGCGCAACGACAACGCCTACATCGTCGGCTGGGGCCACACGCCCTTCGGCAAGCTCGACAACGCCGAGCTCGAGCAGCTCATCCGCGACGCCGTGCAACCCGCGCTCGACAGCGCGGGCGTGGCGGCCGAGGACATCGACGGCATCTTCGTGGGCCACTTCAACGCCGGCTTCGTCGGCCAGGACTTCACGGCCTCGCTGCCCGCGGTGGCCATGCCCGAGTTCCGCCACACGCCGGCCGTGCGCTGCGAGAACGCCTGCGCCACCGGCTCGGCCGCGATCTGGGCCGCGCTCGACGCCATGGCCGCGGGCCGCATGAAGCGCACGCTGGTGATCGGCATGGAGCGCATGAACGGCCTGCGCACGCCCGAGGTGGCGGCCACGCTGATCAAGTGCTCGTACGTGAAGGAGGAGGGCGCCGACCCGGCCGGTTTCGCGGGCATCTTCGGCGGCATCGCGAGCAACTACTTCGAGCGCTTCGGTGACCAGTCGGACGCGCTCGCGGCCATCGCGGCCAAGAACCACGCCAACGGCATGCACAACCCCTATGCCCACATGCGGCGCGACTTCGGCTTCGACTTCTGCCGCACGCCCTCGGACAAGAACCCCTTCGTGTCGGGTCCGCTCAAGCGTTCCGACTGCTCGCTGGTGTCCGACGGCGCGGCCGCGCTGGTGCTGTCGACCGAGCCGCTCGCGGGCGCCAGGGTGCCGGCGGTGCGCTGGCGCTCGCGCACGCACGTCAACGACTTTCTGCCGATGTCGCGGCGCGACCCGACGCAGTTCGAGGGCGCGGCCATGGCCTGGAAGAAGGGCCTGGCCTCGGCCGGCGCCTCGCTCGACGACCTGGGCTTCGTCGAGACGCACGACTGCTTCACCATCGCCGAGCTGCTCGAGTACGAGGCCATGGGGCTCGCGCCACACGGCGAGGGCGCGCGCGTGATCCTCGACGGCGTGACGCGCAAGGACGGGCGGCTGCCGGTCAATCCTTCGGGCGGGCTCAAGTCCAAGGGCCATCCGATCGGCGCCACCGGCGTGTCGCAGCACGTGATGGCCGCGATGCAGCTTTCGGGCACGGCCGGTGGCATGCAGGTCGAGCGCACGCGCATGGGCGCGGTGTTCAACATGGGCGGCTCGGCGGTGGCCAGCTACCTCAGCATCCTGGAGCCGGCCTCGTGAGTGCGGCGCAAGCGATGAACCTGGGCCGGCTGCTCACGCAGACGGCCGCGCTCTTTGCCGAGCGGCCGGGCCTCATCCAGGAGGGCGGCCGCAGCTGGACCTGGGGCGAGATCGAGGCGCGCGTGGCCGCGATGACCGCGGCGCTGCGCGCGCTCGGATTGAAGAAGGGCGACCGCATCCTCGTGCAGTCGCGCAACAACCTGCAGATGTTCGAGAGCTGCTGGGTCGCGTTCCGCCTCGGCTGCGTCTGGGTGCCGACCAATTTCCGGCTCACTCCCCCCGAGGTGGCCTACCTCGGCGCGTCAAGCGGCGCGGTCGCGATGATCGTGGAGGACATCTTCCCCGGCCACACCGACGCGGTGCGCGCGGCCTCGCCGGCGCTCGGGCACGTGGTCGCGATCGGCCGCGCGCGCGAGGGCGAGCATTCGTACGAGGCGCTGCTGCGCGCGCATGAGGCGCACGACGCATCGCAGTCCGAACACGAGACCGTCGACCGCGAGGACCCGCTGTGGTTCTTCTACACCTCGGGCACCACCGGCCGCCCCAAGGCCGGCGTGCTCACGCACGGGCAGATGGCCTTCGTGGTCGCCAACCACCTGGCCGACCTGATCCCGGGCACGACCGAGAACGACCGCTCGATCGCGGTCGCGCCACTGTCGCACGGCGCGGGCATCCATGCGCTGCTCAACGTGGCGCGCGGCGCGGCCACCGTGCTGCCAGCCAGCGAGAAGCTCGACCCTGAGGCCTTCTGGGCCTCGGTGCAGAAGCACCGCGTCAGCAACCTCTTCACCGTGCCGACCATCGTCAAGATGCTGGTCGAGCATCCGGCGGTCGACCGCTACGACCACAGTTCGCTGCGCCATGTGATCTACGCGGGCGCGCCGATGTACCGCGCCGACCAGAAGCTCGCGCTGAAGAAGCTCGGCAAGGTGCTGGTGCAGTACTTCGGGCTCGGCGAGGTCACGGGCAACATCACGGTGCTGCCGGCCGCCATGCATTCGGCCGACGACGAGGATCCGAACGCCAACATCGGCTCGTGCGGCCGCGCGCGCACCGGCATGGAGGTGGCGATCCTCGATGCCGAGCTGCGGCGCCTGCCCACGGGCGAGGTCGGCGAGATCTGCGTGCGCGGCCCCGCCGTCTTCGCGGGCTACCACGGCAACGAGGAGGCCACGCGCAAGGCGCTGCGCGGCGGCTGGTTCCACACCGGCGACCTCGGCCGGCTCGATGCGCGCGGCCTGCTCTACATCACCGGCCGCGAGTCCGACATGTACATCTCGGGCGGCTCCAACGTCTATCCGCGCGAGGTCGAAGAGGTGCTGCTCACCCATCCCGCGGTGGCCGAGGTGGCGGTGCTCGGCGTGCCCGATCCCAAGTGGGGCGAGGTCGGCGTGGCCGTGGTGGTGCGGCGCGAGGGCGCGCAGGTCGACTGCGATGCGCTGATCGCGCACCTCGACGGGCGCTGCGCGCGCTACCGCTGGCCGCACCACGTGTTCTTCTGGGAAGCGCTGCCGAAGTCGGGCTACGGGAAGATCGCGAAGAAGGACATCCGGCAACTGCTGGTCGAGCGCGGGGAGATCGCACTCCCGTAGCGCGTGGCCACGGTCATCGGCGCGGGCGATCGGCGCAGGCCGTGACGGCGTAGTGGTCCTCGTCCGTCAGGACGACCTTCACCTCGGGCAGCGCCGACAGGTGCCGCAGCAGCCCGGCATCGTTGACCGTCGACAGCAGGATCGCGGCCTCGCCGAAGGTGGCGGCCGTGATCGGCGTGTAGCGCGCGGCGTTCATCGAGAAGGCATCGGCCCCCACGAACGCATAGGCCAGCTTCATGAAGGCCGCATGCAGCCGGTACAGCGGCGCGCCGTACTTGCGGTCGTTGGGGCTGATGGCATAGCTGGTGTGCACGCCCTGGTCGGCCAGCCAGGACAGGTACAGCGGCTGGCTCGATTCCACGAACGCGCGCTCGGTGAGGCCGTAGCGCTCGAGCAGCGCGCTGAGCCGGTGCGTCGCCTGGTGGGCGGTCCAGGGCGAGAGCTTTCGCAGATCCTTCGCATCGAGCCAGAAGAGGCCGTTGCGCGGGGCGCTCGACAGCACCGCTTCCAGCCGCAGCGGCCGGCCGTCGAACAGGGTGTAGGGCCGGTCGTGCGAGACCACGAAGTCGTCGAGCTCGGGGTCGAAGAGCACGTCGATCTCCACGCCGGCCGCGCCGCGCCTGAAGGCCTCCGCCACGGCCCGCAGGCTGTTCTCGCCACCGGTGGCCGCATGGCCGCGATGGGCCCAGACCTTCTGGCAGGAGGCAAAGACGAAGGCCGATGCCCGTGCCGCCGCCTGCCGGTAGAGCAGGTCGCTCAGCGACAGCAGGAGGCCGAACAGGAAGAGCGGCACCAGCAGCCATCGCCACCGGCGCCATAGAGCAGTTGCACCAGCCATGGAACCTCGCGGGCGGAAAGTGGAGGGAGTGCGATGCGGGCCAGCGGATTGGCCGGTGCAGTGTAGGTGGCTTGCGGCCGGGCCGAGGCGCGAGGCGCCTTGCCCCGCTATATTGAAAGCCTTTGGCAACTACAGAGAAATCAACATGGCAAAAGCCTATTGGGTCAGTGCATACCGTGCCGTCAAGGACGCCGACAAACTCGCGGCCTACGCGAAGCTGGCCGGTCCGGCCATCGCCGCGGGCGGCGGGCGTTTCCTGGCACGCGGGCTGCCCGCCAAGACCTACGAGTACGGCCTGGCCGAACGCACCGTGCTGATCGAGTTCGACAGCGTGGCGCAGGCGACGGCCACCCACGACAGCCCCGACTACCAGGCCGCGCTGGTCGCGCTGGGCGACGGCGCCGAGCGCGATCTGCGGATCATCGAAGGCACCTGAGCGAAGCGGGAGCGGGCCGGACCGGGGCCCGCTTCAGTCCAGCGTGATCCCCGTGCGCCTGGACAGCGCCGTGTACTTGTCGACCTGCTGGCGCAGGAAGGCGGCGAAGGCCGCCGGCGGCGCGACCGAAACCTCGACCCCGCCGGCCGCCAGCCGGTCGTGCACCTGCGGGGTCTGCAGGGTCCGGGCGAGTGCGCTGCTCAGCGCCTCGACCTGCACTGGCGGCGTGTGCGCCGGTGCCACGAAACCATAGAAGCCGATCAGCTCGAAGCCGGGCAGCGACTCCGCGATCGCGGGCAGCTGCGGATAGGACGCGGCCCGCTGCGCGCTGGTGATGCCCAGTGCGCGCAGGCGCTGCGACTGCAGGTGCGGCAGCGCGCTCTCCAGGGTGACGAAGGCCAGCGGCAGATCGCCGTTGAGCAGCGCGCGGTAGATCTGCGCGCTGCCGTTGTAGGGCACGTGCTCGAGCGTCACGTCGGCCTCGATGGCGAGCAGCTCGCCGGCCAGGTGCGACACGGAGCCGATGCCCAGCGACGCGTACTGCAGCGGCGGATCGGTGCGCCTTGCCAGTGCGATCAACTGGGCCACGTCGCGCGCGGCGAAGCCCGGCTGCGTGACCAGCACGACGATCGAATGGCCGCCGAGGCACAGGGGCTCGAAATCGTCGAGCGCGTCGTAGGGCATCTGCTGGCGCATCGCCTCGTTGGCGGCATGCGGCGAGAACACCATGCCGATGGTGTTGCCGTCGGGCGCGGCCATGGCCACGGCCTGCGTGCCGACGATCATGCCGCCGCCCGCACGGTTGTCGACCACCACCGGCCGATCGAGCACGCTCGGCAGCTCCCGGGCGATCAGCCGTGCCATGAAGTCGGCGGCGCCGCCCGGGGCCTGCGGCACGATCATGCGCAGGGGCCGGCCCGTGTCGTTGGCGGCCAGTGCGTGGTGGCCGGACAGGCCGGCGCACGCGATGGCGGCGAGCAGAGCGCGCCGCGTCGCCAGCGTGTTGCCGTTCACCGCCGCAGCCTGCGCGAGGCGCGCCGGAACTCGTCGGCCAGCGCCGCGGCCGAGGGGGTCAGCGGCCGCTTCGTCGGCGTCACGAGGTGCTGCACGGCCGGCGGCAGATCGAGCTTGATGGGCAGGACCTTGAGCAGCCCGCGTTCGCGCAAGGGCTCCAGGCCGCCCAGGCTGTTGAGCGTGACGAGGTCGCTCTGCAGCAGCATCGACACCAGCGCGCTCGAGGAATCGCAATGCGCCACCAGCGTCGGCGCCGGCAGGCCCTGCCGGGTCATCAGCGTGACGATCATCGGCCCGCCCGACTGCTGCACGCTGTAGAGCCAGCCATAGGGCACCAGCGCGGCCAGGTCGCGCGCATCGGCGGCCGGGTGGCCCGCGCGCACGACGATGCCCATGTCGGAGCTGCACAGCTGCTCGGTGTGCAGGTCGGACAGGCTCTGGTCGGTGGGCAATGGGCCGACCGCGAAGTCGATCCTGGCTTCGCGCAGCGCCGCGATGGTCGACGACGAGCGGCCGCCGAGCACGCTGATCAGCGCGTTCGGCGTGTGCTCGCGAAAGCGCGCCACCGCCGTCGGCAGCAGCATGGCCTCGGCCGTGGCCGACAGGCCCACCGTGATCAGCTTGCGGCCCTCGCCGCCGGCGCTCTCGAGCTCCTCCTGCAGATGGCGCAGCTCGGCATCGATCACGCGCGCGCGGCGCAGCACGATGCGGCCGAACTCGGTGGGCTCGACGCCGCGCGCTGAACGCACCAGCAGCGGCACGCCCAGCGACTTCTCGAGCGCGGTGAGGTTCTTGCTGACGGCCGCCTGCGCAAGGCCGAGCTTGCGCGCGGCGGATCGAACGCTGCCGGTTTCGATGACGGCTATCAGATCTCGGAGGTGGGCCTCGCGCACTTTGTCTCGTGTCTCGTTGTCGTTGTGATCGGCCGGATTATCCGGCAAGCGTTCCCGGGGCGCAGCGCGGCCGCGGGCGTGTGCTGCATGCGCCGCAACGAGGGAAACGCCAGCATCCATGCGGGTTTGCGGCGTTCGCGGTGCATCGGGAACCGATGGCATGTGCCCACCTTTGGTGAACGAGTTAACCGCCGATGTCCTTCCGGGGCGCCACGGGCCGCGACTAACCTCTGCCGCTTTCGCGCCGCGGCGCCGGCGCATCCGAACAAGAACAGAGACATGCGACTTCCCGCTACAGATCGCGCCAGGCCTTCATGAACAGGTCCCTCCTGTCGCTCGCGCTGGTCGCGGCCTTTCCCTGCGTTGCAACCGATGCCATGGCCCAGGACGCGCCCGAGCGCGCCAGGTCGCTCGGCATCGTCACGGTCACCGGCGCCCGGCCGAGTTCGCTGCCCACGCAGATACCCACCACCATCGAGGGCGTGACGCGCGCCGAGATCGAGACGCGCGTGAACGCCACCGACAGCGAGGACGCGCTCAAGTACCTGCCGAGCCTGCTGGTGCGCAAGCGCTACATCGGCGACTACAACCACGCGATCCTTTCCACGCGCGCCTCGGGCACCGGCAACAGCGCGCGCTCGGCCGTCTACGCCGACGGCATCCTGCTGTCGAACTACCTGGGCAACGGCATCGCCAACGGCACCAACTTCGCGCCGCGCTGGGGCCTGGTCACGGCCGAGGAGATCGAGCGGGTCGACGTGATGTACGGTCCGTTCTCGGCCGCGTACCCGGGCAACTCGGCGGGCGCGGTGGTCGACTACGTGACGCGCATGCCCGACAGGCTCGAGGCCCATGTGAAGGCGGGCTTCTCCTCGCAGCCCAACGAGCTTTACCGCACGAAGAAGAGCTTCAACGGCTGGCAGACCAGCGCCTCGCTGGGCAGCCGCAGCGGCGACTGGTCCTGGTGGATCGACGTCAACCGAACCGACAGCCAGGGGCAGCCGCTGACCTTCACCACGGCGACGCTGGCCTCCACCGTGGCCGGCGGCGCGGGAACGCCGGTGTTCGGCGCGGTGCCGGGCCTCAACACCACCAACGCCCCGTGGCTGATCCTCGGCGCGGGCACGCAGTACCGCACCGTGCAGGACCACGCCAAGCTCAAGCTGGCCTACGACATCTCGCCCACGCTGCGCGCGAGCTACACGCTCGGCTGGTGGCAGAACGCGGGCAGCGGGCAGAGCGAGAGCTATCTCGTCGATGCACGCGGCCAGCCGGTCTACAGCGGGCCGGTCAACATCGGCGGGCGCAGCTTCACGCTCGCGCCCACGGCCTTTCCGTGGACCGAGGACCGTGCCACGCACTTCATGCACGGGCTGTCCGTCAAGAGCAACACCCAGGGTGCCTTCGACTGGGAGGTGGCCGCCAGCCTCTACGACTACGCCAAGGACACGCAGCGCTCGCCCACGGTCGCGCTGCCGCTGGCGGCCCTCGGCGGTGCCGGCACCTTGCAGGACCAGGGCGGCACCGGCTGGAACACGCTCGCGGCCAAGGGCACCTGGCGCCCGCAGGGCGTGGGCGGCGCGCACGTGGTCGACTTCGGTGTCGGCCGCGATGCCTACAAGCTCGTCATCGCCAAGACCAACGTGCTCGGCGACTGGCAGGACGGCCCCGCGTTCACGCCCGTGAGCCAGGTGGGAGGGCGCAGCCAGACGCTCAGTGCCTGGGCGCAGGACGCGTGGTCCTTCGCGCCGCGATGGAAGACCGTGCTCGGGCTGCGCTACGAGAAGTGGAAGGCCACGGACGGCTTCACCGCCACGGCCACGAGTGCGCAGCCCTATGCCTCGCGCAGCGAGTCCGACCTCTCGCCCAAGGCCGCCCTGGCCTACCACCTCGCGCCTTCGACGGTGATCAAGGCCTCGGTGGGCCGCGCGGTGCGCTATCCGACGGTGGGCGAACTCTATGGCGCGACCTCGGGCGGCGCGCTCTCGTTCGTCAACGACCCGAACCTCAAACCCGAGAAGTCGTGGACCGGCGAACTCACGGCCGAACAGGACCTGGGCAACGGCCTGCTGCGCGCCACGCTGTTCCACGAGACCACGAAGAACGCGCTCTACAGCCAGTTGATCCCGAACTCGACCGTCTCGCGCGTGCAGAACGTCGACCGGATGCGCACCACCGGCGTGGAGCTTGCCTACACCGGGCAGGACGTCGGCATCCAGGGCCTCGATCTCGGCGGCAGCCTGACCTATGCCGATTCGAAGACGGTGGCCGACGCGGCCTTTCCGGCGGCGGTGGGCAAATGGCAGCCACGCGTGCCGCGCTGGCGCGCCACGGCCTACGCCACCTACAAGCCCGATGCGCGCTGGGCCTTCACGGTCGCCGCGCGCTACAGCGGCCGGCAGTACTCGAACCTCGACAACAGCGACGTCAACGCCTTCGCCTACTTCGGCGCGAGCCGCTACTTCACGGTGGACCTGCGCATCCGCTACCAGATCGACAAGCAGTGGTCGGCGGCCTTCGGCATCGACAACGCGAACAACGACCGCTACTGGAACTTCCACCCGTACCCGCAACGCACCTACACGGCCGAACTGCGCTTCGACCTGTGAGGGGCCGCGCTGCGCTCAGGGCGCGGCGGGCCGCGGCGGCTGCGCCCAGAGCTTGTCGCTCGACCAGTGCAGGTGGACGATGCGGAAGCTGTCGCCGGCACGGCGCACGATCGCCGTTTCCTGCATCACCTGGTCGATGGGCTTGCCGTCGGGCAGCTTGCCCGTCACGTGGTAGGTGCTGAGCACCCAGCGCTCGTTGCCGCTGCCGCCGAGGCGGCGCGCCTGCAGGGTCCAGGTGGACACGGCCGCCATGTCGATGTCGCCCGGCAGGTGGCTCAGCGCATAGGCCTCGATCGTCGGGTCGGTGACGCCGAACTCGAACACCACCAATGAACGGTCGAGGTAGGAGAGCGCGCCGCCCGTGTCCTTGCGCTTGAGCGCGGCGTGGAAGCCGTCGACCGCGTCGGCCGGCAGCTTCACGGTCTGCGCTCCCGCTGCGGCGGCCAGGACCAGGCTCGCGGCGGCGAGCAGCAGCCTACGCATGGGGGTCGACCAGCTTGGGGTCGATCAATTCGATGATGACGATGTCGCCGGCGTTCACGCCTTCCATCGAGGGATCGGTGGCGCGCACCGTGAGCTCGTCGGGCGTATTGCTCTTGAGCCACAGGGTGCGGCCGAACATCTTGCCGCGGATGAAGGTGAGCCGCCAGCCGCGCATCTCGTTGCGCTGGGGCGCCACCATGCCCGGGCCGATCGGTTCGAAGCGCAAGGTGGCGATGCGGCCCGCCTTGCCGGCCTGGCCCACGCCGGTCACCTTGGCCGTGAAGCGCCGCAGCGCGGGGTCGACCGCGTCGTGGCCGGCCACCGCGTGCTGTGCGAGCAGCAGGGCCGCGGCCATGGCCGAGGCCCGCGCGCCGGCGAGGATCCATGTCGTCAGCAACATCGCTGTCCCTTGCCTCCATTCAAAGAAGCCGGCGATGTTATCGACGCGGCGCGCGCGCGCAAGGGATCACGATGCATCGCGATCGACGTCCGCATGCGATGAAAACACGCGGCTTTCGTGCCGCGACGCCAGTGTCGGCGAGGGTCCCGGGCAGGGCCCGCGACGCGATTCATGCGCTCACCTGCGACGAACGTTTTAACCGTTGGTCGTCTTCTGACGCAGGGCTTTCACAACTAATCTCTGCGCCCACTCCACAACCACATCGACATCCATGCAGGCTTCCGTGACGCATCGCATCCGCTGGCCCTGGTGGCTCGTGGCGGTGCTCGCCGTCGCGCTGTCGGCCACGTGGTGGTGGCCGTCGTCCGATGAGGCCGTCGTGCCGATGCCGCCGGTCGCCGTGGCTCCCGCACCTGCGATGGCACCGGCACCGAAGCCCGTGCCGGTGGCCGCGAAGCCGATCGATGCCGCGCTGTCGGTCTCGGCCTTCAAGCTCGTCGGCACGGTCGTGGCGGCCGATGGCGTGGACAGCTTCGCGCTGATGCGCCGCGCCGGCGATTCGCAACTGTTGCAACTGCGTGTCGGTGGCCACGTCGAGGGCCTGACCGTCAGCGCGATCCAGCCCGACAGCGTCGTGCTCGCGGGCGCGGGGCAGTCGGTCGTGATCGAGACCGACCGCACCGTCGCGTCGCCGCTGCCCTCCCGCCCGGCCCACCCGCCGGAGCCGGACGTGGAACCGGCATTCGCGGGAGACCCCGCCCCCTTCGGACATTGACGCGAAGACTTTCCCCTGGCCCCGTGTTTTTTGACAGAGAAAGAAGAACCATGAAGAGAAGACAAGCCCCCAGAGCCAACCTGCTGTTGGTTGGCGCCCTCGCCAGCGCCTTGCTGCTCGCCGCGTGCGGCGGCAGCAACGACAGCGCGCCGCTCATCGTCGGCTCCGCGCCGCCACCCGCGGGGTCCACCGACCAGCCGCCCACCGACACCGGGCCGGTGGCCCAGGACTACGTGACACCGCCGCGGCTGTGCGAGCCCGGCCCCGGGGACCAGGGAGAGCCGGGCGTCAATGGCCACATCCCCAAGTCGGCGATGTACGACGCCACCGCCAATCCCGATGGCTTCCAGGGCTACTGGTGCGGCGCGCGCAAGGTCGCGCAGAACACGCTGTTCGGCCGCGGCGCCTTCGGCGACCTGCAGATCAAGGCCAAGGGCTCGACGCGCTGCGCCTATGCCTCCAACCGCGATGGCGCGGCCGGCGGCGATGCCGCGCTGACCACCGGCATCATCGTGTTCGACATGAAGACGCCGACGAAGATGCAGGTCGTGCCCGCGAGCGGCGACACCACGGTCGTCGGCACCGCGCCGTCGGCCAGCGTCAAGGCCACGAGCACCAACAAGTGGGGCGAGGAAACCACCGCCGCCACGCCCGTCAATCCGAACGGCAAGATCCTGCGCACCCCGGCCGCGCTCGAAGCCTATTCGGGCCTCGAGCTGTCGGGCGACCTGCTGGTGGCCGGCTACAAGGACAACAAGATGGTGGACGTCTACGACGTCAGCGACTGCCTGCACCCGGTGCCGCTGAACGCGAGCTACCAGTCCTCGGGCGGCCACCACGACGGCTGGCTCTCGCCCGACGGCAAGACCTGGTACGGCGTGCCCTTCGGCACCACGGCCAAGGACGGCGGCACCACGCTCATCACCGGCGGCACCTCGCCCACGGACGACAACTTCGCCAACTACACCATCGACAACAAGCGCGTCGACCTGCACATCACCAACCTCGACGATCCGAAGAACCCGAAGCTGCTGCTGAGCTGGAACCGCTCGCAGCTGCCCGACGAGGTGAAGAACAACAAGAACTGGCGCATCATGGCCGCGACCAACATCCATGACGTCAGCACCAACCCCGACGGCACGCGGCTCTATCTCGCGGTGTACGGCGGCGGCGGCCAGGTGGCCGGCAACCTGCCGACGCCCACCACCACCTTCTGGCGCGACCAGACCTGCGCCAACGGCCTGCTGATCATGGACTCGAGCGACATCGTCAAGCGCGCGGCCGATCCGAAGCTGAAGTACGTCAGCTTCCTCTCGTGGTGCGACCAGCAGCCCAACCCCGAGTTCGAGCAGGGCGGCTATGCGCGCATGACCTCGACGGCCGCGACGCACGCCACCGAATGGGTACGGCACGTCAACGGCAAGGAGTACATCGTCTCGACCGACGAGTCGTACGCCCTGACGACCAGCGACACCAACGGCCTGCCGAACCAGTGCAAGCAGCAGAGCTTCGGCCGCATGATCGACATCTCGGACGAGAAGCATCCGAAGATCGTCGGCACCTACGAGCAGGATGCCAACAAGGCCAGCGTCTGCCCGACGCTGGTGGCCGAGGGCGGCAACGTCCCGATGGTTCACTACCTGAACTTCGACGACCGCAACCACATGCGCGTGGCCGTCTACGCGGCCGCATCGGGCGGCATCCGCTTCGCCGACTGGACCGATCCGACCAGCCCGAAGGAGATCGGCTACTACGTCGCGCGGCGCAACACGCCGAGCAAGATGGACTTCACCCGTCCCGACCCGCGCTACGACGCCGAGAACTGCCTCTACTACACGGGCTGGAACCAGGGCGGCCTGGTCTCGCTCGAGCTGACCAACCCGCAGTACAACCCGTGCATGAGCCGCAGCGCGAACGTCAGCGGCAAGGTGGCGACGGCGCAGGGCGACATCACGGTGGCGCTGAAGGCCGGGCGCGACAGCAAGGGCCCGAGCGTCAGCCTGAGCATCGAAGGCCTGGGCAACAAGGTGCAGCTGGGCGCGGTGACGCGCCTGGGCTCGGCCATCGACGCCGATGGCGCGCAGGTCACGGCCACCAGCAACTCGGTGCAGATCGACGCCGACGGCAGCTTCGACGGCCAGCCCGCGAAGTTCCGCTTGCAGGTGACCGACAACGGCGGCAACAAGGGCTTCTTCTCGCTGAGCTGCACCGAGGGCTGCTCGTTCACGACCAATGGCTACCTGCAAAGCGGCGGGAAGCTGACGGTGGCGAACCTCAAGAGCTGACGATGCGAAGGACCGCGCATGCCTGTTGACCTTCGCTCGCGCGGTCGATAGCATCGCGGCACTTTCAAAACGCCCTCCCGGTTCGCCGGGAGGGCGTTTTCTTTTTGTTCCGCAACTTCCATGGAACCCAGAGATGAAAGCACCCCTCGAGATTCGCCCCGCATCGCACGCCGGCCTCGGATACGTCCGGCATGGCCATGGGCCGATCCCCGTGCTGGTCCTGCACGACTGGCTCGGCGACCACGCGAACTACGACGCGCTCCTGCCCTGGCTCGACGGCCAGGCGTTCACCCATGTCTTCGCCGACCTGCGCGGCTATGGGCTGTCGATCGCACTGCCGGGCGAGTGCACGGTGAAGGAGATCGCCGCGGACTGCCTCGCGCTCGCCGACCGCCTCGGCTGGCGGCGCTTCCATGTCCTCGGCCATTCGATGACCGGGATGGCCACGCAACGCCTCGCGGCGGACGCGCCCTCGCGCATCGCGAGCGCGATCGCCGTGTGCCCGGTTTCAGCCGCCGGCAACAGGCTGGGTCCGGAGGCCTTGGCCTTCTTCGCGAGCACGGCCGACGACGATGACGCGCTTCGGCGGCTGTTCAAGTTCGTCGGCGGGGGCTTGCCCGACGAATGGGTCGAGGAGCAGCTGCGGCACCACCGCGAGGCGGTGGCGCCAACATGCCGCAGGCGCTACCTCGACATGCTGGTCACGGCCGATTTCGTCGACGAGGTGCGAGGGCTCGACACGCCGTTCCTGGTCGTCGTCGGCGACAGGGATCCGGGGCTCGATGCGGAGGCGATGAAGCACACCTTCCTCGCGTGGCATCCGAACGCGGAGCTGCGGGTGGTGCCCGATTGCGGGCACTACCCGATGCAGCAGCATCCGTCGTACTTCGCGGGCGTGGTCGAGGGCTTTCTGAAGCGCCAGGCCGCCTTGGCTTGACGCCGCTCACCCCACGATCGGCTGCGCCATGATCCAGAGGCTCAGGCTCGTATAGGCCACCATCAGCACCAGCATCGGCAACTGGCTCAGCATCGCCGCGCGGTGGTTCGCGAAGCGGCGCGTGGCCTCGACATGGGCGACGACGACCGCGAGCACATGGCCGACGACGATCAGCGTCACGGCCGTGTACCAGTAGACGGCCGGGCTCACGATGCCGAGGTCGACCGTGCGGCCGCGCGTGCCGAACAGGTTCCAGCCCCAGCCGAAGGGATCGGAGGCGAGCGGAACGATGAACTGCCCTGTCGTCAGCAACAGCGAGGCGTAATGCGCGAGGTGGTAGGCCACGGCGATCGGCACCAGGCTCCAGACCATCGCGTTCACGGCCGCGCGTTCGGTGCTGCCGGCCAGCCGCAGCATCCACGCGCCCACGCCGCGAAAGATCAGCACGAAGGCCACGGGGAACAGCAGCAGCATGACGCTGTTGAGCCATTGCGTCTCGTCCATGCCGGTCGCGGAAGACAGCGTGAACAGCGTCTCGGCCACCGTGCGCGAGGTCTGCGCGGCGGTGCCGATGCGGTCCATCAGCGGGGTTTCGTGGAAGCCGTCGAAGGTGACGGTCGCGAGCATCAGCAGCACGAAGGCCGCCACCGAATTCGGCACCGGCTCGGTCGTGAGCAGCCCCGCGCCATAGGGCCGCAATCGCAGGCGCGCGGGCTCGGTCGGCGTCGAGCCGCGCAGCTCGAGCGGCGCGAAGCGGCCCAGCACGCGGAAGGCCATCGCGAAGGCATCGGCCCGGTGGCGCCAGGCCTCCACGCCGAACAGCAGCATGCCGACCCAGCTCAGCAGCGCATAGCCCAGCAGGGCGCCGGCGAGGGCGGAGGGCAGGTCCTTGTCCTGCCACACCAGCTCGGTCCAGGCGAAGGCGAAGAACAGCGCGACCGCCGGCCAGGCGCCCAGCCATTTCGGCCAGGGCAAGCCCAGCGATTCGCGGCCGCCGCCGACCAGGCGCGCGGCGGCGCGGTACAGCGTGGGCAGCGGGTTGACGATCTCCCACAGGTCGCCGACCAGCGCGCAGAAGAAGGCCATGCCGACCCACCACAGCACCCAGACCATGGTGACGATCAGGTTCGCATAGGCGTCGGAATTGCCGAGGAAGCCGGTGGCCAGCGTCAGCACGAACAGCGCGCAGCCCAGCGTTCGCAGCACCACCGCGAGCGGATGCGCGAGGCGGCGCAGCGGTGCGAAGCGCAGCAGGTCGGTGTCGCGCAGGAAGGAGGAGCCGAAGTCGTGGCGCCGCGCGAACAGCGCGAGCGCCGCGAAGGTCAGCACGAGGGTCGCGCCGGCCCCCGTGAGCCACAGCCACAGCGGCAGCGGCAGGTCGAAGCGCTGGCCGAAGCCGTGCGCCTGTACGCCGGCCGTGGCGCACGCGATCGCGAGACCGGTCCCGAAGCGAAGCGTTTTCAGGGCGCGCCTAGGGATGGACTTCGATGAACATCACGGCGCGGTGGTTGCCCGGGCCGTGGCGATGCTCGTGCACCGGGAAGCGGCCCGCGAGGCTGGCCTTGAAGCTCAGCAGCGCCGGCGCGGGCGGCGTCACCTGGGCCTCGATGTCGTAGCCGTGCAGGTGCAGCACCAGCGGCTGGTCGCTGACCACGCTGATCTGCACCTGGTCGCCCTGGCGCACCTTCAGCGTGTCGTCGCCCTTGATGCGGCCGCCCACGAGCTCGACCGAGAACTTCGGCGAGGCGGCCGCGGCGGCGCCCGCGAGCGGCGCCAGCGCCGCGAGGGCGATCAGCCGCAGGCGCAGGCGGTTCGGATTCGTCGTCATGGCGCGGTCCATGCTCAGTCCGCGTACTGGCCGGCCGCCTTGATGACCGCGCCCCACTTCTCGATCTCGGTCTCGACGAACTTCTTGTGCTCCGGACCGTTGACGCGCGCGTCGGTGATGATCACGGCGCCGAGCCCTTCCTGGCTCTTGATGAAGGCCGGGTCCTTGAGCGCCACCTTGAGCGCGGCATTGAGCTTGTCGGTGACCGCCTTGGGCGTGCCCGCGGGCGCGAACAGGCCATGCCAGATGCTGACGTTGAAGCCCTTCAGGCCGCTCTCGTCGAGCGTGGGCAGGGCGGCCAGCACCGGCGTCTTCAGGCGCTGCTGCGTGGTCACGGCATAGGCCCTGACCATGTTGCCCTCGATCTGCGCGGTGGTGTTGGTGGTCTGGTCGCACATGATGTCGACCTGGCCGCCGATCAGGTCGGTCATGGCCGGTGCCGTGCCCTTGTAGGGAATGGTCTGCGGCGCGATCTTCAGTGCGCTCTGCAGCATCAGGCCGCACAGGTGCGAGGCCGAGCCGATGCCGGCGTTGGCGAGGTTGGTCTTGCTGCCGTTGGTCTCGAGCCACTTGCGCAGCTCGGTGAAGTTGTTCGCGGGCACCGACTTCGAGCTGATGAGCGTCATCGGCACTTCGTTGATCAGGCCCAGGTATTCGAAGCCCTCGAGGGTCTTGTAGGGCAGCTTGCGGTACAGCGAGGGCGAGGTCGCCATGCTCACGTGGTGCAGCATCAGCGTGTAGCCGTCGTTGGCCGCGCGCGCCGCCTTGGCGGCACCGAGCGTGCCGCCGGCGCCGCCGGTGTTGTCGATGGTGATCGCCACGTTGCCCAGCGGCTTGCGCAGCGCCTCGGCGAAGTCGCGCGCCACCTTGTCGGTGGGGCCGCCGGCCGCGAAGGGCACCACGATCATGATCGGTTTGTCGGGATACTCGGCGAACGCAGGAAGGGCGGCGAGGGCCGCGATCGCGATCGTGAACAGGCGCTTCATTGATGTCTCGTTGTGGGTGAAGCCGAAAATGCTATAGCCCACCCACGCCGCGCAGAAGACGCCTGGTTGTTAAGGCGGTCACCTTAGGTGAACACCGACAGCCTGGGCATCGGTGGCGCCCGATGCCCGGCCGTTCGAACTCAGAGGCTCGCGAGCGGCAGCCGCGACCGATAGCGCGAGCGCCCCTGCGGATAGAGGCCGACCGAGCACTGCACCAGCTTGCCCGCGCCATCGAACCAGTGGCGCGTGACCTGCAGGCAGGGCGAGCCGGGCACTGCATCCAGGCGCTCGGCCAGGCGCGACTCGAGTGGCGCCGCGTCGATCTCCTGTTCCACCACCGCCACGCCCACGCCGTAGAGCCGCTCGATCAGCTTGAAGACCGGGCCGTTCCATGCTTCCAGCCGCTCGGCCACGCCCGCGAACTCGGGCCGCATGTAGAGCCACAGCGCGCCGGTCGGGCGCGCTTCGCCGCGCAGGTAGCGCAGCGTGTCGAGGAAGAGCCACTGGCTGCCCGGCTCGGCCTGCAGCAGGCCAGCCAATTGCTCGTCGGCGGCGACGAGCCCGGCGCGCTCCAGCTTGAGCTGCGTGGTGCGCGCGGCCTCCATGATGCTTTCGAGCGTCTGCTGCGAATGCACGAAGAAGGGCGTGGGATTGCGCGCCAGCACATGGGTGCCGATGCCGGCGCGCGAATCGATCACGCCGAGCTTGCGCAGCGCGCTCATGGCCTCGCGCAGGCGGTAGCGCGTGGCACCGAACTGCGCCTGCAACTGGGCTTCGGAAGGCAGCAGGCTGCCGACGGGATAACGGCCTTCGTCGATCTCGCGGACGATGGCGTCGACGATGTCCTGGATGGTCAACGCCGCGCCGGCACTTGTTGGATGCGCCATGAAGAGATAATATTCGAATATTCGACTAATTAGGCGAAGCAGACGCCACTGGAGACAAACGCATGCATCGTAGAGACTTTATCCGCGCGCTGTCCGCAGGCGCCGCACTGCCGCTGGCCGGCGTGGCACCGCTGGCGCTGGCCGACACCTACCCCAGCAAGCCGATCCGGCTGGTGGTGACGCAGGGCACGGGCTCGGGCAGTGACGTGATCGGGCGCCTGCTCGCGAGCAAGCTCGGCGAGCGGCTCAAGCAGAGCGTGTACGTCGAGAACAAGGCCGGTGGCGGCGGCATCATCGGCCACCAGTTCGTGCTCGACCAGCCGGCCGACGGCTACACGCTGCTGCTGAGCACCACCGCGCCGCTGGTGGTGGTGCCCGCGATGAACCGCAACGCGAAGTTCCACCTGCGCGACTTCACCGCGGTGGCCGCGGCGCTGCGCAGCCCCTACATGGTGCTGGTCGGCACCCAGCCCGACAGCCCGCGCAGCCTGCAGGAACTGACGAAGCGGCTGGCCGCGGCGCCATCGAGCTATTCGTCCTCCGGCACCGGCACGCTGACGCACCTGGCGACCGAGATGTACCTGCAGCAGGTCCATGCCAAGGCCACCCACGTGCCCTACAAGGGCAGCGGCCAGTCGCTGGCCGACCTCGCGGGCGGGCAGGTGCTGTTCTCGACCGACTCGCCGATCGCCGCGGGCGCGCTGATCCGCGGCGGGCGGCTGCGGGCCCTGGCCGTCACCTCGGCGCAGCGCCTGGCCACCTATCCTGAGGTGCCGACGATGGCCGAACTCGGCTACCCCGGCCTCACGCTCAACACCATGGGCGGATTGTTCGGTCCCTCGAAGCTGCCCGCGCCCATCGTCGAGCGCATCAGCACCGAGATGGCGGCCGTGATGTCCTCGCCCGAGGTCAAGGCCCAATTCGCGAGCATGGAGACCGAGCCGCTGGTGATGCCGGTCGAGAGCTTCCGCACCCAGATGCTGAAGGACGCGCCGGTGTGGGAAGGCGTGGTGGCCCGCCTGGGCATCACCGCCGATTGAGGAACGGCCGATGGACGCCCACCGCATCCGCTGCGCGCTGTTCGTGCCGGTGCTCGAGCCGCGCTTCTTCGCGCGCGCGGGCGAGCGCGGCGCGCAGGCGCTGATCCTCGACCTCGAGGACGCGATCGCGCCGCAGCGCAAGGCCGAGGCGCGGCTTGCGCTGGCGCATGCGGCCGGCGCGCTGCGCGGCACCGGCCTGCCGCTGATGGCGCGCGTGAATGCCGAGGCCGAACTGCTCGACGCCGACCTCGAGGCCTGCGTGGCCGCGGGCGTCGATGCCGTCATGCTGCCCAAGGTCGAGTCGCCGAGCGAGGTGCGCGCGGCGGTCGTGCACCTCGAGCGGCATGCGCGCGAGCGCGGCTCGAACGGACCGCGCTCGCTGGTCGCGCTGATCGAAACCCCGCGCGGCGTGCTGCGCGCCGATGCGATCGCGGCGGCCCATCCCGCCTTGCGTGCGCTGGGCTTCGGCGCCGAGGACTATGCGGCCGCGATCGGCCGGCCGCCGCATGCCGACCTGCTGGTGCCCGCGGCCGCGCGCGTCGCGATGTGTGCCGCAGCCGAGGGCCTGGCCTGCTGGGGACTGGCCGCCTCCATCGCCGAGCTCGACGACCTGGATGCGCTCGAAGACGCGGCGCGGCTGTCGCACCGGCTCGGCTTCGGCGGCACGCCCGCCGTGCATCCGGCGCAGGTGCAGGTCTTCAACCGCGTGTTCGCGCCCACCGAGGCCGAGATCGCGCAGGCGCGCAAGGTGCTCGAGGCGCATGCCCGCGCCGACGCCGAGGGCCTGGGCGCGCTGCGGCTCGATGGCCGCATGATCGATCGCCCGATGGTCGATCGCGCGCGGCGCCTGCTCGCCTGAGCCTTCACACCACAAGACCCGAAACGACGACATCGATGGCGCAACAGATACTCGACGGCATCCAGGTGCTGGACTTCACCACCTACATCGCGGGCCCCTACGGCGCGAGCCTGCTGGGCGACCTGGGCGCCGACGTGATCAAGATCGAGGCGCCCGAGGGCGACCCGATGCGTTACTACCCCTCGACCCTGCCCGGCGAGAGCCGCGCCTTCATCGGCGTGAACCGCAACAAGCGCAGCATCGTGCTCGACCTCAAGCAGCCCGCGGACCGCGAGGCCTGCCACCGGCTGGTGGCGCAGGCCGACGTGGTGCTGCACAACTTCCGCCCCGGCGTGGCCGAGCGGCTGGCGCTGGACTGCGACACGCTGACCGCGATCCAGCCGCGCCTGATCTATTGCAGCTTCACCGGCTATGGCCCCGACGGCCCGCAGGCGCAGCGCCCCGGCTTCGACCAGGTGCTGCAATGCCGCACCGGCATCGCCAAGGCGCAGGGCTATCCGGGCGACGAGCCGCGCGTGGTGTGGGGATCGGCCGTCGACTTCTACGGCGCGAGCCTGATCGCCACCGGCATCTGCGCCGCCTTGTTCCAGCGCGAACGCACCGGCCTGCCACAGCGCGTCGATACGTCGTTGCTGCAAGCGGCGCTCGCGATGCAGGCGGGCCGCATGGTGTGGGCCGAGGGCGAAAGCCCCGGCGTCGATCGCGACCTGCGCGGCGGCGCGCTCTCGGGCATCCACCCCACGCGCGAAGGCTACGTCTACCTGCAGGCCCAGACCCAGCCGTTCTGGGAGGCGCTGTGCGAACTCACGGGCCTCGCGCATCTGGCGCGCGATCCGCGCTTTGCCGACATGCGCCTGCGCAAGGCCAATGAGGCCGAGCTGGTGCCGCAGTTGCGCGCCGCGCTGATGCGGCACGGCGCCCGCGAATGGGAAGCGATCTTCGGCACGCGCGTGCCATGCACCGTGGTGCGCGGCATCGAGGAGGTGTTCGACGACGAGCAGGTCGCCCACCAGGGGCTGCTGGCGACGCATGCGCATCCCACGCTGGGCAGCTACCGCGCGGTGGTGGAGCCGATCCGCTTCAATGGCGAGCGCGGGGTGAAGCGGGAGGCGAGGGCGCCGATGCTGGGGGAGCATACGGTGCAGGTCGTGGGTGGGCGGAGCGAGCGCACCTGACGCGGGAGCGCTGCGGCGGTTGCTAGACTGAGATCGACGCACCGCCTTTCCCCTGCATCACATGACCGCCGACCCCGACCTCAACGTCGCCGAGATCCCCTACGAATCGGGAACCATCCGATTCCGCTACGCGAGGGTGATGTCGCCCGACAGGACGCGATGGATCCGGCATGGCTCGTTCGTGGCCTATCACGAGAACGGCACGGTGGTATCGGAAGGCCACTACGTCGACGGGAAGGAAGACGGGCTCTGGCGCGACTTCCATCCCGATGGCCGGCCGGCCTCCGAGGGCCACTATCGCGATGGGCGCGAAGTCGGCGTGTGGCGCTTCTGGAATGCCGACGGGACTGAAGGGCCGAGCGAGAGCCACGACGCTTGAGGGCAGAGGCCGCGCCGAGGCCGTCGATCCCTGCGAGAAGACGACGGTGGCGTGCTGCGTCATGAGCTTCCCTGTCCCGACCGGCGCTCCCTGCCGCAGCAGGTGATCCCGGCAAAAGCATCCGTCCCATTGGAACCTCTTCCACCCTCCAACCCATTGGAAGATCCTTCCAGCCCCGATCCCCGCCGATCTCGTTGACCCTGCCTGGCGCATCCGTTCGAATGCCTCACGTTTCGAACCCGCACCAACCCATCGCCAGGAGTCACACCCCATGCAAACCCAACGCACCCGCATGACGCGGGACAACACCGCCGTTCTGCTCATCGATCACCAGGTCGGCCTGATGACCGGCGTGCGCGACATGACGGTCAGCGATCTCAAGCACAACGTCGTCGGCCTCGCGAAGGCGGCCAAGGTCCTGGGCCTGCCGATCGTCGCGGTGACGACGGCGCGCGACAGCATGTGGGGGCCGACGGCCTCCGAGCTCAAGGAAGCCTTGGGCGGCGGCGAGATCATGGACCGCTCGACCGTCAACGCCTGGGACTATCCGCCCTTCGTGGAGGCCGTGAAGGCGACGAAGCGCGATCACCTGATCATCGCGGGGCTGTCGTTCGAGGTCTGCGCCTCGCTGCCGGCGATCTCGGCGCGCGAGGAGGGCTATCAGCCGATCATCGCCATCGACGCCTGCGGCACCTTCTCGGCCGCCAAGCGCGAAGCAGGCATCGCGCGGCTGACGACGCTCGGCATCGAGATCTCCGACTACGCGACCCTGATGGTCGAGATCATGGGCGACAACGCCGATCCGAAGGCGCTCGACGTGTATGCCGCGCTCGACATGCCGTTCGCGGTGCTGATGGGCCAGGTGGCCGGAGCGCTGTCGCGATGAGCGCTGCCTTCGACGTCATCGTCGTCGGTGGCGGTTCGGCGGGCGCGGTGCTCGCGCATCGGCTCAGCGCCGATCCGGCGCGCAAGGTGCTGCTGCTCGAAGCCGGCGAAGCCTACCGGCCGAACGTGTTTCCACGCGACCTCGCGGATGCCGACACGGCCGGCGGACCCGATGGCCACGACTGGGGCTACCAGGCCGAGACCGGCCTCGCGGGACGCAGCATCCATGCACCGCGCGGCAAGACGCTGGGCGGCAGCTCGGCCGTCAACGCGGCGGTGGCGATGCGCTCGCGGCCCGAGGACTTCGCGAAGTGGCGCGCGCTCGGCATCGAGGGCTGGCAATGGCCCGAACTGCTCGAGGCCTTCAAGGCGATCGAGAACACGCCCGACGGCGACGACGCGTTGCGCGGCCGCGCGGGTCCGCTGCCGATCCGCAACCGGCGGCGCGACGAGCTGACGCCGGCGCTCAATGGCTTCGTCGATGCGACGGCCGCGCTCGGCTTCGCGCGCGTCGCGGACTTCAACGGCGAGCAGCAGGCCGGCGTCGCGCCCTATCCGCTCAACGTGATCTCGGGCCGGCGCATCAACACCGGCATCGCCTTCCTCGGCGAGGACGTGCGTGCGCGACCCAACCTCACGATCCGCGGTGGCGTGGAGATCGACCGCGTGCTGTTCGAGGAAGGGCGCGCGGTCGGCGTGGTTGATGCCGAGGGCCGGAGCCATCGCGCGGGCCAGGTGATCCTCAGCGCGGGCGCCTTCGGCAGTCCGGCGATCCTGCTGCGATCGGGCATCGGTCCCGCGCCGCACCTGGCGTCGCTGGGCATTCCGCTGGTGGCGGAACTGCCGGTGGGGCAGGGCCTTCAGGAGCATCCGTTCTATTACAACGTCTACGCGCTGACGCCCGAGGCGGCCGGCATGCATCCCGCGGCGGGCGCGATCCTCTGGGCCGCGTCCTCGCAGGCCGAGCCCGGCGACCTCGACCTGCACATCTCGGCCACCCACCTGTTCGATCCGGCGCTGAGCCCCACGGGCGGCGCGATCGTGCTGGCGGTGTCGGTGACGCAGCCCGAGGCGACCGGAAGCCTCGAGCTGGCCGACCGCGATCCGCGCAGCGCGCCGCGCATCCGCTACAACCTGCTGGGCACGCCACGCGACATGGCGCGCATGCTCGAGGCCGTGCGGCTGTCGCGCGCGATCGGGCGGCAGTCGCCGTTCGCGCAGATGGTTGCGGCCGAGATGGCGCCGGGGCCTGAGTTCTCGGATGGCGACGACCTGCAGCGCGCGATCGAGCAGCAGCTCGACGGCTATGCGCACCCGACCTCGACCTGCCGCATGGGGCCGCCCGGTCAGAGCGTGGTCGATGGCGGTGGCCGCGTGCATGGCGTGCCGGGCCTGTTCGTGATCGATGCGTCGATCATGCCCAGGGCACCGAGCGCGCCGCCCAACATCACCACCATGATGATGGCCTGGCATCTCGCGGGCCATGGCTTCGGAGTCCGCTGATGGCCCTCGTTCCCATCGATCCCCAGGACATCGCCGCCGCGCGCGCGCTGCGCCTCGAGTTCGGCCGCTTCTGGTCCACCGCGCCCGGCACGCCGCGCGACATCTACGACCGCTTCATCGCGCAGACGCCCACCGCTTCCGAAGTCGCGGCGCGCGAGGCCGTCGACGAAGCCGCTTCCGGCTGGTGGGTGGAGCCCGCGCAGGCCGTGCCCGGGCGCGCGCTGCTGTTCATCCATGGCGGCGGCTATGGCCTGGGCCATGCGAGCGCCTATGTCGGGTTGGCCAGCCAGCTCGCGGCACGCACGCGCGTGCCGGCCTTCGTGCTCGAGTACCCGCTGGCGCCCGAGGCCGTGCTGCCCGCCGCGCGCGACCTCGCGCTGCGCACGCTCGCGGGGCTGGCAGCGCGCTTCGGCGCGGTGGCGGTGGTGGGCGACTCGGCCGGTGGCGGCCTGTCGCTCGCGACCGTGCTCGAGGCCGCGAGGCAGGGCATCGCCGTGTCCTCGCTGGTCGCGTTCTCGCCCTGGACCGACCTGAGCCTGAGCGGCGCGAGCGCGCAGGAACTGGCCGTCGGCGATCCGCTGCTCGACGTCGGCTACCTGCGTGCTTCGGCCGCGGCCTATCTGGGCGGCGCGCCGGTCAGCGATCCGCGTGGCTCGCCGCTGTTCGATGCGGACCTGCGGCGCCTGCCGCCCACGCTGGTCCAGGTCGGCTCGGACGAGGTGCTGCGCGACGATTCGCGCCGTCTCGTGGAAGCGGCCAGCGGCGCGGGCGCGCGGGTCGAGCTCGAGGAGTGGCAGGGCATGCACCACGTGTTCCAGCTCAACACCCGCGAGCTGGCCAGCGCGCGCAAGGCACTCGATCGCGCGGCCGCGTTCGTGTCGCGCCACTGGAACGCCTGACCCTTTGCCCGGGTCCGCGCGTGGCCCGTGCGCGCGGAACGTGCTAAGTTGCCGCGGACTCGGAAGAACCCATCGGCGAAAGACACGCGTGCTCGACCTCAACGACTTTCGGTACTTCGTGGAAGTGATCGACCGGGGCAGCCTCTCGGCCGCGGCGCGCGCGCTGCAGCGGCCGGTCTCGACGATCAGCTACCGCATCCAGCAGCTCGAGGCCGAGCTCGGCCTGACGCTGCTGGCGCGCACCTCGCGGCGCATCACGCTGACCGAATCGGGCGAGGCCTTCTATGGCCACGCGGTCGCCACCATCGCGCGCGCCAACGAGGCCGAGGCGGCGATGCGCAGCCGCAGCACGGAGCCGACCGGCACCGTGCGCTACACGGTGTCGGTCGCGACCTCGCAGTTCGCGATGACCGAGATGGTCGCGAGCTTTCTCGCGAAGTACCCGAAGGTCAACCTGCTGCAGGACGCGAGCGACGCCAACGTCGACATCGTGGCCGACCGCTACGACTTCGCGATCCGCGCCTATTCGGGCGCGCTGCCCGATTCGAACCTGGTGCAGCGCGCGCTCGCGGAAGCGCCCTGGCACCTGTTCGCGGCGCCCGAGTTCCTCGAAACCGCCGGCGCCATCGAGACGCCCGACGACCTGCTGGGCTGCGCCACGCTGTTCATGAAGCGCGGCGGCCTCGCGCCCCTGTGGCAGCTCAAGCGCGAGGACGACCGCGCGCAGACCGCGCAGGTCGCGATCCGCCCGCGCATGGAGGGCACCTGCATGGTGACCCTGAAGCGCGCGGCCGAGGCGCGCATGGGCGTGGTCGCATTGCCGGCCTACATCTGCCGCGACGAGCTGCGCGCCGGCCGCCTGCGGCGCGTGCTGCCCGACTGGGTGGCGGCCGACTCGACCATCTCGGCGCTGATGCCGAGCCGGCGCGGCATGAGCGCGGCCGCGCGCGCCTTCATCGAGCATCTCGTCGAGGCCTTCCCCGCCGCCGTCCGGCTCGACTGAGCGCAAGCGCAACCCCCGTGATCCGACCCGCCGCGCCGATGCGGCGGCGCAGTCGCGCGCGCCATCAGGGTTTACGCAAAGACGTGGCCTCGGCATCGATGTCTACAATATGGACATACATCCACAATATGGACAAGCGACATGCCCCTCGATGATTCGGATCCGACCCCGAAGATGCCCTACCAGTACCCGAATCCTCCGGACGCGTTGCCCGAGATCGTGGTGCAGCACGCGATCCCGAGCGACGAGCGCCTGTGGGTGCCGCAGGCCGAGAACGTGTGGTTCCGCCCGCTGTGCCTGAACGCGAGCCAGGGCTACTGGATGAACCTGCTGAAGGTGCGCAAGTCGGGCGTGCTGAGCCGCCACCGCCATCCGCAGGCGGTGCACGGCTTCGTGCTCAAGGGGCGCTGGCGCTATCTCGAGCACGACTGGGAAGCCACCGAGGGCAGCTACGTGTTCGAGCCGCCGGGCGAGACGCACACGCTGTACGTGCCCGAGGACGTCGAGGAAATGATCACCTACTTCCAGGTCAACGGTGTCATGTACTACACCGACCCCTGGGGCAAGGGCATGGGCTACGAGGACGTGTTCACCAAGATCGACATGTGCCGCAAGCACTTCGACAACGTCGGCCTCGGCGCGGACTACGTCAAGCAGTTCATCCGATGAGCACGACGGCCTACGGCCGCGCCGGCTACGACTTCGCGGGCGCGGTGGCGGTGGTCACCGGCGGTGCCAGCGGCATCGGCGCGGAAGTCGCGGCGCAACTGCGGCGCAGCGGCGCGCGGGTGGCGGTGTGGGACATGGCCGAGGCCACTGCGAACGACGACGCCTGGCAGGTCGACGTGAGCGATCTCGCCACGGTCGAGCGTGCCGCCGCCGCGGTGGCCGCGCGCTTCGGCCGCATCGACTTCGTGGTCAACAGCGCGGGCTTCGCGGGACCGACGGTGCCGCTCGATGCCTACGACCCCGCCACCTGGCGCCGCATCGTCGACGTGAACCTGGTCGGCACCTTCAACGTGTGCCGCGCCGTGGTGCCGCACCTGCGTGCCGCGGGCGCGGGCCGCATCGTCAACATCGCCTCGCTGGCCGGCAAGGAGGGCACGCCCAATGCCTCGGCCTACAGCGCGGCCAAGGCCGGCGTGATCGCGCTGACCAAGTCGCTCGGCAAGGAGCTCGCGACCACCGGCATCCTGGTGAACGCGATCGCGCCGGCCGCGGTGCGCACGCCGATCCTCGAGCAGATGTCGGCCGAGCACGTGCAGACCATGATCGGCAAGAGCCCGATGCAGCGCCTGGGCGAGAGCGCCGAGGTGGCCGAGATGGTGGCCTGGCTGTGCTCGGGCTCGTGCAGCTTCAGCACCGGCGCCACCTTCGATCTCTCGGGCGGTCGGGCCACGTACTGAAGCGCCGCCAAGTTTTTTCGGTCCCATTCCTTTTCAAACCACGGAGACACACCCCATGATTCGCTTCGCCTCGAAACTGCAACGCCTCGCGGCGCTGTCGCTGCTGCCGGTGGCGGCGCTGCTGGCCGCCGCGCCCGCCTCGGCGCAATCGCGCGACTATCCCAACAAGCCGGTCGAGCTGGTGGTGCCGTTCCAGCCCGGCGGCGGCACCGACGCACTGGCGCGCGCCTTCGCCGATGCCACGCGCAAGCACATGCCGCAGAGCATGATCATCGTCAACAAGCCCGGCGCCAGCGGCGCCATCGGCTGGCAGGACGTGATCAACGCCAAGCCCGACGGCTACCGCCTCGCGGTGGTCACGGTGGAACTCACGACGCTGCCGCACATGGGCCTCGCCAAGTTCACCTACGAGGACCTCGCGCCCATCGCGCGCCTCAATGCCGACCAGGCCGCAATCACCGTGCGCGCCGATGCGCCGTGGAACACCATCGAGGAATTCCTGGCCGCCGCGAAGAAGGACAGCGGCAAGCTCAGCGTGGGCAATGCCGGCAACGGCTCGATCTGGCACCTGGCGGCCGCCGCGCTCGAGGACAAGACCAGCGTGAAGTTCAACCACACGCCGTTCCAGGGTGCCGGCCCCGCGGTGCTCGCGCTGATGGGCGGCCACATCGACGCGGTGGCGGTGAGCCCGGCCGAGGTCACGACCTACGTGCAGGCCGGCAAGCTCAAGACGCTGGCGGTGATGGCCGAGCAGCGCGTGAAGGGCTTCGAGAAGGTGCCCACGCTCAAGGAACGCAACATCGACCTGGTGATCGGCACCTGGCGCGGCATCGCGGCGCCCAAGAACACGCCGCCCGAGGTCATCGCCTACCTGAAGACCGTGAGCCAGCAGGCCGCCAACGAGCCGGCCTTCCGCGAGGTGCTCGACAAGCAGAACCTGGGCTTCGCCTATGCCGACGACGTCGCCTTCAAGGCCACGATGGCCAAGGACAGCGCCTACTTCAAGACGCTGATGGGCAAGCTCGACATCAAGAACTGATCCACGCAAAGGCAACTCCCTTTTCATGACTTACGAGGCAGCACTCTTCAAGGGCAAGCGGGCACTGGTGTCCGGTGCCACCCAGGGCATCGGCGCCGTGATCGCCAACCACCTGGCCGCGCTCGGCGCGCAGGTCACGGCCATCGGCCTGGGCAACGGCGACGGCACGCTCGATGCCGCGGTCGAGGTCCGGCAGGCCGACGTGACCTCGGACGCGAGCCTCGAGGCCGCGATCGGCGGCATCGAGCGCCTGGACATCGTCTTCAACTGCGCCGGCATCATCCAGCGCGGCGCGGAGCACGACCTCGCGGTGTTCGAGAAGGTGCTGGCCGTGAACCTCACGGGCACGATGCGCGTGTGCGGCATGACGCGCGAGCGCCTCAAGGCGAGTGGCGGCTGCATCGTCAACACGGCCTCGATGCTGAGCTTCTTCGGCGGCGGGCTGGTGCCCGGCTATGCCTCGAGCAAGGGCGGCGTGGCCCAGCTCACCAAGTCGCTGGCGATCGCCTACGCGGCCGACGGCATCCGCGTGAACGCGATCGCGCCGGGCTGGATCGCGACGCCGCTCACGAAACCGCTGCAGGACGATCCCGCGCGCGCGGGCCCGATCCTCGCGCGCACGCCGCTGGGCCGCTGGGGCACGCCCGACGACGTGGCGCGCGCCGCGATGTTTCTCTGCACGCCGGCCGCGTCGTTCATGACCGGCGTGGTGCTGCCGGTCGACGGCGGCTACATGGTGAGCTGAGGGCGCGCCCGATGCGCGTGGACTGGATGGAGGGTATGGATAATGGCCCGGCCCTCGTTCCCGCCGGTGCCCGCGCCGGCCTCGTCCCTTCGTCCATGCCTGCTCCCCGGTCTTCCTCCGCCGCTCCCGCTTCTTCCGCCGCTTCCGCGAACCAGGTCGCGGGCACCGCGTCGTTCTCCAAGTTCATGCACGTGCTGCAACTGGTGGCCGATGCGCAGGAGCCGGTCAACGTCGCGGCGCTGATGCGCGCGAGCGGCTATCCGCGGCCCACGGTGCACCGCATCGTCGCGGCGCTGATCGCCGAGCGCCTGCTGGTCGAGCACCCGCACAGCGCGACCCTGGGGCTGGGCCCGCGGCTGATCCAGCTCGCGAGCCGCAGCTGGGGCCGTTCCGAACTGCGGCTGGCGGCCGTCGACGAGCTCAAGCGGCTGCGCGATCTCACGGGCGAGACCGTGCACCTGGCCGTGCCCAACGACACGACCATGGTCTACATCGAGAAGCTCGAGAGCCCGAGCGCGGTGCGCATGGCCTCGCGCATCGGCACCAGCGTGTCGCTGCATGCCACCGCCGTCGGCAAGGCCTACATGGCGGCGCTCGACGACGGCGCGCTCAAGGCGCTGGTCAAGCGCCTGCCGATGCCGCGCTACACGCCCAACACCACCGTCGATGCCGCCGCGCTGCGCGCCGAGGTACAGAAGACGCGCGAGCGCGGCTGGTCGGTCGACAACGAGGAGAACGAGGCCGGCATCTTCTGCTTCGGCGCGGTGATCCGCGGCGTGGGCGGCGTGCCGGTGGCGGCGATCAGCGTCAGCACGCTGGTGTTCCGCCAGAAGGAAGATCCGGCGCAGGCCTACGTGGCGCCGCTGCTTGAGGCCTGTCGCGTCATCTCGGAGCGCATCGCGCAGACGCCTTCGCTGTCGGGCAGCGACGTGCTCTGAAGCGCGTGCGGCTCAGGCCAGCGCCTTGAGCTGGAAGCCCGGCGCCCGCGCTTCTTCCTCGCTCAGCGCCACGCCCTTGGCCAGCAGCCGGCGCGCCAGCATGTGATCGCCCGCGCGGTTGAGGGTCTCGACCGCCGCGAGGCGTCCTTCGCGGATGCACAGCACGGTGGCGGCCGATGAAGCCGCATCGCGCAGCACCACGTGCGCGTCGTCGGCCGCGCGCAGCCCGGCGATCTGCAGCCTGAGTTCGCCCTGGTCGCTCCAGAACCATGGCACCGGGCCATGCGCCACCGTCTTGCCCGCGAGCCGCGCCGCCACGCTGCGCGCCTGGTCGCCGGCGTTCTGCACCGACTCGAGCCGGATCGGGCGGCCGCTGACAGGGTCGGGAAAGGCCGCCACGTCGCCGATGGCCGAGATCGCCGGATCGGAACTCAGCAGCTGCGCATCGACGCGGATGCCGTTGTCGACCGCGAGCCCGGCCTGCGCCGCGAGCTGCGTGCGCGGCTCGGCGCCGATGCCCACCACCACGAGGTCGGCCGGCAACGTCTCGCCGTCGGCGGTGCGCACCGCCGCGATCCGGCCTTCATGGCCCTCCAGCGCCGTCACGCCGCAGCCGAAGCGCAGCCGCGTGCCGCGGCCCTCGTGCGAGGCCGCCACGGCCTGCGCGCTGTGCGGCGAGGCGGCCCGCGCCAGCGCGCGATCGGCCACGTCGAGCACCGTCACGTCCAGGCCCAGGGCACGCGCCACCGAGGCGAACTCGAGCCCGATGAAGCCGGCGCCGACCACCACCGCGCGCCGGCTGTCCGCCAGCCGCTCGCGCAGCCGGTCGGCATCGGCCAGCGTCTGCAGGCTCATCACGCCCTCGAGTTCCGCACCCTCGACGCGCATGCGGCGCGGGCTCGATCCGGTGGCGATCACGAGATGGTCGTAGGCGATCGCCTGGCCCGACGTCAGCACCACGCGCTGCGCGGCGCGATCGATCAGCTCGACGCGGCCCTGCAGGCGCTGCACGCGCTGTTCCTCGAAGAAGCGCTCGGGGCGGAAGTGCAGGTCGCTCGCGCTCGCCTTCGCGAGCAGGTAGGCCTTCGACAGCGGCGGCCGCTGGTAGGGCAGGCTGGCCTCGTCGCCGACCAGCACGATGGCGCCCTCGAAGCCTTCCTGGCGCAGCGAGGCGCAGCACTGGAAGCCCGCATGGCCCGCGCCGACGATCACGACCTGCTGCATGGCGCGCGCATCGAGGTGGGGAAGAAGAGGGTGCGCACGCGCGTCCATGCGCTGCGATGCCGTGCGGCGTCGGGCCGCTTTTCAGGCGCGCTCGGGGCCTGGAGCGAGGGCCGGCCGCCGTCGGGCGCGTCGGTGTCGAGCTTGTAAGGGATCAGCCATTCCATCTGCGTGTCTCCTGCAGCGCGATGGTGGGCTCGGAGGGGCGGCTTGTCTGTCCCCGCTATAGGGGACGTGTGCGGCGCCTGGTGAGGATCTACTTGATTCGAAGGATGCCAAGGAACGGGCCCGTCTCAATACTTCCGCCGCAGAGCACCCGGAGGGGGCTTCAACTCACGCCTCGAGGCGGATAGGAGATCGAAAGCATGAGAACCCTGCAACATATCCGTCGCTGCGCATTCGCAGCGGCTGCGCTCGGGCTCGCTCTGTCGGCTGCGCTGGCCCAGTCGGCTGCGCCGGAATTTCCGGCGGAGGCCGTGTCACTGACGCCCGAGACGCTCAAGGGCCTCAACGGCAAGAAGTTCGTGGGCACGCGCGTGGACGGCACGGGCTGGACGATGGACTTCGGCCCCGACGACTACTTCCGGCTGGCGTACCGGCGCGGCGGCACCGGTGCCGGACCAGGTGGAGGCATCTTCGACGGCACGGTCCGGCTCGATGGCACGAAGCTCTGCCAGGACATGCGCAAGGCCCTCGAAAGCCGGTGCAACGAGGTGCGGGTGAAAGGCAACGAGCTGTTCTATCAGCGGGGCTCCAACGGCGAGATCGTGGTTCTCACGGCACAGTGAGATCCGATCCCGCTGGCCTGCGGTCCGGCGCACGGGGGCGCTGCTGCGTGACCAGGTTGCAGCGGCGCATGCACCGATGCGAAAACCCCGCCGGTCCTGGTCGCTGAATTCCTCGAGTCCCGGACGGCGATACAGCGCGATCGCCGTCGACGGTGCCGCCGAGGGCGCCGATCCCTCGTCCACGCTCGAGTGGGTCGAACTGCTCGCATCTCTCTTTCGACACCTCGGCAGTTTGGCCTGCCAGGCCAACCGAATCCAGTGGCCCCAGCAGGATGGCCGACCGCAAATGTCGGCAACGTCCCACGGATCGGGCCGCCGGGCGGGGGAATACTCCCCGGTCCAGCCGAGGGGGAACCGGCACGAACCCACTGTCCGAGAGAACAAAACACATGCCAGATCCCGCCGCCGAGTGGCTGTCCATCGCCAACCTGTCGGACGCCGATCACCGGCAGATGATCGATGCGGTCACCGACTACGCGATCTTCTTCCTCGATCCCGACGGCATGGTGCTGAGCTGGAATGCCGGTGCGCGGCTCGTCAGCGGCTACGAAGGTTCCGAGATCCTCGGGCGCCATGTCTCGATGCTCTATCCGGCCGAAGCGCAGCAGCGCGACGGGCCGCGCCAGGAGCTCGCGCAGGCACGCGAGGCGGGCCATTTCGAGGACGAGGGCTGGCGCGTGCGCAAGGACGGCACGCGCTTCTGGGCCAGCGTGGTCATCACGCGGCTCACCGGGCCCGACGGCACGGTGCGCGGCTTCTCCAAGATCACGCGCGACCTCAGCGAGCGGCGCCTGCAGGACGAACTGCTGCGCGCGAGCGAGGAGCGCTTCCGGCTGCTGGTCGAGGGCGTGAAGGACTATGCGATCTTCATGCTCGACCCCGCGGGCCACGTGATCAGCTGGAACGCGGGCGCGCAGAAGAACAAGGGCTACGAGGCGGCCGAGATCATCGGCCGGCACTTCTCGACCTTCTATCCGCCCGACGTGGCCGCCAGCGGCTGGCCCGCGCAGGAGCTGCGCAACGCGCTGCGCGACGGCCGCTTCGAGGACGAGGGCTGGCGCGTGCGCAAGGACGGCAGCCGCTTCTGGGCCAGCGTGGTCATCACGGCGCTGTACGACGCGGCGGGGCACCACAAGGGCTTCGCCAAGGTCACGCGCGACCTCAGCGAGCGCCGGCGTATCACCGCGCTGGAGGACGAGGGACGCCGCATGGCCACCTTCCTCGCGATGCTCGGGCACGAGCTGCGCAACCCGCTCGCGCCGATCTCGAATGCGCTCGAGCTGCTCAAGCGCGAGAAGATCGAGTCGCGCATCTTCAACAGCACGCGCGACATCATCGACCGGCAACTGCGGCAGATGACCCGGCTGATCGACGACCTGCTCGACGTCGGCCGCATCACCAGCGGCAAGATCCACCTCGAGGCCAAGCCGGTGCGGCTGCGCGACGTGATTCACGACGCGGTCGAGACGGTGCGTCCGCTGGTCGCGCTGAAGTCGCAGGTGCTCGAGCTGCAGGTCGATGGCGCCGACCCCTGGGTCACGGGCGACCGGGCGCGGCTGGTGCAGGTGGTCAGCAACCTGGTGCACAACGCCGCCAAGTTCACCGACAACGGCGGGCGCATCGAGCTGCGGCTCGGCGCCGGCCCCACCGCGCCCGGCGTCGCGGGCGCCAGCCCGATCGAGGCCGAGATCGTGGTGCGCGACACCGGCCCGGGCATCGCGCCGCAGGACGTCCACCGCATCTTCGACCTGTTCGTGCAGGGCGAGCAGGACGCCGCGCGTTCCAAGGGCGGGCTCGGCCTCGGACTGAGCCTGGTGCAGCAGCTGGTCGCGCTGCATGGCGGCCGGGTCAGCGTGTTCAGCAGCGGGCGCGCGGGCGAGGGCAGCGAATTCATCGTCAACTTGGCGGCCGTGGCCGAGCCGCTCGCGGGCGAGGGAACATCGGGCCGGGCGCCCGGCGAACGGCTGGTGCTGGTGGTCGACGACAACCAGGATGCCGCCGAGACCATGGCGCTGCTGATGGACGCGCTGGGCTATGCCAGCGCGGTCGTGCACGACGGCTTCGCGGCGATCGAGGCGGTCAAGACCGGCCGGCCCGACGTCGTGCTGCTCGACATCGGCCTGCCCGGCATCGATGGCCACGAGGTCGCGCGCCGGCTGCGCGCCGAACTGGTCGACCCGCCCGCGCTGATCGCCGTGACCGGCTACGGCCAGCCCAGCGACCGCGACACCAGCTTCGAGACCGGCTTCCTCGGGCACCTGACCAAGCCGGTGGACGTGGACCGGCTGGCGCGGATGCTGGAGCGGCTGTTCCAGGAGGAGCGGCCAGGGAGCACGACAGGCTGAGCCCGGCGCCTCGTCGGACGGCTCAAGGCGGTGGCTTGTAGCCCCGCGGCTTGCCGCGCACCATGAGTTCGCACACGGCCCAGACGATGGCCTGCCCGGTGGAGTGCTGGAGCGCGGGTTCCATGGCGGCCTCGGCCTCCGAGGGGGGGCGCACCATGCGTCGAACCACCGGTCCCTGGCTGGCACGTCCCGCGTAGCTCACGATGCTTTGGTCCGCGAGGCGTTCGCGCTGGCAATCGATCCGCGTGATCCGGACGTCGGACCCATAGGCACGACCGTCGGCGGTCCGATGTTCCTGTCCATAGTCGAACAGCAGGCTCGCGACGACATGACCGCCCGGCTCCCGCGCGGGGCCGTTCACGTCGAGGTAGATGTTGTCGCCATCCGGTGTCGGGTTGCCGACGCGGCGCCAATCGGTGGCAAGCGCATGGGGCACGGTGCAGGCGCAGGCGAGGGCCAGCGCGATGTGGCGCAGCCGGGTCGGTGAGTTCATCGCATCCTCCTGCGCGTCTTTTCTTCTCGGGGTTCCGCGGGGTCTGTCGCGCTCGAGCACCGGCCCTCAGCCGCCGCGCTTCACCAGCGTCATGAACTCCAGCCCCTGGACCTTGCTGGAGCGCATGTCGAACATCGACAGCACCGACTGCCCGAGCAGCGGCAGGCAGTCGGCGCAGGTGATGGCCTGCACGTTCTTGAGCTCGAAGCGGCCGATGCGGATGGCATCGATCACGATCGCCTTGGCGACGACCCGGCGGCCGTCGGCGGTGAACATCCTGACGCTCGGATCGACGACGCGGTAGGCCACCTTCGATTGCCGCAGCGTCTCTTCCGCCAGCGACAGCCGCGTGGCGCCGGTGTCGACCATGAAGGCCATGGCCTTGGCGTCGCCGAGGTTGACCGGCGCGAAGAAGTGCCCGCCGTAGGCCGGCAGGCGCAGGCCGGCGCGCTCCGGGGCCGCGGCGCCGCCGCCCTGGTCGATGGCGGTCTCGATGGCGATGCGCTGGCCCGCGAAATAGAGCGGGCTGCCGCGCGCCTGGGCCTGACTGTCGTAGGCCTGCAGCAGCGACAGGGCTTCGTAGGGCCGGCCGGCCGCGACCAGCAGGCGCGCGAGCCTGGCGCGCACGTCCACCAGCGCGGGCTGCGCCGCCAGCGCCTTGTAGGACCACGCGATGGCCTCCTCGCCGCGGCCCAGCTTCGAGAGGCTGTCGGCATGGAAGGCGAACAGGTCGTAGGCGCCTTCGCCGAGCGCTTCCGCGCGCTCGAAGTTCTCGACCGCCTGCTGGTGCTTGCCGCGCCGCGCCTGCGCCATGCCGAGGTTGGCGAGGCCGAGGGTATCGCCGGGCAGCAGGCGCACGTAGTCCTGCCAGTTGGCTTCCTCGCAGGCCAGGTCGGCTTCGCGCGCGCAGCGCCCGGCCTGGCGCCGGAAGTCCTCGGCGGTGAGGTTGTCCTTGTTGAGCCAGCGCTGCCAGTAGCCGCGGGTGGTGGCGATGCTCGCGAAGGACACGGCCGCCAGCACGAGGCAGGTCCAGGCGAAAACCTTGACGCCGCGGCGCTGGCTGAAGCGGTGGTCCCAGAGCGAGCAGAGCAGCACCACGACGAAGGGCCAGAGCAGGGCGCCCAGCGCGGTGCCGATGCGGAACGCGGGGGACATCGCTTCCGAGCGTCCGAAGAACAGCGTGGTGGCCTCGAGCGCCGCCAGCGAGAGGGCCGCCAGGCCCCACAGCAGCGGACCGGCCTTGCGCCCGCGCTCGCGGTCGTCGCGCAGGAAGCCCGGCTCCCAGCCGGGGGCCGCGGCTGCGATGTCTCCCGTCCACTGCGGTTCGCGCCGCGATCCCGTGTGCTCGTCCATGAGGTCCTCCCGAGGCACCGGCGTTGTGTGCGTGTTCCCGCGCGAGCGGGGGCCGGTTGCCGCAAAAATGTGTCGGAAAGTATACCTAGCCGGGGTGTCGCGGGCCTGGCATCGCGCCGGGCCCGAGCGGCCGGCGGTGGCGCGATCCGCGCCGAGAATCCCCGCATGGACCTGCTCAAGACCTTCGCCCTCTTCGTCGCCACGGCCCTGGCCGAGATCGTGGGCTGCTACCTGCCCTATCTCTGGCTGCGCCAGGGCCATTCGGCCTGGCTGCTGCTGCCCGCGGCGGTCTCGCTGGCGCTGTTCGCCTGGCTGCTGACCCTGCACCCGACCGCGGCGGGCCGGGTGTACGCGGCCTACGGCGGGGTCTACATCGGCGTGGCGGTGCTGTGGCTCTGGGCGGTCGACAAGGTGCAGCCGAGCGTGACCGACTGGGTCGGCGTGGGGGTCAGCCTGCTCGGCATGTTCATCATCATGGCCGGGCCGCGGCTGGCGCGCTGACGACTGGCAGGGGCATCGGATCGGCTGTAGATTCGGCTTTCGCTATGTCGAGTGGAATATGGCGAAATCCTGTTTCGCGGATGGCGGTCATACGCCGAAGCGGATCGCGCCAGCCGGGACCGCCGCGCAGAATGCCGGCCTGTCGCCTGCTGATCACCGAGGAACCCCGATGAGCCTGGATGCCGTTGTGCCCGTGGAGCCGCGCCGCGCCGCGAGCGAAAGTCCGAATCCGCCGGCAAGCGCGCTGCTGCACGTGCTCGGCGGCGTGCCGCGGCCGGCCGCGTTCGCGCGCGAGGCGCTCGAGCGCATGGCGCGCCACGACCTCGGCCCGACCCAGGTGCTGTGCTATTCGGGCCGCGCCGTGGCGCAGGTCGACAGCTATGCGGGCGCGCGGCTGGTCGACGTGCTCGATGCCTGCGGCTTTTCCGAGCGGCCGCGCTCGGAGCTCAAGCGCTGCGTGGTGGTTGCGCTCGGCGACGACGGCTACCAGGCCATCTTCAGCTGGAACGAGCTTTACAACAGCCCCATCGGCGAGAAGGCGCTGGTCTTGTATGAGAAGAACGGTGGCCCGCTCGAGCCGCACCTGGGCGCGCTGTGCCTGATCTCGGCCAACGACGCGCGCCTCGGGCCGCGCCATCTGCGCGGGCTGTCGCAGATCGCCGTGAAGATGCCCTGAGCCCCGGCCTGGAGCCCGGTCGCCGGGAGCGTCGACAATAGGCCCCAAGATTCAGGACAGGAGCTCCCCCATGAAAAACGTCACCATCCCCCCCGGTATCGGCGTGCGCAACGACGGCCCCTTCGTGCTGTTCGGCGGCGTCAACGTGCTCGAGTCGAAGGACCTGGCGCTGCGCACCGCCGAGGAGTTCGTGCGCGTCACCGGCAAGCTCGGCATTCCCTACGTGTTCAAGGGAAGCTTCGACAAGGCCAACCGCTCGTCGATCCACTCGTACCGCGGCCCCGGCCTCGACGAGGGCCTGCGCATCCTGCAGGAGGTCAAGTCGGCCTTCGGCGTGCCGGTGCTGACCGACGTCCACGAGCCGGCCCAGGCCGCACCGGTGGCCGAGGTGGTCGACGTGCTGCAGCTGCCGGCCTTCCTCGCGCGCCAGACCGACCTGGTGGTGGCGCTCGCCAGGACCGGCCGCGTCATCAACATCAAGAAGCCGCAGTTCCTGAGCCCGAGCCAGATGTTCAACATCGTCGAGAAGTTCAGGGAAGCGGGCAACGACCAGATCATCCTGTGCGACCGCGGCACCTGCTTCGGCTACGACAACCTGGTGGTCGACATGCTGGGCTTCGGCGTGATGAAGAAGACCACGGGCGACCTGCCCGTGATCTTCGACGTGACCCATGCGCTGCAGCAGCGCGAGGCCGGCGCCGCCGCCTCGGGCGGCCGCCGCGAGCAGCTCGTGGACCTCGCGCGCGCCGGCATGGCGCTGGGCCTCGCGGGCCTGTTCATCGAGGCCCACCCCGATCCGGCCCAGGCCAAGTGCGACGGACCGAGCGCGCTGCCGCTGCACCAGCTCGAGCCCTTGATGGCACAGCTCAAGTCGCTCGACGATCTCGTGAAGTCGTTCCCCGTCCTGAAGATCTAGCTTTCTTCAGACCGTCATGCGGGGCTGCGAGCATCCCCGCATGTTCGGCCCTCTCATCTCCATCGCGCTGACGGTGGAACAGCACGACACGAGCGAGTACTACTGGGTGCTGCTCGAATCGTTCGACGGTTCGCCCGAGTACGAGCGCCTGCTCGAAGCCGCGGCGGGATTCCCCACCTACCTCGATGCGCTCCAGGCCGGCTTTGCCGTGCTCAAGGGCCTGTCGGAAGACCTCGCGGTCGGTCCGCGCGACGACCGGCGGGCGCGGTATTTCTAGCGCTCAGCGCCGGACGTAGCGCGTGGCCGTGAGCGCCTCGGAGACTCCCGAGGTCTTGTGGTCGACGTAGCCGCGCTCGCGCAGCACCTGCCGGATCGCGCTGTCGCCGATGGAGGCGCCGCGCCCCTTGGGATGGACGATTCAGAGTCCGGGGCAGGGCAGCGCGGCATGCGCCTCGAGCGTGGCCGCGAGCTCTGCGTCGCTGCGGACCACGGCCACGACCGAATGGGCGGCCGCCGCGTCGTCGGTGCGCGCGCCGCGCAGCGCTTCGGTCAGCGCCGCATCGTCGACGCGGCCGAGCACGAACGCGGGCTGCGCCGGTCCCACGCCGAGCTTGGACGCGAGCGAGGGCGGCGGCGTGGCGATCTTCGTGGCCCAGCGCTGGCTCTCGGTGTCGCCGAGCGCCAGCGCGACCGCTTCGCCGTTCGCCTCGAAGCGCAGCTCGCCGGCCGTGGCCTGCACCTGCGCCAAGGCCGCGATCGCATAGCGGCGCTTGATGGCGCCGCGCAGGATCAGCTCGGTCGATTCGAGCAGGGCCTTGACCTCCGCCGATTCGTCGCCGACGCGCGCCTGGCAGGTCGCTTCACGTCCCATGTTCTGTCTCCATCCTCGTCTCCTGCGGTGGTGGGCGACGCATTATCCGGATGCGGGCCCGGGAGGCTGTGGGCATTTTCGAGAGGACAATCGCGGGAGCTCCCCCGACACCACCCCACGACCATGCCCCGCCTCGACGACCCCCTCCACGACGCCGAAATCGGCTCCCGCGACAGCACGCTCGACACCACCCGGATCGACGACGTGCGCATCGGCGCCGTGCGCCCGCTCATGACCCCCGCGCTGCTGCAGGAGCGCGTGCCCGTGCGCGACAACACCCTGGCGCTGGTCGAGGGCGCCCGCGCCGCGATCGCCGACGTGCTGCACGGCCGCGACGACCGGCTGGTGGTGGTGGTCGGCCCGTGCTCGATCCATGACCACGACCAGGCCATCGAATACGCGCAGCGCCTCAAGAAGGTGGCCGATTCGCTGCAGGACGACCTGCTGATCGTGATGCGCGCCTACTTCGAGAAGCCGCGCACCACCGTGGGCTGGAAGGGCTACATCAACGACCCGCACCTCGACGGCAGCTTCGCCATCAACGAGGGCCTGGAGCGCGCGCGGCGCCTGCTGCTCGAGCTGACCACGCTGGGCCTGCCGACCGGCACCGAGTTCCTCGACCTGCTGAGCCCGCAGTTCATCGCCGACCTGATCGCCTGGGGCGCCATCGGCGCGCGCACCACCGAGAGCCAGAGCCACCGGCAACTGGCCTCGGGCCTGAGCTGCCCCGTCGGTTTCAAGAACGGCACCGACGGCAGCGTCAAGGTCGCGGCCGATGCCATCCTCGCGGCCCGCGCGCCGCATGCCTTCATGGGCATGACCAAGATGGGCATGGCGGCGATCTTCGAAACCCGCGGCAACGACGACTGCCACGTGATCCTGCGCGGCGGCAAGGCGCCCAACTATTCGGCCGCCGATGTCGAGTCCAGCTCCCAGGCGCTGCTGGCCAACGGCCTGCGGCCGCAGGTCATGATCGACGTCTCGCACGGCAACAGCAGCAAGCAGCACCAGCGCCAGATCGTGGTGGCCGAGGACGTCGCGGCACAGATCGCGGGCGGCGAGCGGCGCATCACCGGCCTCATGATCGAGAGCCATCTCGAGGAAGGGCGGCAGGACCTCCAGCCCGGCGCGGCGCTCAAGCACGGCGTGTCGATCACCGATGCCTGCATCGGCTTCGCGCAGACGGTGCCGGTGCTCGAGGGGCTGGCTTCGGCGGTGAAGGCGCGGCGGCGGTTGGCGAAGGGTTGAGGGGATCCGGGCGCGTTGCCTGTCTGCAGTCTCGTTCGCACCTTGCATCCAGAAAACCGCGGGAGGAACCGTGCGCTTCGTCTTCGTCTTTCTGCTCGTCCTGCTGGGCGCCTGTCACAGCGCGCCTCGGGTCGAAGCGAGAAACTTCGAACTGAACCTGGCCGAGAACTGGATCGATACCGAGGTGCGTGGCGAGGGCGTGTGGAGCTTCATCTCGAAGGAGCCGCTGGCGTCTCTGGTGATTTCCGAGCACCTGGTCTCCGTGCGCGAGGGGCAGATCTACGCGGTCGCGGCCGGCGTGGTCCGCGAGCGGAAAAAGCTCGAACGCCAGGTGAGGGGCGGCCGCACGATCCATTTTCTCGACGACTCCGTCCGGATGAACGAGGACGAGACATCGGCGGAAATCTCCTATCTCGGTCGCATCGAGGGGAGCGATGAATACATCCACTACATCGGGTATGTCTCCCGCTTCCGCATCCACGGTTTCTGGGTGTCGGTGGAGACGTCCGACCCGCAGGCCGCCACGGCCGTTCTTGCGACGGTGTTGAAAGGCTTGAAGAGCAAGCCGTCCTAGGCAGGGAGTGCCGCCTCGACCGGTCGAGGCGGCATGCCATGATCCGCCAGGAAGAAGGGGTGGCTTCATGGAATGTCTAGAGGGAATCCGGATGGATCGACGACAACTGCTCATCGGCATCGCCGCGCTGCCTGTCGCCGCGTGGGCGGCGCCGCAGGGGGAATACGCTTTCGTGGACGCGAAGTCGCTGGCGCGTGTCGGCGAACCGCGGCGCGTGAAGCTGGCCGAGTCGATCGCATGGTCCCGCTCGAGCAAGAACACCGAGTACGGCCTGCTCGCGGGGGACTACGCGTACCTCGCCGACTTCGACGGCGGACGGCTGTTCTTCGGCAGCGACGCGTCCACCTACATGCGATCGCCCCGTGGCGAATACTTGCTCGCGCCCGGCGGGCTGTGGCTCGGCAACGGAGCCGCGCGGTCGCGCTTCCTCATCGTTCAGCGCGCCGATACCTTGCGCCGGGGCTCGAGCCTGGCGGCGGTGCAGGAGGCCACGCCGGGTTCGCCATGGCTTCCGCCCGGCCTGGCGCTGCTCGATGCCCTGACGCAATGGGCCAGCGAGGGCGTGGTCATGCTGCTGCCCGAGATCGAGGACGCGAAGGTGGAGGCGTCGCTTCGCGCGGCCTTCGAGTCCTGACCTCACGCCGCATGCCTTCATGGGCATGACCAAGATAGACGCGAGCAGCCGATATGCTCGCTCTTCTTTCTAGGGGAGTGATGGATGGGAGAAACCTGCCGCGTCTACGGCTATCTGGCCGAAGCAATGAATCCGGAAAGCGGTGGCGTGCCCTGGGAGGATCAGGTCGTCGCGATTCGGAGGTACAACGAAGCAGTCATCGAAAGTCTGCCTGCGCAGGACGACTGGCCCCCGTTGAGTCGCGGGATGTTCTCATTTCCTCCGGTGACAGATTTCATGGTTGCCTATGGGGGAAGGATGATCCATTTCGCGGCCGGGTTGAAGAAGGCCGACCATGAAGTCGATCGGTGGCTCGACAAGTTCGAACGCCTGATACATCGCTTGTACTGTGATCGCGTACGACTCCATATCGAGTTCGCCTGGAGCAACGCGCGCACCATGTCTTGGGACCAGAAGCGCAGATCCGTCTATGTGTTCGATGAAAACTCGCCACCTGCAATCGAATGGGAATTCAATACGTCAATGACGCCCAGCGAGCTCGAGATGCGGTGGCCGAATGGATACTCCCGCATGCAGAAGGAGTACTCGATAGGGTACGAACGAGCGAATACCTTGTTGCCTCTGATTGCATTCCTGGTCGTCGATCTTGGCCCGCAGCGGATTGAAGCAATGAAAGCCATCCGGTCCGTCTTCCATCTCAAGTATTCTGAAATCAAGGAATCGCCTTCGACGGCACCTCTCGTCGTTCGACCCCTCTTCGATCGGTTGAGCCCAGGTTTTCCGGATTCCCTGCTCCAGCTCCTGCTCAGGCTGAAGCAGTTGGGAGCATCTGCGAAGGTCTATCAACTGCCCGACGGCAAACGAGCGGATCGCTATCAGACCTTTCACGAGCTGCCTGTCGACCGCATTCAGGAGCTCATCCAGGACTCGAAAGTGCGCCAGGGAGGTCGCTGATATGGAACCTCGCAATCGCTCGATCCCGGCGGAGTGGCCCTTCGACCAACCCCGGAACTGCGCGACGATCTTCTCGAAGAGCGTCCTGGACCGGAGCCGTCCGATCCTGCGGGTTTCGCACGGCGACGATGACCACGGATGGCAGTTCCTGGACGGTGTGAGCGAAGCGATCGAGGACGTGGCGCTGGCGGGGCTCGGCCATGTCCTCGACATCGATCCGTCGATCGTCGAACTCGCCGACCTCGAACCCGGCTTTCAGGCCACGCGCGAGCGGCCCGGCGCGAACTGGGTCATCGAGAAGACGCCGCCGGACGAGGGCTGAGCCTTCGGCGGCGCTGCCTGGCTACCCGGCCAGTTCGACCGCGTCGGCGCGCTTGCCACCGGCCGGCGCGCCCTTCGAGAACGCATGGCTGCCAAGCCCCCGTGCGGTGACGAGGTGCGCGGCCCCGCCCTGCCCATTCACATCGACCAGGAACTCCGAGCTGAGCACCGGCGCGCCGCAGAAATCGAAGATGCCGTGGTCGATCTGCGTGCGCATCGCCTTGTCGTAGCCGTGCCGCGCATAGGTGCCGCCGTCCGCGCCGCCGATGCCGATCAGGTGGATCGGGAGGTGGCCGAGCCGCTTGCCGAGCGAGCCGTCGGGCCGCTCGTCGTAGGCCCAGCCGTTGGAGAACACGCGGTCGATCCAGCCCTTGAGCTGGCCCGGAAACGACCACCAGTAGACGGGATAGACGAGCACCAGCGCGTCGGCGCGGTCGATGCGTTGCTGCTCGCGCAGCACGTCGGCCGGCAGCGGCGCCTGCAGCAGGTAGGCGGTGGCGTCGGCCTGGCTGAAGGCCGGCTGGAAACCCTCCGCGGCGAGGTCGGCGATCTCGGTGCTGTGGTCGCCGGAGGCCTCGACGCCCTCGGCGAACGAGCGCGCGACGGCGTGCGTGAGCGACTGCGGGGAGGGATGGCTGACGACGATGAGGGCATGCATGGGGGTGGTTCCTTTGAAGCTGGGTGTAAACTACCTTTAGTAGTCTACGCTTCGTAGGTTACCTTTGGTAGTTTAAGGATGTCAAGCAACCCGACGAAACCGGCCGTGCAAGTCGCGGCGAAGAAGCGCCTGCCCAAGGAGGAACGCAACCGCCAGCTGCTGGACGTGGCGTGGTCCATCGTGCGCGGCGAAGGCACCGACGCGCTCACGCTGGGCTACCTGGCCGAGCGCGCGGGCGTGACCAAGCCCGTGGTCTACGACCATTTCGGCACGCGCACCGGGCTGCTCGGCGTGCTCTACGAGGAGTACGACGGCCGGCAGCACGCGCTGATGGACGAGGCCCTGCGGGTGGCGGCCCGGTCGCTGCCGGCCGTGGCCAAGGTGATCGCCGCCACCTACCTCAACTGCGTGATGGAGATGGGCCGCGAGATGCCGGGCGTGAGCGCCGCGCTGGCCGGCTCGCCCGAGCTCGATGCGCTGAAGAAGGAGCACGAGGCGTTGTTCCTCGCCAAGTGCCGCGATGCGCTGCAGCCCTTTGCCAAGCAGCCGCTCGCGCTGGCGGGCATGCGCGCGATGCTGGGGACGGCGGAGGCCGTGTCGTTCGCGGCGGCCGCGGGCGAGATCGAGCCGGCGGATGCGGAGCACGAGATCTACGACGCCATCGTGCGGATCGCGCGCAGGACCTGAGCCGCTCGCGCCGGCGCCCGCTCAGTCCTCTTCGAACACCGACGAGGCCTCGAGCCAGAAGCCCCCGATCATCCCGACCGTGAGGGCCCCGATGGCGCACCACAGGCTCAGGAAGGTGTGGATGTTGTAGTGCCCGGGACGTTGCGCCAGCGCGGCCGACAGCTCGGGCTCGACGATTCCGCCGAGGCCGCGCGCGGCCGCGAAGTCGAAGCCGGCGGCGCCGAGGAAATGGACCGCCACCAGCAGCGGCAGCATCGTGATGAACGGCAGCCAGGCACCGCGCACCTTGCGCCACGCCAGCAGGTAGGCGGCCAACAGCAGCACCGCGCCCACCACGATCGTGCCCAGCACCACGGGGCGTCGGGTCAGCGGCAGCAGCCAGGGCCAGAGCCACTGCAGCGGATAGAGCGGCCATTCCGCGTTCGGCGCCAGCCCGCCCGGCCGCGCGAAGGCCTGCCAGCCCAGCGCGAGCGTGGCGCGCCCCACCAGCGCCGAGGCACAGGCCACCGCCGCGATGCCGAGGCAGGCGATGCGCAGCGGCGAGCTGCGCGGTTGCGGCCACACATGCGGGGGCAGGGCGGGCATCGGCGGATCGCCCACGCGCCATGAGCGCGTCGTGATGATCACCGAGGCACGCGGGGTGGCCAGCTCGCCGCGCACCAGCCAGTCGGTCGCCAGCACCGCGAGCGCGAAGGCCATCGCGGCCGTGAGCCAGGCGCAGGCACCGGGCATCTCGACGAAGCCGAACGGCGTGAGCATCGGCAGCTCGCCATAGACGAGCCCGGCGCAGCCGTAGGCCAGCATGATCGGAACGCAGAAGATCAGGGCCGCGCGCGTCAGCAGCACGTCGCTGCGGGCCGGCTCGTCGCGCAGTGACTGGAGGCGCGACCATGCGCGGGTCAGGCTCATCGATCCCATCTTCGTCGGAGTGGTCGGGGCCTCGGCCGAGGCCCCTTTGGCGTCGACGTTAGCACGCCGCTTCGCCGTGCCCGGCCCTGAATCTAGGAGCACCCCGAGCTCGGCAGCTTGCGCACGATCAGCCGCGCCGCATCCACCGTCGTATCGCTGCGCAAGGCGCTGCCGAATGCCAAGAGGTAAGCAGTGATGGCGGCCTCCACCGCTTCGCCAGGACGGCACGCCGGGAGGTCCATGCGGCTGCAGAAATCCGCTGCTGCGTTCGGCATCGGGTTGTCGCGAACCATGTCCGACACATGGCTCAGGGCGAAGCGCGGCAGCGCCTGGGTCAAGGTCAACCAGCGTCGCACCACCTCGATCCGCGCGACGCGCTCGTAGGCCTCGTGGTCGGCGGGCGTCAGTTGCTCGAAGAACCGCGGGGCCAGCGTTTCGCCGGCCTGGGACACGGCGCGGAGCAAGGGCTCGTCCGCGGGTGTTTCGGCAGGCACGAGGCTGATGTTGCGCAGGCGCGCGGCTGCGCCGGGAGCCAGCGTCTCCAGCGTCGCGTCGACTTCCGCCCGCAGGCCCTGCGCGTCGGCCAGTCGCCCCACCCGTGCCAGCGGCCAGCCCCAGTAGCGCCCGGAGTTGACCTCGACGATCGCGTCGCTCGCCTTGACCAGCGCGACCTCGACTTCGTGCAGCGCCAGGCCCCGTTGAATCTGCGCCGAGCCGCGCACGGCGTCCCAGGACGCGAGCTCGTCGGCATTGAACACGTGCGTCGCCAGGACCGGCAGCACGTTCCGCAGCGCCACCGAGTAGGGTTCGGGCGGCAGGTCGGTGTGACCCTCGCCTGTCATCCAGTGGAAGACCTCGGTGCTGGCCGTGACCATCGCGGGCGCGGGTCGTTCGGGAAAGCGGGGATCGAACGCGGTGCAGCGTCCCAGCAGCAGCGTGCGTCGCGCATTCTCGTGCGCGACCAGCCAGACATCGATGCCGAGCGCGATGTTCTCGATCCAGGCGGCAGACCCGGCGAGGCCATGAGGCACCTGCACGGACAGGGCCTGTGCGCGCGAAGCACCGGGCAGCAGCGCGCCTGCGAGCAGCAGCATCGCCAAGGCCTTGCGAACGGGCGCCCGCACGATCGAGCGGCGCGCCGTGGCGCCGGCCGATGACAGGGTGGCGTGCTTCTTCATCTGTTTGGGGGGGCGCGCATGACGACGCGCGTTCGTTCGGGGGGCGTCATGGCGAACGGCAATGCTCGCCAGCGACGGATCACGGCGACACGATATCGCAAGCAGCGACGCAGCCGCCGGCCTGGCGCTTCATGAAATTTTCATGACAAAGCGCAGTCCGCCCCGCCCCGGACCGTCTTGTCTTCGAGGCCAGCCCCATCCGCGCGCCTCGACCCTGTTCGTCGGCGCATCGTGCGGCTGGGCCCACCTTGCTCCTGAAAGACCGCCATGACCGTTTCGTCCGCCAGACCCTCGCCGCGTGCCGCCGGAGCGAGCACGCGGACGTGGCGCTTCTGCGCGGCATTGGCCGTCGCGCTCGCGGGGCTCGCGTTCGGCGGGCCGTTGCAGGCGGCGATGCCATGGCCGAGCTCGGGGCTCGCGGAGCTGGTCAAGAGCTACGGGCCGGCCGTGGTCCACATCGGCGTGGAGCGGCCTTCGGCGCCGGCGCGCCGCCTCAGCGACCGCTGGCTGCTGCTGGTGCCCGGCGCGCAGCCGCAGCCCGCGGAGACCGACCAGGCCAGCCTGGGCACGGGCTTTCTCATCAGCGCCGACGGGCTGATCCTGACCAACGCACACGTGGTGGCGCGCGGCACGCAGATCACGGTGAAGCTGCCGGACCGGCGCGAGTTCCGCGCGCGCCTGGTCGGGCTCGACGCGGTGGCCGACGTGGCCTTGCTCAAGATCGATGCGAGCGGCCTGCCCACGGTGCGCATCGGCGAGCCCTCGAGCGTGGAGCCGGGCGACGGCGTGGTGGCGATCGGTTCGCCCTACGGCTTCGGCAACTCGGTGACGGCCGGCATCGTGAGCGCGAAGGGGCGCCTGCTGCCGGGCGCGGAGTACATGCAGTTCCTGCAGACCGACGTGCCGATCAACCCCGGCAATTCGGGCGGGCCGCTGTTCAATCTGCGCGGCGAGGTGATCGGGATCAATTCGCGCATCTACAGCCGCAGCGGCGGTTACCAGGGCCTCTCGTTCGCGATTCCGATCGACGCGGCCATGCGCATCAAGGACCAGCTGCTGGCCACCGGCAAGGTCACGCGCGGGCGCATCGGCGTGTCGGTGCAGGAGGTGGGGCAGGCGCTGGCCGACACCTTCCGCCTGCCGCGCCCGGCCGGCGCGCTGGTGAACTACGTGGAGCCGCGCGGCGCGGCCGAGACCGGCGGGCTGAGGCCGGGCGACGTGATCCTGGCGGTGCAGGGCCGCGAGGTGGTGCAGGCGGCCGATGCGCTGGGCTTCATCGCCGAACAGACGCCGGGCGACAGCGTGCGCCTGATGGTGTGGCGCGATCGCACGGAGCAGGTGCTCGAGGTGCGCGTCGACGGCTTCGAGACGCCGCCGCTGGCCACCGGCGCCGCGAGCGCGCCGTCGCGGCTGGGCTTCGCGGTGCGCCCGCTGGCACCGGCCGAGCGGCAACTGCTGCGCGTGGAGGGCGGCCTGCTGGTGCAGCGCGTGAACGCGGCGGCCTCGCGCGCGGGGGTGCAGCCGGGCGACCTGATCCTCGCGCTCAACGGCCAGCCCATCGACAGCGCCGAGGCGCTGGCGCAGCAGCTCGACACGGCCGACGGCACGGCGGCGCTGCTGGTGCAGCGCGCGGGCACGCGCATCTTCGTGCCGATCTGCACCCGCGCGGGCGAGCCGCGCTGCGGGTGAGCGGGAAGGGCGGGAAGGGCGGGAAGGGCGGCGCTGCGTGAAATTTTCGTGACAAACAACAGGTGCGCGGCGCCTCGACCGTTCTGGCACAGAGCCTTCACGACCGCCCGCCCATGACCGAGCCCCAGCCCCTCCCGTTCGCGCTTTTCCGCCAGCCCGCGCCCGGCTGCCTTCGCGCGCGGGCGGCATGGTGAGCGGCATCCGCGCGTGCCGCGGGCGCGGCGCTGTCACCCGAAGGTCATCCCGCCTGCCTAGCATCCGCCGCGCAACTCCTCACGGTGGACCCTTCGCAGATGCACACGCTCGCCGGCGCGCCCGGGCCGCTCCGCCGCGCACGGCCAGCCCCTGCCTTTCACGCCCGCCGTCTTCTGCTCGCGTGCTGGCTGGCCGTCATGGGCCTGTGCGTGGCCGCGGGCGCGGCGCGGGCCGAGGCCGTGCCAACGCTGTTCGACCTGCCGGGCGGTCCGCTCAAGGACGCGCTGGCGCGCTACGACGCGGCGACGCGCATGTCGGTGTTCTTCCCGTCCGAGCTGGTCGAGGGCCGCAGCGCCGCGCCGGTGCGCGGCCGCATGGCGCCCGAGCAGGCGCTGCATCGGCTGCTCGAAGGCAGCGGGCTGGTCGCGCGGCTGGTCGCGCCCGAGGCCTTCGTGCTGCAACCCGCGGGGCCGGACGACGCCGTGCCGCCCGAGCCCGTGCCGGCCGTTGCCGTCGAGCGCGGCTACGAGCAACTGCTGGAGTCGCGGCTGCTGCGCGCGCTGTGCGAGCGCGGCGACCTCGCGCTCGGCAGCTACCGCCTGGCGCTGCGCGTGCAGGTCGACGCCGGTGGCCGTGCCGCCCAGGTGCGGCTGCTCGACAGCACCGGCGACCGGGTACGCGACGGCACCATCGTCGAGACGCTGCGCGGTGTCGATGTGGGGCAGGCGCCGGCCGATCCGGCGCGGCCCTTCGTGCTGCTGCTGCGTGCGCGCACGGCCGACGCGGCGCCGGTGTGCCCGGGCACCGGCCGGACCGCGGCGCCATGAGCGCCGCCACGGGCCTGGCATGAGCGCCAACAGCCTCGGGGCGCTGCGCGAGCTGCTGACCCAGCGCTACGACGAGTTCAAGCGTCGCCTGACCTGGCGCCTGGGCTCGGTCGAGCTGGCGAGCGATGCGCTGCACGACACCTGGGTGCGGCTCGACGAGCGCAAGGAATCGTCGGGCCCGCTGGCCAATCCGGCGGCCTACCTGATGCGCATGGCGGTCAACGTCGCGCTCGACCGCATCGAGCGCGACGGGCGCTACATGAGCGCCGACGACATGGGCGCGCTGATGGACGAGCTGGTCGATCCGGCCCCCGGCCCCGACGAGGTGGCCGCGGCGCGCGACGAGATCGAGGCGCTGGTGCGGGTCATCGACGGCATGCCGCCGCGCCGGCGCGCGATCTTTCTCGCGGTGCGCGTGGACGAGCTGTCCAACCAGGCCGCGGCGGCCCGCTTCGGCGTGTCGGCGCGGCTGATCGGCCTGGAGCTCAAGCGTGCGCACGAGCATTGCATGGCGCACGGGAACAGGGAAAAAAAATGAAAAGCGTGCCGATTCCGTTCGCGCCGGCGGTCTAGTGGGTGAAGCCTTGCCGAACATGACACATCCCGGATCGATGCCCCCGCGCGAAACGACCGACGCCATCGAGCGCCAGGCGATCGCCTGGATGAGCCAGGTCGCGGCCGGTCGCATGACGCAGGCCGACGGCGCGGCGATGCGGCGCTGGTGCGAGGCCGACCCCGCGCACCGTGCCGCGCTGGCCGCGGCGCGCCGCCAGTGGACGCTGTTGGGTGCCGCGGGGCAACTGGTGGCCGCTCGCGCGCCGTCCGCGTCGCAGCCGTCGACGACCCCGCGCGCGCAGCGCGAACCGCGCTTTGCCCCGGGCCGGCGCGCGCTGTTCGGCGGCGCGCTGGGCTTCACGGCCGTGGCCGCCGCGGCCATGGTGCATCCGCCGCTGGGCCTGTGGCCTTCGCTGGGCGAGCTGCGCGCCGACCACCGCACGGGCATCGGCGAGCGCCGCAAGGTGACGCTGGCCGAGGGCGTGACGGTCGAACTCAACACGCGCTCGGGCATCGTGGTGCGCGAAGGCCGCGTGCCGCTGCAGGAGATCGAGCTGATCGCCGGCGAGGCGGCCATCGAGGTGCGGGACGCGCGCATCCGCACCGTGGTCGAAGCGGGGGCGGGCCGGCTCACGGCCCGGCCCGGACCGCTGGGCCCGCATGCGCTGTTCGCGCTGCGGCGCCAGGGCGCGCGCGTGGTCGTGGTCTGCCTCGAGGGCCGGCTCGAGGTGGCGCATGCCGCGGGCGGCGTGCTGCTCGAGGCGCACCAGCAGCTGGACTGGAACGAGCGCGCGCACGGGCCGGTCGCGACGCTCGCGGGCGCGGAGCTCGCGCGGCGCGTGGCCTGGCGCGAGGGCTACCTGCGCTTCGTCGACACGCCGCTGGGCGAAGTGATCGACGAGATCAACCGCTACCGCCCCGGCCAGGTCGTGCTGCTCGACGGGCAGCTGGCGGCGCGCCAGATGACGGGGCGCTTCCAGATCGGCGGGCTGGACCTGGCCATCGTGCAGATGAAGCAGTCGCTGGGCCTGAAGGTGCGTTCGCTGCCCGGCGGCGTGGTGCTGCTGGGCTGAAGCGGCGACGCGACGAGGGCCCGCCGCGCTGTCACGAAAGCTTCAAAAGAAAAGCTTGCCGATCGCGCGCTGCCCGGCGGTCTAGTCAAGGAGCGCTGTCGACCTGGAGGTCGCGGCGCGCAGGACTCGAACTGCGGCATTCACCTGACTGGATCGGCATCACATGAACACGCGTATTTCTCTCGGCGGCCAGCGTGCGGGCGCTCCCACTTTCTCGCTGCGGTTGAAGCCGCTGGCGCATGCGCTCGCGGCGATGCTCGCCGCGGGCGGCGTCATGCAGGGCGCGCACGCGCAGCGGGCCTTCGGGCCGGCCTGGTTCGCCAGCAAGAACGTGGCGCAGAGCATGGCTGCGGCCACGGGACGCATGCCCGACGGCACGCCCGCCGCGTCGCTGACGAACCCGCTCGCGCTGCAGCAGCGCGACAACGCCCAGCTGCGGCGCTCGATGGACAACCTGAACCTGGCCGCGCGCGGCATCGCGGCGCAGCAGGCGGCCCAGGACGCGGCGCGCCAGGCGGCGCTCGACGGCGGCTCGGACATTCCCGAGGGCCTGGCCGATGGCGGCCTGAAGGTCGACACGAACAGCCTCACGGCCGGCTGGCTCAACGCGCGCGCACCGGTGCAGACCGTGGCGAGCGGACGCACCGTGGTCGGCATCGAGCAGACCGACGAGAAGGCGATATTGAACTGGGAGAGCTTCAACGTCGGCCGCAACACCACGGTGCAGTTCGACCAGAAGGGTGGAGCAAAGCCCGACGGCAGCAATGCATGGATCGCGCTGAACCGCATCAACGACCCGAGCGGCCGGCCGAGCCGGATCGCGGGCCAGATCAAGGCCGACGGGTCGGTCTACCTGATCAACCGCAACGGCATCGTCTTCACCGGCTCGAGCCAGGTCAACACGCGCACGCTGGTGGCCTCGAGCCTCGCGCTGTCGGACAAGCAGTTCAACCTCGGCATCAACAACGCGCAGGTGTTCAAGGACGCCACGGGCCAGGCCAACGACTTCGCGATCCCGCAGTTCGGCGCCTTCGCCTCGGCCGCGCCCGACATCTACGGCAGCTACGTGCCCGGCAACGGCACGGCGCCCGACCGGCTCGGCGGCGTCGACCGCTTCGACCCGGGCGCGGCGCCCGGCGCGGTGCAGGTGCAGGCCGGCGCTCGGCTCGAGGTGGCGAGCGGCGGCAAGGTGATGCTGTTCGCGCCCAAGGTCCACAACGCCGGGCGCATCTCGGCGCCCGACGGACAGGTGATCCTCGCGGCCGGCGAGAACGTCTTCCTCAACACGGTCCGGAACACCACCGCCAACGGCACCATCGACGCCAACGCCATCCGCGGCCTCGACGTGGCCGCCGCGGCCGCGCCGGGCTGGGCCATGCCGTGGGCCTTCGTGAGCAGCGCCATCCGCACCGGCACCGATCCGTTCAACCCCGGCTTCGTCGAGGCCATCGCCCAGCACGTGCTGCCCGAGATGGCCGCGCGCGCCGAGGCGGTCGGCTACGACGTGACCAACAGCGGTATCGTGCAGTCCGAACGCGGCAACATCACGCTGCAGGCGCGCGACGTGCACCAGAACGGCGTGGCGCTGGCGACCACCGCGCTCAACAACCGCAGCGGCTCGATCCTGCTGCGCGCCTGGGGCCAGGGCACGCACATCTACGTCAACGACGACCCCAGCAACATCCTGCTGAGCTGGCAGGCCGGCACGCTGACGCTGGGCCAGGGCAGTGTCACGCGCATCCTGCCCGATGCCTCCGACACCAGCGAGATCGAGACCACCGCGCTGGCCACGCGCTACAAGCCGGGCGCCATCGGGCTGTACGGCCGGCTGATCGACGTGCAGGCCGGCGCGGGCGTGCTCGTGCCCTCGGGCACGATCAGCGTGGAGTCGGCTGCCAACCCGCTGCCGACCCAACTGCCGGGCTACCGGCCCGACAGCCTGGGCGACGGCAGCCGCATCTACATCGACAGCGGCGCCTACCTGAGCGTGGCCGGCCTGCAGGGCGCGGCGGTGCCGATGGCGCGCAACTTCATCGAGGCCGAGCTGCGCATCAACGAGCTGCGCGACTCGCCGCTGCTGCTGAACGCATGGGTGCGCGGCAAGAAGGTGATCGTCGACCGCCGCGCCAGCGGCGTGTTCGAGGACGGCCCGATGGCCGGCGTGCTGTGGGTCAAGGACGCGGCGGGCAACTACCTGCCCGGCAGCTGGGCCGGTACGCCACTGGGCGACGTGACCGGCTGGGTCGGCGTGGGCATGACCGACCTGAACGAGCTGTCGACGGACGCCGGCCGCATCACGATGCGCGCGGGCGGCTCGGTCATCACCCGCGCGGGCTCGCTGCTCGACGTGTCGGGCGGCTCGGTGCGCTACACCGACGGCCTCAACACCGCCACCAAGCTCATGGGCGCCGACGGCCGGGTCTACACCATGGACCGCGCGCTGCCCGACGGCAGCTACACCGGCATCGCCGGGCGCTACACCGACGGCCATGCGCGCTGGGGCGTGTCCGACAGCTGGAGCAGCGCGGTGATCGGGCGCGACAGCGTCGAGGCCGGCTACACCGAGGGCCGCAAGGCCGGCGCGGTGCAGATCTTCGCGGGCAGCGCGATGGTGCTGGAAGGCGACTACGCGGGCGGCGTGGTGGTGGGCGACCGGCAGCAGAAGCAGCCGACGAAGAACGCGGGCGGCGAACTGCAACTCGGTGGCGGCAGCGTCGAGGACCGACCGTGGTCGCCCAACCGCATCGTGATCGCCCGCGACCCGCACCGGCTCGAGGCCGCCTTCCAGGCCGGCTCGACGCTGGACAGCGCCTACGAGGCCCAGCCCGACCCCGAGGCCGCCAACCAGGCGATCGGCAAGGTCACCTTTTTGTCGGACGAGGTGCTCAGCCGCTCGGGCATGGGCCGCATCGTGCTCAACATCTCGGGCGACTACGGCTTCGTGCTGGAGTCCGGCGCCTCGCTCGACCTGTCGCCGGGCGCCACCTTCATCGCCAGCGGCGGCGACCGCTCGACCAATCCGATGCGCATCGACGGCGCCATCCGCGCGCCGGGCGGCAGCATCGTGCTCGGCACCATGGACGGCCCGCTGACCCTGGGCGCCGAGGCCCGGCTCGACGTCGGTGGCCAGTGGATCAACGCCTGGCGCGACGGCATGGCGCCCGCGCGCTGGGCCATGGATGGCGGCGCCATCGCGCTGCAGGTGGGCGAGCTGCGGGTCGACCCGGCCGCGGTGCTCGACGTGTCGGGCGGCGGCCGCGTCGACCGCGCGAAGAACGGCCTGCCGGGGCTGCGCGTGGGCAATGCCGGCTCGCTCACGCTGAGCGGGCTGACGGACAAGACCGACCTGTCGACCTTCGACATCCGCGCCTATGCCGCGGGCTCGGCCGGACGGCTGGTGCTCGAAACCAAGGCCAATGTGCAGATCGGCGGCACGGCGCCCGTGCCGGTCGAACCTGTTGAACCCGCCGAGCCCGACGCCCCGGCGGCACCGGGCGTGCTGGTGCTTCCCGCCACGCTGTACGCCGACCGCGGCTTCGGCGACGTCACGGTGCGGGTGACCGCCGCAGAGGGCGGTCGCATCGCCGTGCCGCAGGACATCGGCGTGTCGCAGTCCGTGAAGGGCATCGACCTGAGCGCCTTCGGCTACCGCGAGCTGGCGACCGGCGCGCGGCTGGCCAGCCTGGCACCTGTGGGCGAGCTGCGGCTCGAGGAACGTCTGCAGCGCGCACCCGCCTCGCTGAGGCTCGCGGTCGACAGCGGCTCGATCGACGTCGGCGCCGGTGCCGTGCTGCGCACCGACGTCGGCGGCGCGCTCACGCTGTCCGCCGTGGCGGGCGCGCTCACGGTGAGCGGCACGCTGGAGGCGCCCGCGGGGCGCATCGAACTCAACGGCAAGTCGATCGCGCTGGCCTCGGGCGCGCAGCTGCTGGCGCGCGGCGTGCCGGTGATCCGGCCCGATGCGCGCGGCTGGCGCACGGGCGAAGTGCTGCCGGGCGGCGACATCGTGCTGAGCAACGGCGTGACGGGCGCGGCCCTGGCGCTGGACCCGGGCGCGCGCATCGACGTCTCGGGCGCCAGCGGCGAGTTCGACGAGCCGACCTACCGGCGCTTCGGCGGCGCCGAGGTGCGCAGCGTGGTGCGCGACAGCGACGGCGGCAGCATCCGCCTGTTCGGTGCCGGCGTGGTGGGCTCGACGATGGTCGGCAAGGCCGGTGGCCCCACGGCCGTGGGCGGCTCGCTGTCGATCGTCGATGCCGGCGGCGAATCGGGCGGCGACCCGGTCGTGCTGCCGGGGCGCTCCTACTACTGGCGCGACCCCGTGACGGGCGCGATCAAGAGCTCGGCCTCCTACGCCAGCATTCCCGACCTCGACCTGTTCGACGAGTACGGCACCGAGCCGCTCAAGCTGACGGCCGCGATGCGCCTCGCGATCCTGGGCCTCAAGACCCAGGTGCAGACGGGCATGGAGGTGGTGGTGGACCTCGATGCGCCCGGCTCGGGCGGCATGAAGAATCCGTCCGAGGTGAACCCCGCCATCAGCGCCGCGGTGGTCAGCCTGCTCAACCGCTACTTCTATTCCGACGCGGCGGCCAGCAAGCACATCGTGATTCCCGATATCCAGGTCGCGCCGACCATCCGCATCGCGGCCGGCTCGCTGGGCGCGGGTGGCTTCGACACGGTCTCGCTGCAGTCGGGCACGATCACGCTGGGCAACGGCGTGGACCTCGGCGTGCGCGGCGCGCTCAACCTCATGGGCACGCTGACCAACGGCGCCACGGGCGGCAGCGCCCGGCTGTCGGCACCGCGCATCACGCTCGAAGCGCGCGCGCCCTACACCGCCGCGCAGTGGACCGACGCGGCAAAGCTGGGCGGGCAACTGACGCTCGAGGCCCGCCTGCTCGAGGTGGGGCGCGACGCGCTGGATGGCGCGGCGGGCACGCGCATCGCGGGCTTCGCGAACACGCTGCTGCAGGCCGACGAGATCCGCCTCGGCGCCGCGGTGCCGAGCCAGATCAACACCACGGACAGCCTGCGCGTGGGCCTCGACGTCGACGGCCAACTGGTGCTGCGGGCCGGCCAGGTCTACCCGGCCACGGCCACCACGGCGGTCATCCGCGCGGGCCAGTCGATCGCCATCGAGCGCCTGGGCGACGCGGGCGCGCCCGCGCTCTCGGCCGGCGGCACGCTGCGGCTGGAGGCGCCGGTGATCGACCAGAACGGCGTGCTGCGCGCGCCCTTCGGCGCCATCGCGCTCGAAGCCAGCGAGCGCCTGACCCTGGGCACCGACAGCCTGACCTCGGTGTCGGGCCGGGGCCTGGTGGTGCCCTACGGCACGCTGTCCAACGACGAGCACTGGCAGGACCCGACGCAGCGGCTGAACACCGCGCTGCCCTCCGACAGCGCGCTGGTCGCGCCGCCCGAGAAGCGCATCGCGATGAAGGCGCCCAACGTCGATCTCGCCAAGGGGGCGGTGGTCGACATCGCCGGCGGCGGCGACCTGTACGCCTGGGAGTTCGTGCCGGGCCCCGGCGGCTCGCACGACGTGCTGGCCACGCCGGGCATGTACGCGGTGCTGCCGGGCTACGGCAGCACCCCGCCGCCCAGCGGCACGGCGGCCGGCGAGCGCGTGTGGCTCGCGGGCGGCGGCGGCCTGGCCGCCGGCTGGTACACGCTGCTGCCCGCGCGCTACGCCATGCTGCCCGGCGCCTTCGCCGTGCAGACCACGGGCACGCCGTGGGCCGGCCCGGTGGCGGCCGGCGCGGTGGCGCCCGACGGCAGCATCCTCATGCAGGGCAAGGGCGGCAACGCGCTCGGCGGCAGGCAGGACAGCGTGGCCTCCGCATGGCGCGTGATGTCGGGCGCCACGCTGCGCCAGTACACCGAATACAACGAGGCCTTCGCCAACGACTTCTTCGCGTCCGACGCCTTCAAGCTGACGCAGTACCGCCTGAGCGGGCAGGACGTCGTCACGCCGCGGCTGCCGCGCGACGGCGGCGCGGTGGTGTTCGACGCCACGCAGCGCCTGACGCTGGACGGCACGCTGCGCTCGGCGCCCGACGCCGGCGGGCGCGGCGGGCTGGTCGACATCGCGGGCAGCCGCATCGCCATCGTCGGCGCGGCGCAGGACGCGGGCACGCTGCGCGCCGACGGCTACCTGGTGATCGACGCGGCCAGCCTGTCGGGCTTCGGCGCCGGCAGCCTGCTGGTGGGCGGCACGCGCACCGGCGACCCGCTGGGCACGCGCGTCGACGTGACAGCCACCGACATCGTGCTGCGCAACGGCGCGGACTCGGCGCTGACAGGCCCCGAGATCATCCTGGCGGCCACCGACCGGGTGGCGATCGACGCCGGCAGCGTGCTGCGAGCGGTTGGCAATGCCGGCAGCGGCACCAGCGACCTCGTGATGACGCCGCGGCAGGCCGCGGTCTACGACACCAAGGGCACGCCGGGCGTGGGCGACGACGTGCTGCTGACGCCCTCGCGCGACTGGGGCGCGCTGGTGCGCGTGGCCAACGGCGAGGCCATCGCGGTGCGGCGCGAGAACGTCGACATCGGCACCGGCGGGCTGGTCGGCATCGGCGCGGGGGCCGTGCTCGAGGGCGGCGCGGCGCTGCTGATCGATGCCACGCGCACCACCGAGCTCGCGAGCTCGGCGCGCATCGCCGGGCGCGCGCTGTCGGTGTCCTCGGGCCGCGTCGGCTTCGGCGGCGGCACCGAGGGGCTGGTGCTCGACGCCGCGGCGCTGGCGCAACTGGCCAACTCCGAGCGCCTCACGCTGCGCAGCTATTCGAACTTCGACTTCTACCGTTCCGTCGACCTGGGCGCGTCGGGGCTGCGCGCCCTGACGCTCGACGGCGCGGGCTTCGCGGGCCATGGCAACGGCGACATCGTCATCCGCGGCGATGCGATCGCGCTGGTCAATACCCTGGGTGCCGCCACGGCGGGCGGCACGGGCGGCGGCAGCTTCACGCTCGACGCCGGCACGCTGACCCTGGGCGCGGGCCAGAAGACCGTCTCGGGCTTCGCCGACGTGACGCTGGCGGGGCGCGGCCAGATCGTGGCCGAGGGCACGGGCGGCATCGACGTCGGCGCCAGCGCGCTCACCCTGCGCACGCCGCTGCTCACCGGGCGCGGCGGCGCGGCGCAATCGATCGTCACCACTGGCGCGCTGCGGGCACTGGACGGCGAGGGCGCGCCGGACGACCGCTCCGCGCAGGGCCTGCAGGCCAGCCTGGGCTCGCGCCTGAGCCTCAGCGGCGGCAGCGTGCGCTTCGCCACCCGCGCGGTGGCGCTCGGCGGCAGCGTCGACATGACGGCCACGGCCGGCGACGTGGTGCTGGCCGAGGGCGCGCGGGTCGACGTGGGCGGCTTCGCGAAGCAGTTCTTCGACATGGCGGAATATGCGGACGCGGGCCGCATCGGACTGTCGGCCGTGGGCGGCGACGTGCGCCTGGAGACCGGCAGCCGCCTCGACCTCGCGGCGCATGCCGCCGGCGGCAGCGCCGGCACGCTGACGCTGGCCGCCTCGGGCGGCGGCACCGTCGTGCTCGACGGCGCCATCGCCGCGCAGGCCGGCACGGGCGGCCATGCGGGCGCGTTCTCGCTCGACATCGCCGCGCTGCCCGATTTCGCGGGCTTCAGCCAGCGCCTGAACGAGGCCGGCTTCAACCGCTCGCGCCAGTTCCGCATCCGCCAGGGCGACGTGGTGCTCGCGGGCACGACCACGGTGGAGGACTTCGGCCTCACCACCGACCAGGGCCGCATCGACATCGTCGGCACGGTCGACGCGCGTGCCGCCTACGGGGGCGCGATCCGCATCACCGGCGGCAACGGCGTGGCGATGCAGCAGGGCGCGCGCCTGCTCGCGGGCGCCACCACCGAGTTGGGCAGCGGTCGGGTCACGCTCGAGGCCGCGGGCGGGCAGCTCGACCTGCGCGGCGGCGCGATCGACGTGGCTGGCGGCGACGCCGGCGCGGTGCGGCTGCGTGCGCAACGCAACGCCGCCAACACCGACCTGGCCGTGACCCGGCTGGCGCTCGAGGTGACCGGTGCGCGCTCGAGCGTGCTCGAAGGCGTGCGCAGCTACGACAGCGACCGCGTCGATGCCGTCAAGGCCGAGGCCGTCGCCGATGCCAATGCCTTCGCGGCCGGCGCCGACGCCGTGCGCGCGCGCCTGGGCACCGGCATGGCCGTGATGCCCGGCATCGAGATCCGCAGCGCGGGCGACCTCGTGCTCGGCAGCGACTGGAACCTGATGAGCGACTTCGCCGGCGCGCGCGAAGGCAGCCTCACGCTGCGCGCGGGCGGCAACCTGATCGTCGGCGGCCACCTGAGCGACGGCTTCGACCGGGCCGACCGCAGCGGCGTGCTGCAGGCACCGGCCTCGTGGAACCTGCGCCTGGTCGCGGGCGGCGACCTCGACTCGGCCAACGGGCTCGCGCTCAAGCCGCTGGCGGCGCTGGCCGCGGGGCAGGGCAACATCGTGGTGGGCAGCGCCAACACCAGCACCGACCCGGCCGTCGACAACGGCGCGGGCAAGCTGATCCGCACCGGCAGCGGCGACATCGAGGTGCGCGCCGGGCGCGACCTGACGCTGGCGCACAAGGACTCGGTGATCTACACCGCGGGCCGCAAGGACACCACGGCCTGGAGCGACTTCACCACCGCCCGCGCCGACGCGAGCTACGGCGTGGGCGGCGGCAACCTCGACATCGACGCGCACGGCAGCATCAGCGCGCAGCTGTCGGGCCAGCGCTTCACCCAGTGGCTCAACCGGCAGGGCAACCTCGACCGCAACCTGGCGTTCGGCCAATACAGCCTGGAGAACGGCTACGTCGACGGCCAGCCGGTTCCGATCATGGAGCGCGCGCAGCAGTCGAGTTGGTGGATCAACTACGGCGAGTTCCAGCAGGGCGTGGCCGCCTTCGGCGGCGGCAACGTCAAGGTGCGCGCGGGCGGCGACCTCGGCAACCTGGTGGTCGCGCTGACCAGCAACATGCGCATGCGCGGCGGCCGCACGCCGGGCGATGCGATGCGGATGGAGGTGCGCAACGGCGGCGCGATGACGGTGGACGCCGGCGGCGCCATCCGCGGCGGCCAGTACTACGTGGCGCGCGGCGCGGGCGAGATCACGGCCGGCGAGACCGCGGTCGGCTTCGACGTGACGGTCGCCAGGTCGGGCGCGCAGACCCAGGTGTTCCCGATCGCGCCGGTGCTCGCGCTCGGCGATGCGACGCTGAGCCTGCGCACCGCCGGCGACCTGCGCCTGCAGTCGGTGATCGATCCGCTGCTGGTGCGCTATGGCGACGGCTACGTGCCCGACAGCCCCAGTGGCCGGATGCGCGACTACGGTGCCTACATGAGCGGCTACACCGAGCGCAGCGCGCTCAGCCTGGCCTCGGCCGGCGGCGACGTGACGCTGGTCAACCAGGCCGTGTTCGCCTTCCGCGACCTGGTGCTGACCGATGCGACCACGCCCGCGGACGGCCTGGTCGGCATGGGTGCCAACCGCTACCCGGCATCGACGCACGCGGTGGCGATGAACGGCTCGCTCGATCTGCAGGGCCCGATGTACGTGATGCCCGGCAGCAGCAACGACGTGCGCCTGATGGCGCAGAAGGACGTGCGCTTCGACAACCGCAACTTCAGCGCGCTGATGGCCGTGGGGCGGGCCGAGTTCAACAGCACCTACCAGAACGAGCCGTACGCCGAGGTGGTGATGGCGCGCGCCACGCCCGCCACCATCCCGACGGCCTTCGCGCCGCTGGGCGGCCTGTACGGCGTGCAGATGGAGGCGCTGCTGCGCAACGACATCGGCGCCTACTTCCAGGGCACCCGGCAGGACTTCTATCAGAAGGAGGGCAACCCCGATCGCCTGGCGCTGGCGGGCGACTACGAGCCCAGCCGCATCTACGCGGCCGGCGGCTCGATCCTGGGCGCCGACGTGATGGCCAGCGAGCAGACCTGGCTGCGCGCCGGCACCGACATCCGCGGCGTGCGCCTGAGCGCGCGCAACGTGCATGCGAGCGACACCACCCTGCTGGAGGCCGGCAACGACATCCTGGCGATGACCTATGTGCGCACGCCCTATGCCTTCACCGACAACACCGGCAACGTGTCGGTGCAGGGCGCCGGCGCGCTGGTGCTGTCGGCCGGGCGCGACGTGTATGCCGACGACCTGAAGATCCAGACCCTGGGCAACCAGCGCTACGACGGCGCCAACCGCCCGGCCTTGCTGACGCAGGTCAACGGCCTGCCCGAGCAGGGCGCTTCGATCACCGTGATGGCGGGCATGAACCGGCCCGCGGCCTACGAGGCATTCAGCGCCGCCTACCTCGATCCGTCGAAGGTGGCGTCCATGCCCGAGTACCTGAAGGTGCGCGGCGACGACGGCAGCGTGCTGCCGCTGTACCTGAGCGACCTGGCCGAGACCCGTGCCGGCGGCCAGCAGAAGGTGGTGCGGCGCGGCCTGGTGTCGTACATGCTCGACATGACCGGCGAGAAGCTCGCGCCGCTCGAGGCCTGGGCCCGCTTCCAGGCCCTGCCCGAACTCGCGCGCCAGCAGTTCCTGCGCCAGGTCTACCTGCTCGAGCTGCGCGAGGCGGGCCGCGACCAGAACGAGCCCGGCGTGGAAGGCCTGCCGCGCAACGGCGGCTACAACCGCGGCTACGCGGCCATCGCCACGCTGTTCCCGGGCAGCGACTGGCAGGGCAACGTGGCGGCCAACAAGCTGATGCTGCGCACCATGGCCGGCGGCGACATCGACGTGCTCACGCCCGGCGGCGGGCTGCAGGTGGCGGCGCTGGGCGCCACCGTGCCCGACGGCTACGGCCTGGTCACGCTGGCCTCGGGCCACATCGGCATCTTCGCGAAGGACGACGTCACGGTGAACCGCTCGCGCATCCTGTCCTTCGTACCCGCGGCGACCGACCGCGGCAGCGACCAGATCCTCTGGTCGAGCGTGGGCGACATCGATGCCGGCAAGGGCTCGAAGACCGTGCGCGTGCCCTCGGCCGCCGAGGTCGTCACCGACCTCGACGGCGTGACCGTGGTGCGCGAGAAGTCCGACATGAGCGGCAGCGGCATCGGCACCGTGGGCGACGGCGACGTCGACCTGGTGGCACCGAAGGGCACGGTCAACGCCGGCGACGCCGGCGTGCGCGTGGCGGGCAACCTCAACATCGCGGCGCTGCAGGTGCTCAATGCCGACAACATCCAGGTCAAGGGCGAGTCCAGGGGCCTGCCGGTGGTCGTGGCCGTGAACATCGGCGCGCTCACGAGCGCGAGCGCCGCGGCGTCGCAGGCCGCCATGGCCGCGCAGGACGTGGTGCAGCGCGAGCGCGCCGCCGGCCGCCAGGCCCTGCCCTCGGTCTTCACCGTGCGGGTGCTCGGCTTCGGCAACGAGCCCCTGCCCGCGAACGAAGCCCCGCGGCGCGACGACAAGGCGGCCGGCGACGGCGGCCGCGGTGCCTTGCAGGTGGTCGGGCAGATGGCGCTGGACGCCGCTCAGCTGGACCAGCTGACGCCGGTCGAGCGGCGCAACCTGATGCGGCGCTGAGATGCGACGTGGAGGGCGGGGCGCGGCGTTCAGGGCGCGCCGCGCGGCGCCGGCTCGAACGCCGGCGGATCGAAAGCCGTGATCGCCGGCACCTCGCCGCGCCACAACGCCACCTCCACGCGCGCGCTCTGCGCCGCGCACCCTTGCGCCAGCTTCGAGCTGCCGACGTCGGGCGTCACCACGTTCGGATTGCCATGCTTCTCGAGGCTGCCCGGTGCCTGCGCATCGAGCGGGTCGTACCAGGCACCGGTGGCGATCTGCGCCACGCCAGGCCGCACATCGTCGGACAGCACGGCGCCCGCGAGGAAGGCGCCGCGCGCATTGAAGACGCGCACCACGTCGCCGGCCGCGATGCCGCGCTCGCGCGCATCCTGGGCATTGAGCGTGATCGGTTCGCGGCCCGCGATCTTCGAGGCGCGGCTCAGTGCGCCATGGTCGTACTGGCTGTGCAGGCGCGTCGCGGGCTGGTTCGACAGCAGCTGGATCGGCCCCTCCGGCGCCCCGGGCTCGAACCAGCGGGCATGGCCCGGGCAATCGTCGTAGCCGAAGCCCGCGATGCGCTCGGAGTACAGCTCGATGCGGCCCGAGGGCGTGGGCAGGGCATGCGCGAGGGGGTCGGCGCGAAAGGGCGCGAGCAGCACCACCGGTTCGTTCGCCACCGCGTTCGTGCGGCCGATGTCGATGCGGCCGATCTCCCAGAAGGCATCGAACGCAGGCAGCACCAGCCCGGCGGCCTCGGCACGCGGCCGCGAGCTTTCGTACAGATGCCGCAGCCATTCGCGCGCATCGCGGCCCTCGGTGTAGGCCGGCGCGATGTCCAGCCGCTCGGCGAGCTGCGAGAGGATCGTGTAGTCGTCGCGCGCCTCGCCCACCGGTGCGATGGCCGCATGCATCGCGACCATGAAGCGCTCGCTGCCCGCGCTGCCGATGTCGTCGCGCTCCAGCGTGGTGGTGGCGGGCAGCACGATGTCGGAGTGGCGGGCCTGCGCGGTCCAGTACTGCTCGTGCGTGATCACGGTCTCGGGCCGGCGCCAGGCCTCGAGGGTGCGGTTGAGGTCCTGGTGGTGGTGGAACACGTTGCCGCCGGCCCAGTACACGAGGCGGATGTGTGGGTAGTGGTGCCGGCCGCCGTTGTAGTCGAAGGGCGCGCCGGGGTTCAGCAGCATGTCGGCGATGCGCGCGACCGGAATGAAGTCGGCCACCGGGTTCACGCCCTGCGGCAGCCGCGCGCCCGAGAAGCTGCCGTGGCCGCTGCCGATGTAGTTCATGCAGCCGTAGCCCAGGCCGAAGCCGCCGCCCGGCAGGCCGATCTGCCCGAGCAGGGTGGCCAGCGTGACGGTCATCCAGAACGGCTGCTCGCCATGCCGCGCGCGCTGCAGCGAATAGGTGCAGTTCACCAGCGTGCGGCTGCGCGCCATGCGGCGTGCGAGCGTGGCGATGGCTTCGGCCGCGATGCCGCAGCGCTCGGCGGCCCAGGCCGGTGTCTTGGGCACGCCGTCGGCGTGGCCCAGGATGTAGTCGCGCACCTGGTCGAAGCCGACCGCGTGGCTGCGGCAGAAGGCCTCGTCGTGCAGGCCCTCGTCGATCAGCACGAAGGCCAGGCCCAGCATCAGCGCGGTGTCGGTGCCGGGGCGCAGCGGCAGCCATTCGGCAGCGGACACGGCGTCGAGGTCGGCGCGCACCGGGCTGAGGTTGACGAAGCGCGTGCGGCCCGAAGCCGCCATGCGCCGCAGCGCCGGCGCCACGCCGTGGTCGCTCGCGCCGCCGGGGCTCACCTGCGTGTTGCGCAGCGGCAGGCCGCCGAAGGCCACGAACAGCTCGCAGTGCTGTTCGAGCACGTCCCAGCTCGTGTGGTTCTGCAGCAGCGCGTCCATGCCGTCGACGATGTGCGGCAGCAGCACGCGGCCGGCGCCGAGGCTGTAGCTGTCCTTGCTGTGGACGTAGCCGCCGAAGGCGTTGAGAAAGCGGTGCAGCTGGCTCTGCGCATGGTGGAAGCGGCCCGCGCTCGACCAGCCGTAGCTGCCGCCGTAGATGGCCCGGTTGCCATGCGCCTGCTTCACGCGTTGCAGCTCCTGCGCCACGAGGTCGAGCGCCTCGTCCCACGGCAGCTCGACGAAGGCCTCGCGTCCGCGCCGGTCGCCGCTGCGGTGCCGCGTGGCGTCATCGAGGAAGCCGCGGCGCACCGCGGGGCGCCGCACGCGCGTGGGCGAATCGACCGCGCCGACCATCGAGGCGCCGATGGGCGAGGGCGCCGCGTCCCATTCGGCGGGCCGCATGGCCACGAGGCGGCCGTGCTCGACCACGGGGCGGTACACGCCCCAGTGGGTGGATGTCAGCGGCATGGGCCGGAACTCCGCGCGGGCCTCACAGCCGCGCGAGGTAGTCCGTGACCTTGGCCTTCTGCGGCAGGATCTTGCGCTCCGACAGCCAGTCGGAGGCCTTCTGGAATTCCTGGATGAACTTCGCGTCCTGCACGCCGCGCACGTCCCAGCGGCGCTTGAGCTTGACCAGGGTGTCGCGCACCGCATCGCTGTAGCCGGCGTCCTGCTGGTTCAGCGTCTCGGCCTCCACCGGATGCTCGCTGATCCACTTCGCCTCGGCCGCGTAGGCCGCGTTCACGGCGCGCACGATGGCCACGTTCTCCTCGGCGAACTTGCGGTGCGTGACGTAGGAGTTGAAGTCGATCAGGAAGTCGAGGTCGCGGCCCTCGAAGAAGACGTCGTGCGCCTTGTACTCGGTGCGCGCGATGTCCACGCCCGGGCTCCACATCGACCAGGCGTCGATCTTGCCCTGCGCGAAGGCCGGGCCGGCGTCGGGCGGATTGAGGTAGACGAACTTGACCTTGCTGCGGTCGATGTTGTGCTTCTCGAGCGCGGCCACGAGCAGGAACTCGCCGAGGCCCGAGCGGTTGACCGCGACCGACTTGCCCACCAGGTCCTGCACCTTGTCGATGCCCGAGCCGTCCTTGGCGATGATCGCGGTGCTGCGCGGCTCGACGATGGCGAACTGCGTGAACACCAGCGGCGAGCCCGCGAGCATGGCGGCCAGCGCGGGCGTGGTGCTGCCGCCGAAGCCGAAGTCGGCGCTGCCGCCGGTCACGGCCTGCAGCGAGGGCGCATGGTTGGGGAAGGGGCCGATCCACTGCACCTTGATGCCGTCCTTGGCGAGCAGCTTCTCGAACTCGCCGCGGTTCTTCGCCAGCGCGGGCAGGCCGCCGCGGCCCCAGGTGAGGCGCACGGTGTCGGTGTTGCGCGTGGCCTTGGCTGGGCTGGCGGCCTGCGCCTGGGCCAGGCCCGTGGCCAGAGCGCCGGCGCCGACGACGGCGGTCTGCAGGAAGCTGCGGCGCGAGGCCGCGGAGAACGAGGAGGTCATGGAGAGAGAAGGCCGGTGAGAAAGGAAAACGATGAAATAGGTTCAGGCGGGCACGCTGTCGGCCGCCACGCCGAGCTCGGCCAGCAGCGCCTCGCGCAGTGCCGTCGCATCGGGATGCGTGCGCCTGGCATTGGCCTCGGGCGACACGGCGTACTCGCTCGCGATCGCGCCGTCGCGCATCACGAGCACGCGGTCGGCCAGCGCCACCGCCTCGTCGACGTCGTGCGTGACCAGCAGCACGCCGGGCCGGTGCCGGCGCACGAGTTCCTTCACCAGGCCATGCATGCGGATGCGCGTGAGCGCGTCGAGCGCGGCGAAGGGTTCGTCGAGCAGCAGCAGCCGGGGCTCGCGCACCAATGCGCGCGCCAGCGCCACGCGCTGCGCCTGGCCGCCCGAGAGATTGCGCGGCCAGTCGTCGAGCCGGTCGCCGAGGCCGACCTCGGCCAGCGCAGCTTGAGCGAGCGCCTTGCCGGTGGCCTCGTCGAGGCCCAGCGAGACATTGCGCCAGAGCGAATCCCACGGCAGCAGCCGGTGTTCCTGGAACACCACCGCGGGCTGGCGCGGTCCGTCGATGCGCCCGCCGTCGATGGCATCGAGGCCGGCGAGCGCGCGCAGCAGCGTGGTCTTGCCGCAGCCGCTCTCGCCGAGCAGCGCGACGAATTCGCCGCGCGCGATGCGCAGGTCGAGGCCGCCGATCACGGTGCGCTCGCCATAGCGGCGCTGCAGGCCGTGCACGACGACGGCGGGGGCCTCGGGTTGCGATGCCGGAGCGCTCATCGACGCGTTCATCGACGTTCTCCGGCGGCGTAGTTGGGATGCCAGGCCAGCAGCCGGCGCTCGAGCAGCCGCGCCACCGCATCCGAGGCCACGCCGATGGTGGCGTAGACCACGATGGTCAGCACGATCACGTCGGTGCGCAGGAACTCGCGCGCATCCATCGCGAGGTAGCCGATGCCCGAGCTGGTGGCGATGGTCTCGGCGATCACCAGCGCGAGCCAGGCCACCGCGAGCGCATAGCGCACGCCCGCGAGGATCGAGGGCAGCGCGCCCGGCAGCACGATGCGCCGGATCAGCGTGGCATTGCTCAGGCCCGTCACGCGGCCGAGCTCGAGCAGCTTGGGATCGACCTGCCGGATGCCCAGCACGGTGTTGATGTAGATCGGGAACATCACGCCCAGCGACACCAGGAAGATCTTGCCGCCCTCGTCCACGCCGAACCAGACGATCACCAGCGGCAGCATGGCGAGGAAGGGAATGGCACGGATCATCTGGATGCTGCGGTCGAACAGCGCCTCGGCCAGCCGTGAGAAGCCCACCACCGTGCCGAGCGCGAAGCCGATCGAGCCGCCGATCACGAAGCCGGTGGCCGCGCGCAGCAGGCTGGTGCCCATGTCGCTGATCAGCCGCCCTTCCTGGATCAGGCCCCAGGCCGTGGCCGCCACCTTGCTGGGCGCGGGCAGCACGTGGATCGAGAGATAGCCGCCGCGCGCCGCCAGCTCCCACACCACCAGCACCAGGGCCGGCACCAGCCAGGAGATCAGCAGCAGCTGGTTGCGCGACAGCACGCGTGGCGCGCGGCGCGGCGGCAAGGGCTTGGCGGCCGGCTCGACGGCAGCGGGTGCCGTGGGCAGCGGGAGGTTGTCGAAGACGTGAGACATCGAGGCGAGGCTTTCCATGAGGGTCCCCGTGAGTCGGGAGCCGGCGCAGGCTAGCGTGCGCCCACCTGCGGGCCAAAGAACAAAAACGGATCAACGTATGCGGATTCCGTGCTTGCATTGCGCGCCCGAGGGCCAAGACTGGGGGCGCCCGTCCCCGGGGCAGCGCGTTTGCCCGTTGGTAACCCCACGCCGTGAGGCGGTTTATTCTTCCCACCATGACCCTGCTGCTTGACACCACCTTTCCCCGCACGCTGGTGCAACTGGTCGAACGCTTCGGCGCCCACCCGGTCACGCGCATCGAAGCCTGGCTGTTCGAGGACGCGCCCATGCGCCGCGCCGCCGAGCAGGCGCTCGCCGCGGCGGGCGTGCAGGCCGTGCTGCGCAGCGCCTACAAGCCGCTGGTGCATTTCTTTCTCGAGGAGTTCGAGGGCGATGGGGCGACCTCGATCGAGGTCCGCACGCCCGCGGGCCAGGGCCAGCGCTTTCGCCTCGAGGCCTATCCGCTGGCCGGCCTGCTCGGCGAGGGCGTCGCGCTGCGTTTCACCGAAGGCGAGCTGCCCGGCGAGCACCTCGTGACGGCCGGCGCGCGGCAGTGGCGCGTGTTCGCGCCCAACGATGCCACCGCCTCGCCCTGCGGCTGGCTGCGCGTCTGGGACGGCGACGCGCTGGTGCACGACGCCGCGCTGCCCACCGAGTTCGAGGCCGCCTGCGCGGCCGCGCTCGATGCGGTGCGCGGGCATGCCTGGCCCGACACGCTGCCGCTGTTCGACACGCTCGAGATCGCGATCGCCACCACCGGCATCGAACGCCGGCTGCCCTTCGGCGAGGAGACGATCGACACCTTCGAGGCGCTGCACGAGGACTGCTACTACGGTGCGCTCGAGTTCTTCAAGGCGCGCGCCGGCCTCGACGATGCCGACCGCACGCTGCAGCCCGGCCACATCGTGCCGCTGATCTCGCGCAGCGAGGACGACACGCGGGTCACGGTGCGGCTGGCCGCGCATCGGCGGGTCGACCCGCCCGTCGACACCGCCCTGGTGCTCGACAGCGCCGACCGCTCGCTGGCCCCGGTCGAGGTCGAGGCCGCGATGGCGCGCCTGCCCGGCGAGCGCTTCGGCGTGACCTCGTTCCAGAGCCGCCCGGTCGCGGGCCTGCATGTGCGCGGCACGCTGCCGGGCCTGGTGGTCACGGCCGGCCAGCATGCGAACGAGAGTTCGGGCGTGGTCGGTGCCCTGCGCGCGGCACCGCTGCTCAATGCGCTGCCCGGCGCGCACTATGCGCTGGTCGCGCTCGAAAACCCCGACGGCGCGGCGCTGCATCACCGGCTGCAGCAGGCCGACCCCACGCACATGGCGCATGCCGCGCGCTACACCGCGCTGGGCGACGACCTCGAGGCGCGCACGAAGCCGCCGTTCGGCGAGAAGGCGCCGCGGCTCGAGGCGATCGCGCGCACCGGCGCGCGCCTGCACCTGAGCCTGCACGGCTATCCGGCGCACGAATGGACGCGCCCGCGCGCCGGCTACGTGCCGCGCGGCAGCGAGCTGTGGACGGTGCCCAAGGGCTTCTTCCTGATCCTGCGCCAGCACCGGGGCCACGACGGCCTGCGCTTCCTCGATGCGCTCACGAAGGAACTGCAGTCGGGTTCGGCCGAGCTGGCCGCGTTCAATGCGCTGCAGCAGCGCATGTGGCATGCCCACGTCGGCGAGCTGCCGTTCGCGCCCATCAACGGCATCCCCTGCATGGTGATCACCGACGAGCGCTCGACCGTGCCGTTCACGCTGATCAGCGAGTTCCCCGACGAGACCGTGCGCGGCGCGGCCTTCCGGCTCGCGCACACGACGCAGATGCGGACCGTGCTGGCGGCGGCTCGGCTGTACTGGGACGGGCTGCTGGATTGAGCGGATGAAAGGCGCGGGAGCGCTCCATGCGCGCTGAGCGAGATAGCTTCTGCGAAAACTTTCGTTAGCCGCGAAGCCCTGAGCTTCGAAGATCGGCGCTGCCCGTGCACGGGTGTTCGCCCGGGCCTGCACGGCCGGCGCCGCGCGCGCCGACTCCTTGTCCTTTCTTCCAGGCGCGGATTCGTCCGCGCGGCTTTCTCACGTTCCTTTCCGTCGTCATGAAGATCTCCCTTGCCCTTGCTTCCCCGCGGCGCGCGCTGCCGCGCATCCTCCAGGCCGGCCTGCTCGCGGCCTGCGGCATGAACCTCGCGCTGGCCGCCGACACGCCGCGCCAGGGCGGCGAGGTGGTCTTCGGCGTGACCACCGATCCGATCTGCTTCAACCCGCACCGCTCGACGCAGCAGAACTCCTACATCCTGATCCGCAACTACATCGACTCGCTGGTCGCCAAGGGCAAGGGCGGCAAGTTCCTGCCCTGGCTGGCGCAGGAGTGGAGCGTCTCGCCCGACGGCAAGACCTATGCCTTCAAGCTCAAGCCGGGCCTGCAGTTCCATGACGGCACGCCGCTCGACGCGGCGGCCGTGAAGTTCAACTTCGACTTCGTGCGCGACACCAAGAACACCAATGCCGCCGGCGAGCTGCTCAAGTCGGTGGAGCGTGTGCAGGTGGTGTCGGCCAGTGAGGTGCGGCTGCAGTTGGCCCGGCCCGACTCGGGCCTGCTCGAATCGATCGCCAGCGTGCGGCTGGGCCTGATCTCGCCGAAGTCCCTGCAGTCGGGCGACGACCTGTGCGGCGGCGGCCCGGCCATCGCGGGCAGCGGTCCCTTCCTGTTCCAGAACTATGTGCGCGGCCAGTCGGCCGGCTTCGCGCGCAACCCGCGCTACCAGTGGGCGCCCGGCTATGCGGCGCACCAGGGACCGGCCTGGGTGGACCGCGTGACGGTGCGCTTCCTGCCCGAGTACGCGGTGCGCGCGGGCGCGCTGAGCTCGGGCCAGGTCGACGTGATCGAGGGCGTGCAGCCCACCGACGTGGGCCTGTTCAAGGACCAGCCGGGCTTCCAGTTCCTGGTCGGACCCGCGGGCGCGCAGACCTCGTTCACCCTCAACGTCAACTACACGATCCCGCCGGCCACCGACGTGCGCGTGCGCCGCGCGCTGCGCGACGGCGCCGACATCGACGCGCTGGTCAAGAGCGTCTACCGCGGCACCTACCGCCGCGCCTGGTCGAACATCGGCCCCGACAGCTTCTTCTACAACAAGGCGCTCGAAGGAAGCTGGGGCAACAACCCGGCCGCGGCCAACAAGCTGCTCGACGAAGCGGGCTGGACCGGCCGCGACGCCGAGGGCTTCCGCACCAAGGACGGCCAGCGCCTGACCATCGAGGTCGGCTATCCGCAGCCCTTCGTGCGCGACAACCGCGACGTGCTGATCCAGGGCCTGCAGGCGCAGCTGCGCAAGAACCTGGGCTTCGACCTGCGGCTGCGCTTCGTCACCGGCGGCGAGTGGGCGCAGCAGCTGCAGAAGGGCTCGTGGAGCATCTACCCCAACACCTACCTGCCGGCCGACGCGGCGCAGGAGCTGCAGGGCAACATCGGCGAGAGCGGCTTCATCCGCGCGGTGGCCGACAAGGGCGACAGGACGCTGTTCGGCTACATCAACGACGCGCTGGCTTCCACGAATCTCGAGGAGAAGAAGAAGCTGGTCGACGCGGCGCAGCGCCACGCGGTGGACCAGGGCATCATCGTGCCGCTGTTCTCGGCCAACTACCAGCTCGCGGCCAAGAGCCGGGTGCGCGGCCTGTCGTTCGAGACGCAGCTCGACTCGCCGTCGAACTTCCACGACGTGTGGCTGTCGGAGCGCTGAGCCCGTCATGTGGCGACTGGTGATCTCGCGGCTGGGCGCCGGCCTGCTGGTGGCGTGGGGCAGCGCCACCGCGGCCTTCCTGGCCCTGCATGCGCTGCCGGGCCGGGTCGAGGACATCCTGGCCGGCGACCTCGACTACCCGGGCCTGCGCGAGGCCATCGCGGCCGAGTGGGGGTTGGACCGCCCGCTGTGGGAGCAGTACCTGGGTTTCCTGGCGCGCATCGCCAGCGGCGACTTCGGCACCTCGTACGAGCTGCGCCAGCCGGTGGCGCGCGTGGTGATGGCGCAGCTGTGGCCCACGGTCGAGCTCGCGCTCGCGGCCGGCGTGCTGGCACTGCTGTTCGCGGTGGTGGTGGCCACGCTGACCTCGGGCCGCGGGCGTATCGCGCGCGCGGCGGCCTCCACGCTGGAGCTGGTGTTCGCCTCCACGCCGGTGTTCTGGCTCGGCATCCTGCTGCTGATGGCCTTCTCGTTCACGCTGCGCTGGTTCCCGGTTTCGGGCGCGGCCGACTGGCGCGCGCTGGTGCTGCCGGCGACCGCGCTGGCGCTGCCGACCGCGGGCCTGCTGGCGCAGGTGCTGCGCGAGGCGATGGAGCGCGCGCTCGAGCAGCCCTTCGTGGTCACGGTGCGCGCGCGCGGCCTGGGCGAGCTGCGGCTGCGCCTGCGGCACGTGCTGCGGCATGCGGCGCTGCCGGTGGTCACGCTCGGCGGCTGGATCATCGGCGGCCTGCTCGGCGGCGCCGTCATCACCGAGAAGGTGTTCGGCCGGCCCGGCCTGGGCACGGTCACGCTCAACGCGGTGCTGAGCCAGGACGCGCCCGTGGTGCTCGCGGTGGTGCTGCTGGCGGCCTTCATCCACGTCGCGGCGTCCACCCTGCTGGACCTGCTCTATGCACTGATCGATCCGAGGCTCAAGGCATCATGACTTCCGCATCCGAGACCGTCGCGCTGCCCGCGGGCAGCGCACCCGCGTCGAGCGCGCCGCGCCGGCGCCTGCCGCCGCTCGCGGTGCTGCTGTCGGCGCTGTTCGTCGCGCTGCTGGTGATCGCCACCGTCGCGCCGCGCTGGCTGGCGCCGCTCGATCCGCTCGAGGGCGACTTTCTCGCGGTGCTGCAGCCGCCGGGCGCCGAGCATCCCTTCGGCACCGACCGGCTCGGCCGCGACGTGCTGTCGCGCACCGTGCATGGCGCGCGCTACTCGCTGTTCATCGGCATCGGCGGCACGGCGATCTCGGTGCTGGCGGGCGTGCTGCTGGGCCTGGTGGCGGGGCAGAAGCAATGGCTGCTCGACGAGGGGCTGTCGCGGCTGTTCGACGTGATCTCGTCCTTTCCGGGCGTGCTGCTGGCGATGCTGGTGGTGGTGTTCCTCGGCCCGGGGCTGGCCAACATCGCGCTCGCGGTCGGCATCGCGGGCATTCCGAAGTTCGCGCGCGTGGTGCGCGCGCAGACGCGCATCGTGCGCCAGGCCGACTACGTGACCCATGCCTACATCTACGGCCGCAGCCGCGCCCAGGTGTTCTTCGGCCACCTGCTGCCCAACGTGCTGGTGGCGGTGCCCGTGACCGCCACCGTCTACGTGGGATCGACCGTGCTCGCGGCCTCGGGCCTGAGCTTCCTGGGCCTCGGCCCGCAGCCGCCCACGCCCGAGTGGGGCGTGATGCTGGCCGAGAGCCGCGACGTGCTGCGCGTGGCCTGGTGGCCCGGCGTGTTCCCGGGCGCGGCCATCACGCTCACGGTGATCTCGTTCACCGTGCTCGGCCACCATCTGCAGCGGCGCTTCGAGGGGAGGCTGGCATGAGCGATGTTCCGCTGGTCGACGTGGAAGGCCTCACGGTCCGCTTCGACACGCCCGCGGGCGAGCGCACCGTGGTCGAGGCGCTCGACCTGCGCATCGCGCGCGGCGAATGCGTGGCGCTGGTCGGCGAGTCGGGCTCGGGCAAGAGCGTGACCGCGCGCAGCCTGCTCGCGCTCGCGGGGCCGGGCGCGCGCGTGAACGCGCGCAGATTCCTGATCGACGGGCGCGACGCGAACCGCTTCGATGCCACCGACTGGCGCCGCCTGCGCGGCACCTTCGCGGGGCTGGTGATGCAGGACGCGCTGGTGTCGCTCGATCCGCTGCGCCCCATCGGCCGCGAGGTCGGCGAGGTGCTCGAGCATCACGGCCTGCTGCGCGGCCGCACCGCGGTGCGCCGGCGCGTGCTGGAAACGCTCGCGCGCGTGGGCATGCCCGATCCCGAACGCCGCATCGGCCAGTACGCGCACCAGCTCTCGGGCGGCTTGCGCCAACGCGCGCTGATCGCGGCCGCGATCGCGGGCCTGCCGCCGCTGATCGTGGCCGACGAGCCCACCACCGCGCTCGACGCGGCGCTGCAGAAGCAGGTGATCGAGGTACTGGCGCGGCGCGTTCGCGACGAAGGCAGCGGCCTGCTGCTGATCAGCCACGACCTGTCGGCGGTAGCGGGCATCGCCGACCGCGTGCTCGTGATGCGCCATGGCCGCGTGCTCGAGCAAGGCCCGGTGCGCGACGTGCTGTCGAGCCCGCGCCATGGCTACACCCGGCAGCTGATCGCGGCCGTGCCCTCGACCTCCTCGCGCGGCAGCCGGCTGTCGTCGGCGCGCTTCGAGGCGGCGGGCGAGGGCCCCGAGGCGCGGCTGCGCATCGTGCGCGAGCCGCTGCCGCCACGCACGCCCGTGCCGGCCGCGCAGGCGCCGGTGCTCGAGGTCCAGGGCATCGGCAAGCGCTTCGCGGTGCGGCGCGGGCTGGGTCCGCGCGAGGACTTCGTGGCGCTCGAGGACCTGTCGTTCTCGATCGCGGCCGGCGAGGTGCTCGGCCTGGTCGGCGAATCGGGCTCGGGCAAGTCCACCTGCGCGAAGATCGTGCTCGGCCTGCTCGAGCCCGACGCGGGCGCGGTGCGGCTGCTGGGCCAGCCGTGGTCGGGCATCTCCGAGGCCGCGCGCCGGCCGCTGCGGCCGCGGCTGCAGTACATCCCGCAGGACCCGTTGAGCAGCTTCGATCCGCGCTACCGCGTGTCGCAGGTGATCGCCGAGAACCTGCAGGGCCTGCCGCGCGCCGAGGTGGGCGCGCGCATCGCGGCGCTGCTGCAGCAGGTAGGGTTGGCGCCCGAGCTGGCCGAGCGCTTTCCGCGTTCGCTCTCGGGCGGCCAGCGCCAGCGCGTGGCGATCGCGCGCGCGCTCGCGGCGCAGCCCGCGCTGATCGTCTGCGACGAACCGGTGTCGGCGCTCGACGTTTCGGTACAGGCCCAGGTCATCGACCTGATCGCCGAGCTGCAGTCGCGCCTGGGCACGGCGCTGCTGTTCATCTCGCACGACATCAACCTCGTGCGCCACGTGGCCGACCGCGTGCTGGTGCTCAACCGCGGGCGGCTGGTCGAGCAGGGGCCGGTGGAGGAGGTGCTGTCGCGGCCCGCGCATGAGTACACGCGTTCGCTGCTGGCCGCGGTGCCCGAGCCGCTGGCCGCCTAAAGCGGGCGCTCAGGCCAGCACATCGACCGTCAGGAATTTCGCGAACCGCGCCGGATCGGTGCTCTTCTTGAGCACCCCCACCTGCTTGAGATCGACCGCATAGCTCTCGATCTCCTTCGCGAGGTCGAAGCGCCTGGCGTGGTGCGTGTAGCCGATGGTCGAGAGGATGCTGCCGAGGTCCTGTTGCGCCACCTTCGGGAACAGCTTGCTCACCGCGCGCCCGGCCTCGTTGGGGTTCTCGGCGATGAAGTCCGCGGCCTGGTGCAGCGATCGCACCACGGCCGCCACCTGCTGCGGATTGCGCTTCACCAGTTCGCCGCGCGCCGCGACGATGCAGCACAGCCGGTCCTTGAAGTCGCCCTTGAGGATGTTGGCGATCTCGAGGTAGGCGCCGGGGTTGCGCTTCTCGATCAGGTAGAGGTTCGGGTCCGAGTCGGCGATGACGTCGATCTCGCCCTTCTTCTGCGCGATGTCGAGCTGGTCGGCCGGGAACACGCGCCACTGCACGTCCTGGTCGGGGTTCACGCCGCGCCGCGCCAGCGCGGTCGAGAAGAACTGGCGCCCATAGCCCGCGGGACTCGAGACACCGATGGTCTTGCCCTTCACGGCCTCGATGCTCGCGATGCCCGAGGTTTTGGGCGCGAGCACGCGGATGCAGCCCGCATGCGCGGTGCCGACCACCTTCACGTCGAAGCCCGCTTCCAGCGGCTTGAGCCAGGCATGGATCAGGCCCAGCGAGATGTCGGCCTTGCCGGTGGCGATCGATTCGAGCACCTGGTCGACCGCGCCCGCGAAATTGATGATCTCCACCTTCACGTTGTTCTTCGTGAAGTAGCCGAGTTCATTGGCGACCACGATCGGGCTCAGGCACAGGCCGGTGCCGGTCCACGAGAGCGTGATCGGCTTGTCGTTGTCGGCGCCCCAGGCGCGGCGGCCCAGCAGGCCGAGGCCGGCGGCGCCGAGCGCGGCGGCGGCACCGCGCACCAGCGTGCGGCGGCTCGGCGGAAGCGGGAGGGAAGGCAGCGAAGCGGTCATCGAAGGAACTCCAGGCAGGGTGACATGCGAAGCCGTCGACCGTATCGGCGGGCCTGCGCCACGGCAACGTCGGAATGCGCATGTGCAAGCGCGTCGGCGGCGCGCGGCGCGGATCGATCCGCGCCTTCGTCGCGCAGCGAGATTGCTTGTGCGAAAACTTTCCTTTTCCGCCATGGCGCGGCCTTCGAAGATCGGCCGCAGCAAAAAACCGGCAACCGAAAAGAGAAAGCCATGCACACACGCAGTGTTCTTCGCGCCCTCGGCGCACTCGTCCTCGCCTCGACCGCGCTCTGGTCGCAGACCGCGGCCCTTGCCCAATCGCCGACCCTGCGCGTGGGCGTGCGCGGCGGCGTCGACGAGGAGATCTGGGAAGTGGTCACCAAGGTCGCCAGGCGCAACGGACTCGAGGTCAAGCCGGTGGTCATCACCGGCTCGGCCAGCCCCAACGAGGCGCTCAACAACGGCGACCTCGAGGCCAACTCGTTCCAGCACATTCCCTTCCTCAACGACCAGGTCAAGCAGCGCGGCTACAAGCTGGTCAGCGTGGGCAACACCTACATCTCGCCGATCGCCTTCTATTCGAAGAAGCACAAGGCCTTCAAGGACCTGCCCGACGGCGCCAAGCTCGGCATCCCCGACGACCCGAGCAACCAGACGCGCGCGCTGGTCGTGCTGCGCGACCAGGGCGTGCTCACCCTGCGCGAGGGCTTCGATCCCTTCAAGGGCACCGCCACGCTGGCCGACGTGACCGGCTACAGGAAGAAGGTGCAGCTGGTGGAGGCCGCCTCGGTGGTGCTCGCGCGCTCGCTCGAGGACGTGGACGCCTCGGCCATCGTCAACACCTTCGCCTACCAGGCCGGCCTGATCGCCACGCGCGACGGCCTCGCGGTCGAGAAGAAGGAGAACAACCCCTACGTCAACATCATCGTGGTGCGCGAGAAGGACAAGAACGCGGCCTGGGTCAAGCCGCTGGTCCAGGCCTACCAGTCGGAGGAAGTGCGCCAGTTCATCCAGACGCGGTACCAGGGTTCGGTACTGCCCGTCTTCTGAGCGCCGCGACGACGCCGGCACCGGCGCCGGCCCACATCGTCTTCGAGCAGGTCTCCAAGAGTTACGCGGGCGCGGCCGGCACGGTGGCGGCGCTCGAGGCGGTCTCGTTCGCCGTCGAGCGCGGCGAAGTCTTCGGCATCATCGGGCGCAGCGGCGCGGGCAAGTCCACGCTGCTGCGCACCATCAATGCGCTCGAGGCCGCGAGCGGCGGCACGGTGCGCGTCGACGGCGTGGACGTGGGCGGCCTCGACGAGGACGGCTTGGTCGCGCTGCGTCGGCGCATCGGCATGATCTTCCAGCACTTCAACCTGCTGTCGGCCAAGACCGTGCGCGACAACGTCGCGCTGCCGCTCAAGGTGGCGGGCGTGGAGCCGCGGCGCATCCGCGAGCGCGTGGACGAGCTGCTCGAGCTCGTGGGCCTGGCCGACAAGGCCGATGCCTGGCCGGCGCAGCTCTCGGGCGGGCAGAAGCAGCGCGTGGGCATTGCGCGCGCGCTGGTGCACCGGCCGCAGATCCTGCTGTGCGACGAGGCGACCTCGGCGCTCGATCCCGAGACCACGCAGTCGATCCTCGCGCTGCTGCGCGACATCAACCGGCGCTTCGGCCTCACGGTGGTGCTGATCACGCACGACATGGCCGTGATCCGCGAGGTCTGCGACCGCGTGCTGGTGCTCGACCGCGGCCGCCTCGTCGAGCTGGGCGAGGTGTGGCGCGTGTTCGGCAAGCCGCGGGCCGAGGCCACGCGCGCGCTGCTGCAGCCGCTGCTGCACGACCTGCCGGGCGACCTTGCCGCGGCGCTGGTGCCCGACGTCGAAGGCCTCGGAGGCATCCCGGACCGGCCGGCCCTGCGGGTGCTGAGCCTGGGCTTCGACGGTGCCGCGCGGCCGCGGGGCCTGCCCTTCGAGGCACTGGCCGCGCTCGGCCCCGGCGCGACCTGGCTGCATGGCGGGCTCGACCGCATCCGCGGCCATGCGCAGGGCCGGCTGCTGGTGGCCGTGCCGGTGGGCGCGGATCCTTCTTTCGACATCGACGCCGCGCGCCAGGCGCTCGCGGCCGACCGCATCGAGGTCCTGGGCTATGTCCACGCCGCAGATTGACAAGTACGTCCAGGCCTTCTTCCAGACGCTGCTGATGGTGGGCATCTCGGCCTTCATCGCGATCGTGCTGGGGCTGGTGCTCGCGGTGGTGCTCACGGTGACGGCGCCGCGCAACCTCTATCCGCGGCCGCGCTTCCACAAGGCGCTGTCGATCGCGGTGAACGTCTGCCGCGCGATCCCGTTCATCATCCTGCTGATCGCGCTGCTGCCGGTCACGCGCTTCGTGGTCGGCACCACGCTCGGCACCTGGGCCGCCGTGGTACCGCTGGCGGCCAACCTGATCCCGTTCTATGCGCGCATCGCGCAGGTCAGCCTCAACGACGTCGACGCGGGCCTGGTCGAGGCCGCGCGCGCCATGGGCTGCCGGCGCTGGCACATCGTGCGCCACGTGCTGCTGCCCGAGGCGCTGCCCGGGATCATCGGCGGCATGACGGTCAGCGTGATCGCGATGGTCAATGCCTCCGCCATGGCGGGCGCGGTGGGCGCGGGCGGCCTCGGCGACCTGGCGATCCGCTACGGCTACGAGCGCTACGAGACGCGCGTGATGTTCGAGGTGATCGTGATCCTGATCGCGCTGGTGTCGGCGATCCAGTTCGTCGGCGAGTGGCTGGCGCGGCGCGTCGACCATCGGCGCTGAACGCGCGCCGCATATCCATGCTCCGGAATGTTCTAAGCGAACGGAGCCCAGCTCGGCATCATGCGTGCAGCCGCCGCGGCAGGCGTCGCCGTTCTCCGATCCTGCGTTCCGGCCCGCCCCCGCTTTCCGCTTCCTCTTCTCCACCGCAGGCCGCCATCCCGTGTCCTCTTCTTCCGCTCCCCAGGGCACGCCATCGGCGGCCGATCCCTTCGCCGAGGACTTCGGCATCTTCACCGAGCCGGTGCTCGCGCTCGCGAACACCCTGGCCGCCAGCGCCGCCGAACGCGACCGCGCGGGCGGCACGGCACTGGTCGAACGCGCGCTGCTGCGCCGCAGCGGCCTGCTCACGCTCGCGATCCCCGCGGCCCATGGCGGCCAGCAGGCGGCCTGGCCGCTGATCTTCCGCATCCTGCGCCGGCTCGCGCAGGCCGACAGCTCGCTCGCGCACCTGTTCGGCTTCCAGCACCTGCAGGTGGCGAGCGTGCTGCTGTTCGGTTCCGAGGCGCAGCAGGCGCGCTTCCTCGGCGAGGCGGTGGAGAAGCGCTGGTTCTGGGGCAATGCCGTGAATGCGCGCGACACCCGGCTGCAGGCGGTGCGCACCGACGACGGCATCGAGATCGACGGCGTGAAGGGCTTCTGCTCGGGCGCCCCGGACTCCGACGTGCTCAACGTCTCGGTGGTGCTCGGCCCCGAGCCGACCGACCGGTTGTTCGCCGTGGTGCCGACCTCGCGCGCGGGCATCACGGTGCTCGGCGACTGGGACAACATGGGCCAGCGCCAGACCGACAGCGGCAACGTCGAGTTCCGGCGCGTGCGCATCGCGCACGACGAGATCCTCGGCCCGCCCGGCGTGGCCTCGAGCCCGCGCGCCACGCTGCGCAACCTGATCGGCCAGATCGTGCTGACCGAGATCTACCTCGGCAATGCCTTCGGTGCGTTGCGCGCCGCCATCGAGCACCTGCGCGCCCACACCCAGCCCTGGCCCATGGCCGGCGTGGATCGCGCCGAGGACGACCGGCTGCTGCAGCTGCGCGCGGGCGAGATGTGGTCGGCGCTGCAGGCCGCTACGGCGCTGTCGAACCAGACCAACGAACGCTTCCAGCAGGCCTGGGAGCAGGGCTTCGCGCTCACGGCCGACAGCCGCGGGGCGCTCGCGATCGACGTGGCCGCCGCGCGCACGCAGGCCGCGCGCACGGCGCTGCACGTCACCTCACAGATCTTCGAGCTGGTGGGCGCGCGCGGCACCGCCTCGAAGCACAACCTCGACCGCTACTGGCGCAACGTGCGCGTGCACACGCTGCACGACCCGCTCGACTACCGGCACCAGGGCATCGGCGCCTGGCTGCTGGCGGGGGACGTGCCCAATCCCTACGGCTATGGCTGAAGCCGGGCGGCGGACCGCCCGCCGCGTTCAGCTCTTGCCGACGCGATAGAAGGTCGGCGGCGGCGTGCCGTTGACCGCGAAGGCGCCGACCTGGCGCTCGCGGTAGACGCGCGGGTTGTGTGAGGAGATGGTGCGCGCGTTGCGCCAGTAGCGGTCCAGCCCGTGCGTGCGCAGCGTGGCCGAGGCGCCGAGTGCGTCGAACAGCTCGGTGCTCGCGTCGAGTACCAGGCGCGTGACGACCGAGACCGCCTGGTCCACCTCCACGTGCGCGGCGGCCGCGGCGGCGGCGCGCGCGTCGTCGGGCAGCGCGCCGTCGAGGTGCGCATCGTGCGCGCGCTGCAGCGCGCCGGCCGCCTGCAGCACGATCGCGCTCGCGCCATAGGCCGCGCTGCGGCCGCGGCCCACCACCTGCAGGATCTGCGGATCGTCGGACACGCGCGCGGCATTGCCGTGGCTGTAGCTGCGGTCGCGCTCGCGCACGCGCTGCGCGAGGTCGTCGCTCGAGGCGCGCGCGATGCCGGCCAGCGAGGCCAGGTGCACGGTCTGGAAATAGGGCGAGGCGTAGGGAAAGCGCAGCTTGCTCGGGTTGACCCACAGCGGATCGATCGCCACGTCCTCGAAGGTGGCGGTGCCGCTCGCGGTGAGCGCCTGGCCGAAGCCGTCCCAGTCGTCGAGCACCTGCACGCCCGCGGCCTGGCGCGGCACCGAGATCATCGTGGGCTGGCCTTCGTCGTCGTCGGCCACGGCGTTGATCCAGTCGGCGAACAGCGAACCGGTGGTGTAGAACTTGCGCCCGTCGAGCCGCAGCCCGCGCGGCGTGGCGCGCAGCCGGGTCGAGAAGGCGCCGACCTTGGCGTCGCCGGTCTCCGAGAAGCCCGAGCCCACGAGCTCGCCCGCGGCGAGCCGCTCGAGCCAGTGCGTGCGCCATGGCGACTCGGGTGCGAGCAGCACGTCCTCGGTGAAGCCGAAGTGCGCGCGCAGGGCGTTGACCACGTTGGTGTCGGCCGCGCCGAGCTCGGTCAGCAGCGCGAACAGCTCGACCAGGCTGGCGTCCGCGCCGCCGCGCTCGACCGGCAGGCGCAGCCGCGCGAAGCCGGCCTCGCGCAGCCAGCCGATCTCCTCGTGCGGCAGCTGGTGCGCGAGGTCGCGCGCCACCGCGCCCTCGCGGATGCGCGCGAACACGGCGCGGAACGGCTGCGCGAGTTCTTCGTAGCGCGCGCTGGGCGGTGCGCCCCAGGGATGGTCGATGGCGGAGGTGGGGAGCGTCATGCGGGGGAAGAGAGAAGAGGGGGAGGGGGAAGGCCGGCGCGATTCTGGGACGCGCATCGGCCGCGCGGAACGAACGATTGCGCACATCCATATGCGGCCCATATGCGGCTTCTCCCATGGCCGCCGCGCATGCCTGCCATGCGCGCTGTGCACCCCGTACGGCGCATAGACGAAGTTCGCAGAAGCACATGCGAAAGTCGAGGTTCACGCGCCGCGCACGGCGCGCAGAATGGCCGCAGCCCTAGTCTGCACACGCGCAGCCCGCCGGCCGCGCCATCCATCCCATGCCCCAAACCCCCCTCAAGATCGTCGCCCTGTCCGGCGGCCTGCAACGCCCCTCGCGCACCCTGGTGCTGGTCGAGGAGCTGATCGAAGGCATCGCCCAGGCGATCCCGGTCGAGAGCCGCGTGATCGAGATCGGCAACCTGGTGCCGCAGTTCGGCGCGGTGCTCTACCGCCCGCAACTGCCGGCCGCGGTCGAGGAAGCCCTCGTGGCCCTTGAGTCGGCCGACCTGGTGATCGCCGCCAGCCCCGTGTTCCGCGGCGCCTACAGCGGCCTGTTCAAGCACTTCCTCGACTTCGTGCACCACGATGCGCTGATCGACAAGCCGGTGCTGCTGGCCGCGACCGGCGGCAGCGAGCGCCATGCGCTGGTGATCGACCACCAGCTGCGGCCGCTGTTCAGCTTCTTCCAGTCGCACACGCTGCCGATCGGCGTCTACGCCACCGACCGCGATTTCGAGAACTACCAGGTGCACAGCGAACTGCTGCGCGCGCGCATCGCGCTGGCGGTCTCGCGCGCGCTGCCGGTGCTGCGGCAACTGCAGCCGCAGGCCGAGCGCGCCGCCGCGCCGCGGCCGCAGCTGCACGCCGTGGCCTGAAGCCGGGCCCCGGCGAGCAACTGCGGCCGCCGGAGGTCAATGCACCTTCGGAAAGCCGTGGCGCTCGGCCAGCAGCGCGAGGATGCGGCGCGTGTCGGTCACGAAGCGCAAGGCGCCGAGCGACTGCGCGTCGGCCGGTGCCGGCGGCTCGTCGCCGAACACCAGCACCGGCAGGCTCTGGTGCGCCTCGTCGAGCACCGCCACCACGGCCGCGCGCGGGCGCGGGAACGGCAGCCGGTGCACCTCGAGGCGCGCGGCCTGTTCGGGCGCCGAGGCCAGCAGCCCCTCGATGGGCAGGCCGTCGGGGCAAACGAAGGCATCGCCCGGGTGCTTGTCGTCGGTGAAGCCTGCCTCGAGCAGGAAGAGTCGGTCGCGGCTCATGCGAGAAATCCTTTGGAAGTCGGTGAAATGAAGAACCCAACGATGGAGCGAAGCCGCTCGCGGGCGAACGAAGAAAAGCACATGTGCATATCCGCATCGCGCGCTTGCGTTCCGGCGCCGGAGGCAGGGCGATGAGCGCGGACACGAGTGGTGCGGGCGCGCGCCGCCAGATGCACCTGGGCGCCTTCTTCTTCGGCGTGGGCCATCACCTCGCGGCCTGGCGCCATCCCGACGTGGACCCGGGCGCCGCGAGCCGCATCGAGGCGCTGCGCGAATGGACGCGCATCGCCGAGGCCGCGAAGTTCGACGCCATCTTCTTCGCCGACAACGTCGGCCTGCCCGGACCGCCCGACGCGGTGGTGGCGAAGAACGCGCTGTGGTATCCGCTCGATCCGCTGGTCACGCTGGCGGCGCTGTCGCAGTCGACCACGCACATCGGGCTGGTGGCGACCGTGTCGGCCACCTACCTGCCGCCCTACCACCTGGCGCGCAAGTACGCCTCGCTCGACCAGGTCAGCGGCGGGCGCAGCGGCTGGAACCTCGTGACCTCGGGCAGCGATTTCGAGGCGCGCAGCTTCGGGCTGCCGCAGCAGTTCGCGCATGCGCACCGCTATGCGCGTGCCCACGAGTACGTGAAGATCGTCAAGGGCCTGTGGGACACCTGGGAGGACGATGCCTTCGTGCACGACAAGGCGGCCAACCGCTTCTTCGATCCCGCGAAGCTGCACCGCGTGGCGCACGAGGGCGAGCACTTCACGCTGCATGGCGGGCTGCAGACGCCGCGCGCGCCGCAGGGCTATCCGGTGCTGGTGCAGGCCGGCTCGTCGGGCGACGGCCAGGACCTTGCGGCGGCCACGGCCGAGGTGGTGTTCACGGCCCAGCAGACGCCCGAGGATGCGCGTGCCTTCTACGCCGGCCTCAAGGCGCGGCTGGCCGCGCACGGACGCGGCCCCGATTCGCTCAAGATCCTGCCGGGCATCTCGCCCTTCGTCGGGCGCAGCCAGCAGGAGGCGCAGGAGAAGTTCGAGCAGCTGCAGGGCCTGATCGACCCGGTGCTCGGCGTCGGGCTGCTGTCGACCTTCCTCGGCAACGTCGACCTCTCGGGCTACGCGGTCGACGATCCGTTTCCGCAGGACCTGCCGGTCACCGAGGGCTGGAAGAGCCGCCAGGCGCTGTTCTCGGAGATGGCGCGCCGCGACGGCCTGTCGATCCGCCAGCTCTACGAGAAGGTGGCGGGTGCGCGCGGCCACTGGACCGTGGTCGGCACGCCCGAAGCTATTGCCGACCAGCTCGAGCACTGGTTCAGCACCGGCGCGGCCGACGGCTTCAACGTGCTCGCGCCGACGCTGCCGCATGGCCTGCGCGATTTCGCGCAGCTCGTGATTCCCGAGCTGCAGCGGCGCGGGCTGTTCCGCACCGAATACACCGGCCGCACGCTGCGCGAGCACCTGGGGCTCGCGCGGCCCGCGCATCCGGCGGCCGTGCCCGCATCGATTTCTTCCCACCGACACGCCCACGCATGAGCGAACCCACCGAATTTCTCTGGTACGTCCCCAACCAGGTCGTGGCCGGCCATCGCGGCGATGCCGCCGTCGAGGGCCACAACAGCCTCGACACGCTGACCCGCCATGCCCTGGCGCTCGAGGCGCACGGCTGGAAGGGCGCGCTGCTCGGCGCCGGCTGGGGCCGGCCCGACACCTTCACGGTGGCGACCGCGCTGGCCGCGCGCACCACCAGTTTCGAGCCGCTGATCGCGATCCGCCCCGGCTACTGGCGGCCCGCGCAGTTCGCCGCTGCAGCGGCCACGCTCGACCACCTGAGCGGCGGCCGCGTGCGCATCAACATCGTCTCGGGCAAGGACCAGCTCGCGGCCTATGGCGACAGCGAGGGCGACCCCGCGCAGCGCTATGCGCGCACGCGCGAGTTCATCCACCTGGTGCGCCGGCTCTGGACCGAGGAGGGCGTGACCTACCGCGGCGAGCACTTCGGCGTGGAGAACGCCACCGTGCAGCCGCGCATCGAGGTGCGTGGCGCGCGGCGCCATCCGACGATCTATTTCGGCGGCGCCTCCGAGGCGGCCGAGCGCGTGTCGGCGACCGAGGCCGACGTGCAGCTGTTCTGGGGCGAGCCGCGCGACGGCATCGAGGAACGCATCGAGCGGTTGAAGGCGCTGAGCCGCAGCCTCGACCGCGATCTTCCGCCGCTGCGCTTCGGCCTGCGGGTCACGACGCTGGTGCGCGACACCACCGAGGAGGCCTGGGCCGATGCCGAGGCCAAGGTGGCGCAGATGGCGCGCGGCGCGGCGCCCGGCGAGCCCGACCGCGCGCAGGCCGTGGGCCAGCGCCGGCTGCTGCAGCTGCACGAGCGCGGCGAGGTGCTAGACGACAACCTCTACACCACGCCCGGCAAATACGGCGGCGGCGGTGCCGCCACCACCTGGCTCGTGGGTTCGGCACAGGACGTCGCGCGCTCGCTGCGCAAGTACCAGGCGCTGGGCATCACGCACTTCGTGCTGTCCGACACGCCCTACCTCGACGAAATCCGCCGGCAGGGCGAGCAGCTGCTGCCGCTGCTGCGCGATGCCGCGGCATAACCAACCCTTCTTCATCGCCATGACCTCTGCTTCTTCCAATGGGCCCGGCCCGCGCTTCGGCATCTGGGCGCTGGTGCACGGCAGCCGCGCCGCGCTGCAGGACCCCGACGAACCCTACGACGCCTCGTGGCGGCGCAACCGCGCGCTGGTGCTCGAGGCCGAGCGGCTCGGTTTCGATTCGGTGCTGGTGGCGCAGCACACGGTCAATCCGCACGATGGCGAGAGCGCGCAGCTCGAGGCCTGGACGGCGGCCGCGGCGCTGGCCGCGCTGACTTCGCGCATCGAGATCATCGCGGCCATCAAGCCCTACCTCTATCACCCGGCGGTGCTCGCGAAGATGGCGCTGGGCATCGAGGAGATCAGCGGCGGGCGCTTCGCCATCAACCTCGTCAATGCCTGGAACCGGCCCGAGCTCGAGCGCGCCGGCATTCCTTTCGCCGAGCACGATGCGCGCTATGCCTATGGCCGCGAATGGATCGAGGTGGTGGAGTCGCTGCTGCGCGGCGAGCGCACGCGCTTCGCGGGCGAGCATTTCAGGCTCGACGACTACCGGCTGAGTCCGGCGGGCCTGCACCGCGCGCGGCCGCGCATCTACGTGGGCGGCGAATCGGAGCCGGCGCGCGCGCTGGTGGCCGATCGCGGCGACACCTGGTTCATCAACGGCCAGCCGCTGGCCGACGTGCAGGCGCTGATCGCCGACCTGCGGCGCCGCGAGCGACCGGCCGGCTGGGCGCCGTTGCAGTTCGGGCTCTCGGCCTTCGTGGTCGCGCGCGAGACCGACGAGGAGGCGCGCGCCGAGCATGCGCGGCTGCTCGCGCTCGCGGCGCTCGACGCGCCGCTGCGCGCGGCCAACAAGCCCCACATCGATCCCAAGGCCGTGATGTTCCAGACCGCGCAGAAGTCGCCGCGCGTGGGCTCGAACGGCGGCACCGCGGCCGAGCTCGTGGGCAGCTACGACAGCGTGGCGCGCCGCATCGAGGCCTTCCACGCGGCGGGCATCGAGCTGTTCATGCTCCAGTTCCAGCCCTTCGAAGCGGAGATGCGCCGCTTCGCCGATCATGTGCTGCCGCGCGTGGCCGGCGCGGCCGCGCGATCGTTCGCGGATGCCGCCCTGGCCTGAGAGCGTCCATTTCGAGAAAGAGAAGCGTCCCATGTCCATCGCATCTTCCGCCGCCATGGCCGGCCGTCACTCGGACCGGCGCCGCGCGCTGCTGCTGGGCCTGGCCGCGGCCGCCGTCGCGCCCGCTGCCGTGGGCGCGACCGATCCCGCGCTCGCCGCGCTGCAGTCGGCGATCGACGGCCCGCAGCGCAGCGCGGCCAACCGCGCGCGCGATGGTGCGCGGCATCCGCTCGAGACGCTGTCCTTCTTCGGCCTGCGGCCCGAATGGTCGGTGGTCGAGATCGCGCCGGGCGGCGGCTGGTACACCGAGATCCTCGCGCCCTTCCTGAAAGCCCGCGGCCGCCTCTACGCGGCCCATGCGCCGGCCGACGGCACGCCCGAGCAGCAGCGTGCCCGCGCGGCCTTCGCGAAGAAGCTCGCGGACGATCCCGCCCACTACGGTCGCGTGGTGCTCGGCACTTTGCCCACCGACCGCTTCACCGACATCCATCCGCCCGGTGGTGCCGACGCGGTGCTGACCTTCCGCAACATCCACAACTGGATCGCCGACGGCCATTTCGACGAGACCTTGCGCGCCTTCTTCGACGTGCTCAAGCCCGGTGGCGTGCTCGGCGTGGAGGAGCACCGCGCGCTGCCCGGCACGTCGTTGGCACGGACCATCGACAGCGGCTACGTGGCGCAGGACTTCGTGATCGCGCGCGCCCGCGCGGCCGGCTTCGTGTTCGACGGCGAGAGCGAGATCAACGCCAATCCGCGCGACACGCACGACCATGCGAACGGCGTCTGGGCGTTGCCGCCGACCCTGCGCGGGGGCGACGTGGAGCGCGCGAAGTACCTTGCCATCGGCGAATCGGACCGCATGACGCTGCGCTTCGTGAAGCCGGGGCGCGGGTCGGCGCGCGCCTAGGAAACGCGCGCAGCGATTCGACGAAGGGCGTGGGGCCGCCCTTCTTGTCGTCGCCGGCACCCACTGAAACCTCTTGCGGCGTTCTCTTACAAGAGAAACAGCGGCCGGGCTTACGCGGCGACGATGCGGTGCGTCACCATGAAGTCCCCTTCGGTTTTCGCATGGAGCCTCCCCATGAACCTCACCAGACTCGCCGTCGCAGCGGCCCTCGCCGCGGTTTCCATGTCAGCGGCTCTCGCGCAGAACCCGGCACCCCCGACGCCGGCGCCGGCAGGCGGGGTCGCCGCGACATCCAATGCGCAAGGTGGATTGACTTCCGATGAATGGATCGCCGCAGGCGCGGGCGTCGCCATGTTTGCCGCAGCCATCAGCGGCAACAACGGCAATTCGGGCGGCGGCTTCGGCCTGATCCCCGGAACCGGGACCACCGGCACGACGGGAACGACGGGGCGCTGAGCGCGAGGCGTTCGCAGCAGCTCAAGATTCGGCCTGTCCGGCCCCTTCGGCAATCTTGTAGAGCAGCCGCAAAAACGTCTCCCGATCCTCCGCGCCGAGGCCGGCGCACACCTCTTCGTCGATCGAGCGCAAGACCTGCCGACCCGGTTCGAGCAGTGCCTCGGCATGGGCGGTCAGCATGACGAGGCTGCTGCGCCAGTTGTCGGGCGAAGGCTCGCGGCGTATCAACCCGTCGCGCTCCATGCGCGCCAGCAACTGCGCCATGGTCGGCTGCTCGACGCCGGCGATCACGGCCAGTTCCTTCTGCGTGAGCTTCGCGCCGTCCTTCAAGGCGACGAGCACGGGCAACTGCGCCGTCTTGATGCCGAGCGGCGACAGCCGCAGTTCGACCAGGCGATGGATCATCCTCGCGACGCGACTGAGCGCCAGCGTCGGCATGGCCCGCGGTTGCCACGCTTCAGCCATCGATGGCACCTCTTGACATAGCATCCTATCTCTTTAACATAGGAGGCTATGTTATCAACGAAATCGATCCCATGAAAGCGCCACGCATTGCCATCGTCGGTGCCGGCCCGGGCGGGCTTTGCGCAGCGAACCTCCTGCATCGCGCGGGGTGGCCGGTCACGGTCTTCGAGGGCGATGCGGCGTTCGATGCGCGCGACCAGGGCGGCACGCTCGATCTTCATCCCGACGGCGGGCAACTGGCCTTGGCCAAGGCTGGCCTGCTCGAGGATTTCCTCGCGGTGGCGCGCCATGAGGACCAGGGGCAACGGGTGCTCGACCACGCGACCGGCGCGGTGCTGCGCGAGGAGATCCCCGAAGAGGGCACTGGAGACCGGCCCGAGATCGATCGCGTGCTGCTGCGCCAATTGCTGTTGCGGCCGCTGGGCGAGGGCGTGGTGCGATGGGGCGAACCCGTCGACGCGGTGCTGAGCGATGACAGCGGCGCTCATTTCCTGCGGCTGCGCGACGAGGTCGCAGGGCCCTTCGACCTCGTGATCGGTGCCGATGGTGCATGGTCGCGGGTGCGCTCGGCGCTGGCCGAGCAGCAGCCCACCTACACGGGCGTCACCTTCGTGGAGCTGTGGTTCTCCCAGGTGGACGAGCGGCACGCGGCGCTGAGCGAGCGGGTCGGGCGTGGATCGGTGTTCTCGCTGCACGACGGCGCGGGCCTCTTCGCGCAGCGCAATGGCGGCGGGGCGATCCGCGTCTACGCCGCCTTCCGCAGCCGTGAGTCGGACACCGATCGTCCGGACAAGGCACTCGCCGGCATCACCCTGGCCGAGCTGCGCACGCGCTTCGAAGGATGGTCGCCCGCCTTGCTCGACTTCATCGACAAGGCCGACCGGATCGCCGCCATCCGTCCGATCGTCGCGCTGCCGGTCGACTTCCGCTGGACGCACAAGCCCGGGCTCACGCTGCTCGGCGATGCGGCGCACGTGATGCCGCCGATGGGGGAGGGCGTGAACCTCGCGATGCTCGACGCCGCGGAACTGGCCGAGTCGCTGATCGGCGCCGCCGATTGGCGCCAAGCGACCGCAGCGTACGAACTCGCCATGCTGGAGCGAAGCAACAGGATCGCGAGCGAAACCCGCGAGGCCTTCGCGCAGTGGTTCTCCGCCGAGGGCGCACAGAGCCTGCTGGCGCACATGGACCAAAGGCGCGCGGGGGAGTGAGAGAGACCCCGCGCGCAAGCGCGCCTCAGGTGCGCAGCGCCGTCACCTCGATCTCGATCTTCATGCGCGGATCGGCCAGCCCCGCCGAGATCATCATCGCCGCGGGGCGCACCTCGCCGAAGTACTTGCGCAGCACCGGCCAGCAGGCCTCGAACTCGGCGCCGTCGGGCAGCACGTAGGTCACGCGCACCACGTCGCGCAGGCTGGCACCGGCTTCCTGCAGCGCCGCCTCGATGTTCTTCAGGCATTGCTCCGCCTGTTCGACCACGTCGTCCGAGATGGTCATGGTGGTGTAGTCGAAGCCCGTGGTGCCCGAGACGAACACCCAGTCGCCCGCGACGACGGCGCGCGAATAGCCGATCTGTTGTTCGAAGGTGGAGCCGGAGCTGATGAGCTTTCTGGTCATGGGGGCCTTTGCGAAATTGGTGGGTGGGGGCCGGGGACGGCGGCTCGACTCTACCGGCCGGGGACCAGGCCCGTTTTCCGCCGGGCTCGTCATCCTCTAAAATGAGAACCATTCTTATTAATCCGATGTCCCCCGTTCCCCGGGGCACCGGCCAGAGGTTCTCTTGGCGTTCACCGAAGCCGCATCCGCTCAGCCCGTCGAAGTCCTGTACAGCGACCACCATGGTTGGCTGCGCGGCTGGCTGCGCAAGCGCCTGGGCAATGCCTTCGACGCGGCCGACATCGCGCACGACACCTACCTGCGCATCCTCTCGACCGGCCGCGTGCCGCAGCCCGAGGAGTCGCGCCGCCACCTGACGCAGATCGCCAATGGCCTGGTGATCGACCTGTACCGGCGCCGGCAGATCGAGGCCGCCTACCTCGAGGCCATCGCCTGCATGCCCGCGGCGCTGGCACCCTCGGAGGAGGAACGCGCGCTCGCGGTCGAGGCGCTGGTCGAGGTCGACACCATCCTGCACGGCCTGCCGGCCAAGGCGCGCACGGCCTTGCTGCTGTGCAGGCTCGAGGGGCTGAGCTACCGCGAGATCGCGCAGCGGCTGAATGTCAGCGTCTCCTCGGTCGAGAAGTACGTCGCGGCCGGCCTGCAGGCCTGCTACCGGGTGATGCATGGCTGACGTGCGCATGAACCCGAGCCCCGCGCTGCCGGGTCCGCTCGATCCCGCGGTGGTGCGGCGCGCGGCCGAATGGATGGCGCGGCTCTGGTCGAGCGAGGCCAGCGACCAGGACCGTGCCGCTTGCGAGCACTGGCGCGCCCAGCACCCCGACCATGAACGCGCCTGGAACCGGCTGCAGTCCTTCGAGGACAAGCTCCATGCCCTGCCGCGCGAAGCCGCGCGCCACGCGCTGCGCGAGCCGGTGCGCACCGGTCGCCGCCGCGCGCTGCAATTGCTGGGGCTGACGGCCGCCGTCGGCGGCATCGCCGCGGCACTGCGCGGCACCGAGACCTGGCAGCTCGCCGCGTCCGACCACAGCACGCGCACCGGCGAGATCCGCGAGATCGCGCTGCCCGACGGCACGCGCGTGGTGCTGGGCACGGCCACCGCCATCGACCTGCGCTTCGACGCGCACGAACGCCGACTGGTGCTGCGCGCCGGCGAGATCCTGGTGACCACCGCCCCCGATCCCGCCGGCGCGCACCGCCCGTTCCGCGTCCACAGCCGGCAGGGCAGCGTGGAGGCGCTGGGCACGCGCTTCATCGTGCGACAGGAGGCCGAGGCCTCGCGCGTGGCCGTGTTCGAGGGCGCGGTGGCGGTGCGGCCGGCGCGCGCGCCCGAGGCCATGGTGCGCGTGGGCGCGGGGCAGGGCACCGTGTTCTTCGCCGACCGTGCGCAGGCCCCCGATGCCGTGGCCGACAGCGCGGCCGCCTGGACCCGCGGCGTGCTGGTAGCCGAGGACATGCGCGTCGCCGATTTCGTCGCCGAGCTGGCGCGCTACCGGCCCGGCGTGCTGCGCTGCGATCCCGAGGTGGCCGAGCTGCGCGTGACCGGCGTGTTCTCGCTGCGCGACACCGACCGCGCGCTCGAGAACCTCGCGCTCGCGCTGCCGGTGTCGGCCGCCTACCGCACGCGCTACTGGGTCACGGTGCGGGCCCGGTAGGCGGGCCGACGCCCGTGCCTGCGAACGGCGGCCGAAACTTTTTTCGTTTTTTTGCGTTGCCGCTTGAGGTTCCGCCTTTCTCGTCCGGAAGACATGGGAGCACCAGACATCTTCCGAACTGAAAGGACCCCCGTCATGGCGAAACGCCTCCCGCAGCGCCCCCTCCCTCCACGCAGTCCGAGGCGCACCGCCCCGATGACCGCGCCGAGCCGCCTCGCGGCCGCGCTCTGGATGGGGCTCGCGCTCGGCGCGACGACCGTCGGCCTCGCGCAGGCCCAGCCCGCGGGCCAAGCCGCGGCCGATGCCAGGCGCGGCTTCAACATTCCCGCCGGCCCGCTCGATCGCGCGCTCGGCAGTTTCGCGAGCGCCGCGGGCGTCGAGCTGTCGGTCGATGCCAGCCTGCTGCGCGGCCGCAGCAGCGCCGGCCTGGCGGGCAGCTTCACGGTGCGCGAAGGCTTCGCCGAGCTGCTGCGTGGCCATGGCCTGCAGGCCGTGCGCCAGGCCAACGGCAGCTTCACGCTCGATGTGGCACCCCCGCCGCCAGCGCCGACCGGGGCGGGCGAGGTGCAGGCCGGCCACGGCATGCTGCCCGAGGTGCGCGTGCACGACAGCGCGCCACCCGAGACCGCCACCGGCCCGGTGGTCGGCTATGTCGCGAAGCGCAGCGCCAGCGGCACCAAGACCGATGCCTCGCTGCTGGAGACGCCGCAGCTCGTGAACGTGGTGACGCGCACGCAGATGGACGACCAAGGCGCGCGCACCGTGGCCGAGGCGCTGCGCTACACGGCCGGCGTGCTGGCCGAGCCCAATGGCTTCGACGTGCGCTACGACTGGAACTACATCCGCGGCTTCAACACCTTCGGCACCCAGTGGCTCGACGGCCTGCCGCTGCCCGGCGACCCGGCCAGCTATGCGGTGCCGCGCATTCCGGGCTATGCGCTCGAGCGCGTGGAGGTGGTCAAGGGGCCGGCCTCGGTGCTCTACGGCAAGGCCATTCCCGGTGGCCTGGTGAACCAGGTGACGAAGCGGCCGCAGGCGGTCGCGCAGCGCGAGGTGCGGCTGTCGGCCACCCACTTCGGCGGCGCCGAGCTCGCCACCGACCTCACGGGGCCGCTCGACGAGGACGGCAAGTTGCTCTACCGGCTGATCGCGCTGCGGCGCGACGCGCACACGCAGGTCGACCTGGAGCGCGACCGCCAGACCATGATCGCGCCCAGCCTTACCTGGCGGCCGTCGGCCGATACCTCACTCACCGTGCAGGCCCACTACCAGAAGGACGATCCGCGCATGAGCCCGCGCTTCTACCCGGTGGTGGGCTCGCATGTGCCGAGCCCGTTGTTCGGCTACATCCCGCGCAGCCTGTACCTGGGCGAGCCGTCGACCGACAGCTTCAACCGCAGCTACAAGTCACTGGGCTACGGCTTCGAGCACCGCTTCAACGACACGGTCTCGGTGCGCCAGAACCTGCGCTACGGCCATGCCGCGCAGGACATGTTCCTGGTGCGCGTGCATCCCTTCAATGCCTACCGGCCCGACGGCCACACGCTCAACCGCGTCTCGGCGATCTCCGACGACGACATCCGCTCGCTCTCCGTCGACACCCAGCTCGAGGCGCGCCTGCGCACCGGCCCGCTCGCGCACACGCTGCTGGCCGGCGTCGACCACCTGCGCGGCAAGCTGTCCTTCAACTTCGCCAACAGCGCCATCGGCGTGCCGCCGCTCGACGTGCTGAACCCGGTCTACGGCCTGCCGGTCACGCGGCCGACCAGCTACACCAACTCGACCTTCCAGGCGGTGCGCCAGACCGGGCTGTACCTGCAGGACCAGATCCGCTGGGGCCGCGCCATCGCCACGCTGGGCCTGCGCCACGACCGCTCGTCCATAGACACCACCAACCGCATGCTGGCCTCGCGGCCGGTGGTGCCGACCGACGATGCCGCGACCACCGGCCGCATCGGCCTGGGCTACGTGTTCGACAACGGCGTCGCGCCCTATGCGAGCTATTCCACTTCGTTCCTGCCGGTCACCGGCGTGGACCGCTACAACCAGCCGTTCCGCGCGCAGAAGGGCCGGCAGTTCGAGCTCGGCCTGAAGTACGAGCCGACCGGCGGCTGGGGCTTCATGACCGCGTCGCTCTACCAGAACGACCTCGAGAACAGCCTCACGCCCGACCCGATGGACTCGCAGCGCTCGGTGCAGTCGGGCCGCCAGCGCCTGCGCGGCCTCGAGCTCGAGGCCAAGGCCGAGCTCACGAAGCGGCTCAGCATGATCGCGGCCTACTCGTACACCGACTCCGAGGTGCGCAGCAGCAACGACCGCAACCAGTTGGGCCGCCCCACGCTGCGCACGCCGCGGCACCAGGCCTCGGCCTGGCTCGACTACCGCTTCGAGAGCGTGCCCGGCCTGCAGGCCGGCATCGGCGCGCGCTACATGTCGGCCTACGACACCGCCGGCACCTACGACCCCTACCTGCGCGTGCCCGCGCTGTTCCTGTGGGACCTCGGCGCCTCCTACGACCTCGGCCTGCTCGGCGATGCCTGGAAGGGCGCGCGGCTGCGCCTGACGGTGGCCAACGTGTCGGACCGGCGCTATGTCTCGCACTGCCTGATGCTGGCCGGCTCGCCCTGCAACTACGGCGCGCGCCGCACCGCCACCGCCACGCTCTCGTACGCCTGGTGATGGCGGTGCTCGCGGGTCTTTGCACGGTGCTCGGCGCGCTGTGCGTGTACCGGGCCGCGCCGCACCAGCGGCTCGGCGGCGCCGTATCGAGGCCGCGCGCGTGGCGCGGCATCGGTGGCGTGCTGGTCGCGCTCGGTGCGTGGCTGTTCTGCCGCGCGCTGCAGCCGGCCGCCGGCCTCTTCAGCGCGCTCACGCTCGTGATGTGCGCGTGGATCGCGCTGCCGTACGTCACCGCGCTGCGGCGCTCGCCGAGCGAGGGCCGCCATGGCGCGCGCTGAGGACCGGAGCGGCGCGACCTGGTGCGCTCTCGCGCTCGCGGGCGCGCTGCCCGGCTTCGCGCTCGCGATCGCGCTGTCGGGCCTGTTCGCCTGGCTCGGGCCGGGCGGCATGGCGCCGCTCAACAAGTACCAGTTCAACATGTGGATCGTGCCGCCGCTGTGGCTGGGCATCTGCTCGGCGGTGTTCATGTTCCGCTCGGCCCTGCGTGCCTGGGCCTGGCTGGGTGGCGCCACGGCCGTGGCGGGCGCGATGGTGTTCGCCATCCGCCATCTCTCGGGCTGAGCCATGCGCGCCGACACCCTTCGCACCTACAAGACGGTTCACACCTGGACCGGCATCGTCGCGGGCCTCGCGCTCTTCATCGCCTTCTATGCCGGCGCCCTGACCATGTTCAAGGGCCCGCTCAACCGCTGGGCCACGCCGCCCGCCGTGGCGGCGGCGCAGTCGCCGGACGCAGACGCGCTGATCGCGCAGACGCTGGCCGCGCGGCCCGATGCGCGTGCCGATTTCACCTTGCATCGGGCGCGCCACGGCGCGCCCGAGCGCGTCGCGTGGAAGGCGCGCGGCGAGGAGAGTGGCTGGAGCGCCAGCTTCGCGCCCGACGGCACGCTGCGCATCGCACCTGACGCGCCAGCTGGCCTCGGCCAGTTCATCGACGTGGTGCACCGCACCGTCGCGCTGCCGGTCGACCTCGAGACCGGCACGCTGGTCATGGCCATCGTCAGCGCGCTCTATGCGCTGGCGATCGTCTCGGGCGTGGTCGTGCTGTGGCCGACGCTGGTGAAGGACTTCTTCGCCTTGCGCGTCGGGCGCAACCTCAAGCGCATGTGGCTCGACGCGCACAACGTGATCGGCATCGTGAGCCTGCCGTTCCATCTGGTCATGGCGCTGAGCGCGGTGGTGTTCGGCATGCACGACCTGATCTACGACGCGCAGAAGGCCGTGGTCTACGGCGAGCCACGCTTCGAGCAGATCTGGAAGGCCAGCGGCCCCTTCAGCGCGATCCGCCCCGATCCCGCGTCGGCCGCGCTGCTGCCGCTGCCCGCGCTCGAGGCGCGCGTGCGCGCGCAGGCCGAGGGCTTCGTGCCGCACACGCTGCGCTTCCGTGGTGCCGGCACGGCCGGTGCCGCGGTCTGGATCGCGGGCGACATGCCGTGCTGCATGACGCGCCAGGCGCAGGGTTCGTTCGTGCTGGTGAGCGCGGTCGACGGCCAGCTGCTGCACACCGAGTACCTGGCGGGGCAGCAATCGGGCTGGATGGCCTCGGTGTCGGCCTTCTTCGCGCTGCATTTCGGCGCCTACGGCGGTGGCACGGTGCGCTGGGCCTACTTCTTCCTCGGGCTGGCCGGGGCCTTTCTCTTCTATTCGGGCAACCTGCTGTGGGTGGAGTCGCGCCGGCGGGCCGAGCGCGGCGGGGTGCCCGTCGAGCAACGCCGCTCGAGCCGGTGGATGGCCGCGGGCACGGTCGGCGTGTCGCTGGGCTGCGTGGCGGCGCTGTCGCTCACGGTGGCGGCCGAGAAGTGGCTGTGGGCCTGGCAGGGCGAGGTGCTGGCGCCATGGCGCGAGCATGTCTATCGCGCGGTGTTCCTGGGCAGCGTGGCCTGGGCCTTCCTGCGCGGCGCTTCGCGGGGCGCCGTCGAGCTGCTCTGGCTGGCCGCGGCCGCGGCCTTGGCAGTGCCGCTGACCAGCATCGCCGGGTGGCTGCTGCCGTCCTCGGGGTTGTGGCTGCGCGCCGATGCGCTGGGCGTGGACGCCGTCGCGCTGCTCGGCGCTGGTGCCTTTGCCTGGATGGCGCTGCACACGGCGCGCCGCGTGCGCGAGGGGCCGGCGGACAGCGTCTGGGCGGCGCCTGCACCTCGGCCGGCAGGCTGAGCCCGGAACGCGCTCGCGCCGGGCGCGGCGACGGCGCGCTTTCCGCAGGCCCGCCACGCCGCTGTCCGACAAGCCCGGCATGCCCCCAAACTGTAAATTCCTGTGTCAGCGAACCGGATTCTTCGGTTATTTTCCCTGCCGACCCGGCGGGGCCCGGTCGCGACAACGAGGAGCAAACGCGTGAGGCATTGGTGGCTGGCGGCGGGTCTTTCAGTGGCGGGCAGCCTGGCATGGGCGCAGCCCGCATGGTTCACCGTGGTCGGCGATCCGCTCGACAAGGCGGCCGACACGGTTCAGGTCGACCCCAACCGCATCGCGGCACCGCCGCCCGCGGAAGGCGAGGCAGCGCCCGAGAAGCCGCTGATCGAGATGAACGTGCGCGTGAACCGCTCGGGCCCGCGCTTCAACTGGGACCGCGTCCCCTACCGCTCGTACGAATCGCGCGTGGTCTTCGACTGCCATGCGAAGAGCGCGACCTATGTGCAGGCGCGTTTCTATGCCGAGCCGCTGTGGCGCGGCGAGCCGCACCAGGTCGCCGATTACAGCGCGGCACCCAAGCCGATGCGTTTTCTCGACATGACGCCGAATCCGACGGCGCGGATCGTGCGGGCGGCTTGCCGGATGCGGGCGAGTTGAGCCAAAGAAAAAGGCGGCCGATGGGCCGCCTGTGCGAGGGTGAGGGGCCCCGGCTTACTTCGCCGTAGGCATCACGAACTCCGCCCCCTTCGGCGTGCTCTCGGGCCAGCGCTGCATGATCGACTTCTGCTTGGTATAGAAGCGCACGCCTTCCTCGCCATAGGCGTGCATGTCGCCGAACAGCGAGCGCTTCCAGCCGCCGAAGCCGTGCCAGGCCATCGGCACCGGGATCGGCACGTTGATGCCGACCATGCCGACCTGGATGCGGCGGCCGAATTCGCGTGCCACGTTGCCGTCGCGGGTGAAGCAGCTCACGCCGTTGCCGAATTCGTGGTCATTGACGAGGTCGATGGCGTCCTTGAAGTTGGCGACGCGCACGCACGACAGCACCGGGCCGAAGATCTCTTCCTTGTAGATGCGCATCTCGGGCGTGACGTGGTCGAACAGGGTGCCGCCCATCCAGAAGCCGTCGTCGCAGCCCTTGCCGGCCTTGGCGCCGTCGAACTGGCGGCCATCGACCAGCAGCTTCGCGCCTTCCTTCTCGCCCTGGGCGATGTAGCCGGTGATGCGCTCGTGCGCGGCGCGCGTGACGATCGGGCCCATCTCGGCCTCGAGGTTCTCGCCGTCGAGCACCTTCAGGGTCTTGGTGCGCTCGATCAGCTTCGGCATGATCTTCTCGGCCGCGTCGCCCACCAGCACCGCCACGCTGATCGCCATGCAGCGCTCGCCGGCCGAGCCGTAGCCCGCGCCGATCAGCGCGTCGACGGCCTGGTCGATGTCGGCGTCGGGCATCACCACCATGTGGTTCTTGGCGCCGCCCAGGGCCTGCACGCGCTTGCCGTGGCGCGCGCCGGTCTCGTAGATGTAGTTGGCGATCGGGGTCGAACCCACGAAGCTCACGGCCTTGACGTCGGGATGCTCGAGCAGCGCGTCGACCGCGGCCTTGTCGCCCTGCACCACGTTGAACACGCCGTCGGGCAGGCCGGCCTGCTTGAGCAGCTCGGCGATGCGCAGCGAGGGGCTCGGGTCGGTCGGGCTGGGCTTGAGGATGAAGGTGTTGCCCGCGGCGATCGCCACCGGGAACATCCACATCGGCACCATCACCGGGAAGTTGAAGGGCGTGATGCCCGCGACCACGCCCAGCGGCTGGCGCAGGGTCCAGTTGTCGATGCCGGTCGAGACCTGGTCGGTGAAGTCGCCCTTGAGCAGCTGCGGAATGCCGCAGGCGAACTCGACGATGTCGATGCCGCGGCTGACCTCGCCCTGCGCGTCGGTGAACACCTTGCCGTGCTCGGCGGTGATCAGGTGGGCCAGCTCGTCCTTGTGCTCGTTGAGCAGCTGCAGGAACTTGAACATCACGCGGGCGCGGCGGATCGGCGGCGTGTCGGCCCAGGCCGGGAAGGCGGCCTGCGCGGCGGCCACGGCGGCGGCGACCTGGCTGGCGTCGGCCAGGCCGGCGCGGCCGGTGACGGCGCCGGTGGCGGGGTTGGTCACGTCCTGCGTGCGGCCCGAGGTGTTGGCGACGGCCTGGCCGGCGATGTAATGGTCGATGGACTGGATGGGCATGGTGCGTGTCTCTCGTGTGAAAGGAGGCGGGAATGCGAAGGAATGTGGGGGGGGTCGAGGGCCAGTTTAGGCAGCGCGGTCGTCCTCGCCTAGACGCGAAGCTTGAACTTATTGTTTGCAATAGTGAACAATGGATCCATGAAGACCCAAAATATCGAGTCGCTCTGGACCCACCTGCACTGGCTCACGGTGCTGGCGCAGCAGGGCAGCTTCACGGCGGCGGCGCTGCGGCTCAACGTGAGCAAGGCGGCCATGAGCCAGCGCATCGCCGAGCTCGAGCGCGCGGCCGGCGCCTCGCTGGTGCAGCGCACCACGCGCAGCGTGCGGCTCACCGAGGCCGGCCAGCGGCTGGTGGAAGACATGCGCGGGCCCTTCGAGCAGATCGCCCACAGCTTCGAGGGCGTGCGCGACCTGGCCGGCGTGCCGCGCGGGCTGGTGCGCGTCACGGCGCCGGTGGCGCTGGCGCGCCAGCAGCTGGTGCCGCGGCTCGCGGCCTTCCTGCGCGCGCAGCCCGAGGTGCGCATCGAGCTCGACATGTCGGACCGCCTGAGCTCGCTCGCGATGGAGGGCTTCGACCTCGCGATCCGCCACACGGCCGCGCCGCCCGACACCCACGTCGCCTGGACCCTGTGCGACACCCGCTCGGTGCTGGTCGCGAGCCGCGCCTATCTGCGCCGCCGCGGCACGCCGCGCGAACCGCAGGCGCTGGCCGAGCACGACTGCCTGCACTACCCGCGCGCGCAGGAAACGCCGACCTGGCATTTCGAGGCGCGCGCCGCGGCCTCGAAGGCGGCGGTGCAGCGCATCACGGTGCCGGTGTCGGGGCCGCTGGTGGCCAACAACAGCGAGGCGCTGCGCGACGCGGCCGTGAGCGGCCTGGGCATCGCGCTGGTGCCCGACTTCAGCGCCCAGTCGGCGCTGCAGTCGGGCAAGCTGCAGGAGGTGCTGCCGCAATGGCGCTCGGTCGGTGCCTTCGGCGAGAAGCTCTATGCGATCCGTCCCTATGCCACCCATGTGCCGCGCGCTGTGGCCGTGTTCGTGGCCTGGCTGCGCGAGACGCTGGCCGAGGGCTTCGACGCGTGATCGAAGCACCGACAATGCAACGCCACGGCGCAGGCGCGCCGCACCTCCCTCTCTTCTCATGACACGTTTTCTTCACACGGCCGACTGGCAGATCGGCCGCCAGTTCGCGAGCTTCGACCCCGAGCACGCGCCGATCCTTGCCGAGGCGCGCATCGCCGTGGTCGAGCGCCTCGCAGCGCTCGCGCTCGAGCACCGGGTCGACGCGGTGCTGGTCGCGGGCGACGTGTTCGATGCCCAGACCGTGTCCGAGCGCACGCTGCGCCGGCTGTTCAATGCACTCGCCGCCTATTCCGGCCCCTGGCTGCTGATCCCCGGCAACCACGACGCCGCGCTGGCCGAGAGCGTGTGGACGCGCGCGCAGCGCCTGGGCGCGGTGCCGGCCCACGTGCACCTGCTGCTCGCGCCCGAGCTGCGCCTGTTCGAGGCCCAGGGCTTCGCGGTGCTGCCCGCGCCGCTCGCGCAGCGCCACACCTACAACGACCTCACGGCCTGGTTCGACGAGGCCGACACGCCCGCGGGCCTGCTGCGCATCGGCCTCGCGCACGGCAGCGTGCAGGGCCTGCTGTCGGAGGACATCGATTCGGCCAACCCGATCGCGCCCGAGCGCGCGGCGAGCGCGCGGCTCGACTACCTCGCGCTCGGCGACTGGCACGGCTGCAAGCGCATCGACGCGCGCACCTGGTACGCGGGCACGCCCGAGCCCGACCGCTTCAAGGACAACGGCTCGGGCCAGGCGCTGCTGGTCGAGATCGACGCGCCCGGTGCCGAGCCGTGTGTCACGCAGCTGCAGGTCGGCCGCTTCCGCTGGCAGGCCATCGCCGGCGTGCTGCAGGTCGCGAGCGATGCCGATGCGCTCGAAGCGCAGCTCGAGGGGCTCGATGCGCACGACGTGGTCGACCTGCGCGTGCAGGGCCGCATCGACCTCGCGGGGCTGCAGCGGCTGCAGGCCGCGATCGGCCGCGCGGAGGCGCGCGCGCGCCACCTGCAGGCCGACCTGTCGGCGCTGCGGCTCGAGCCCACCGACGAGGACATCGCCGGCCTGCGCGCCGACGGCTACCTCGGGGAGGTGATGCAGGAGCTGCGCGAGGCCCAGGCCGGCGCGGACCCGGCGCAGGCGCGCATCGCGCAGGACGCGCTGGCGCTGCTCGCGGCCGAACTCGCGCGCGGCGCGGCGGAGGGGGCCCGGCCATGAAGCTGCAGATCACCCGCTTGCGCGTCGAGCAGCTGCGGCGCTTTCGCGCGCCGTTCGAACTCGATGGCTTCGAGCCCGGCCTCAACATCGTCACGGCCGCCAACGAGGCCGGCAAGAGCACGCTGGTGCGTGCCATCCGCGCGGCCTTCTTCGAGCGCCACCGTTCCACCCAGGTCGAGGACCTGCGCCCCTGGGGCGAGGGCACGGGCGCCGCGCCGCAGGTCGAGCTCGACTTCCTGCTCGACGGCCAGCCGCACCGGCTCATGAAGAGCTTCCTTGCGAAGAAGCGCTGCGTGCTCGATGCCGGCGCGCGCAGCCTCGAGGGCACCGAGGCCGAGGACCACCTGGCGCAGCTGTTCGGCTTCTCGTTCGCGGCCAAGGGCGCGAGCCGGCCCGAGAACTGGGGCATTCCGGGTCTGCTGTGGGTGGAGCAGGGACGTGGCCAGGAACTCGACGTGAGCCATGCGCGCGATCACCTGCACGATGCGCTGCGCGACCCGGCCGGCGATGCCGCGGCGCCGCTGGCCGCGAGCGGCGGCGATGCGCTGCTCGACAGCCTGCGCGCGCAGCGCGACGAGCTGCTGACCTCGACCGGCAAGCCGCGCGCCGCCTATGCCGAGGTCATCGAGCAGGCCGCCGCGCTGCAGGCGCAGCGCGCCGCGCTCGATGCGCAGATCACCACCTACCGCGAGCAGGTCGACCAGCTCGCGCTGATGCGCCAGCAGCACCAGGCCGACGAGACGGCCCGGCCCTGGGACGGCCTGCGTGAGGAACTGCAAGCCGCGCAGACGCGCAACGAGTCACTGCAGGCCGGCCAGGCGCAATTGCTTGGCGACCGCGCGCGGCTGCGGCAGCTGCAGGAGACGCGCGACCTGCTCGCCAAGGCGCTCGAAGGCCTGGCGCAGCAGCAGGCGACCGCGCAGGCGCGCGAGCGGGCCGCCGAGGAGGCCGAGCGCCAACTGCGCGAGAGCGACGAGGCCGTGGCCCAGGCGCGCACGCAGGCCGATGCGGCGCAACGGCGCGTCGATGCAGCGCGCGAGGCCTGGCGCGCGGCGAGCCAGGAAGCGCAGCGGCGCGGCCTGCAGCAGCAACTGCAGCAGGCGCAGGCCGAGGTCGTGCGCCATGCCGAGAACCTCGCGCGCGCCGAGGAGGCGCAGGAGCGGCTCGCGGCCCTGCGCGCCACGGCTGCCTCCACACCGGCGATCCAGCCGGCCGAACTCGATCGGCTGCTCAAGCTCGAGCGCGCCGAGCGCGATGCCGACCTGCGCCGCCAGGCTGTCGCCACGCGATTGCAGTTCGTGCTGCCCGAAGGCCAGGCGCTGCGCCTGCAGGCACGCGGCGAAAGCCACGAGCTGCGCGCCAAGGGCGAACGGCTCGTCGACGCGCCCGCCACGCTGCACCTGCCCGGCGGCGGGCAACTGATCATCACGCCCGGCGGCAACGACCTCGCGGGCCTGGCGCGCCAGCATGCCGACGCGCGCGAGGCGCTGCAGGCCGCGCTGCGCTCGCTCGGCGTCGACGAGGTCGCGCAGGCCCAGGCGCGGCAGCGCGCCGCGGCCGACCTCGAGGCCCAGACCCGGCTCGCGCAGCAGGCACTGGCGATCGTCGCGCCGCGCGGCATCGACACGCTGCGCGGCGAGCACGCCCAGGCGCAGGCACGCCATGCGGGCGCGCAGGCCGCGCTCGAACGGCTGCCCGCACCGCCCGCGGGCGAGTTGCCCTCGATGGAAGAGGCCGAGGCCGCGCAGGAAGCCGCCGTGACGGCCGAGCAGGCGCTGCGCAAGACCCTGGGCGAGGCGCAGCGCCGCCAGTCGGCCGCGCAGGGCGCGAGCGAAGCGGCGCGGCGCGAACTGGCCGCGGCGCAGGCCACGCTGGCCGACCCGGGCCGCCAGCAGCGCCAGGCGCAGGCGAACCAGCAACTGCTGGCCGCGAGCGCCGAGGCCGATGCCCTGGCCGCGCGCATCGATCTCACCGAGACCGAATTGCAGGCCGCGCGACCCGACATCGTGCTGCAGGACATCGAGCGGCTGCGGCGCAGCATCGAGCAACTGATGCGCGGCCACCAGCAACGGCGCGAACAGCTGCTGGTGCTCGAGAGCGGCCTGCAGCAGGCCGGTGCCCAGGGCCTCGAGGAACAGCGCGAGGCGCTGGCCGGCCAGCTCGCGCAGGCGCAGCGCCGGCAGGCCGACCTGCAGCGCCGTGCCGAGGCGCTGTCGCTGCTGTGCCGCAAGCTCGAGCAGAAGCGGCAGGCCACGCTGACCCGGCTGCAGGCACCGCTTCAGGCGCGCATGCAGCACTATCTGCCGTTGCTGATGCCCGGCGCCACGGTGGAGATGGATGCGGGACTCGCGCCCGCCATGCTCACGCGGGCGCGCCTGGGCGGCGCGGTGGAGAGCGGTCAGTTGCAGGAATTGAGCTTCGGCGCGCGCGAGCAGCTGCGGCTCATCAGCCGCTTCGCCTATGCCGACCTGTTGCAGGAGGCGGGCCGTCCGACCTTGCTGATCCTCGACGACGCGCTGGTGCACAGCGATGCGCCGCGCCTGGCGCAGATGAAGCGCGTGCTGTTCGATGCGGCGCAGCGGCACCAGGTGCTGCTGTTCACCTGCCATCCCGAGGACTGGCGCGACATGGGCGTGGCGCTGCGGCCACTCGCCTGAAGAGCTCCGTGAGCGGGCCTTACTTGGCCAACCCGACCGGCATGCTCGCCAGCGAAATCTCTTCGGCTTGCATCTGCCCCGACGCCGGTGCCTGCGCCACGGCCGCCCGCTCGCGCTGCACCGCGAGGTAGAGGCAGGCCATCGTGACGACGACCACCACCAGCGACACGAGCACGGTCCACGTGGCGAGCGATGCCTCCTTGTGGCCGCCGCCATCCGCGATCCAGTTCTTTTGCGCCACAGCCATTTTGGGAACCTCCAGGAATATGGCCGCAATGATCGCGAGGGGCGCCGGGGGAGGCACGTCGGACGGCGCCGATGGCGCATGTAACTGAATGCCTCCTGCGGCTGGCGGCGGCGTGCTCAGTCGGCTGCGACCAGCTTGAGCCCGATCACGCCCGCGAGGATCAGCGCGATGCACAGCAGCCGCAGCGGCGCCGCCGAATCGCCGAGCGCGAGCACGCCGACGATCGCGGTGCCCGCCGCGCCGATGCCGGTCCAGACCGCGTAGCCGGTGCCCATCGGCAGGGTGCGCATCGAGAACGACAGCAGCACCACGCTCGACAGCCCTGTGGCGACCGTGAACAGGGCCGGCACCAGCCGCGTGAAGCCCTCGGAGGACTTCATCGCGAAGGCGAAGGCGATTTCCAGCAGCCCGGCGATGCCGAGCAGGGTCCAGGCCACGCTCAGGCCTTGGCTGCGGCCGCGGCTGCGGCCGGCGTGGCGCGGAAGGTCACGCCGAGGCGGTTGAAGGCGTTCATCAGGCCGATGGCATAGGTCAGGTCGACCAGTTCCTTCTCGCTGAATTCGGCGCTGGCGGCCTGGTAGTCGGCATCGGGCACGCCGGTGTCGGCCACGCGCGTCACCGATTCCGACCAGGCCAGCGCGGCGCGTTCGCGCGCGCTGAACACGGCGCCGGCCTCGTGCCACACCGGCACCAGCACCAGCTTGTCGACGGGCAGGCCGCCCTTGAGCAGGTCGCGCGAATGCATGTCGATGCAGTAGGCGCAGCCGTTGATCTGCGAGACGCGCAGGTAGACGAGGTCGACCAGTTCCTTGGGCAGGCCGCTCTTCTGGAGCGCGGCGTACACCCCGCCGAAGGCCTTGTAGCCTTCGGGCGAAACCTTGGCGTAGTCGATGCGATGGGTCATGACGGATCCTCTGGAAGCAATGTGCGTTGAATGAAGAACCGTATGGTGCCGCGGCTTGGTCTACTTCAGAAGAGCCATGATCCACCTTGCGTTCTAGGCCATGATCCGGACGCGGCGCTTCACATCAGCGGCAGGATCCGCCGTGCGAGCCGTTCGGCCGTGGCGGTGGAATCGACGTTCGTGAAGGCCACCATCAGCGCGGGCGCGATGTCCCGGTCGACGGCCCAGTCGGTCAGCGCCTCCGCGAACAGGCCCTCTTCGCGCATGCGCGCGACCAGCCGGCGGTCGGAGCGCCGGCCCTGCAGCCGCAGGATCAGGTGCATGCCGCCGGGCTGCTCGTCGATGCGCACCTTGGCGCCGAGCACGCGCTCGAGGCCGATGCGGGTGGCGTCGCGGCGCTCGGCATAGAGCCTGCGCATGCGCTGGATGTGGCGCGCGAAATGCCCTTCGGCGATGAAGTCGGCGACGATGGCCTGCGTGAGCTGCGGGCTGCCGCCCGCGAACATCGCCTGGGTCCGTTCGAAGCGCTCGACCTGCGCCTCGGGCACGACGAGGTAGGCCAGCCGCAGGCTCGGGAACAGCACCTTGCTGAAGGTGCCGGCATAGATCACGCGGCCGTCGCGGTCCAGGCTCTTGAGCGCGGGCAGCGGACGGCTGGCATAGCGGTACTCGCCGTCGTAGTCGTCCTCGACGATCCACGACTGGTTGCGCCGGGCCCAGTCGAGCAGCGCGAGCCGGCGCGGCAGCGACAGCGAGACGCACAGCGGGCTCTGGTGCGCGGGCGTGACCACCGCGGCGCGCGCCTTCGGGGCCAGCCGCAGGCCCTCGGCCACCACCAGGCCCTCGGCGTCCACCGGCACCGCCACGCCCGCGAGCCGCATCGCGGCCAGCAGTTCGCGCGTGGGCGGATAGCCGGGGTTCTCGAACCACACGCGGTCAGCGGGCTTGAGCAGCGCCTGCGCGACCAGCTCGAGCGTGTGGCGGTAGCCCGAGGTGAGAAAGACCTGCGAAGGCGCGCAGTCGATGCCGCGCGACACATGCAGGTAGGCGGCGATCCCGGCGCGCAGCGCGGGCAGGCCCGGCACGGCCGGATGCGTCATGTCGATCGGCTGCATCGCGCGTGCGGCGCGTGCGCCCAGCCGCGCCCAGATCTTGCGCGGGAAGACGTCGAGCGCGGGCAGGCCCATCTGGAACGGCAGGATCGAATCGGGCCGGAAGCTCGGCGTGTAGGGGCGGGCCGCGGGCGCCGGCTGCTCGCGCGCGACCGGCATGCGCGGGCGCAGGCTCGGCGACACCACCGTGCCCGCCTGCCCGCGCGCCTGGATGTAGCCCTCGGCCGCGAGCAGGCCGTAGGCGGCATCGATGGTGCCGCGCGCCAGGCCGAGTTCCTGCGTGAGCGCGCGTGCCGAGGGGATGCGATCGCCGGGGTTCAGCGTGCCGCTCGCGATCGCGTTGCGAAAGCGCCCGTAGATCTGCCGGTAGTAGGGCTCCGGCGACTTCGGGTCCAGCGGCGAGAGATGGGTGAGGGTCCCTGCGGCCATGGCGTGCTCGAGGAGAGAAGAAGGTGCGCGGGATCGTAGCACTGGGCCATCGATCATGGTCCATTCGAGATGTTGATTCATGGCTCTTCATGGCAGGCCATGCGATTCCTAGAATCGCCGCCATCACATCATGGGGAGCGAACGATGAACATCCTGCACCTGGACTGCAGCCCGCGCGGACAAGACTCCGAGAGCCGCCGGCTCTCGCACAGGATCGTCGAGCACCTTCGCAAGCAAGCGCCCGCGGCGCTGCTCGTGCGGCGCGCGATCGGCGACGGCGGCCTCGCGCACATCGACGCCAACTACGCATCGGGGCAGCACTCGGCCACGGCCGAGGTCGCGCCGCGCGGCGCGGTCGCGACTTCCGATGCCCTGATCGAGGAACTCGAGAAGGCCGACGTGGTGGTCATCGGCACGCCGATGCACAACCTGAGCCTGCCCTCGGTGCTCAAGGCCTGGATCGACCATGTGGTGCGCGCGCGCCGCACCTTCCGCATGACGCCCGAAGGCAAGGTCGGCATGTTGCGCGACCGGCCCGTGTTCATCGCGATCGCCTCGGGCGGCCGCTTCTCGGGCGAGCGGGCGCGGCAGCCCGATTTCCTCACGCCCTATCTGCGCGCGATCCTCGGCAGCATCGGGCTGACCGAACTGCACTTCTTCTCGGTGCAGGGCACGGGACTGGGCGAGGCGGCCGTGGCCGAGGCGAGGTCCGCGGCGGACCTCGCGCTCGCGGCGCACTTCGCGAACTAGTTCAGTCTCAGGCGAACATCGCGCGCGAGATGCCCGCGCGCCGCAGCATGGCCTCGAACACCAGCCGGTTCACCGGGCCGCGTCCCGCGACGCGCGTGGCCGGCACGGTCTCGAGGATCTCGGCGGGAATCGCACGGTTGGCCCCGCGGCCGGCATCGGACGCGAGCTGGATCTCGCAGGCGCGCTGCAGGGTCCACAGGCGGTTGAAGGCGGTCGGGATGTCGGGCCCCGCGGTCAGCAGCCCGTGGTTGCGCAGGATCAGGTGGTTGGCCTGGCCGAGCGAGCGCACCAGCCGCGGCTGCTCGTCGAGGTTCGTGGTCACGCCTTCGTAGTCGTGGTAGGCCACGTCGCCGTACATCATCGCGCTGTAGAAGTTGTCGTGTCGCAGGCCCTCTTCCTTCGACGCGACGGCGCAGCCCGCGGTGGTGTGCACGTGCATGATGCAGTGCGCATCGGGCCGCGCGGCATGCACCGCGCTGTGGATCACGAAGCCCGCCTTGTTGACCGTGTAGGCGCTCTCGCTTTGCGAGTTGCCGCCGATGTCGGTGCAGATCAGGTTCCGTGGCGTGACCTCGGCGTAGTGCAGGCCGAAGGGGTTGATGAGGTAGCGCGCTTCCGACCCCTCGCCGGCCTCGTCCACGCGCAGCGTGATGTGGTTGAAGATCAGCTCGGTCCAGCCGAGGTGGTCGAACAGCCGGTAGCAGCAGGCCAGGTCGAGCCGGGCAGTCCATTCGGCGGCCGGCATGCCGGCCGGCGCGGGGGGAGCGGGTGGGGCCGAGGCCGCATCCATCGTCATTCGTGTGTCTCCTGGGTTCTTCGTTCGGATCGGGAGGGTGTGCTGGTCAGTCGACGGTGGCGCCGGTGGACTTGATGACCGCACCCCAGCGGTTCACTTCCTTGTCGATCCAGCGCGAGAAATCCTCGGGCGAGCCGGCCACCACGTCGAATTCCAGCTCCCGGAGTTTCGCGCTGATCTCGGGCGAGCGCACGATCTTCACGATCTCGGCATTGAGCCGGTCGATCACGGGCCGCGGCGTGCCGCCGGGCGCGAGGAAACCGACCCACGACGTGGCGACGAAATCGGGGTAGCCCGACTCGACCATCGTCGGCACCTCGGGCACGTTCGCGAAGCGCTTCTCGCCCGTGGTCGCGATCACGCGCAGCCGGCCGTCCTTGACGAACTGCTGCACGTTGCCCGGCACCAGGAAGGCGCTCTGCACGTTGCCGGCCACGAGGTCGACCAGCGCCGGTCCCGCGCCCTTGTACGGCACGTGCGTGATGTCGACCTGCGCGGCCGACTTCAGCATTTCCATCGTGAGGTGCGAGGCGCTGCCCACCGCCACCGAGGCATACGACAGCCCGCCCTTGCGCGCCTTGGCCAGCGCCACGAACTCGGCCGGCGTCTTCGCGGGCAGGTCGGCATTGACCACCAGGTACTGCGGCGAGGTCACGGCCAGCGTGATCGGCGCCAGGTCCTTGCGCGGATCGAAGGGCATCTTGCGGAACAGCGTGGCGTTGATCGCGATCGGCCCGTTGTAGCCCACCAGCAGCGTGTGGCCGTCGGGCGGCGACTTGGCGACGTACTCGGCGCCGATGTTGCCGCCCGCGCCGGGCCGGTTTTCGACGATCACCGGCTGGCCCAGCGCCTCCTGCAGCTTCGGCTGCACCAGCCGCGCCACCGTGTCGTTGGTGCTGCCGGTGATCGGCACGATGATGCGCACCGGCTTGGTGGGCGCCCAGGGCGCGGCGGTGCTGGCGCCGGCCAGTGCGACAAGACCGAGCAGGCTCGTGAATCTCTTCAGGCGGTTCATGGCGTCTCCTTGGCGGGGCTACTTCTGCGGCGCGGGAATGGAGGCGATCACGCCCGCCCACTTGTCCGACTCAGCGTGGATGAAGCTCTTGAAACCGGCCGGCCCGAGGTAGCGCGGTTCGGCCGCGAGTCCGACGATCTGCGACTGCACCTCGGGCTTGGCGACCACGGCCTGGATCGCGCCCGCGAGCTTCTCGATCGCCTCGGGCGGTGCCTTGGCGGGCGCGAACAGGCCCATCCACGCGGTGGCCGAGTAGCCGGGCACGCCGCCCTCGGCGATGGTCGGAATTTCGGGCGCCACCGCGCTGCGCGCGGCGCTGGTCACGCCGAGCGCCACCAGCGCGCCGCTCTTGATGTGCGGATAGGCCGAGGTCAGGTCGACCACCGCCACCGGCAACTGGCCGCCGAGCAGGTCGGTCACCGCGGGGCCGCTGCCGCGGTAGGGCACGGCGACCAGCTTGAGCTTCGCCATGCTGGCCAGCAGTTCGCCCGCGAGGTGTTGCGCGGTGTACTGGCCGGTGGTGCCGTAGCTCGTGCCCTCGGGCGTGGCGCGCGCCTTCTCGATGAAGCCGCGCAGGTCGCGCAGCCCGGTCTTGGCGCCGGCCACCAGCACCAGCGGGATGTCGGCCACCTTCGCGACCGGCGCGAGCTGCTCCTGCGGCTTGAGCGGCGCGGCATCGGGCAGGTTCGGATTGACCACGATCGCGCCGGTGGCGCCCATGCCGATGGTGTAGCCGTCGGGCGCGGACTTCGCCACGCCGATCAGGCCGGTGGCGCCGCCGCCGCCGGGTTTGTTGTCGACCACCACGGGCTGGCCCAGCGCGGTGGAGAGTTCGCGCCCGACGATGCGTGCGATGCCGTCGGCCGAGGCGCCGGGCGCGAAGGGAACGACCAGCGTCACCGGTTTGGAGGGAAATGGTTGGGCGGTGGCAGCGAGGGCGGAAAGCGCGAGGGCGGCGCTCGCGAGCGCACGCGCGTTGAAGCGCGTCGAAAAGATCTTCATGGGGCTTGTCTCCGTGGGTTCTGGATGTCGTCGGCGGACGGCCGGGCTTCGATGGCCCGGTCCTGCCTGTCGCGTGTCGATGTCAGTCGGGCGCGAGGTCCTTGATGTCCTCGCAATGGATCAGCTCTTCGTCGCCCGCGGCGAAGTCGCCGCGCGGCGCGCTCAGGATGCGCAGCTGCACCCAGATGCCGTCGCCCATGTTCTCGACGATCTCGCCGATGGCGCCGCTGCGCAGTTCGAGCCGGCGGCCCGGCTCGAGGTGCATGATGTTCAGCATGAGCGGACCTCAGAAGAACATGGTGAGGTTCTTGGCCAGCAGCACGTTCTGGCCGAGCCGGATCTCGCGCCGCGCGAGCTGCCACCGGCCGTCCACGCGCCGCAGCACGTCGCTGCGCTTGCCGGCGAAGTAGTACTCCTCGTGCTCGCAGCGGTTCTGGTAGATCAGGAAGCCGCTGAGCACCGACACCTCCTGCTGGCCGGCCGCGTTCTCTTCGATCGCGGTGAGCTGCACGTTGGTGACGAGGCGGCACAGCCGCGACAGCGGTTCCTCGGCCCAGTGCACGCCGGTGAGGATCTGCTCGGCGCGCTTGGTCAGGGTCCACTTGCCCTCGTTGAACCAGCTCATGTCCTTCTCGTAGCGGGTCTTCTCGCGCGTCTCGTGCTGGCCGAACTTGACGTTGAACATCATCGGCATGAAGTACACGAGGTCCTCGGCCAGCGTGTCCAGCCATTCGCGGAATCGCCGCTGGTCGAGCATCTCGGCCTCGTCGTAGAGGAACTCCTCGATCTCGCGCTTGAGTTCGTAGTAGCGCGCGTCGCGCGGCGGCCTCGGCGGCGGGCTGGCGACGGCGGTCGGTTCGGTGAGGGTCTCGGTCATCGATGCGTCCTTCGTGGGAGGTTCGGTCAGGAATTCGGTGCGGGCGGGATCGGTCCGCCCTGGTTCGCGAAGCAGCCGACGTCGACCACCGTGCCCGAGACGGTGGCGGCGTCGTCGGACAGCAGGAAGGCCACGGCGTTGGCCAGGTCGCGCCCGGTGGCCGGGCGGCCCGCCACCGTGCCCGTGACCTTGCGGCCCGCGAACAGCGCGGCGTCGCCGCCCACGCGGCCCACGCTCATGCCCGAGACGATGCCGCCGCCACCGGGAATCGCGAGGTTCACGCGGATGCGTTGATGGAAGTGGTCGTAGGCCATCGCGGTGGTGAGCGCGAGCACCGCGCCCTTGCTGGCCGCGTAGGCCGCCATGTTGGGCTTGCCGTGGCCGGCACCCGAGCCGATGTTGACGATCGAGCCGCCGCCCTGCGCGGCCATCGCCGGGATGACGGCGCGCGAGGCGAGGTACACGCCCTTCACGTTGACGGCCAGGATGCGGTCGAACATCTCCTCGCTCGTGTCGAGCACCGTGCCGAGCGGGCCGATGGCGGCGTTGTTGACCAGGCCGTCGATGCGGCCGAAGCGCGACAGCGCGCGTTCGACCACGCGTGCGACATCCGCGGCGCTGGACACATCGGCCTCGAGCACCTCGATGCGCTCGGCCAGGCCCGCGGCCTCGGCCGCGGCGCGCACGCCCTCGAGGCCCTGCGCGGTGCTCGAGACCTGTGGCTGCGCGAGCCCGAAGGCCAGCACGCGGTGGCCGCGCCGGGCCAGTTCGAGCGCGATGGCTTCGCCGAGGCCGAAGGTGCCGCCGGTGACGAGGGTGACGGGCTGGTGCGCCATGCCTGTTGATTCCGCGGCCGTCATCCGGCGAAGCTCGCCGCGCCGGTGTCGTGGCGGCCCAGCAGGGTGTCCCAGTCGGCGCCGTCCATGTAGTCGCGCCAGCGGCGGTAGAACTGGCGCGGGTTCTCCTCGCTGACCTGCAGGCTCACGTTGCCGGGCACCGGGCCCTCGGTCGTGACCTTGCCCATCGACTGCTGGTAGTTGTAGGGGTAGCGCTTGGCGATCGTGCCGCGGCTGCCGGCGGTGGCGTAGTTCCAGTTCTCCATGTCGTCCTGCTCGGTCATGCCGGCCGGGCCCGAGTAGCGCATGTAGTAGGTGCGCAGGAAGTCCTTCACCTCCTGCGGCGCGTCGGCGTCGACCAGGAAGAAGCGCCAGGCCTCGGTCGACTCCGGCCCGTTGGGATGCCACACGCAGAGGTTGCGCGGCTGCTTGCCGTGGAACGAGGTGTTCGGATAGATGGTGCCGACGAAGGGCACCAGCCGGTTCTTCTCGGCGCCGAGCCGGCGCTTGCGCTCCTCGTGGCAATGGCGGAAGTACTCGGCGATCACCGGGTTGTTCTTGTAGGTGTCGACGAAGGGCGTGTCTTCCGGCAGCAGCGCGCTGTGCACGCCGTGGCCGGCGGGGAAGTTCACCCACAGGTGCTGCGCGTACTCGAGCTCGTTGTCGCGCCGGCCCTTCACGCCGACCTCGGCGCTCGGGCCGATGCCGATCAGGTCGACCGAGCGGTGGCTCACGTTGTGATAGGTGTCGCCGAGGAAGTTCTCGGCCGCGAACTTCCAGTTGCAGGGGATCACCCATTTCTGCACGCCCACCAGCACCTCGGAGCCGCCCTCGCGGCCGTCGCGGCAGTCGAGCGCGAGGTCGAGGTGCGCGCGCGCATCGCCCAGGTAGGTGAGGAAGTCGGGCGCGTCCTTGTCCCAGGTGGCCCACACCGTGCCCTTGTAGATCGCGAGCTGCGCGACCTCGATCAGCGACCAGTTCTCCTTCTCGAGGCAGCCGTCGTAGATGGCCTTGAACTGCGGCACGCCGAACAGCTTGCCCTCGGTGGTGTAGCTCCAGCTGTGATAGGGGCAGGTGAAGAGCTGCGTGTTGCCGTGGTCGTACTGGCACACCTTCATGCCGCGGTGGCGGCAGGAGTTGAGGAACACGTGCACCTTGTTCTTCTTGTCGCGCGTGAGGATCACCGACTCCGCGCCCATGCGCGAGGTGAAGTAGTCGCCGGGCTTGGGGATCTGGCTCTCGTGGCCCACGAAGAGCCAGGCGCGCGTGAACACCTTCTCGAGCTCTTCCTCGTACACGTCCTTGCTCGAGAAGATCTCGCGGCTGATCGTGCCCTGCTTGAGGTCGACCATCCGGTGATAGACCATCGGTGTCGTCGTCGTCATTCGTTGCGTCCTTGTCGTCGTGTGCGTCGGGTGGGGAATCGGAAAGTGGCGCTTCAGTTGAAGCGTTCGCAAAGCATGTCGGCGCGGGCCAGGCCGGCCGAGGCTGCCGCGCTGCGGCCGGCCTCGACCATCGGCGGCGGGCCGCACAGGTAGATGCGCGTGGCGGGATCGAGCGCGAGCGTGCCGATCAGGTCGGTGGCATAGCCGCCATGGCAGGCGTCGCCGGGCTCGGCCTCGGCGGCCAGGCGCACCTCGAGCGCCGGCAGCCGTTGCTTGAGCTGTTCGATCCGCTCGAGCGCGAACAGGTGGGCGCCGGTGCGCACGCCGAGCAGCAGCGTGGTCGGCTGCATCGACGCGCCTTCGCGCGCGGCGATCGCCTCGAGCATCGAGAGGAAGGGCGCGAGCCCGGTGCCGCCGGCCACGAACAGGCGTGGCCGCGGTTCCTGGCGCAGGAAGAAGCTGCCGCGCGGCTCGCTGAGTTCGAGCGTGGCGCCGACCGCGGCCGACTGCGCGAGCCAGCTCGAGAAGGCGCCGCCGTCGACCAGCCGCACGTAGAACACCAGCGTGCTGTCGCCCGAGGCATTGGCCATCGAGTAGGAGCGCCAGGCCTCGCTGCCCGCGGCGCGCAGGCGCACGTACTGGCCGGGCTGGAAAGTCACGGGCGCATCGACGCGGACCTCGAGCCGCATCGTCTCCAGCGCCACGCGCTCGAGCGCGCTGACCGTGCCTTCGATCGGCGGCGGCTCCTCGGCCGTGGCCTCGGAGAGGTCGTAGGGCAGTTCGATCACGCAGTCTTCCGCCGTGACGCGCGAGACGCAGCACAAGGTGGCGCCGTCCGCGCGATCGGCATCGGGCAGCACCGCGCGGTCGTAGTCGCCGAGTTCGACGCTGCCGCAGACCAGCTGCGCGGTGCAGGTGCCGCACTGGCCGTTGCTGCAGTCGGTCAGCAGGTTGAGACCGGCTTCGGCGGCCGCGGCAACGACGGTGTCGCCGGGACGCGCGTCGACGCGGCGCGTGCCGCCATCGGCGAAGAGCAGGGTGATCGCGACGCTGGCGCTCATCGGTGGTTCCTTCGGTGCGCCGGTCAGTCGACCTTGAGGTTGGCGTTCTTCGCGAGCGCGGTCCAGCGCGCGATGTCGGCGGCGATCTGCCTGCCGAAGGCCGCGCTGTCCACATGGCCCGGCTCCATGCCGAGGGCCTGCAGCCTCTTCACGGTGTCGGGCTCGGCCAGCACTTCCTTGAGCGCGGCGCGGATGCGGTCCGCCACCTCGGCCGGCGTGCCGGCGGGCGCCACCAGGCCGGTCCAGATCGGCACGTCGTAGCCGGGCGTGCCCGACTCGGCGATGGTCGGCACCTGCGGCAGCACGCTCGAGCGCTTCGCCGTCGTCACGGCCACGGCCTTGAGGCGGCCGGCCTGGATCTGCGGCAGCACCGCCGCGATGTCGAGGAAGCCGAGATCGACCTCGTTGCCCAGCAGTGCGGTGATGACCGGCCCGGTGCCCTTGTAGTTGACGTGCGTGAACTTCGCGCCGCCCTCGCTCGTGTAGAGCTCGGCCGCGAGCTGGAACGAGGACGAGGCCACACCGTGGTTGAGGCCGCCGGCCGGCGCCTTGGCCGCGAGCGCCTTGAGCTCGGCCATGGTCTTGGCGCTCGACGCGGCGTTGGTCGTCACCACCAGCGGGAACGAGCCCAGCAGCGCCACCGGCTGGAAATCCTTGACCGGGTCGTAGGGCAGCTTGCCGTAGACCGCCGGGTTCACCGTCATCGCGCCCGACGAGGCCACGAACAGCGTGTAGCCGTCGGCCGGCGCCTTGGCCACCAGCTCGGCCGCAATGATCGAGTTGGCACCCGCGCGGTTGTCGACCACGAAGGACTGCTTGAGCCGCTCCGAGAGCTTGACCGAGATCAGCCGGGCCAGGATGTCGTTGGTGCCGCCGGGCGCGAAGCCGACCACCACGCGCACCGGCTTGTCGGGGTAGGCGGCCTGCGCGGGTGCGGCCAGGGCTGCAAGAAAGAGGGAGGCGGCCGCCAGCAACGAGCGGCCGCGGAGGCGGGAAGGGGTGGCGGGGTTCATCGTGTCTCCAATCGCTTTTTTGATGGTTGATTGTCCGTTGTATGGACTGTGCGCTCATTATACGGACAAGATTCGATCGCGCAATCGGGCCGCGCCGGCGCGGCCGTGCGGCGCGGGGAGGGGATCGGACGGGAAGCGAAAATGCCGCGATGCAAAGCGACAACACAGGAGGGGCCATGGAGCCGAAGGAGAAGAACTCGGAGAACGTGCGCGCGGTCAACCGCGCCCTCGACATCCTTCTGGCGTTCACCAAGGACGACGCCGAGCTCACCGCCGGCGAGCTGCTGCAGCGCGTGGACCTGAGCCGGCCCACGCTCTACCGCATCCTCTACACGCTAGAGACCAAGGGCTTCATCGTCTCGGTCGGCGACCCGCAGCGCTTCCGGCTCGGGCCCTCGGTGGCGCGGTTGTCGCACGTGTGGACCGAGACGCTGGACCTGTCGGCGCTGGCCGAATCGATCATGCGCGGGCTGTGGAGCGAGACCCGCGAGACCGTCGCGATGTTCGTGGCGCAGGGCGAGATGCGCCTGTGCCTGGCCGAGATGCCGAGCCCGCAGCCGCTGAACTTCAAGCGCGGCGTCGGCTACACCGAGCGCATCGCGCGCGGCGCCAGCGGCCGCGCGATCCTGGCCTTCATGCCCGCGGCCGACGAGGGCCTCGCGCACTACACCAAGGACCTGAAGATCGACCTCAAGAAACTGCGCGCCGAACTCGAACGCACGCGCGAGCGCGGCTATGCCGTGAGCCGCGACGAACTGATCGAAGGCGCCGTGGCCGTGGCCGCGCCGTTCTACAACGGCCGCGGCGTCGCGGGATCGATCGGCATCTTCGGCCCGGCCGCACGCATCGGCGAGGGGCATGTGGAGGCGCTGGGGCGGCAGGTGGTCGCGGCTTGCGCGCGGCTGTCGCAGGCGTTGGGGGTGAAGGGGGCGGGGGAGGCTCCTTAACGTTAGCCTCTTTTTGTGTCCTGTTTGATGGACATTTAGGAGTTTTCTCCTCAAAATGTGGCGCATGCAGGACAAAATCCGGCTACCTATCGAGCTCGGCCAAGCCATTCAACGTGCGCGCAAGGAAGGCCGCCTGAAGGCGACCGACATCGCCGCGCGCTCCGGCCGCGCGCGCAACGTGCTCTACCGGCTGGAGCGCGGGGAGGACATCACCGTCGCGTCGCTGCTGGACATCCTGCGCGCCATGGATCTCACGATCCGCCTGGAGCGCCTGGGCATGCCCACGCTGGAGGAAGTCACACAGCGCTTCGGGCAGGACGAGGACGACGACGATGCTTCCTGACAAGATCAGGCAGCTCGAGGTCGAGATCGCCGGCGCGCCGGCCGGCCAACTGCTCAAGCATTCGATCTACGAGTTCCGGTACCTGGACAGTCGCGCGGAGCAGCCCTCGGTCGCGTTGCTCATGCCGCCGACCCGGCCGACCTACCAGGACGGCAATCTCTTCGCGGTGATGGACCAGAACCTGCCCGAGGGCGATCTGTACCTGCGGCTGCGCGCGATGTTTCCGAAGCAGGAGCTGACCCCGATGCACCTGCTCGCGGTGGTGGGGTCGAACGGCATCGGCCGACTGGGCTTCCGGCTGCCCGGGGCGCCGGCGCTCGCCGCGCCCCGGCTCATCGACCGCCAGACCCTGCTGGCCACCCGCTACACGCCCGAGGTGTTCGACGAACTGGTGCGGGCCTACCTGAGCACCGGCGCAGGCATCGGCGGCATGCAGCCGAAGATCATGGTGCCCGACCGGATCAGCGTTCCGGTGCCCACCATCATCGTGAAGGCGGCCGCGCCGTCCTACCCCGGGCTGTCGGCCAACGAATTCCTGTGCCTGACGGCGGCCGGCCACGCGGGCATCGAGACACCCACCTTCGACCTCTCGGACGACGGACAGCTGCTGCTGGTCGACCGCTTCGACATCGCGGCCGACGGCTCCCGCATCGCCTTCGAGGACATCGCGGCGCTGATGGGCCTTCGCGTGCGCGACATCCAGTCCGATCGGAAGTACCACGGGAGCTACCAGCGCATCGCCGAGCTGATGCAATACCTCCAGCTGCCGAGCGAGAACCTCGAGCGCTTCTTCGAGCAGGTCGCGTTCAGCGTCATGGTGCGCAACGGCGACGGCCACCTCAAGAACTACGGCCTGCTCTATACCTCGGCCGCCGACTGCCGCCTCGCACCGATGTTCGACGTGGTGACGACCGCGCTCTACCGGTACACGCGCTACGAAGGCGGACCCGAGCTCGAGGACCGCACGCTGGCGCTCAAGCTCTTCGCCGGCAAGGGCGGCACCAAGGCCTATCCGACGACCGAGGAACTGCGGATATTCGGCAGCAAGGTCTGCGGGGTCGCGAAGCCGGAACGCGTGCTCGCGCGAATTGGCGAGGGAATGGGCAAGACGCTGGACCTGGCGACCCGCGACCCGCGGATTCCGAAGGACCTGCTGGCGCAGATGCGAAGCATCTGGACCGATGGCATGGCCCATGCCAAGGCGCGGTAACTCGCTGAGAACGATCAACCTCCAGGCACAGGGGGAAGGCGGGCAGTGCCCGCCCGCCCCACCCGCATCACTGCCATGAGGCCGTCACAAACATCCGTAGGATGTCCGGACTCATACAAAGAGGGAGTTCGTGATGGCAGGGAGACGATGCGCTCCTCCGGCTTGGCTCGGAGTGGCGATGCTGCTGACCGCCTGTGGCGGCGGTGGGGGTGGTGGCGGGTTTCCGATGATCGCGCCGCCCGCGGCCGTGGCGCCGCCGGCCGCAGTGCCGGAACCGGCGCCGGAGCCCGAGGCCGATCCGATGGCGATCACGCCCTACACCTACCAACTGGGCGCGCAGGACATCAGCGATCCGAAGGCCCTGCTGGCGGAGCTGCACAGCACCCGGATGAGCGGCTTCCTGGTCTACCTTTCCTTCGGCATCCATGACCTGGTCAAGGGCGAGCAGAGAGCTCTCTATCAGAAGAAGGGCAACGCGGCCGGCTACGAGCATCGGATCCGGCCCATGAACGAGGCCAGGACCCTGGCCAGTATGCAGTCGCAGGGCGCCGAGGGCTATCGGATCACGGGCGACCAGTTCATCGAGACGGAGTTCAACGCGATCCTGAGCAAGGCCACCGACAGCAGCACGACCTACGAATTCGTCGATACCGGCATCGTGTCGGGGCTGGACGGTATCCCGTCGAATCTCCTGGCCACGTTCAACAAGCTGGGACAGCAGGGCTATTGCGCGTTCGATTCCATCTACCCGGATGGCAAGCTGGTGCTGGGGCGCGAAGTGCCCACCTCGGCGCGCTGCGTCTTCGAGCTGGTGCCCACGCGCGCGGAGGCCAGCCATCGCGAGAACGTGGAGCAGCTGAACGCGCAGGGCGCCAAGGGCGCGAAGTTCGTCACGGGACTCTCTTCGTCGGGCGAGCCGAAGAACCTGTTCGTCCGGGACGAAACCCAGCGCAGCACCTTCAGCTACCGCATCGTGGACACCTCGTCCTTCGAGGCGCCGACCGCGATCGAGTCGGCCGTGAAGGCGGTCGCGCTGTTCAACCAGGAAGGCGAGACCGGCGCCAAGCCCTATCGGGTATTCAGCGATCCCGGGGGACGGCCGTACACGGTCTTCATGACCGCCCGCGGCTGCAAGGGCCTGCTGTGCTGATCGCCTAGAGCGTCTCCGCCGGATCGAAATCCAGCTCCACCTTCGCCCCATTCGGATCGTGGCAGAACAGCTGCCAGGTCCCCGCGCCCGCCTGCTGCCGCAACTCGTACTTCACGCCCGCCGCGTCGAAGCGCGCCTTCACCGCGCGCAGGTCCTGCGCCGTGAAGGCCATGTGGTCGATCACGCCGGTGCGCTGCGCGGGCACGGGGCGGCCGAAGTACAGGTGCAGCACGGCCTGGGGCCCGCTGCCGTAGAGCCAGGCGCCCGGAAAGCCGAGGTCGGGCCGGTGGCCCACGCGCAGGCCGAGCAGGCCGGTGTAGAAGTCCAGCGTCTGGCGCTCGTCTTCCGCGGTGACGGTGAAGTGGTTCATGCCGACGATCACGGGCGTTCTCCTTGCATAGTGTTAACAGGCCCTAGGCCAGCAGAACCAAGGCGCCGATGCTGGCGCGCGATTCGAGGCGTTCATGGGCGCGCGCCGCGGCATCGAGCGCGAAGCGTTCGATCGGCGGTTTGCGGATGGCGCCGCTGGCGAGCGCATCCCACAGGCGCTGCGCGCGCTCGGCCAGCTGCGCGGGCGTGGCGACATAGTCGAACACCACGGGCCGCGAGAAGCTCAGCGACTTGGCGATCAGCAGGTCGGGCGGCAGCGCGGCCAGCACGCCGCTGGCCTGGCCGAGGCTGATCCAGTGGCCGCGGCGCGCGAGCGCCGCATGGTTCTCGGCACGCGCGGCCTCGCCGAGGCCGTCGACCAGCACGTCGACGCCGCCGCAGGCGCGCTGCACCGCATCGGCGAAGCGGTAGTCGCGCGTGACGATCACGTGCTCGCAGCCATGGTCGCGCGCGATGCGCGCCTTCTCCTCGCTCGAGACGGTGCCCACCACCACCGCGCCGAGGCTGCGCGCCCACGAACACAGCAGCAGGCCGACACCGCCGGCCGCGGCATGCACGAGGATGCGCGTGCCGCGCTGCACGCGGCCGAGGTCGCGCAGCAGGTAGTCGGCCGTGAGGCCCTTGAGCAGCAGCGCCGCGGCCTCGTCGTCCTCGACGGCCGCGGGCAGCCGCACCACCCAGTCCGCGGGCACCGAGCGCACGCTGCGGTAGGCGCCGGGCACGGGCCCGAGGTAGGCCACGCGATCGCCGGGAAAGAGGCCGCTGACGCCGGGGCCGACATCGATCACGCTGCCGGCCGCCTCCATGCCGGGCACGCCGGGCGCGCCCTCCGACACCGGCAGCATCGACGGCATCCAGCCGCGGCGCAGGTAGACGTCGAGGAAGTTCACGCCGATCGCACGCTGGCGGATGCGCACCTCGCCCTCGGCGGGCGCTGCCGCTTCGTCGTCGCGCGGCCGCAGGACCTCGGGGCCGCCATAGGCTTCGAGGCCCACGCTGCGCCGCGGCAGCGCGAGCGCGGCCGATGCGGCGATGCCCGCGGAAGACGTGGGCGCCCCGCGCTCGAGGTAGCGCCGCAGGTTCTCGAACCCCGCCTCGTAGACGCCGCGCGCCACCGTGTCGCGCAGCTCGCGCTCGCGGCCCGGCGGCGTGGCGAAGGTCGATTCCCAATGCCAGAAGGTGCGGTTGCCGTCGGTCACGGGCTTCAGGGTGACGGTGGCCACGTAGCGCTGCAGCGGCAGGGTGGCCTCGACGATGCAGTAGGTGCTTTTGTGTTCGCTGTCCGACAGGCTCAGCAGCTGCTCGCGGATGCGGTTGCCGTCGCGCAGCGTGAAGCTGCGCACGCAGCCCACCTGGTCGCCGCGCTCGTCGCCCTCGATGCGGCTGGCCTCCACCACCTCGTGCCAGTCGGCATGGCTGTTGAAGTCGCGCAGCACCGCCCACACGCGCTCGATCGGCGCGTCGATGACGGTGGAGCGCACGACCCGCTGCAGCATCAGCGTCCTCCGAAGTGCCGCTTCAGCGCATCGAAGCCGCCCTGGAACACGCCCTCGCCGATCGAGTCGGCCAGCTCGCGCTCGCGGTGTTCCTCGCAGTCGAACTCGGCGCTCCATTCGGCGAAGCAGCGCCCGCCGTCGGTCACCGGCGTGAGCTTGAGCGTCGCCGTGTAGTGGCTCACGCCCATCGGGCTCTCGAGGATCTCGTAGCTGCAGCTGTAGTCGTAGTCCGAGAGCGCGAGCAGCCGTTCGCGGATCATGCCGCCGTCGCGCAGGTGGAAATGGCGGATGCAGCCCACGCGGTCGGCCGGCTGGTTGTTCTCGATCCGGCTGTCGGCGATCAGCGGATGCCACTGCGGCAGGCCGTTGAAGTCGCGCACGCGCGCCCACACGTTGTCGGCGCTCGCGTCGATCACGCTCGAGACGTAGACGTTCACCATGCCTTATTCCTTGGGCGTGCCGGCGCCCAGCGCGGCACGCGCGCCGCTGCTCTCGTTGACCAGCTTCTGGATGTCGCCGCCCTCGATGCCGATCTCGCGCAGCAGCTGGTCGACCAGCGGTGCCTGGGCACGGAAACGCAGCGCCGAATTGACCAGCCCGTCGGCGAAGTTGCCGCCGCCCTCGGCATTGCGCGCCCCGCCCGAGGAGCCACCGAAGCCGTCGACCTGCAGGATCTTGATGCCCTCGATGCGCTCCATCGGCCGCACCGACTCGCGGATGATGCCCTCGGCCTTCTCCACCAGCCGCATGCGCAGGGCAGACATGCGCGCCTCGGGCGTGAGCATGTTGTGCGCCTCGTTCATCCAGCGCGCGGCCTCGGCCTCGATCTCGGCGCGCACGCGCGTGGCATCGGCGCGGATCTTCTCGGCGTCGGCATCGGCCTCGGCCTGGGCGCGCAGCGCGGCGCCGCGGTGCGCGCTCGCGTCGTGCTCGGCCTGCGCCGCGGAGGTCAGCCGCAGCGCCTCGCGCTCGGCGATCAGCGCGGCCGCGATCAACTCGATGGTCTTCTTGCGCTCGGCGCTCTCGACCTCGCGTGCCGTGAACACCTTCTCCTCGGCCGTCACGGCCTGGGCGCGCGCGGCCTCGGCTTCGGCCTGGGCCTCGCTCTGCGCCTTGCTCTCGCGCGCCACGGCGATCGAGCGCTGCTGCTCGGCCAGCTCGAGCGAGGTGCGGCGCTCGAGCTCGGCGCTCTGGATCGCGCGCTCCTTGCCGATGCGCTCCTCCTCGAGGGTCTGCTCGGAGCGGATGCGCGCCGCATCGATGCTCTGGCGCGCCGCGATCTGCGCGCTCTCGGCATGCTGCTCGCGCTGCGCGCGCTCGATCGCCACCTCGGCGCGCTGGCGCGAGCGCGCCATCTCGACCTCGCGCTGCTGCGTCAGCCGCGCATGCTCGCTCTCGCGGTCGATCTCCAGCGACAGCTTCTCGGCCTCGAGGTTCTTGTTGCGGATCGCGATCAGCGTGTCCTGCTCGACGTCGTTGCGCTGCTTCTTGCGGTGCTCGATCTGCTCGGTCAGCCGCGTCAGGCCTTCCGCGTCGAAGGCATTGCTCGGGTTGAAGAACTCCATGCCGGTCTGGTCGAGCTGCGTGAGCGAGGCGGCCTCGAGCTCGAGGCCGTTGTTGGTCAGGTCCTCGGCCACTGCCTCGCGCACCCGCTTGACGTAGGCGCCGCGCTTCTCGTGCAGCTCCTCCATCGTCATCTCGGCCGCGGCGGTGCGCAGCGCGTCGACGAACTTGCCCTCGACCAGCTCCTTGAGCTGCTCGGGTTCCATGGTGCGCAGGCCCAGCGTCTGCGCGGCCACCGCCACCGACTCGGCCTTCGCCGCCACGCGCACGTAGAACTCGGCGATCACGTCCACGCGCATGCGGTCCTTGGTGATCAGCGCCTTGTCGCGCCCGCGGCTGACCTCCAGCCGCAGCGTGTTCATGTTGACCGGGATCACGTCGTGCACGATCGGCAGCACGAAGGCGCCGCCGTCGAGCACCACCTTCTGGCCGCCGAGGCCGGTGCGCACGAAGGCGCGTTCCTTGGAACTGCGCAGGTAGAGCCAGTGCAGCAGCAGGACGACGATCGCGACCGCGATCGCCACCACCAGCAGCCCGAGGATGAAACTTCCGAATTGAGAACCTGACATGGATGTCGTCTCCTGGTTTATCGCGTGATCTGAACGAAGCGGCGCGTGGTCTCGGTCAGCGCCACCTCCGCGGGCAGGCGCTCCATCGAGCTGGCGCCATAGAAGCCGTCGCAGGCGGGGCAGCGCGCGAGCACGTACTGCGCATCCTCCGGCGTGGCGATGGGGCCGCCGTGAAAGAGCACGATCACCCCGGGGTTCACTTCCTGCGCGGCCGCGGCCCAGCGGTTGATCAGCGGCACGCAGTCGTCGAGCTTCAGCGACGTCTCGGCGCCGATCGCACCGCCCGTGGTCAGGCCCAGGTGGCAGACCACGATGTCGGCGCCCGCACCAGCCATGGCGCGCGCATCGGCCTCGCTGAAGACATAGGGCGTGGTCAGCAGGTCGAGGGCGCGCGCTCGCGCCACGAGCTCGACCTCGAGGCCGTAGCCCATGCCGGTCTCCTCGAGGTTGGCGCGGAAGGTGCCGTCGATCAGGCCCACGGTCGGAAAGTTCTGGATGCCCGAGAAGCCGAGCGCGATCAGCCGGTGCAGGAACTCGTCGGGGATCATGAACGGGTCGGTGCCGTTCACGCCCGCGAGCACCGGCGTGTGCTTCACCACCGGCAGCACCTCGCGCGCCATCTCGCAGACGATCTCGTTGGCATTGCCGTAGGCCATCAGCCCCGCGAGCGAGCCGCGCCCGGCCATGCGGTAGCGGCCCGAGTTGTAGATCACGATCAGGTCGATGCCGCCGGCTTCCTCGCACTTGGCCGACAGGCCGGTACCGGCGCCGCCGCCGATCAGCGGCCGGCCCGAGGCGATCTTGGCGCGGAAGCGCTCCAGCAGCGCGGTGCGTGAGATGCGGGTCATGGTGATGGGCTCCTCCTGGGTTGTTCCTGGCTCATGCCCGGCGCGCGCCGGGTGCGGCCCGCGAGACCTCGCGCCAGGCCTCGACCAGCGCATCGGCGAAGGCCTCGTCGTTGATGTGCAGCGGCAGCCGCTTGAGCTGGCGGTTCGGTCCCGGCCGGAAGCCGGCCTCGAGCGCGGCGAACAGCGCGCGGTCGGCCTCGGGGTCGTGGAAGGGCTGGCCCGGCCGGTCGATGGCCGAGACGCCGCCCTCGGGGATGAGGAAGCGCACCGGCCCGCGCATGGCGTTGAGCTTGGCGGCGATGAACTCGCCGATGGCACGGCATTCGTCGGCCGTGGTGCGCATCAAGGTCACCGTCGTGTTGTGGCGGTAGAGATTGCGTGCCCGGAAGCGCTCGGGCACGGTGTCCCAGGCGCCGAAATTCACCATGTCGAGCGCGCCGCAGGAGCCCACGTAGGGCAGGGCGTGGCGTGCGAACACGTCGAGCCGGTCGGGCCCGGCCGACAGCACGCCGCCCGCGATCTCGTCGGCCACCTCGGTGGTCGACACGTCGATCGCGCCCGCGAGCAGGCCCGAGTCCGCGAGCTTCTCCATCGACTGGCCGCCCACGCCGGTGGCATGGAACACCAGGCAGTCCCAGTCGTCCTCGAGCCGCCGCGTCACGGCCTGCACGCAGGGCGTGGTCACGCCGAACATCGTGAGGCCAATGGCGGGCCGGGTCACGGCCGACACGGACGCCGGATGCGCCACCATGCCGGCCAGCGCATTGGCCGCGTTCGACAGCACGCTCTCGCCGATGCGGTTGATGCCCTGCACGTCGGTGACCGAATACATCATGCAGATGTCGCTCGGGCCCACGTAGGGCCGGGTGTCGCCGCTGGCCATGGTCGAGACCATGAGCTTGGGCACGCCGATCGGCAGCGCGCGCATGCCCTGCGTCGCCATCGAGGTGCCGCCCGAGCCGCCGGCCGAGATCAGGCCGCCGAGGTCGCGCCGCGTGCGCAGGAAGGCCTCGAAGGCCAGGCCCATGGCGGCGGTGGCGCTGCCGCGGTCGCCGCTGAACACCGCCGACTCGCCCTTGGGATGGTGGCGCGCCACCTCGCGCGGATGCACGCTCGCGGTCGAGGGTTTGCCCGAGGTCGAGAGGTCGACCGTGACCACGCGCAGGCCCAGCCGTTCGATGCATTGGCGCAGGAAGAAAAGCTCGCGGCTCTTGGTGTCGAAGGTGCCGGCCACGTAGGCCGCGCGCACGCTGCTCGCGGCCACCGGGAAGTCGAACACCTGGCCCGAGGCGGCCGCGGGCTGCGCCGGTTCGGGCGCGGGCTCGGGCGGTGCGATCAGGCGCGGGATGTCGGCCGCGGGCGCGGCCGTGCCGCCGGCATTCCAGCGCGTGAAGCCGCGCACGCTGGCCGGCGCGAGGTCGTCGAGCGAGGGTGCGCCGTCGCCATGGGCGCGGCGCACGGTGTAGACGCGCGGCGCGTTGTCGCGGCCGTCGTCCTCGCCCATGCGCGGTGCCGGCTGCTCCGCCTCGGCCTCGTCGCCATGGCCGCCCGAGCGCACGCCCAAAAGCTTCTCCTGCAGCTCGCGGTCGGCCGCGAGTTCGGCCGCCGGCATCTCGCGCGCGATGCGGCCGTTGACCATCAGCCCGATGCGGTCGGCCACCGAGATCGCCACGCCGAGGTTCTGCTCGATCAGCAGCACCGCGATGCGGCCCTCGGCCGCGAGGTCGCGCAGCGCCTGCGCCACCTGGTCGACGATGACCGGCGCCAGGCCCTCGGTCGGTTCGTCCATCACCAGCAGCTTGGGGTTCAGCAGCAGCGCGCGGCCGATCGCGAGCATCTGCTGCTCGCCGCCCGAGAGCTGGGCGCCGCCATTGCCGCGCCGCTCGGCCAGCCGCGGGAACATCGCATAGACGCGGTCGACCTCGCGCCGGCGGCTGGCCACCAGCCGCAGCGTCTCGTCGACCGAGAGCGAGGGCCACACGCGCCGGCCCTGCGGCACGTAGGCGATGCCGCGGCGCGTGATCTCGTTGGGCGCCAGGCCCAGGATCTCCTCGCCGCCGAAGCGCACGCTGCCGCGCGCCGGCACCAGGCCGGTGAGCGCGTTGCACAGCGTGGTCTTGCCCATGCCGTTGCGCCCGACGATGCCGAGCACGCCGCGCTCCAGCGACAGGCTCACGCCCTGCAGCGCATGGGCGCGGCCGTAGTAGACGTCGAGGCCCTCGACCACCAGCGCGGTGGACCGGCCGGCCGCCGTGTCGCGATCGCCGCCGCCGAACCAGGCCATCAGTGCTTGCTCCCCATGTAGATCGCCTGCACCTGCGCATCGCCCTCGATCTCGGCCGGGCTGCCGGTGCGCAGCACGCGGCCGTTGTGCATCACCGTCACGCGGTCGACCACGCGCAGCGCGATGTCCAGGTCGTGCTCGATCAGCACGAAGCTCATGTGCGCGGGCAGCGAGGTCAACAGCGCCACCAGCTCGCGCCGCTCGGCCGGCGAGAGGCCGGCCGCGGGCTCGTCGAACAGGATCAGCCGCGGCGCGCCGGCCAGCGCCATGCCGATCTCGAGCTGGCGCTGCTGGCCGTGCGCGAGGTTCGCGACCTTCTCGTCGGCGATGTGCGACAGGCGCGCGCGCTCGAGCAGGTCCTCGGTCGCGCGCGTGCTGGCGTGGCCGGCGCCGGGCCGGCGGAAGCTGAAGCGGCCGCTGGCCACGCCGCGCACCGCGAGGAACAGGTTGTCGCGCACCGAGAGGTCGCGAAACAGCAGCGAGGACTGGTAGGTGCGCCGCAGGCCCTTGCGGATGCGGTCCTGCGGCGGCAGGTCGGTGATGTCCTCGCCGAAGAAATGGATGCGTCCCGCGGTCGGCGGGAAGTCGCCCGTGATGGCGTTGAACAGCGTGGTCTTGCCGGCGCCGTTCGATCCGAGGATGGCGTACTTCTGGCCCGCCGTGACCGCGAGCGAGACGCCGTCGATCGCGCGCAGCGCACCGAAGGCGCGCGTCACGCCGTCCAGGCGCAATGCGTCGCCCGACAGGAGCTGCGTGCTCCCGCCGTGCGCGGGTTGGGGCGTGCGCGAAGCGGGCGGTCGCAGCGTGGTGATCGTGGCCATCCTGGATGTCTCGAAGTGGGGTGGGCGCGCGGGGCGGACCCCGCGCGTTCGTACGACGGTGGTCGCCGGCCTCAGGTCCGGCAGTCCGGCACGTCGCGCGTGCCCATCCCCATCTTCTTGAACTCGGCCTCCGACAGCCCCAGCGTCTGCGAGATGTTCGGCACCGACTTCACGACCTTGTTGTAGAACGAGCCGTCGGGCGCCTTGCTCACTTCGGTGATGTAGGTCGTGCCCACGCCGTTGCGGTTGGCATCGATCTTCACGTCGCCGGCCGGGCCCTTGAAGTTGGTCTTCTGCAGCGCCTCGCGGTAGGCCTTCTGGTTGTTCGACAGGTCGCCCTTGACCGCGTCGAGCGCATCGAGCGTGGCCTTGGTGTTGATGTAGTAGAGGTAGGCGAACAGCGACGGGCTCGGGAAGCCGTCCTTGAAGCTGGCCTTGTAGTCGGCCACGAACTTCTTCCACTCGGGCGTGTCGATCGAGTCGGCCATCGGGCCCGCCGAGGCCGTGCCCAGCAGCGATTCGCGGCGCTTGCCCTTGAAGTTCAGCACCGTCTGGTCGACCGTGATCGAGCCGCCGATCATCGGCTTGTCGCCGCCGGCCTGCTCGTACTGGGTCAGGAAGTTCACCGCGTCGGAGCCGCCGAGCACCACCACCAGCGCATCGACGTTCTTCGGGATCTTCGCGATCACCGAGGCGTAGTCCTTGGTGCCCAGCGGCACCCAGGCCTTGTCGACCACCTTGCCGCCCTTGGCGCAGTAGCTGGCCATGAAGCCCTGCACCTGCGAGTAGGGGAAGCCGTAGTCCTCGGCGATCAGGAAGGTGCGCTTGTAGCCCTTGGACAGCGCATGCTCGCCCAGGCCCACCATCCACTGCGCGCCCTCGGTGTTGAAGCGGTAGAAGTTGGGCGCCGGGTCCTGCAGCGTCGCGGCCTGCGCGCCGGCCGAGCCGTTGATGAAGGTGACGTTGGGCTGCGTCTTCGCGTAGTTCTTGACCGCGATGCCCTCGTCGCCCGACAGCGGGCCGATCATGATCTGCACCTTGTCCTGCTCGACCGCCTTGCGCGTCGAGTTCACGGCCTTGTCGGGCGTGGCGTCCGACGAGACCTTCACGAACTCGATCTTCTTGCCGCCGGCCATGCCCTTCTTCTCCTTCAGCGCGAGGTCGGCGCCGCGCATGCCGTCCTGGCCCGGCGCCGCGAACGGTCCCTCGAGCGAGGCCAGCAGGCCGATCTTGAGGGTTTCCTGCGCCTGCGCGAGGCCCGCGGCCCCGGCCATCGCAAACAATGCCGCGGCGGCGACGATGCTGCGTCCGAACACCTTCTCGACTCTCTTCATGTCTCGCTCCTTCTTATCGCTGGTGAATGCGGCCTGAGCCACGGGTGGGGAAAGGTGCGCCCAGGCGCGTGCGCAAGCGATGCCACAGGCCCAGCAGTCCGTCGGGGGAAAAGAGGACGATCGCGAGGAAGACCCCGCCGATCACGAGATTGAAGCGTTCGCGGTCGACCAGGTCGATGGCGAAGTTCTGCAGCAGCACGAAGACGATCGCGCCGATGAAGGCACCGATGGGGTGCTTCATGCCGCCGAGCACGGCGATGATGAGGATGTTGATCATCGCGCCGATGCCGAGCGTGCCGGGCGAGATGCGGCCGTTGTACCAGACCAGCAGCACGCCGCCGACCGCGGCCAGGAAGCCCGACACCGCGTAGGCCGCGACCCGGTGCGCCGTGACGTCGAAGCCCAGCGCCTGCATGCGGCGCGGGTTGTCGCGGATGCCCTGCAGCGCCACGCCGAAGGGCGCGCGGATCAGGTGCTTGATGAAGAAGTAGCCCGCCACCGAGCAGCCCAGCGTGAGCAGGTAGAAGGGCACGGGCTCGCGCAGGTCGAGCCCGAACACGGTGGGCGCGGCCAGCTTGCTGAAGCCCTGGAAGCCGTTGAACAGCGTGTAGTTCTGCTGCGCGAGGTAGAAGAAGGCCACGCCCACGGCCAGCGTGATCATGATGGTGTAGATGCCCTCGGTGCGTACCGAGAGCCAGCCCACCGCGGCCGAGAACAGCGTGGCCAGCGCCAGTGCCACCAGCACCGCGAGCCACCAGGGCCAGCCCAGGCTGATCGCCGTGTTGCTGCTGCTGCCCACGATCGCGACCACGTAGGCCGCGAAGCCCGCCACCGTCATCTGCGCGAGCGAGACCATGCCGCCATAGCCGCCGAGGAAGGTCAGCGACAGCGCGATCAGGCCGAGCGCGAGCGACTGGGCGCCGATCTGGAAGGTGAAGAAGGGCGAGGCGACGAAGGGATAGACCAGCACCAGCAGCGCCACGACCAGATGGCGCCAGCGCACGGGGCGCAGCAGCCTGCCCAGCCAGCGCGGCAGCTCGCCATGGGCCGGCGGCGGCTCGGCGGGTTGCGATGGCGATGCGACCGCGCGCGGCAACGCGGTGACGCGCGCCTCCTGCGCGGGCATCGACCCGCCCGACTTCATGGCACGGCGCCACTGTGCCGCGCTCATGCGGCTTTCCCCATCAGCCCGCGCGGCTTGAAGGCCAGCGCGACCACCATGATCACGAAGGTGAAGACCACGCTGTAGGTCGGCGCATAGGCCAGGCCGAACTGCTCGGCCAGCCCGATCAGCAGCGCGCCGATGGCGGCACCGACCACGCTGCCCATGCCGCCGACGATCACCACCACCAGCGAGGCCAGCAGGTAACGCGTGTCCTCGCCCGGCGAGATCGACAGGGCCGTGCCGCCGACCACGCCGGCCAGCCCCGCGAGGCCGGCGCCGATCGCGAAGGTCAGCGCGAACACCAGCTGCACGTTGACGCCCGAGGCGGCCAGCATGCCGCGGTCGTCGACGCCGGCGCGGATCATCATGCCGATGCGCGTGCGCGCCAGCAGCAGCCACAGGCCCACGCCGATCAGCACCGAGGCCAGCAGCACCACCAGCCGGTAGGTCGGGAACTTCTCGACCAGCGGCAGCGTGGTCGAGCCGTAGATCCACGAGGGCGGATCGAAGGTGTAGATCTCGGCGCCCCAGATCCACAGCATCAGGTCGGCGAACACGATCGACAGGCCGATGGTCACCAGCGTCTGGCGCAGGTCCTGGCCCTGCATGTGGCGGAACACCAGCAACTGCATCAGCAGGCCCAGCACCGCGGCCGCGAGGAAACCCGCCATCACCGCGAGCACCCACGAACCGGTGTGCTCGCCGACGAACCAGCCCACGTAGGCGCCGAACAGGTAGAGCGAGCCGTGCGCGAGGTTCACGTTGCGCATCAGCCCGAACACCAGCGTGAAGCCGCTGGCCACGAGGAAGTAGAGCGAGGCCAGCGTGAGCCCGTTGAGCAGGGTCTTGAAGAACAGCGAGGCGTTGTCGGCCACGGCCCAGACCGCGAACACCGCGATCGGCACGCCGAGCACCAGCCACAGGGCCCAGCGCGTGAGTGCGGCGCGCGTCATGCGGCGCGCTCCCAGCCCCGGTCCCAGCCGCGCTCGGACGCGATCGCCGGTGCCTTGGCGAACTCGCCGTCCTTCATCACGGCCAAAATGCGCTTCGCATCGCGCAGGATCGAGAGGTTGGCCAGCGGGTCGCCGTCGACCAGCATCAGGTCGGCGAGGTAGCCTTCCTTGACGAGGCCGAGGTCGTCGGGCCGCATCATGATCTGGCCGCCGTACAGCGTGGTCGAGCGGATCGCCTCCATCGGCGTGAAGCCCAGGTACTTGACGAAGAACTCGAGGTCGCGCGCGTTCTGCGTGTGCGGCGTGAAGGCGAAGCCGTAGTCGCCGCCGGGCAGCACACGGATGCCGCGCTTGTGCATCTTGGCGAGCGAGACGCAGGCCGCGTCCCATTCGATCTGGTAGCCCATGTCGGCCGCCATCTGGTAGGTCACGCCATAGGGCTCGGCCTCGTGCAGCATGGCGTAGAGGATGGCGATGCCGGGCGCGACGAAGACGCGGTCCTTCGCGGCCTCGAGCATGTCGAGCGCCTCCTCGTCGACGAAGCTCGCGTGGTAGATCAGGTCGATGCCGTGGCGCAGCGCCTGCTTCACGCTCTCCGACGAGCGCGCATGCGCCACGCCGCGCTTGCCGCGGATCTTGACCTCGCGCATCGCCGCGGCCACCTCCTCGTCGAGCATCCAGGTGGTTTCCGAGGGCGACTGCGGCGTGAAGTTGTCGCCCGAGAGGTTGAGCTTGATCGAGTCGACGCCGTACTTGAGGAACAGGCGCACCGCCTTGCGCATCTCGTCGGCGCCCGAGATGTTCACGCCGAAGCTGAACTCGGGAAAGGGCAGGTGCGGCAGCGTCTCGTCGCCCAGGCCGCCGAGCACCGTGATCTCCTGGCTCGCCGCGAGGTAGCGCGGCCCGGGGATCTGGCCCGAGTTGATGGCGTTGCGGATCACCACATCGAGCCGCGGCTTGGCGCAGGCCGCGCCCACGCAGGAGGTGAAGCCGGCCTCGAGGTAGCGCTTCGCGACCTTGGCGCACCACAGCACGTGCTCCTCGAGCGGCATGGTCTGGATCGCCGCGAGCGTGGCGGCGTCGTTCCACGAGAAGTGCGTGTGGGCCTCGCACATGCCGGGCATGAGGGTGGCGCCCGCGCCGTCGATCACGGTGGCGCCGCCGGGCGCGATCGGCGCGGTGCTGCGGCCGACCTGGCGGATGCGGTTGCCGCGCACCAGCACGCTGCCGCTGTAGGGGTTCTGCCCCGTGCCGTCGAGGATGCGCACGTTGGTGAAGACGACGTCGGCCATGCGGTGCTCCGGTCGGGGTTCTGTGGCCGCGGGCGAGCCTAGGCGGCCCAGCGGGTGGGAGGTGCGACGCGCAGGCCCTGCGCCTGGCGCAGCGGCGGGGCGCGATGGAACTCGCCGTCCTTCATGACGGCCAGGATGCGCGACTTGTCCTGCAGCACCGTGATGTCGGCCAGCGGATCGCCGTCGACGAGCAGGATGTCGGCCAGGTAGCCCTCGCGGATGTAGCCCAGCACCTTGCCCATGCGCATCATCGGACCGCCCCAGGCGGTGGCCGACAGCAGCGCCTCCATGGGGCTCATGCCCACGTACTTCACGAAGTACTCGAGGTCCTTGGCATTGGTGCCGTGCGGCGTCCAGGCGAAGCCGTAGTCGCCGCCGGGCAGGATGCGGATGCCGCGCTTGCGCATCGCGCGCATGCTCTCCACCGCTGCGTCGAGCTCGCGGTGATAGCCCATCTTCGTGGTGACTTCCTTCGTCAGGCCCCACTGGCTCGCGTGGTGGCAGGTGTTGATCAGCCACGCGAGGCCGGGCGCGATGAAGTGCTCCATCTTGTGCGCCTCGAGCAGGTCGAGCGCCTCGCTGTCGGTGAAGCTCGCGTGGTAGATCACCTCGATGCCGTGCTTCACGCACTGCTTGATCGACCAGGTGGAGCGCGCATGCGCGGCCACGCGCTTGCCCCAGGCCTTGGCCTCCTCCACGCAGACGCGGATCTCCTCCTCGGTGAACTGGCTCATCTCGCTGGGCATGCCGGTGATCGACTCGCCCGAGAGATTGATCTTGAGCGAGTCGACGCCGTACTTGGCGAACATGCGCACGCAGCGGCGCATCTCCTCGGCGCCGCTGACCACCGCGCCGAAGGCGAACTCGGGCTGCGGCAGGTGCGGCTGCGTGGTGTCGCCGAGCCCGCCGGGCACGGTGATCTCCTGGCTCGCGGCCAGGTAGCGCGGGCCGACGATGGTGCCGTCGTTGATGGCGTTGCGGATCACCACGTCGAGCCGCGGCTTGGCGGTGGCGGCACCCACGCAACTGGTCCAGCCCATGTCGAGGTAGCGCTTCGCGACCTCGGCGCACCACAGGATGTGCTCCTCGGGCGGCATGCGCTGGATCGCGTCGAGGCTGGGCTGGTCGTTCCACGAGAAATGCGTGTGGGCCTCGACCATGCCGGGCATCAGGAAGGCGCCCGCGCCGTCGATGACCTGGGCGCCATGCACGGGCGCGGAGCGCGCGCCGTGCGAAGTCTTCACGACGCGCGCGATGCGGTTGCCCTGCACCAGCACGTCGCCGGTGAAGGGCGCCTCGCCGCCGCCGTCGAAGATGCGGACGTTGGTGAACAGCACGTCGGCCACGGTCAACTCCTCGCCTGCGCCGCCAGGAATTCGCGCAACTCGCGCTGGCACTCGTCGGGGCGCTCGACGGGTGTCCAATGGCCGCACTTCGGCAGCACCACCACGCGCTTGCTGGCGGCGCGGTGCAGCCGGTCGGCCATGGCGCGCACGGCCTGCGGCGGCGCCACGCCGTCCTCGTCGCCGGTCACCAGCAGCACCGCGGCCTCGATGTTCTCCACCGCCGCGGGCTGCGCGCCGGCCAGGGCCTCGCAACTGCGCGCATAGGCTTCGCCTTCTTGCCGCATCAGGCTCTCGCGCACGAAGGCCACCGCCACTGGCAGCCGCTGGCGCGTGTCGGCAGAGATCGCACCCTGCAGCAGCGCCTGCGTGATCTCGTGCATGCCGGCCGCGCCGCCGCGTGCCTTGTCGGCGCGGGCCTTCATCGCGGTGCGTGCAGCATCGGGCGGCGCGATCAGCGGGCCGAACAGCGCGAGGCTCGCCACGCACTTGGGATGTGCCGCGGCGATGTGCTGGCAGACGATGGTGCCCATCGAATGGCCGACCCAGTGCGCGCGCGCGATGCCCAGGCGTTCGCAGACCGAGAGCACGGTCGCTACGTAGCGCTCGATCGTGAGCGGCCCTTCGGCGCGCTGCGAGCGGCCGCTGCCGGGCAGGTCGATGCGCACCACGCGATGGCGCGCCAGCGCGGGCATCAGCGGCGTGTAGGTGTTCGAGCTGCCGCCCAGGCCATGCACGCAGACGACCACCGAGCCTTCGCCCTCGTCCTCCACCGCGATGCGGTCGATGAGCTGGAAGCTCATGCCAGGGCCTCGAAGCGGTTCTCGATGACGCCGATGCCGTCGACCTCGATGCGCACCGTGTCGCCCCGGCCCAGCCATTGCGGCGGGTTCAGGCCCATGCCCACGCCCGAGGGCGTGCCGGTGGCGATCACGTCGCCCGGATGCAGCGTGATGCCGCGCGAGCAGGTCTCGATCAGCGTCGGGATGTCGAAGATCATGTCGCGCGTCAGGCCGTCCTGGCGCAGCGCGCCGTTGACCCAGCCGCGCACGCGCGTGGCACGGCCATCCATCTCGTCGGCGGTCACGATCCACGGGCCCATCGGGCAGAAGGTGTCGAAGCTCTTGCCGAGGTCCCACTGCTGGTGGCGCATCTGCACGTCGCGCGCCGTGACGTCGTTGACGATGGTGTAGCCGAACACGTGCTCCATCGCCTGCGAGCGCGGGATGTCGCGCCCGCCGCGGCCGATGATCACGGCGAGCTCGGATTCGTAGTCGATCTGCACCGACACCGAGGACCGCGGCAGCCGCACCGGATCGTGCGGACCGATCACGCATTCGCCGAGCTTGCCGAACACGATCGGCCACGGATCGCTCTCGGGCATGCTGCTGCGGAACACCGAGCCCGCGAGTTCGGCCGCATGCGCGCGGTAGTTGCGCCCGACGCAGAACAGGCCGCGCAGCGGGCGCGGCAGCGGTGCGCGCAGGGTGATCACCTCGACCGGCAGCCGCGTGCCCGAGGGCTGCGGCAGCGGCTCGTTGCGTGCCAGCGCCTCGATCAGCGGCAGCACGCCGCGCGAGGCGTCGCCCACCGCCAATGGCGTGGCTTCCCGGCCGTCGGCCGAGATCGTGCCCGCATGGTTGCGGCCACCCCAACTCCAGCTTGCGAAGCGCATCGACTTTGTCTCCATATGGCCCCGAGGTCGTCGCGCTGTGCGCCGATCGCCTCGGTGGCTCCGGAAGTCATCTAGGGATTTTTGAGACTTGCGTCTCAAATCTGGGTGCGCGGATCATACGAGCCGTGTCACCATCTCCACAAGACGACTTCCGCATTTCCGAACCCCGTACAAACCCGATGGCAAGACTCAAGCACACACCGAGCGAGGCGCCGCGCGCGCCGGAACGCGGCGTTCGCGCCGCCACCTTCCGCCAGCTGCTGCAGGCCGCGATGGACATCATTCGATTGAAGGGCCACATTCCCTCGGTGGCCGAAGCGGCGGCGCGATCGAACGTGTCGCGCGCCACCGCCTACCGCTACTTCCCGAGCCGCAGCGCGCTGGTCACCGCGGTGGTCGACAGCTCGCTGGGCCCGGTGCGCCAGATGGCGTCGGACAACCCGAACGGCCGCGAGCGGCTGCACGAGCTGTTCTGCCAGACCTTTCCGCGCTTCAAGGAATTCGAGGCGCCGATGCGCGCCGCGGCGCAGCTCTCGCTCGAGCAATGGGGCCTCGAGCGCGCGGGCCTGCTGGCCGAGGAACCGTACCGGCGCGGCCATCGCGTGCGCATCCTCGAGCACGCGCTCGAGCCGATGTCGCCGCTCTTGAGCCCGCGCATGCGAGACCGGCTGCACCATGCCCTCTCGATCGTCTACGGCATCGAGCCCTACGTGGTGCTCAAGGACATCTGGGGCCTCGAGGACCGCGAGGTCGAACGCACCGCGCTGTGGATGGCCGATGCGCTGGTCGATGCGGCGCTGCGCGACTCGGCGGCGAAGCGCGCGGCGGCCGAGGCAGCGGCGGCATCGACGCCGCCCCCGGCGCCCGAATGGTTCGATGCGCAGTACAACAACCGCGCGCGCATTCCCGAGCATCCGTCGATCCTGAAGTTCTGGGCCGATGCATCGGCGCAGGCGCTGCAGCGGCCCGAGTGGATTCGCGACCTGGCCTACGGCGACGATGAGAGCGAGCGGCTCGACATCCTGCCGGCCGCATCGGGTGGGGGGAAGGCGCCGGTCTTCGTCTACATCCACGGCGGCTACTGGCGCGCGCTCGACAAGCGCGACCATGCTTTCCTCGCGCCGCCGCTGGCCGATGCGGGCGCCACCTTCGTGCAGCTCAACTATGCGCTGTGCCCGGCGGTCGACATCGAGCACATCGCGCGGCAGATGACACAGGCGCTGGCCTGGGTGCATCGCAACATCGCGGCGCATGGCGGCGATCCCGCGCGCATCGTCGTCGCGGGCCATTCGGCCGGCGGCCACTTGGCCACCATGCTGCTGGCCTGCGACTGGCAACGGGTCGAGCCCGACCTGCCGCGCGATCTCGTCAAGTCTGCGCTGCCGATCTCGGGCGTCTACGAGCTCGAGCCCTTGCGGCACGCGCCTTTCCTCGCGGCCGACATCGGGCTGACCGAGGCCTCGGCGCTGCGGCTGAGTCCGGCCGCCATGCCCGCGCCGAAGCAGGGCACGCTGGTGACGGTGGTCGGTGGCGACGAGAGCGAGGAGTTCCACCGCCAGGCCGAGCTGATCGCCAGCGCCTGGGGCCGCCGCGTGGTGGTGGGCACCGAGCGGCCCGCGAACCGCAACCACATGAGCGTGCTGGCCGATCTCGCGGACCCCGCATCGGGCACGCACCGGCAGGCGCTGGGCCTGCTCGGACTCGCCGATCCGGCGCGCTGATCCCCGGTCCTCGCGCGGGCCGCGCCACGGCGGGGGTCTGGAAGCCCCACGACGTGGCGCGCCCACGTCCGACAAACCACCGGGGGGCCTCGCGTCGTACAAGTTGCTCAACCTGCTTCAACTTCATTCCCAGGAGAGCCAACCGATGAGCGACAAGAAGCCGAATCCCGTGATCAATGCGGTGTCCAACGTCGTGGCGGCCCTGCGCGCCGATGACGACCAGATCGCGGTGGCCAAGGCCCACGAATCCCTCGAGCCCGAGGCGATCGAGAAACTCACGCCCGAGGAGGCACGCCGGCAGCCGACCGTGGCCGATGCCGTGAAGAAGCTGCTCGAGCAGCAGAACCGTTCGGCCGTGCCCGAGGCGCTGGTGCCGGGCGTGACCACGCGCGAGCTCACGGTCGATGGCGCCACCGGCCCGCTGGCCGCCACGCTTTACACGCCCGCGGGGCAGGGGCCCTTTCCCGTCGTCCTGTATTTCCATGGCGGCGGCTGGGTGATCGCCAACCGACAGGTGTACGACGGCGGCGCGCGCGGCCTGGCCGCGGCCGCGCAGGCGATGGTGCTGTCGGTCGACTACCGGCTCGCGCCCGAGCACAAGTTTCCGGCCGCATGGGACGACGCGCTCGCGGCCTACCGCTGGCTGATCGAGCACGCGGCCTCGTTCGGCGGCGACGCCTCGCGCCTCGCGCTCGCGGGCGAATCGGCCGGCGGCAATCTCGCGGTGGCCACGGCGATCGCCGCGCGCGACGCCGGCCTGCGCGCGCCGCGCCACGTGCTGTCGGTCTACCCCGTCACGCAGACCAGCCGCAACACCGAGTCCTACCTCGAGAACGCGATCGCCAAGCCGCTCAACCGCGCGATGATGGACTGGTTCTTCACCCACGTGACGCGCGGCGAGCAGGACCTCGACGACCCGCGGCTGTCGCTGGTCGATGCGCCGCTGGCCGGGCTGGCACCGGTCACCATCGTCAATGCGCGGCTCGATCCGCTGCGCAGCGATGGCGCGAGACTCGAGAGCGCCCTGATCGACGCGGGCGTAGAGGTCGCGCGCAAGGAATTTGAAGGCGTGGCGCACGAGTTCTTCGGCGCCGCGGCGGTGCTCGAGAAGGCCAGGGACGCGCAGGCTTTCGCGGGCGAGCGGCTGCGGCGGTCGTTCGCGCCCTGAGGGCCCGGGTCCACACGATGGCGAAAACACCATGAGCCTGACCGGTTACCTCGTCGAGGACAACCCCCTGATTCGCGACAGCCTGATCGCGACGCTGGAGGAGCTTGCGCCCGTGCACATGGTCGGCAGTGCGGAGACCCAGGCCGAGGCCGTGGCCTGGCTGCACGATGCCGATGGCCAATGGGACGTGGCCGTGGTCGATCTCTTCCTGCGCCACGGCACCGGTTTCGGCGTGCTGATGGGCTGCAGGGATCGCCTGCCGCGCCAGCGCATGGTGATCTTCTCGAACTTCGCGACCAAGGACATGCGCGAGCGCGCGCTGCTGCTGGGCGCCGATGCGGTGTTCGACAAGTCGACGGAGATCGAGGGCCTGCTGCGCTTTCTCGAGGAGACGGAGCGCGCGGTCGACCGGTCCTGAAGCCGTGCGCTACAGCGCCTGGATGTCGGGCAGCACCCAGGTGCGGTCGAAGTAGGCCGAGAGTGGGCCGAAGAGACGGAAATAGACGTACCAGGAATGTCCGGGCGTGGTGGGGATCCAGTTCTTCTCGAGGCCCGGCGCAGGCGTCGGGCCCAGCACGATGTCGACCGACCCATCGGCGTTCTTCGCCAGGTCCTGGCGCGAGGAGCGATCGACGATCTGCTGCGCGTTCTGGATCAGGCCGCGGGTCTGCGTGTCGTACAGCGTGACCGACCAGAACAGCCTGGCGGGCACGTCCGCCGGCACGCGCAGGCGGTAGCTGCGCGCGCCGTCGAACGGGGCCGCCTTCGCGTCGTAGTAGGCGGCGAGATAGGCCGCGCCGACGCCGGGCGTTCGCGTCAGCACGGCCGCCGAGGTGCCGGTGACTTCGTAGAAGAAAGCCGTGCGCTCCTCGAACAGCGTGCCGCCGGGCACGTCCTGCGCGTTGTCGAAGCCGGGCGCGATCAGGTATTCCCAGTGGGTGTCGGGGCGATAGCGCATGCCGGGGATGCGCTTGCGGAAGGCGATGGCCTTGGCCGTGGCCTCGCCCACGATCGCGGCCTTCTCCAGCACGGCCTGTTGCCGGGCATCGGGTGCGAAGGGGCGATCGGCGCCGATGCCGAGCGGCGCGAGCAGGGCGGCGAAGAAGCGGTCGCGATCCTCCACGGGCTCTCCCCGCAGCGCGTTCGCCAGCCGTTGCCAGTAGGCGAGGCCGCTCGGATGCGCCATGCTCGTCAGTTCGCCCTCGTGCTTGAAGCGCAGCAGGCGTGTCCTTGCCGCGGCAGGCTGCTGGCCGGGCGGATGGACGCGCAGGGCCGAGAAGACCGTTTCCACCTGCGCCAGGTCGGCATCGAGTCCGCGGCAGAACAGCAGGACCTTGAAGGTGCGCGATCGCAGCAGGTGCGCGCCGGCCGGCAGCTCGCCCGGCGCCTGCTGCCCTGGACCGAGCAGCACGAACACGGCGCCTCGGCCCGCATCGGGCCCGGTCATGCCGACATCGCACAGGGGTCGGTCCCACCAGTCGATCAGCGAGCCCGCGGTCGCACCCGGCGGATAGTGCAGCACCAGCGGTTGCCGCGAAAGATCGAAGAAGGCGAAGACATAGGGCGTGGTGACGTTCGAGCCGAGCATCGCGCTGACGTCGCGGTAGCCCGACACCCGCACGAAGTCGCCGCTGCGCGCGCCCGCGTTGTCGACCAGCATCTGCCGCGCGCTTTCCATGCCGACGGTCGGGATGGCCCAGAGATAGCTCATCACGGCGCTCTGGTGGTCGAGCGCCTGGTAGAGGTCGTCCACGGTGCGCGCCGTGGGCATGCCGAGCTCGAACTCGAGCGCGCCGGCCTGCGTGTCGACCGCGGGGTGCGTGCCCGCGCCCTGGCCGGTGCCCGCGGCCGTGGGTTTCGAACTCAGAAGCGCCAGGGTCGTGGCCAGCTTGAAGGCGCCTCGTCGATTCAATGCCATGAACATCGGTCCTCGAAAGCTTGCAGCCTGCGTCAGTCTGGAAAACGCAGCACGGCCTTGATGGTCCGGCCCTGCTCGCCGTCTTCCACGGCCTCGTTGATCTGGTCGAAGGCATAGAACCGGATCAGCTTGTCGAAGGGGAAGCGCCCCTGCCGATACAGCTCGACCAGCTTCGGGATGAACAGGTCCGGCACCGAGTCGCCTTCGCAGATGCCGCGGATCTTGCGGCCCAGCAGCAGGCCCCAGGTGTCGAGGCCGATCTCGCTGCCGAAGGCGGGTGCACCGATCATGCCGCACTCGCCCATGATCTGGATCGAGTCGACGGCCTGGCGCAGGGCCGTGAGGTTGCCCGAGGTCTCGAGCGAGAACTGCGTGCCGCCGCCGCCGGTGATCTCCTGGATGCGCCGCACCGGATCGGTGATCCGCGGGTTGACGACGTGGGTGGCGCCGAGCTCGAGCGCGAACTGCAGGCGCGCCTCGTTCGGGTCGACGCAGATGCGGATCGCGCAGCCGGTCACGTTGGCCGCGAGCAGCGCCGAGAGGCCGACCGATCCCGCGCCGTAGATGGCGATCGAATCGCCGGCCTGCGGGCGCAGCGAGTTGATGACCGCGCCCGCGCCGGTCTGCACGCCGCAGCCCAGGGGGCCCATGATCTCGAGCGGCACGTCCGACGGGATCTTCACCACGCTGCGCTCGGTGCCCAGGGCGTAGGTCGCGAACGAGGACTGGTTGAAGAAGGCCCCGTGCACGACGTCGCCGCCCTTGTGCATGGTGGGCGTTCCGTCCATGCGCGCGAAGCCGAAGTTGGCCTTGAAGAAGTGCCGGCAGTACATGGGCTTGCCGGTCTGGCAGGTGTCGCAGTGGCCGCAGAAGTTGCAGCTCATCACGACGTGATCACCGGGTTTCAGCTTGCTCACGCGGCTGCCGACCTGTTCGACGATGCCCGCGCCTTCGTGGCCGTACACCGCGGGGAAGGGCGCTGGCACCACCTGGTCCCGCGGCAGGGTGTCGGTGTGGCAGACGCCGCAGCTCTTCATGCGGATGAGCACCTCGTCGTCGCGTGGCGCCTCCAGTTCGATGTCCTCGAGGGTGAACTTGCCACCCTTCTCGCGCATGACGGCGGCTGTGATCTGCATGGGATGACCTCTTTGGATGTAGGGAGTGGGGAGGGCGGAGTGCTGCGTGCCGCGGGCTCAGGCCCTGGGGGCGAACCACGGGGCCGCCACCTGCGTCTGGATCGTCACGGCCTTGAGGTGCGTGTACATGTTGAGCGTCTCGTGGCAGTACTCGCTGCCGATCCCGCTCTCCTTGAAGCCGCCGAAGGGCGAGCCGCTCGCGAGGTTGAAGTAGTGGTTGATCCACACCGAGCCGGCCTGCAGCCGGTCGGCCGTGTCCCAGGCGTTGCGCAGGTTGCTGGTGTAGAGGCCGGCGGCCAGGCCGTAGCGCACGCCGTTGGCCTCCTCGATCATCCGGTCGTGGTCCTTCCAGCGGATCACGCTGAGCACCGGGCCGAAGATCTCCTCCTGCGCGATGCGCATGCTGTTGTCGGCCTCGAACACGGTCGGCGCGATGAAGTGGCCGTGGGCCTGCCCCTCGACGTCGATACGCCTGCCGCCGGTCATCAGCCGCGCGCCCTCGGCCTTGCCGATGTCGATGTAGTTCATCACGCGCCGGCCCTGCTCGGGCGACACGAGGTTCGAGAGCACGGTGTCGGGCGCGAGCGCCGCGCCGACCCGCACGCGCTCCATGCCGGCGACGAGGCGGTCCATCACGGCGTCGTAGACCGCGTCGTGCACGAACAGCCGGGTACCCGCGAGGCAGGACTGGCCGTTGCAGTACAGGGTCGCGAACATCGCGTTGTCGACTACCGCGTCGATGTCCTCGATGTCGGGAAAGATGATGTTCGGGCTCTTGCCGCCCAGTTCCAGCGACACCGGAACCAGCCGGTCGGCGCCGGCGCGCGAGATGATCCGCCCGACCTCGCTGCTGCCCGTGAAGGCCAGCTTCGCCACGCCGGGGTGCGCGGTCAGCGCGGCCCCGGCCTCCTCGCCGAAGCCGGGCACGATGTTGATGACGCCGGGCGGAAAGATCTTCGCGATGTGCCGGCACAGCTCCAGCGTGCTGAGCGAGGCGTTCTCGTCGGGCTTCAGCACCACCGTGTTGCCCGCCGCGATCGCCGGCGCGATCTTGAAGGCCGCCATGATCGCGGGCACGTTCCACGGAATGATCTGGCCGCACACGCCATAGGGCTCGCGCTTGGCGACCAGGTAGCCGCCGGGGATCGGGCGGCCGAATCCCTCGTGCGTGAGGGCCGCGGCCGCGAAGTAGCGGTACTGCGAGATCGCGAACTGGTGATCGAGGCCGGTCTCGAAGAGGCGCCGGCCGATGTCGATCGAATCGATGCGCGCGAGGCGCTGCTGGTCGGCTTCCACGGCCGCCGCCAGCTTCAGCAGCAGGGCCGAGCGCTCCTCGGGCGCGGTGGCGCGCCAGGCCGGGAAGGCCCTGGTGGCGGCCCGCACGGCCGCATCGACCTCGACAGCGCCGCAGCGCGCGATGCGCGCGATCTGCTCGCCCGTGCCCGAATGCCGCGCCTCGAAGGTCGGACCGTCGACCGGCTGGAACGCGTTGTCGATGAAGGCACCGTAGGTTTCGGAAAGACCGAGGTCGTGGATCGAGCTCATCAAGGGACTCCTGTGCATGGATGGATGGGGGCGCGACCGGCCTGTGGGGCACGGTCGGCTCGGCTGGCGCCAGTCTTCAGGAAGACGCGCCGCGCCGCGATCCGGAATGCGAAGCGCTATCCGCGATGCGCAGGACGAGGGCTCCGGGCGTTCCCGCATCGCGCCGCTCAGCGAGGGAGCGCGGGGGAGCGCACCCCTAGAATGCGGGCCCGGCGGCAGCATGCAGAAGCTGTCGCGCCGTCTGTGGAAGGGGCGACCATGCACTATCGGACCCATGATCTCGACGAAGCCATCCACGCCGTGGGCGCCGTGTACTGCCCGCACGAGCTCCACCTGGATCGCCGGGCCAAGGCCCTGGACACCCGGCTGAGCGCGACCGAGGCGAGGCCGCTGGCGCTGGTCCAGCTCGCCTACGGCGCGCGCGTGGAGGTCGACGCGGGCGAGTTCCCCGGCCTGTTCCTCTTCATGCGCTGCACCGCCGGCGAAGGCACCGTGTTGCAGGGCAACCGCAGCGCCACCTGGCGCGCCGGCACGACGATCCCCGTATCGGCCGGCCGGCCCACCCGTTTCGATTTCGGCGCCAGCTTCGAGCAGATCACCTTCCGGCCCGACACGGCGACGCTGGAGGCGTGCTGCGCCAGCCTCGTCGGCCGTCCGCTCGACGACGGGCTGAAGTTCGACCCCGTGCCGTTCACGCCGGCGCTCGAGCGTTCATGGTCCGGCGTGTGGGACCTGGTCGACACCTTGCCTGCTGCGCTGCCGGCCCCGGCGTATCGTTCGCTCGAGCAGTTCGTTCTCATGTCCCTGCTGCACGGGCATCCGCACAACTACACCGGCTGGATGCGCGGAGAGCGGCCCGTATCGCGGCCCGCGCGCCTTGCGGGCCTGGCCGAGGCGCTCATTCACGACCGCATCGCGGACCTGTCGCTGACGGTGTCCGACATCGCTTCGTCGCTGGGCGTGGGCGTGCGCGCCTTGCAGCTCGCGTTTCAGGCGCACCGGGGGATGACGCCGACGGCCTACCTGCGGCAGATCCGCCTCGCGCAGGTGCGCGAGCGATTGCTGGATGGCGCTGACGACGACACGGTGACGGACATCGCATTCGCCCACGGCTTCTTTCATCTGAGCCGCCTCGCGCAGCAGTACAAGGCGCAATTCGGCGAGGCGCCATCGGACACCCTGCGCGCGCGCCATCGCCGGACGGCATGATGGGCGCATGCCTCGTTCCAACCCCTCATCCATGCCAGAACCCGTTTTCCGCCAGGCCCTTCCTTCCGATGCCGAACGCTGCTACGCGATAGAGATCGGCGCCTACGAGGGCGACGAAGCCGCCACCCTGGCCAAGATCCGCACGCGCATCGACCAGTACCCGCAGGGCTTTCTCATCATGGAGCTCGAGGGGCAGCTCATCGGCTTCATCAACAGCGGGTGCGCGCACGAGGTCGTGATGTCGGACGAGGCCTTCAAGGAGCTGGTCGGCCACGACGCCGCCGCGCCCAACGTCGTGATCATGTCCGTGGTCATCGATCCCCTGTTCCAGGGGCGCGGGTATGCCAGCGTGATGATGAAGACCTTCGTCGACCAGATGCGGCAGGCCGGCAAGCAAACGATCCACCTGATGTGCAAGGAGCGCCACGTGGCGCTCTATGCACGGCAGGGGTACGGCTACGTGAGGCCTTCGCCGTCCGACCATGGCGGGATGTCCTGGCACGAGATGCTGATGGTGCTCTAGCGGGCACAATCAGCGCGCCGCAGGCTCTCAGCCTTCGTTGGTCGGAGGCAGGAAGCAGAAGGCCATCGGCGTGTCCTTCTGGTAGTCCAGCGCCACGCCGTAGCAGTCCTCGGTGTTCCACTGCTGGGCGCCCCAGTCGAAGAAGGCGCCATCGACGTTCCCGTCGATGGACCCCAGCTGTCCCGGCATGGCGCCGCTGGACGTCGCGGCCACCGCGATGGGGGTGTCGCCGTTGCCGTCGAGGCCGTCCAGCCGGTCCCGGTCGCTGCCGAGCATGTTCGTGAACATCATCGGCTTTCACGGCGTGGGCATCATCTTGTTGTCGCGGTCGGGTTCGACCTGGCCGACGTTGAACGAGACGAGCAGGACGTCCTTGCGCGCGTCGGCGATCTTCGTGTCGAAGTGGATGGCCTTCTGGCTGCCCAGCACCTTGTCGATCGAGTAGGCGGGCGTCCGCGGGTCGGGGTTCATGGCGTTGTAGAAGTTCAGTTCATCGCCGGCGAGCATTCTCGTTTCGTCCAGCAGCGCCTTGTTGGCGTCGTACAGGCGCTGGAGGATGGTGGCGGAGAGCAGGCCGCGGATGCCGCCGCCGACGAACGAGAGAATTGTGTAATGGCCGGGAAGCGTCGACATTGCGAAAGCTCCTTCAGGTGAGTTGATCCCATGCGGGGAGTCGCAGTGTCGAGTGCCGCTATTGCAATTGCACCTTACTTTTTTTGCAGTGGATATCTCGATGCAATGGAGAAATTGCCAATCAGGTCTATTGGCTGACAACGGATTTCAGTGGGGAATGGCGGAGGTTGCGAGGTCAATCAGGAGCCTGCGAAGTTCGCCATGGCTCGGGCACCGGAATCGGTGAGACCGGGCTTTTCGGAACTTCACGCCATCGGCCACCCATGGTGATGGAATGCGAGGCGCAATGTGCTTCCTCGCGCGCCGCGCCGGCATGAATTTTTTCGAATTACCGCTAATCGCCAAACCAGAAAATCACCCAAAGCCCGACGGAGCTGTATGCGACGAGCATGGCCAGCGTTTCGCGTTGAAGGGCAAGGCGCGCGTGCTGGGCGCGAATACGAATCGTCATCTCGACCCCCTCTCTCCACAGCCACTCCCCTCGACGGAGATTGTGCGAGGCCTGTCCATTCGTCAAGCCGAAATTAGTTCGCTGCGGGACTGTCGGTATTGCGTGTTGTCAGTAGATACGGTTCGAGGACTTTCCGTGCGACGCAACGGCGAGGCAATTGAACAGGAGGCCTCGCAAGACGTTTGGATATCAATGGCCCGCCATCGCCGATTCGACTTTTTCCCGCGGCGAACTCTGAAGCGCATCGACCAGGAAGTCGACCATCACCCGCACCTTCGCGCTGAGATGGCGACGGCTGGCGTAGATCGCGAGGATGTCGATCGGCGGCATGCGATAGCCGGGCATGACCTCGACCAGTCGCCCGGCCTGCACGTCGTCGCCAATCACGAAACTCGGTTGCCAGATGACGCCGGCGCCGGCAAGCGCCGCCGCACGAGCGGTTTCGCCGTTGTTGGCCCGCAGGGCCCAGCGCACGCGAACCGATTCCAGCGACCCGCCGGGGCCGGCGAACTGCCACTCGTCGGAGGTCGCGCCGTAGGTATAGCCCAGGCACAGGTGCCGCGACAGGTCCGCGGGCACCTCGGGCATGCCATGCCTCGCCAGGTAGTCGGGCGAGGCGCACACGAGGTTCTGCGAACGCCCCAGGTTGCGCGCGATGTGATTGCCCGAGGTGGTCCGCGAGATGCGGATCGCCAGGTCGTAGCCCTCCTCGACGATGTCGACCACGCGGTCGATGAGCGCGATGTCGAGTTCGACGTCGGGGTACTTCGCCATGAACTTCGGCCACAGCGGCGCCAGCACGAGGCTGCCGAAACTCAGCGGCGCATTGAGGCGCAGCCGCCCGCGCGGCTGGAGCGAGGCGGTGGTCGCGAGCGCCTCGGTCTCGGCCACCTCCTCGAGGATCGACTTCGCCCGGTCGAACAGGGCCTCGCCGCCCTCGGTGAGCGACAGGCGGCGCGAGGTGCGGTTGATCAGCCGCGTGCGCAGGTGGGCTTCGAGCTCGTTGACGTAGCGCGTCACGTTGGCCGGGGAGGTGTCGAGCGCGTCGGCCGCCTTGACGAAGCTGCCGCGCGCGACCACGGTCACGAACACCTCGTACGCACGCAATCGGTCCATGGCCCTGGCTCCAATCATTCATGAAAGCTGAATGAGTAAACCACTTTTGGGGCCTTTCTGGAAGTGAAGCTGAATCATAAATTCGCTTCACCCCAAAACACGGACCGAAAGGCCTAGACATGAACACCACCCATCCCGCCCCCACCCGCCGCGCGCTGATCGCCGGCGCCGCCGCATTCGGCGCCGCGCTGAGCTTCGGCCCCGTGGCGCACGCCGCGCCCGCAGTCGACGCGGTACCAGGCTTTCGCGCAGGCAGCGCCGAGGTGAACGGCACCCGCATCGACTACCGCATCGGCGGCACCGGGCCGGCCATCGTGCTGCTGCACGGCTATGCCGAGACCGGCCACATGTGGAACCCGCTGATGCCGTTGCTGGCCAAGACGCACACCGTGGTCGTGCCCGATCTGCGCGGCGCGGGCAACTCGTCGAAGCCCGAGAGCGGCTACGGCAAGAAGAACATGGCCGTCGACATCCACGAGCTCGTCAAGTCGCTCGGCATCCGCAACGTGAGCATCGTCGGCCACGACATCGGCCTGATGGTGGCCTATGCCTATGCCGCGCAGTTCCCCTCGGAGACCGACAAGGTGGTGCTCATGGACGCCTTCCTGCCCGGCATCGGCCAATGGCAGAACGTCTGGCTGCTGCGCGACCTCTGGCATTTCCATTTCCACGGCGCGACGCCGCTGGCGCTGGTGCACGGACGCGAGCGCATCTACTTCGAGCATTTCTGGAACGACTTCGCGGCCGACCCCAAGCGCTCGGTGCCCGAGGCCGATCGCCGCTTCTATGCCAAGGCCTATGCGCAGCCCGGCGGCATGCGCGCCGGATTCGAATACTTCAAGGCCTTCGAGCAGGACGCGGCCGAGTTCGCCGAACTGGGCAAGACGCCGCTGCCCATGCCGATGCTGGTTCTCTCCGGGGAAAAGGCCGGTGGCACCTTCCTGATCGAACAGGGCAAGATGGTCGCGACCAACGTGCAGGGCGTGATCGTCAAGGGGTCCGGTCACTGGCTGATGGAAGAGGCGCCCGACCAGGTCATTCCCGCGCTGGTCAATTTCCTGGGCTGACACCCGTCCCGTCATCGACACAAGGAGCATCGACATGGATCTACAACTGAAGGGCAAGCTGGCCCTGGTCAGCGGCAGCACCGCCGGCATCGGCTATGCGATCGCGCACACGCTGGCCCGCGAGGGCGCCAGCGTCATCGTCAACGGCCGGTCGCAGGCATCGGTCGACGAGGCGGTGGAGCGCATCCGCTCGGAGACGCAGGGCACGGTCGTCGGCTACGCCGGGGACCTCAGCCAGGCCGAGGCCGCCGAGGAGGTCGTGCGCCGCCATCCCGGCATCGGCATCCTCGTCAACAACCTCGGCATCTTCGAGGCCAAGGCGTTCGAGGACATCCCCGACGAGGACTGGCTGCGCTTCTTCGACGTCAACGTGCTGAGCGGCGTGCGGCTCGCGCGCCTGGTGCTGCCGGAGATGAAGCGGGCGAACTGGGGCAGGATCATCTTCATCTCGAGCGAAAGCGCGGTGCAGATACCGACCGAGATGATCCACTACGGCGTGACGAAGACCGCGCAGCTCGCGGTGTCGCGCGGGCTCGCGGAATCGGTCGCCGGCACGAACATCACTGTGAACAGCGTGCTGCCCGGACCGACGAAATCGCGTGGCGTCGGCGACTTCGTCGAGGGCATGGCGCGCTCGAGCAGCAAGAGCTTCGAGCAGGTCGAGGCGGAGTTCTTCGACCATGTTCGCCCGACCTCGCTGATCAAGCGTTTTGCGTCGCCGCAGGAGGTGGCCTCGCTCGTGGCCTATGTGGCGAGTCCGCTCGCGTCGGCGACCACGGGCGCGGCGCTTCGCGTCGATGGGGGCGTGGTCAAGAGCGCCTTCTGAGTTCGCTGGCGCGGGGCGCTCCTCGAGGCCGTCTTTGGTATCGTGCGGTCGAATCGCGGGGCGGTGTACGCCGCTTGGCGATGCGGGCTCGACACCCGACAACGGGTTCAACGATCGCGAGGAGACGCGCAATGGTGGTGCGGCAGTGGTGAGCGAGCACGCAGCGACACGGCCGCCGATCCGCATCGGGCGCCTTCGGCGTGCGTCGTGGGTGGCCGCGGTGGCGGTGCCGAGCCTGGGCGCCGGCGTTTGCCAGGCGGACGGCTTGACCGACAAGGTCTTGCGGGCACTGCGGAGCGAGGCCCCGGAGATCGGCGTGACCGTCGTGACCGACAACGAATTGAAGATCGCGAGCAAGAGCGCGTCGACGGTCTATCTTTTCAATGTCCGCAAGTCCTGCGAATCCCGTGCCGATCGCTGCGACGAGGAGATTGCGAACTTCGTCCGGGGCGTTGTCTCCGTCGCCTCGGTGGACTCGGCGCAGCGTGCGTTCGTGGGCGAAAAAGTGTTCCCGGTGCTGCGCCGGTCCGGCTTCGGAACACGGGCCACCGAGCGGATCAAGGAGCCCGACAAGCAGCTGGTGGTCATGCCCTTCGCCGAAAGCATCGAAACGCTGTTCGTCGTCGACAGCGAGAAGACGGTTCGGTTCATCAACCTCGAAGACATGGCCAAAGCCGGATTGACGGTGACGACGCTCGCCGAGCTGGCGTCGCGCAACGCCGCGCGCCTGCCCGCGTTGAAGGCCGAGCCCATCAACGGGATGGAGGGCGTCCATTTCATGCCCGCCAACGATGGACTGGGATCGTCGAGGGTCTTCGACCCCGCGCTCTGGACCAGGCTGGAGGCCCTGGCCGGCGGACCCGTGGCCATGGCCGTGCCGACCGGGGACTGGATTTTCTTCACGCGCGCAGACCAGCCCGACCAGGTGGCGAAGTTGCGTGGACTGGTCGCGCGTGTCGTTCGCGGGGAGCCTTATTCGGTGTCCGATGCGGTGTTGGTCAGGGATCGGGGCAGTTGGAAGGCATTGCGCGCGCAATGAGCCCGGAGCCAATCGTTCGAGGCGGCCATTCGACAGCGGCGCTGCCATGTTCAAGGCGCCGTTGGCTGTCGTTCACGCTCGGCGTTGCGGCGGTGCCCTTGCTCCCTGCTCATCTGTGGGCGCAACCTCAGGCGGTCGAGCCGTGGCTGATCGTGGAAGGGGAGACCGATGGCGGGAAACGGCTCGTCGGCAGGATCCTGGATCGAGCGCCTAAGGCCGACGAACTGCGCCGCATGTCGCGTCTGGTGCGCGTGACGGCTGCCTACGGTGGCGAAGACAAGGGGATGCCGAGCGAAACCGAACTCGAGGCCTTGCGTCGGCTGGAGGATGAGCTCTGTCTGGCGCTTGAAGAGGGACACCACTCCAAGCTGGTGATGGCAGAAGCGGGCGATGGGATTCGGCTCTGGCTGATCTACGTCGACGACACGGTCGACATTGCGGCGGCCATGCGCAAGGCGAGTTCGAACAACGAGCGCGTATTCATCTTCTCGACCATCGACGATGCCGGGTGGACCGTTCACCAAGGAAAGCGAATTCGGGTCGAGCGGCGCCGGCTGTGAGGGCACGCTGGATGCGGAAGCGCGGCGTTCGGAACTTCAACCGCGAGCTGCGTTGTGCAGCCAGGCTTCGAGTTCTCGTGCAGCAGCCGCCACGAACCACGCCGCCGTTCGCGCGGCCGCAGGGGTCATAGGGATCGCTCCAGCGCGCGATGGAGGCGTCGATGTCGCTCCCGCTTCAACGCGGCACCTGGGCATCGGCTTCCTTGACCGGGCATGCCGAAGCATTGACGGATTTGCCGGGCGCGATGACACCGCCTTCGTACACGCAACGATGCAGCGGGCGATCGGGCCAGCGTGCTTCGTACCACTGCACGCGGCCAGCGACGTAGTAGGCGGTGATGACCTTCTCCATGGCGGACGGTGCGTTGCCATCGCCGATCCAGCCGTATTGGCAACCGGTGAACGAATTCGGAACCGGCTGGGGATCGACGATGAAGTCGAAGCCGTGCGTGTGGGTGACTTCGGCGCCCGCGCGCGGTGAAGCCCGGGAACAGAGTTCGGCCGCGCTCGCGACCCCTGCGCACAAGGCGGCGGTCGAAACAATCATCGGGATGAACAGCCTGTACAGGCGCATGGGTCGATTCCTTGCATGACGGGTCACGCCGGCCTCATGCATCGGCCGGTGCGCAATTCTCATCCAAGGCCGAGCATCAGACCCGGAACCAGATCTTGAACGTCACGTACAGCGCATACCCCAGCGCGAGAACGAGCCACACCATGTAGAAGACGTTCGACCAGTACTCTCCCGCATGCGTCGCCAGCGCATACACCTGCCCCGAGCAGGCCTTGCCTAGGCACGGCACCTCGCCCCGGATCAGCGCGCGCAAGGTGGAGACGAAGAGATAGCACGCGATGGCGCCCGCCACGAGGAAGCCGACCGGTCCGACGAAGCCCTTGGTGAGTTCGTCGTTCTCGTCGCGATTGCCTTTCTTCAGCAGGCTCTGCCCGAAGCGGTACCAGGCGAATCCCAGCAGGAGCATCAGCGAGTAATAGAGAAAGTCACGCATGGCATCGAAGGGGCGAGGGCGGTCGAAAGCACGGATTCGTCACGAAGCCGTCGCGGCCACGATGTGGCCTTCGCCGCATTTTGCGACAGCCGGCTCCTCGGTTCTCCCGATGCCGTCCGCGCCATTCGGCCTGGCCGCGGTCCATGCGCGAGCGCCCAGGCCCTGCGGGGATGAAGTGGCTCGAGCCGGCGTTCAGCCTTCGCAACGCCTCGACGGAAGCGCTCCATCCCCCCTTTTCCCGTCAGGCCGCCTTGGCAGGCACCGGCGTGTTGAGCAACTGCTGTTCCCAGAGGTATGCGATGCCGCTGCCTCCCGCGTGTTGCATGATCACCTGGGTCAATGCAGCGGCGCTCTCGGTGCGCGCCCAGTCGCGCTGCCATTCCGAGGCGACCGCGAGCCAGGTGAGCATGTTCGCGCCGGCCGCGATCATTCGCTGGATCGCGACCTGGTGCGACTCGACGGAGACGCCGCCGGACGCGTCGGTGACCACGGTGACGTCCCAGCCTTCGCCGAGTGCCTGGATCGTCGGCATCGCGACGCAGACCTCGGTCCACAGACCCGCGATGATCAGTTGCTTGCGGCCCGTGGCCTTGACCACATCGACCACCGCCTTGTCCTGCCAGGTGTTGATGAACGTACGGTCGATGACCTCCTGCCCGGGGAAGACCTCGGTGAGCTGGGGGAAGAGGAGGCCGCCGCGCTCGGCGATCACGCTCGTCAGGATGGTGGGAACGCCGAAGGCCTTGGCGGCCTTCGCGAGGCCGACGGTGTTGTTGATGACCATCTGCGGTTCGTGACTGTTCAGGTTCGCGAGCTGGTAGGGCTGGTGGTCGATCAGGACGAGGACCGAGTCTTCGGGGCGAAGAAGCGAAGAGAGGCCGTTGCGAGAAGTCATTGCTGGTTCCTGTGTTGCCGCTGTCAGCGGGAGGGGTTCTGGACGACGGCACCGCTCGTGGCGATGCCGTCCGCAGGGAGTATTGCGATCCCGCTCTTCACCCGGTAGTACCATTCTTCGGCGAACTGTGTCGCGATTGGAGGAACGCCAGCTTGGACATCGAGGACCTGCGTACATTCGTCGAAGTGGCCAGTGCCGGAGGGGTGTCGCCGGCGGCGGTGCGACTGGGCATCTCCAAGTCGATGGTGAGTCGGCGACTGCTTCGGCTCGAAGCGGAACTGGGTGTTCAACTGCTCGCGCGATCCACGCGCGGCGCGGCGCTCACGGAAGCGGGCAGCACGTTCCGCGACTACGCGGCCAAGGTCTGCGTGGACATCGACACGGCGATGGAGACGATCCTGCCCGCGGGCGAGCTTCGCGGCCGCCTGAGGATCGCGGTGCCATTGAGTTTCGGCCCGACGCACTTCGCGCCCATGCTCGCCGAGATGGCGAAGCGCCATCCCCAGCTCCACATCCAGACCTGCTACAGCGACAGATTCGTCGATCTGATCGCCGAAGGCTTCGACTGCGCGATCCGGGTCGGCTATCTCGAGGACTCCAACCTCATTGCAAGAAGCGTCGGCCCGATCTACGGCAAGCTCGTGGCGAGCCCGAGCTACATCAGCGCGCACGGGTCGCCCGAGACACCGGACGAGCTCGGTGCCCATGAAGCGCTGATGCAGGGCACCGAGGCTTGGCAACTGATGGATGGCGACCGGATCATCACGGTCCGACCGCAGGGACGATTCAAGGCCGACAACGGCACGGCACTGGTCGCCGCCGCGGTGGCAGGCCTCGGGATCGCCTATGTGCCGGACTGGCTCACGCACGAATACGTGGCCGCCGGTGCGCTGGTGCCGGTCATGACGCGTTATCCACCGCCCCCCGCGGGGGCTTACGTCATCCGGCCGCCCGGCCAGCATCCGGCCAGGAAGATACGCGTGTTGACCGAACTGCTGATCGAGCACTGCGAGCGGTTGTCGCATCCCGCGTGAGCTGGGGACAACCCACGCCGGCGGGCGCTTCGGGCGCGCTCCGTTCGGCGCAGTGGCCCAGGGCCTGGCGCAGCGTCGTGTCCACGGTACGCAGCGAGATGCGCAGCCACTCGGCGACGTCTTCGCGCGTTCGTTCCTCGATGCGCAGCGCGACCAGCACGGCGCGATGCCGACGAGGCAAAGCCCGCAAGGCACGGTCCAATGCCAGCACCTCGGAGCGCTGCTCGGCGATCTCGTAGGGGCCGGGCGTGGCGTCCGCCAAGGCGTCCAGGTCGACCTCCTCCATGCTCACCATGCGCCGAGCGCGCGCGCCGCGCAGCCGATCGATCGCCGCGTTGCAGGCGACCCGGTAGACGTAGGCCTGCCGATTGGGCAGCGGCACCGCCAGGCTGCTTTCGCCCAGGCGCAACCATGCGTCGTGCAGGCATTCGCTGGCCATGTCCGCGCAGCCGAACTTGCGCGCCAGCTGGCGTTTCAAGCCGTCGTAGTTCATAACCAGCACGTCGCGCAGCGCGAGGCTGTCGTCGATCCCGGCGAGATCCTCCTGCGCAGCAGGGGCGGCCGCGGGCATCTCCAGGTACTGCACAACGCTCAGGTCCATGACGGATCGATCCTCGGGTTGGGGGACGCGCCATCCCAGGCCTCGCGCGAAGCGAGGCCTGCGAAAGCGCAAACGCGGAGAGAGCGGAGCTATCGATCCCGCTGGAGGCTGCGACGCTCGTCGTCGGTCAGGCGGGCCCATTGCCTGGGGTCGATGTTGTTGCCGAGCCCCACGATCTGGGCGACGCTGGAGGCGTTGTAGGGGCGCGGAACGCCGGACTGCGCGCCTGGACGGGGCAAGCTATCCGCGCCTTTTTCGTCGGGCGCCTCGTTGCCGAAACCGAGCACGCGCACCGTGAACACCGAGGGCAGCGCCTGCCGAGCGGCCGTGCGTTCGCGCTGCACCGTGTCCTGCGCGGCCATCGCGGCCTGCGATGCCGCGGCACTCGCATTGGTCAAGGCGCTCACGTTCACCGACGCGACCACCGGCAACCCGGCCGATTCGCCCTTGACCTGGATGTTGGCCGCGTTCACCACCTGCAGCGCAGCGAGGTTCACGTTGCCCGAAACGCGGATGCCTGCCTCGCCTGCGTCGATCGTGCCCAAGGGCGCGATCAGGTCCACGTCGCCCGGAGGCACTTCGGGAATCGGATCGAGCGTGGCGATGCCGGCGCCCGTGCTCGGCACGTTGGGCGAGAGCTTCACGTTGCCCAGCGTGTCGTACTCGCGCTTGGGCGGCGTGTACACCAGCGTCGTCTTCGAGCCGCGACCCGCGTTGATGTCGCCCTCGGCGGACCAGGCGAGGATGTCGCCGCCGAAGGTGGTCATGATGCGCGACAGGCCCAGCAGGATGCTGCCCTTGCTGTACATGTCGATGCTGCCTTCGCCCTGCGTGAGCAGGCCGGCGGGCACGGCATCGGGCGTGTTGGAAGGCACGACGCCTTCCACGCCGAGAATCGTTTTTCCGCCCGGCGTCAGTATCTGGACATCGCCTCCGGCGATGGTGCGGATGCCCGCATTCTTCGGCGCCCCCTGGAACAGCGTCAGATCGCCGCGGCGGACGATGGCCTGGCCCGCCGCATCCTGTTCGGGGAACAGGGCGGCGATCGCATTGCGTCCGCGCAGATAGCTGCCGAAACGCTTGCTGTCCGGCGCGTTGTATTCGCGGCCGCCGGCGGTGAGTTCGGCATAGAACACCTGCCGCACGAAGATGCGTTGCTGCTCCGGCGCGAGGGCCTGGAAGTAACTCAGTGCATCGAGGGCCGACGCGGCCAGGTAGCCATAGCGATCCTTCAGCCACTGCGCGAGTTCGGCGTCGTAGGTCTTCACGACCTGACCCGGCTGGTCGGCCAGTGGCGCCGACGGATCGATCGCGCGGGCCGGATCCAGATACTGCCGCGCGAAGCCGGCGACGTCGGTCGCGCCCTGTCCCGGCAGCCCCTTGCCCAGGCCGCTTTGCACCACGATGCCGGCACCCGGCCGCAGATCGCCGGGGACCAGCGCGCCCATGCTGGTCAGGCTGGCGATGTTGCCCTGATAGACCTGGCCGCCCGCGGACACTTCGAGTGTGCCGGGGCCGGCGATCGAGAAGTTGGAGAAGATCACGTCGCCCTGCGCCGCGATCATCGAGACGTCGGTGACGGCGTCCTGCACGATCAACCCGCTGCTGTTGACGATGTCGCCGCCGGCCAGCATCCGCAGCGGTTTGGAGGCCTGGTAGAGCGTGGCACTCTGCCCCACGCTCCAGTTGACGTTGATCGCCTGGCCGATCTGGACCTTGATCACATCGCCGGTCAGCGCATAGACATGCGACATCACGCCGCTGCCGGCCATGCTGCTGTCGCTCACCGTGTTCGGCCCGAACATGAACAGCGTGCCGCCCGCGCCCTGGTATGCACCGCCGGAAACAAGGTTGAAGTCGTAGAGGGACAGGCGATCCGATGCCGCATCGAGGCCGCGCCAGTGGTTGGTGCCGACGAGGTTCCGCTGCGGCGTGTCGTCGACGATCTGCCAGGCGGGGTGCCGCGGCGTGCTCATCGCCGCCGCGCTGGTGCCGAGTGGCCCGATGAACGAACCCGACGTCGAGCCGCTGTTGGATTCGTCGCCGCTGACCAGGCCCCTGGCCAGCAGATCCAGGTGGCCGTAGGGGGAGGGCGCCATGAACGCGTTGTCCGTCGAGTAGTAGATGCTGCCGCCGGCAGCCACCATGCTCAGGCTGGCGGGCAAGGTCGACGTGGCGATCAGTCCGATCGTGTCGCCATGGGGGCCGAACGGCGAGGCGTTTCCGCCCGCGGAGAACAGCGCCAGCGCCGTGCGGTCGGTCCACAGCGTGAACCAGCTGGCAGCGGAGCCGCTCGCACCGCCGGCGGATGCCATCGTCTCGGATCGTTCGCCCACGCGTCCTGGATCGATCACCGAGCCCAGCACCAGGTCGCCCAGCGTATCGACGCGCAAGGTGCCGTCGCCCGGCGCGAAGTTCACGGCGCCGCTGCGCACCGAACTGTGGGCGATGTAGGGGTCGGCTGCGCGTGGGTCCTGGTTGTTCGCCGTGGCAAAGCCGCTCAGCAGCAGACCGCCGACGTCCCTTGCCTCCAGTTGGGTGTCGCCGCGCAGGTTGACGTACAGGCCGCCGCTGACGAGACCCCCGGCCTTCACATCCAGCGTGCCGCCGCCGGTCTGCAACAGGGTTCCCGCATCCGTCATCCGGCCGCTGCCGCCGACCGACGCCAGCAGGCCCTTGGTCTCGTCGCCGGCCACGCCGATGTTGCCGCCGACGCGGATCACCGCATTGCCGCCGCCCAGTGCGCCGACCCCGGCGTAGCCGGCCAGGCCCAGCGTCGCGAGCGAGATGCCGCCGTCGAGCACGTAGCTGCCGAAACTCAGTCCCCAGGCGGTGCGTTGGCCCAGTTCGGCGCCGCCCTGGCGCCACAGCCAGTCGCCAACCGACACGGCGCTGGGCGTCAGGTAACCGCGGACGTCGCCCTGTGCCGACAGCGTGAAGTCGCCGCCGTTTTCCGTGAACCACAGGCGTTGCGCACCGAGCGTGTTCTCGTAAGCCGAATTGCCGGCGCTCAGGACGCTGCGGCCGCGTGGATCGGTCGCGTCGGGCACGGTGGCGCGCGCCGCGTTCCAGCCGGATTCGGCGCCGGTGCCGGCCACCGAGGTCCCGGCGGTGTAGACGCCGAACAGCGAGTTCTGTTTGTAGTCGCCGCCGACGTACAGATCCAGATCGCCGGTACCGGTGCGGATCACGCTGAGCGCTTCCGACGGCTGCACTGGACCCTGGCTGCCGGGCGCGGCCTGTGTCGCGGCCAGGTGGAGATCGTCGAGCACCATGTTGCCGCGCCCCGAAAGCTGCGTGCCGGTCTGCAACGAGCGCGTATCGGCGGCAGCCAGGTCCGCGCCGCTCACGAGGCGGATGGACGCCGACAGGCTGCCCGCGGCCAGCATCGGCGCGATGGCCCACATCCGGCCCGGCTCCGGCCGCGAACCGGAGAGCACGATATCCGCGCCGCCGGGGACATCCGAGACGAGCACGGTGCCCGCGGCGACCGTGATGGTGCCGTACAGGAAGCCCGGAATGCTGTCGCCCGGCAGGTAGACGGCGCCGGTGCCGTCCGAGACGGAGCCCGAGACGACGACGGGATAGCCGATACCGGTCATGACGCTGGGGAACAGGTAGTAGGCATCGCCCCAGTCCGGATTGAAGGGCGCGTCGAACGTGACGTCCCGCGTCGTTGCCTGCCCCGTCAGCAGCACCTGCTGCCGGATCTGCCAGCCACCATCGTCGGGCGTGGCGGGCGGCGGCGCGAAGCCGTCGTTGATGCTGCCGTGGATGTTGAGGTCGCCCCCCGCGCGCAATGCCAGCGACATCGGTTCGCCGGCACCGTAGCGGGCCGATGCGGGGTTGCGATCGGCATCGGGGCCGTAGCGGTAACCCGAGAGATCGAGGTCGCCCTTGACCGTGAGATTGCCGTCCGGCGTGCGGCTGTCGATCTCGACGCCGGGGCGCAGGTGGAAGGCCGCTGCGTAAGCCGCGAGTCCGGCGATGCGCGCCTGCAGGCCCGCATTGCCGCGTGCGGCGTTGTCGAAGGCCCGGCTGTCGCTGTCGATGAGGTCGAGGTAGGCCTGGTCGACGATCTGGCCGTCGGCATCGTTCGGGTCGACCGGTGCATTGGTGTAGCGCGCCACGCCGTTGAGCGCGATGCTCTGCGCGCCGCGGATGTTCAGCGGCCCGGCCGCCGAGATGGCGATGTTTCCGCCGGTGGCATTGGCGGGCGCGTCGGGGCCGGTGGCGCTGGGACCGGTGCTGCCCACGCGCGGCGCATCGATCTCGAGGCGGCCGCGCGCCATACCGTCGGGCGAACTCAGGTCGATCGTCACGCCCGTGTCGAGGCTCACCGTTCCGTTGACTGCACGCAGCGACACCTTGGCCCGGTTGGCGGCATCGATCGGCGCACCGTAGCTGTCGGTGGCCAGCCTGCTGGCGTGCGCGTCGAGCACGGCGCGGCCGGTCAGCCTCAGGTCGTTGCTCGCGGCCAGGTCGATCTGCCCGGGCCCTTCGCTCGAAGCGTCGATGGTCCCGTCCACCGTCAGGCTGCCCCCATCGGTGCTGATGCTGACCTGGCGCGCGCGCACACCCGTGCCCACCGTCAGATCGCCCTGCTTCACGACAAAGCGGCGCGCACCGAAGAAGCCCGCATCGTTGAGCTGCCGGTTCAGTGCGGCGAAGTCCGTGTCGGCGAGACGCTGCACGGTCAGACCGAAGCGCCCGTCCGAGAATCCCGCGCCGCCGCCGGTGGCCGCGAGCGTGCCCGCCAGCGTCGCGCTGCCCGCCGCCGCGCTGACGGTGAGCGATCCCGCATCGTTGTGCGCGGCAGAGACATCGATGCGCGAGCCGGCCGACGGCGCGATGCTGCCTCCGGTGCTGGTCATCGTCACATCCCCGCCCCAGCTGTACTTGGTGATGTCGTAGAACGTGACGGCACGGCCCGACAGATCGATCCGCGCATCGTCGCCCAGGCGCACATCGCCGTCGGCCCTCAGCGTGAGCACGCCGCTGGGCAATGCGACTGCCGTGTTCAAGGTGATGCTGCGGCCCTCCAGCGTCAGCGATGCGCCCAGGTCGGCGATGGACGCCGTGTCGGCCGCGCTGGTTCCCGGCAGCGTCGACACGTCGATCGCGCCACCCGCCACATAGCGCATCGCCGCGCCGGCCTCACCGGTCAGCAGCGGCGTGGCGATCGTCAATGCGCCGCCATGCAGCGTGCCATCGGCATCCCGCGACTGCCCCACCGACAGCGCGCCCTTGTTGTTCGCCGTCACGCGTCCGGAGGCATGGATCGCCACCGCGCCGAAGCCCAGCGCCAGCCGGTTGAGCTCCACCTGCCGTTGCGGCTGGCTCATCGCGTCGTAGCCGAACTGCACGGTCTGCGCATCGATGACCAGCGAGCCCCGTCCGGTACCGGGCCCGCCGGGCCGCACCGCCACCGGCGGCACATTGGCATACGGGCTGGTGGTGCGTCCATTGCCGGTCGCGAGACCATTCCAGACGAAATTGCGGGTGGCGATGCGCACGGTGTCGTCCTCCGCGCCCAGGCCATAGAAAGCCGGGGTGTTGAAGACCATCTGCGCCGACGAGTCGCCGGTATCCAGCGTCAGCGAGCCATAGAAGTTGAAGGCGCCGCCGGCCGTCAGGCTCAGGCGCTCGAGTGCCGGCACCCCGGCGGACGACGACGGACGCAGCAGGCGATTCAACGTGTCCTGCGTCAGTTGCCAGCCAGGCTGCAGGCTGCCGGCCGTCTGCGCCGCGGCCAGGCTGGCGGCCGTGCCGATGTTGATCTGGTCCTGCGCCACCGTGAGATAGCGCGCGCCCAGGTTCACGTCGCCCAATGCCAGTCCGCCCGGCGCGGCGAAGGCGATCGTGCCTTCGCTGAGCAACGAGGCGCCGTCGCTGACGACCATCTTGCCGGTGCCCGTCGCGGGCAGGAAATCCAGCCAGCCATTGCTCAACGCGAGCACCGCCGGGCCGTCATTGGCGTACAGGAAGCCCAGGCTGGAATCGATGCTCGGCTGCCCCATACCCCGGGTGTCCAGGACCGCGCCGCCATCGACGTCGACCTGCTGGCCCAGCAGGAAGATCTGGCCGGCGCGCAGGCTGGCGCCGTCGTGAACCCGCACCACGCCGCCCGTTCCGTAGGCGGAGAAGGAAATGCGTGCACCGGCGTCGCCGGTGGATGCGCCGTTGTTGAACACGACGACCCCACCGATCGACAAGGTGCCGGCATTCAACGCGCTGAGGGTGTCGGAAGAAATGGAGATGGCGCCCGCCGTCGGCTGCGCGGCACCGCCGACGATCTCGATCGGCTTGTCGCCCAGCACCGAGACCTGGCCGCGCGTGCCGCCGGCGGCCGCCTCCAGGCGTGCCGTGCCGTCGAACTGCAGCGGCACCACCTCGTCGTTCTGCACGAGCCTGAAGCGCAGTATCTTGCCGTCGGCCGGCAGCATCGGCCGCACATTGCCGAACTGCGCGGCCTGCGCCGCCGCGAAGTCCGCGTAGCCGGTCTCGTTGTACTGCGACAGGTGCCGCACCGTGTCCGCGCTGGTGAGCAGCACCTGGCTCGGCAGGCTGTCGCGGATGCCGGTGTTGGCCGTGGACAGCGTGCCCGACGTGGCCCATGTTCCCGCCGTCGCCAGCGCGCCGGGGACCGGCCCGGTGCCGGCCCGAGCGCTCAGTGGCGGTCCGACTTCGATGCGCCATGCGTTCGGCATCAGTGCGAAGCTCGCCGGCAGCAGCGTGTAGGTGCCGGCCGGCAGGCCCGGCACACCGGCGCCGATCGTGATCTGCCGCCCCAGCGCCGGATCGCCGGCCCCCTTGTCGTCGATCGTCGGCGCATAGCTGGACGCATAGCCTGGAACGATCGCATAGACCGCGTTGCCCGCCTGGCTCTGTCCATGGCTGCGCGGATTGGCATTGGCCAGCGGCGTGGTCAGCACATCCACCGAACCGCCGCGTCCGCTGACGAAGCCCGCGCCGCGCAGCTCGCCACCGCCGGACAGGTCGAGCACCGCGCCCGCCTCGGCCAGCACCGAGCCACCCCCCAGTGCGATGCCTTGCGGCAGCGAGAAGCTTTCGCCGCGCACCGCGCCACCGTCATGGACGAGATAGTCGACCGCATTCACCCCCAACTGGTAGAGCGTGCCATCGGCGCCGCGGTAGCTCACGCCATCGGAGGTCCCGCCATAGGGCATGCTCAGCCCGGCCGCGCTGACCGAGGTCACGCTGCCGTTGCGCAGGATCAGGCGCATGTCCGCCGTGATGTCCGTGCGCAAGGTGGCCGTGGTGATCCAGTTGAGAAAGCCACTGCCCCCGCTGTCGTTCAATGCGATCGAGCCCAGCGGCGCGCGGACGATGCCGCCCTGGTCCAGGGTCGGCGCGATCATCACCAGCCGGCCGAAGACCGAATCGGGCATGGGCGCGGCGTGGCCATTGGAACGAATCACCAGGCTGGCGTCGGGATTCCATGCGGTCCGGCCCGTGTTGTCCGAATAGAAGCCGGCCAGCAGCATGCCGCGCTGGTTGCTGACGGGATAGAGCTGGGCCGCCTCGATCGACAGATCGAGCGGCACCACGAAGGCCGCCTCCCTGTTGAAGCGGATGTCGCCATCGCTTCGCAGCGTCACGCTGGCGAAGCCGTCCGCCGTGAAGGCCACGGTGGAACTGGGATTGTTGGGGTTCGGCGGCGCCGCGATCGTCGTGCCGTCGCCATGGGTGCCGGAAACTCCGCTCTGCACCGTGCCGAAGATATCGATCAGGTCCGCCGTGAGCGTCAGCGCGCTGGCGCCAGCGGGCTTTTCCGCGGGTCGAGCCGTCGCGATGCCCGGGGTGTAGTAGTTCGGTGTCCCGGTCCAGTTGCCACCATCGAGCCGGATGGTCGGCGCGGCCAGCCGCACCTGCGCATCCGGGGTCTGCGCGGCCACGGTCAGGAAGCCGTTGCGCAGATTCAGGCTGCGGCCCAGCGACAGGTCGATGTCGCCGTCGAAGACGAACAGATCGCGGGCCGACAGCGTCAGCGCATCGAAGCCGCCCGCCTGCACCTGGTCCACGCCGAGCACCGCCGTGCCGACCTTCAGCGTGGGATCGCTCACGCCGGGGCGCAGCTCGGCCGGCAGATCGTTGCCGGGACGCTGCTGCACCAGCGTGATGTTGTGCATCGTCTGGAAATCCATCGAGATGGCTTCGCTGTTCGCGGAGTAGTTCCGATTGGCCATCTCCAGCGTGAGCGAGCCGCCGGCCGCGCCGGCACCGCCCGCACGCGCCGACAGGCTGCCGTCGATCGCCATGCCCATATAGGAATGCAGACCGATGCTGCCGCCGTTTCCGGCCAGGGCCAGCGGTTGCGAAGCCTGGCGGGCCGACCCGCCGGCCGCGCCATCGACTTCGGCGAACGCACCCGATGCGTCCAGCACCGCGCCCGGACGAATCACCACGAACGCGTCCGACAGTCCGATGTCGATCGTGCCGCCGTCGGGCGCGATACCGTAGGCGCGCCCCTCGATGTCGTACGCCACATGGGGGCGCGCGGCCGCATCCAGCACCGCATGCTCGCCGATCCAGATCGAACGCGACGGCGATGCCCGATAGGCCAGCGGCCCCGGCAGCGAGGCGATCGAGATGCTTCCGCCCCAGGCGTCGAGGCGGCCATCGACCGTCACCTGCCCGCCATTGCTCCACAGCGCGATGTCCTGGCCGGGATCGACGCCGATCCGCGCGCCGGTGCCGACGATCAACGATGCATTCGTGCCGGCACTCGCCACCCGGGACCCGGCGTCCAGCGCGATGCCGGCACCGCCGCGCTGCGTCAGCGTCGCATGCACCGCATCCTCGAGATAGAGCGGCGGCGTCCAGGTCGCAAGGCGGTCGCTCAGCCTGGCACCGGTGGGCAGTGCGCGCACGGCATCCAGATCGGGCCACAGCACGGGCATCTTCACATCGACCTGCGTGCCCGGCAGCACCGTGATGCCGTCGTTGGCGGACACGAGGTAGTGGGCAAAGCCGCTCTGGAACAACGACGATGACAACTGCGCCGTGGCGCCAACCCCGGCAGCCCGCGGCAGCACGGCACCGGCGGACAGCATCGATCCGGCAGGCAGCGTGAGCGCCGCGCCCAGTACCGTGCCCGCCTGCAGGTACTGCGGCGTCGGATAGATCGGCACGCCGTCCGGAAACACGTCCGGCGGAATGGTGGCGCCAACGCCCAGCTTCAGGCTCAGCAGTGCGGTTCCCGCGGGGATGCGCGTGCCTTCCAGATAGGCGGCGCGCGCATCGGTAACGATCGATCCCGGTGGCACCACCCATTCGGCCTGCGTCACCACGGCCGCGCCGTTCTGCAAGTACGACAGCACGGGAGCGTCCGTCACCGTGTAGCCGGCGGGTCGCTTGGAGATGGTGACGACCACGTCCATCGGCACGCGCTCGCCAGCGGCAAGCTTGTAGTCCTGCAGCAGTCTCAGGTTGGCCGGCGCGGCCTGGCCGGCCTGCAGCAGTCCGGGCGTGTCGAGCAAGGCGCCGCCGATGCCGACGGCCGCGCCCGACTGCACGTGGAGCGTGCCGCCGCCGTCGACGCCATAGCCTCGCAGCGCCCCCTCCAGCGTCAGCAACGCCGCTCCCGGCGTCGCGCCGAGGTCGGTCACATACGCCGCCGCCAGCGTGATGTCCCCGCCGGTTCCGCCGCGCAGCGCGCCGGTGGACAGCAGCGCCGCGCCCGAGGACACGTCGATCGCGCTGCCTTGCGACAGCGTGACGGCACCGGTGTCGCGGATCGATACGCTGCCGCCGTCCACATGGGGCAGTCCGGTGGCATCGTCGGGGTCGCCTTGCAGGTTGCTCCAGAGGCCGCTCGCATCGAGCGTCACGCCGCGGGCCACCGTGACTTGCGGTGCATCCTGCCCGGACGGCGTCGGCAGCGCCACGTCGAGCGTCTTGCCCGAGGCGGTGATCGAGGTCTGCACATTGCCCAGGGCGATGTGGCCGCTGCGCGCGGTCAGGTCGGCGTTGACGCGAACCTGCGGTGCGTACAGCGCGATCGTGCCGCCCGGCGTCACCGTCAATGCACCATCGACCGTCAGGCTCTGCTTCGCGGCGGCCAGCATGGCGCCCAGCCCGAAACCATCCAGCAGCGAGCTGTCGACGCGCGCCTTGCCCTGCAGTTCCTCCGGCAGCGGCGCGCTCGCGTTGCCGTCCTGCAGCGTGTCCGTCACCTGCTTGCCACCCGTGCCGAACACGATCTCGTTCATGGTCGGTGCGAGGTTGTGGAACACGCCGGTCGGACCGTTCTTCGCATCGGTGTTGAAGGCGCTGGTGTAGCTGCCGAGGATCAGTTGCGCGGCGAGCGCCGCGGCATCATGCGATTGGCCGTACCCATCCATTCCGTCATCGCGCTTGATCGTTTGCCGCGGGCCCTGGTACACGTTCGATGTGATGTCGCCCTCGAGCACGGCCGCTCCGGTCGAGACGATCAACTGCCCCGCATCGCGGCCCACCGTATAGCCGTTCTCGAGCCGCTGCTGCGGCCCGATCAGCGGGTTGTAGAAGAAGCCCGTGGTCTTGTCGCCCCAGCGCTTGTGCGCGTCCTCGTAGCCCTTGTAGAGGCCCGTGTACTGCACATCGGCGGGCGCGCTCGAGACTTCGTAGAGCCGGCCATCGGCCCCCTTGATCCAGCTCTGTTTGATCATCCCGGTCTGCACGTCCAGCGTGCCGCCCGAGAGGTTGATGTTCGAACCCGCCTGCGCGACCAGTTCGTTGCCCGCGAACACCACGCTGCCGCCCTGCGCGCCCCACTCGCCCACCGTGTGGCCCTGCAGGCCCAGGTAGCCGCCGACCTCGAGCAGGCCGCCCGGCGTGTACCAGCGCTCCTTGTCGTAGCCGCCCACGCCGGCCGCCACGCGCAGCAGCTTGCGCCGGTCGATCCACACATTGCTGTTGTTGAGCAACGTGGTGTCGCGGTTCAGCGGGGCGTCGCGCTGTTCGTTGCCCTGGATGTTGATTTCGACGTTGTTCGAGGACATCGCGACCTGTACGCCCACGGCGCCCGAGACATCGAGGCGCGCGCCATTGGCCACCGTGCTGCGGCCATTGCTCGCGGCCACCGCGATCTGCCCACCGGTGGCCAGCGTGGTCGATCCGCCTTCGAACACCACGCCGCCGCCCGAGACGATCTCGATGCGCGACTGGTCGCGGCGGTCGTCGAGGCGTGCGAGATTGTCGAAGCCGCCCGAGGCCGCGGTGCGGCGCGCCAGGTCCTGCACGGCGGAGTCGGCGATCAACGCGTCGCGCTGGCTGTCCAGTGCCGTGCGGCCGTTCTGGTCGTCGAGCAGGATGGCATTGAGACCGCGTGACGTGACGGTGACGCTGCCGAGCTTGTCGCTCGCCGAGTTCAGCAGATGGATCGTGCCGCGCGTGTCCACCGTCGTCGTTGACACGGCCACGCCGTCCTGCATCACCTTGCGGCCCGCGAGCGTGATGTCGCCTTCGGGCGCCTGCAGCAGGCCGGTGTTCGTCACCGCGCCCGCCGCGCTGTCGGCATTGAACTGCGGCGCGACCTCGTTGCCGCGCGTGGTCGCGTACTGGTTGCCCGTGGTGCTCTGGCCGGGCCGCACGATGAAGAAGTCGCCGGCTGCCATCTGCACCTGGCCGCGCGGCGTGGTGATGGTGCCGGCGTTGCTGACCTCCTTGCCGAGCAGCAGCGCATAGCCACCGCCTTGCGTGACGGTCGTCGGCACCGCGGTGTTGATGCGCGCACCGGCCTGCACCTCGACCTTGCCGTTGGCATCGGTGAAGCTCGGCGTGTAGGCCCCGCTCTCCTGCGCGCTGTAGATGCCGCGCGCCTTGAACTGGTCATCGCCGATCCTGGCGGCGGCCGCCACGAGGTTGCGCGTGTCCGTCTGGCTGCTGCCGCTGAACACGATGCCGTTGCGGTTCGCGATCAGCACCGTGCCATCGGCCTTGATCTGGCCCTGGATCTGTGACGGTCTCGCCTGTGGGTCGTTGACGCGGTTGAGCACGGCCCAGTCGGCCTGCTGCTTGAAATCGACCGTGGTGCGCTTGCCGACGTTGAAGGTCTCCCAGTTGAGGATCGCGCGGTCGCCGGTCTGCTGGATGGTGACCGTGGTGCGGCCATCGGTGCCTTGCGATTGCACGGGCGCTTGGGCATTGAGCCAGCCCGCGGTCAACGAATTGGTGTCGACACGAAGACCACCGTTCGCGAGGCCGTCGGGCACCGACGAAGGATCGTCCAGCGCCGCCTGACGTGCCGCAGCCTGTGCAGCCTGCTGCGCCGCAATGCTCTGTGCTGCGAGATTCAGATTGCCGAGCGAACGCTGCAACTGCTCGCGCGCCTGCTGCTGTTGCGCACTCGGCGTGTTGAGCGAGGACACCGGCAGGCCATTGGGCAAGCGCCCGGTGGCGATCGCCTGTCCCTGCGCGATGTTCTTCTGCGCCATCCAGCCGGCACTGAATGCGCGTTGCTGCGCATGCGCCGCACCCGCCGCGCCGATCGCAGCCAGCATCAGCGTGATGACCCGTGCCACCGGTGCCATCCTGAATACCGAAACCTCCCCGCCCGCCCTGTGGTCCTTCGCGCCGCGCTGCCGTGTGCTCATTGAAATGCCCGCTGATAGGTTGTGTCGATATCAAGCGGCCGTCCGACTCCTGCCGGCCAGCCAAGTCCATGTCCATTCACGCGGTACTGCGACGGGTCGCGAGCAGTGCGCAAATCTTCTGTGGGACTAAGACAAATGGCAGCCAACGAGTCCGCAAACTTTTTTTGTTTTCTTTTTGAAGCGATGCGCTGCCCCAACGCGCATCGAACAGGAGAGCCCCTCGCGGATGACGCGACGCGATGGTGTCCGTCAGCTCAGAACGTACAGGCCACCCGGCAGGGAACGGGCTTTCAGGTCATAGGTGCGCTGCAGCAGCGACAGGGCCTCGCTCAAGGAGGCAATGTAGAAACTGCCGCTCACGGGCATGTCGCGCACCGATCCATTCATCAGCAGCACGCGGCCAGGGCGGTAGCGGTTGATCTCGGCGATCACTTCCGCCAGCCGGGTGTTGTTGAACACCAGTTCCCCCTTTCGCCAAGCCGATGCCTGCGCGGGATCGACGGTGCTCGCAAGGCCCAGCGTGCCGCCGTCATAGATCAGCTGTTGATGGGCGACCAGGCGGCGTTCCCCGAGTGGATGCTCCACGCGGGCCGATCCCTCGATGCAGGTCACGCAGATCTTCCCTTCCAGGTTTCGCACCTCGAAGCGTCCGTCCTCGGCGAGGCTGCGACCGGGCCCGGCCACGACCGCGAAAGGCCGGCCGCCCGAGGCGGTCGCAGGCCTGTCGATGTCGACGGCCGCCTCTCCGCTCAACAGCTCGATCCCCGTGGTCTCGCCGCCCGCGCCCTGACGGCGGATGCGGGTCTGCGTGTTCAACGTCACCTTGACCCGAGGGGCCAACTCGAGCGCCTGCTGCTCGCCGGTCGCGGTACGGTAGTCCGCCCCCCATTCGCCGGCGGCCGGCCAGAGGCCGGCCGGTGGATACACCAGGGCAACGCCCGCCACCGCCGCCGCGCCGGTCGCAGCGGCCAGGAAGGCGCGGCGGTTTCGCAGATCGCGCGAGCGTTCTTGCTTGCCTCGCTCACGCGCGGCAACGGCATCGGGCATGCGACGCAGCGCGGCGCCGGCCACGGGCTTGAGCGTCGCCCACTGCTGCTTGGCGGCCCGAAAGGCGCTCTCGTGCGCCGGGCTCGCGTGCAACCAGCGTTCGAAACCTTCGACATCCCAGGCCTTGGCATCGCCGGACGTGAGCAGGCGCAGCCACACCCAAGCCTGCTGAAAGGGCTCGTCGGACGGACTCGCTCGATGGTCGGCACTGATCTTCATGGCGCTACCTCAGGGGCTCGCACGCCCGGGGCTGCATTCACCAAGACAAATGGCGCGGCATCGGTCCGCAAACTTTTTTTCATCGGCGTGACATCCGGGCCGTCAATTGATCGTGCGCGTGCTTCAGTTCATATTCGACCGTGCGCTTGGAGCATCCCATGCGCTGGGCCGCCTCCTCCTGGGTCACGCCTTCCCAGTGCACCAGGATGAAGATATCCCGGCGGCGCGCGGGCATGCGCTCCACCCACTGGATCAGGATCTCCATTTCCTCGCGCGATTCGGCGGTCTGCGCCGGACCGGGTGCCGGATCGGACAGGTCCGCCAGCGCGTCGATCTCCTCGATCGACACCGAGCGGCTCTGCCGCCGCTGGACGTTCACCGCCAGGTTGATGGCCATGCGCACCAGATAGCTGCCCGGACTCTGGATCGATCCCTCCACCTCGTGGGTCTTCAGGCGCAGCCAGGCATCGTGCAGTGCATCGCTGGCCAGGTCGTTGTTGCCGACCAGCCGGGCAATGCGCTGCTTGAGCGTGCCGTAGTGCTTGGTGAGGTAACCGATCAGGAGCAGGCGGGCTTCTTCGCTCATGGCCGCAGCGATCCGGCAGCGCACGGCGTTTCATCGGCGTGGCCCTCGTCGGGTGGCGCGATCAGCAGGGTCACCGGCTGTGGCAGCCCGGACGGCGGAGGACCGCCCACGCGCACCCCCTGCAGAACCGTCAGCACCGCGGCGTCCCGCGGTGCGTCGCCGGTGGAGCTCAGCAGGCGCGGTTGCCGGATCTGCCCGGCGGCATCCAAGCGAAAGCGCATCAGCGAGCGATAGCTGCCTGGCCTGGTCCGGGCGTCGGCACACAGGGCCTCGAGCACGCGGGCCTGGATCTCGCCCGGATAGCCGGACAGGTCGTTCAGGCGGGCGCGCGGAGCGACGGACGAGGGATCGAGCGCCATCAGCACGAAGCCGGCACGTGGACCGGCGTCGGCCCTCTCGGCCGTGAGGCCGGTGCCCTCGAGCAGCAGAAACAGGGCGGCCGCCGCCGAGTAGCGGCCCTGCACGGCGGCTGCCGAACGGCCGTCGACCAGGTCGCTGCGAAAGAGCGTGGGTTGCCGCGTCAGCGACGCATAGAGGCGCAGTGCATCGGCGAGCGGCTGGGCAGGAAGATCGAATTCGAAGCGCTCCGCGGCAAGCTCGGGGTCGGCCGCGGCGAGTCGCACCGCGCGCATATCGGCCGGCCATGCCGACTGCATGACCAAGGCGAGCAGCGCCGCCTGCATCGTACGAACGCCGGTCGAGCCGGCCACGCGCAGGAACATGCGGCTCAGCCAGCGAGTCCGGATCGGCCGCGCACGGGCTTTCCGCCGCAGCAGTGCCGTGTTCGCCGCAGTTGCGATGGGAAGGCTCGAGACCGATTCGACACGATGCAGACGCCGTGGGGGAACCCGGCATGGTGCGACGACTGCGTGACAGGGCTGTTGCAACGCGTGCTGCATCGGCTTGCGCGGACAGGGGCTGAACGACCGGAAGAGCCGGCGTCGTTGTCGCCGTTCTGTCACGTACATGTAAACAAATCGAACTAGCCTCCTCGACAACTTGCTGAGCGGTCTGCCTCGGGCACTTTCATTTCAACTTCCGGACGTGTGCGATAGCAGATGACAGCTAACCCGGCATCGGTCAGTGTGCTGGCACTGACAGGGTGCCTGCTGTGGGGCTGCCTCGCGTTCATGGGCACGCTGCTGGTGGCTTCGGAGGCCCGGGCGCAGGTGCCGGCGGCAGCCGATGGCGTAGCCGTGAATCCCATCCCTTTCGACATTGCCGCCCAGGACCTGGGCAGCGCGCTCAACGCCTACAGCCGCCTGACCGGCCTCGCCGTGATGATCGACAGCGCGGACGCGAAGCGCCAGGCCGGCGCGGTGCAGGGCAGCTTCGGCGCGGACGAGGCGCTGCGGCAACTGCTCGCGGGAACGGGGCTGCGCGCGCGCCATGCCGATGCGCAGTCCGTCGTGATCTCTGCGGCGGACGATCCGGCGCCGGCCACCACGGTGCCGCCGGTTGCGACGACGGGAGGCCCCGACATCCCGGGCGTCACCGGCAGGAACCCCGACTTCATGGCTTACATCGCGCGGGTGCAGCAGAGCCTGCGCGATGCGCTGTGCGCGTCGCCGCAGACCCGGCCCGGTCCGTACCGGCTGGCGTTGCAGCTTCGCCTCGATGCGCGTGGCATGGTCGAGCGCTTCCGGCTGCTCGACACGACAGGACAGGCAACGCGCGACGCGGCGATCGCCCGGGTGCTGCGGCGCATGGCCGTGGGTGCGCCGCCGCCCGCCGCGATGGCGCAGCCGGTCTCGATCCTGTTGCTGCCCGAAGGGCCCTCGGCGCGCCCGCAATGCCCGTCCGTCATCGAGGGCGAAGGGGAGGGCGCGGCCCTGACCGCCGCGCGCACGCCGGACGCGTTCCGGATCGTCGGGCCCTGAGCCACGCCATGCCGGACTCGCTTCGTTCCACGCTGCGCCTGCGCCTGACCGCGCGCTATGCGGAGCTGCGCCGCAGCCTGGAGCGCATCGTGGGCTCGCGCGACGATGCCGCCGATGCGCTGCAGGAGACCTGGGTGCGGCTCGAGGCGACGGCCACGGCGGGCTCGGTGCGCAATGCCGATGCCTACCTGCTGCGCATGGCCGCCAACATCGCGATCGACACGCACCGCCACAACAACGTGCTGCTGACCGATGGCGACGTGGAGGCGCTGATGAACATCGCCGACGAGGTGGGCGATCCGCTGCGCACGGTCGCGGCGCGCAGCGAGCTCGCCACGCTCGATGAAGTCCTGGCGGAGATGCCGCCGCGGCGCCGCGCGATCCTGATCGCGGCGCGCATGGACGGGCTGCTCAACACGGAGATCGCCGAGCGCTTCGGGATCTCCGAGAGCTCGGTGGAAAAGGAGCTGCGCCACGCCATGCGCCATTGCCGCGAGCGCATGGCGCAGTCCGATGCGGTCGAGCGTTCGAACGTCGCGGGCCGTCGGAGATACTGATGTTCATGAGCGCCGACCGCAACGCCCACGCCTCGATCCGCGAACAGGCCGATGCCTGGTGGGCGCGGCTGCGCTCGGGCCGGGCCACGCGCGCCGATGCCGAAGCGCTGCGCCAGTGGTGCGCGCAGAGCGCCGAGCACGCCCAGGCCTGGCGCGAAGTGAAGAAGGCCTGGGAGGCGCTGGAACCGGCCGCCGCGCGGGCCGTGCAGGCGGATCCCTCGGCGGCGTTTCCCGAGCGGCCGCGCCGCGCGGCCGCACCGGCTTACCGGCCCGGCCGGCGTGCCTTCGTCGCGGGTGCGGTGGCGGCGTCGGCCACCACCTTCCTGGCCTTCAGGCCGCCGCTGGGGCTGTGGCCGTCGGTCGCGGAACTGGGCGCCGACTACCGCACGGGCACCGGCGAACAGCGGCAGGTGGCGCTGTCCGACCAGGTCAGCGTGCAGATGAACACGCAGACCCGCATGAACCTGAAAGCCGGCGAGGCCGGCGACGGCATCGAGCTGGTGGCGGGCGAGGCCGAGATCCTCGCGGGCCCGCAGCGGCCGTTCGCGGTGTACGCGGGCGCCGGGCGGCTGCTGGCGCGGTCCGCGCGCTTCAACGTGCGCCACACCGGCCCGCAGGTGTGCGTGAGCTGCCTCGAGGGCACGGTCGACGTCGACCTGGCGGGCCAGCACCGCGTGCTCGAGCGCGGCCTGCAGCTGGTCTATGACGCGCAGGGCGCGCGCGCCGCGGTGGCCGTCGATCCGGCGAGCGTCAGCGCCTGGCGCAGCGGCGCGCTGATCTTCACCGACGTGCCGCTGACCGAGGTGATCGACGAGATCAACCGCTACCGGCCGGGCCGCGTCATCCTGCGCAATGCCGAGATGGGACGCCGGCCGGTCCAGATGCGCTTCGCCATCCACCAGACCGACACGGCGCTGACGATGATCCGCGAGCTGTACGGCGCCAAGCTGACGGCGCTGCCGGGCAACATCGTGCTGATGAGCTGAGCGGCTTTACCGCTCTTCAACCGCGGTAGCGGCTGCCCCAGGGCGCGGGTGCCGCGCGAAATTCCAGAAAAAAAGTTCGAGAAGCATTGCGACTTCTTTCGACGAGGCACGTCATCGAGGCATGGATGTCCTTTTCCCATGCGTCGCGTGCCCGGGGCCGGCGTCCTTCGTCACCCTTTCAAACAGTTCCAGGAAAGTACCCTCATGAAATCGTTCCATGCAGCGGCGCGCCGCAAGGCCCTCGGCAGGCCGCCCGCGTCGTCTGCGCCGGCCTCGCAGGGGCTGGGCTGGCGCCTGACGCCGCCGGCATCGGCCGTCGCCGCGCTCCTGATCGCCGCGGGCGCGGGCGGCAGCGCGCATGCGCAGCACGCCTTCAGCGCGGGCTGGATGGCGCAGAAGAACATGGCGCAGAGCACGGCGATGGCCACGGGCCGGCTGCCCAACGGCATGCCCGCCTCCACGCTGACCAACCCGCAGGCGCAGCAGCAGCAGGCCAGCGCGCAGTTGCAGCGTTCGATCGGCAACCTCAATCTGGCCGCGCAGGCGATCGCGGCGCAGCAGGCGGCACAGGCGGCCGCGCGCCAGGCCGCGCAGAACGATCCCTCGTCGGTGCCCGACGGTCTGGCCGACGGTGGCCTGAAGGTCGATACCGATTCGCTGACTGCCGGCTGGCTCAATGCCAACGCGCCCGTGCAATCGCAGGTCGGTGGCCGCACGCAGGTCGCGATCCAGCAGACCGGCGACAAGGCGATCCTCAACTGGGAGAGCTTCAACGTCGGCAGGAACACGACGGTGCAGTTCCAGCAGCAGCCCGATTGGGCGGTGCTCAACCGCGTCAACGATCCGCAGGCGCGGCCTTCGCAGATCCAGGGCCAGATCAAGGGCGACGGCACGGTGTTGATCGCCAACCGCAACGGCGTGGTGTTCTCGGGCAGCAGCCAGGTCGATACACGCAACCTGGTGGCGGCAGCCGCGAAGATCGGCGACGAGCAGTTCAAGGCGCGCGGCATCTACAGCGCGCAGCAGGACGGGACCTATGCGCCCAGCTTCACCGACGCACTGGGCAGCGTGAAGGTCGAGGCCGGCGCGCGGATCGCGACCACGGCGCCCGCCTCCGTCACGCAGGGCGGCGGCTATGTGCTGCTGCTGGGCACCGAGGTCGGCAATGCCGGGCAGATCGGCACGCCGCGCGGTCAGGTCCAGCTGGCGGCCGGCGATTCCTTCCTCATCCGCGCCGGCCAGGCCACCACGGCGAATGCCTATGCGACCACGCGCGGCAACGAGGTCTCGCCGCAGTTCAAGGTCGACAGCACGGCGGGCGCGGTGAGCAACACCGGCCTGCTGCAGGCGCCCGAAGGCGACATCACGCTCGCGGGCCGCCAGGTGGTGCAGGACGGCGTCGCGCTCGCCACCACCACCGTCAATGCCCGCGGCAGCATCCACCTGCTGAACTCGGCCAGCGATGCGCTGGGCAGGGTGACCATCGGCGCGCACGCCACCAACGCCATCGTGCTCGACGACAGCGCCGGCAGCGCGCTCGACAGCCAGCGCGACGCCTTGATCGCCGAGTCGGCGAAGCAGGACTTGGCGCGGCTGACGGTGCCGGTCACGCCCGGCGTATTCGACAACCTGGCGCGCATGGACGACCGCCGCGACCTGTCGCGCTTGGAGATCGTCTCGGGCGGCGATGTCGGCTTCGAGGGCGGCTCGCTGACCCTGGCCACCGGCGGCCAGGTCGCGGTGAGCGCGAAGGGCCGCAGCAATGTCGCGAGCCAGGCCCGGCTCGACGTCTCCGGCGCGGTCGGCGTGCAGGTGGCGATGGCCTCGAACAACGTCGAGATCAACGTGCAGGGCAACGAGCAGCGCGATGCGCCGCTGAACCGCGACACCACCCGGCTCAACAACGCCAACGTGTGGATCGACCGCCGGAAGCTGCTCTACGTGCCCGCCGGCGTCGGCGGCTACGACAAGGAACGCTGGTACACGCAAGGCGGCCTGCTCGAGGTCGGCGGCTACCTGGGCCTGCAGGGCCACGGCATCGGCGAGTGGGCCGCGCAGGGCGGCAGCATCGCCTTCGCGGGCGGCGAGCTCGTCACGCAGAAGGGCTCGAACCTCAACCTCTCAGGCGGCACGCTGGACGTGCAGACCGGCATGCTGCGCCAGAGCTGGCTCAAGGGTGCGGACGGGCGGCTCTACCGCGTCGACGATGCACCGGCGGACGTGCAGTACCAGGGCCTGTACAAGGGCTACGAGGACGCGCACCCGCGCTGGGGCGACGAGAACACGGCCTACTACTACAACCCGCTGATCGGTCCGCAGCAGCGGCTGGAGAGCGGCTACACGATCGGCCGCGACGCGGGGCAACTGATCGTGGCCACCGGCGCGGCGGTGCTCGAGGGCGATGTCACGGCCACCGCCTACCAGGGGCCGCGGCAGGTGCAGAAGCCGCAGGCCGGGCTCGACGGCTACGGGCAGTCGCAGTTCGCGGCCGCGCGCGCGGCGCAGTGGATGCTAGGCGACTGGCGCACGGCGCTGAACACCGACGCGAAGAACGGCCCGCTGGGGATCTTCCACAACCTGGCGCCGACCTCGAACGAGATCGTGTTCGCGCCCGACACGGCCGCGGTCGCGGACAGCCTGCAGGGCGGCAGCCAGGCCGCGCCGCTGCCCGAGGAACTGCAGGGCAAGGTGGTGGTGGACAGCCGCCTCGTCGACGGCTTCGGCCTGGGCACGCTCATGGCCGCCGCGAAGAACGGCGTGACGGTCGACGGCGAGCTCGCGGTGACGCCCGGCGGTGCCATTCGGCTCTACGCGCCGCAGGTCGACGTCAACGCCGACCTCACGGCGCGCGGCGGCGAGATCGCGCTGGGCAATGTGCGCGCCGTCACGCTGACCACGGGCCGGACCGTCGACCAGGCGATCTATGCCGCCACGGGCAAGACGACGCAGGTCACGGTCGGCGCGGGCGTGATGCTCGATGCGCGCGGCCTGTGGAGCAACCTGCAGCAGGATGCCGGCGACATCGCGTTCGCGCCCTACATCGACGGCGGCAGCGTGTCGATCCGCAGCATCGGCGACGTGCGGCTGGGCGCGGGCAGCGTGGTCGACGTCTCCTCGGGCGCCTCGGTCGGCCAGGGCGGCGCGTTGACCGGCGGCAAGGGCGGCGACATCGCGCTCGCCGCCAGCATCAACCTCAACGACGGCAGCAACCGCGCGCCGGGCCATGCGGAACTGCAACTCGGTGGCACGTTGCGCGGCTACGGCGTCACGGGCGGCGGCAGCCTCAGCATCGAGTCGGGCACGGCGATCGGCATCGGCGGCGAGGTGCTGCGCAACCCCGGCGAGCTGATGGCCGGCGAAGGCGCGCAGGTGAGCCTGCGGCTGCTGCACGACTACGTGATCCAGCCCGGAGAGACGGTGCCGGTCGACCAGATCACGGTCAGCCGGCTCGCGCCGGGCGAGCAGGTGCAGGCCACGGTCGTGCCCGCGCTGAGCTACGGCACCTCGGTGGTGGTCACGGCGGCCGCGTGGCGCCTGAGCCCGGGCCAGGTCGCCTACGGCATCGACGCGCGCGGTGCCACCAGCCTGTTCCAGTCGGGCAGCGTGGTGCCGGCCGGCATCAGCCTCTACTACATCTCGCAGTTCGCGGCGGGCGACGTGGTGCCCGCCGATGCCTTCCCCGACGGCATCCCGATCCCGCCCAGCACCCAGCACTACGCACCCGGCAGCGTCGCGAGCGCGCCGATCCGGCTCGCGGCTGGCACGCTGCTCGCGCCGGGCGTGGTGCTGCAGCGCGACAGCGCGGTGCAGCCGGTGCTCGGCCTCGACCCCTCGCTGTTCCGCAGCGGCTTCTCGCACTACGCGGTGACGGGCCACGACGGCGTCGCCGTGCTCGACGGCACGCAACTGGACGTGCGCATGCCGGTCTACCGCTGGGACGGCAGCGCGCCGCTGCCGCCGACCGGCACCGAGACGGCGCGCGCGCTGCAGCTGTGGACGCCGCCGCTCTACACCGAGGACCCGCTGCACGCGAAGCTCGCGCAGCGCGGCGGCGCCAGCCTGGCGCTGGGTTCGCAGGTCGCGGGCACCACCATCGGTGCCGTGTCCGACGTGGTGCCGCTGTCGATCGGGGCGGGCGCGGTGGTCACGGTCGATCCGGGCCAGGAGATCGCGCTGCTCAGCAGCGGCGGCCAGGTCACCATCGACGGCACGCTCAACGCCTGGGGCGGCCGCATCTCGGTCGCTTCGCTGAACCTGGCGGCCGGCGGGCCGGGCACCTCGATCTGGATCGGCGACGACGCGCGGCTCGACGTGGCGGCGCGGCCCTACGTGGCGCGCGACACGCTGGGCCGGCCCTACGGCATCGCGCCCGATGGCGGGTCCATCGAGCTCGGCCTGGCGCAGGCCTTCATCGTGGTGCGGCCCGGTGCGGTGCTCGACGCCTCGGGCAGCCAGGCCGGCATCGATCTCGCGGCCGGCGGCGCCGCATCGGCGCCCGCGCATCCGGTGCAGATCGCGGGCGACGGCGGCAGCATCGCGCTGCGCTCCTACGACGGCATGTTCCTCGACGGCCAGCTGCTGGCGCGTGCCGGCGGTGCCGGCGCGGCGGGCGGCACGCTCACGCTGGAGATGAACAACCGCATCTACGACACGGCCACCGACGACGACCAGGTCCTGCACCGCATCACGCTGTCGCAGCGGCACGTGCCGACCGCGCTGCCGTCCACGCTGCGGCCCGGCCAGGCCGATGCGGCGCTGCGCTGGGGCAATGCGGCGCTGGGCGTCGACCAGGTCGAGGCCGGCGGCTTCGATGCGCTGACGCTGTATGCGCACGACCTGATGGTGTTCGACGGCGACGTCGATCTCTCGCTCGGGCGCAGCCTCAACTTCAAGAGCGGCGTGTTCACCATGGCCGACGGCACGCCCACGGCGCAGGTCCGCATCGCGGCGCCCTACATCCGGCTCGACGGTGGCGTCGACTGGACGCCGAACGGCAGCCGCTACCAGCCCGGCCTGGTCGGGCCGACGGCCGGGCCCGGTGTCTCGAAGGGCAGCCTGCTGTCGCTCTCGGGCGACCTGATCGACATCTACGGCCAGGTGCTCGACGGCATGAGCGTGTACCTCGGCGGCGCGGGTCCGATGGTGCCGGCGCACACGGCCTCGGCGCTGGCCTTCGACACGACGGCGCTCACGAGCAGCGGCGACATCCGCTTCGCGGGCGCGGTGACATCGAGCGGCGACATCGTGGCCACCGCGGCGCAGCTCTATCCGATGAGCGGCAAGTACGGCGGCCTGCTCGCGGGCGCCAGGGGCAACGGCACCAGCGGCGGCATCGATCCCGACAGCGTGCTCGCGATCCGCTCGAACGGCAATGCGGCGCCGGTGCCGGCCTCGGTGTTCGGCGCCCTGCTGCTGGCCGGCGGCACGGTCGACCAGGGCGGCGTGGTGCGCGCGCCGCTGGGTGTCATCGCGCTCAACGAACTCGGCGGCCCGCTCACCAACATCGCCTGGCAGACCGCGGCCGGTGCGAACCGCCTGTTCGACGGCAAGGTGGTGCTGCGCGACGGCAGCCTGACCTCGGTCAGCGCGCAGGGGCTGGTCATGCCTTTCGGCGGTACCCAGGACGGCCTGACCTACCAGGGCGCGAGCGGCACGCTGTTCGACCTCGCGCAGGCGCAGGTCAACATCGCGATCGCCGGCAAGTCGATCCAGGTCGAGCCAGGCGCGGTGCTCGATCTCTCGGGCGGTGGCCAATTGATGGGCGAGGGCTTCGTCTCGGGCCGCGGCGGCTCGGTCAACGTGCTGGCCACGCCGCTGTACAACGCCAACCCGGCGCTCAACCGCTACAGCAGCGCCGGCAACGCGGTGTATGCGGTCGTGCCCGGCTATGCCGCGGCCTATGCGCCGACCATTGCCGACAAGGGCGCGGGCGACCCCGCCATCGGCCAGCAGGTGACGGTGGGGGCCGGCGTGCCCGGCCTGCCCGCGGGCACCTACACGCTGCTGCCGGCCAGCTATGCGCTGCTGCCCGGCGCCTTCCGCGTCGAGCTCGGCGCGCCGCAGGACGCACTGCTGCCGGCGCGCCAGTCGGGCCTGGTGGCCGTGCCCGGCGGCTCGTGGCGCACCGAGGGCACGCTGCAACTGGCCGGCACCGGCATTCGCGAATCGCTGCCGCGCGAACTGCTGCTGACGCCCGGCCAGGCGGTGCGCAGCTACACCCAGTTCAACGAAACCAGCTATGCCGACTTCGCGCTCGCGCAGGCGGCGCAGTTCGATGGCCGGCGCGCGCGCCTGCCGTCCGACGGCAAGACGCTGCTGCTGGACTTCCGGCAGAGCGACGAGGTGGCCGCGCCGCTGCGCTTCGGCGGCAGCGCGCGCTTCGACGCCGCGGCCGGCGGCATTCCGGGCCAGCTCTTCGTGATCGGCAATGCCGACATGGAGATCACCGGCCCCGGCGCGGCGCCGGTGCCCGGCGCGATCTCGCTCGCGGCCAGCGAGCTCAGCGCCTTCGGCGCCAGCACGCTGGCCCTGGGCGGCTGGTACACCTACTTCAACGGCCTGGATTCGTCGGGCGACGGCGCGCGCCTGTACTTCACGCAGGTCTACAACGGCGGCAACGCGCTGCACGTGCGCGACGGCGCCACCCTGCGCGCGGGCCAGATCTTCCTGCTCGGGCGCGACGAGGTCACGGTGGACGGCGGCGCCACGCTCGACACGCGCGGCTTCGGCTCCCCCGGCATCGACTCCGACCTCGGCTACATCTATGCCAACAACCTGCGCAGCAGCGCCACCAGCGACACGCCCGCGGTGCTGGCGGTGGGCAACGGCTGGCTCGACTTCCTGCCGTCGGTGGGGCCGGGCCGCGTCACCGTGGCCGACGGCGCCACCTTGCTGACCGAAGGCACCATCGCCTTCGCCGCGCCCGGCGATCTGGTGCTCGGCGATGCGCGGCTGGGCGCGCGCTACCTCTCGGTGTCGCAGAACCAGATCAACATCGGCACCGCCGATTCGCTCGCCGCAGCGCGGGCCGCCGGTGCGTTGCCCGCGGGCTGGCAACTGACCCAGGACGTGCTCGACCGGTTGCTGCGCCCGGCCGCCGACGCGGGCGTGCCGGCGCTCGAACGCTTGAGCCTGTCGGCCGGCGGGGCCTTCAATTTCTTCGGCTCGCTCTCGCTCGACACCGGCAACGCGCAGGCCCAGCTGGTGCTCAACACGCCGGCCTTCTACGGCTGGGGCGACAGCGCGGACACGGTGCGCATCGCGACCCGCTCGCTGGTGTGGAACGGCGTCGCGACCGGCGCCGGCACCGTCGCCAGTCCCTACGCCAGCGCGCTGCCCGCGCCGGTGCAGGCCGGCGGCCCGGGCACCGGCAGCGGCCGGCTGGTGATCGATGCGCAGAGCGTGCAGTTCGGCTACGACGCACTGAGCCGGCCGCAGGCGCAGGCCACGCTCGACCGCGTCGCGCTCGGCTTCGCCGGCGTCGAGATCAATGCCAGCGACAGCATCGTGTCCAACAGCGCCGGCTCGCTCTCGGTCGGCCATGCGCGCGGCGTCGACGGCCGGCTGGTGGACGGCGACCTGCGCATGAACACGCCGCTGCTCGCGGGCCAGGCCGGCTCGTCGATGCGCTATGCCGCGGGTGGCGCGCTGCGCATCGCCGCGCCCGAAGGCGTGGCGGTCGCCGACACGGCCGCCTTCGACGAGCTCGGCGGCCGCATCGCGCTGCAGGGGCGCTCGGTGTCGCTCGACACCGCCGTGGCGCTGCCCAGCGGCAGGCTCGACGTGCAGGCCGAGGGCGACATCGCGCTCGGCGACCACGCGCAGATCGACCTGGCGGGTCGCGGCATCGCCTTCTTCGACCTCATGCGCTACAGCTGGGGCGGCAGCGTGACGCTGACCAGCACCGGCGGCAGCATCGCGCAGGGCGCGGGCTCGCGCATCGACGTCTCGGCCGCCCACAACGACGCCGGCTCGCTGAGCGCGAGCGCGCTCGGCGCGGGCGGGCAGGTCCGGCTCGGCGGCACGCTGCGCGGGCAGGGCGGCGGCACGCAGGAGGGCCGCGGCTTCGCGGACGGCCGCTTCACGCTGGCGGCCGACCGCTTCGGCGATGCCGACTTCGCGGCCTACAACACGCAGCTCGACGGCGCTGGTTTCTTCGGCGCGCGCGACTTCACGCTCGGCAGCGGCGACCTGCGCGTGGGCAGCCTGCGCGCGCACGAGGTCAGCATCACGGTCAACGGCGGCAGCCTGGCCATCGACGGTCGCATCGACGCCTCGGGCCCCGACGTCGGCAGCATCGCGCTGGCGGCGCGCGGCGATCTCTCGCTGGGCGCCGGCGCGGTGCTCGACGCGCACGGCACGCGGCTCGCGGTCGACAGCCAGGGCCAGGCCATCGATGCCTCGAACCGGGCCCGGGTGTCGCTGGCCACCACGGCCGGCACCCTGCGGCTGGCCGGCGGCGCCAGCGTCGACCTGCGCGCGGCCGACGACGTGGCGCGCGGCCAGCTCGGCCTCGCGGCGCCGCGCCTCGGCGAGACCGCCGGCGACCTCAGGATCGAGGCCGGCGGCGCGCTGTCGATCAAGGGTGCCGCGAGCATCGCGCTCGATGCCTTCTGGACCTACACGCCCACGGATGCGAACGGCACCGTCACGCAGGACAACGGCGACGCGGCCGGCGGCGCGGTCGGCGCCAACGGCAAGGTGGGCCTGAACCAGGTCGACCGGCGCAACGCGGCCTTCATCGACGCGGCCTGGGCCAACCTCGGGCTGCGCGGCCGGGTCGCGGGGCTCACGGCCTACGGCGATGCCTTCCACCTGCGCCCCGGCGTGGAGATCCGCGCCAGCGGCGACCTGAGCACCGAGGGCGACCTCGATCTCTCGGGCCTGCGCTACGGCCCGAAGGCCGATCCCGCGCGGCGCGGCTCGGGCGAGCCGGGCACGATCGTGCTGCGCGCCGCGGGCGACCTGAACATCCGCGGCAGCATCAGCGACGGCTTCGCGCCGCCGGGCGCCACGCCCGACGACAACGGCTGGGCGGACCGCCCGACCGGTGCCGACGGCACGCAGGGCCGCATGTGGGCGACGGCGCCGATGCTCGCGCCCGGCATGCAGTCGTGGTCGATGCGGCTGGTCAGCGGCGCCGACCTGCAGAGCGCCGACAGCCGCACCGTGCTGCCGTCGTCGCGGCTCGGCGGCAAGGGCGCGCTGGTGCTCGACGACCTGCACTATGCGGGTACCGCGGGCGATGCGCCCTTCGCCGCGGTGAGCGTGGTGCGCACCGGCACCGGCGACCTCGGGCTCTACGCCGGTGGCAGCTACGTGCAGAAGTCGCCGTTCGGCGTCTACACCGCCGGCACGCAGCTGGCGGACACCGGCCCCGACTCGGGCTACAACGCGCCGCGCTCGCTGCAGTCCGACGGCACGGCCTTCGGTCCCTACCAGGACGCCTACGGCGCCACCCTCGGCGCGCAGCGCATGTGGTACACGGGCGGCGGCGGCGACCTGAACCTCTGGGCGCAGGGCGACATCATGGGCTTCCAGGACGCCGGCACGCAGTCGGTCGGCGAATGGCTCTGGCGCCAGGGCGGCGATGCGCTGGGCCAGAAGACCGGCTGGGGCATCAACTTCGGCAGCTACGCGGTCGACAGCGACGGCTTCAACTACTCGCTCACGCTGCCGGCCTTCTCGGGCATCGGCGCGCTCGGCGGCGGCAACGTGTCGGTGCGCGCCGGCGGCAACATCGGCAGCCCGCACGGCTGGAACGATTCGACTTCCAAGCCCGGCCTGGACGGCATCGCGGTCGCGGTGGGCGGCAGCGGGCGCGTGGTCGACGGCCGGCTGCAGCAGACCGGCGGCGGCACGCTGCGCGTGAGCGCGGGCGGCGGCATCTACGCCGGCGTGTACGCCAACCTGCGCGGCGACACCCTGGTCGACGCGCAGCACGCGGGCACGCTCGAGCTCAAGAACTACGGCGCGCGCAACACCGACCCGCGCACGCTCGATCCGCGCACCGCCTATGCGGCCGAGACGCGCGATGCGCTGAACTTCGCGCCCGGCGACGGCACGGTGTCGGTGCGCACGCTGGGCGACCTGGCGCTCAACACGCTGATCGACCCGGGCCGCGTGGGCCAGCACGTCGACACCGCCGTGCCGCTCGACGGCAACCCCACCGGCGGCGCGGGCGCGACCTGGTTCACGCTGTGGTCCGAAGACAGCGGCGCCGAGCTGTTCTCGGCCGGCGGCAACCTAACGGCCTTCGGCACCACGCTCACGCAGTTCCTGCCACCGGTGATGCGCGCGGTGGCCGCGGGCGGCAGCATCTACAACGCCCCGGCCAATTCGGCCACCCTGATGCTGCCCTCGCCGCGCGGCGCGCTCGACCTGCTCGCCAAGGGCAGCGTGGTGGGCGACTCGGCCAACAATCCGGCCAACAACACCGGGCAGATCGGCCTGCTCGGCAGCTCGCGCGCGACGCTGGCGACGCCGCTGAACCCGGCCTGGCGCGTGATCCAGACCGGCACCGTCGGCGACTACATCGTCGCGAGCAACTACTGGACCGCGCCCTATCCCTTCTCGTACATCGACCCGTTCGACTACACGGCGATCTACGAGCACCTGTACGACTACTACGGCGCCCACGGCTACATGGGCATCGGCGGCACGCCGTTCGTGTTCGGGCCCAACACCCTGACCGACGACAGCGCGGCCGGCAACGGCACGCCGATCCACGTCTATGCGGTGCACGGCGACGTGCTCGGGCTGCAGCTGGGCCTGGAGCTGGTGACCGACACCAGCGCGCCGAACTCGCCGGGGCCGCTGTACTACCAGGCCTCGAAGCCGGTGCGCGTTCTCGCGGGCGGCGACATCGTCGGCAGCCGCGGCCTGATCGTGCACGACGCGACCACCGACGTGTCGATGATCGCAGCCGGCGGCAGCGTGATCCAGAGCAACTTCGACATCGCCGGGCCGGGCACGCTCGAGGTCAGCGCGGGCCGGCAGATCTACCAGGGCAACAGCGCCAGCCTCACCAGCCTGGGCGGCATCGAGAGCGGCGACCTGCGCCCGGGCGCCAGCATCGTGCTGCAGGCCGGCCTGGGCGCCGGGCTGCCCGGCCAGGGCGCGAGCGATTTCGCGGGCTTCGCGGCGCGCTACCTCGATCCGGCCCATGCCAGCGATGCCTCGCGCGCGCTGGCCGACCAGCCGGGCAAGGTGGCCAAGACCTACGACGCCGAGCTGGCGCAATGGCTGCGGGAGCGCTTCGGCTACGCGGCCGCGTCGGCCGCCGATGCGCTGGCCTACTTCGAGGCGCTGGCGCCCGAGCAGCAGCGCATCTTCGTGCGCCAGGTGTTCTATGCCGAGCTCACGGCCGGCGGGCGCGAGTACAACGACGCGAGCAGCAAGCGCTTCGGCAGCTACCTGCGCGGGCGCGATGCCATCGCGGCGCTGTTCCCGGGCGTCGATGCGCAGGGCCGGGCCATCGTGCACGACGGCGGCATCACGCTGTACCAGGGCGCGAACACCAATGCCGGCGTGCGCACCGTGGCGGGCGGCGACATCCAGACGCTGGCGCCCGGCGGCACGACGCTGGTGGGCGTGGAGGGCATCACGCCGTCGAGCCTCTCGGGCGTCACGCCCGCGGGCCTCGTGACGCAGGGCGAGGGCAGCATCGACATGTACAGCGAGGGCAGCATCCTGCTGGGCCTGTCGCGCATCATGACCACCTTCGGCGGCGACATCCTCGCGTGGTCGGCCACGGGCGACATCAACGCGGGGCGCGGCGCCAAGACCACGCTGGTCTACACGCCGCCCAAGCGCGAGTACGACCCGCTGGGCAACGTGAAACTCTCGCCCAACGTGCCAAGCACCGGCGCGGGCATCGCGACGCTGAACCCGATTCCCGAAGTGCCGCCGGGCGACGTGGATCTGATCGCGCCACTGGGCACCATCGACGCGGGCGAGGCGGGCATCCGCGTGTCGGGCAACGTGAATCTCGCGGCGCTGCAGGTGGTCAACGCGGCCAACATCCAGGTGCAGGGAAAGAGCGCCGGCATTCCCGTGGTGGCCGCGGTGAACGTGGGCGCGCTGACCAATGCCAGCGCCGCCGCCTCGCAGGCCGCGATGGCGGCGCAGGACACGGTGCAGCGCGAACGCACGGCCGCGCGGCAGGCCTTGCCCTCGGTCTTCACGGTGCGCGTGCTGGGCTTCGACAACGAGAGCCCGGCGGGCAACCCCGATGCACCGGCGAATGCGCCGCGCAGGGAACCCGCCAGTTACGACGCGACCAGTTCGGTGCGCGTGCTGGGCGTCGGCGACCTGCCCGATTCGGCGCGCCGGCAACTCACGCCGCGGGAGCGCGCCAACCTCGGCCTGTAGCGCGCCGGACCGGCGCGCCTTCGGTGGATTCGGGCTGCCGCGACCGGCAGGCCCGGCCGCCGCATGCCTTCTTCACCCGAGCATCACCACCATGACCCCCTCCCTTCATGCGAGCGCGGCGCGTCCGGCATCCGGTGGCCGCTGGGCCGCGTCCTTCGAGCCTTTGGACTTCGGGCGCGAAGTGCCGTCGCGCGAACGCGGGGAACCGCGCGGCGCGACGGAAGGCATCGGCCCCGATCTGCAGGTGTTCCTGGTGGCGAACTACGCGCGCCTGCACCGGCGCCTGATGCATCACCTGGGATGCCCCGACCTGGCCAGCGACAGCCTGCACGATGCGTGGATCCGCCTCGGCGATCGAACCTCCGCGCAGGCGGCGCAAAGCCCCGAGGCCTATGTCTACCGCGTCGCCTGCAACGCGGCGACCGACCGGCTGCGCGCCGACAGATCGTGGCAGTACGCGAGCGATGCCGAGACCGAGCTCGAGCACCTCGCCGATCTCTCGCCGGGCCCCGAGGCCATCGCCGATGCGCGCTCCGAACTCGCGGCGGTGGAGCGCGCCTTGCAGCACCTGCCGCAGCGCCATCGCTCGGTGCTGATCGGGTTGCGCATCGAGGAGATGACGCGCGAGGAGGTCGCCCGGCGCTGCGACCTGAGCCTGCGGCGGGTCGACACGGTGCTGCGACGGACGCTGGACCACTGCGCGTCGTCGGTCAGCATGGACCGGCTCTAGAGCGACGCCACCGCCGCCACGGCCCGCTTGCCCGCATTCGCCGCCTGCGGGTGCGCGTGCGCCGCGCACATCGATGCGATCTCGCGCAGTGCTGCGGACGGACGCTTCGCGATCTCCACCGCGAGCGCTTCCGCCACGAAGAAATTCTCGTGCGACGCGAGCTCGCGCAGCAGCCCGTTATCGCGCAGGTCCAGCGACGGAATGAAGGCGACGGCCGCATCCTCGTCGTCCGCGGAAGCGAGCAGCGAGCGGATCAGCGCGCCCACGCCCGCCTGGTCGTCCGCGGGCGGCGATACCGGGGGATGGAAGTCCTCGATCTCCCGATCGTCGGCGGCGGCGCGCCGGACCGCGTCGAGAAAGCCTTCGACGTCGGCGAACACCACGCGCGAGTCGCCGTCGTGGCTCAGGTACAGGACCGCGCCGGCCAACGGCGGCGCGGCCAGCAGCAGGTGATGGTTGCTCGTCTGCGGATCGTCGAGCACCAGGCCGTCGAGCCGCCGCGGTATCGGGAGCGACCGCAGGTCCAGGCTCCAGCGGACGATGTCGACGGCGGAAAGCAATGACGCGCCGGAGAAGTCCTGGCCGTCGATGCGCGCGAGATACGCATCGAGTCTCTGTCGCGCGGTCGCCGAGAGGGCCTCGGGCGGTTCCGGGGCGTGGGGAGGAGAGGAGGAGGGATCGCTCGGCATGGACCAATGGTATCGGCGGCGACTGCCATCGCATCCGTATCGGTGACGGACCGCTCTCGCACGAGCCACCCCATGCCAGTACATACCGAGTGGTATCTATTGAGAAGAAGGGCAATGATAGGCGCTTGATAGTAAAGGGATCGATATAGAACCTGTCCTGGAGCCCGAGGGTCACCCTCGATTGACTGCGTGCCATACCTAATAGTATGTTTCGTCTGCTGCCGGCAGACGGGACACGACTCCACGCGCGCAGCCCTTCTTTGGCCTCTCTCTTCAAGAAAGCTCCGCCCATGGACAAGCCACGCTGGCAACACCGCCCCGAAGGATCGAACTGGGGCGATTTCGGCCCCGACGACCAGATCGGCCGCATGAACCTGCTGACACCGGCCACGCGCCTGCGCGCCTTCCGCGAGGTCGAGCACGGCACGGCGTTCTGCCTGAGCCTGCCGCTCGACCATCCGGGCGGCAACACGCTGTTCCAGCACCGCAAGGCGCCGAAGTTCGTCTACGAGAAGCGCGGCGACAGCTTCAACTTCAACTACCGGCTGTCCAACGTCAACGACTGCTTCTGCGACGTGATCTCGGACGACGCGGTGCTGATGTTCCTGCAGTACTCGACGCAGTGGGACGGCCTCGGCCACGTGGGCCAGATGTTCGATGCCGACGGCGACGGACGGCCCGAGAAGGTCTACTACAACGGCTTTCGCGCCGGCATCGAGATCGTCGGCCCCGACGACGCCGAACGCGGCTGGGGCGCGCGCTCGATCGGCATCGAGCGCATGGCCACGGCCGGCGTGCAGGGCCGCGGCGTGCTGGTCGACCTCGAGCGCATCCACGGCCGCGAGCGCGCGCTGGTGGGCTACGACGGCCTGATGGCCGCGCTCGAGGCGCAGGGCGCGAGCGTGGAGCAGGGCGACTTCCTGTGCCTCTACACCGGCTTCGCCGACCTGATCCTCGAGATGAACAAGCAGCCCGACGGCGAGGTGCTGGCGCGCTCGTGCGCGGTGCTCGACGGCCGCGACGAGAAGCTGCTGCAGTGGATCACCGACTCGGGCATCGTCGCGATCTGCGCCGACAACTTCGCGGTCGAGGCCTATCCGGCCCGCCCCGGCGCGAACGGCTCCTACCCGGGACTGCCGCTGCATGCGCACTGCCTCTTCAAGCTCGGCCTGCACCTGGGCGAGCTCTGGTATTTCGCCGAGCTCGCGCAATGGCTGCGCGCGCACAAGCGCTCGAGCTTCCTGCTGACCGCGCCGCCGCTGCGGCTGCCGGGCGCGGTGGGCTCGCCGGTCACGCCGGTGGCGACGGTCTGAAGCGCGCGCATCGACACGCGCGAACCGACGAAGAACCAAGGAGACAAGAGACATGCGAATCCGATCGAAGACCCTGGCGCTGGCCGCCGCGCTGGCCCTGCCGCTGCTGCCGCTGGCCGCGGCGGCGCAGGCCGATGCCGCGGCCAACTGGCCGAGCAAGCCCGTCACGCTGGTCGTGCCGTTCCCGCCCGGCGGCACCAGCGACGTGGTGGGGCGCCAGCTCGCGGTGCAGCTCGGCGAGGCGATGGGCGGCACCTTCATCATCGACAACAAGGCCGGCGCGGCGACCGCGATCGGCGCCTCGTTCGTGGCGCGCGCGCCCAAGGACGGCCACACGCTGCTGCTGTCGGCCGGCAGCACCTTCACCACCACGCCGCACCTGATCGACAAGCTGCCCTACAAGCTCGAGGACTTCGCGCCGGTGGCGGCGGTTGCTACCGTGCCCTTCGCCTTCGTGGTGAAGAAGGACTTCCCCGCGAAGACGGTGGCCGAATACGTGGCCTATGCCAAGGCCAACCCCGGCAAGATCAACAACGCCACCAACGGCCAGGGCAGCATGGTCCACCTGCTGGGCGAGCTGATCGCCACCGGCCTCGACGTGAAGATGACGCAGGTGCACTACAAGGGCGCGGCGCCGGCCACCATGGACATGATCGGCGGCATCGTCGATTCGAACGTGGAGGCGCTCACGAGCGCGCTGCCGAACGTGAACGCGGGCAAGTACCGCGCGATCGCGGTGCTCAGCGCCGAGCGCCAGCCGCTGATGCCCGAGGTGCCGACCTTCAAGGAGCTCGGCTATCCCTCGATCGTGGGCGAGACCTGGTATGCGGTGTTCGCGCCGGCCGGCACGCCCAAGTCGGTGATCGACAAGCTCAATGCGGCGCTGCGCAAGGTCACGACCTCGAAGCGCTTCGCCGATGCGATGCACAAGATCGGCAACGAGGCCAAGGCGAGCACGCCCGGCGAGCTGATCGAGGTGACGCAGCAGCAGAGCCAGAAGTGGGGCGAGCTCATCACGCGCCTCAACATCAAGGCGGAGTGAGTCCCCGGCGCTGCCTGCCTAGCCGGGCAGGTAGCGCAAGTCGCGCATCGCCTGCAGGTGCTCGACGATGCATTGCTCGGTGTCGATGCAGTCGCCGAAGCCGGCCTGCCGCAGCTTGACGGTGGACACCAGCGGCGGCAGCGCGAGCGGGCGCCGCGCGGCCCAGGTCGCCTCGGCGTACTGCCACGAGAGGCCGATCAGCGCATCGAGATCGCGCTCGCGCAGGCCCTCGCGCTGCGCGATCCGTTGCCACAGCGCGGCCTGCGCGGGCATCTGCTCGCGCAGGCGCACGCCCGTGGCTTCGCCCAGCGGCATCTCGAAGAAGGCCGCCAGCCGCTCGAACAGGCTGGCCCAGACCACCACGTCGCCGTTGGCGATGTTGAAGGCCTCGCCGTGCGCGCGCGGCTCGTGCCAGGCCCATTCGATGGCCTTGGCGATCAGGCGCGCGTCGGTGCATTCGGTCAGCAGGTGCGGATGGGCGGGGCAGGCCAGCGGTTGGCCGCGCTCGCGCGCGAGCACCGCGTAGGCGCCGATCGCGGCCACCGGGTTCATCGCGCTGCCGGTCGCCACGCCCAGCACGATCTGCGGCCGGAACACGGTCCAGGCGAAGCCCGCGCGCGCCGCGCGCTCGGCCACCAGGTCCTGCTGGTCGAAGTAGAAGTTGGCGTGGTCGCGCACCGCGTCCTGCTCGCGCGCGGGCACGCGCATCGGCCGGCCCGTGTGCACGCCATAGGCCTTGGTGCCCTGCAGCAGCGTCACGTGTCGCAGGGGCGCGCCCTCGAGCGCATCGAGCGTGTGGCGCAGCATGCGGTTGTTGAGCTCGATGTTCTCGCTTGCGCGCCAGCCCTGCAGCAGGTCGGGCTGCTCGTTGAGCGCGGCATAGACCAGGTGCGTGGCATCGCGGTGCGGCGCCAGCGCCTCGCGCGTGGCCCCGGCATCGCGCAGGTCGGCCGAGACCCAGGTCGCGTCGGGCGCGAAGTCGGGCCGCCTGCGCGCCAGGCCCACGGCACGCAGGCCGGGCCGCTGCGCGAAACGTTCCATCGCGGCGCGTCCCACCACGCCGAGCGCGCCCACCACCAGCACCTTGTCCATGGCCTCAGTCCTCCGTGGTCAGCACGACCTTGCCGTGCACGCGGCGCTGCACCAGGTCGTCGAGCGCATCGGCCGCGCGCTCGAGCGGATAGCGCGCCGAGACATGCGGCCGCAGCCGCCCGTCGCCGACCCATTGCATCAGCTCGCGCAGGTTGGCGGCATTGCGCTCGGGCTCGTTGCGCGTGAAGGCGCCCCAGAACACGCCGAGCACCGCGCAGCCCTTGAGCAGCGGCAGGTTCAGCGGCAGGCTCGGGATGCGGCCGGCCGCGAAGCCCACCACCAGGAAGCGGCCGCGCCAGGCCATGCCGCGCAGCGCGGGCTCGCTGTAGTCGCCGCCGACCGGGTCGTAGACCACGTCGACGCCGCGGCCGCCGGTCAGGGCCTTGATGCGTTCGCGCAGGTCCTCGGCGGCGTAGTCGATCAGCTCGTCGGCGCCATGGTCGCGGCACACGGCGAGCTTGGCCAGGCTCGAGGCCGCCGCGATCACGCGCGCGCCCATGGCCTTGCCGAGCTCTACCGCCGCCAGGCCCACGCCGCCCGCGGCACCGAGCACCAGCAGCGTCTCGCCGGGCTGCAGCACGGCGCGGTCCTTCAGCGCATGGTGCGAGGTGCCGTAGGTGAGGGTGAAAGCCGCGGCGGTCGCGAAGTCCATGCCATCGGGCATCGGCAGCGTGCGCGCGGCCTCGGCCACCACCTCCTCGGCATAGCCGCCCCAGGTGGTGGCCGCGATCACGCGGTCGCCGGGCTTGAACTGCGTGACGCCTTCGCCCACCGCCTTGACGATGCCGGCGACCTCGCCGCCGGGCGAGAACGGCAGCTCGGGCTTGAACTGGTATTGGCCCTGGATGATCAGCGTGTCGGGAAAGTTGACGCCGCAGGCCTTGACCGAGACCACCAGCCGGCCCGGGCCTGCCACGGGCGAGGGCACCTCCTCCACCACCAGCGAGGAGGGCGGCCCGAACTGCTTGCAGAGCACCGCCCTCATGGCCGTTCTCCCTGCGCGATCGCGCCTTCGGCACCCAGCTCGGCGAGCTCGGCGTCGCCGACCGCGAGCAGCTCGCGCAGCACCTCGTGCGTGTGCTGGCCCAGCAGCGGCGGCGGCCGCTTGTATTCGACCGGCGTGGCCGAGAAGTTCAACGGGTTGGCCACCACCGACAGCGAGCCCGACAGCGGATGGTCGATCTCGCGCACCATCTCGCGATGCCGGATCTGCGGATCGTCGAACACCTGGCGGAAGTCGTTGATCGGGCCGCTGGGCACGTTGGCCTCGCGCAGCAGCGGCAGCCAGTGGGCGAGCGGCTGCCGGCGCAGGATGTCGGCGATCGCCGGCACCAGCGCCTCGCGGTTCGCCACGCGCTCGGGCGTGGTCGCGAAGCGCGGGTCGGCCGGCCATTCGGGATGGCCGAGCACGCGCGCGAGCGAGACGAACTGCGAGTCGTTGCCCACGGCGATCATCATCGGCCCGTCGGCGCAGGCAAAGTCCTGGTAGGGGCAGGTCAGCTGCGAGCGGATGCCCACGCGCTGCGGCAACTGGCCGGCCACCAGGTAGCTCATCGCCATCGAGGAGGTGGCGGCCACCTGCGCGTCGAGCAGCGCGAGGTCGATGTACTGGCCCACGCCGCTGACCGTGTCGCGGTGGTGCAGCGCGGCCAGGATGCCGATGGTGGCGTAGAAGCCCGCGGTGGTGTCCGACACCGGGTAGCCCGCGCGCTGCGGTCCCGCGCCGGGCTCGCCGTCGGGGATGCCGGTCAGGCTCATCACGCCGCTCATCGACTGGAAGATCAGGTCGTAGCCCGGCATCGCGCTGTAGGGGCCCGACTGGCCGAAGCCGCTGATCGAGCAATACACCAGCTTGGGATTGACGCGCGCCAGCGAGGCGTGGTCGAGCCCGTAGCGCGCGAGGTCGCCGGCCTTGAAGTTCTCGACCACCACGTCGGCGCAGGCCGCGAGCCGGCGGATCAGCCGCTGGCCCGAGGGCTTGGCCATGTCGATGGCGATCGAGCGCTTGCCGCGGTTGAGCGCGAGGAAGGTCGAGCGCTCCTGCGTCTCGCCGCCCGCGCGGTCCTTGAGGCGCGCGCCCTGCTGGCGCACGTCGTCGCCGATGCCGGGGCGCTCGACCTTGATCACGTCGGCGCCGAAGTCGGCCAGCATCTGTGTGGCCCAGGGGCCCGAGAGCACGCGGCTCAGGTCGAGCACGCGGATTTTCGAAAGCAGTCCACTCATCGGGTGTGTCCTCAGGCGGTTTCGAGATGGCCGTTGTCGATGACCACGGCGCCGCGTGCGGGCACGCTGGCGCGGAAGGCGGCGCGGGTCGGTCCCTCGCGCCAGAGTTCGAGCCGCACCGTCTCGCCGGGGAGCACGGGCGAGGAGAAGCGCCCGCCCATCTCGCGCAGCGCGGCGGGATCGCCGTCGCACCAGCGCTTGACGATGCCGTGGCCGGCCACGCCGAAGGTCGCGAGGCCGTGCAGGATCGGGCGCGCGAAGCCGGCCTCGCGCGCGATCGCCGGCACCGCATGCAGCGGGTTGTAGTCGCCGCACAGCCGGTAGATCAGCGCCGACTGCGGCGAGGTCGGCAGCTCGATCGCGGCATCGGGCTCGCGCGCCGGAATGGCGTGCGGCGCGGGTTGCGCGCGGCGCTCGCCGCCGAAGCCGCCGTCGCCGCGGCAGAACACCGTCTGGCGCACGGTGGCCAGCAGCTCGCCGCTGTGCATGTCGGCGATCTCGCGCTCGACGAAGATCAGCGCGCCGCGGCCCTCGCCCTTGTCGATCAGGTCGACGATGCGGCTGGTGCCGCGCACCGAGGCCTTGGCCGGCAGTGGCCGGTGGATGCGCGTGGAATGCTCGCCGTGCACCGTGCGCACCCAGTCCAGGCCCAGCGGCAGGTCGCGCATCCAGAAGCCGGGGTAGCCCATCACGTTGGCCATGGTGGGCTGCACCTTCAGCCGGGTCTCGTCGACGAAGGCCAGGTCGGCCTCGTCCATCGGGTCCAGGCCCACGCCGATGCCCAGCGCGTAGACGATGCATTGCTGCCAGTCGTAGTGCTGCTCGATCTGCGGGATCTGGGCCGCCAGCAGCCGTTCGGGGTCGATGGTCATGCGGTCCTCACAAGGTGGCGGCCGTGCCGAGGATGGCGGTGGCCTGGCTCGACAGCACGCCGCCGTTGGCGTGCGCGAGCGAAATCTCGACGCCCTCGACCTGCCGCGCGCCGGCGCTGCCGCGCAGTTGCTCGACCGACTCGATCACGGTGAACAGGCCGTACATGCCCGGGTGGTTGCACGACAGGCCGCCGCCGTTGGTGTTGACCGGCAGCCGCCCGCCCGGCGAGATGGCGCCCGAGGACACCATCGCGCCGGCCTCGCCCTTGGCGCAGAAGCCCAGGTCCTCGAGGAACAGCAGCGTGTTGATGGTGAAGGCGTCGTAGACCATCAGGTGGTCGATGTCCTTCGGGCCGACGCCGGCCATCGCATAGGCGCGCTGGCCCGACTCGACCGCGCAGGTGGTCGTGAGGTCGGGCATGGCAGAGATCTGGCGGTGGCTCACGGCCACGCCGGTGCCCAGCACGTAGGCCGCGGGCCGCGGCATGTCGCGCGCGCGCTCGGCGCGCGTCAGCACCAGCGCCGCGCCGCCGTCGGTCACCAGGCAACTGTCGGCCTTGGTCAGCGGGTCGCTGATCATGCGCGAGGCCAGCACGTCGGCGCGGCTCAGCGGATCGCGCGCGAAGGCATCGGGATTGAGCCGCGCCCAGTCGCGCGCGGCCACCGCCACGTCGGCCAGCTGCTCGCGCGTGGTGCCGTACTCGTGCATGTGGCGCGCCGCGGCCAGCGCATAGCTCGACAGCGGATAGCGCGGGCGGAACGGCGATTCGTAGGGCTGTGGATCGGGCATCGAGGCCAGCTTGCCGCCGGCCGTGAGCTGGTTGGAGCCATAGCAGATCAGCGCGACCTCGCACAGGCCGAGCTCGAGCGCCATCAGCGCCGACTGCAGGTGGAACAGGAAGGAGGCGCCGCCGACCATGGTGCCGTCGGCATGCCGGGGTTTGATGCCCAGGCGCTCCGCGACGTTGAGCACCGGCAGGCCCGAGGTCGACATGGCGCAGAACAGGCCGTCGACCTGCGACATGCGCAGGCCGCAGTCCTCGAGCGCGAGCACGGCCGCTTCCTGCAGCTGGTCGAAGGGCGTGCGGCCGGGCGCGTTCCAGCGCCGCGTGTTGCCGATGCCGACGATGGCGCCGCGGCCGCGCAGGGAATGTGTCGCGCGGCTCATGGCACGTCTCCGTCGGCCGGCGCGAAGACCACGAAGGGCTCCTCGCCGGCCACGATGCGCGCCCGCACGCGCTGGCCGATGCGCACCGCGTCGGGCGCGACGTCCTCCACGCGGCTCATCATGCGCGCGCCGCCCTCGAGGTCGACCAGCGCCACGTTGTAGTCGCCCGCGCGGTCGCGCACCGTGGTCAGCGAATACACGCTGCCCCGTCCCGGCGAGGCGCGCCATTGCAGCCGCGGGCCGCCGCAGGCGCGGCACACCAGCGCGGGCGGAAAGCGCACGGCGGCGCAGTCCTCGCAGTGCTGCAGCATCAGCCGGCCTTCCTGCAGCGCCTGCAGGTACTGCGCATCGGGGCCGGGGCCGTCGAATCGGGTGTCGGTGGCCATGGCGTCACTTGCCCTGCCACACGGGCTTGCGCTTCTCGGCGAAGGCGGCCGAGCCCTCGCGCGCATCGGCCGAGCTGAACACGTGCTCGGTCAGCGCGGCCTGGCGTTCCCACAGCTCGGCGGCGGGCCAGTCCTGCGACTCGACCACCACGCGCTTGCTCGCGGCCACCGACAGCGGGCCGTTGGCCGCGATGGTTTGCGCCAGCCGGCGTGCCTCGGCCAGTGCCTCGCCGGGCGCGGCGAGCCGGTTGACCAGGCCGTAGTGGTAGGCGCGCGCGGCCGGGAACATGTCGCCGGTGAGCGCGAGCTCGAGCGCGATGCGGTAGGGCAGCTGGCGCGGCAGCCGCACCAGGCCGCCGGCCGTCGCGGCCAGGCCGCGCTTGACCTCGGGCACGCCGAACTGGGCGTTCTCGGCCGCCACCACCATGTCGCAGGCCAGCACCAGCTCGAAGCCGCCGGCCAGCGCATAGCCCTCGACCGCGGCGATCAGCGGCTTCACCGGCGGCTTCGCGGTCAGGCCACCGAAGCCGCGGCCCTCGATGCTCGGGCGCTCGCCGCGCAGGAAGCCCTTGAGGTCCATGCCGGCGCAGAAGGTGCCGCCGGCACCGGTGAGGATGCCGATGCGCAGGTCGTCGCGCCGGTCGAGCTCGTCGAGCGCGGCCGCGATGCCGTGCGCCACCGCGAGCGTGGCCGCGTTGCGCGCCTGCGGGCGGTTGATGGTGATGGTCAGGATGCCGTCGCTGCTGTCGACGAGGACTTCTTCGGTCATGGGTGCTTCCTCTGGGAGAGAAGGGAGAAGGGTGAACGGGGAGGGCGGGCGATTCAGCGCGGCGCCATGCGCAGCGCGCCGTCGAGCCGGATGGTTTCGCCGTTGAGCATCGGGTTGCTCACGATGTGCAGCGCGAGCTGCGCGTATTCGTCGGGCGTGCCCAGCCGCGAGGGATGCGGCACCGAGGCGCCGAGCGAGAGGCGCGCCGCTTCCGAGACGCGCGCGAGCATCGGCGTGTCGAAGATGCCGGGCGCGATGGTGCACACGCGGATCGCCTTGCTCGCGAGGTCGCGCGCCGCCACGATGGTCAGGCCCACCACGCCGGCCTTCGACGAGGCATAGCCGATCTGCCCGATCTGGCCCTCGTAGGCCGCCACCGAGGCGGTCAGCACGCAGACGCCGCGCTCGCCCTCGGCCGTGTGCTCGTTGCGCGCCATGCGCGTGGCTGCCAGCCGCAGCGTGTTGAAGGTGCCGACCAGGTTGATGCGCACGATGTTCTCGTAGGTCTCGAGCGAACCCGGGCTGCCGTCCTTGTCGACCAGCCGCACCGGGCCGCCGCGGCCCGCGCAGTGCACCAGCACGTGCAGCGGACCGAAGGACTCGGCCACGTCGCAGGCCGCGTTCATGTCGACCTCGCTGGTGACGTCGGCGGGTGCGAAGCGGACCCGTTCGCCGAGGCTCTTCGCGATGGCCTCGCCCTGCGAGGAGGGCAGGTCGGCGATCACCACGCTGGCGCCCGCCGCGTGCAGCCGATGGACCGTGGCGAGGCCCAGGCCCGATGCGCCGCCGGTGACGAGCGCGCTGATTCCTTCTGTGTTCATGAGTGCTTGCCTTGTGCAGTTGGGAAGATGCGTCGGTTCATGATACATACCGATGAGTATCGTTGCAACGAGACCGCGATGGATTCGCGTGGCATGCCACCTGTCCCATAGGGTATTCGCCTAGGGTTCTTTCATCGCGATGGCGTTGACCCGATTAAATACTCAATGGTATGTTCGCTCCGCGGCACGATGCGTGCCGCCTGGCCCGAGGTCGCGCACCGCGCAAGGAGACGAGATGGATCCGACACGACGCATGTTTTCGATGGCCGCGATCGCCGCGGCGGCACTGGCTTCGGGGGCGGGCGCGATGGCGCAGTCGCCCGCGCCGATCAAGGTCGGCGTGATCCTTCCGCTGTCGGGCGGCGCGGGGCCGCAGGGCCAGCACGTGACCGAGGCGATCCAGGCCATGGCCGCGCTCATCAACGAGGCCGGCGGCGTGCTCGGGCGGCCCATCGAGATCCTGGTGCGCGACGACGAATCGACGCCGGCGGTCGGCGTGTCGCGCGCCAACGAGCTGATCGGGCAGGGCGTGGCCGTGATCATCGAAGGCTGGAACAGCCCGGTGGCGCTGGCGATGCAGCCGGTGATCGCGCGCGCCGGCGTGCTCGACATCACGACCTTCGCGAGCGCCGATGCCGTGCTCTCGGGCGAGGGCAACCCGCTCGCGATCCGGCTCAATGCCTCCAACTCGCAGGGCGGCGCCGCGGTCGCGCAGGCCATCGCCACCGGCTTCAAGGGCCGGCGCATCGCCTTCCTGACCGAGAACGACGCCTACGGCATCGGCACGCAGCAGGCGATCGAGGCCGGGCTCAAGGCGTTGAACCACGACTACCAGAAGGTGGCCGAGGAGAAGTTCCCGTTCACGCAGTCGGACTTCCGCATCGCGCTGACCAGCATCCGTGCCGCCAACCCCGACGTGACCGTCGCGATCAATGCCAACGAGGGCCTGGGCATGCCCGCGATCCTGCGCCAGTTCAAGCAGGGCCGCGTGCCGGGCCAACTGCTCGCGGCGCTGGGCACGGTGGCGCCCAGCGTGATCTCGGTGGCGGGCGAGGCCGCCAACGGCGTGGCCGGCGTGGACATCTACTTTCCCGACGTCGAGCCCTTCGCCTCCGATCCCGTCAACAAGCGCTTCGTCGCGCGCTCGCAGGCGATGTTCAAGCGCACGCCCGACAAGTTCATGGCGGTGGGCGCGGCCGCGCTGCAGTTCTGGGCCATGGCGGCGAACGAACTCAAGACGCTGGAGCGCGAGCCGCTGGCGCGCCGCATCCGCGGCGGCAGCTTCAAGGGCACGGTGTTCGGCGACGTGAGCTTCGCGCCCAACGGGCAGCTGCAGCTGCCCACCCATGCCTTCACGGTCAGCAACGGCGCGATCGTCGTGCAGAAGCCGGCCGGCAGATAGACGACGAAGAGCCTTTCCCTTCCATAACGAGCTGGAGACACACCATGAAGCTGATTCGGAACCTGATGACGGCGGCGGGCCTGGGCCTTGCGCTGTTCGGCCTTGCCCAGGCGCAGACGCCGCCGACCGTCAAGGTCGGCACCATCTTCCCGCTGTCGGGCGGCGCGGGCCCGCAGGGGCAGCACGTGACGCAGGCGATCCAGGCGATGGCGGCCGTCATCAACGAGAGCGGCGGCGTGCTGGGCCGGCGCATCGAGATCGTCTCGCGCGACGACGAGTCGACGCCGGCCGTGGGCGTCTCGCGCGCCACCGAGCTCGTGAGCTCGGGCGTCGCGGTGATCATCGAGGGCTGGAACAGCCCGGTCACGCTCGCGATGCAGCCGGTGATCGCGCGCGCCGGCGTGCTCGACATCACGGCGGTCTCGAAGGCCGACCCGATCCTCTCGGGCGAAGGCAATCCGCTGGCGGTGCGGCTCAACAGCTCGAACTCGCAGGACGGCGCGGTGATCGCGAACTACATCGCGAAGGTGGTGAAGGCCAAGCGCGTCGCTTTCCTGACCGAGAACGACGCCTACGGCAACGGCGCGCAGGAATCGATCGAGGGCGAACTCAAGAAGCTCGGCTACGCCTACGAGAAGGTGGCCGAGGAGAAATTCCCGTTCGCGCAGGCTGACTTCCGCGTGGCGCTGACCAACGTGCGCGCCGCCAACCCCGACATCACGGTGGCGATCAACGCCAACGAGGGCCTGGGCATGCCCGCGATCATCCGCCAGGCCAGGCAGTCGCGGCTGCCGGGCGCGCTGGTGGCCGCGGTGGGCACGGTCGCGCCCAGCGTGATCGACGTGGCCGGCGATGCCGCGCACGGGCTGGTCAGCGCCGACATCTACTTCCCGGCCGTGGAGCCTTTCGTCTCGAACCCCGCCAACCAGCGCTTCGTGGCGAAGACGCAGGAGCTCTTCAAGTACACGCCCGACAAGTTCATGGCGCTGGGCGCCACCTCGCTGCAGGTATGGGCGATGGCCGCCAACGAGCTCAAGACGCTGGACCGCGAGGCGATCGCCAGGCGCATCCGCGGCGGCAGCTTCAAGGGCACGGTGATGGGCGACCTGACTTTCGAGCCCAACGGCCAGCTGCTGTCGCACCACTACCTGTTCAAGGTGGACGGCCGCAAGATCGTGGTGCAGCAGTGAGCCGGGCATGCACAGCGACGCGATGAACCCGACCAACGCCAGCGCCACTGCCACCACCCCGCCCGCGCTGCGCGTGGAAGGCCTGGGCGTGCGCTACGGCGCGCTGGTCGCGCTCGACGGCGTGGGCTGGGAGGTGGCGCCCGGCGAGCTGCTGGGCATCATCGGCCCGAACGGCGCCGGCAAGAGCTCCTGCTACGACGCCGTGACCGCGATGGTGCGGCGCGGCGGCCGCGTGAGCCTGCACGGGCGCGACGTGACGGCGGTGCCGCCCTATGGCCTCGCGGGCCTTGGCCTGAAGCGCGCGTTCCAGCAGAACGCCTTCTTCGACGACCTCAGCGTGCTCGGCAACTTCGTCGCCGTGCTCGGCGCGCAGGCGCACTCGGGCCTGTGGTCGAGCGTGCTCAACCCGGTCGGCGCCGCGCGCCGGCGCGGCGAGGCCGAGGACTTCGCGGCGCGCCAGCTGGTGCGCTTCGGCATCCCGGCGCTCTATCACGCGATGAGCCCGAAGGAGATTCCCTACGGCGTGCAGCGCATGCTGTCGATCGCGCTGGCCTACGGCGCGGGCGCCAGCGTGCTGCTGCTCGACGAGCCGGCCGCGGGCCTGGGCGGCGAGGACATGGCGGCGCTGGTCGCGCTGCTGTCCGCGCTCAAGCGCGAGGGCGTGGCGCTGGTGGTGATCGAGCACCACATGGAACTGATCATGGCCGTGGCCGACCGCATCTGCGTGCTCGACCTGGGCCGCCAACTCGCCTACGGCACGCCGGCCGAGATCCAGCGGGATCCGCGCGTGCGCGAGGCCTACCTGGGGAAGGCGCAATGAGCCGCACGGATCAGGACACGGTGCTCGAGGTGCGCGGCCTCGCGGTCTCCTACGCGGGCAACCGCGCGGTGGCGCTCGATGCGCTGCGCGTGGGCCGCGGCGAGATCCTCGGCGTGATCGGCGCCAACGGGGCCGGCAAGTCGACGCTGGTGAACGCGCTCGCGGGCTGGTCGCGCGGCGATCCGCGCGTGGCCGGCGAGGTGGTGCTGAACGGCGAGCGCATCGATGCCTGGCCCACGCACGACCGCGTGCGCGCCGGCCTGCTGCTGGTGCCCGAGGGACGGCTGGTGTTCTCGCGCATGAGCGTGGAGGAGAACCTCTCCACCGCCTTCGCGCCGCTGGCCGCGCCCGGGCGCAAGGTCTACACGCGCGACGAGATCTACGGCCTGTTCCCGCGCCTGCACGAGCGCCGCGGCCACCTGGGCGCGCAGCTCTCGGGCGGCGAGCGCCAGATGCTGGGCATCGGGCGCGCGCTGATGATGGGCCCGCGCCTGCTGCTGCTCGACGAGCCCTCGATCGGCCTGGCGCCGATGCTGGTCTCGCAGGTGCTGCAGACCATGCGAACGCTGGCCCGCTCGGGCCTTTCCATCCTGCTGGTCGAACAGAACGTGCGCGCCGCCATGGAGGTGGTCGACCGCCTCGTGCTGCTGGAGCGCGGCCGCGTGGTCCTCGAAGGACCGGCGGCCGAGTTCGGCAACGACCCGCGCATCGCGCAAGCCTACCTCGGAGCCCACGCGGCATGAACCTGTTGCAACAACTCATCAACGGCATCGTGCTCGGCCATGCCTACGCGCTGGTCGCGATCGGCTGGACCGTGCTGCTGGGCGTGGCGCGCCTGGTGAACTTCGGCCACGGCCAGATGTACATGCTCGGCGCTTTCGTGAGCTGGTGGGCCGTGACGCGCGCCGGCGTGCCCTACGCGCTGGCGCTGCCGATCGCCATGGCGGTGGGCGCGGCCTTCGGCGTGGCGATGCAGCGCGTGATGCTGCGCGCCACCTTCGAGCAGAACCTGGTCTCGATCATGATCATGACGCTGGGCTTCGGCTACGTGTTGCAGGGCGCGGCGGCGCTGATCTTCGGCTCCACCGGCCAGATCCTCGAGACCGCGCTGTCGCAGCGCGAGATCGACATCGGCGATCTCTGGCTGACCTGGCAGGACGCGGCCATCGTGCTGGCCGCGATCGCGGTCTTCATCGGCCTGAAGTGGACGCTCGACGGCACCCGCACCGGGCGGCTGGTGCGCATGGTGGCGGAAGACCCGAAGCTGGCGCAGCTCGCCGGCGTCAACGTGCGGCGCGTCTACTACGGCGTGTTCGCATTCGAGGGCGCGGCGGTCGCGTTCGCGGCCGGCATGGTCGCGCCGCGCACGCCGATCCTCACCTCGATGGGCTTCGAGGAGGTCATCATGACCTTCGTGGTGGTGGTGCTCGGCGGCATCGGCAGCGTGGCGGGCAGCTACGTGGCGGGCGTGGCGCTGGGCATCTTCACGGCGCTGTTCGGCGCGCTGGTCTCGCCGGCCTACACCACGGCCGCGGCCTTCCTGGTGCTGATCGCGGTGCTGGTGCTGCGGCCCGGCGGCCTGGGCGCCGGCGCGCGCGGGGGAGTGCACTGATGGCCCGCCTGCGTCCGCAGCGCGCCGCGCTGCCCATCGTCGCCGTGCTGGTGCTGTTCGCGCCGGGCTGGCTCGGCGGCGGCGCCTCGGTCTACAGCGCGGCCGTGCTGATCGCGATCCTGGCCGTGCTGTCCTATGGCCTCGACGTGATCGTCTCCGACCTCGGCGAGGTCAGCCTCGGCCACACCGTGTTCTTCGCGGTCGGGGCCTACACCACGGCGCTGCTGTCCACGCGCGCCGGTGCGGGTTCCTGGGCCACGCTCGGCGCCTCGATCGCGCTGGCGCTGGTGTTCGCCGCGGCCATCGGGCTGGTGACGCTGCGGCTGCGCGAGTTCGTGTTCTCGCTCGTCACCTACGCGATGGCGGTGGTGGCGATGACGCTGGCGGCCAACTGGGCCTTCCTCGGCGGCTCCGACGGCGTGCGCGGGCTGCCGATGCTCGACCTCTCGATCGGGCCGCTGACGCTGACCGCGCGCAACGACAAGGAGCTCTGGCCCTATGCCTTCGCGCTGCTGGTGGTGGTGATCTACCTGGTCGACCGCTTCCGCCATTCGCAGCTCGGCGCGGCGGCCATCATGACCCACCTGAACCCGCGGCTCGCGACCATCGGCGGCATCGACCCGGCGCGCGTGCGGCTGCAGGTGTTCCTGTTCTCGGCGCCGATCAGCGCGCTGGCCGGCTGGCTCTACGCCTACCAGCGTGCCTACGTCAGTGCCGACATCCTGGAGAACTACTTCCTGATCCTGATGCTGACGGCCGTGGTGCTGGTCGGGCGCCGGCAGCTGCTGGGCCCGCTGCTGGCGACGGCGCTGGTGCTGGTGCAGGAGAAGTTCTTCTCGCTCGGCGGCTACGTCGACAAGATCGTGCTGGGCAGCGTGCTGGTGCTGATCCTGGCTTTCTTCCCGCAGGGGCTGATGGGCCTGGCGCGTCCGCTGGGCCGCCTGTTCCGCGCGCGCGCCGCCCCGGCCACACCTTCTTTGACCACCCTGGAGACTCCCAAGTGACCGTGATCTGGACCCCATCGCTCGACGACGCCGCCACCCGCTGGCAACAACTGGCCGACCGCCTCGGGCGCGAACGCTTCGCGCCGCTGGCGCCCGAGCTCGACCGCGACCAGCGCTATCCCTGGGAGACCATCGAGGCGCTGGTGGCGCACCGCTTCACCGGCCTGTTCCTGCCCACGCAGTGGGGCGGCGAGGGCCAGAGCCTGACCGCCACCGTGGCCGCGGTCGAGACGCTGGGCATGCATTGCGCGTCGACCGCCGCGATCATGTGCGCCTACCAGCTCGGCGCCTTCCCGATCCTGCTGGCCGGCACCGACGCGCAGAAGGACTTCTACCTGCGCGAGATGACGCAGGGCCGCGCCACCAGCTTCGCGCTGTCGGAGCGCGTGGCGGGCTCGGATGCCGCGGCCATCGAGGCCACGGCGGTGCGCGAGGGCGAGGGCTGGCGCCTGCGCGGCGAGAAGTACTGGATCGGTAACGGCGGCGCCTCGCGCTACTACGTGGTGTTCGCCAAGACCGACCCGGCCGCGGGCGGGCGCGGCATCTCGGCCTTCATGGTCGACAAGGAGAAGCCCGGCGCGGTGGTCGACGAGCTGTCCGACAAGATGGGCATCCGCGGCACCCAGACCTCGAACCTGCGCGTCGACGTGGTGGTGCCCGACAGCGCGCGCATCGGCGAGCTCAACCGCGCGCTGCGGCTGGCGCTGCAGACGCTCAACGTGGGCCGCATCATGGTGTCGGCGCAGTCGATGGGGCTGGCGCTCGCGGCCTTCCGCGAGGCCTCGCAGCGCGCCGTCGAGCGCCGCACCTTCGGCCAGCCGATCGGCGAGAACCAGGGCATCGGCTTCAAGCTGGCCGACATGGCGACCGAGATCTCGGCCGCCCGCATGATGCTGTACGAGGCCGCGCGCGCCTACGACGCCGGCGCCGACGTCTCGAACCTCGGCGCCATGGCCAAGCTCTTCACTTCCGAGGTGGCCCACCGGGCGGCGGACAATGCGGTCCAGATCTGGGGCGGCATGGGCTACTGCAAGCCGACGGTCGCGGAACGGCTGTACCGCGACCAGCGCATCCTCGAGATCTACGAGGGATCGTCCGAAATCCAGCGGCTGGTGTTGTCACGCGCCGTGCGCAAGGAGGCGGAAGATCGGGTGAAGTGAATCACGAAAGAGAAGAGGTTGGCGATGGCGAGTGCACAACAGGCAGTGGTGGATCCGGGCGGCAACGAGTCGCGCAACGAGATCCTGCAGGCGGCGGCGGAACTTTTCATGGAGCTGGGCTATGCGGCGACGTCGATCGACGCGGTGGCGCAGCGCCTGGGCGCCACCAAGGGCCGCATCTACCACCACTATCGCAGCAAGGCCGACCTCTTCTTTGACGTGCAGATCGCCGCGATGAACCGGCTCAACGAGCAGGTCGAGCCGATCGCGCGCGGCGCGGGCGACCCGCTCGAGCGCCTGTCCGCGATGGCGCTGCGCCACACCCAGATCCTGCTGACCGAGCTGCCGATGCAGAAGGTGGCGGTGCAGGGGCTGGAGCGGCACCTGCTGGGCGCCTCCTCGGGCGCCAAGCGGCTGCGCTCGGTGGTCAAGATGCGCGACGACTACGAACAGATGTTCGTCGAGGTGATCGACGACGGGGTGCGCGCGGGCCTGTTCGTCGACCAGCCGGCGAAGCTCATCACCAAGCCCTTCTTCGGCGCGCTCAACTGGGCCACCGTCTGGTACAGCCAGCGGCGGCTGCAGAGCGCCGAGGCGGTGGACGACATCGCACATGCCCTGGCAGCCTTCGCGCTGCGCGGGCTTCTCAAGGATCCAAACCATGAAGCAGCAAGAAAGACAGCCCTTTTCCGAGACCATCTGGGATGAGAGGGAGACCTGGTCGCGCGACCGCATCGAGGCCTCCCAGCTCGATGCCCTGCGCCGCCAGCTCGAGCGCGTGGGGCGCACCAGCAGCCACTACCGCAAGGTGTTCGCCGAGGTCGGCTTCGAGCCCGGCGACCTGAAGAGCTTCGCCGACCTGCGCCGGCTGCCGTTCACGCGCAAGGCCGACTACGTCGCCGGCCTCGAGGCACAGCCCCCGTTCGGCGCCCTGGCCGCGGTCGAACCCGGCGAGGCCGTGCGGGTGCATTTCTCCTCCGGCACCACGGCCCGGCCCGCGCCGGTGCTCTGGACCCAGGCCGACATCGAACGCTGGGCCGACCTTTACGCGCGCTACCTCTATGCGCAGGGCTTGCGGCGCGGCGACATCTTCCAGTGCATGTTCAACTACGCGTGGTTCGTCGGCGGCCTCGGCGCCACGCTCGCGGCCCAGCACCTGGGCGCGCTGGTGATCCCGGCCTCCTCGGGCGACACCGAGCGCCAGATCGAGACCATCTTCCAGTACGGCAGCCAGTGCGTGATCGGCACGCCCTCGTTCATGGCCCACATGGCCGAGGCGGCCGAGAAGCTGGGGCGCGACCTGACCACCTCGCGCGTGAAGATGGTCTGCGTGGGCGGCGAGCCCGGCGCCAGCATCCCCGGCACGCGCGAGCGCATCGAGCGCCAGTGGGGCGCGAAGATGTTCGACTGCTACGGCGCGCTCGAATGCCAGCCGATCGGCTGGGACACCGCCGCGCAGCTCGGCCCGACGCTGGCCGAGGACTTCATCTACGTCGAGGTGCTGCATCCCGACACCAGGGAGCCGGTGGCCGACGGCGAGCGCGGCGTGCTGGTGCTGACCCATCTCGACAAGGAGGCCTGCCCGCTGGTGCGCTGGTGGACCGGCGACATGGTGGTGCGCGACAGCCGCACCGCGCCCGACGGCCGCACCCATGCGCGCCTGGCCGGCGGCGTGCTGGGCCGTGCCGACGACATGCTGATCATCCGCGGCGTGAACCTGTTCCCCTCGGCAGTCGAGGACATCGTGCGCGCCTTCCCGGGCCTGAGCAACGAGTACCTGCTGGTGCTCGACGACAGCGTGAAGGACCCGCACACCGGCTTCCTCACGGGCGTGAAGCTGCGCGTGGAGCGCGCGGCAGGCGCGCCGGCCGACCTCGGCGAGCGGCTGTCGCAACGGCTGCGCGAGAAGCTGCAGGTGCGCTTCCACGTCGAGGTGGTCGAGTCCGGCACCCTGCCGCGCACCATCCACAAGGCCACGCGGGTGGTGCATGCCTGAGGCGCGGGCCCAGGGCCTGCCGCGCCCGCTGGCCGGCCGGCGCGTGGTCGACCTGTCGCAGTTCATCGCCGGGCCCACGGCGGCCCAGTACCTCGCGGACTTCGGCGCCGAGGTCACGAAGGTCGAGTCGCCGCAGGGCGACGGCGTGCGCACCCTGCCGGGCAACGGCTTCGGCAGCTACTACGCGCGCAGCTTCAACACCGGCAAGACGAGCCGGGTGCTGAACCTGCGCGAGGCCGCCGACCGCGCCGCGCTCGATGCCATGCTCGAGGAAGCCGACGCCTTCGTCTGCAACCTCGCGCCCGCGTCGCTGAGCGGCCTGGGCCTCGACGGGCCGACGCTGCGCGAACGCTTCCCGCGGCTGGTGATCGTGCTGATCTCGGGCTACGGCCAGCAGGATGAGCGCATCTGCATGGACACCATCGCGCAGTGCGAGTCGGGCTTCGCGCTGCTCAACGGCGACGAGGACGGCTCGCCGCGCCTGTCGACCAGCTGGCCGATCGACATGTTCTGCGGCATGTACGCCGGCATGAGCTGCGCCATGGCCATGCTCGACCCCGCGCGGCAGGGCTGCCTGGTCGACCTGTCGATGATGGAGGTCGCGGCCAGCATGCTGATCGGGCCGGCGATGCTCGCGGTCAGCGAGGGCGACGCGCTCGATCCGCCGATGGGCAACCGCGACCGCGCCTCCGCGCCCTCGAGCATCTACCGCTGCGCCGACGGCCACGTCTACATCCTCGGCGGGCTCGACGCCTATTGGCGCCGGCTGCGGCCGTTGGTGGGCGCCGACGACGCGCCGATCAAGGAGCGCATCGCGCGCGCCGCGCATTTCGACGCCCAGGTCGAGGCCTGGACGCTGCCGCGCCGGCGCGACGAGGTGCTGGCGCAGATGCGGGCGCTGCAGATACCGGCCGGCAACGTGCGGCCGCCCGAGGAGGCGCTGGCCATGATCCGCGCGCTGCGTCCCGGCGCGGTCTCGCAGGCGCTGCCCTCGGGCGAGCACGTGCCCGCGTTCCCGGCGCTGTTCGACGGGCAGCGGCTGCCGCGCAGCGCGACCCCGCACGTGGGCGGCGGCCTGCGCTTCGCCTGAAGCCGCGTCCTTTCCCCTTCTTCCATCCTTCCGATCCGAGGAGCCTTCGATGGCCAGCACTTCTTCCCTTCCCGCCGCCGACGCGCTGCGGGTCATGCGGCCCGGCGTCCACCAGGGACGCTCGGCCTTCATCACCGGCGCCGGCTCCGGCATCGGCCGCGCGATCGCGCTGCGGCTGATGGCGCTGGGCATGGACGTCTTCGGCACCGGCCGCCGCGCCGAGGCGCTCGAGGAAACCGGCCAGCTGGCCGAGGGCCTCGCGGGCCGCTTCGGCTTCGAGACCTGCAATGTGCGCGACACCGAGGCGATCGAGGCGCTGGTCGCGCGCGTCGGCCAGCGCCAGGGCATCGACCTGCTGGTGAACAACGCGGGCGGCCAGTTCTTCGCGCCCGCCACCGGCATCAGCCGCAAGGGCTGGGATGCCGTGATCGACGTCAACCTGTCGGCCATCTTCGTCGTGACCAAGGCCGCCCATCCCTTCCTCAAGGCGCGCAAGGGCTCGGTGGTCAACATCTCGCTGTCGGGCGTGGACCGCGGCTCGATGGGCATCGCGCACTCGATCGCCGCGCGCGCCGGCGTGCTGGGCCTGATGCGCACGCTGGCGCTCGAATGGGCCAAGGACGACATCGCGCTCAACTGCATCGGCCCCGGCGCGGTGCTGACCGAGGGCCTGGCCGGCGAGGCCGCGAAGGCGATGCTCGACCGGCTGGTCGACGCCACGCCGATGGGCCGCGCCACCAGCGTGGAGGAGGTGGCCGAGCTGGTCGCCTTCCTCGCCACGCCGGCCGCGCACCTCATGACCGGCCAGCTGATCCAGATCGACGGCGCGGCCCACCTGGGTGCGGGCCTGCACATGCTGGCGGCCTGAAGCGATGGACGGCGCTCTCTCGCATGTGAAGGTGCTCGACCTGTCGCGCGTGCTGGCCGGCCCCTGGGCCTCGCAGATGCTCGCCGACCTCGGCGCCGACGTGATCAAGGTCGAGCGGCCCGGCAGCGGCGACGACACGCGCAACTGGGGCCCGCCCTTCCTGCACGACCGCGACGGCCAGCCCACGCGCGACGCGGCCTACTACCTGTGCGCCAACCGCAACAAGCGCTCGGTCACCATCGACATCACCACGGCCGAGGGCCAGCAACTGGTGCGCGAACTCGCGGCGCGCTGCGACGTGCTGGTGGAGAACTACAAGGTCGGCGGCCTCGCGCAGTACGGCCTCGACTACGCCACGCTGCATGCCGAGTTCCCGCGGCTGGTCTATTGCTCGATCACCGGCTTCGGCCAGACCGGCCCCTACGCGCCGCGCGCGGGCTACGACTTCCTGGTGCAGGCCATGGGCGGGCTCATGAGCGTCACCGGTCGCGCGGAATCGGAGCAGGGCGCCGGCCCGCTCAAGGTCGGTGTCGCGGTGGCGGACCTGTTCACCGGCCTGTACGCCTCGAACGCGATCCTGGCCGCGCTGGCCTACCGCGAGCGCAGCGGCACCGGCCAGCACATCGACCTCGCGCTGCTCGACGTGCAAGTGGCCTGCATGGCGAACCAGGGCATGAACTTCCTCTACGGCGGCCGATCGCCGGGCCGGCTCGGCAATGCGCATCCCAACGTGGTGCCGTACCAGGACTTTCCGACCGCCGACGGCGACGTGATCATCGCGGTCGGCAACGACGGCCAGTTCGCGCGGCTGTGCACGGCCATCGGCCGGCCGGCGCTGGCCACCGACGAGCGCTTCGCGACCAACCTCGCGCGCATCGCGCACCGCGTCGAGCTGATCCGGCTGCTGCGCGAATGCACGCTGACGCGCTCCACCGACGAATGGGTGGCGGCGCTCGAGGCGGCCGAGGTGCCCTGCGGCCCCATCAACGACCTCGCGCGCGTGTTCGAGGACGCGCAGGTGATCGCGCGCGGCATGAAGATCGAGGTCGAGCACGCCACGGCCGGCGCCATTCCACTGGTGGCCAATCCGATCCGGATGTCGGCCTCGCCGGTGGCCTACCGGCGCGCGCCGCCGACCCTGGGCCAGCACACGCGCGAGGTACTGGCCGACGAGCTCGGCTGCGATGCCGGGCGGATCGACCGGCTCGCGGCGAGCCGCGTCATCTGAGCGGCTTCAGGCCAGGCGCAGCTCGGGCGGCGGCACCGCCGAGGCCGCGGGCAGCTCCGCACGCAGGAAGTCGATCAGCGCGCGCAGCTTCGCGGGCACGCGGCGCCGGTCGGGGTAGTAGAGCGTGAGGCCCGGCAGCACCGGGCTCCAGTCCGCCAGCAGCCGCACCAGCAGGCCCTGTTCGATCAGCGGCTCGATGTAGCCGTTGATCATGTAGGCGACACCGATGCCGTCGAGCGCCGCGCGCACCAGCGCGGCCGAATCGTTGAGCACGAGCCGCCCATCGATCGCGAGCTGCAGCGTCTCGTCGCCGCGCGCGAACTGCCAGCGCTCGACCTGGCCGGTGCTGACGTGGCGAAAGCCGATGCAGTCGTGCGCCAGCAGTTCGGTGGGATGCACGGGCGTGCCGTGGCGTGCGAGGTAGTCGGGCGAGGCGATCACGTGCGCCTCGATGCGCGGCCCGATCCTGACCGCGATCATGTCCTTCTCGACCAGGTCGCCGAAGCGGATGCCGGCATCGAAGCCCTGCGCCACGATGTCCACCAGCTGGTTCTCGATCCGCAGCTCGAGCTTGATGTCGGGGAAGCGATCGAGAAAGCGCCGCAGCACCGGCTGCAGGCCGATGGTGTAGCCAGCGCGCGGCACGTTGAGCCGCAGCAGGCCGCTCGGATGGTCGGCCTCGCGGCCCAGCTCCTCCGAGACCGCGGCGAGCTCCGACACCACCGGCCGCACCTTCTCGAGATAGCGCTCGCCGACCTCGGTGAGGCTCACGCTGCGCGTGGTGCGGTTGAACAGCGCGATGCCCAGGCGCCGCTCGAGGCTGCGGATCGACTGGCTCACGGCCGAGGGCGTGACGCCCAGGCGCACCGCGGCGGCCGAGAAGCCGCGCTCTTCCGCCGCCACGATGAAGGCGACGAGTCCATCCAGCAGGTCCTGGCGCATGCGGCGCTCTCCATTGCGATATCGAAGCGCCGAGTCTAGTGGCGGCTTTGCGATCTGTTAGTTGGCCTTGAAAGCCCATGCAGCGTCGGCGCCTTGTCGCCGCGCGCTCTGCTGCGTAGCCTGCGCCGGTCCTCTCACGCCATTCCACTGCTTGGAATCGAACGGTGTCGCGAGCCGCGCGCCCTTCCTACCATGCATCCATTCTTCCTATCCACCGAGACAGCGGCCAGCACGGCCCCAAGGAGACTTCCATGAGCGCGAGCACGCAAAGCGCGGGCGTCAGGCCCTTCCTGATCGGCGCCACCTGGACAACAGGCCAGGGCACGCCCTTCGAATCGATCAATCCCGCCACCGGCGCGCTCAACGGCCTGATCGGCAGCGCGAGCCGCGAGGACGTGGACCTCGCGGTGCGCACCGCCAAGGCCGCGCAGGCCCGGCCCGAGTGGCGCGCCATGCTGCCGCACCGGCGCGCGGCGATCCTGCACCGCATCGCCGACCTGATCGAGGCCAATGCAGAGGAACTGGCCGAGCGCCAGATGCGCGAGAACGGCAAGCTGCGCGCCGAATGCGTGGCGCAGGCGGCCGGCGGCGCGGCGGCGTACCGCTACTTCGCGTCGATCTGCGAGACCATGCCGGCCGAAGTGGCGCCCTCGCGCGGCGACCACCTGTCGATGGTGCTCTACGAGCCCTTCGGCGTGGTGGCCGCGATCACGCCCTGGAATTCGCCGCTCACGCTCGAGTCGCAGAAGGTGGCGGCGGCGCTCGCGGCCGGCAACGCGGTGGTGCTCAAGCCCTCGGAGTTCACGCCCACCATCGCGCTGCGCGTGGCCGAGCTCGCGCTCGAAGCCGGCCTGCCGCCGGGCATCCTCAACGTCGTGACCGGCCTCGGCGCCGAGACCGGCTCGGCGCTGGTCGCGCACCCCGAGGTGCGGCTGATCTCGTTCACCGGCGGCACCGCCACCGGCAAGGCGATCGCGCGCGAGGCCGCGGGCCGCATGGCCGCGGTGGCGCTCGAGCTCGGCGGCAAGTCGCCGCACATCGTGTTCGCCGATGCCGACCTCGACAAGGCGCTGCAGGGCGTGCTGCACGGCGTGTTCTCGTCCAGCGGCCAGTCGTGCATCGCGGGCACGCGGCTGTTCGTCGAGCGCGGCATCCACGACGCTTTCGTCGCGCGGCTGGTGCAGGCCGCCAAGGCGCTGCGCGTGGGGCCGCCCGACGATGCGCGCTCGCAGGTGGCGCCGCTGTCGTCCTTCGTGCACCGCGACAAGGTCGAGGCCATGGTCAACATGGCGCGCGAGGACGGCGCCGAGGTGCTGGCCGGCGGCAGCCGTCCGGCCGACCCCGCGCTGGCCAACGGCGCCTATTACCTGCCCACCCTCATCGGCGGCGTGACGAACGATGCACGTATCTGCCAGCAGGAGGTGTTCGGCCCGGTGCTGTGCGTGATGCCCTTCGACAACGAGGAGGACCTGGTCGCGCAGGCCAACGACAGCTTGTTCGGCCTGGCCGCGGGCGTGTGGACGCGCGACTTTCCCAAGGCCTGGCGCGTGGCGCGCGCGGTCGAGGCCGGCACGGTCTGGATCAACACCTACAAGACGCTCAGCGTGTCGGTGCCCTTCGGCGGCTTCAAGGAAAGCGGCTCGGGCCGCGAGAAGGGCTTCTTCGGCATCCGCACCTATCAGGAAGCCAAGACCGTGATGGTGGGGCTCTGAGATGACGCAACGGACCCTGGGTTTCATCGGCCTCGGCGTGATGGGCGAGCCCATGTGCGCCAACCTCGCGGCGAAGAGCGGCGCGCGCGTGCTGTGCCATGACCTCGATGCCGCGCCGATGCGGCGACTGGCTGAGCGCGGCGCCGTGCCGGCGGACTCGCTGCGCGCCTTGGCGCACGAGGCCTCGGTGGTGTTCCTCTGCCTCGCGAGCGCGCAGGCGGCGGAGTCGGTGGTCGAGGCACTGGCCGAGGCCTGGCAGGGCAGCGAGGGCGGCCGCACGGTGGTCGACATGGGCACCACCTCCGTGCTGGCCACGCGCCGCATGGCCGAGCGGCTCGCGCAGGCCGGCCATCGCTTCGTCGACGCACCGGTGGCGCGCATGCCCGCGGCCGCCATCGCGGGCACGCTGAGCATCATGGCCGGCGGCACGGCCGAGGACGTGAGCGCGCTGATGCCCCACTTCCGCTGCATGGGCAGCGACATCACGCACTGCGGCGGCACCGGCGCGGGCCAGGTGGTGAAGATCCTGCACAACACCGTGCTGTTCGAAGCCGTGCAGGCCCTGGCCGAGGCGATGGCCGTGGCGCGTGCGCATGGCGTGGACGGCGCGGTGCTGCTCGATGCCATCGAACTGGGCTCGGCCGACAGCCGCGCCGCGCGCGTGCAGGGACGCGAGGCGCTGCTGCCGCGCCACTATCCCGAGGGCCGCTTCGCGACGCGCTATGCGCTCAAGGACGTGAGCCTCGCGCTCGAGCTCGCGCAGGCCGTGGGGCTCGAGGCCGCGATGGCGCGCGAGACCGCGGCTACGCTGCGGCGCACGATCGACGCGGGCTGGGGCGACCGCTACTACCCGGCGCTCTACGAGCTCGTGTCGGGCGCGCCGCCGCGCGACGCCGCGAACGACTGAAGTCTTTCTCTTCTGCTACCGATTCATCACAACGCATGCCGCACCAGCGGCAGGAGACAGCCATGACCGCTTCCTTCCTTTCCCTGCTCTCACGGCGCGCCGCACTCGGCGGCCTGCTCGCGCTGGGCCTCGCCGCCTCCGCGGCCGCGGCCTTCCCCGAGAAGCCCATCACGCTCGTCGTGCCCTTTCCCGCGGGCGGCGCCACCGACGCGATGGCGCGCTTCACCGCGACCCGGCTCTCGAAGGAGCTGGGCCAGCCCGTGGTGGTCGACAACCGCGGCGGCGCCGGCGGCGCGATCGCGGCCGAGGTGGCGCTGGCCGCGCCGAAGGACGGCTACACGCTGTTCTTCACCACCACCGGTACGATGGCGATCAACCCCTTCATCTACCGCAAGCTCAAGTACAACCCGCTGACCGATTTCGAGCCCATCGGCAACGTGGCCTCGGCCTCGAACGTGCTGGTGGTGCATCCCTCGGTGAAGGCGAATACGGTGGCCGAACTGATCGCGCTGGCCAAGGCCAACCCCGGCAAGCTGACCTATGCCTCGGCCGGCATCGGCGCCTCGAGCCACCTGTCGGGGGCGCTGTTCGAGAGCATGACCGGCACGCAGATGCTGCACGTGCCCTACAAGGGCTCCGCACCCGCGCTGTCGGATTTCCTCGCGGGCCGCGTCGACATGATGTTCGACACCGCCTCGACCCATGCGCCCTACGTCAAGGCCGGCAAGATCCGTGCACTGGCCGTGACCAGCCCGCGCAAGTCGCCCGCCTTCCCCGGCGTGCCCTCGATCGCCGAAGCCGGCGTGCCGGGCTACGACGTCTCGATCTGGTTCGGCGTGGCCGCGCCCGCGGGCGTGCCCAGGCCCGCGATCGACCGCCTCTCGGCCGCGCTCGAGAAGGCCTGGCAGGCCCCCGACATCAAGGCCGCGCTGGCCGAGGTGGGGGCCGATCCGCAGTACCTGGGGCCGGCGGAGTACAAGCGATTCATCGCGGCGGAGCACCAGAAGTGGGGGCGGATCGTGAAGGCTGCGGGGGCCGAAGGCCAGGACTGACTCGTTGGCCCGGGGCCGCGTGGTCCGATGTACTCAGCGCCGCCACAAGGCCATGAAATCGAAGGAGAGCTGCCGCTGGTGGCGAATCGAGAGCAGATGGATCCGGCCATCGATTCGCGCATAGAGCAGCAGGTAGTGCGTCATCACGTACTCGCGCAGCTCGCCGTCCTTGGCGAGTGCGCCGAGCTGCTTGATCAGTCGTGCCGTGCCATTGGCGACTTCCACCGAGCGGGTCGGTCGCTCGAGTAACAGGCGCCCCATGCCTGGGAAGCTCTCGAGGTTGGGGATGACGGTGTCCGCCAGTTCCTCCAGCAGTGTGTCGAAAGCGTGCGAAGCCTCGGCGTCGATCAGGAAGGCTTCGATCTCTTCGAGGTTCCGCTCGAAGTTCGCTGTGAGCTTGACGGTGCTCTTCGCGGTCACGGTGCGGCGTCGTCGGTCACCCGGCGGCCTTGGCCGCGCGGCGACGCTGGATGGCGGACAGAGTGCTTCGCGCGTCCTTGACCTTGCCGGCAGCGACGTCGGCCAGGCCCCGGCTGGCATCCTCGATCAGCAGCAGGTGGATGCGTTCGCGCTCCAGCTGGTGGTAGTAGTCGAGCCGCTGCGCATCGATGATGGCCACATAGCTCTCGCCATTCTTGGTGATGATCTTCTCGGCTCCGGCCTTCACTTCGTCGACCAGTTCGGACAGGTTCGCCCTGGCCTGCGACAGCGGAATCACGTCAGCGGCTGAGATGGCCATGGCCGGCTCCTTGAGGTTGATTTGTACAAAATTCTGCACATTATAGAGATCCCGCCTCAACGACCGGCAAACCCATCCGTCGCCCGCAGCAGGCGATCGAGGATCCCGGGCTCCGAATACGCATGCCCGGCCCCCTCGATCAGGTGGAACTCCGCCTCGGGCCAAGCCTTGTGCAGGGCCCAGGCGTAGCGCGCGGGGCAGGGCATGTCGTAGCGGCCATGCACGATCACGCCCGGGATGCCGTGCAGCCGGTGCGCGTCGCGCAGCAGCTGGCCGTCATCGAGCCAGGCGTCGTGCACGAAGTAGTGGTTCTCCAGCCGCGCGAAGGCCAGCGCGAAATGGTCGTCGGCATGCGAGGCCGCGAGCGCGGGGCTCGGCAGCAGCGTGATGGTCTGGCCCTCCCAGACGCTCCAGGCGCGCGCGGCCTCGATCTGCGCCACCGGGTCGTCGCCGGTCAGTCGCTTGCGGTAGGCCACGATCATGTCGCCGCGCTCGGCCTCGGGGATCGGGGCCTGGAACTGCTCCCATCGGTCGGGGAACATCTCCGACACGCCGAACTGGTAGTACCAGTCGAGCTCGGCACGCGTGACGGTGTAGATGCCGCGCAGCACCAGCTCGCTGACGCGTTCGGGGTGCTTCTGCGCGTAGGCCAGAGCGAGGGTCGAACCCCACGAGCCGCCGAACACCAGCCAGCGCTCGGCGCCCACCAGCGCGCGCAAACGCTCGATGTCGGCCACCAGGTGCCAGGTGGTGTTGGCCTCGAGGCCCGCATGCGGCTCCGACAGGCCGCAGCCGCGCTGGTCGAACAGCAGCAGGTCGTAGCGCGCGGGATCGAACAGCCGCCGGTGCTCGGGCGAGATGCCGCCGCCGGGGCCGCCGTGCAGGAACACCGCGGGCTTGGCGCCGGGCGTGCCCACGCGCTCGTAGCGGATGCGGTGGCCGTCGTCGCCAACGTCGAGCATGCCGCTCTCGTAGGGTTCGATCGGGGGATAGAGCTGGCGCAGGGTATCGGTCATTCGATGTTTCCTTCGGGGGTCATGCAAAGCCGCGCGCGAGCGCGCGTTCCACGTCGGCCACCAGCGCGAGCAGCGCCGGCGAGAGTTCGCGCACCACGCTCGCGAGCGATTCGCTGCTGGAGACGCTGAGGTTGAGCACATGGCCCGAGGCGCCCGGCGCTTCGCCGGGCTGCGCGGCGGGCAGGCGGATCGGCGCGGCGAGCGCCACCACCTCGGGTTGCCAGGCGGCGGCGCAGAAGCCGCGCGCGTTCACGTTGGCGATGGCGGCCTCGATCTCCTCGCGCAGCGCCGGCCACTGCTCGCGTCGGCGCTGCTTGAACAGCGCATAGAGCGCCTTGCGCCGCGCCTCGCCGGCCGTGGCCAGCCAGGCGCGCCCGAGCGAGGTGAGCTCCATCGGCACGCGCTGGCCCGAGACCACGTTGCGCAGCGACACGCGGCGGTTGTAGCGGATCGACTCGAGATAGACCATCTCGTCGCGGTCGGGCGCGGCCAGGCCGACGTTGATGCGGCGCGACTCGGCCAGCGCGCGCATCTTCGGCGCGGCCAGCGACAGCACGCTGGAGCCCGAGCGCATCGCATGCGCGAGGCTCAGCACCGCGGGCGCGAGCCGGTAGGCGCGCTGGCCCGCATCGACCTGCAGCATGCCCGCGCCCACCAGCGTCTGCGTGAGGCGGCTCACGGTCGAGCGCGACAGGCCGGTGCGGTCGGCGAGCTCGGCATTGCCCAGCAGCTCGGAGCCTGGCCTGAAGGCGCGCAGGATTTCCACGCCGCGTTCCAGCGAACGGTTGGCCGGCGAGATGCCGGGCTTCTGCTCGAGCGAGGGGGTCATTCGGCTCATGCGGGCTCCATGTGGTCTCCATCCCGGCCTAGGTTTCGATTCCATTGCTTGGAATTGTGGGAGTGTATGCGCAGGCCCTCGTGCCTATGCTTTTCCCCTATGGCGCGGGGAGCTTTTTCCGCCCGCGCCGACAAGGAGACAGCATGCAATTTCGAATCGACGGGCACGCGCGACGCGTGCTCATGAGCCTGGCAACCGGCCTGGCCCTCGCCTTGGCGATGGGCGGCGCGGCCGCGCAGGCCTTCCCCACGAAGCAACCGATCCGCCTCGTCGTGCCGTTCGCGGCCGGTGGCGGCACCGACGTGATCGCGCGCGTGCTCGGCGCGGGCATCGGCGCCGAACTGAAGCAGTCGGTGATCGTCGAGAACAAGCCCGGCGCCGGCACCATCATCGGCAGCGACTACGTCGCCAAGAGCGCGCCCGACGGCTACACGCTGCTGATGGCGACCTTCGCGCACGCGGTCAACCCCAGCCTGCAGCCCAAACTACCCTACGACCAGGCCAAGGCCTTCGCGCCGCTGAGCCTGGTCGGCCGCTCGCCCAACGTGCTGGTGGTGCGCAGCGACCGCGACTTCCGCTCGGTGGCCGACCTGCTCGCGTTCGCGAAGGCGCATCCGGGCAAGCTCAGCTACGGTTCGTTCGGCAACGGCACCTCGGCGCACCTCGCGGGCGAGCTCTTCAAGCGGCTCGCGCAGGTCGACCTCACGCACGTGCCGTACCGCGGCTCGGCGCCGGCGCTGACCGACCTGCTCGGCGGCCAGATCGACCTGATGTTCACCACCGCCGCGAGTGTGGCGCCCTACATCGCGAGCGGCAAGCTGCGCGCGCTGGCCGTGACCTCGCCGCAGCGCTCGCCGGCCATGCCCTCGGTGCCCACGGTGGCCGAGAGCGGCGTGCCCGGCTACGTGGCCGAGAGCTGGTACGGGCTCTATGCGCCGGCCGGCACGCCCACCGAGGTGGTGGCGCGGCTCAACGCCGCGATCCGCAAGGCGGCGCACAGCGAGACCTTCAGCAAGCGCATCGCCGACGAGGGCATCGTGGTGATCGCGTCGCCGCCCGAGGAACTGACGCGCTACGTCGCCGCCGAGCAGGCCCGCTGGGGCCAGCTGGTGCGCGAGGCGCACATCCAGCTCGACTGAGCGAGCCCTCTTCCATTTTTCATCCCCTTGCCGACATGACCACTCCCACCTCTTCCATCCAGCTTCGCACCGAGGACGGCGTCGCCATCCTCACGCTCGACCGCCCCGAGGTGCGCAACGCCGTCGACGACGCCATGCGCGGCGAACTCATGGCCGCGCTCGAGCGCGTAAACCGCGACGACAGCGTGCGCGCGCTGGTGCTCACCGGCGCGGGCAAGGCCTTCTGCGCGGGCGGCGACATCCGCGCAATGCAGCAGCGCATGCAGGCACCGGCCGGCGAGATCGCCTACAACGGCTGGGCGCGGCAGCAGCGCACCCATCACGCACTGAGCGCGCTGCACGACCTGCCCAAGCCCACCATCGCCGCGGTGAACGGCGCCTCCACCGGCCTGGGCACCGACCTCGCAATGGCCTGCGACTTCGTGATCGCCTCCGAGCCGCATGCCAGCTTCGCCTGGAACTACGTGCTGCGCGGTCTGATTCCCGACGGCGGCGGCATGTACTTTCTGCCGCGCCGCGTGGGCCTGGCGCGCGCCAAGGCGCTGATCTTCACGGGCCGCACTGTGCGCGCCAACGAGGCGATCGAGCTCGGCATCGCCGACCGCCTGAGCACGCCCGAGGCGCTGCTGGCCGACGCGACGGGCTGGGCGCGCGAACTCGGCGCGGGCTCGCGCACCGCGGTCGCGCTGGCCAAGGGCATCCTGAACCAGAGCTTCGAGCTGCAGGCCGAACAGGTCTTCGGCCTCGGCAGCCAGGCGCAGGCGATCTGCTACACCTCGAACGAGCACCGCGCTTCGGTCGAGGCCTTCCTCGCGAAGTCGGCGGCCAAGGAGGGCGCGCGATGAGCGATGCCATCTCCCCGATCTCCCGCCTGATCCGTCCGCGCAGCGTGGCGGTGATCGGCGCTTCGGCCGATCTCGCGAAGACCTCGGGCCGGCCCGTCGCCTATCTGCAGAAGCATGGCTTCACGGGCGCGATCTATCCGGTGAACCCGAAGGCCGAGACCATCGCGGGCCTGCGCTGCTACCCCGACATCGGCGCGCTGCCCGAGGCGCCCGATGTCGCGATCGTGCTGCTGGGTGCCGAGCGTGCGCAGGCCGCGGTGCGCGAACTCGCGGCGCGCGGCTGCGCCGCGGCGATCGTGCTCGCGAGCGGCTATGCCGAGACCGGCGTACAGGGGCAGCAGCGCCAGCGCGAGCTGCTCGAGGCGGCCGGCGGCATGCGCCTGCTCGGGCCCAACACCATCGGGCTGGTGAACCTCACGGACGGCATCACGCTGTCGGCCAGCGGCGCGCTCGAGGCCGACGACCTCGTGGTCGGCGGCATCGCGGTGGTGTCGCAGAGCGGCGGCATCCTGGGCTCGCTGCTCTCGCGCGGCGCGGCGCGCGGCATCGGCTTCTCGAAACTGGTCTCGACCAGCAACGAGGCCGACCTCGACCTCGCGGATTTCGTCGACCACCTGGCCGACGACGAGGCCACGCGCGTGATCGCGCTCTACATGGAGGGCGTGCGCGATGTCGCGAAGTTCCGCGCCGCCGCCGCCAAGGCGCGGCGCGCGGGTAAGCCGCTGGTGGTGTTCAAGATCGGCCGCTCCGAATCGGGCGCGCAGGCTGCGGCCTCGCACACCGGCGCGCTGGCCGGTGCCGACCGCATGTACGACGCGCTGTTCCTCGAGGTGGGCGCGATCCGCGCGCGCGACTTCTCCGACCTGCTCGACCTGCCGGCCGCGCTGGCCACGGGCCGCCGCCTCGGCGGGCGCCGCGTGGCCATCCTCACCTCGACCGGCGGCGCCGGCACGCTGGTGGCCGACAGCCTCGGCGTGGCCGGCTTCGAGGCGCCGCCGCCCGACGCGGCCACCGCCGAGGTCCTGCGCACGCTGCAGGCCGACGGGCCCTCGGTGCTCGACCGCAATCCCATCGACGTGACCCTGGCCGGCCTGCAGCCGCAACTGCTGCGCCGCGCGCTCGGCGCGCTGCTCGACAGCCCGGGCTACGACGCGGTGGTGGTCATCGTCGGCTCCTCGGCGCTGGCCATGCCCGACCTCGTCGCCGATGCGATCCGCGACTGCCTGCCGGGCACGAGCAAGCCGGTACTGGCCTACGTGAGCCCGCATGCGCCGGCCGTGGCCGCCTTGCTCAACGGGCGCGGCGTGCCGGCCTTCAGCGCGCCCGAGAGCTGCACCGTGGCACTGCAGGGCATGCTGATGCAAGGCGCCGCCGCGCCGCTGGATTCCGCGTCGATCGGCGCCATCGTCGACCTCGCGGGCCTGCCCGCGCAAGGCTCGTTCGACGAGGCCGAGGCCAAGTCGCTGTTCGCGCGCTTCGGCGTGCCGGGCGTGCGCGAGGTCGCGGTGCGCGATGCGCGGCAGGCGGCCGAGGCCGCGCCCGCCCTGGGCGAGAAGGTGGTGCTCAAGATCCTCTCGCGCCGCATCACCCACAAGACCGAGGTCGGCGGCGTGGCCGTGGCCGTGCCCGCATCGCAGGTGGCCGCGCGCGTGACGCGCATGCACGACGACGTGGCGGCCGCCACCGGCCAGGCGCCCGAGGGCTACCTGGTGCAGGAGATGGTCACGGGCGGCACCGAGATGATCCTCGGCCTGCACCGCGATGCGCTCGGCACCGCGCTGCTGATCGGCATGGGCGGCGTGACCGCCGAGCTCGTCGGCGACACCGTGCTGCGCATGGTGCCACCGGGCGGCGCGCTGGCGCGCGAGGAGGCGGCCGCGATGCTGCGCGAACTGAAGACCTGGCCGCTGCTCGACGGCTACCGTGGCCGGGCGCCGGCCGACGTCGACGCACTGGTCGACGCGATCGTCGCGTTCTCGCGCATGGCGGGGCAACTGGGCGCGCGGCTCGAGACGGCCGAGATCAATCCGCTGTTCGTGCTCGCGAAGGGGCAGGGGGTGAAGGCGGCGGATGGGGTGGTGGTGCTGGCGGGGGGCTGAAGAGCGTTCGATCAGCAGGCCTGCGCTATCCTCGATCGACCATGACCGAACTGCGCATCACCACCGACAAAGCGGCGATCGACGTCGCCCTGGTTCACCGCTTCCTCAGCGAGAGTTCGACCTGGGGCCGAGGCATTCCGCTGGCCACCATGCAGCGCTCGATCGAGCACTCTCTGTGCTTCAGCGGCTTCATCGGTGCCGACCAGGTGGCCTTCGCCCGCGTGATCTCCGACCACGCGACCTTCGCGAACCTGGTCGACGTGTTCGTGCTGCCCGAGTATCGGGGGCGTGGATACAGCAAGGCACTCATGCAGGCGGTGATGGACTTTCCCGCGCTGCAGGGGCTGCGTCGCTTCACGCTGGCGACGAGCGATGCGCATGGGCTGTACGAGCAGTTCGGGTTCACGGCGCCGCTGAGGCCACAGTCGTTGATGGAGCGGTATTTCCCGAATCTCTACGCTTCGCAGACTTGAGGCCGAACGGATGCCGGCGTGCAAGAGAGGCGTGCGCCTTTGCGTTCGAATCAGGCCGCTTGGCTTCGCATGAGCCGCTGGGTTCCGTCGGCCGCGATTTTCTCGAACAGCGAATCCAGCGTTTCGAAGACCTCCCAGCGGTCGACGCCAAGACCTGAAGCCACCTGATCGATGACCAGCAGTTCCAGGTCTTCCTCGCGTTTTCCTTTCCAGAGCTTGTCGGCGAGCGCCACCGAGCGTTCTTCGAGAGACAGCCCCTGCGTTCTCCATGCCGCATGCGAAATGCAGCAGTCCGCGATCCTCGGCTGAACGCCGTTATGCAGCATCAACGCCTTGCCTGCGGGCTCATGCAGTGACCCTGGCCCCGCAAGTTCCTCGGGATGCTCGATCTTCCCGGCGTCGTGGACGGCCACACCCAATTCGATCCATTGCGCATCGAAGTCGAGACCGAGTTCCGCATATCCCCGAATCAGGAGGTCGGCCGCTTCGCCCACCAACCGAAGATGTGTCAGCAGATGCCGGGAAGCGCCCAGCTTCGCGAGCAGCTCGTAGGCATCGTCCCGGCTATTCAGCATCGGGCGGTCCAGCTTTCCGGTGCGTTCCGGGACCGTTGAGCCATGCGGCGATGCGATCGCACGCCGCCTGTACCTCCGCGCCATGACGGGACTCGATCTCGCTCGCTTCGGCATCGCAGGCCGCGAGCCATTGCACCGAGCAAAGGCCTCGCATCGAGGACGAGGGCAGATGATCGGCCTGCCCGGCGATCGCGGCCAGTCGCGCGAAGTCCGGGTGCTGCTCCCAGGCCAGGAGTTCGAATCGAAGCCGGGCCAGCTCGCGGACGCCATCGATGAGCGGCATCCGCTTCGACGCCAGCGCCTGTGCCGTGGCTACGGCGTGTCGGCGAAGTGCAAGGACTGCCGGCTCATCGAGAGGATTCATGGTGGCGAGCGCGCAGGCTTTCCGTGTGAAAGGTCATCGAGGACGAATGATGCCTCGACCTTGCTTCTGGAGGTGAGGAGCCCACGAGTCCGTCAATCGCCTGGGATGCATGCGGTAGTGCCTCCAGGCTCGTCCGTGGAATCGAGACTCTCAACATTGTTGAGAGAGGTTCCATGGTCCTCGTGCCTGCGCATCTTCTGCCTGGTTAAGGCACCGATCTCCTGCAGAGCTCCGGCAACGCTCAAGCCGCCTTCAGCCCCTCTTGCCCATAAGTCCCCGCCGCCCGCACATCCGCCGGATCGAAGCTCGCCCCCGCCCCCTGCTGCTCGCGCTGCGTCGCGAGCCGTGCGCCTTCCTGCGCGGCCATGTCGAACAGGCGGTTGGGATCGTGCCGGCGCAGTTGCAGCGCGGCCGCTTCCAGCCCCGCGGCGATCTCGATCTCGCGCTGGCCCGAAGCCATGCCGTCGAGCAGCAGGCCGGCTGCGACCTGGGGCTCCATGCCCTGGTCGATGTTCGCGTCGGAACGGCCGCGGGCGTTGCCGTCGGCGCCCAGCGCATTGATCGACACCGCGGTACGCACCGAGCCCGGCAGCGCGACGCTCACGCGGATGCCGTAGGCCTGCTCGACCTCGGCGCGCAGGGCATCGAAGTAGCCCTGCACCGCATGCTTGGCACCGCTGTAGCCGGTGCGCAGCGGTGCGCCGACCTTGCCGGCCACCGAGCCGATCACGGCGATGTGGCCGCTGCGGCGCTCGGCCATGCGCGGCAGCACGAGCTGGGTGAGGGCGACGGGTGCGAGATAGTCGACCTCGATCAGCCGGCGATAGACGGCGAGATCGGTGTCGATGGCGAGGCTGCGCTGGGCGATGCCGGCGTTGTTGATCAGCACGTCGATCTGGCCCTGCCAGCCGGCGGCGCGTTCGACGATGGCCGGCAGGGCGTCGTAGTCGGTGGCCTCGAAGGGCAGTACCAGCACGCGCTCGGGGGCGCGCGCCGCGAGGGCGGCCAGCGGCTCGGGGCGGCGGCCGGAGGCGATCACGCGCGCGCCGCGCTCGAGCAGCGCGAGTGCGAGGGCCTCGCCGATGCCGGAGGAAGCGCCGGTCACCCATGCGGTCTTGTTCTCGAAGTACATCTGAAAGCTTTCCTTGACGTGGAGCGGTGTGGGATCCCGCGGCGCGTGTCGGTGTGTTGGATTCGGATGTTCTGCTCCGACGAGGCCGCGGGCGTGGCGTGCGCCTCGGTCATTGTGGGGGCACCGCGAGGGCCTGACCATCGGCCAATGGGGGTAATGCAAGAGTGTGCAGTGGCCTCGCGAGGGGCGGCGGAAGGTGGTCGGTGGGCGCGAGCCTTCGGCGCCCCTGGCCGCCAGCGCGGTCCGCTACTTGCCCTTGGCCGGCGCGGTGGCGACGGGCGCGCCCTGCGTCGCGGGCGCGGGCTTGTCCCGCTCGCTGCTCACCCACGTCAGTGCGTAGACGACCAGCACGACGGCGACCGCGGCGATCACGCTCCACATCACGATGCCGGGCTTCTGGTGGTTCTGTCCCTGGTTGGTTCCGGTCGGCATGGTGTCTCTCTCTGTCTGTGTACCGCGATGCGGGGAGTCCCAAGCTAACAGGCCACACGGGCGCGGCTGTCGGACGCGCGCCAGTGCGCGACGTCAGCCAACCGGACAGCCTGTGTCGCCGCAGCCTTCGCCCGCGGCCGTTTCTTCTTCGCGAGCCGCATCGGCGATCAACGGGGCGGTGACGTCCTCGGCCGCGAGCTGGCCGATGGCCGCGCCCAGCGACATGTCGTCGAGCAGGCCGAAGTGGCTCAGTCGCAGCCGCCCCTGCCTGTCGATCAGCACCACGCTCGGCGTGCCCTGGAACTGGTAGGCGCGCATGGTCTGCGGAATGCTGCTGTCGGGCGAGGGCCGGTCGATGCCGATCGGGAACACGTAGCGGTACTCGCGCACGAAGGCCTCGAGCGCCGCGGGCGTCATGACCTCGTGGTGCTCGAACACCGTGTGCAGCCCGATCACCGCGACGTCCTTCGCGGCGAACAGCTGCCGGGTCTTCTTCGCCTGCGGCAGGCCGTGCGTGGCGCAGGCCGGGCACAGCATCTGGAAGGCATGCAGCACCACGACCTTGCCGCGCAGCGATTCGAGCGTGACGGGGGCCTCGGTGTTGAGCCAGCGCTCGACCTGCAGTTCGGGCGCCGGGGGATGGATTCTCGACATGGTTGATGGCTCCAATGCAATGGCAAGGCCCCGGCGCTCGCGCTCAGGCGGCCGCGCGCAGCTTCACGCCCGGGAAGTCGACGGGCACGTCGAAGGCGACATTCACATAGTTCGTGAACAGGTTCAAGGCCACGTGCGCGAGGAGCTCGACGATCTGCCGGTCGTCGAAGCCCGCGTCGCGCAGCGCCTGCACCTCGGCGGCGTCGATCTGGCCGCGCTGCTCGACCACCGCGAGCGCGAAGCGCAGCGCCGCGGCGGTCCGCGGATCGGCGGACTCGCCGTGCTGCGCGGCCGTCATCTCTGCCGACGAGGCGCCGGCCTTGCGGCCCAGCGCCGTGTGCGCGGCCAGGCAGTAGTGGCAGGCATTGCGGTCGGCGATCGCCACCGCGATCTTCTCGCCGAGCTGCGCGGGAATCACGCCGCCGCCGAGCGCGCCGAACGATCCCCACAGGCTCCGGAGCGCGGCCGGCGAGTTGGCGACGGCGCGGAACATGTTGGGCGTAGCACCGAAGGCGCCATGGATCTGCGAGAGCAGGACCTGGGTGTCGCCGGTGGCTTCGGCGGGGGAGACGAGGGGGATGCGGGACATGGTGCTTTCCTTCAGGGGTTGTGTCGGTGAAGGAAGTTTGCTGGCAGTCCTCGTATGATTCGGATCGTTTTATCCATCAAACATATCTTTTCGTCCGAATGGCCGCACCACCTCCCATCGACAGGCTGTCCTCGCTGCTCGAGCGCTTCCGCGTGCGCGCGCACCTGTTCCACAACGGCCCGCTGTGCGGCACCACCAGCTTCGCGGCCGAGCCGGGGCGCGGCTTCCTGCATGTGCTGCGCCGTGGCGAGATGGTGGTCACGCATGCCGCGCGCAGCGGCGCACCGCGCAAGCTGGTCGTGAAGGAACCAAGCCTGCTGTTCTATCCGCGCCCGCTGTCCCACCACTTCCACAATGCGCCCGTTGAAGGCTCGGACTTCGTCTGCGCGACGCTGGACTTCGATGGCGGCGAGACCCATCCGCTGGCGCGCGCGCTGCCGCCGCTGATCCGCCTGCCGCTGCGCGAGGTCGAGGGGCTCGAGCAGTCGCTCGCGCTGCTGTTCTCCGAGACCACGCGCGTGCAGTGCGGTCACCGGCTGCTGGCCGACCGCCTGTTCGAGGTGGTGCTGATCCAGCTGCTGCGCTGGCTGCTCGATCATCCGGAGCACAGCGAACTGCCGCCGGGCCTGCTGACGGGGCTCGGCGATCCTCGGCTCGCGCGCGTGCTGGTCGGCCTGCACGAGCGGCCCGGCGAGCCCTGGCCGCTCGAGCAGATGGCGCGCGAGGCGGGCCTGTCGCGCAGCGCCTTCGCACAGCGCTTCCGCGAGGTGGTGGGCACCACGCCCGCCGACTACCTCGCGCTCTGGCGGCTCAGCATCGCGCAGGCGCAACTGCGTGGCGGCGCCTCGGTGAAGACCATCGCCGACGAGCTCGGCTATGCCAATGCATCGGCGCTGTCGCGGGTGTTCGCGCAGAAGCTGGGCGTGTCGCCGCGCGAGTGGCTGGCCACGGTGCGCGGCTGAGGCCGCCGCGTCACTCGCGCGCCGTTGCCAGCGTGGGCAGCGCGAACAGCACCGCGAGCGCGCACAGCAGCGCCGCGAGCACCGCGAACGGCAGCATGCGGTCGAGCGCGTAGAGCGCGGTGCTCGCGGCCGGTGCCGCGATCAGCGCCAGGCCCTGGGTCGCGGCGATCAGTCCGGCGACCGCGCCCTGCCGGTCGGTGGGTACCGCGAGCGAGGCGCCGGCCATCGACCCGGCCATCATGAAACCCGCGCCGGCCCCGAGTACCGCGAAGGCCGCCACGTAGGCCGCGAGCGAGAAGGTGCCCAGCAGCACCAGCAGTCCCACGATCCAGGCCGCGCTGCCGGCGATCACCATGCGTTGTGCCGGCCAGCGCAGCACGCGGGCCTGCAGCAGCTGGCTCGCGATCAGCGCTAGGCCCGTCACCGTGAGGGCCGCGGCCAGCCGAGGACCGACCTGCGCGGTCTCGAGGCCGAGCCGGTCCTGGAAGTAGAAGCCCGCGATGATCTGGATCGTGACGATCGCGGTCCACGACATCAGGCTCGCCGCCAGCCAGCGCCGCAGCTCGGGCCTCCAGGGCGAGACCGGCGGCGATGCGACCGCCGCGCGCACATGCGTGCCGCGCGGCACCGTGGCCCACACGACGAAGAAGGCCAGCAGGCACAGCGCGCCCGACAGCATCAGCGGCCAGAGGATGCCGCGCAGCGCGAGCAGCCCGCCGAGCGCCGGGCCGACCACGAGGCCGACGCCGTTGGCCGCGCCGATCAGCGCCATGCCCGCGGCGCGTTCACCCGCCTCGGTGTGATCGGCCATCAGCGCCTGCGCCGCGGACGGCACGGCGGGCAGGAAGGCGACCAGCAGGGCGCGCGCGCCGGTGACCAGTGCCAGCAGGCCGGTGCCGGCGAACAGGCCCGACAAGCCCTGCCGCACCACCGCCGCGAACAGCACATAGGCCACGAACATGCCCGCGAAGCCGATCAGCAGCACGCGGCGGCGCCCCCAGCGGTCGCTCGCCAGGCCCCAGGGCGCCGCCATCGCGGCCATGGCCAGCGAGCTGATCGACAACATCCATCCGCCCTGCTGCACCGTCAGGTGCAGCGAGCGCACCAGCGGCGCGAGGATCGGCAGGATCACCGCGCTGGTCAGCGTGGCCAGCGCCACGCTCGCGAACACCACGGGCTTGATGGAGGTCGTCATGCCCGGTCCTTCGGCGCGCGGGAACGCACGCCGCGGTAGAGCGAGATCGACCCCGTCGGCGTCGGGATCACGGCGGTCTCCTCGACCTCGGCGAAGCCCGCTTCCTGCATCAGCCGCGGCACGATGCCGTCGGCATTGGGCTGGGTGTCGGCGAAGCCGTCGACGCACTGCACCAGCTTGAACAGCGTTCGCATGGCCCGGGTGCGCTGCAGGCCGTAGTCGGCGATGTGCAGCTCGCCGCCCGGCACCAGCGCCGCGTGGATGGCGGCGAGGCCCGCGCGCTTTTCGGCCAGCGGCACCTGGTGCAGCACCAGGCTGGTCACGATCTTGGTCGGCTGCAGCGGCCACAGCAGCGCGACCGCGTCGCGCAGGTAGCCGCGGTGCAACTCGCAGCGCACGCCGGTGGCGGCGAGCTTGGCGCGGGCGCGCTCGAGGATGCGCTCGTCGGGGTCGATGCCGATCAGCCTCGGCGTCGCCGCCGAGCGGCCGAGCAGGGCCAGGAAGGAGCCGGTGCCGCAGCCCACGTCGGCGATCACGTCCGAGGGCCGCGGCGCGAGCTGCGCCAGCAGGGCCGAGCGCCAGTGCCGCTCGCGCGTGAACAGCGACACGATGGGGTCGTAGGCGCCGAGCACCGGCACCGCGGGGGTGAAGTCGCGCGCCGGGCGCAGTGTCTTGTTCATGGCCATCTCCTGATTTCTGGGTGTTTTGCTTCGCTGCGTTGCGATCGATAATCCGAGCAATTGCTCACAATGTCTACTCGCATTCGAGGAACCCCATGGCCCGCGCACCCGTCGTCCACCCGAGAAAGAAGGCCTCGCAGGAGCGTTCGCGCGCGACCGTCGATGCGCTGATCGAGGCCACTGCTCGCGTTCTGGTGCGCGAGGGCTTCGAGCGCGCGAGCACCAACCGCATCGCGGCCGAGGCCGGCGCGAGCATCGGCTCGCTTTACCAGTACTTCCCGACCAAGGAGGCGCTGGTGGCCGCGGTCATCGAGCGGCACAAGAACGACATGATGGAAGTGCTGCGCCGCGCGCTGGTGCGGGTCGCGGGCATGCCGCTCCAGCAGGGCGTGCGCGAACTGGTCGCGCTGATGATCGACGCGCACCGTGTCGACCCCGAACTGCACCGCGTGCTGGTCGAACAGATTCCGCGCATCGGCCGGCTGGCGGAGGTGGAGGGCTTCGACCGCGAGGTGCGCGAACTGGTGCGGGCCTACCTAGAGGCCCATCGCGGCGAGCTGCGCGCGCTCGACCTCGATCTCGCGGCTTTCGTCTGCGTCTCTTCGGTCGAGACGCTCGCGCACGAGGCCGTGCTGCACAACCCCGAGCTGCTCGCGAACCGCAAGGTGAAGGCCTTCACCGACGAGGTGACCTTGCTCGTGATCAGGTATCTGACCTAGCCGCGACGCGCTTCGCCGCGGCGCGCAGCAGCACGCGCGAGTAGAGCTTGTGGAAGCCCGTCAGCGCATCGATCGTCCAGCCAAGGCCGCCCTGCGCGCGCGGCAGGACGGCCGAACCGAAGAACAGCGTGGTCTGCGGTGCCGCACCGTCCGCGCGCGGCGCCACCATGAGCCAGCTGCGCGTGCGCCCGGTCGCCAGCACGATCTGGTCGGCCGCGCGCGCCTCGACGCGCCAGGCCGAGAAGGTCTCGACATGGCCCGCGGCCAGCGCGGCCGCATCGGCATCGTTCGCGCGCCGCCCGAGCACCACGCCGAGCAGCCAGCGCTCGGGCTTGAAGACCGGCGAGGTGTAGAAGGCCTCGATGTAGCTGGCCAGCGGCACGCGGCCATCGACGGCGAGCGCGTGGCAGTCGGTGTAGGCGCCCGTGCCCTCGTAGCGGGCGAGCAGGGCATGCGCGGGCAGGGCGCGGATCTCGATCGGGTTCATGGGGCGGCGGCGGTCGCACGAGGATGCGTGCCCGTGCATTGTGCGGTGCCGTGCCCCGCGCCCGGCGTCAATCGACCCGGACCTTGGCCGCCTTCACGATCTGGTCGTACTTCGCGAGGTCGGCGCGGATCTGCTGGCCGAACTCCGCGGGCGTGTTGCCCAGCGCCGAGATGCCCAGCGACGCGAGCCGCTCGCGCACCTCGGGCGACTGCACCACCGCATGCAGCTCGCGCTGCAGCCGGTCGACGATGGGCTGCGGCGTCTTCGCGGGCGCGAGGATGCCGATCCACGAGCTCGACTCGAAGCCCGGCACGCCCGATTCGGCGACCGTGGGCACCTCGGGCAGCGAGGCCAGCCGCTGCGCGCTCGACACGGCGATCGGCCGGATCTGGCCCTTCTGCACGAAGGGATAGGCACCGGCCACCGCGGTGTAGAGCATCGGCAGCGAGCCGCCGACGAGGTCGGTCATCGACTGGCCGCCGCCCTTGTAGGGCACGTGCACGAAGTTCGCGCCGGTGCGGGCCTTGAGCAGTTCGCCGGCCAGGTGCGGCGTGCTGCCGGTGCCCGCGCTGCCGTAGGACACGCCGCCCGGGTTGGTCTTCGAATACGCCACCAGCTCGGACAGCGTCTTCGCGGGCACTGAAGGATGCACGACGATGATCAGCACCGCGTCGCCGATCTTGCTGACCGGCACGAAGTCCTTGAGGGTGTCGAACGGCACCTTGGCATAGACATGCGGATTGATGACCAGCGTGCCGTCGAAGCCCAGCAGCAGCGTGTAGCCGTCGGGCGCCGCGGTGGCCACCATCTGCGTGCCGATGTTGCCCGAGGCGCCGGGCCGGTTGTCGACCACCACGCTCTGGCCCAGGCGCGCGCCGAGCTTGTCGGCCACCACGCGCGCGCCGGTGTCGGTCACGCCGCCGGGCGTGAAGGGCACGATCAGGCGGATCGGCTTGTTGGGGTAGTCCTGCTGCGCGGCCGCGGGGCCCATGGCCAGCGCGAGCGGCAGCGCGGCCGCGAGCAGGCGCGCCAGCGTGTTCTTCCATGCATTCATCGCTTGTCTCCTTCGTTCGTTCTTCGTTGTCGTTCAGCGCTTCAGGCCCTGCTTCGCGAGCCACTGGTCGACGCGCTCGGCAATCGCATCGGAGTTGCGGTCCATCATCAGCATGTGCGAATTGCCGCGCCAGCCGAGCTCGGGCAGCAGCAGGCGGTCGCCGGTGCCGCCGGCCGCGATCAGCCGCTGGCGGAAGTTCTCCTGCTGCGCCGTGATGCGCGCCCAGAACGGATAGCGCTCGAGGTTGTCGCCCCACACCCACAGCATGGGCACGCCCTTGAGGCGCGCGAAGTCGGTGGTCTCGGGATTCGGTGAGCCCGAGGTTTCGACGGCGACGATGGCCTTGACCTTGTCGGGGTACCTGAGCGCCGAATTGAAGGCGAAGTTGCCGCCCTGGCTGTGGACCACGATCACGCAGGGGCAGGCCTTCCGCACATAGGCATCGTAGGCCGCCTGCGTGGCCGCGTCGTTGGTGCTCCAGCGCGGTATCGACTGCTTCGCGAACTGGTCGAAGCTGGCCACCGGGAACTGCGTGCCCGGCAGCGCGCGGCGCTTCGCGGGATCGGTGTCGTACGAACCGGTCTCGCCGATGCGGAACAGCTCCCAGCCTTCCTTCTTCGGCCGGAAGAAGGGCTCGCTCTTGAAGATCTCGGGATAGCGCGCCCACGAGGCGCGGCCGCGTTCCACCGCGTCGCTCACGTACACGTCCCAGCCGGCGCGCAGGAAGTGGTTCTCCCAGCCCGGCTGGCCATCGGGCTTGGTCTCCCAGGTCACGCCCGAGAGGCCGCCGCCATGCCACAGCAGCAGCGGATAGCGGCCCGCGGGATTCGCCAGGCGCGTATAGCGTGCATAGAGCCCCTCGACCTCGAAGTCGCCGTTGGGGTCGAACTTCAACGGCGGGGCGCCGGGCGTGAACACCAGTTCCTTCTCGGGCAGGCCCGAGAGCGTGACGGCGCGTCCGCCCACGTGGTAGCTGCCGACGTCGGCCACCTGCAGCGCGCCCGTCGAGCAGCCCGCCAGAGCCGCGGCCGCGATGCCGAGCAGCGCGAGCTTCCATGCATGTCTCATCTCTTGTCTCCGTTGTTGTTGGTGTGGGTGAGCGCGCTATCGCGCCCAGCGTTTCTCGAAGTCCCAAACCTCCTCGAAGCCGATGCGCCGGCAGAACTCGTTGAAGTCGAACAGATCGTCGCCCGGTGCCACGCTGCCGCCGCTCGCCTTCAGGTGGCGCAGCGCGCGCTCCATCGCGGCCGCGGCCACGAGGCTGGTCATCGACGGATAGATGGCGAGCGAGAAGCCGATCTCTTGCAGCGTCTGCGCGCCCAGCATCGGCGTCTTCCCGCCATCGGACATGTTGGCCATCATCGGCAGCTCGAAGGCCTCGCAGGCGCGGCGCATCTCGTCCTCGGACTGCGGCGCCTCGAAGAACAGGATGTCGGCGCCCGCGCGTGCATAGGCCTCGAGCCGGCGCAGCGCCTCGTCGACGCCGAGCTCGGCGCGCGCATCGGTGCGCGCGATGATCAGGAAGTTCTTCCTGTCCTCGCGCGCCTCGGCGGCCACGCGGATCTTGTCGACCATGTCCTGCACCGGCACGCAGCGCTTGAACGGCGTGTGGCCGCACTTCTTCGGGAACTCCTGGTCCTCGAGCTGGATGGCCGTGACGCCGGCCGCCTCGTAGCCGCGCACCGTGTGGTGCACGTTGAGCAGGCCGCCGTAGCCGGTGTCGGCATCGGCGATGACGGCCGCGCCGCCGCTGCTGCGCACCAGCGTCGCCATGCGGTCGAGCATCTGGGTGTAGGTGGCGATGCCCGCATCGGGCAGCCCGAGGCTCGAGGCCGTGAGCCAGAAGCCCGAGCCGTAGACGATGTCGAAGCCGACCTTGGCCGCCATGGTGGCGGCGATCATGTCCTGCAGGCCGGGGATGACGATGAACTCGCGGCGCTCGAGCTTCTCGCGCAAGAGGGGGCTGGCCATCGTCACTCGGCCCGGATGCCGCCGCGTTGCGCGACCAGCGTCCACTTCTTCGTCTCGGCCGCGAGGAAGCTGCGGAACTCGGCCGGCGGCGTGAGCGTGATGTGCGCGCCCTGGTCCTCCATCTGCTTGAGCACGGCCGGGTCGGCCGCCACCTTCTTCAGGTCCTGGTTGATCTGCGCGACGATGGGCGCGGGCAGGCCGGCCGGGCCGAACAGGCCATACCAGCTCAGCGATTCCACGCCGTCGAGGCCGGCCTCCTTGAAGGTCATCGCATCGGGGAACAGCGCCATGCGCTGCGTGTCGGCCACGCCGACCACGCGCAGCGCGCCCGAGCGCACATGGGGCAGGGCAGTCAGCACGCTGGTCACGCCCATCGGCAGGTGGCCGCCGATGATGTCGACCATGATCGGCGCGCCGCCCTTGTAGGGCACGCCGGTCGATTGCAGCTTGCCGGCCTGGCGGATCATCTCGCCGGTCAGCCGGGTCTGGCCCTCGGAGTAGCCCACGCCCAGCGGCTCCTTGCGCGCCGCCTCGATCACGTCGCGCAGCGTCTTGTAAGGGCCATTGGCCTGCACCACCAGCACCGAGGGCGAGTTCGCGATATTGGTGATCGGCGTGAAGGCCTTGTCGGTGTCGTAGGGCAGGCTTTTCATCAGCACCGGGTTGACCGCGTGCGAACCCACCACCAGCAGCAGCGTGTGGCCGTCGGCCGGCGCGCGCGCGACGAAGTTCGAGCCGATCACGCCGTTGGCGCCGGTGCGGTTGTCCACCACCACCGACTGGCCCCACAGGTCCGACAGGCGCTGCGCCATCAGCCGGCCCACGATGTCGGTGCCGCCGCCCGCCGAGTAGGGCACGACCAGCGTGACGGGCTTGGTCGGGAACTTGGCCGCCGGTGCCTGGGCCCAGGCGCCGGCCGAGGCCATGGCGGCCAGCGCGGCGAGTGCCGTGCGGCGGGTGGGATGCGCGGTGAAGGGGGTCGATGGGTTGGTCATGTGTTGGCTGTCTCCGGGGATGTGTTGTTGGATGAATTCGTCTTCTCGCGCTGGCGCCGCAGCCAGGCGATCGCGCGGCCGCCGAGCGGGCGCTGCAGCCGTTCCTGCGCGAAGTCGATCGCCTCGAGCAGGCCGTCGAGCGAGATGCCGGTGGAAAAACCGCTGCGCTCGGCCATCAGCACCAGGTCTTCGGTGGCGAGGTTGCCGGCGGCACCGGGCGCGAACGGGCAGCCGCCGATGCCGCCCACGCTGGCGTCGAAGCGCCGGATGCCGGCCTCGAGCGCGGCCCAGGCATTGGCGACCGCCATGCCGCGCGTGTCGTGCAGGTGGATCGCGAGCCGTTCGGGCGCGATCGCTTCGGCGAGCACGCGCATGCGTTGCTTCACCATGCCCGGCGAGGCCGAGCCGATGGTGTCGGCGATCACGATCTCGCCGGCGCCCGCGGCCTGCATGCGCCGCGCGAGGCGCAGCACCTCGGCCAGCGGCGTCTCGCCCTCGAACGGGCAGTCGAAGGCCACGGCCACGTAGGCGCGGGTGCGCAGGCCCAGCGCGTGCGCCGCGGCCAGCGTGCGTTCGCCGACCTCGGTGGCTTCGTTCAAGCCCATGTTGATGTTGCGCTGGTTCATGGTCTCGGTGGCCGAGAGCACGACCGCGATCTCGGCCGCACCGGCCGCATGCGCGCGCTCCAGTCCCTTGAGGTTGGGCACCAGCACCGAGCAGCGCAGCTCGGGCAGCGCCGCGTGCACCAGCGGCAGCAGCTCGGCCGCATCTGCCATCTGCGGCACGGCCCTGGGCGACACGAAGCTGGTGGCCTCGACGCTGCGCACGCCGGCGGCCGCGAGCAGTTGCACCAGGCGCAGCTTGTCGTTGGCGCCCAGGTGCACCGGCTGGTTCTGCAGGCCGTCGCGCGGCGCGACGTCGGTGATGTGAATGGCTTCCATCGGCATCTTCAGGCGATAGTGCCGGCCTGGCGCAGCGCGTCCAGCTTCGCGTCGGAATAGCCGACCCAGTCGCCGAGCACGCGGCGCGTGTGCTCGCCGAGCGAGGGCGGGCTGCCGTAGGCCTGGGGCGCGGCGGCCGAGAGCTTGATCGGGTTGCCCGGCATGCGCACGGTCTCGCCGGTGTGCAGCGGCACCTCGACCACCATGTCGCGCGCGAGCACCTGCGTGTCGCTCAGCGCCTGCGCGAAGTCGTTGACCGGTCCGCATGGAATGCGCGCCTCGCGCAGCCGTTCGAGCCAATGGGCGGTCGGCTGCTTGCGCAACTCGCCGGCGATCAGCGCGTCGATCTCGGCCTTGGCCGCGAAGCGCACTGGCTGCTGCCGGTAGGCCGGGTCGCGCAACGCCGGCAGGTCGATGAACTCGACGAAGCGCTCGAAGAAGGGATCGCCGATGCAGGCGATGATGATGTGGCCGTCGGCCGTGGGATAGCTGTTGTAGGGCACGTGCACGAAGTGGCCGTTGCCGATGCCCGCGGGCACGTGGCCCGACATCAGGTGCATGGTCGCCATGTAGTTGAGCAGCGAGATCTGCGCGTCGAGCATCGAGATGTCGACGTGCTGCCCGCGCCCGGTGCGCTCGCGCTCGGCCAGCGCTGCCAGCACGCCCATCGCGCCGAACATGCCGCCGCCGAGGTCGCCGATCGGGATGCCGCTGCGCGTGGGGCCGCTCTCGGGCGTGCCGGTGATCGACATGCCGCCACCCATCGCCTGCACGACCTGGTCGAAGGCCGGGCGCTGCGTCTCGGGGCCGGTCTGGCCGAAGCCCGTGACCGAGCAGGTCACGATGCGCGGGTTGACCTGCGACAGCGATTCGAAGTCGATGCCCAGGCGCTGCGTGACCCCGACGCTGAAGTTGTCGAACACCACGTCGGCCCGGCGCACCAGGTCGAGGAACACGGCCTTGCCCTCGGGGCTCTTGAGGTCCACGCAGACGCTCTCCTTGTTGCGGTTCAGCGTGAGGTAGTAGGCGCCCATGCCGCCGCGCGCGTAGTCGGGATCGTTCTCCAGCAGGCGCCGGGTGCCTTCGCCGCTGACGGGCGGCTCGACCTTGATGGTGCGCGCGCCGAGGTCGGCCAGCAGCATGGTGCCGTAGGGGCCCGACAGCATGTGCGTCAGGTCGAGCACCGTGATGTGTTCGAGTGCCAAGTCGTGTGTCTCCTGAAAGACCTTCGTGTTGCACGGCATGTGCCAGCGCGTGGGTCTGCAGGCAAGTCCTTGATGTGAAAGGAGATTTTTCAAGAGGCTCGGGTTTTTACTGTGTCTTGTGCGACATCGATGAAACGCGGTGCGTGTTTCAATGCGACGCATGATGGAACGCCAGCTCCCCGCCGACCCGGCCTCCCCCGCGCGCCGCGGCCTGCCGCGCCTGTGCTTCCTGAGCTACCGCCAGATCCGCGAATTCGCGCTGCCCGTGGTGGCCGAGTACGTCGGCCGCGCCGAGATCGAGGTGGTCGACGGCACCTTCGGCGACGCGCTCGCGATCGCGCGCGACCGCCTCGAGCGCGGCCTGGTCGATGCCTTCGTGAGCGCGGGCTCGAACGCGAGCATCCTGCGCGCCGGCCTCGAGGCGCCGGTGGCGACGATCCAGCTCGGCGGCTTCGACCTGATGCAGGCGCTGATCAAGGCGCGGCGCATCGCCAAGCGCGTGGGCGTGGTGATGTACGGCCAGACCATTCCCGAGCTCGACGAGGTCAAGGACCTGCTCAACATCGAGGTCAGCCAGTACGCCTACCGCACGCCCGACGACGCACGCCAGCGCTTCGAGTCATTGCGCCGCGAGGGCTTCGACGTGATCGTGGGCTCGAGCCTGGTGGTCGAGCTGGCGCAGCAGGCGGGGCTGCACGGCCTGCTGGCCTATTCGCTCGCAAGCGTCCGCAAGGGCTTCGAGGATGCGATGGAGCTCGCGCGCGTGGCGCGGCTCGAGGCCGGGCGCTACGAGCAGCTCAATGGCGTGCTGCACAACCTGCAGGAGGCGGTGCTCGCGGTCGACCGCGACAACCGCATCATCGCGGTCAACCCGCCCATGCAGCTGCTGCTGGGCCATGCGCCCGCGCGCCTGCTGGGCCGCTCGCTCGAGGTGATGCAGCCCGAGCTGTCGCTGCGGGCCACGCTCGACCAGGGCCTGGAGGAGCGTGCCCTCGTGCAGCGCTTCGCGCAGCGCGACTGGGTGGTCAACCGCACGCCGATCCGCGAGCACGGCGAGATCGTCGGCGCCGCGCTCACGCTCTACGACGCACGCGCGATCCAGGAGGCCGACACCAGCCTGCGCATGCAGCACGGCCGCCGCCAGAGCGCGGCGCGGCACCGCTTCGCGAGCCTGGTGGGCCACAGCCCGGCTTTCGCGCGCGCCGTGCAGACCGCGCAGCGCTTCGCGCGCAACGACCTCACGGTGCTGATCGCGGGCGAGAGCGGCGTGGGCAAGGAGCTGTTCGCGCAGTCGATCCACAACGAGAGCACGCGCGCGGGCCGCCCCTTCGTGGCGGTGAACTGCGCGGCCTTTCCTGAGGCGCTGCTCGAGAGCGAGCTGTTCGGCTACGAGGAGGGCGCCTTCACCGGCTCGCGCCGCGGCGGCAAGCGTGGCCTGTTCGAGACCGCGCACACCGGCACCCTGTTCCTCGACGAGATCGGCGACATGCCGCTGCACCTGCAGACGCGCCTGCTGCGCGTGCTGCAGGAGCGCGAGATCACGCGGCTGGGCGCGACCGCGCCGATCCCCGTCGACGTGCGCGTGATCGCCGCCACGCACCAGCCGCTGCAGCAGATGATCGCCGAGCGGCGCTTTCGCCAGGACCTCTACTACCGCATCAACACCCTGCGCCTGGTGCTGCCGCCGCTGCGCGAGCGGCGCGAGGACGTCGCGCTGCTGGCCCAGGTGCTGGTGGAGCGCTGCCTGCAGCGGCAGGGCCATGGCGTGCTCGATGCGCGGCGTGCGCTGGCGCCCTTGATGCCGCGCCTGCTGGCCTACGGCTGGCCCGGCAATGTGCGCGAGCTCGAGAACGTGGGCGAGCGCATCGCCGTGTTCCTCATGCAGTTCGAGCGGGTCGAGGAGATTCGCTGGGAGGAGCTGCGGCACGAGTGTCCGGAGCTGTTCGCGGACGAGAACGCCGCGCCGGTCGAGGTGAGCGGTGTGCCCGCGAAATCGCAATGGCGCGAACTGTTGGTCGCGAACGGCGGCAACCGGCAGCAGACCGCGCGGCAGCTTGGCGTGAGTCGGTCGACCTTGTGGCGGTGGGTGCGGGAGATGGAGGGCGCGACCGACGAACCGCCCGCGTAGAACGCGGGCGGCAATCGATCACTTGTTCGGCGCCGCCGCAGGCCCCGCCGGCAGCGCTGCGATGCCGTCCGCCTTCACGTAGGTCAGCGTCGTCACATAGCTCACGCTGTCGAACTTCTCGGGCCCGTTGGCACCGGGCCGCTCGCCGGCCACGGCATCGCTGACGCTGACCTCGGCCACGTAGGTGCCCTGCCATGGCAGGTCGAACTTCACCAGGCCCTGTTCGTCGGTGTGGCCTTCCTTGGTCCAGCCCGATTGCGTGACCAGCGCGACCTTGGTCTTGGCCTTGGGCTGGCCCTTGAAGAACAGATTGAATTCGCCGGCATGGCCCGCGGGCACGAGGTCGAGCACCAGCTTCGGCTGCAGTGGCGCGAAGCCGGTGACCAGGCGCGCGGCCGGGTGGTAGCGGCCGACGGTCTGCTTGTCGCCCTGCTTGCGGTTGAACAGCGGATAGCCCGCGTCCTCGGCCACGATGCTCTCGCCGGCAGCAGCGCCGAAGGGCAGCGCGAAGCCGCTGGCGGTCTTCTGCGCGTCGACGCTCTGCTCGCCCTTGGCCGACACCAGGGTGGCGGTGGGCTTGCCGAACTTGTCGAGCAGGCCCGGCGAGACCTCGCGCAGGTTCTCGCCGAATTCGCCGAAGCGCACGACGGCGGTCTTCTCGCCGGCCGGCTGCTCGATCCAGATCTGGTGCGCCTGCGCGGCACCGGCGAAGCCCAGCAGGGCGAAGGCGGCGGTGGCGATGGCGTTGATGCGGTTCATGCGTAAAGCTCCTTGGTTCAGGTTCAGAAATCGACGGTGGCCGACAGCATCAGCGTGCGCGGCGCACCCACGGTGACGTAGGTGCTGGTCACCCAGTAGTTCTTGTCGAACACGTTCTCGAGGTTGGCGCGGAAGGTCACGGGCTTGCCGCCCATCTTCGTGGCGTAGCGCGCGCCGATGTCGAGTCGCGTCCAGCCCGGCACGCGCAGGATGTTGGCGGCGTCGCCATACACGGAAGACGTGTGGATCACGCGGCCGTTCAGGCTCAGGCCCGCCACCCACGGCGTGTCCCAGTCCAGGCCCAGGTTGAAGGTGCGGTCGGGCACGCCGGCCGCGTCCTTGCCCTGGTTGGTGCCACCGGCGGTGCGCGTGAGCTTGGCGTCGTTGAAGGCCGCGCTCGCCATCACGCGCAGGCCCTGCTGGAGCTCGCCGTAGGCGGTGAGCTCGAGGCCGCGGTTGCGCTGCTCGCCGCCGAAGCTGTAGACCAGCGTGGCCGGGTCGGTGAGGGCATTGGGCCGCGTGATCTGGTAGACGGCGGCCTGCGTCGTGAGGCGGCCCCAGTCGACCTTCACGCCGGCTTCGTACTGCTTCGACTTCTGCGGTGCGAAGGTCTCGCCGACGTTGGCCGTGCCCGGGCCCGCCGTGCCGCCGCGCGTGAGGCCGGCCGTGTAGTTGGCATACACCGAGACGTTCTGCATCGGCTTGAACACCAGGCCCACCAGCGGCGAGGTCGCGCTGGCCTTGTAGCGGCTGGTCGATGCGCCCGAGGTCTGCGAGAAGCTCTCCTGCTCGATGGTCTGGTCGCGCAGGCCCAGCGTCGCGAGGAAGCGGCCGTCGGCGAAGGACATGGTGTCGGCCAGCACCACGCTCGACTGCTTGAGCTCGGCCGACTTCACCGCGGGCGTGCGCGGCGTGGTCACCAGCGGCAGCGGCGCGGGGAAGTACAGGCTCGACGGGTTCGTGGCGCGCGAGGTCGCGTAGAAGAAGCCCGACTCCTGATCGAGCAGGTTCACGCCGAGCGCCACCGTGTGGCCCACGCCGCCGGTCTTGAACTTCGTGCGCACGCCGGCGTCGGCCGCGGTGGTCTTGCTGTAGAAGTCGTAGTAGGCGTTCGAGACGTTGAAGTTGCCCAGCGAATTGGGCCGGCCGCTCGGGAACACCTGCTGGTAGTCGAGGTCGGTGTAGCCCACGCTGCCGTAGACCATGGTGCTGTCGCTGATGTCGTACTCGATGCGCGAGATGGCCGTCTTGACGTTGTCGTCGAGCTCGGTGCCCGGGTAGAAGTTCAGGCGCGCCGACGGCGGTTCGGGAATGCGCGTGATGCCGGCCGCGAAGCTGGTCTGCGGGCGGAACTCGCGCGTCTCGCCCTTGCTCGCGAAGGCGTCGAGCGACCAGCGCAGGCGCGTGCCGAGGTAGTCGAGGCCCAGCGAACCGAGGCCGAGCTTCTGCTTGCCGTTGTCGATGTTGCCTTCGCCGTTGCGGAACACGCCGTTGACGCGCACGCCCCACTGGTTCTCGTCGCCGAAGCGGCGGCCCACGTCGAGGTGCGTGCCGAGCTGGCCCTTGCTCATGTAGGTGGTGGTCAGGCGCGTGAGCGGCGCATCGGCCGCGCGCTTGGTCACCACGTTGATGCTGCCGCCCACGCTGCCGCTGGGGCCGACGCCGTTGGCCAGCGCGCCCGGGCCCTTGAGCACCTCGACGCGCTCGATCATCTCGAGCGGCACGCGCGTGGTGGGCGTGAGGCCGAACAGGCCGTTGAGCCCGATGTCGGCGTTGGGCACGGTGAAGCCGCGGATCTGGAAGTCGTCGCCGAAGCCGCCGCGCGAGGTCAGCGGGCGCACCGAGGCGTCGTTCATCACCACGTCGGCCACGCTCAGCGCCTGCTGGTTCTGAATCAGCTCGGCCGTGTAGTTGGTGGTACTGAACGGCACGTTCATCAGGTCGGTGATGCCCAGGATGCCGAGGCTGCCGCCGCGCGCGAACTGGCCGCCGGCGTAGGTCTTCTGCAGGCCGCCGATGGCTTCGGCTTCGCCCGAGACGACGACCTCGCCGAGCTGGCCCTGCGCGGGCGCGGTGGCGGTCTGGGCCGCGGCGCTTGCGGCGGCGAAGGCCAGGCAGGCGGCCAGGCAATGGCGCGCCAGCGGGCGGAGGGAGGAGGGCGGAAAGGAGGAAGCGGTGCGGGACGAGGGGGCGGCGGACGAGGGCATCGGTCAGGAATCGGCGAGAAAAAGGCAGGCACCGGCGAGCCGGTGCGGGGTCGGGGCGAGGTCGGAATCGGGACGGCACGACGCGGGTGGGCCAGCGTGGCCGGGCTCGGGCGAGCTTGTTATGAATGAAAACGATTCTCATCATAGGTTGGGGTCGCTGCAAACCTTCCTATGCCTTTTGACTTTTGTGGACAAATGTGTCCTGAAGACCACAGCCGCCCGCGGCCCGCCGCCGCGGCGCGGAGCCTCGCGCGGAGACGCGCCGATACTGTGGGCCGATGCCTCCCATCCCCGTGCCTCCGTTGTCGCCTCCGCTGCTTCGCCGACGCAGTTGCCTGATGCTGGCGGCGGCCGCCCTGCTGAGCGCCTGCACCGCGCCGACCCCCAGATTCCAGGGCAGCTTCCTGCAACCCTGGAAGAGCCACGAATCGCTCTCCATCGATGAATGGCGGCGCCGGCTGCGCATCACGCGCGCGCTGGGCTGCGACGAGATCGTGTTGCAGTGGAGCGCTCTGTACGGCGGTGCGTTCGACTGGGCGCCGCCCGACGGCCTGCTCGCCATGCTGTTCGAGGAGGCCGCGCGCGAAGGCATGGGCATCCGCATGGGCCTGCCCTACGACGAAGGCTGGTGGAAGGCCATGGGGTCGAAGGACCCGGCGGTGCTGCAGTCACTGCTCGCCACCGCGCGCGATCGCTGCCTGCCGTTCATGGAATCGGCCCGCTGGCCGAAGCTGTCGGGCTTTCGCGGCTGGTACCTGCCTTACGAGATCGATCAGTACAACTGGGCGACGGCCGAGCGACGCGGGCAACTGGTGGACTGGCTCGACGGCATCGCAACTGTCGCCCGCCGCACGGGCGGCCAGCCGCTCGCGGTGTCGACCTTCTTCAGCCGGCTGCCGACCGAGGGCTCGCTCGCGGAACTCTGGTCGCAGATCCTCGACCGCGTGCCGCTGCGGCCCATGTTGCAGGACGGCGTGGGCGTGGCCGGCATGGACAACCTCGCGGGGCTCGAGCCGCTGCGCGCGCTGTTGCGGCGGCGCGGCGTGGCCTTCGATCTGGTGGTCGAGCTGTTCGAGCAGCTGCCTGCGGCGCCGGGGGGCGAGGAGGGCTTCAAGGCGCGAGCCGCGACGCCCGAGCGCGTGCGACGGCAGATGGAGATCGCGCGCGGCTATGGCGCCGAGCGCGTGATCGCGTTCGCGATCGATCCATGGATGGTGGGGGATACGCCGGAGGCGAAGCGCTTGCTCGAGGCGTGGGGCGTCGCTTTCTAGGTCTTACTGCGCCATCACCGTCACGACGACGTGGAAGAAGAACTTGGGACCGAAGCAAGGGACGCCTTCCGCATTCGTCATGCGCCAGATCGATGCCACGGTGCAGGTGTCTTTCGGTGCCGCGAAGTCCACGCCGACGTGCACGGGCTGCCCCGGCAAGGTGTCGGGCACTTCCACTTCGCGATAGAGGCTCGCCAGATAGGCCTCCTGAATCGCCTCGAGACTGCCGTCCGCCAATCGTCTCGCGATCGCGTACTCGCCGTCGACGCGGACCAGGCGACGCCCGCGCCAGGGGCGCGTGCCGAGGTTCTGGATTTCCCAGATCTTTCTGAATGTCTCGCCGGGCGAGACCACCGCATGGTCGGGTGTCGTGACGTCGGCGTTGAAGGCCGCGATGTCGTTCGGATCGCGAGGATTGTGCGAACGATTGGTCGGCGGAGGGAAGGCGCCGAAGGCTGTCGAACCCTCGAGGGCCGCGTAGTAGCGAAAGAGGAGCAGGGGCGAAACCTGCAGTGCCCCCGCCAACTTGATCAGCGTGCGCACGGACGGGTCGCGCTTGTTGCCATTGGCGAGTTCGTAGAGATAGGTACGGGCAAGGCCCGCGTCAGCCGCGATGGCGGTGAGTGACCTCCCGAGCTCCCTGCTTCGGCGCGCCAACAAGGCGCGAAGCGGCTCCGTCGTCTTCGATGGCATGCGTCCTGGTCGCGAGGACCACTCCCTTTCAGTCGCATGCAGCGTACACCAAAACTGACACTCGGTTCGCCACTTCTTACGGGTGGGTTTTGATAATTCGCGCCGAGGAATAACGGCGCGCGAATCGGACGTTCCCCTGTTTTGGAAATCCGGAAGTCATGATGAATTCAATCGAACAGACACATCATCGAAGGCGGCAATGGGAGGCCGCTTTGATATTCATCACGGCGCTGTGGGGATGGTCATTCGTCGCCATTCACGATGCATTGAATGGCATGAGTGACTCGGCCTTCAATGCCTGCAGATTTCTCGTGGCAGCGGTTGCGATGTTGCTGGTGGCCGCCGCGCGTCGGCGGCGTATCTCGAAGATCGATCTCGTGCAGGGAGGCATGGCGGGGATGGCTCTCTACCTCGCCTTTCTCTTTCAAACCAAGGGACTGAAGTTCACCTCGGCCTCGAATGCCGCCTTCATCACGGGCTTGGCGGTGATCTTCACGCCGCTGCTACTGTTCTTCTGGCGCCATGTGAAGCCCGAAAGACGGCAGGTCGTTGGCATTTTCCTGGCGACGATCGGATTGGCCTTGCTGACACTGAAAGGTCTGAGCGTTCGATGGGGCGATCTGTTGGTGTTGATGTGCGCGGCTTCATTTGCGCTGCATATCATTCTTCTATCTCGTGCCAGCAAGATGGCAGATGCCTTCAATATCGCGCTGATTCAGATATCCGTCGTCGGACTTCTGTCTTTGGCCCAATCCGTCGTGTTGGGGGAATGGGCCATTCCTCCAGCCGGGGCGGCGGTCAACGCGATACTCGTGATCGGAGTCCTTGGCACAGCGCTTGGCTTCTATGTGCAAACCAAAGCGCAGGTCGCCTCGTCACCCAACAGGATTGCGCTGATCATCGTTCTGGAACCGGTGTTCGGCGGCCTGTTCGGCTACTTTCTCGCCGGCGATCGACTGACGCTTCAGAACTGGATCGGTGCCGCGTTGATCGTGGCCGGGATGCTGATCACGGAGATCCGTCTAACCAGAGACCGATCCGAACCGAGCACGCATCCTTGATGTGCCTGAGGTCGTCGACCGGGCCCGCATGGGCCTAGTACGACAACGTCAAATTCAGGAACACCCCCTTCGCCCGCCCCGCCATCCCTCCCAGCGTGGTCCGGTACTGCAAGCTCGCATCCACATGCGAGCGCTGCGCGTTGTAGCGGTCCTCGTTGAACCAGTAGCGCAGGTTGATGCCCACGCCCGCGCCGGCCGACCAGCTCGATCCGCGGTCGGACAGGGCGACGCTGTCGAAGCCCGCGATCGGCACGCCGCTCGCGCGGTTGCGGTTGGAGAACCAGTCCGCGGCGAGCGTGACGTGGGGGAAGAACACGAGGCGGTCGTTGTAGTCGGTGACGAAGCTGCGCCCGATGCGCACCTCGCCCGCAGCGAAGCCCTGGCCGCGCTTGAGGCGGCCGCTGCCGTCGGCGAGCACGTTGCCGGCGGTGTCGCGCACGGTGTAGGCGGCTGGCATGTCGAGCAGGGTGTAGCCGGCCTGCAGGTAGCCTTCCATGGTGAACCAGCTGCGCGTGTCGAGCCGCCGGCCGGTACCCTCGTAGAAGCCGTAGAGCAGGTAGGCCTGCCAGCCGCCCGAGCCGGTGTCGGCGCGGTAGTCGAGGGCCGCGGAGCGGTTGTTGAGCTGGCAGCGCAGGCTCGCGGGCGCGGGATCGATGGCGCCGGAACGCGTGGCGCTGCCCAGCATGAACTGCCGCTCGAGGCCGAAGGTGAGGCCGGTGGCGGTGTCGGGCGTGTAGCGCACGCCGAGGGCGCCGCTGGTCGAGGGCAGCCCCGCGATGCCGCGGGTGCGCTGCTCGGGTGTGATGCCGATGCCGCCGCAGGGGTTCTGCACGAGCTGCGCTGCGGTCACGTCGGTGCCGGCGTGCAGGGTGGTCGAGAGGCGGCCGTAGACGTCGAAGATGCTGCGGTTGGTGTTGAGCATGCCGCTCGGGCGCCAGAACACCTCGGTGGTGTTGAAGCTCGCGTTGCCGGGCACGGCCACCGGCTGACCGGGCAGTCCGAAGGAGGCGGCGTGCGCCCCGCGGTAGCCGACGGTGCTGTTCACGCCCCATTCGCGCGAATAGCTGGCGATGGTGCCGCGCAGGTCGTGGAGCTGCTGACGGTCGAGCGAGAGCCAGCCCACGTCCTCGTCGTCGACGGCCTGGCGCAGCGTGGCGGCCGCACCGGCGCGGTCGCCGGTGCCGGCGGCCGCCTGGGCCTCGTCGAGCAGATTGCTGCGCGGGGCCTGGCCGGTGTGGCGGGCCGCGACGAAGTCCTGCAGCGCGAGCGCCGGGTCCTTGTTCGCGATGTGCAGGTAGCCGCGCTGACGCAACAGGGTGGCGTCGGCGGGCTGCGCGGCGATCGCGGTGTCGAGCCGCTGCAGCGCCTGCTGGCGTTCCGCGGTCGTGCCCGCGGCGAGCGTGGTGGTCAGCAGCTTCTGGCGCGATGCGTCGTCGGGCCGTTCGGCCGCGGCCTGCTTCGCCAATGCGATGGCCTCGGGATAGCGCTTCTGCGCATAGGCTGCGTAGGCGCGCGTGGCGGCATCGCCGGCCTTCGGCGAGTCCCAGGGCGCGAGCGCACAGGCCGGGCCCTCGGGCGTGTCGTTGCAGAGCTTCACGGGCGCATAAGCGGTGACCGGTGGCGTGGCGGGCGAGCCCCAACCGCTCGCGGCGTCCTCGGCCCGCTGGCGGCGCGAGCGTACCTGCGTGTCGTCGGGCGGCAGCGGCGCGAGCAGCGTGCGCGCGCGTTCGCCGTCGCGCGCGGCCAGCGCGAGATCGGCGCCGATCAGGCGTGCGTCGCGGCGCTGTGCTTCATCGACCTGTGCGTCGGTGACCACGGCATCGACATCCTGTTGCGCCTCGCCGCCGCGCGACAGCTGCTGGCGCAGGTAGGCGCGCTGCAGCCGCAATGCCGCGCTGTCTTCCTGCGTTGCCATTGCGTCGGTGGTTGCCTGTTCGGCGCCTTCGATGTCGGGCACGGCCTGCAGCGCATCGATCAGCAACTGGCGATGGCTCGCGACATCGGGCGCGATGCGCACCGCCTCGCGGGCCTCGTCGACGGCCGCGCGCGGCTGCTTGCGCGACAGGGCGTCGTAGGCCTTCTGCGCATGCTGCAGCGCGATCGAGCGGCCGGCCTGCCGCACGCGCGCGGCGATCTCGGCAGCGTTCGGCGCGCCCAGGTCCAGCGCGGTGGCCGCGGCCTGCACGAGTTCGTCGTGGCGCTGTTGCCGCGCGAGCGCGTCGAGCCACAGCAGTGCCCAGGGGCCCTGGCTCGGATCGGCGCGCACCGCTTGTTCGGCCGACTTCGCCGCCTCGGCATCGCGGCCCTCGGCGTAGTCGCGGTAGGCCTGCGCCGCGAGCGGGAAGCCCGCGCGGTAGGCCTCGGTGCCGGGCGTGCCGTCGGCGGGCGTGGCGCGCAGGTTGGCCAGTGCCGTGCGCAGCGCCGCGTTGCCATGGCCCTGGTCGATGGCATGCTCGGCCGCGCGCGCGGCCTCGTCGGCCCGCCCCAGCTTCTGCAGCGCATACACGCGCAGCAGGTGCACGCGCTGCGCCGCGGGTTGCAGCCGCAAGGCCGCATCGGCGCGCGCGAGCGCGGTCTCGAAGTCGCCGCGGCCATAGGCCTTGAAGGCCTGGTCGGCCAGTTGCCAGGCACGGCCGTGCGACGAGCGCTTGCGCGGCGTGGTGCGCGTCGGCACCGGCGCGGCGCCGGGCGCGGAAGCGGTCGAAGTCGAGGGCGAAGGCGCGGCCGGCAGCGAATGCACGGCAGCGAACGCGGGCACGGCGGGCCAGGCCGCGGCCAGCGCGACCGCCAGCAGCGTGCGGTTGTCGAGCCCCTTCATGCCGGCACTCCCTGCGCGCCCTGCGGCGCGAGCGGCGCCAGCACCGAATCGCCGCGCTGGAACGAGATCGCCTCCTCGAGCGTGCCCGCGTCGAGCCAGCCCTGCTCGAGCAGGATGCTGCCGAGCTTGCGGCCCGTGCCGCGCTGGATCGTGAGCGCGTTGTCGAGCTGCGCCTCGTCGATCGCGCGCCACGACAGCAGCACCTCGCCCAGCCGCTGGCGCTGCTGCACCAGCTGGTCGGCCGAGGGGAAGTCGTGCATGGTCTTGTCCCACACCAGCCGCTTGCCGAACAGCTTGTGCGAGAGAAACAGCTTCCATGCGCGCGCCGCGGCCATGGCGTTGATGAAGTTGCCGATCACCATGCGCGGGATCGACAGCAGCCCGTGCTCCCAGCCATAGAGCGCCGACACGAAATGGAAGCGCTGCGCGAAGCGCAGCAGCAGCGCCACGGCATTGAGCTCCATCACCGTCATGAGCCAGCCGCCCGACTGGAAGATCGACGGGTAGTAGACGGTCCACCAGCCCATGGCGTCGGCGAAGAAGAAGACCAGGAAATTGAGCATCAGCAGGTAGCCGAGGATGGCCACGAAGGCGGTGAACAGGCCCTTGCGGTCGCGGAACAGCAGGTACTTGGTGGCCAGCGAGCCGGCCCAGCCCATCTGCTCCCAGCCCTGCAGGCCGATGCCCAGGGTCCAGCGCGCCTTCTGCCGGTAGGCGGTGCGGAAGGTGTCGGGGAAGTACTCGCGCACGCCCAGCGGCATGCGCAGCGAGCCGAGCTTCTCGCGGCCCGCGCCGAACCAGGCGGTGCGCCGCGTCACGTACTCGACGTCGAACTTGCCGAAGATCTGCTTCATGCCGAGCCGGCCCAGCCGCGCGCCGATGTCGTAGTCCTCGGTCAGGCTGGCGGTGTTGAAGGGCTGGTTGTCGAGCTCCGCGGCCAGCGTCTGCAGCGCGCGGTGCGAGAAGCAGGTGCCGACGCCGGCCGAGGGCACCATGCGCGACAGGCTCTCGCGCACCACGAGGTCCTTGCTGTGCCACTCGGCGAACTCGTCCATGTAGGTGCCGGCCACCAGCTCGAACCAGTGGCGCTCGAGCGAGGTCACGGGCAGCTGGATGAAGTCCATGCGCGGCAGCAGGTAGTTGAAGTACTTGAGCTCGAGCGGATGCAGCACGTCCTCGCTGTCGTGCAGCACGACGCCCGCGAAGGGCTCGCCCATGGTGCGCTCGTGCTGGAACAGCGCCTGCACCACCCAGTTGAGGCAGTCGGCCTTGCAGGTCGGGCCGTCGTGCGGCACCTCCACGCGCACCAACTGGCGGTAGCGCCGGCGCATGCGCTCCACCTCGGCGATGGTGCGCGCGTCGTTGCGGTAGGTGCCGACGAAGATGGCGTAGTTCTTGTACTCGAGCGTCGACACCATGTTGGCGAGCATCGGCGCGATCACGTCGTACTCGAGCCAGGCCGGCACCATGATGGCCATCGGCTGCTCGCGCGCCGCGCGCAGTTGCGCGGCGGTCAGGCGCCGGTAGCGGCGGCGCACGGTCAGCGAGCGGTAGATCTCGCGCACCCAGTACCAGGCATCGACGAACAGGTCGTCGATGCTCGACAGCAGGATCACCACGCCGACGACCGCGGTCACGATCTCCAGACCGCGGTAGTAGTCGGCCAGCAGGAAGGGTCCGTAGAGCTCGAACATGCGGCTTCGGTCGGGTCCTCAGTGCTGCGACTTGGCCGCATGGCGGCGCCGCGCGCGCCAGGCCAGCAGGATCAGCAGCAGCAGCGCGAACACGGCCACGCCGATCACCGGCATGCCCCAGGCGGCGTACGAGCGCCATTCGAAGAACGCGCCTTCGCCGCCGCGGCGCGCGCTCGCGTCCGCGGGATTGCCGCTGTCGAGCCAGCTCACGGGGCCTTCGGCGCCGAGCATCGCGATGTCGCCGCGGTTCAGCACGAAGGGCTTGGCCGGCACCACGGGGCGCGCGCCGATCGGCTGCCACTGCATGCCGTCCTGGCCATGGGCGCGGCTCACCTCGATGGCGCTCAGCTGCGACAGGTCGTCGACCTCGAGCCACGGCGCCTTGCGGCCGTGAATGCGCAGGCTCGCGTCCTTGACCTCGACCTTCGAGGCGGCGCCGTCGACCGCCACCTGCAGTGCGAGGAAGGGCTTGCTCGGCGAGAAGGCGCCGGACTGGGTCACCACCAGCTCGGCGCGCACCGGCGTCACGCCGGCGGCCACGGCCATGCGCACCAGGCGCGCGAGGCTCGCGGGCGCGTCGGCCAGCCAGGCCTGCGGCACGGCGACCTGCGGGTTGCCCGACATCAGCGGCAGCAGGCCGACGAAGCTGCCGTCGGGCTGCGCATCACCCGCGCGCACGAAGCTGGTGGGCAGCACGTTGACCGGGAAGCCCTGCGGCATCTCCTGGCAGTCGTTCGAATAGGGCTGGCGCTGGAAGGACACGCGCACCACGTTGCTCAGGCCCAGCGCATAGCCGGGGATGCGCGCATCGAGGCGCTCGGGTCGGCCATCGGCCTCCAGGCGCTTGGCCGACAGCAGCACGTCGTTCCAGAACACCGAGGCCACGGGACGCGTGGACGAAGCGCCGGGCGCGGCCGCCACGTCGATCACCAGCTCGGAAGGCATGCGGCCGTTGGCCGCGACCACGCCCAGCGGCAGGGTGGCGGTCCACTCGCCGCGCGACACCACGTCGAAGCCGGCCTCGCTGGCGCCGAGGCTGTTGAGGCGGATCGCCGGACGTTCGCTCGCATCGGGCGCGTCGGCCGTGCGCACGCCGGCCTGGCGCGACACCAGCAGGTTGCGCCAGGTCTCGGCGAAGACGCCGGCCGCCTGCGCGCCCGCGTTCTCTGGCACCACGATCACCGGATGCGCGCCGAGCGTGGCGAGCCGCACCTGGCCGGCGCTGGCGGCATCCGCGGCGAGCGCGGTCTGCTGCTCGCGCCACAGTGCGAAGGCGCGCAGCGCGTCGGTGTCGCCTGCGAACTGCACGGCCAGCGCCTCGAGCGCCTTGGCGATCTGCTGGCGCAGCGCCGCATCGGCCACCAGCACATCGCCGCTGGCCGCGGTGGCGCCGAGCACCAGCAGCGCGCCGACCTCGGCCTCGTTCTTGAGCTCGTAGCGCGCATTGCCGCTGGCGAGACCGGCGAAGGCCGGCAGCGCGGCGAGCCCCGCGGGCACCTGCCAGCCCGAGGTGTCGACGATGTCGCCGGCCACCGGGAAGGCCTGGATCTGCACGCGGCGGTTGGCCTGCTCGAGCGCGACGCCGAGGCGCCAGGCGCTGTCGTAGCTGGTCTTCGAGAGATTGCGCGAAGCCACCAGCAGGACCGGGCGCGCGGGCAGCGTGGCCCAGGCATCGGCGAGGCTGGTCAGCGCGCCGCTGTTGAAGCGGTAGTTGAAGCGCGTCTCGGGCGAGATCGCGAGCACGTTGCCGGTCGAGCGCTCGAGTTCGCAGACGCGGCGCGCCACGTTGTTGGACCACTGGACGCCGAGGCGCACGAAGTTCGCGCTGCGCGCGACGCCGGTGTCGACCTTGAGGCTCTGGCTCGCGTCGCCTTCGGCCGCCTCGATGCGGCGCGCCTGCACCGGCCGGCCGTTGACCGTCAGCAGCATCGAGGTGCTGCCGCCTTCGGCCTTGTGATAGCGGCCGCTGAAGTCGATGCTGGCCTCGGCCAGCGCGAGGCCGCGCGGCACCGGAAGGTAGAACTCCTGGCGGCTGTCGAAGCCGTTGAGCAGCACGGTGTCGCCGATGCCCAGGTCCGACAGCGCGAAGCTGCGGTTGACCCAGGTCTCGCCCTGCAGGCGCTGCAGCGCGTCGCTCGCGGGGCTGGCGTGCGCGAGGAAGGAGGTGCTCAGGCCACCGAGGGCGAGCAGGGCCGTGGGTGCGAGGAGGGCGATCCGTCGTGAGAACAGAGAAGGCATGGAGAGACTCGGCAGGAAAACTTGAAAAAAGAGGGGCGGCATTCGGCGCTCAGGGCACGAACTCGGCGGTGTGCCGTTCGCACAGCACGTCCACGATGCGCCGGCTCGCGCGCGCGTCGCCGTAGGGATTGCCGCGGCGGCAGAACTCGGCGTGCACGGCGGGGTCGTCGAGCAGGCGGCGTGCCTCGCCGACGATGCGCTCGGGCGAGGTGCCCACCAGCCGCACGGTGCCGGCGGCCACGGCCTCGGGGCGCTCGGTCACGTCGCGCATCACCAGCACCGGCTTGCCCAGCGAGGGCGCCTCTTCCTGCACGCCGCCCGAGTCGGTCAGGATCAGGTAGGCGCGCTGCATGAACCAGACGAAGTCGAGGTAGCCCAGCGGCGCGATCAGGTGCACGTTGGGCAGGCCCGACAGCTGGGCCTTGACCACGTCGTGCACGTTGGGGTTCAGGTGCACCGGGTAGACGATCTGCACGTCGTCGCGCAGCGCCAGTTCGCGCAGCGCGGCGCAGATGTTGCGAAAGCCCTCGCCGAAGTTCTCGCGGCGGTGGCCGGTGACCAGCACCAGCCGGCGCCTGGCATCGACCCAGCCGTGGCGCTTCTCGAGCGTGGCGGCCAGCGGGCGGTCGGACTCGAGCCGCTCGACCGTGGCCGCTAGCGCGTCGATCACCGTGTTGCCCGTGACCCAGATGCGCCCCGGCGGCTTCTCGGCGAGCAGCGCGTCGCGCGAGGAGGGCGTGGGCGCGAACATCCAACTGCTGACCGAATCGACGAAGCGGCGGTTGAGTTCCTCGGGGAAGGGCGAGCGGATGTCGCCGCTGCGCAGGCCGGCCTCGACATGGCCGACCGGAATGCGGCGATGGAAGGCGGCCATGGCACAGGCCGCGGCGGTGGTGGTGTCGCCATGCACCAGCACGCAGTCGGGCTGCTCGGCCTCGAGCACCGCGTCGGCGCCCGCGATCAGGCGGCCGTAGAGCCCGTTGAGCGACTGGTTGGGTCGCATCACGTCGAGGTCGTGGTCGGCCTCGAGGTCGAACAGCGACATCACCTGGGTCAGCATCTCGCGGTGCTGGCCGGTCACGCACACGGTGCTGCGCACGCGCGGCTCGCGGCGCAGGGCGGCGACGAGGGGGGCCATCTTGATGGCCTCGGGACGGGTCCCGAAGATCGACAGTACGTGCATTTCGAGGAGTCAGTGGCTGGTGCCGACGCACAGCCTCCCCGCGTGTGGACGCAAGGCGGCGGCAAGCCGGACACGAACAAATGAATAAAGGGGTACTTGCGTACCCCCTCAGGGCGGGACCGGTCTGCGCCGTCTGACCCTCGAAGCGGACAGTGTAACTAAAGATTTAACAAATCATCAACAAATGAAAACGGAAGTGTCTACTTTTTGGCACTTTGGGCCGCCGAGTCGGTGGCCCGCCCGCTCAGCCCGCGCGCCGCGCCACGTCCACCACCGCGGCCGCGAAGGCCTGCGGCGCTTCCTGCGGCAGGTTGTGGCCGATGCCGCCGTCGACCTGCCGGTGCTCGTAGAAGCCCGAGAACTTCTTCGCGTAGCTGGCGGGCTCGGGGTGCGGCGCGCCGTTGGCATCGCCTTCGAGCGTGATGGTCGGCACGGTGATCACGGGCGCCTTGGCGAGCCGGTCCTCGAGCGGCTGGTACCTGGCCTCGCCCTCGGCCAGGCCGAGGCGCCAGCGGTAGTTGTGGATCACGATCGCGACGTGGTCGGGGTTGTCGAAGGCGCGCGCGCTGCGTTCGAAGGTCGCGGCATCGAAGTTCCACCTGGGCGAGGCGAGTTGCCAGATCAGCTTCGAGAACGCGTTGCGGTTCTTGTCGTAGCCCAGGCGGCCGCGCTCGGTCGCGAAGTAGTACTGGTACCACCACTGGAACTCGGCCTCGGGCGGCAGCGGGTTCTTGCCGGCCTCCTGGCTGCCGATCAGGTAGCCGCTGACCGACACCAGCGCCTTCACGCGCTCGGGCTGCAGCGCGGCCATGATGCAGGCCGTGCGCGCGCCCCAGTCGCAGCCCGCGACCGTCGCGCTGCGGATCTGCAGCGCGTCCATCAGCGCGAAGATGTCGGCCGCCACCACCGACTGCTGGCCGTTGCGCGGCGTGTCGGCCGAGAGGAAGCGCGTGGCGCCGTAGCCGCGCAGGTAGGGCACGATCACGCGGAAGCCCGCGGCCGCGAGCAGCGGCGCGACGTCGACGAACATGTGGATGTCGTAGGGCCAGCCATGCAGCAGGATCACCGGCGCGCCGTTGGCGGGGCCGGCCTCGAAATAGGCGACGTTGAGCACGCCCGCATCGATGTGCTTGAGCGGCTCGAGGCGCCGCGGCGTGCCGCCGGCGGACGGCGTGTTCGACTGCGCGAACGCGGGAACGACCGCCGCGAACTGGGCCGTGGCGAGGCCGATGGCGGCCTTGGTGAGGAACGAGCGGCGCTCGAGCGGGGAGGAAAGCGTCATGGGAACTCCTTGCGAATGGTGGTGGATGGCATCGGGCCGAAGGCCTGTCGCGCCGCGATCGTTCGCGGTGCCTGGCGATCGATGGCGCGGATGTTCATTCGCGGGAGTGGCCGGGGGCGGGGGCTGCGTATCGCTGTGTATCCCGGGGTGGTTCGCAGACAGTAAATTTCGTTGTGGCCCGCGCGCTCAGGCGCCCGACGCCGGCGTTCCCAACGCCGCCGCAAGAAAATCCACCAGCGCCGCCACGCGCCGGCTCGGCGCACCGCCCGGAAAGACCGCGAACAGGTCGATAGGCCCCGCCACGTAGCCGCCCAGCACCCCCTCCAGCACGCCGGCCTCGAGTTCGTGCCGGATGTCCTGCCGGTTCTTGAAGATCACCCCCGCGCCGTTCACGGCCCATTCGCGCAGCACCGAGCCGTCGCTGGCCTCGCGGTCGCCCGATACCTTGACGTTGAAAGGCCGACCGCCGTCGCGAAAGGTCCAGGCCGCGAGCGGCGCGCCGGGCCGCGCGAGCACCAGGCAGTTGTGCTGCGCCAGTTCACTGGGATGCGCCGGCCGGCCGCGCGCGTTCCAGTAGGCCGGCGCGGCGCAGACCAGACGCTCGCCGGGCACCAGCAGGCGGGCCTGCAGGTTCGAGTCGGGCAGGGGACCGAAGCGGATCGCGAGGTCCATGTGGGTCTCGATCAGGTCGATGGTGCTGTCGCTGAGATGCAGCCCGATGCGCACGCGCGGATGGCGCTGCTGGAAGGCGTCGAGCAGCGGCCGCAGCTGCGAGCGGCCGAAGTCGTTGGTGGCGGTGACGCGCACCGGGCCCGACAGCTCGCCCTGCTGGCGCAGGCCGCCCAGCGCCGCATCCCATTCCGAGACGATGCGGCGCGCATCCGCCACCAGCGCCTCGCCCTCGTGGGTGAAGGCCAGCCGTCGCGTCGAGCGCTGCATGAGCCGCGCGCCCACCTCCTGCTCGAGCTGGTTGATGGCCAGGGTCACGGTCGAGGTGGCGACGGCGCGCTGGCGCGCGACCCCCGAGAAGCTGCCCCATTCGGCGACGTCGATCAGCAGGCGCAGGGCGTCGATGCGGTCCATTGTTCGAGGATGTCGAAAGGTGATTTGGAGATGCGCCAGATTATCAATGGATCGATGCAGAAATACGATCGCGACCATCGACCAAGGAACCCCATGAACATCCACTTCAACCACCGCCGCGTGCTGGTCACCGGCTCCACCAACGGCATCGGCTTCGCCACTGCCCAGGGCTTCCTGGCCGCGGGCGCCGAGGTCGTGATCAACGGCCGCAGCGAGGCCGGCGTGGCGGCCGCGCTGGCGCGGCTGGGCGACGCGGCCTCGCGCGCCCACGGCTTCGCGGGCGATCTCTCGACGCCCGAGGCCTGCGCCGCGCTGCAGGCGCGCCATCCCGAGTTGGACATCGTCGTGAACAACCTCGGCGTCTTCGGGCCGCAGGACTTCTTCGACACGCCCGATGCGGAATGGGAGCGCTTCTTCCAGACCAACGTGATGTCGGGCGTGCGCTGCGCGCGCGCCTATGCGCCGGGCATGGTCGCGCGCGGCTGGGGCCGCATCGTGTTCGTGTCCTCGGAGTCGGCGCTCAACATCCCGGCCGACATGGTCCATTACGGCTTCTCGAAGACCGCGCAGCTCGCCGTCTCGCGCGGCCTCGCGAAGCGGCTGGCCGGCACCGGCGTGACGGTCAATGCCGTGCTGCCCGGACCCACGCTGTCCGAAGGCGTGGCCGACATGCTGCAGGCCGAGGTGGAAGCCTCGGGCCGCGGCCTGGCGGCGGTCGCGGCGGACTTCGTCACCACGCACCGGGGCTCGTCGATCATCCGCCGCGCCGCGCGCGTGGAGGAGGTCGCGAACATGATCCTCTACGCCAGCTCCGAGCAGGCCTCGGCCACCACCGGCGCCGCGCTGCGCGTCGATGGCGGCGTGGTCGACAGCATCGTCTAGCGCCGCCTCTTTTCCCGATTCCCTTCGTCCCGTTCCAGCCGCCCGCGCCGCCGCGCGCGGGCGGAGGACGGGGCTCGTCTGCAAGCATCATCCAAGGAGATGTCCATGTCCCATCCGATCCCGATCATCCAGGCCATCGAAGAGCGCCGCACCACCAACCTGTTCGATCCCGCGCGCGGCATCAGCGACGAGCGCATCCAGGAACTGGTGCGCCTGGCCACGACCGCGCCGACCTCGTTCAACCTGCAGAACTGGCGCTTCGTCGCCGTGCGCACGCCCGAACAGAAGGCGCGGCTGCGCGCGCTGGCCTGGGACCAGGCCAAGGTCAGCGAAGCCGCCGTGACCTTCATCGTCTGCGGCCAGCTCGCCGACCACCGCACGCTGCCCGATCGCCTCGCGGGCGCCGTCGAGGCCGGCTTCATGCCGGCGGAGATGGTCCCGGGCTGGGAAGGCGCGGCCAAGAGCCTCTACTTCGAGCAGCCGCAGCGCCAGCGCGACGAGGCGGTGCGCAGCGCGACCTTCGGCGCCGGCGCGCTCATCTACGCGGCGCAGGCGTTGGGGCTGGGCTCCGCGCCGATGATCGGCTTCGACGCGCCCGCGGTCGCCGAGGCCTTCGCGCTGGCGGCCGACGAGATTCCGGTGCTGCTGCTGGCCATCGGCTACGCCACGCCCCAGAACTGGCCGCGCAAGCCGCGCCGGCCGCTGGCGCAGGTGCTGCAGCTGGTCTGAGCCGCCCCTGTCGGCGCAGGCCGACGCCCCGAAGGGCAAAAGGACGAAGGGCGACGCCTGGCTTCCGGTGCGCAATGGGTTAAGGGGGTGAGGACTCCCGCCACCAGTTGCCCACCATGGTCGATCTCCCATCAGGTCACGACCCCTCGAGCGGCCCGTCTTCCGACGAACTCTCGCGGCGGGTGCGGAGCGATCAGCTGCTGTCGGTGCAGCGCAGCGTGCGTGCCGTCGTGCCCTCGGGCATGGCCGTGGGCTGCGTGACCGCCGGCGTCGCGCTCTATGCCTCGGTGCACTGGGCCGGGCCGTCCGCCTGGCTGCTGCTGGTCGTTCTGTCCAATGCCTACCGAGCCCATGTCTGCCGGTCGCTGCGCGCGGTCGAGCAGGCCGTGGCCGGCATGGACGAGCGCGAACTCGCGAGGCGCTTTCGCCGCATCACCTTGTCGTCCCTGCTGTCGGGCTGCGTGTGGGCGCTGCTGCCGCTGTTCTGCGACAGCGAGAACCCGTCGGAAACGCTGTTCTTCCTGACCATCGTCTGCGGCGTCTGCGCCGGCTCCGTGATCTTCAGCGCGGCCTATGCGCCGGTGCCGATCGTCTTCGTGACGCCCGCGCTGGCCGCGGTCACCGCATGGCTGCTCCATGCCGGCGGCTTTCATCACAACGCGCTGGCGGCGATGGTCTTCGTCTACCTGTGCACGCTGGTCTACGCCTCGCGGCGCGGCGAGCGCGCGTTCCGTGCCAGCAGCCGGCTGAAGAACGAGGCGCTGTTCATGGCGGCCGAGCTGCAGCGCACCCATGCCGAGTCCACGCGTGCGACGCGCGAACTGGACTTCCGCGCCAATCACGATTCGCTGACCGGCCTGCTCAACCGCGAGGGCTTCGCGAAGGCGGCCGCGCGCTTCGAGGCCGCGCAGGCGGACGTGGCGCCGCATGCCGCGCTGATGCTGGACCTCGACGGCTTCAAGGCCATCAACGATGCCTTCGGCCACAAGACCGGCGACCGCGTGCTGCAGGACGTCGGCCGGTGGCTGCAGCAACGGCTGGCGCAACATGACGCGGTGGTCGGCCGCTGGGGCGGCGACGAGTTCGCGGTCTTCTATCGCCCGCAAGGCGCGGCCGATGCGCCCGAGCATGTGGCGCAGGGGCTCATCGATTCGATCGGCCATGCCACCTCGCACTACGGCGGCCAGCTCGGCGTGAGCGTGGGCATCTGCACCAGCCTCGACCGCTCGGCCGAGGAGATGCTGAGCTTCTCCGACGAGGCGCTCTACGAAGCCAAGCGGCGCGGGCGCAACCGCTGCCACCGCTTCGACGAGGTGCTGCACGGCCGCCTGCTGCGCCGGCGCGACATCGAGCGCGACATGGTCGAGGCCATGGCGACGCGCGCCATCTGCGCCTGGTACCAGCCGATCCTCGCCGACCGCGGGCGGCGCCTGCACAGCCTCGAGGCCGTGCTGCGCTGGCGGCATCCGAAGCACGGCTGGGTCGCGCCCGGCGAAGTGATCTTCGCGGCCGCGAGCACCGGGCTGGCCGAGCGCCTGCTGCGCCACATCCTCGAGGAGGTCTGCCACGGCCTGGTGCAACTCGGTGGCATCGGCGGCGCCTTCGCCGAGTTGCCGGTGGCGATGAACGTGTCGCCGCGCGAGATGTCGCAGCTGCCGGTCGATGTCATCACCGCGCAGGTGCTCGCGGCCCACGACCTGCCGCCGCGCCGCCTGCAGATCGAGATCACCGAGGAGGTCGCGCTCGACACCTCGACCGCGCGCGCCCGGCTGCGTGCGCTGGCCGAGTCCGGCGTCGCGGTCGCGATCGACGATTTCGGCGTCGGCTATTCCTCGCTGGCCTCGCTGCGCGGCGAGCACGTGCACCAGGTGAAGATCGACCGCAGCTTCGTGTTCGGCCTCGATTCCTCGCCGGCCAGTTGCCTGATGGTGGAGGCGGTGGTGCGGCTGGGGCGCTCGATGGACATCGAGGTGGTGGCCGAGGGCGTCGAGAGCCAGGAGGAGTTCGAGACGCTCACGCGGCTTGGCTGTCCGCTGCTGCAGGGGTTCTATTTCATGCGGCCGGCGCCGTTGGGGCAGGTGGTGGAGTGGGCGGAGCGGCGCCGGGACTCCCTTCCCGTCACGATGGCGTCGAGGTCCTGAGCGATGGATGCGGGCAGCTTGCGCGGAAGCCGTCGATCGACCCCTGCGTCGCCACCAGCTCCTGCGCCAGCCAAACCCTGAACGCGCGCAGCGGCGGATAGTCCTTCTTCTCGCCGGGATAGACCAGGTAATAGGCCAGGTCCTCGCTGGCCAAGTGGCGATAGGGCACGGCCAGCCGACCTTGCTCGATGTCGTCGGCCACGAGGAAGTAGGGCGCGAGCCCGATGCCGAGGCTGGCGGTGACCACCTGCACGATCATCAGGTAGTGCTCGAACACCGGTCCCGGCGGCGTGTGTCCCATCTCCACGCCCAGGCTGCCGAGCCAGAAATTCCACGAGTCCATGCGCGAGGCCAGGTGCACGAGCGTGTAGTCCAGCAGTCGGCGCGGCTCATCGAACGGGCCGTAGCGGCGCAGGAAATCCGGGCTGCAGATCGGCACCACCGCGTCTTGCAGCAGGAACTCCATCTCGGCGCCGCTCCATGAGGACTTGGCGCCGAAATGAATGGCCGCATCGATGTCCTCGATGTGGAAGTTGAACGGCGACAGGTGGGTGGTGAGGTTCAGGATGACGTCGGGATGGCGCGCCGAGAAATCGGAGTAGCGCGGCATCAGCCACCGGGCCGCGATGCTGGGCAGCACCGCGAGGTTGAAACGGCCGCTGCTGCGGCCCCCGGCCTTGAGCTCGACCGACGCGGCCTCGAGCTTGTGCAGCAGCGGCTGGATGCGCCGCAGGTACGCATCGGCCGCCGGCGTGAGCGTCAATCGCTTGCCTTCACGCGCGAACAGCAGCGTGCCGAGTTCGTCCTCCAGGGCCTTGATGAGCTTGCTGATCGCGCCCTGCGTCACGCACAACTCGTCGGCCGCGCGGGTGAAGCTGTGGTGCCGGGCACTGGCCTCGAACGCCAGCAGGCACGAAAGGGAAGGCGTGTGGGTTCGCATTCAATGCATGAGCGTTGGTCATCCACCAAGGAGGAAAAATCGCTTTCGGCCATGCAACGCAATTTTCATAATCGTCGCGGACACGCCGCATTCTAGGGAGAACAGGCGTAATTCCTATCGTTTTCAGGCACGCCATCTTTCTCCGGATCCATGAGCAATGGAATTGGTGGCGACGCTGAATCGGCCGCCTTGGCATGGACCGCACAGGAGAAGAAATTGCCTCACGAGACATCGTTGCCCCGGGTCGTTCGCGCCGCCCGCGGGACCGAACTTCGAGCCCGCAGCTGGCGCACGGAAGGGCCGTTGCGCATGCTGATGAACAACCTCGATCCGGACGTTGCGGAGAATCCCGCGCAACTGATCGTCTATGGCGGCGTGGGGCGCGCGGCGCGCAATTGGGACGCCTTCGATCGAATCGTCGAAACGCTCGAGCGGCTGGACGACGACCACACCCTGCTGGTGCAGTCCGGCAAACCCGTGGGCGTGTTCCGTACCCATGCGATGGCGCCGCGCGTACTGATCGCCAATTCCAACCTCGTGCCCAAATGGGCCACGCAGGACCACTTCAACGAGCTCGAGCGCAAGGGCCTGATGATGTTCGGCCAGATGACGGCCGGCTCCTGGTTCTACATCGGCAGCCAGGGCACGGTGCAGGGCACCTACGAGACCTATGCGGAGGTCGGGCGCCGGCATTTCGGCGGCTCGATGGAGGGCCGATGGATGCTCACCGCGGGGCTCGGCGGCATGGGCGGCTCGCAACCCCTGGCCGGGCGGATGACGGGCGCCGCGATCCTCGTGGTGGAGTGCCAGCAGAGCCGCATCGACATGCGCCTGCGCACCGGCTACCTCGACGTGCAGGCGCGCGATCTCGCGCATGCGCTCGAACTCGTCGACGAGGCGCGTGCGCAGCGCCGCGGGTTGTCGATCGCGCTGTGCGGCAATGCCGCCGAGGTCCTGCCCGAGATCGTTCGCCGCGGCCTGTGTCCCGACGTGGTGACCGACCAGACCGCCGCGCACGACCTGCTGCACGGCTACCTGCCCGCCGGCTGGGACGTGGCGCACTGGGAGGCGGCGCGCGCGAGCGACCCCCGCGCGGTCGAGCAGGCGGCGCGCGCATCGATCGCGCTGCATGTGCGCGCGATGCTGGACTTCAAGGCGCGCGGCGCCGTGGTGTTCGACTACGGCAACAACATCCGCCAGGTCGCGCTCGATGAGGGCGTGACGCAGGCCTTCGACTTTCCGTCGTTCGTGGTGGCCTATGTCCGGCCGCTGTTCTGCGAGGGCAAGGGGCCTTTCCGCTGGGTCGCGCTGTCGGGCGATCCGCAGGACATCTACAAGACGGACGAGCGCCTGCGCGCCTTGTTCCCGCAGGACCAGGCGCTGGGCCGCTGGCTCACGATGGCACGCGAGTGCGTCAGGTTCCAGGGCCTGCCCGCGCGCATCTGCTGGCTCGGCCTGGGCGAGCGGCATCTCGCGGGGCTCGCGATCAACGAGATGGTGCGCAACGGCGAGCTCAGCGGGCCGATCGCCATCAGCCGCGATCACATGGACTCGGGCTCGGTGGCCAGCCCGAACCGCGAGACCGAAGGCATGCTCGACGGCTCCGACGCCGTGGCCGACTGGCCGCTTCTGAACGCCCTGCTCAACACGGCCTGCGGTGCCGACTGGGTCAGCATCCATCATGGCGGCGGCGTGGGCATGGGCTACTCGATCCACGCGGGCATGGCGCTGGTGGCCGATGGCACGCAAGGCACCGACGAGCGCATCGCGCGGCTGCTCTGGAACGATCCCGCCACCGGCGTGATGCGCCACGCCGACGCGGGCTACGAGATCGCCGCGCGCACCGCGCGCGAGCGCCAACTGGACCTGCCTTCGCTGGCAGCCTGACTCTGAAGGAGCACGTCATGAAATGGACAAGGTACTTCCTGGCCCTCGGGCTCGTCGTCGGCGCGTCGATGGCCTCGGCGCAGACCAGGCACGTGGCGATCGCGAACATGGTCGACATTCCCCAGCTGATCCAGGTCAAGACCGGGCTCGTGGACGCGTTGCGCGGCGCGGGCTACGTCGAAGGCCAGAACCTCAGGCTCGACTACCTGTCGGCCCAGGGCAACGCGGGCATCGCCACGCAGATCCTGCGCAAGTTCGTCGGCGATGCGCCCGACGTGATCGTCACCATCACCACGCCGATGGCGCAGGCCGCCTTGTCGGCCACGAGGACGGTGCCCGTGGTCTTCACCGTGGTGACCGATCCGCTCGGCGCCAAGGTGGTCCCGTCGCTGAAGCGTCCGGGCGGCAATGCCACCGGCATCTCCGACCTCGCGCCGATCGAGCGGCAGTTGCGCCTGATCAAGGCCTTCATGCCGCAGGCCAGGCGCCTGGGGGTGATCTACAACACCGGGCTCGATGGCTCGCGCTACCAGATCGAAGTGCTCAAGCCGCTGCTCAAGGCCCATGGCATGACGCTGGTCGAGGCGAATGCGCCCACCTCCAACGAGGTCGGTTCGGCCATGCGTTCGCTCGTGGGCAAGACGGACGTGGTCTGGATTCCCAACGATCCGACCGTGTACGCGGCGCTCGAATCGGCGGTGCGCATTGGCCAGGAACAGAAGATTCCCGTGTTCACGGCCGAGACCCGCACCGTGGAGCGCGGCGCGGTGGCCTCGATCGGCTTCGACTACAACGCCGTCGGTGAAGAGGCGGCCCGCCAGGTCGTCAAGATCCTCAAGGGCGCGAAGCCCGGCGATATCGACGTGGAAACGCCGCAGGTGTTTCGCACGGTCGTGAACCAGCGCGCTGCGCAGGCCGCGGGCCTGAGCATTCCGGACGACGTGGCCCGCCAGGCCAACATCGTCAATCGCTGAGGAGGGCGGGATGAATTTCTACGCCTTGCTGGGCGCGCTCGAGACGGGGCTGATCTTCGGCTTCGTCGCGCTCGGAACCTACATCACCTTTCGCCTGCTGAAGTTCCCCGACATCACGGTGGAGGGCAGCTTCCCGCTCGGCGGTGCCGTGGCGGCCGCATCGATCGTCGCGGGCGCCAACCCCTACCTGGCCACCTTGCTGGCCTTCGTCGCCGGCATGCTCGCGGGCTCGCTCACGGCCTTCCTCAACGTCCGGCTGCGCATCCTGCACATCCTCAGCGGCATCCTGGCCTCGGTCGCGATGTATTCGGTGAACATGCGCATCATGGGGCGGCCCAACACGCCCTTGCTGGGCACCGACACGGTGTTCACGGGGCTGGGCGCGCACTTCGTCGGCAGTGCCTATGCGGTACCGCTCGTGCTCATCCTGCTGTGCGCGGCGATCGTCCTGCTGCTCAACCGCTTCCTCGCTTCCGAAACCGGACTGGCCTTGCGGGCGACCGGCGCCAATCCGCGGATGGCGGCCGCCTACGGCATCCACACCGGCCGCATGACCTGGCTGGGGCTCGCCATGGCGAACGGGCTGTCCGCTCTCGGCGGTGCGCTTTTCGCGCAGACGCAGGGTTCGGCCGACGTCAACATGGGCGGCGGCGTGGTGGTCGTCGGCTTTGCCGCCGTGATCGGCGGCGGGGTGCTGATCAGGAACACGACCATCGTGCGTGCGACCTTGTCCGCGCTGGTGGGCGCCGTGCTCTATCGCATCGCGGTGGCGCTGGCCCTGGACGTCGACAGCATCGGGCTCACGCCCTCCGACTTGAACATGGTGACCGCGGCGCTCGTGGCACTGGCACTGGTTGCGCCCGGCGTGGGCCTGGCCGGTGCGCTGCGCGGGAGAAAAGCATGATCAGGGTCGAGAAGCTCGATGTGGTCTTCAATCCCGGCTCCGCGCTCGAGAACCACGTGCTGCGCGGCCTGTCGCTGGACATCCCCCAGCAGCAGTTCATCACGGTGATCGGTTCCAACGGTGCCGGCAAGTCGACCTTGCTCAATGTGCTCGCGGGAGAGACGACCCCCACCGGCGGGGCCGTCACGATCGATGGCGAAGCCATCGCCGGCTGGCCGGTCGCGCGTCGCGCCGGTGCCATCGCCCGTGTCTTCCAAGACCCGCTGGCGGGCACCTGCGAGGAACTGACGATCGAGGAGAACATGGCCATCGCCCTGGCGCGCGGCCATGCGCGCGGACTGGGGCATGCGGTGACGGCGCCTCGGCGCGAGCGCATCCGCGCGGCGCTGGCCCGGCTCGGCCTCGGGCTGGAGAACCGGCTGCACGACCGCATGGGCCTGCTCTCGGGCGGGCAGCGCCAGGCGATCAGCCTGCTGATGGCGTCGCTCAACGCGTCGAGCCTGCTGCTGCTCGACGAGCACACGGCCGCGCTCGATCCGCGCACCTCGGAGTTCGTGATGACGCTCACCGACGATCTCGTGCGCGAGCTCAAGCTCACGGTGCTGATGGTCACGCACAGCATGCGCCAGGCACTCGATCACGGCGACCGGACCATCATGCTGCACCAGGGGCGCATCGTCTTCGACATCGCCGGCAGCGAACGCGAGCGGCTCGATGTTCCGGACCTGCTGGCGCTGTTCTCCCAGCGCAGCGGCAAGGAACTCAGCGACGACAGCCTTCTTCTGGGATGACCCTCTCATGACCCAACAACAACTTCTGAACGGCCTGCGCATCGTCGACCTGTCGCGCGTGATGTCGGGGCCTTACTGCACCGCGCTGCTGGCCGACGTGGGGGCCGAGGTGATCAAGATCGAGACGCCCGTGACCGGCGACGACTCGCGCCACTTCGGCCCCTTCGTCGACGGCCGCAGCGTCTACTTCTCCTTGCTGAACCGCAACAAGAAGAGCGTCACGCTCAATCTCAAGGACGAGCGCGCGCGCGAGATGCTGTATGCGCTGATCGATACCGCCGATGCGGTGGTCGAGAACTTCCGCCCCGGCGTCGCGCAGCGGCTGGGGGTGGACTACGAGACGCTGAAGGCGCGCAATCCCTCGCTGGTCTACCTGAGCATCTCCGGCTTCGGGCAGCAGGGCGAATTCAAGGGGCGGCCGGCCTATGACCTGATCATCCAGGCCATGTCCGGGCTCATGAGCACCACGGGCCGTCCCGGGCAGGAGCCCACCTGCGTGGGCGACTCGGTGGCGGACCTCGTGACGGGCCTGTTCGGTGCCTGGTCGCTGATGACGGCGCTGTTCGCTCGCGAGCGGGATGGCCAGGGGCGCCAGATCGACCTGTCGATGTTCGATGCGATGCTGGCCCTGCAGCTCACCAGCGCGAGCCGCCTGTTCGCCAGCGGCACGGCGCCGCAGCGCGTGGGCAACCGCCATCCCGTGACCTCGCCGGTGGACTGCTTCGAGGCCCGCGACGGCTGGGCGGTGATCGTGGTCAGCAACGACGGGTTCTTCCGCCGCTTCGCGCCGTTGATCGGCAAGCCCGAATGGGTCGAGGATCCGCGCTTCGTCGACAACCTGCAGCGCGCGCGCAACGAGCCGGCGCTGAAGGCGGCGATCACGGCATGGTCGCGCGAGCGGACCGTGGACGAGGTGGTCCAGGCCTGCCTGGAGGCCGACGTGCCGGCGGGCCCGGTCTGGGATCTGCAGCAGGCCCATGCGCAGTCCGCGCGGCAGGATCGTGGGCGGGTCGCCCAGGCGCAGGATGCCGAGCGCCCCTGGCCGTTCGTGCTGCAGCCGGCCGTGTTCTCTTCGGGGGATCCGGCGAAGGTCCAGGCCGACCCCTTGTTGGGCGCGCACACCGACGAGGTGTTGCAGGGCATCGGCATCGCGCCGGCGGATCTTGCGCAACTGCGCGCGCGGGGGGCCGTATGAAGTCGTGGATCGTCAGGGACGTCACGCAGCCTCCGGAGCTCATGGAGATGCCGCTGCCGCATCCCAAGCCGGGCCAGGTGCTGGTGCGGGTGGCCGCTGCCGGGCTCAACTTCTCGGACGTGCTGATGACGCGCGGCGCCTACCAGATCCGGCCGCCGCTGCCCTTCACCCCGGGCCAGGAGATCAGCGGCATCGTCGAAAGCGTTTCGGGCGGTGGCGCCTTCAGCCCCGGCGACCGGGTCGCCACCAAGGTCATGTGGGGCGGCTTCGCGCAGTTCGCCGTGGCCGAGGCCTCGTGGCTGGTGCGTGTGCCCGAGGAAGTCCCGCTGGCCGAGGCCGCCGTGCTGCCGGTGGTCTGGCCGACCGCGTGGATCGCCTTGTTCGCACGGGCCCGGTTGCAGGCGGGCGAGACGGTGCTGGTGCACGCGGCCGCCGGCGGGGTCGGGCTGGCGGCCACCCAGCTCGCGGTTCGGGCCGGTGCGCGCGTCATCGCCACCGCGGGCGGCCAGGACAAGCTCGCGCATTGCAGGGAGCGCGGGGCTTCGGTCTGCATCGACTACCGCGAGGACGACTGGGTCGAGCAGGTGATGCAGGCCACCGGTGGCAAGGGCGTGGATGTGGTCATCGATCCGGTGGGGGGCGATATCACGGACCGCAGCGTCAAGTGCCTGGCCCATGGCGCGCGCCTCTGTCTCGTGGGTTTCTCGAGCGGACGCATTCCCGAGATCCGCGCCAACCGTCTTCTGCTCAAGAGCGCGTCGGCGCTGGGCATCTACTGGAGCCACGAGCGCGACCTGCCGCTGATCGGGCAGGCGCTGGACGACGTGCTGGCGGGTTTCAGGCACCAGCAGCTGCACGCGGACGTGGGCGGTCGCTACGCTTTCAGCGAGTTGCCTCGCGCGTTGGCCGATCTGCAGGAGCGGCGCACCTTCGGCAAGCTGGTGCTGCTGCCCGACGGCAACCCCTGACCCGGCGTTCGGCGGCCTGGGCAAGCCCAGGTGCCCGCGCGCATCCTCCGACGCCTCGACCCGGCGCGAGCGCCGGCCGTCGCCTCGCTCGTATACATTCGCTACGAAAGCGGAACACGAGGGGCGAGGATGACGGTCGGCAAGGAACGGGGCATCGCCAGCAGCCGGATGGCGGCATGCCAGGCGCAGGGATCCGGGGACGCGGCGCGCCCGTGTTCCTTTGACGGGCGTGCCCGGCCATGAACGCGCAGGTGCTCGCGGCCCTGCAGTCGCTCGGCCTTTCGGAAGACACGGACGGCAAGGCGGTACGCCGCGCCTATGCCGCGCAACTCAAGCAGATCGACGTCGCCGCGGAGCCCGCACGGTTCCAGGCGCTGCGCGAGCGCTATGAGCTCGTGCTGGCCTGGCTCGCGCACCGCGATGCCGCCGCGCGCGATGCGCCGGACCCGACACCTGCTTCGCCGGAGGAGGTTGCGCCGACCCCGGCGGCACCTGCGAGCGGCCCCGTCGACGACGCCGCTGCGCCGTCCCGGATGCAGCGGTCCGACGACTACGCCCGCGCCGTGTTCGATGCCCTCATGGCCCGCCTCGCCGCGGCCGGGACACCGGACCGGCACGAAGCGCGGGCGGCGCTCGATGCCGCGCTCGAGGACCCGCGGCTGCTGGATGTGGATGCACGGTTCCTGTTCGAGCTGGGCGTGGCCTCGTGGCTGGCCAACGGTTGGCGCCCCGGGCACGAGAAGGTGTTCGCCCCGGCCGTCGGTGCCTTCCGCTGGCGCGAGGAAGCGGCGTCGCTCTCGAGGCTGGGCCGTTCCGGCGTCATCATCGACCACGCAATCCAGGAGCTGGATGCGTACGACAGCTTGCCCGAGGCCACGCGCGAGCGCCTGCGCGAACCGATCCGGCAGCTGCGCTCGCCGGACAAGCCGGGCGTGCGCCGGCTCGCGAAGTCGCTGCCGCTGGCCGAGCAGGCCGTGCGCAACTTCCCCCACTGGCTGCACATCGTCACCAACCCCTCGAACATCGAGCGCTGGCGCGCATGGGAAGCGGCCATTCCGGGGTGGCGGCGCTTCGTGGCGTTCGCGCCCGCGCGGCCCAAGGCGCGGCCGGTGCCTACGGGCAACGCGGCGTCCGCCAGCAATCCGTGGGTGGTGGTGATGTGCCTGGTCGGCATGATGGGGCTCGCGTCGACGCTGTCGAGGCTCTCGACGCCGCCCGCCCCGGCTCCGGCGCCGCATGGCACGCTGGCACCCTTGCCGCGCGCGCCGAGCGCACCGGCGGCTTCGTTCCCGGCGCTTGCACCTTCGCCGCCGTTGCCCCTGGCCGCGGCGCCGGCGCGACCTCCGGCGTCGACGGCACCGACGGCACCGGCCATCGCACCGGCGGCGCTGGTGCAGCAGCCCTACGCCACGCTGCCGGAGGCAAGGAAGCTGGCCGCCTCGCTCGGCAAGGGCAAGGCCGACGTGCTCAAGTGCAACGACGCGATCCGCATCCTCGAGCTTCATGCCAAGGAATTCGAGAAGGGATCGTTCGGTCGCTCCTTCGACAGCCTGATGATCAACTGCCTCATGGGCAAGCTCGCGATGTTTCCCTATCCGCTGATCGACCGGGCGATCAAGCGTGAGTTCGGGCGGCGGGCGGGCGATGCGACCGCGGGGCTGTCGGAGATCCGGGGCCTGTCGCCCCTGCCCGTGATGCCCCGGCCGGCACCGGTCCGTCCGGTGATGGCTTCGCCGCCGGGCATGACGATGCCGTCCTCCGATCCTTCCGCGCCGTCCGTGCTGAGACCACCGGGATCCGCGAACCCGTGGGCGGTGCCGCCGCCGACGTCCGGTCCTTAGATTGCCCCGGACCGGTCGCGAGACGGCCTGCCCGCCGACGCGGCACAGCCCGCGGCGCCCCTACGATACCGACCCTGGACAGGCGCACCAAGGGATACGCCCAGCACGCGGACGCACTCATGAAGAACGGCGAGACACACGGCGGGCCCGGCACCGCACTGCAGCACGAGGGACATTTCCGGCCCGACGGCACGCTCGCCGCCGCCTTCCTGCGCGAGCACGACTGGGCGCGCTCGGCGCTCGGTCCGCCGCAGGGCTGGTCCGGCGCGCTGCGCCACGCGGTGTCGCTGATGCTCGATTCGGCCCTGCCGATGTGGCTGGCTTGGGGCGACGGCCTGGGCATGGTCTACAACGAGCCGTACGCCCGGGTCCTCGGCGGCAAGCATCCCGCAGCTCTGGGCGCTCCGCTGGCCGAGGTCTGGGCGGAGATCTGGCCCGAGGTCGGGCCGCTGGTCGAGACGGCGCTGGCCGGCAGCCCGGTCCATCGCGAGGACCTGCCGCTCATCGTGAACCGCGACGGGCTGGAGGAACAGACCTGGTTCACCTTCTCCTATGCGCCGCTGCGCGACGAACAGGGCGCCGTGCGCGGCCTGCTGTGCACCGTCTGGGAGACCACCGCCCAGGTGCTGGCCCGGCGCCAGCTGGCCGACAAGGAGGACGAGGCGACGCGGCGCCAGGCCCAGCGCACGGAGACCGAGGAGCGCTACCGGCTCGCGGTGCTGGCCACCAACGACGCGGTCTGGGACTGGCGCCTGTCCGACGGCCACGTGGTCTGGAACCAGGCGCTGACCACGCTGTTCGGCCACACGGAGGAAGAGACCAGCGCCGACTGGTGGCTCGACCACATCCATCCCGAGGACCGCGCGCGCGTCGAGACCGGCATCCATGCGGTGATCGACGGCGGCGGGACGGCCTGGACGCAGGAGTACCGCTTCCTGCGCAAGGACGGCAGCCATGCCGAGGTGTTCGACCGCGGCACCGTGCTGCGCGATGCGCAGGGCCGGCCGCTGCGCATGATCGGCGCCATGCTCGACCTGAGCGAGCGCAAGGCCACCGAGCTCGCGCTGCGCGAGAGCCACCGGCAGTTCCGTACCCTGTTCGAGACCATCGACGAGGGCTTCTGCGTCATCGAATTCCTCGACGGCCCGCATGGCCCGATGAGCGACTACGTCCACGTCACGGCCAACCCCGCCTACCTGGCCAATGCCGGCATCGCCGACGTGGTGGGCCAGCGGGTGCGCGAGATGGTGCCCGACGAGGCCGACGGCTGGGTCGACATCTACCGCCGTGTGCTGCTCACGGGCGAGCCGGTGCGCTTCGAGCGCGAGCTGGTGCGCACCGGCCGCTTCCTCGAGCTGGCCGCCTTCCGCGTCGAGCCGCCCGAGCGCCGCCAGGTCGCGGTGCTGTTCCAGGACGTGACCCAGCGCCACCGCGCCGAGCGCGCGCTGCTCGAGCTCAACGACTCGCTCGAGCACCGCGTGGCCGAGGAGGTTGCGCAGCGGCTCAAGACCGAGGAGGCGCTGCGCCAGGCGCAGAAGATGGAGGCGGTGGGACAGCTCACCGGCGGCATCGCGCACGACTTCAACAACATGCTCGCGGTGGTGATCGGTTCGCTCGACCTGCTGGGGCGCCAGCTCGCGGCCGATGACGTTCGCGCCCGGCGCTACGTCGAGGCCGCGCGCGACGGCGCGAAGCGCGCCGCGCTGCTGACGCAACGGCTGCTCGCCTTCTCGCGCCAGCAGCCGCTGCGCCCCGAGTCGCTCGATGCCAACCGGCTGGTGGCGGGCATGTCGGACCTGCTGCGCCGCTCGCTCAGCGGCGCGATCCAGCTCGAGACCGTGCTGGCCGGCGGGCTGTGGCGCACGCACGCCGACCCCAACCAGCTCGAGAACGTGATCCTCAACCTCGCGGTCAACGGGCGCGACGCCATGCCCGACGGCGGGCGGCTCACGATCGAGACCGCCAACACCCACCTCGACGAGCGCTATGCGGTCGAGCACCTCGGCCTCTCGTCCGGGCAGTACGTGATGATCGCCGTCAGCGACACCGGCTCGGGCATGCCTGCCAAGGTGGTCGCCAAGGCCTTCGACCCCTTCTTCACCACCAAGGAGGTGGGCCGCGGCACGGGACTGGGCCTGAGCCAGGTCTACGGCTTCGTCAAGCAGTCGGGCGGCCACGTGAAGATCTATTCGGAGGTCGGCGAGGGCACGGCCGTGAAGGTCTACCTGCCGCGCCTGCTCGGCGCGCCCGCCGAGGACGAGAAGGCCGAGGCCGCCCCGGACACGCCGCTGGGCGGCACCGAGGAGCTGATCCTCGTGGTGGAGGACGAGCCCGCGGTTCGGCAGCTCACGGTCGCGGCGCTCACCGAGCTCGGCTACCGCGTGCTGCAGGCCGACGGCGCCGTGGCGGCGCTGAAGCTGATCGATGCCCATCCCGAGATCCAGCTGCTGTTCACCGACGTGGTGATGCCCGAGACCAATGGTCGCAAGCTGGCCGACGAGGCGCTGCGGCGACGGCCGGAGCTCAAGGTGCTGTTCACCACCGGCTACACGCGCAATGCGGTGGTGCACAACGGCGTGCTCGACGCGGGCGTGCACCTGATCGGCAAGCCCTTCACGATCGAGGAACTGGCGGTGCGCGTGCGCGAGGTGCTCGACGCGTCCTAGGACGCGGCGATCAGGGCAGCCGCAGCGCCTCGCTGTCGGCGAAGGCCCGGGCGAGATAGTCCATCACCGCGCGCACCGTGGCCGAGCGCTTGAGCTCACGGTGCGTGACCAGCCAGATCGCATGCTCGAAGGGCTCGCCGCCGGGCTCGAGCTTCACCAGAGCGGGCTCCGCGTCGCCGAGGAAGCAGGGCAGGCCCGCGACGCCGGCGCCGGCACGCGCGGCGACGAGCTGGCTGCTGATGTCGCCGAGCTCGCAGCCCACCGGGCGCTCGCCCGCGTTGCCGAGCAGCCAGCGCTGCTGGGGCATGTCGGCGAAGCGGTCGTCGTAGGCGATGAAGGTCCAGCGCGCGGGCTCCGCGAGGGCGGGGTAGTCGCGGCCCGCATAGAGCGCGAAGGGGATGCGGCCGACGCGGCGCGCGATGTTGTTCGGTTCGCTGGGCCGCACATGGCGCAGCGCGAGGTCCGCCTCGCCGCGGCTCAGCGAGACCTGCTGGGCCTCGGAGCGCACCGACAGCTGGATGTCGGGATAGACCGCATGGAAGTCCGCCATGCGCGCGGCGAGGAAGTGCGTGGCCAGCACCGGCGAGGCGCTCAAGGTCACCTTGCCGCGCAGCGACACCTGCCGTGCCTGGCTGCGCCGCGCGATGGCGAAGGAGGCGCTCTCCATCGCCTTGGCCTGCTCGAAGACCTCGAGGCCCGCGGCCGTCAGGCGGCAGGCGCGCGGCAGCCGCTCCACCAGCGGCAATCCCAGTTCGGCCTCGAGCGCCGCCAGCCGGCGGCTCACCGTCGCATGGTCGACGCGCAGCGAACGCGCGGCACCCGACAGCGTGCCGGCGCGGCCGACGGCCAGGAAATGGCGCAGGTTCTCCCAGTCGAACATGGTGTTGTTTATCTGTGCGTTTTCTCGCAGTGAGTCCGCGATTTTAAGGAATTCACGCACAGAGCGCCGCGGCCCACCATCGCCTCCTCTTCATGGATGCAAAGGGTGGAACATGCGAACCGGATCGTCTTCGCGCCGGGGCACGCTGGTGGCCGCGTCGCTGGGCTTCGTCGTGGTGCTGCTCGACGTGAGCGTGGTCAATGTCGCGCTCGATGCGCTGCTGCGCGAGTTCCGCACCGACGTGGCCGGGCTGCAATGGGTGGTCAATGCCTACACGCTGGTGTTCGCGGCCCTGCTGCTGAGCAGCGGCGCGCTCGGCGACCGCTTGGGGCCGCGCCGCATCTACCTCGGCGGCCTCGCGCTGTTCACCGTGGCCTCGGTCGCCTGCGGCGCGGCGCCCGGGCTCGGCATGCTGGTGGCGGCGCGGCTGCTGCAGGGCGTCGGCGCGGCGCTGCTGGTGCCCAACTCGCTGCTGATGCTGCAGCGGGCCTTCGCGGACCCGGTCGAGCGCAGCCGTGCGATCGGCTGGTGGGGCGCGATCGGCGGCATCGCGATGGCGGCCGGTCCGGTGCTCGGCGGCGTGCTGGTCGCGCATGGAGGCTGGCGCAGCATCTTCCTGATCAACCTGCCGATCGGCCTGCTGGCCGGGGCCCTGACCGTGCGCCACGTGGCCGCCGACGGGCCGGGCCATGCACGGCGCCTCGACGGGCCCGGGCAACTGGCCGCCGTGCTCGCGCTCGCCGCGCTGACGGCGACGCTGGTCGAGGCCGGGCGGCTGGGCTGGACCAGCGCCTGGGTCGCGGGCGGGCTGCTGCTGGCGCTCGCGGCGGGCGGGGCCTTCGTCCGGATCGAGGCACGCAGCGCCGCGCCGATGCTGCCGCTGGGCCTGCTGCGCATCCGCGCCTTCGCGATCGCCTCCCTGTGCGGCGTGGTCGTCAACTTCGGCTACTACGGGCTGGTCTTCGTCTTCAGCCTGTTCTTCCAGGTCCAGCAGCACCTGTCGCCGCAGCAGACCGGCCTGGCCTTCCTGCCGATGACGCTGGTGCTGATGGGCGCCAGCGTGCTCGCGGGCCGGCTCGTCACGCGCATCGGCGCGCGGCGGCTGATGGTGATGGGGCTGGGCCTGGCGGCCTGCGGCTATGCGCTGCTGCTGCCGGTGCGCATCGAGGGCGCCTATGCCTGGCTGGTGCTGCCGATGCTGCTGGCCGCGAGCGGCACGGCGCTGTGCGTGCCGACGATGACCAACCTCGCGCTGTCCTCGGTCGAGGCCTCGCGCGCGGGCATCGCCTCGGGCGTGCTGAATGCCTCGCGCCAGGTCGGCGGGCTGCTCGGGGTCGCCGTGTTCGGCCACCTGGTGCGCCACACCGCGCCGCAGGCATTCCTGCGCGGCATGCAGCTGTCGACGGGCATCGCTGCCGTGCTGCTGCTGCTGGGCTGCGCGCTGTGCTGGTGGCGGCTCGAGCCGCTGCCGCGCGGCCGATGAAGGCGGTGGCGGGCCGCGCTCAGGCCGCGGCGCGCACCGCGAGCCAGTCGAACAGCTGCGAGGCCGGCAGCGCGCGCGAGTACAGGAAGCCCTGCAGCTCGTCGCAGCCCATCGTCAGCAGGATGTCGCGCTGGATCTCGTTCTCGACCCCCTCGGCCACCACGCTCAGGCCCAGCGCATGCGCGAGCCGGATCACGGCGTCGACCACGGCGCGCGAATCCTCCTTGGATTCGAGGTCCTGCACGAAGCTGCGGTCGATCTTGACCTGGCGCGCCGGCAGCCGGCGCAACTGGCTCAGGCTCGAGTAGCCGGTGCCGAAATCGTCGATCGACAGGAACACGCCCACGGCCGCGAGGCCCTCGAAGGTGCGGTGCGTGGCGCGGATGTCCTCCATCGCCACCGATTCGGTGATCTCGCACAGCAGCAGCGAGGCCGGCACCGCATGCCGGGCCAGCGCGCGCTCGACGCGCTCGACGAAATCCACCTCGCGCAGCTGCATGACCGACAGGTTCACCGCCACCGGCATCGACAGGCCCTGCGTGCGCCACTGGGCGATCTGCCGGCAGGCCTCGTCGAGGATCCAGTCGCCCAGGCGCACGATCATGCCGAAGCGCTCGGCCAGGCCGATGAACTGCGCCGGCCCGATCAGGCCGAGCTCGGGGTGGTTCCAGCGCACCAGCGCCTCCACGCCGCTGAGCGAGCCGTCGCGGCCGTCCATCTTCGGCTGATAGTGCAGCTCGAACTGGTTCAGGTCGACGGCCCGGCGCAGGTCGCTCTGCAGCCGCAGCTGCGCCGCCACGTCGGAGCCCATGTGCGATTCGAACATCACGTAGTTCGCGCCGCCGGCGCGCTTGGCGATGTACATCGCGGCGTCGGCATTGGCCACGAGCTTGTCGGGCTCGCCCTGGCCGGGGTAGACCACGATGCCGATCGAGCAGGCGATCTGCAGCGGCTTGTCCTGCAGCGAGAAAGGCTCGGCCAGCTTGCGCAGCGCGCGGTTGGCCACCTGGGCGGCCTCGGCCGCATCGCTCACGCCCTCGAGCAGCAGCAGGAACTCGTCGCCGCCGATGCGCGCCACCGTGTCGCTGTCGCCCGCGACATCCATCAGCCGCCTGGCCGCGGCACGCAGGATCTCGTCGCCGGCCGCGTGGCCGAAGGAGTCGTTGATCGGCTTGAAGCCGTCGAGGTCGACGAACAGGATCGCCACGCGTTCCTTCACCAGCGGCTGGTTGACGCGCGCCATGCGCGCCAGCGCGTGTTCCAGCCGGTCCTCGAACAGCACGCGGTTGGGCAGGCCGGTCAGCGCGTCAGTGAAGGCATGGCGCTGCAGCTCGCGGTTGGCGTGGGTGAGCTCGGCGTTGGCGTCCTCGAGCGACAGCGCCAGGCGCTGCGTGACCATCTGCATGCGCGCCTCGAGGATCGAGCCGAGCAGCGTGCCCAGCAGCAGCACGCACGAAGCCAGCACCACGATGACCGTCAGCCCCGTGCCGTGCAGCTCGCCGGCGCTCAGGCAGACCGAATCGGGCGCGAAATTGGCCGCCGCCATGCCCGTGTAGTGCATGCCGCAGATCGCCACGCCCATCACCAGCGCGGCCAGCAGCTGCACGGCCGGGCGCCGGGCGGCGCTCACGCGGACCAGGTTGCGCATGATCAGCAGCGCCACCGCCGAGGCGCCGATGCCGATCAGCGCGGACAGCCCCACGATCACCGGCTGCCACAGGATGCCGGGCGCCATCTGCAGCGCCGCCATGCCGATGTAGTGCATGCCGCAGATGCCGCCGCCCATGACCAGCGAGGCCACGCCCAGCCGCCCGAGGCTGTAGTTGGGCCGGCTCGCGACCCACAGCGCCACCCCGGAGGCCGCGACGGCCGCGACCCACGACAGGAAGGTGTACCAGCCCGAGAAGCCCAGCTCGATCGGCAGCGTGAAGCCCAGCATGCCCACGAAATGCATCGACCAGATGCCCGTGCCCAGCACCACCGAGCCGACGCTCCACCACAGTGGCTGGAAATTGCCGCCGGGCCCGCGCATGCGCCGCGACAGGTCGAGCGCGACGAAGGAGGCCAGGGTGGCGATCAGCAGCGAGGCCGCGACGATCAGCGGGTCGTGGTGGGACGGGAGAAAAAGGGACGGGGCGTTCACCTCCCGAGTATCTCGCGAGCATGTAACAAGGGGTTGATGCGGGGGTACGACCCGCTGGGGCGTGGTCGCCTCATGTCGGGAGGGACGGCCGCTAGCGCCGCGCGCCGAAGGCCGTGACCACGTAGTCGGAGAGCTCGAAGCCCAGTTCCGCCGCGATGACCTTGAGGCGGTTCTCGATCTCGGGGTCGAAGAACTCGAGCACGTCGCCGGTCTTGGTGCACACCAGGTGGCCGTGGTGGCGCTCGCGGTCGTTGAGTTCGTAGACGGCCTTGTTGTTGCCGAGCTGGCTCTTCTTGAGCAGGCCGGTCTGCTCGAACTGGGCCAGCACGCGGTAGACGGTGGCCAGGCCCAGGTCGGTCTGTTCGGCCAGCAGCTGGCGGTAGACGTCTTCCGCCGCCATGTGCCGCTGCTTGCTGGTGCGGAACAGGTCCAGCACCTTCAGGCGCGGCAGGGTGGCCTTGAGCCCGGTCTGCTTCAGGTCGGGAGCGGCGGCGTGCTCGTCCATGCGCGTGCGTCCGGTCGATGTTCGTCGGCGTGGGAAAAAAATGCATGGCTGGCCGGTGAACCGATGGCTAGCAAAAAACGACCCTTGGAGACCGTTGAGTCTCGGAGTCGCCCCACGATGAAACTGAAACTACTTGGTCAGGATGAGCTTGCCCAGCTTGGTGGCCTGCAGCCTGTACACGAATCCGTTGTGCGAGATCTCGACCACCTTCTGGCCGCGCAGCAGCGCGGCGCTGTCGAGGCTCGCCGTCACCAGCGCGGCGTCGTCGAAGTGGCGAACCACCTCCGGCGCGGCGGCGTCGCGGGCGACTTCGTCCGCGAGCACCGGCTCGTGCACGAAGGCCTCCACCGTCAGGGCGACGGGCTGCGGCGTCGCGGCGCGGCGCACGCGCAGGGTCGGGCGGTGGCTGGTCAGCCCCGACGGGGACGGTTGGCTTCCTTGAGAGAGGAGAGCTTGCATGGTGGCGGTGGTCGCTTCGGGATGAAGCTGGTTGGTGACTTGGCTCGACTATAGCACTAAATGAGAGTGATTCGCATTAATAAAAACTGAATTTTCATGCGGCGGTTGAAAAGAGCGCGTTGAGCTCGCCGACCGACAGCATGCGTTCGTCCATCGCATCGAAGCGGCCGCGCGCGAAGGCCTCGCTCGCGAGCCGGCCCACCAAGCCCAGCGCCGCCTGCAGCGGGCCGCAGCCGAGGCTGATGCGGCGTGCGCCGGCCCGCGCAAGACTCTCGGCCGTGGGCGCGCCCGCATAGCCCGCGTACACGTTCACCGGCAGGGCGACCGCGCGCGACAGGCCTTCGATCTCCTCGGGGCTCGACAGGCCGGGCACGAAGATGCCGTCCGCGCCCGCCGCCGCGCAGAGCGTGGCGCGGCGCAGCGTTTCCTCGAAGCGTGCCGCCGGGTCGGCCCAGGGGACGATGTGGGTGTCGGTGCGCGCATTGATGAAGAAGCGCGCATCGAGCGCGCGGATCGCGGCGATGCGCTCGCACAGCACTTCGGGCGGCGCCAGCTCGCGCGTGCCGGGCCGTGTGCCGTCCTCGATGTTGATGCCGGCCACGCCCAGGTCGATGAGCGCGGCCGCCACGTCGCGCACCGCCTGCGTGCTGTCGCCGTAGCCGCGTTCGAGGTCCACGCTGACCGGCACGCGCGCCACGCGGCAGATGCGCGCGCAGGCCGCGATCAGTTCGTCGGCGGGCATCCGTTCGCCGTCCGAGTAACCCAATGACCAGGCAATGCCCGCGCTGGTGGTGGCGATGGCGCTCGCGCCCGCGCGCTCGATGACGCGGGCGCTGGCGGCGTCCCAGGCGTTCACGAGGATCAGGGGCGCGGGGCCCGTGTGCAGGCGATGGAAGACGTCGTTGCGTTGCATGGTCACTGGCTCCGTGAGGAGGAGGTTGGAAGTGACCGCAGCGTAGAAGCGACGCGCCGTCGCGGCTTGGAAAAAACTGCTGTTCTCAGCGCGCCCGCAGTTCGATGCCGTGCGCTTCCAGCCACCCGAAGCTGGCCAGGGTGCCGTCGCTGGGAAAGTATTCGCAGCCGATCCAGCCCGTCCATCCGAGCTGCTTCAAGGCCCGGAACACCATCGCGAAGTTGATCTCGCCACTGCCCGGCTCGTGCCGACCGGGCACGTCCGCGATCTGGACATGCGCCGCATGCGGCAGGCTCTGGCGCATGCGCTCGATGAGGTTCCCTTCGCCGCGCTGCAGGTGGAACAGGTCCAGCATGATCTTGAGGTTGTCGCGGCCTAGCTGTTCGATCAGCGCGATGGCCTGGGCCTGCCGCGTGAGCAGGAAGTTCGGCCGGTCGATCGCGTTGAGCGGCTCGATCATCAGGCTGAGACCGTGGCGCGCGGCGATGACGCAGGCGTCGTCGATGTTCCTTGCGAAGACCTCCCACGATGCCTCGCGGGTCAGGCCCGGCGGCACGCTGCCCGACATCGCATGGATCCTCGGGCAGCCGATCTCGGCCGCATACGCGGCGGCGATCTTCACCGACGCGAGGAACTCGGCTCGGCGCGTCGCATCGACGGCCAGTCCCCAATCGCCCCGGTCGACGTTGCCGGGCTGCGTGTTCATCGTCACGCACTGCACCTCGTGGCGCGCGAGCTCCGCGCGCAGCACCTTCGCGTCCACCTCGTAGGGAAACCAGATCTCGACCCCCTCGAAGCCGAGGGACGCGGCCGCCCCGACGCGCGCCAGCAGCGGCAACTCGGCGAACAGCGTCGACAGGTTGGCCGCGAATTTCATGCGGGCTGCCGATCCGCCGCGAGGCAATCGGGATCGTCGCGCAGCACGCGCCGCGCGAAGTACAGGAAGGCCATGTCGATGACCTGGGGCTTGAGCAGGAAGTCGCGCGCTTCGCTCGCCAGGTGGTCCGGCACCGGACGGATGGTCCCCGCCGCCGAGGCGTGCAACTGGTTCGCCGCCTGCTGCTCCATCCAGATGGCCAGCGTGGCCGCCTCGGCGATGCTCGTGCCCGCGGTCAGCAGTCCGTGGTGGGCCAGCAGCAGCGCCTTGCGGCCCGCCAGTGCCTGCGAAATGATGCGCCCCTCCTCATCGGCGATGGGAAGGCCGGGCCACTCCTCCAGGTAGCTGCAGTTGTCGTGGAACACGCAGGCGTCCATGTTCGCGACGATCAGCGGCTGCCCGATCATGGCCAGCGTCTGCACGGCCGGCGGATGGGTGTGGATGATGCATTTCACCTCGGGGTTGGCGCGATAGACCCAGGTGTGGAAGCGCGTGGCCGGATTGGGCAGGGAGCGGCCGTCGAGCGCCTGCAGCGCGTCGTTGGTCACCATGAAGCCGTCGGGCGTGGCCTCGTCGGCACCGATGCCGAACTTGAGCGTGTAGTAGGTGCCCGGCGCTTCGGCGCGCGCGGTGATCTGCCCCGCGATGCCGTTGGCCCAATGGCCCTCGGCGGCCAGCATGCGCGCGGCCAGGACCAGCTGCTCGAGCTCGCTGTAGGCGATGCCCGGCGCCTTGGCGCGCAGTTCGCGGTAATAGGCTTCCTTGATGTCCTGTTCCGAGCGTTGTGTCTCTGGGTTCATTGCTTCTTTCGGGAGTGGGGAGGGCGCATCGATCAATCGATGCGGATGTTGAATTGCCGGATGACCTCGCCCCAGCGCGCGTAGTCGGCGCGGAAGTAGTCCCTGAACTCGCTGCTCGAACCGCCACCCGGTTGCAGTCCGAGGTCGGCCAGCCGGCTCTTGATCTCGTTGGTCTGGAGCACGCGGTTCATCTCCGTGTTCACGAGCTGGATCACGGTGTCGGGCGTGCCGCGCGGCGCGAACAGGCCGTGCCAGTTGTCGCCCTCGAAGCCCGGGAAGAACTCCGACAGCGTGGGCACGTCCGGAAGCTGCGGATTCCTGGCCTTGCTGCCGATGGCCAGCGCGCGCACCTTGCCGCTGCGGATCAGGGGAATCGCGGTCGTGGTCGGCTCGAAGCCGATCGCTACCTGGCCGCCCATGAGATCCGACAGGAACGGCGACTTGTAGGGAATGTGCGTGAGCTTCACATCGGCCAGGCTGGCGAACATCTCCATCAGGATGTGCGGCGCGGTGCCGACGCCGACCGAGGCGTAGTCGATGGAGGTCGGCTTCGCCTTCGCCTGCTGGATCAGCTCGGGCAGCGTCTTGTAGGGCTGGGCCATTCCGGCCAGCAGCACGAAAGCGAAGTTCGCCGTCCTGACGATGGGCGTGAAGTCCTGCAATGCCTGGTAGGGCATCTTCGTGTAGACGTGCGGGCTCATGCTCATCACGGAGGTCACGCCCGCGAGCAGCGTGTAGCCGTCGGGCGCGCTGCGCGCGGCATCGGCCGTGCCGATCAGGCCCGCGGCCCCGGGCTTGTTGTCGACGATCACCGTCTGCCCGAGCGACTTGCCGAGCCCGTCGCCGAGCAACCGCGCGAGTGCGTCGATCGACATGCCGGCGCCGAAGGGCACCACCATGCGGATCGGCCTGGACGGCCATGCGTTCTGCGCGAACGCGAGTCGGGGGGCCGCGCCCGCTGCTGCGGCAAGCAGGGTGAACCTGCGGCGATCGATGTCGAACATGCCTTCTCTCCGGTTGCTGGCGAAATTGCCTTCACGAATGCGGGCGGCGTGCGAGCGGATGTGCGCGGGCCGAATTGGGCGCGAGTATTAAACACAGGGTGTCTACTAGTCAACACGTTGACCAAAACGGATATTCTTTGCCGCGACGAAGGTCCTCCGGTCGGAGGACGGTTTGGCCCACGGAAGGAGAACGGCTTTGACGGCATTGGACGAATCGCGCAACGAGACGGAAGGCAACCCGCCCAAGGTGGCGGTGGTGACGGGCGCCGGCAGCGGCATCGGCAAGGCGGTGGCGCTCGCCATGCTGAAGGCCGGCTACAGGGTGGCGCTCGTGGGGCGTCGCGAACAGGTGCTCGCCGAGGTGGCGGCCCGCTCGGCGGCGCCGGACCGCGCGCTGGTCGTGCCGGCCGACGTGACGGACGCCGATGCGGTCGGCGAGATGTTCGAGCGGGTCAGGTCACGCTGGGGCCGCGTCGACGTGCTCTTCAACAACGCCGGCATCTCCGCGCCGCCGGTCGAGTGGCACGCGCTGAGTGCAACGCAGTGGCGCGAGGTCGTCGACGTGAACCTGAACGGCATGTTCTTCTGCCTGCAGCAGGCATTCCGGACGATGAAGGACCAGCGCCCGATGGGCGGTCGCATCATCAACAACGGCTCGATCGCGGCCCATGCGCCGCGGCCCAACGCGATCGCCTACACGGCGACCAAGCATGCGGTGAGCGGCATGACCAAGGCCGTCTCGCTCGACGGGCGGGCCTACGACATCGCCTGCGGGCAGATCGACATCGGCAACGCGGCTACCGACATGGCGGACCAGTTCGCGCGCGGCATCCTGCAGGCCAACGGCCAGCTCGCGAGCGAGCCGCTGATGGACGTGAACCTCGTCGCCGACGCCGTGCTGCACATGGCCGGCCTGCCGCTGGAGGCCAACATCCTGTTCCAGACTCTCCTCGCCACCAAGATGCCGTACATCGGCCGGGGCTAGTCCGCAGCCCGCCGCGAACGGCGAGATGGTCAGGTGGCGGACATCACGAGCAGCGCGCTGGCCTTGGCGCGGCCGACGCGGACGATCCGGTGCGTGAGGTAGCCCGGGAAATGGATGCAGTCCCCGGCGCGAAGCCGCTCGACGCGATCCTGGAAATGGATGTCCACGCTGCCCGTGAGCACGTACAGCAGCTCATGGCCTTCGTGCTGGGCCTGTATCGGTCCGTCGGAGGTGCCGGGGTAGAGGATGAAGGCGCCGAAGCTGCTCGAGCGCGCATCCTGCAGCAGGGCCGCGAACTGGTGCTGCTCGTCGGCCATGAAGCGCGGATGCAGCTCCTCCCCGCGGCTCACGACGATCGCCTCCTCGTGGATCACCTCGCCCACCAGGTGGCCGATGCCGCAGCCCAGCGCATTGGCCAACTTGGAGATCATGGTCAGCGAAGGCGCCTTGAGGCCCCGCTCGATGCGCGACAGGTGCGTCTTGTGCACGCCGACCAGTTCGCCGAGGGCTTCCACGGTCAGTTGCTTGCTCTTGCGCAGCGCGCGGATGCGCAGTCCCAGCGCCGCGGGCGACAGTGGCGCGCTGTCGCCCTTGCTTTTCTTCGATGGGCGGGCTGCGCCGGCAGACGGCGGTTTCGACGATTCCAGGTCCATGGCCCGATCTTGTCATAGACGAAGCAGCCCCCGGTCCGCACGAGGAGGGCGGCCGCGTTCGGCGCGCTTCTTGCATTGTTTGATCGATATCCCGGAGCGCCTTCACATGGATGTTCGACAGTTGCGCTATTTCGTGGCGGTCGCCGACGAGCTGAGCTTTCGCCGGGCCGCCGACCGGCTGCACGTGGCCCAGCCGGCGCTGAGCCGGCAGATCCAGCAGCTCGAGGACCGGCTCGGCGTGCTGCTCGTCGAGCGCGACAAGCGGCATGTCGCGCTGACGCCCGCGGGAGACGCCGTGCTCAAGCAGGCGCGCACCGTGCTCGGGCTGATGCAGCAACTGCCGGGGCTCGCGCAACGCGCGGCCGCCGGCTGCAGCGCGCACCTGCGGGTGGGATTCATCAGCCTGGTGGCCAGCGAATTCCTGCCGATGCTCGTGCGCGGCTTCCGCAGCGAGTTCCCGAACGTCGACGTGAAGCTCAACGAGTTCCAGGTGCTGCAGCAGTTCGAGCCGCTGCTGCGCGAAGACATCGACGTCGCGATCCTGCGGCTGCTGAAGCCCGATGCCGCCATCGCGAGCTATGTCATCCAGCGGCAGCGCTTCGTGGTCGCGCTGCCCGAGGGGCACCCGCTGTGCCGCAGCGAGTCGCTCGCGGTCGGCGACCTCGCGTGCGAAGACTTCGTCTCGCTGCCCGCCGGCCCGGGCAAGAGCTTCGGCGGCCTCACCTTGCGCTTCTGCCGGGACGCCGGTTTCGAGCCCCGCGCGATGCACGACGTGGGCGATTCGCAGGCCATGCTGGGCATGGTGGGCGCGGGCGTGGGTGTCGCCATCGTGCCGGAGGCCGCGCGGCACCTGCACACCGACGGCGTCGAATACCGGCCGCTGAACGACCTCGAGGAACGCGCCGAGATCGCCATCGCCTGGCGGGCGCAGGACACGAACCCGCTTGTCGGCGGGTTCGTCGATGCCGCGCGGCGCAGCTTTCCCGCGCAGTTCGCCATGTCGCCCTGATGCGCCCTGATGCCGCCGCGGCATCACGCCCGTCGCCATAAGTATTGGCCCGCGAACGCACCGCCTCGCACACTGAATGCACGTCGCGCGGCATGCCGCCAGACGGTTCCCGTCCACCCGCCAGCAGGAGCACCCCGATGCCATCTTCCCGCCATGCCCGCAGCCCTTCGTCGAGGAGCCGCCGCCGTTTTCTCGGCGGCATCGCCGGCGCGTCGATCGCGCCCGCGTTCTCGTCGTTCCTCATGCCGGGGGTGGCCCTCGCGCAGTCGGCGAAGCTGGGCACCGCGGACTACGGCGTGGCGAGCATCGATCCGCTCTATGCGATGGCCTATGTCGCCGCGAAGAAGGGCTACTTCGCGCAGGCCGGCCTCGACGTGCGGCCGCTGAACGCGCAAAGCGGGCCGCGCGCGAAGCAGATGCTCGCGGCGGGGCAATTGTTCGCCGCGACCTCCGGCGTGAACGATCCGGTCTCGCTGACCATCGCGGGCAAGCAGGCGGTGCTGGTCGCGGGCTTCGACAACCGGATCGCGTTCGCCAACATCCTCACCACGAAGAAGCTCTACGAGGGCGGCCTCAAGGACATCAGGTCGCTGGCCGGCCGCTCGATCGGCGTGACCCAGCCCCAGTCGGCGACCTGGCTCATGGCCGTGTACTTGGCGGATCGCGCGGGGATCAAGGACAAGCTGCAGGTCCGGGCGCTGGGCGATTTCTCGACCATGCTCGGCGCGGTGAAGAGCGGGTCGGTCGACTGCTGCACGGCCACCTACTCGATGCTCAACAAGGCGAAGGAGGAGGGCTGGGGCGTCCCGCTGTTCGAAGTGACCGACGACGCCAGCTGGAACGCCAACTTCGGCGGCGACGTGCCGGGCGTCGGCCTCTACGTGATGCAGGACAGCATCGACAAGCGCCCCGAGGCCGTGCAGGCGCTGGTCACGGGCATCGTCAAGGCCTCCGACTTCATCCGCCAGACGACGCCGGGCGACATCGTGTCGCTGATCGAGGAGGAGTACCTGCCGGGCTACGGCCGGCAGCTTTCCATCGACTCGGTGTCGGTGTTCAAGAAGATCTGGAGCGGCGACAACCTCATCACGCCGCAACACTACGCGCGCCTGATGGACGTGATGGGCGGGCGGCAGATCACGCCGCAGGAGATGAAGCAGGTGCCCTACGAGAAGATGGTGAACATGAGCTTCGTCAAGCGCGCGCGGGGCCTCGCATGATCGAGCTGCAGCACGTGAGCAAGGCCTACCTGAGTTCCACGCGCGAGACCTGGGCGATCGGCGACGTCTCGTTCCGCGTGGCCAAGGGCGAGTTCGTGGCGGTCGTGGGCCCGAGCGGCTGCGGCAAGAGCACGCTGCTCAACATGATGGGCAGCTTCATGGCGCCGAGCGCGGGCCGCATCGAGATCGGCGGGCGTGCCGTGCGGCACGGAACGATTCCCGACCGGCTGGGCTACATCTTCCAGAAGGACACCGTGCTGCCCTGGCACACCGTGGGCCGCAACATCGGGCTGGGCCTGAAGTTCCGCGGCGTGCCGAACCACGAGATCCGCGCGACGGTGCGCAGGCTGCTGGAGCTCGCGAACCTCTCGGGCTGCGAGGACATGCTGCCGCACCAGCTGTCGGGCGGCATGCGCCAGCGCGTCGCGCTGCTGATGACGCTCGCCTGCGAGCCCGAGGTGCTGCTGCTCGACGAGCCCTTTGGCGCGCTCGACAGCAACACCAAGATGACGCTGCACCGGGAACTGCTCGAGATCTGGCAGAAGCTGGGCCAGACGGTCGTGATGGTGACGCACGACCTCGACGAGGCCGTGAGCCTGTCCGATCGCGTGATCGTGCTGTCGGCGCCGCCCAGCCAGGTGGTGCTCGACCACCGTGTCGACCTGCCGCGGCCGCGCGACGTGTTCGGGCTCCGCGACTCGGACGACTTCAGCCATCACGTGCGCGCGATCTGGGCCGTGCTCGGGCGCGAGTTCCAGGCCGCGCAGGGGCGCGCCAAGGGGCAGGGGGTGGCACATGTCGCCTGAACACGATGCCGCTCGCGCGCTGCAAGGCGCGCAGGACGACGCGGCGGCCCTGCGCAGCCGGGACTTCGCGGCTGCCGCGCGCAAGGCCGCGCGCCAGGAGGCCCTCGGCGTGCTCGCCTGGCAGTGCGCGATCTTCGCGGGCTTCCTCGCGCTGTGGGAAGGGCTGACCCGCGTGCCCTGGTTCGTGAGCAACACCTTCATGGACCCCTTCTTCATCAGCCGGCCCTCGCTGGTCGCGCAGCGCATCTACGAATGGACGCTCGGGAGCAAGGCGGGCTTCATCTGGCCGCACCTGGCATCGACGGTGCTGGCCACGGCCATCGGCCTGGTCGTCTCGGTGGTCACGGGCTTCATCGCCGGGCTGGGGCTGTCGCAGAGCCCGAGGCTGGCCCGCATCCTGGCGCCGTTCATCACCGGCGCCAACTCGCTGCCGCGCATCGCCTTCGTGCCGCTGATCACCATGATCTTCGGCCTCGGGCTGGCGTCGAAGGTGGTGACGGCCTGGTTCATCGTCTTCTTCCTGGTGTTCTTCAACACCTTCAAGGGCGGCCAGAGCATCGAGCCGCACGTGATCAACTTCTGCCGCACCCTGGGCGCCTCGCGCTCGAACCTGCTGTGGAGCGTGCGCATTCCCTTCGTCTCGGGCTGGATGTTCGCCGCCTTGCCCAACGCGGTCGCGTTCTCGCTGATCGGCGTCGTGATCTCGGAGTTCGTGGGCTCGGACCGCGGCATGGGCTACCTGATCATCACCTCGCTGTCGACGCTCAACGCCACCGACATGTTCGCCACCATCACGGTGCTGTCCGTGCTGGGCATCGTGCTCGTTTCCGCCATTCGCCATGTCGAGCAGCGAACGATGAAGTGGTCGCCCGAGTTCCGCGACGCGCACTGAGCGCCGCCCCATCCATTCATTCATTCATTCGAAGGAGAGACACCATGAACACCATTGCCGGCAAGCCGCACAAGCAGGAACCCACGATCGGGGGATCGATCTACGTCCAGCCCGAGCGCATCGAGTGGAAGCCCACGCGCTTCGACAAGGTCATGATCAAGGTCCTGTACGAGAACCCCGAGCAGGGCGAGATGACCTGCCTGCTCAAGCTCGACCCGGGCGCCTACATCCCGTTCCACAAGCACCCGGAGCTCGAGCAGACCCTGGTGCTGTCGGGCTCGGTGGAAGACCATGACGGCCTCGCGCAGGCGGGGGACTACATCTGGCGCAAGCCCGGTTCGTTCCACGACAACAGCTCGAAGACCGGTGCCGTGGTGTTCGCGGTCTATCGCAAGCCGAACATCTTCTTCCACGCCGCGTCGGGGGAGACGAAGGGCTTCTGAGCATGAGGCCCCGCACGGCGGGCGCGACTAGGTCCGTCCGTGCTCGCCCGATGAGCGGATCCATTTCGCCCCGGTCCACTCGCCGCTCTCGACCGCGGCCTCCATGCAGCGCTTGAGTTCGCCGACCACGCATTGGCCCGCGGTGGAGGTGCGGCGCGTCGTGGGCAGCGCCAGGTAGATGCTGCGCGCGAATTCGGGCGCCGCGATCGGGGCGGCCGACAGCAGGCCGCGTTCGAGTTCGCTGCGGATCGCGACCGCCGGCAGCACCGAGAAGCCCACGCCCTGAACGACGAGGTCGCGCTGGACCGACAGCGCATTCGTCTCGGCCGCGATCCGAAACGGCACGTCGGCGACCGCGCACGCATGCTCCACGAGCCCGCGCAGGTTGTGCGGCCGGCTCGGCAGCACCAGCGGTGCCTGGCCCAGCGCGCGGACCTTTACGGGCTTCTTCAGCGAGAGTCCGTGCGCCGCCGGCGCGGTGAGGCACAGCACCTCCTTGAGCAAGGGCTCGAGACTCACGCTCGGCCGTTGCGGGGCGTCGTACAGCAGCGCCATGTCGAGCTCGCCCGTCTCGAGCCAGCGCGCGAGATGGTCCGTGTAGCCGACCGACAGCGACACCTGCACGCCGGGGTAGCGCTCCTTGAGCGCCAGCACCAGCGGCGCGGCCAGCAGCTCGCAGCTGCTCGGCAGCAATCCCACGTGGACGATGCCCGCGATCGACGGGCCCGAGGGCTGGATCTCCGACCTCGCGTTGTCGAGCTCGCGCAGCGCGCGCCGTGAGTACTCCACGAGCGTGCGGCCCGCATCCGTCAGCACCATGCCGCCGCGGCTGCGCTCGAAGAGCAGCGCGCCGAGGTCGTCCTCCAGCAGCTTGAGCTGCCGCGAGATCGCGGGCTGCACCACATGAAGAAGCTCGGCGGCGCGCGTCACGCTGCCGGTGTCCGCGATCGCCAGAAAGGCCCGAATCTGCCGCGTATCCATCGCGTTTCCTGCCAGCAAAAAAAGTGATTTATCGATCAGAAATGGTAATTCGACGGCATGTGAAATGCAAATTTATGATCCGACCACTTCGCACCGACACCCGCATCCGCGAGTGACCCGGCAGACCAGGAGACAGGACCATGGACATTCAGAAGAACCTCATCGGCGGCGAATGGATCGCCGGCCAGGAATCGATCGCCAGCATCAATCCGTCGGATACCCACGACGTGGTGGGCCAGTTCGCGCTCGCCGACGCGGCACAGGTCCGCCAGGCCGTGGCGGCCGCGCGCGCCGCCCAGCCGGCCTGGGCGGCAACGACCACGCAGGTCCGCAGCGACCTGCTGCAACGCACGGCGCACGAGCTCTTCGCGCGCCGCGAGCAGATCGGCGAGCTGGTCTCGCGGGAAGCCGGCAAGACGCGCGCCGAAGGCATCGGCGAAGTCACGCGGGCCAGCCAGATCTTCGGCTTCTTCGCCGGCGAGGCCGTGCGCTACGGCGGCGAGAACCTCCCGTCGGTGCGGCCGAACATCGGCGTGCAGACCAGCCGCGAGCCGATCGGCGTGGTCGGCCTGATCACGCCGTGGAACTTCCCCATCGCCATCGCCGCATGGAAGATCGCGCCCGCGCTCGCCTTCGGCAACACGCTGCTGCTCAAGCCCTCCGAAGAGACGCCCGCGGTGGCGAGCGAGCTCTTCCGCGTGCTCGAGCGCAACGGCCTGCCCGCGGGCGTCGCCAACCTGGTGAATGGCCATGGTGCGGTCGCGGGCGCGGCCATCGTCGACGGCGTCGACGCGCTGAGCTTCACGGGCAGCGTCGCCACCGGCCGAAAGCTGGCCCAGGCCGCGGTCGCGAAGATGGTGCGCGTGCAGCTCGAGATGGGCGGGAAGAACCCGCTCGTCGTGCTCGATGACGCCGACCTGCCGCAGGCGGTGGAGTGCGCGCTGAACGGCGCCTTCTTCTCGGCCGGCCAGCGCTGCACCGCGTCCAGCCGGCTGATCGTCACCGACGGCATCCACGACCGCTTCGTCGAGGCCCTGCGCGCACGCATGCGCGAGGTGCAGGTGGGCCACGCCCTGGCGGCGGGCACCGACATCGGTCCGGTGATCAACCAGCGCCAGCTCGACATGGTCCAGCGCTACATCGCGGTCGGCAAGGACGAGGGCGCCCGGCTCATCGAAGGCGGCACCGTGCTCGAGCGTTCGACACCCGGGTTCTTCATGGCGCCCGCGCTGTTCGTCGACACCCGCAACGACATGCGCATCAACCGCGAGGAGGTGTTCGGGCCGTTCGCCACGGTGATCCGCGCGCGCGACTACGAGGAAGCGCTCGCGCTGGCCAACGACACCGAATACGGCCTCTCGGCCGGGATCTGCACCCAGTCCCACAAGCACGCGACCCACTTCCGCCTGAACGTGAAGAGCGGACTGGCCATGGTCAACCTGCCGACCGCGGGCCTCGACTACCACGTGCCCTTCGGCGGCACCAAGGGCTCGAGCTTCGGACCGCGCGAACAGGGGAGCTACGCCGCCGATTTCTACACGCTGACCAAGACCGCCTACATCGGGCATTGATACCAGGAACCACCGGAGACATCGAATGGAAAAAATCGGCTTCATCGGGCTCGGGCGCATGGGCAAGTCCATGGCCCTGAACCTGCGAAAACAGGGCTACCCGCTGGTGGTCCACGACCTGAACGCCGCGGCGGTCAACGAGCTGGTCGATGCCGGCGCGGCGAGCGCGCAGAGCATCGCGCAGATCGCGCGCGAGTGTTCGATCGTCGCGACGATGCTGCCCAGCTCGACCGAAGTGGAGCAGGTGGCCCTGGGCGCCGAGGGCATCTTCGCCAACGCACACAAGGGCAACATCTTGCTCGACATGAGCACCATCGATCCGCTGGCCACCGACCGGCTGGCCGTGGCCGCGCGCGCGGCTGGGCAGTCCGTGGTCGACGCGCCCGTCGGCCGCCTGGCCGAACACGCGGACCGCGGCGAATCACTGTTCATGGTCGGCGCGACCGACGAGGACTTCGCCCGCGTGCGGCCGCTGCTCGATGTCATGGGCTCGACCGTCTACCACTGCGGCGACGTCGGCACGGGCGGCCGGACCAAGCTGGTCAACAACTACGTCGCGGTCACGCTGTGCCAGGTCAACGCCGAGGCGCTCGCGCTGTCGCAGCGTTTCGGGCTCGACATCACCCGCACCCTGCAGGTGCTCTACGGCACCTCGGCGACCAACGGGCAGTTGCGCCTGAACTTCCCGAACAAGGTGCTGGTGGGCGACACCACGCCGGGCTTCACGATCGACCTCGCCCACAAGGACATGGCGCTGGTGATGGGCGCGGCCCACGCGGCCAGGGTGCCGATGCCGGTGGCCGCCGCGGTCTTCGAGTCCTTCAGCCTGGCGCGCGCGAGCGAGTACGGAAAGATCGATTTCTCGGGCATCGCCGATGCGGTCTGCGACCTCGCGCGGATCGAGCGCGCACGGGTGCCCGCGGGCTGGAAGGCCGCCTGAAGACGGCCAGCGCTTTCGAACGGAACGAGTCCGGCAAGAGGCTCGATCCCTAGCCTCCCGATCCACATAAAGCGCAGCCGAAGCATCGGCTGCCAAGGAGACAAACAATGAGAATGCATGCCATCGCCCTGGCCGTCCTCGCGGGACTGCCCTGGATCCAGAACGCCAGCGCGCAAGCCGCGCCCGATCGCTTCAAGATCGGCTTCGTCACCGACATGTCGGGGCCGTACTCCGACTTCGACGGCGCCGGCGGTCTCGACGCGGTCCGCATGGCCATCGCGGATTTCGGCGGCAAGGTGCTGGGCCGGCCGATCGAGGTGCTGTCCGCCGATCACCAGAACAAGGCCGACATCGCGGCCAACAAGGCGCGCCAGTGGTGGGACCAGGACAAGGTCGAGCTGGTCATCGCGGGGTCCAACTCCTCGGCGTCGCTGGCGATCAGCAACATCTCGAAGGAAAAGAAGAAGGTCTTCATCTCCGCCGGCGCGGGCGCCGACAGCCTGACGGAAGAGGCCTGCCAGCCCTACCTCGTGCGCTACACCTACAGCACCTCGGCCCAGGCGCGCGGCACGGCGACGGCCATGGTGGAGCAGGGCGGCAAGAGCTGGTACTTCGTGACCGCGGACTATGCCTTCGGCTATTCGCTCGAGAAGGCCAGCATCGACGTGGTGCAGGCCAGCGGCGGCACCGTCAAGGGCAGCGTGCGCCATCCGCTGAACGCGAGCGACTTCTCGTCCTACCTGACACAGGCGCAGGCATCGGGCGCGCAGGTGGTCGGCCTGGCCAACGGCGGCAGCGACCTCATCACCTCGATCAAGACGGCCAAGGAGTTCGGCATCAGCAGCAAGATGCGACTCGCCGGCCTCATGGTGTTCATCACCGACGTGCACAGCCTCGGCCTCGACACCACCAGCGGCATGTACCTGACCGATGGCTGGTACTGGGACCTCAACGACAAGTCGCGCGCCTTCGCGACCCGCTTCTACGAGAAGCACAAGAAGATGCCGACCACCTTCCAGGCCGGCGACTACTCGGCCACGCTGAGCTACCTCAAGGCGGTGGAAGCGGCGCAGAGCACCGACGCCGACAAGGTGATGGCCGCGCTCAAGTCGCTCAAGATCGACGACATGTTCGCGCAGGGCTACATCCGCGCGGATGGCGCGATGGTGCACGACATGTACCTGATGCAGGTCAAGAAGCGCAGCGAATCGAAGCAGCCGTGGGACTACTACAAGGTGGTCTCGAAAATCCCGGGCGAGCAGGCCTATGCGCCGACGAAGCCCGGCGCCTGCCACCTGATGCCCAAGAGCTGATCCGCTCCGAAGCCGTGCCGCCGCCGCGTTTCGCGCGGCGCGCGGCCGCACGGCTTTTTTTCCTTGCCCCACTCTCTTTTCCATGTCGTATCGCACGGACATCATTCTCGAAACACGCCAGCTCACCAAGGAATTCAAGGGTTTCACCGCGGTCAGCAAGGTCAACCTCTCGGTCGTGCGCGGTTCGATCCACGCGCTCATCGGACCCAACGGCGCAGGCAAGACGACCTGCTTCAACCTGCTCACGAAGTTCCTCGAACCCACCAGCGGCACGATCCTGTTCAACGGCCAGGACATCACGGGCGAGCGCCCCGCGCAGATCGCGCGGCGCGGCATCATCCGCTCGTTCCAGATATCGGCCGTGTTCCCGCACCTCACGTTGCTGGAGAACGTGCGCCTGGGGCTGCAGCGCCGCCTGGGCACCTCGTACCACTTCTGGAAGAGCGAGAAGTCGCTCGAGCCGTTGAATGCCCGGGCGCGCGAGCTGCTCGCCGAGGTGGGCCTGGAAGAACTCGCCGAAGAGCAGACCGTGAACCTGCCCTATGGCCGCAAGCGCGCGCTCGAGATCGCGACCACGCTCGCGATGGAGCCCGAGCTGATGCTGCTGGACGAACCCACGCAGGGCATGGGCCATGAGGACGTGCATCGCGTGGCCGAGCTGATCAAGCGCGTGTCGGCGGGCCGCACCATCCTGATGGTGGAGCACAACATGAGCGTGGTGTCGACCATTGCCGACACCATCACCGTGCTGCAGCGGGGCGCGGTGCTGGCCGAGGGGCCCTACGCCGAGGTCTCGAAGAACCCGCAGGTCATGGAGGCCTACATGGGCACGACCGACGGCCAATTGCAGGGAGCGCACTGATGACCGCCGCACTCGAGATCAAGGGCCTGCAGGCCTGGTATGGCGAATCGCATGTGCTGCATGGCGTCGACATGGTCGTGCAGCCCGGCGAGGTCGTGACGCTGCTGGGCCGCAATGGCGCGGGCCGCACGACGACGCTGCGCGCGATCATGGGCCTGACCGGCGCGCGCAAGGGCAGCATCGAGGTCAATGGCCGCGAGACGATCGCGATGCCCACGCACCGCATCGCGCACCTGGGCATCGGCTACTGCCCCGAGGAACGCGGCATCTTCGCGAGCCTGTCGTGCGAGGAGAACCTGATGCTGCCGCCCGAGCTCAAGGGCGCGGGGCAGGGCATGTCGGTCGACGAGATCTACGCGATGTTCCCGAACCTGGCGGAGCGGCGCCACAGCCAGGGCACGCGGCTGTCGGGTGGCGAGCAGCAGATGCTGGCGGTGGCGCGCATCCTGCGCACGGGCGCCAAGCTGCTGCTGCTCGACGAGATTTCCGAAGGCCTGGCGCCGGTGATCGTGCAGGCGCTGGCGCGAATGATCACGACCTTGCGTTCCAAGGGCTACACCATCGTGATGGTGGAGCAGAACTTCCGCTTCGCGGCGCCGCTGGCCGATCGCTTCTACGTGATGGAGCACGGCCGCATCGTCGAAAAGTTCGGCGCCGCGGAACTCGAAGCCAGGATGCCGGTGCTCAACGAATTGCTGGGAGTCTGAGGCGATGACGACTGTCTTTGGTTTTCCCGTGCAGGCCTTGCTGAGCCAACTGCTGCTGGGGCTGGTCAACGGGTCGTTCTATGCGATCCTGAGCCTCGGGCTCGCGGTGATCTTCGGGCTGCTCAACGTCATCAACTTCGCGCATGGCGCGCTGTTCATGGTGGGCGCGGTGTTCAGCTGGATGGCGATGAGCTACCTCGGCATCGGCTACTGGGCGATGCTCGCCGTGGCGCCGCTGGTCGTCGGCCTGCTCGGCGTGCTGATCGAGCGCCTGTTCCTGCGCTGGATCTACAAGCTCGACCACCTCTACGGTCTGTTGCTCACCCTGGGCCTCACGCTGCTGATCGAAGGCGCATTCCGCTCGGTCTACGGCGTCTCGGGCCTGAGCTACGACACGCCCGCGGCACTGGCCAGCGCCAGCGACCTGGGCTTCATGGTGCTGCCCAACTACCGCGCCTGGGTGGTCGTGGCCTCGCTCGCCGTGTGCTTCGCCACCTGGTATGCGATCGAGAAGACGCGGCTGGGCGCCTACCTGCGCGCGGGCACCGAGAACCCGCGGCTGGTGGAGGCCTTCGGCGTCAACGTGCCGCTGATGATCACGCTGACCTATGCCTTCGGCTGCGGCCTGGCCGCCTTCGCCGGCGTGCTGGCCGCGCCGGTGATGCAGGTCTCGCCGCTGATGGGGCAGAACCTCATCATCGTGGTGTTCGCCGTCGTCGTGATCGGCGGCATGGGCTCGATCATGGGGGCCATCCTCACCGGCCTGGGCCTGGGCGTGATCGAAGGGCTCACCAAGGTGTTCTATCCGGAGGCCTCATCCTCGGTCGTGTTCGTGATCATGGTCATCGTGCTGCTGGTGCGACCGGCCGGCCTGTTCGGCAAAGAAAAGTGAATCCGCGGTCATGAAGAAACTCTCCCTCGTCCTCTATCCGCTGCTGCTCGCCGGGCTGCTGCTCGCGCCTTTCCTCGGCGCCTATCCGGTGTTCGTGATGAAGCTGTTGTGCTTCGCGCTGTTCGCGGCCGCCTTCAACCTGTTGCTGGGCTTCGCCGGCCTGCTGTCCTTCGGGCACGCGGCGTTCCTCGGCTGCTCGGCCTATGTCGCGGGCCAGGCCATGAAGGCCTGGGGCCTGACGCCCGAGCTCGGTCTGGTCGCGGGCACGCTCACCGGGGCCTTGCTAGGCTGGGTCTTCGGTTCGCTGGCGATCCGCCGCCAAGGCATCTACTTCGCGATGATCACGCTGGCGCTCGCGCAGATGATGTTCTTCGTCGCGCTGCAGGCGAGGTTTACCGGCGGCGAGGACGGTCTGCAGGGCGTGCCGCGCGGCAAGCTGTTCGGGCTCGTCGACCTCAGCGACGACCTCTCGATGTACTACGTCGCGCTCGCCGTGTGCGTGCTGGCCTTCCTGCTGATCGTGCGCACCGTGCATTCGCCGTTCGGTCAGGTGCTCAAGGGCATCAAGGAGAACGAGCCGCGCGCGCTCTCGCTGGGCTACGACGTCAGCCGTTTCAAGCTGCTGGCCTTCGTGATCTCGGCGGCGCTCTCGGGCCTCGCGGGTTCGCTCAAGACGCTGGTGCTGGGCTTCGCCACCTTGTCCGACGTGCACTGGACCGCGTCGGGCCAGGTCGTGCTGATGACGCTGGTGGGCGGACTCGGCACCCTGTCGGGCCCGCTGGTGGGATCGGCCGTGGTCGTGCTGCTGGAGAACAAGCTCGGCGAGTTCGGCAGCCTGCTCGCGCGCCTCACCAGCATCGAGTGGTTCAACACGCTGGGCGAGTCGGTGACCATGGTCACGGGCCTGATCTTCGTGGTGTGCGTGCTGGCCTTCCGCAAGGGAATCATGGGCGAGGTGGTGGCGTTCATGGCGCGCCGCCGCCCGTAGCCGGCCCGAGCGCGCGCCCAGCGACGATGCCATCAGAAAAACCTATGGTGGTATCAATACGTTGTAGTTTTCGGCGCCGCGAGCGGATCCTAGGATCCGTGCCACATGAATGAAGAACAAGGCCTTCGCGCCCCTGGCCGCATCGGGCTGTCGCAATCGGGCTTCATCGCCACGGTCACCATCGAGAACCCCGGCCGGCGCAATGCGCTGACGGTGGCGATGTGGGAGGCGCTGCAGGCGGTGTTCGCCGACCTGCGGCAAAGCGAGACGCTGCGCTGCGTGGTGCTGCGCGGTGCGGCGGGCAACTTCGCGGCCGGCGCCGACATCTCGGAGTTCGAGCAGGTGCGCGCCACGCGCGAGCAGGTGACGGAGTTTCACGAGCAGTGCGTGTCCGGTGCCCTGCGCGCCATCCATGACCTGCCCGTGCCGGTGATCGCGTTGATCGAGGGCGCCTGCGCGGGCGGCGGCCTGGAGATCGCCTCGGTCTGCGACCTGCGCATCGCGGGCCGCGGCGCCCGCCTCGGGATCCCGATCCGGCTGCTGGGCTTTCCGCTCGCGCTCGGCGAGATGGAGTGGCTCTACCGGCTCGCCGGTCCCGCGCTCACGGCCGAGCTGCTGTTCGAGGGCCGCATGCTCGATGCGCAGACCGCGTGGGCCAAGGGCCTGCTGACCGACGTGGTCGACGATGCGGATGTCGAGCGGCGCGTCCAGGCGACCGCAGACGCCATCGCGCAGAGTGCGCCGCTGGCGGTTCGCGCGCTCAAGCGGCAGCTGCGCCGGCTGATGGAAGACCCGAGTCCCGTGACGCGGGAAGAACGCCTGGCGAGCTATGCGTTCGCGGACACGCAGGACTACCGCACGGGACTGCGCGCCTTTCGCGAGAAGACCCGTCCCGAATTCATCGGCCGCTAGCAACCCTGGCCGGCACCGTGCCCATCGCCCCTCAAGAAAGCTGCTCATGACCCAAGCGCTGCCCCTCGCGGGCCTCCGCGTGCTCGACCTCTCGCGCGCGCTGTCCGGCCCGTTCTGCTCGATGATCCTCGGCGACTTCGGCGCCGAGGTCGTGAAGATCGAGCCGGCGCCGCACGGCGACATGGTGCGCCAGTGGGGTCCTTTCGCCGAGGACACCAGCGTCTACTACCTCTCGGGCAACCGCAACAAGAAGAGCGTGGCGCTGGACTTCCGCCACCCCGAAGGCCTGGCGATCGTACGCGAGATGGCAGCGAAGGCCGACATCCTGGTGGAGAACTTCCGCGCCGGCGTGATGGCGCAGATGGGCATGGGCCAGGCCGAGCTCATGGCGCTGAACCCCGGGCTGATCCACGGCAGCATCACCGGCTTCGGCAGCGACGGCCCCAAGGGCCACTGGCCGGGCTTCGACCAGATCGCGCAGGGCTTCTCGGGCTTCATGAGCTTCACGGGCACGCCCGAGTCCGGCCCGCAGCGCGTGGGCGTGGCGATCGGCGATCTCACCTCAGGCATGTGGACCGCCATGGGCATCCTGGCGGCGGTGATCCAGCGCCAGGCCAGCGGCCGGGGGCAGAAGGTCGAGACCTCGCTGCTGGCGAGCCTGGTCGGCTTGCTCAGCGTGCAGGGGCAGCGCTACCTGTCGCTCGGCGAGGTGCCGGCGCCGGTGGGCAACGTGCATCCGGTGATCGCGCCGTACGGCGTGTTCGAGGCGCAGGACGGGCCGCTGAACATCGGCGGCGCCACGCAGGAGCAATGGGTGAAGATCGCGCGGCTGCTCGGCCTGGAGGCGCTGCTGTCGGATCCGCGTTTCGTCAACAACGCGGCGCGCATGCAGCACCGCATCGCGCTCAAGGAACTGCTCGAGGAACGACTGCGCACGCAGCCGCGCGCGGCCTGGACCGCGCAGATGGTCGCGCTGGGCATTCCGGCGGGGCCGATCAACGACATCGCCGACGTGTTCGCCGATCCGCAGGTGCAGCACTGCGGGCTGGTCGAGGAGTTCACCCATCCCGTCATCGGGCCCATGCGGCAGGTCGGCAACCCGGTGCGCATCGACGGCTTGCGCGAGGGCAGCGTGCGCCTGCCGCCACCGCTGCTCGGGGAACACACAGTCGAAGTGCTGCGGGATTTCGGCTATGGTCGCGAGCGCATCGACGCCTGGCTCGCCGACGGTGTCGTGAGCCAACACGGGCTCGGCTGAGTTCGGCCCCCTCCTTTCCACCATCGGCCTGCCCTCGCGCCGGGGCGGCCATCACCCCTTCTCGCCATGGAAATACGCCAGCTGCGCTACTTCGTCGCGATCGTCGACAGCGGCTCGCTCTCGCGCGCGGCGGCGCTGGTCCATATCGTCCAGCCCGCGCTGAGCCAGCAGATGACCCAGCTCGAGGAAGAGCTCGGCACCCAGCTGCTGCAGCGCAGCGTCAAGGGCGTCACGCCGACCGATGCGGGACAGGCGCTGTACCGCCATGCACAGCAGATCCTCAAGCTCGCGGGCGACACGAAGAACGTGGTGAAGGCGTCGGATGCGGGCCTGAGCGGACGCGTGCGGCTCGGGCTGCCGTCGAGCATCGCGATGGTGCTGGTCGGCCCGCTGATCGCCGCGCTCGAGGAGCGCCATCCGCAGATCGTGCTCGAGGTCTACGAGAGCCCCAGCACCTTCCTCGCGGCGCACCTGATCAACGAGCGCGTCGAGCTCAGCGTGCTGGTCGACGACGTGGCGCTGCCCGGCATCGAGGCGGTGCCGCTGGTGGACGAACCGCTGTACTTCGTGCAGCCGCGCCGCAAGCCGCTGGTGCGCGCGGGCCGCAGCATCGACCTGCCGACGGTGGCCAGCGTGCCGCTGATGCTCACGACGCAGGTCACCACCTTGCGCGACCTGGTCGACCGCGCCTTCGCCGAGGCGGGCGTGGCGCCGCAGATCAAGGCCGAGGCGAGCTCGATCCACACCGTGCTGGCCATGGTCGCGCAGGGCGGCGCGGGCACCGTGATCCCGCATTCGGCGCTGGCCTGGCATGCCGCCGCGCAGTTGCTGCGACAGACTCCGATCGAGCCGCAGATCGTGCGCCGCGCGACGCTCGCGCATTCGCGCCTGAACCGGTTGCAGCCCGCCGCCGCCTGCGTGCACGCACTGATCGTGAGCGTGGTGCGCGAGCTGGTGCGCTCCCGCCGCTGGGACGGGGCGCGGCTGGTGGCCGGCAGCTGAGCGCGCGCGTGCGGCGCCATCGGTCGGCGCTATACCGGTAGCAGGATTTCGTAGTGTTCAGTTCGGGAGGCCGTCCCTACAGTCGACTGCACAAATCGACGGAGACACCATGAACATCCTCAGGGCCACACGGCTCGTATCCTGGGCGCTGATCGCCATGCCACTGCTGGCGGGCGCGCAGCCCGACTATCCCGCGCGCCAACCCGTGCGCCTGATCGTGACCTTCGCGCCAGGTGGCGGCTCCGACACCATCGCGCGCTCGCTCAACGCCAAGATGAGCGAGAAGCTCGGCCAGACGGTCATCGTGGAGAACAAGCCCGGCGCCGGCGGATCGATCGCCACCGACTACGTCGCGAAGGCCGCGCCCGACGGCTACACGGTGCTGTTCACCGTCTCCTCGCACAGCATCAACCAGGCCCTGTACCCCTCGCTGCCCTTCAACACCGAGCGCGACCTGCGCGGCGTCACGCTGATCGGTGCGCTGCCGCAGGTGCTCGCGGTCCATCCGTCGGTGCCGGCCAACAATCTCAAGGAGTGGATCGCGCTGGGCCAGCGCGATCCGCGGTACCGCCAGTACGCGACAGGCGGCATCGGCTCGCCGGGCCACTTCGCGGGCGGGCTGCTGCAGTCGATGGCCAAGCTCTCGCTGCAGCACATTCCCTACCGCGGCGCGGGACCCGCGATCGCGGACGTGGTGGGCAACCAGGTGCCCGCGGTGTTCGGCACCCTGAGCGGCGCGCTGCCGCACATCCGCAGCGGCAAACTCAAGGCGATCGCCGTGACCTCGAAGGAGCGCTCGCCGCTGCTGCCCGAGGTGCAGACCATCGCGGAATCGGTGCCCGGCTACGAATCCGACACCTGGATCGGCACCTTCGTGCCGCACGGCACGCCGCAGGCCGTGGTCGACAAGCTGCACCAGGCCACGCTCGCGGCCCTGGCCGACAACGAGGTCAAGGCACGCATGGAAACCCAGGCCGGGCGCGTGATCGGCGGGTCGCCCGAGGCGCTCGACAAGCTGGTCTCGCAGGAGATCGTGCAGTTCACGCGCGTGGTGCGCGAGCAGGGGATCAAGCCCGAGTAGGCGCTCGATCGGGCGAGCTTGCGGTTACCGCGTTGCGCCCTTGGCGGGGCATGGGTAGAGCTCGCGCATGTGCAGCCGGAACGCCTGCTCCATCGGCATCGTCCGCTGCTCGGGCGGCAGCCGCAGCAGGAAGGGGATCAGCGTGTCGGTGGTGATCTTCGCGGACTTGCCGGGGCAGCTGTCGATCGTGGTGCCCGCGGCCCTGGCCTTGAGCACATCGGTACGGTAGTTGTCCCCGATCAGCGCCAGCCCGCGGATCGCCGCCACGTAGTCGGCGTTCTGCTCGGCGCGCTCGGGACCGAGCTCGCCGAGCACCTGCGCGCCGCGCAGGAAGTCTTCCACCGTCAGCGATGCGCTGTGGTCGGGCTCAATGGACGGCGGGAGATCGCGCGAAGGTGTCTGCGCCAGCGCTGGCGGGCAGGCGAACATCGCGAGCAGAAGGGCGGCACCGGCAAGGCGTCGCACCGGTTCAGAGACTGTTGGCTTCACCACCGGGCAGGTTGTAGGTATCGGAACCGGGGAATGCCGCGGAAGGCTTGGGGATCGCGCGCCTGTGGATGGCCGCGAAGCTCAGGCAGCAGGCGGCGCCGACGATGGGGATGAGCCATACCAGGGCCAGCTGCCATGCGCGCTGCGGCCCCGAGTAGAAATCGCTGCGCAGCACCACGACCGTTGCGGCCAGGTCGCCCGCGAGGACCGCGATGGCGATGGCTGCGAGGACGTAGGGGAGGGGGCCGTGCAATGGGTGTGCTCCGGGGAGGGGTCGAACGAATGTAGCGACGGGGTCGCGCGGGCGTCAACGGCCTGGAACAGATTGACACAGCGGAAACGTCTTTCGCTCCTCGATGCGGCTTCAATGCGCGGCGGCTTCGGCCGCCTCGTCCGGCAGGCTCCCCTTCGATTTCACGAACGCCTGCATGTGCTTCAGGAAGGCATTCGCCGCCGGCGTCAGCTCCGCGTCGCTGCGCGAATAGACGCCCATGTTCCGCTTGACCGTCGGCCGCACCAGCATCCGCGTCTGCACGCCGGTGCGGCGCGAGAGCTGGCGCACGTTGACCGGCAGCGCGGCCACGCCCATGCCCGCGGCCACCATGCTGATCAGCGTGGAGGAGAAGGTCGCGACATGCGCGGGCACCGGCCGCAGGCCGACGGAATCGAAGGCCGCGTCGGCCAGCGCGCGCGACGGGCTCTGGTCGGACAGGCTGATCAGCGGATGCTTGGCCAGCTCGCGCCAGGTGACGGCGCCGCGCTCCGCGAGCGGATGGCCATCGGGCACCAGCGCCACCAGATGGTCCTGGTAGAGCGTGACCTCCGTCAGCCCCGGCTCGCCTTCGACCAGCGTGCCGACGCCGAGGTCGACCTCGCCGCGGCGCACCTGGTCGCGGATGGTCTCCTCGAAGCCGTCCTTGAGGATGCACTGGATACCCGGATGGCGCTGCTGGAACGACTGGATCACCCAGGGCAGCAGCGTGGCGGCGATCACGATGGAGGCGGCCACCGTGACCCGGCCGCGCTTGACCTCGGCCAGCGCGCGCGATCCGGCGACCGCGGCCTCGAGGTCCTCGAGCGCCTTGCGCGCCAGCGGCAGGAACTCGGCGCCGGCCTCGGTCAGCTGGACCACGCGCGTGCTGCGGTAGAACAGCCGCAGCCCGATCTGTTCCTCGAGTTCCTTGACCAGCGTGGACAGCGCGGAGGGCGAGAGGTGCATGCGCTCGGCCGCGCGCGCGAAGGCACCGGCCTCGGCCACCGCGAGGAAGGCACGGATCTGGCGCAACGTAATATTCATCTTTGGCGAATAATCGTTCGAATTATTCTGATTGTCCAAGCATTGAGCCGGTGCTGCAATGGCGCCGTCCATCGATCAGGAGCATCCCCATGACGACATCCGCCACGGCGAACACGGCCCCGCGCGCCGAAGACCGGCCCGCATCCTCGACCAGTCCGCGGCGCGTCGCCGCCGCGAGCCTGGTCGGCACCACGCTGGAGTTCTACGACCACTTCGTCTTCGGCACGGCGGCGGCGCTGGTGTTTCCGAAGCTGTTCTTCCCGCAGACCGATCCCTTCGTCGCGACCATCCTGTCGCTGCTGTCGTACGGCATCGCCTTCGTCGCGCGGCCGGTGGGGGCCGCGATCTTCGGCTCGCTGGGCGACAAGCTCGGCCGGCGCTTCGTGCTGGTCTCGACCCTGTTGGTCATGGGCCTGTCGACCTTCCTGATCGGGCTGCTGCCGACCTACGAGCATGTCGGGCTGCTCGCGCCGCTGCTGCTGGCGGTGTTGCGCTTCGCCCAAGGGCTCGCGCTGGGCGGCGAATGGGGCGGGGCGGCGCTGATGGTTAACGAGTTCGATGCCAGCGGGCGCCGCCGCGGCTTCTACGGCAGCCTGGTGCAGGTCGCGAGCCCGATCGGCGTGCTGATCGCCAATGCGATGTTCGGCTTCATGAACACGGTCACCACCGACGCGCAGTTCATGGACTGGGGCTGGCGCGTGCCCTTCCTCGCGAGCATCCTGCTCGTGGGCATCGGCTACTTCATCCGCCGCACGATCGAGGAATCCCCGGTCTTCAAGAGCCTCGAGAAGAGCGACCACAAGGCCGAGGCGCCGCTGGCCGAGACACTGCGCAAGCACTGGCGCCAGGTGCTGCTGGCGATTGGGGTGCGGGCCGGCGAGGGCGTCATCTGGTACGTGTTCTCGCTGCTGCTGCTGATCTACGTGCCGAACCGGCTCGGCCTGCCGCGGCAGGTGGCCTTGAATGCCGTGCTGTGGGGCGCGGCGGTCGGCGTGGTCGCGATCCCGCTGTTCGGTGCGCTGTCTGACCGCTTCGGTCGCAAGCCCATGCTGCTGCTCGGCGTGGCCGCCTCGATCGTCTGGTCGTTCGCCTACTTTCCGCTGCTGGAGACGCGCAATCCCTCGCTGGTGGTGCTCGCCTCGGTGATCGGCATGGTCTGCCAGGCCTCGCTGTGGGCGCCGCTCGCGGCCTTCATTCCCGACATGTTCGAGTCCAGGGTGCGGTGCACGGGTGCATCGCTGGGCTTCCAGCTCGCGGGCGTGTTCGGCGGCGCGCTCGCACCCAGCATCTGCGTCTGGCTGCTCGACCGTTTCGACAGCCCGCTGTCGATCTCGATCTACTGCACCCTCGGCCTGCTGCTGATCGGGGTCTGCGTGGCGAAGGCGAAGGTGCAGCGATGAGCGAGGCGGTCCGCGACTTCATCGGTTACGGGCGCGCGCGTCCCGACTTCGAATGGCCGGGCGGGCGTCGCGTCGCGCTCAGCGTGGTCGTCAACTACGAGGAGGGCGCGGAGAACTGCGTGCTCGAGGGCGATACCTTTTCGGAGGTGCTCAACAGCGACGTGTCGGGCGCGACGGCGCGCGCCGGGCGCCGCAACCTGGTGGTGGAGTCGCACTACGAATACGGCAGCCGGGCCGGCCATTGGCGCATCCTCGACCTGCTCGCCGAGTGTCGGGTACCAGCCACCTACTTCGCGGTGTCGGGCGCGCTCGAGAAGCATCCCGAGGCCGCGCGATCGATCGTCGAGGCCGGGCACGAGGTGGTCTCGCACGGCGCGCGATGGATCGACTACGACGAGGTGCCCGAGGCGACCGAGCGCGCGCACATGGCCCGTTCGCTCGACGTGCTCGAACGCCTGTGCGGCGAACGCCCGGTCGGCTGGTACACCGGCCGCGTCAGCCCGCGCACGCGCATGCTGGCCGTCGAGCAGGGACTGCAGTACGACTCGGACGCCTACAACGACGACCTGCCGTACTGGACGCGGGTCGGCGACAAGCCGCATCTGGTTCTGCCCTACAGCTTCGACTGCAACGACATGCGCTTCGCCTCGGCGCCGGGTTTCGACACGCCCGACGACTTCACCGACCACCTGCGGCGCACGCTCGCCTGCCTGCGGCGCGAAGGCCGCCGGCAGGCGTCGATGATGTCGATCGGCCTGCACTTGCGCCTGGCCGGGCGGCCCGGGCGCGCGGAGGCGCTGCGCGAGTTCCTGCTCGCGGCCTCCGAATTCCCCGATGTCTGGTTCTGCCGCCGGCGCGACATCGCGCAGTTCTGGCGGCATCGCTTTCCGGCCACGCCATGACGGCGAGGACGCTGTTCCTCAATCCGAACTCGAGCCGCGAGATCACGGCCACGCTGCGGCGCCACATCGCGCGTGGCGGCTGGCCGTCCGGGTCCTGGGCCGCCGCCGAGGTCGAGGCGGCGCCACGGATCATCGGCTCAGCCGCCGACAACGTGCGGGCCGAGGCGGCGCTGGCGCGTGCATTGCCGGGCCTGAGCGAAGGCTTCGACCGGGTGGTGGCCATGTCGTCGGTCGACACGGGCTACGAGATCGTGCGCGAGCGCTTCGGCGATGCGGCCCATGGTTTCACGCGCAGCGTGCTGGCGCTGCACCGGAAGCTCGGGCATCGGCTCGACATCGTGACCTTCGACCGCGGAATGACGGCGCTCTATGAGGCAGCCTTCGAGGCGACCGGCCATGCGTGCGTGATCGACGGCTGGCAGGTGATCGATCTCGCGCCGGCCGTCATCGCCGCGCAGCCCGAGATCGCGCTGGATGCGTTGCGCGAACGCTGCGAGGGCTTCGGCGGGCGGCAGCCGGTTTTCGTGGTCGGCGTGGTCGGTATCGGGCTCGCCGCGGGCCTGCGCGATGCCGGCATGCGGCAGGTGATCGATCCGGTGGCGGACCTGCTTGCCTGGCTTGGCGAGGGTTGAAGCGCCGCGGGTCCGCTCAGCCCCAGCGCGCCAGCACGTCCGCGGCCGGCGTCGCCTCGCACGCGGCCGGACCCTGAACGCGCGACGGCGTGCGCGAGAAACGCGGCGCTGGTGCCGGCTGCCGCACCCCTTCGACATCGACGAAGGCCTCGCGCGCACTGTTGTGCGGATGCGCGGGCGCCTCGCTCAGCGCGAGCACGGGCGCGACGCAGGCATCGCTGCCGTCGAACAGCGCGGTCCATTCGTCGCGGCCGCGGGTGCGGAACAGCTGCTCGAACTCGGCGCGCAGCGCGGGCCAGCACGCGCGGTCGTGCTGCGCGTCGCGCAGCGCGGGATCGACGCCCAGGCGCTCGCACAGCTCGGCGAAGAACTGCGGCTCGATCGGCCCGATGCAGACATGGCGGCCGTCGCCGGTGGCGTAGCTGCCGTAGTAGGGAGCGCCGCCGTCGAGCGCATTGGTGCCGCGTTCCTCGGAGAAGGTGCCGCGCATCGCGCTGGTGGCGAACAGGCTCATCAGCGAGTTCACGCCGTCGACGATGGCCGCGTCGACCACCTGGCCCTGCCCCGAGCGCCGGCTTTCGAGCAGCGCGGCCAGGAGGCCGACGACGAGGTAGAGGCTGCCGCCGCCGTAGTCGCCCACGAGGTTCAGCGGCGGCATCGGCGCGCCGCCGGCCGGGCCGATGGCATGCAGCGCGCCGGTCAGCGCGATGTAGTTGATGTCGTGGCCCGCGGCCTGCGCGAGCGGGCCGTGCTGGCCCCAGCCCGTCATGCGGCCGTAGACCAGCCGTGGATTGCGCCGCAGCGCCTCGTCGGGGCCCAGGCCCAGGCGTTCCATCACGCCGGGCCGGAAGCCCTCGACCAGCACGTCGGCGCGTGCCAGCAGGCCCAGCACCTCCTCGCGCGAGCCGGGGTCCTTGAGGTCGGCCAGCACCACGGTGCGGCCGCGGCCCGTGATGTCGCTGCGGTCGCCGAGGCGGCGCGCGGGGCGGTCGATGGTGATCACGTCGGCGCCCATGTCCGACAGCAGCATGCAGGCGAAGGGCGCGGGCCCGAGGCCGGCGAATTCGACCACGCGCAGGCCGGCGAGCGGGCCGCTGGCCTCGTGGGGAGTGGAGGTGGGATTCATCGTGGGGAGGAAGGTGTGTGGGGGTTGCGTCGTGCCACATGCCGCGCGATGCGCCAGCCGAACACGATCGCGGGCCCGAGCGTGATGCCCGGCCCCGGATAGGCGCCGCGCATGATCGAGGCCATGTCGTTGCCGCAGGCGTAGAGGCCCGCGATGGGCTGCCCGTTCGTGTCGAGCACGGCCCCGTCGGTATCGGTGGCCAGGCCCGCGCTCGATGCGGCTTCACCGGGCCAGACCGCCAGCGCGCAGAACGGCGCTTGCGCGATCGGGCCGAGGCAGGGGTTGGGCGCATGCGCCGCATCGCCGTTGAAGCGGCCGAGCTCGGTGCTGCCCTTGCCGAAGTCCGGGTCCTCGCCGGCTTCGGCATGGCGGTTGTGGCGCGCGATGGTGGCTGCCAGCGTGCGCGCATCGATGCCCAGCCGTGTGGCCAGTGCGTCGATGTCGTGAGCGAGCACGAGATAGCCCGATGCCTCGTGCCGCCGCAGCGCGCTCGCGCGCGTGCCGGGCGGGATCATGCCGAGGCCGTAGGCGCGCACGAAGGCCGCATCGCAGACCAGCCAGGCCGGTGGCGTCGATGCACCGGGGCGCACGCGCGCGAGCAGGGCCTCGACGAAGTGGTGGTACGAGGCGCTCTCGTCGACGAAGCGGTGCCCGTCGGCATCGACCGCGATCAGCCCGGGCTTGGCGCGGTCGAGGTACAGGTGTGGAAAGAGCCCGGGTTCGCCACCGGGGCGCGGCGCCAGCGAGACGGGTTGCCAGAAGAAGTCGCCCCGATGGCGTTCGAGCCGCGCCCCGGCCCGCAGCGCGGCATCGAGGCCCTCGCCGCGGTTGCCTTCGAAGGACTGCGGCCGCAGCGTGCGCGGCGACACGCCGGCCGGCGCGAGCTGGGCCCGCAACGCCGCATGATGGCCGACGCCGCCGGTGGCGAGCACCACGCCGAGGCGGCTCGCGATGCGCCGCGTCGATCCCTCGTGGTCGAACACGCCGCCCGTGACGCGGCCCGCCGAGATATCGAGTTGCCGCAGCCGCATGCTGAAGCGCACCGGCACACCGGCCTGGCGCAGGCTGAAGTACAGCCGCGCGACGAGCGCATTGCCCAGCACTAGGCGCGTGCCGCGCGCATGCGTGAGCCGGTCGCGCGCATGGCGCAGCACCAGCCACGCGGCATGGCGGAAGTTCGCGACGCTGCGCCAGCGGTAGGCCAGGGCCTGCACGTCGGCCTTGTTGGCCATCATCCCGCCGAGCACCATGAACTCCGGCATCGGTGCGCGGATGCGCTCGAAGTCGCGGCCCAGGCGCCGGCCGTCGAAGGGCAGCGGCGAAAGCGCGCGTCCCGCCACGGCTGCGCCGGGCAGTTCGAGATAGTCGGGATGGCGGCCGGCCGAGGCGAAGCGCAGTTCCGAATGCGCTTCGAGGAAGGCGATCGCCTCGGGAGCGCTCGAGAGATAGGCGGCGCGCAGCCCGCGCGGATCGTCGGCGCCGAGGATCGCATCGAGATAGCGCGCGGCCTCGGCGGCCGAGTCGGCGAAGCCCGCGGCCGCGCCCTGCGCATTGCCGGGCACCCACAGCGTGCCGGCCGAGGTGGCGGTGGTGCCGCCGACCTGCTCACCGGCTTCGCACAGCACCACGTCGAGGCCCATGAGCGCGCCCGCGAGCGCGGCGCTCATGCCGCCCGCGCCGGCGCCGATCACGAGCAGGTCGCAGGTATAGCCTTCCAGGCCTTCGGTGCGCGCGGACTCAGGCACGCCGCCACTGCAGCAGCGCGTACGGCGGCTGCGCATCCGGATGGTGTTCGAACACGCCCTCGACCTCGGCGCCGATCTCCACCGCCTGCATCGGATCGCCGAGCAGGTTGCCGACCATGCGCACGTTGCCGGCTCCGGGCAGCTCGACCAGCACCACGAGGTAGGCGCCATGGTCCTTGAGCGCCGCATGCGCCGGATGCCACACGCGCTCCCAGCTGTAGATGCGGCCGCGCGGCGCGACTTCGACCCAGGCGGGATCGAAGACATGGCAGCGGTGGCAGATCCACTCGGGGCCGAACTGCCAGGTGCCGCAGTGCGTGCAGCGCTGCACGCGCAAGACGCTCTCGCGCAGGCCTTGCCAATAGGGTTCGGACAATCCATCGGGCTCCGACACGGGGATCGGCAGGCCCGCGGGCAGGTAGCGTTTCTCGTCGTTCGTGTCGTTCACAGCACGTTCTCCGATGCCAGCAGCAGGTCGCTCGCGGGCGTGACCATGGGGCCGCCGATCACCAGCGCCACATCGCTGCGCGCCGCCTGGCTGGTCGAGCTGCCGCGCACCTGGCGCACCGCCTCGAGCACCAGCTCGAAGCCATGCATGTAGCACTCGGCGAGGTTGCCGCCGCTGGTGTTCAGCGGCAGCCGGCCCGTGGGGGCGACGAGGTTCTCTAGCGTGAGGAAGTCGTTGGCCTCGCCGGGCTGGAAGAAGCCGTGCTCGGCCAGCGCCATCGCCACGCCGCCGGTGAAGTTCTCGTAGCTCTGCACCACGCCCACGTCGGCCGGCGCGATGCCGGCCATGGCATAGAGATCGGGCGCCACGGTGTCGAAGCCCGCGCTCGCATAGCGCGGCGCGTTGTGCGGATGGGCGCCGGCGCGAAAGCCCGAGCCCGAGGCCGCGCCGAGCAGGTAGGCGGGCTTGTGCGCGAAGTCCTTCGCGCGCTCGGCCGCCACCAGCACGATCGCGGCGGCGCCGTCGTTCTCCATGCAGCAGTCGTACAGGTGGAAGGGCTCGGCGATCCAGCGCGAGGCGTCGTACTTCGCGGCGTCGAGCGGCTTGCCGTGCATCACGGCGCGCGGATTGGCCTGCGCATGGTGGTAGGAGGCGAGCGCGATGGCGCGCAGCGCCTCCTGCCGCACGCCGTGCTCGTGCATGAAGCGCCGCACGCGCATCGCGAAGCGTTGCGGCGGAGAGAGCACGCCATGGGGCATGAGGTAGGCCTTCTCGCCGGAGATGGTGTCGATACCGCCGACCTGGCCGAAGCGCCCGTGCTGCCCTTGCGCGAGTGCGCGGAACACGACCACGCAGTCGGCCAGCCCGGCCGCGATGGCGGCCGCGCCGTTGGCCACGGCCGCCGCGCAGCCGCCACCACCGCCGCCCCACTGCATGGTGGCCGAGCGCAGGCGATGGATGCCCAGCGCGGCCGCCAGCCGCGAGGCCTCGCTGCGGTCGTCGCTGTACGAGGCGAAGCCGTCGATCTCGCGCGGATCGAGGCCCGCGTCGGCGCAGGCGGCGAGGATGGCCTTGAGCGCGAGCTTGAACTCCGCGTCGGGCGACTGGCCGTGGCGGTAGTAGGCGGTCTCGCCGATGCCGACCACGGCGACCCGGCCGCGCAGCGTGCGGCTGGTCATGCCGGCGTGCCGGCGGGTTCGTGCCGCTCGGCGGGCGGACCGAAGGCTCCGGCGCGCGCGAGCGCCGCGAAGCGCTGCTCGTCGTAGCCCAGCGCCTCGCGCAGCACTTCCTGCGTGTGCTGGCCGACGGTGGGCGCGGCCACCGGGTCGGCGATCGGCGTGCGCGAGTAGCGGATCGGCAGCGCCATGTTCGGCACCCAGCCCACCTGCGGATGCGGGATGCGCGTCACCAGTCGGCGTTCGCGCGCCTCGGGCGAGCGGATGGCCTCGCCGACCGAGCGCACCTGGCCGCAGGGCACGCCGGCCGCGCGCATGCGCGACTGCCAATGCGACCAGGGCTGCTTCGCGAAGGCCTCGCCGAGCAGCGCGAACAGCACCTCGCGCCGCTGCGAGCGCTCGCGGCCGCTGGCGTAGGCCGGGTCGGCGGCCACGTCGGGCCGTTCGAGCACCTGCGTCATCAGGCGCTGGAAGATCTTGTTGTTGCCGCAGTTGATGTAGAACGAGCCGTCCTGGGCCTCGAACACGCCCGAGGGGCAGGTGTCGGGGCTGGTGTTGCCGTGGCGCTGCGGCTCGGCGCCGCTGAACACGTGCTGCAGCGTCGCATAGCCGGTCATCAGCACCGCGTTGTCGAACAGCGCCACTTCCACCGCCTGCCCGCGGCCCGTGCGCTCGCGCGCCACCAGCGCGCCGAGGATCGCGTTGGCCGCCATCATCGCGGTGCTGATGTCCATCACCGGCGACAGCGCGCGCACGCCCTGTCGGTCGGCATAGCCGTTCATCGAGACGAAGCCGCTCTCGGCCTGCGCGATCGGATCGAAGCCCAGGCGGTCGGCGAAGGCGCCCTCGCGGCCGTAGGCCGACACCGAGCAGTAGACGAGCTCGGGGTTGGCCTTGCGGCAGCTCTCGTAGTCGAGTCCGAAGCGCTCCATCACGCCGGTGGAGAAGTTCTCGACCACGACGTCGGCGCTCGCGATCAGTGCGCGCGCCACCTCCAGGCCCTCGGGCGTCTTCAGGTCCAGCGCTACGCTGCGCTTGTTGCGGTTCGACCAGAGGAAGGGCGCGCCCTGCGCGAGCTCGGGGTGCACCGGCGGGTATTGGCGGAAGTCGTCGCCGCGCCCGGGCGCCTCGATCTTGATCACGTCGGCGCCCATGTCGGCCAGGATCATGGTGGCGAAGGGGCCGGCGATGAAGTGGGTGAAGTCCACCACCTTGATGCCGGCCAGCGCCTGCGGCGCGCCCGCGGGGCGCGGTTGGTGCTCGGGGAAATCGGATTCCAGGTTTTCAAGCATGGAGGCGGTTCTCACATCTGGATGTTGGCCTTGCGCACGACCGGGCCCCACTGGCCCATCTCGTCGCGGATGAGCTTCTCGAGCTCCTGCGGCGTGCTGCTGCGCGCCTCGACGTTGCGCGCCGAGAACATTTTGCGCACCTCGGGCCGCGCCACCGCGGTCACGATCGCGTCGTGCAGCTTCGTGACGATCTCGTCGGGCGTGTCCTTCGGTGCGAGCACGCCGAACCAGGCCGAGCTGCGGAAGCCCGGCACCTCGTCGGCGATGGCCTGCAGGCCCGGCACGGTCTCGGTGGCCTTGGGCGTGCCCACGGCCAGGTAGCGCACCCGGCCCGAGCTCACCAGCGTGGCGCCGTCCAGGCCGGTCACGAAGGCGGCCTGCAGCTGGCCGCCGGCGAAGGCGGTCATCATCGGCGCGCCGCCGTTGTAGGGGATGTGCTGCATGCGCAGGCCCGCGGCCTCGTTGAAGTACTCGGCCGTCAGGTGCGACAGCGAGCCGTTGCCGACCGAGCCGACGTTGAGCGCGTTGCCGTTCTTCTTCGCATAGGCGAGAAAGTCCTTCAGCGTCTTCGCCGGGCTGTCGGCGGGCACGGCCAGGATCATCGGCGTGATCGCGACGGTGGAGATCGGGCGCAGGTCCTTGAGCTCGTCGTAGGGCACCTTGCGCATCAGCGAGACCACCGCGTTCGGGCCGGTGTTGCCGAACACCAGCGTGTAGCCGTCGGGCGCGGCCTTGGCCACGTAGTCGGTGCCGATGGTGCCGCCCGCGCCGGGCTTGTTCTCGACGATCACGGTCTGGCCCAGCGTCTCGCTCATCGACTGCTGGATGGCGCGCGCGAGCTGGTCGGTGCTGCCGCCGGCCGCATAGGGCACGATCATGCGGATCGGCTTGTTCGGGTAGCCGCCCTGTGCCCAGGCGGGCAGGGCGCCGAGCGCGAGCGCGGCGCAGGCCGCGCCCAGCAGCGCGCGGCGGTGGAGGGAAGTGGTCGTCATCGGGGGTCTCCTTGGGTTCGTGGGTGTCGTGTCAATCCGTGGCGCCGAGCACGCTCGACCAGTAGCTGCGCGCGCGGTCCATGTGGCGCAGGATCAGCAGCTGCGCCTTGGCCGCGTCGCGCGCGCGGATGTGGCCGAGCAGGCGGCGGTGGTCGAGCAGCGAGGCGCGGCCCTGCACCGTGTCGGCGAACATCGCCTCGCGGCGCCGGCCGGTGAAGCGGTAGAAGGCATGCAGCACGCGCACCAGCACCGAGTTGTGGGTGGCATCGACCAGCGCGACGTGGAACTCGGTGTCGGCCGCGGCGATGTTGCCGCCCTCGGCCAGCACCTGCTCGGTGCGCTGCAGCACGGCTTCCATGCGCGCCAGGTCGGCCTCGGTGCGGCGCTGGCAGGCCAGGCCCGCGGCCAGCACCTCGAGGTGGCCGCGCACCTCCATCGTCTCGGCCACTTCCACCGGCGTGGGCACGGCGCCCATGTCGGTGAGCATCACCAGCGCCTCGAAGCTGCCTTCGCGCTCGACGTGCCGCAGGTAGATGCCCGAGTTGGGCCGCGACTCGACGATGCGCAGCGTGACCAGCGTGGCCAGCGCCTCGCGCACCGCGTTGCGGCCGACGCCGAGGCGCTCGGCGAGGTCGCGCTCGGAGGGCAGCCGGTCGCCCGGTTGCAGCCGCCGGTCGCGCAGGTAGGCGAGGATGCCGGCGATGGCGCCATGGCCCGCGCCCGCCGCGTTGGAGGCACTGGCCTCCTGCGGTTCCGCCGTGGTGTCGAGCCGGGTCGTCATGGACTGCTCCCGTGCTCAGAGGTCCAGGACCAGCGTCTTCGAGCGCGAGCCCGAGCAGCAGATCATGATCGCCTCGTTCGACTGCTTCTCCTGCGCATCCAGGTAGTCGTCGCGATGGTCGGGCTCGCCCGCGATCACGCGCGTGCGGCAGGTGCCGCACACGCCCGCGCTGCAGGCATAGGGCACGTCGATGGCGTTGTCGAGCAGCGTGTCGAGGATGGTCTTGCCCGGCGCCACCGCGAGGCGCTGGCCGCTGCGCTCGAGCACCACCTCGTAGCCGCCCTCGGTGGCGGCAGCGCTGCCGGCGGCGAAGCGCTCGAAGTGCACCGTGTGCGCGGGCCGGCCGGCGCAGGCCTCGACGAAGGCATCGATCATGCGCGACGGGCCGCAGCAGTACAGGTGCGCGCCGGCCGGCGCGTTGCGCACGATGGCCGCGATGTCCAGCCGCTCGGCACGCGAGGAACCGAAGCAGAACTCCACCTCTCCGTGGCCGCGTCCGCCCTGCATGGCGCGCAGCGTGTCGGCGAAGGCGGTTTCCTCGGGCGAGCGGCCCGCGTAGTGCAGCTGCCAGCGCCGGCCCAGTTCCTCGAGCCGGTGCAGCATCGACAGGATCGGCGTGATGCCGATGCCGCCGGCGATGAAGACCGAGTGCGCGGCCTCCTCGGCCAGCGCGAAGTCGTTGCCGGGCAGGCTGGCGCGCAAGCGATCGCCCACGCGCGGATGCGCATGCATCCAGGCCGAGCCGCCGCGGCCCTGCGCGTCGCGCTGCACCGCCACCACGTAGCGCGCGGCGTCCGAGGGCGCGTTGAGCAGCGAATAGCTGCGGATCATCTCGCGCGGCAGGTGCAGGTCGATGTGCGCGCCGGCCGTGAACGGCGGCAGCGGCCGGCCGTCGGCCGACACGAACTCGTACGACGCGATGCCGCGTGCCTCCAGCCGGATCTGGCGCAGGCACAGGTCCAGCGGCGCGGGGTTGCCCAGGCTCATGGCGTGTAGCCGAAGTCGGCGCCCAGGCGCGCGGTCATCAGCTCGCGGCCCGATTCGCTCCAGGCCTCGCCGGCCGGCAGCGTGAGCGACACCGCGCGCACCATCGGCAGGTCGGGGTCCTCGATGCGCGGCGGGCGCTGCTGGCGCACCGACAGGTTGCGCACCGTCTCGAGCAGCAGGCGCCGCGTCATCGCGATGCCGGTGTCGCTCATGCCCAGGTGCTCCTTCGAGCGGTCGTAGATCGGCGCCACGCCCGACTGGCAGGCCGCGTCCTGCACCCACAGGCCGGGCAGGCCCGAGAACCAGGTCTTGGTCTGCGCGTCGTAGTTGAAGAGGAAGGCGCTCTGCAGGTTGAACCGGGTCCAGTACTTCGCGAAGGGCTCGGTGGCCGGGCGCGGCGCATAGGCGTTGATGCTCGGGTGGCCGGTCTCGCGGCCGCCGTGGCCGTTGTCGAACAGCTTGCGCGTCTTCTCGTAGAACTTCTGCGCCGGCGTGTACGAGAACATGATGCACAGCGTGTGGTGGTCGTCCAGCGGCACCCAGGCGTGGCCGCTGAGCTCGGGGTAGTTCGACTGCGGCGGCACCAGCGTGTAGAAGGGCAGCAGGAACTGGTTGACGCGCCAGTAGTGCGTGTTCTCGTCGAGCACGCGCTTGGAGGCCACGCTCATGCCGAAGTCCTGGCGCTTGCATTCGAAGGTGGGACGCAGGTCCTTCTTCGCGGTCCAGTCGCTGATCGCGCCCTGCTGGTCGATGCGCCCGTGCAGGATCGGCGCGTGGGCCGAGTCGATCTCGCCTTCCACGGCCTGCAGCCAATTGCATTCCTGCACGCGGAAGCTCACGTACACGTTCTCCTCGGGCACGAGGTTCCACTCGAGGTTCGGCAGCGGCGGCGGGTTCTCGCGATCGGGCCCCATGTAGGTCCAGACGATGCCGTTGCGCTCGCGGCAGGGGTAGTTCTTGATCGTGACCGTGTCCTTGAGCCGGCTCTGTGCGGGCTCGGCCGGCGTGTCCTGCACGCGGCCGTCGACGCCGAACTTCCAGCCGTGGTAGATGCAGCGCACGCCGCAGTCCTCGTTGCGGCCGAACACCAGCGGCGCGCCGCGGTGCGGGCAGGCATGGTCGATCAGGCCGACGCGGCCCTCGCTGTCGCGGAACGCGATCAGTTCCTCGCCGAGCAGGCGCACGCGCTGCGGCTGGCCGTCGGTCTCGAGGTCGCGGCTGGGCAGGAAGGGGATCCAGTAGAGGCGCATCAGCTCGCCCATGGGCGAGCCGGCGCCGACGCGCACGAGGGTTTCGTTGTCTTCTTGCGAGAGCATGGCTGCGGTTTTCCTTGTGGGGCAGGGCCATCCGGCGTGGTGGACCACCTTGGATGACCAGATTGGTAGGACCAATGCTAAATTCGAGCCCGCGCGATGCAAAGCTTTTGTCTCAATAACCTTGTGAATGGATCAACCATATATCGCTGGCGCGAACTAGGTGGCCGCCGTCGCGCATGTCTTTCGCCGCGTCGCCAGCGCGAGCGCGCCGGCACGGTTAGGCTCCCTCGTCCTCATCCCGTTGCCCGAGCCATGACCACTTCCCCGCCCGTTCCCGCGCCGGATCTCGCCGCGGCCCTCGACACCGTGCTCGACGCGCGCTACAGCTGCCGCGGCTATCTCGCCGACCCGGTGCCGCGCGACGTCATCGACGCGATCCTGCGCGCCGCCCAGCGCACGGCCTCGTGGTGCAACTCGCAGCCCTGGCAGGTGGTCGTGACCGGCGCGGCCGCCACCGAGCGCCTGCGCGCGGCGATGGCCACGCCCGAGGCGCTGGTCGACCAGGGTTTCGAGATCGCGCCGCCCGCCGAATACCGCGGCGTCTACCGCGAGCGCCGCCGCGAATGCGGCTTCCAGCTCTACGACAGCGTGGGCATCGCCCACGGCGACCGCGAGGCCTCGGCGCGCCAGGGGCTTCAGAACTTCTCGTTCTTCGGCGCGCCGCACGTGGCGCTGATCCACACCGATGCCGCGCTCGGCGCCTATGGCGCGCTGGACTGCGGCGCCTACGTGTCGAACTTCATGCTGGCCGCGCGCAGCCGCGGCGTGGCGAGCATCGCGCAGGCCGCGCTGGCCTCGCGCGCGAAGTTCCTGCACCGCTGGTTCGACATCCCGGACGACCGCCAGGTGGTCTGCGGGATCTCCTTCGGCTACGAGGACCCGGCGCACCCGGCCAACGGTTTCCGCACCTCGCGCGCTACCGTCGGCGACGCCGCGCGCTGGGTCGAGGACTGATCTGGATGGTGGCGCGGCCCGCGCTCAGGGGCTGCGTTCGGCCAGGTAGTGGCGCGTGAGCACCGGCTCCTCCGGCACCTGGAAGCTGCGCGCGAGCGCCTCCAGCTCGTGGCGCGCGACGGTGGCCCGCGCGCGCTGGCGCAGGTAGTCGGCCCACGAGGTGACGATGAAGCGTTCGACGTAGCGGCTCGGGTCGTCGAGGTCGCGGTAGACGCGCCAGAAGGTGGCGCCGTCGCGCTTGCGCGGCACCGCGAGCTGCTGCACCGCGTCGAGGAAGCGTCGCGCATCGGCATCGCGGATGCGGTAGACCACCTCGACGGCGACCGGCCCGGCCTCGAACTCGGGCTCGTGCTGCACCGAGAACTCCTCGTGCAGCGGCGCCAGCGTGACCTCGTCGTCCGCGCCCATGCGCAGCGGATACGGCCGCGCCAGCGCGATGCTCGCGAGCATGCCCGCGGCCGACAGGCACAGCGCCGCGCTCAGCCCGATCAGCGAGGACATCGCGCCCCACAGCGCGGAGCCGAGCGCGAAGGCGCCGAGCGAGCACAGCGTGTGCATCGACGCGGCGCGTGCGCGTACCCAGGCCGGCGCGCTGGTCTGGGTGGCGGCGTTGAAGGTCGACATCATCGTCATCCAGGCCGCGCCGCCGAGCACGAAGCTGGCGCACACAAGCGGCCGCCAGGTCGAGAGCGCGCCCACCAGCATCGCGCCCGAGAACACGAGGCAGCAGCCGGCGGCCAGCGCATCGAGCGAGAAGCGCGAACGGATGCGCCCGACGAAGAAGCCGGCGGCGACGGCGCCCGTGCCGAGGCAGGCCATCAGCAGGCCGTAGCCCGCCGCGCCCAGCCCGAGCCGCTGCTGCGCGATCACCGGCAACAGGGCCCACAGGGCCGAGCCGAGCCCGCTGAAGCCGGCCGTGCGCACCAGCTGCGCGAAGATCGCGGGCGAATGGCGCGCATAGCGCAGCGCGCTGAGCATGCCGCCCCACAGCCGCTCGGCCGGCAGGCGCCCGGGCGAGGGCGGCCGCGGCGGCCAGCGCCGCGTGGCCCAGCTCATGCCGAAGGCGGTCAGCACCGCGACCGCGAACACGGCGGCGCCGCCGGTCAGCGCGAACAGCACGCCCGCGAGCCCGGGGCCGACGGCGCGCGCGCCGTTGAAGGTCATCGACACCAGCGTGATGGCCAGCGGCAGCTCGGTGCGCGCCACCGTGTCGCTGACGGCGGAGTTCCACGAGGGCGACTGCAGCGCCGTGCACACGCCGAGCAGGAAGGTGAAGAACAGCAGCCCGCCCGGGCCGATCCAGCCGGCCAGCGCGAGCAGCGTGAGCGTCAGCGCGGCGAGTCCGTAGACGCCCTGGATGCGCAGCATCAGTCGCCGGCGGTCGATGGTGTCGGCCAGCACCCCGGCGGGCAGCGACAGCAGGAACATCGGCAGGAAGGAAGCGGTCTGGACCAGCGCCGAGAGGAAGGACGAGGCCGTGAGCTCGATCATCAGCCACGAGGCCGCCATGTTCTGCATCGCATTGCCGACGAAGAACAGGCTGCCGGCACCCCAGAGCCCGCGGAAGGCGGGCTGGGCGAGCGGACTCCAGAGCGAGGCTGCGTTCGGGGCGGTGGGATTGCTGGGATTCAAGCGCGGGGCGATCGGCGGCGGGCGAGGCAAATCATATAGATGCATGTGCCGGCCCGCTCGCGGCGCGCCCGGCCAACGGTTTCCGCACCTCGCGCGCGGCCGTCGGCGACGCCGCGCGCTGGGTCGAGGAGTGACCTCGTAGCGAACTGGCGGGGGCGCTCAGTCTTTGCCGCGTCGCTTCTGTGTCGCGACCGGAGGCGGCAGCGCACCGCGCACCACCTGTTGGAGCTGGCGCACCGAAGGCAGCTTGCCGCGCAATTCCGCCGGCAGGGCGGCCTGCAACTGGTACTCCGCCACGCCGATAGGATTGGTCTTGCTGCGCAAGGCGAACTCGACCTCCAGGTTGTCCTTCTCGGCGCACAGGATGATGCCGATCGACGGAGCGTCGCCGGGCGCGCGCTCCCTGTCGTTGAGCAGGTTGAGATAGAAGTCCATCTTGCCCGCGTACTCGGGTTCGAAGGAGCCGACCTTCAGTTCCACGGCGACCAGGGCCTTGAGGAAGCGGTGGTAGAAGAGCAGGTCGATGAAGTATTCCTTGCGTCCCAGCACGAGGCGGTGCTGGCGGCCGATGAAGCAGAAGCCGTAGCCCAGTTCGAGGATGAAGTCGCGCAGCCTGTCGAGGAGCCGGGTTTCCAGCTCGCGTTCCTTCACCGCCTGGCGGATGCCCAGGAACTCGAGGCTGTAGCTGCTCTTGAGGACCTCCTCGGCCTGCTCGGCCATGGCGGGCGGCAGCACCCGCGGGAAATTGTGGCTCTTGCCCTCCGCGCGCGAGCGTTCCCAGGCGCCGGCCTTGATCTGGTTGAGCAGGACGTTGCGGCTCCAGCCCAGCGCGGCGCTGGCGCGCAGGTAGTAGAGGCGCTGTGCCGGGTCGGCGGTCTTGCCCAGAATCTGCAGGTGATGACCCCAGGGGATTTCTGCGACGAGCTGTCGCAGAGAGTCGTTGCCGCCGAACAGCATGGCTTTTCGTGCGGCGCTGAGTCGGTGGGTATTGCGTCCCGAGTTCGTGCTCTTGGAACTTTCTGCGACAAGCTGTCGCAGAAATCCGGGCTCGCTGTAGGCCTCGACCATGCGCCGCATGTCCCAGACATTGCGCGCCGAGAAGCCTTGGGTGCCGGGGAAGGCCGCGCGCAAGTCCCGGGCGATGCGTTCCACCACGGCCTCGCCCCAGGCTTGCGCCTGCTGCTTGTGGAGGATGGCTTCGCCGATGTCCCAGTACAAGGCGATCAGGCCGTGATTGACCGCTCGGGCCGCGGACTGGCGGGCCGCCGCGACACGCTCCTTGAGCGCCTCGATGAAGGATGCGTAGTCGGCAGCTTCGCCGCTGGGCAAGGTCATGCGTGCACTATAGGCCAGGCCCGCTGCGCCGCATGCGGCGCCCGCTCAGACCTTGATGCGCCCGGTCGCGACCAGCTTCTGCGTCAGCGCCAGCTGCTCGGCCAGGAAGCTCGAGAGCTTCTGCGGGCCCCAGCCGGCGGGCTCGAAGCCCAGCTCGAGCAGCTTGGGCGCCACGTCGGGCAGCTTCACGATGCGCGCCATCTCGGCATCGAGCTTGTCGATGATGGCCTTGGGCGTGGAGGCCGGCGCGAACAGCGCGCCGAAGCCCGGCATGTTCACGTCGGGGAAGCCGGCCTCGGCGAAGGTGGGCACGTCGGGATAGAGCGGAAAGCGCGTCGGGCTCGCGACCGCCAGCGCGCAGATCTTGCCCGGGTAGCGCGATACCCCGCCCAGCGACACCACCGCGGTATCGATCTGGCCGCCGATCAGGTCCTGCAGCGCCGGCGCCTCGCCCTTGTAGGGCACGTGCACGGTGTCGATGCCCGCGGCCATGTTCAGCAGCTCTCCCACGAAGTTGCCGCCCGAGCCGGGGCCGTAGGAACCGTACGAGACCTTGCCGGGCCTGGACTTGGCGAGTGCCACCAGCTGGTCGAGCGTCCTGACGTTGAGCGACTCGCGCACGCCGATGGCGATGGGCGTGAGCGCGAGCATGCTGATGGGCGCGAGGTCGGCGAGCTTGTAGGGCTGCTGAGCGGGCTGCAGCACGAGGTTGCTGATCAGCGCGCTGTAGCCGACGCCGAGCGTGTAGCCGTCGGGCGTGGCGCGCGCCACCGCGGAGGCCGCGATCGCGCCGCTCGCGCCGGCCCTCGACTCGACGATGCAGGGCTGGCCCCAGGACTCGGTGAGCTTCTGGCCGATGACCCGCATCATCGTGTCGTGCCCGCCGCCGGCCGGCGTGGGAATGATGAACTTGATGACGTTGTCGGGATAGCCCGGCGCGGCGCGCGCGGCCAGGGGAAAGGCGGGCAGCGCCGAGGCGCCCAGCAGGCCGAGGCCGGTGGCCAGCGCGTGGCGGCGGGAGTGGGTCATGAGGCTTGTCTCCTGGTCGGATGGTTTGTGATGTAATTGGTTGAACCATAGCGAAACCAGGGATGATGGTCAATTGGAGCCTGTGCCAGGGCAGGCACGGGCACACTATCGGCTCGGCATCCAGCCATCGACGTTCGAGATCCAGAGGAGGAAAGGAGCCATGTCGGAATCCGCACCAGTCTTCGCGCCCGTGCGCATGCGCCGCGCCTTCGAGGCGATTTGCGACCAGATCCGCCAGCAGGTGGTGGAGGGCGCGCTGAGCGCCGGCGACCGCCTGCCCAGCGAGCGCGAGCTGTCCGAGCAGTTCGGCGTGAGCCGCAGCGGCGTGCGCGAGGCGCTGCGCAGCCTCGAGATGGCCGGCATGGTCGAGGCCGTGACCGGCATCAACGGCGGCTTCTACATCAAGCAGTCGCATCCCGAGGGCATCACGCAGGCGGTGCGCGACATGGTGGCGCTCAAGCAGGTGCCGGTGTCGGACCTGACCGAGGCCCGCATCCTGCTGTGCGGGCTGGCGATCCGGCTGGCCTGCGAGCGCGCGACCGAAGAGGATTTCGCCGCCATCGAGGCCGACATCGAGCGCTTCGCCGAGCTGGTGAAGCAGGGCCGGCCGGTGCGCGACAGCGGCCAGATCACGGAGTTCTATCGCCTGATCGGCCGCGCCACCCACAACGAGGTGATCGTGATGCTGATCGACGCCCTGTCGGAAATCCTGCGCGGCCTCATCGCGCAGCTGCAGACGCCGCACAGCAACGTGGTGCAGGTGCGCCGCAAGGTGCTGCGCCTGATGCGCGAGCGCGATGCGGACAAGGCCGGCGCCGCGCTGGCCAAGCACCTCAACGCCCTGAACGTGCTGCTGCTCGAGATGGAGCGCAAGAAGCCGGCGCGCTGAGCCGCGCCGGCCCGAGGCACGTTCAGCGCGGCAGCCCGAGCCCGCGCTGCGCGATCAGGCTGCGCTGGATCTCGTTGGTGCCGATGCTGATCACCCACATCAGCGCATGGCGCAGGTTCTGCTCGATGCGCCCGCGCAGTACCGCACCGGGGCTGCCCTCGCCGAGCGTGCCTTCCATGCCGAGCAGGTCGAGCGCCACCTCGCCGAAGCGCTCCATCAGCTCGCCCGAATAGACCTTGCTCGCGGCCGCGTCGTGCAGCGGCGTCTCGCCCGCGTCGACACGCTCGGCGCAGTGCATCATCATGCGGCGCCCGGCCTCGATCTGCCCCGCCAGGTCGGCGATGCGCTCGCGCACCAGCGGATCGAGGCGCATCGGCCGGCCGTCGGCACCCGTCGCGCCGCGCAGGTGCTCGCACAGCTGCTCGAAGGCATGCGCCACCTTCATCACGATGCCGCCGCCGATGAAGCCGCGCTCGGTGGCCAGTGCCCCGACCAGCACCTTCCAGCCGCCGTGGAGCTCGCCCACCATCGCCTCGGCCGGCACGCGCACGCCGTCGTAGAAGACATTGGCGAAGCTGCCGCCGTACATCGTGGTCGAGGTGCGGATGGTGATGCCGGGCGTGTCCATCGGCACGATGAACAGGCTCAGGCCGGCATGCGGCGGGCTCGCCTCGGGGTCGGTGCGGGTGGCCAGCAGCATGTAGTCGCCCCAGTAGGTGGTGGTCCAGATCTTCTGGCCGTCGATCACGTAGTGGTCGCCGTCGCGTACCGCGCGGGTGCGCATCGACGCGAGGTCGGAGCCCGCGTCGGGCTCGCTGTAGCCCATGCCGTAGATCGCCTCGCCGCGCAGGATCTCGGGCAGGTAGCGCGCCTGTTGCGCGGCGCTGCCGTGCACCTGCAGCATCGCGGCCTGCACCGGCGCGCCCACGCGCGGCGCCTCGGCGCGTTCCATCTCCTCGACGAAGGCCAGTTGCTCGAAGGCGCCGCGCGCCTGGCCGCCGAAGCGCTGCGGCCACGAGAGGCCGATCCAGCCGGTGCGCCCGAGCGCGCGCGCGAACTCGCGGTCGTACTCACGCGCCTTGAAGTCCAGCGCCTCGTGCGCGGCCTTGCGTTCGCCCGACCAGTGCGTCCGCAGCCAGGCGCGCACCTCCTCGCGGAAGGCGTTGCCGGCCGGGCCCAGGTCGTATTCGGGCAGCGTGCGCGGCATCTCGCCGAGGAAGTGATCGGCCAGCGCCTCGCGCGCACGGCGTCCACCGCCGTGGCGCAGCACGTCGAGGTGCACCTGCTTGAAATGGCGCGGCGCCTCGTGCTCCTCGCTGTAGCCGATGGCGCCGAAGGTGTGCTGCGTTTCCAGCGACACCCGCCGCAGCGTCGCCGCGGCCAGCGCGCAGGCTGCTTCGGCGAACACGCGCCAGTTGTCGGCGCCGAGGTCGTGCTGGCGCGCGGCGCCGGCCTGCGTGAGCCGCGCGCCCAGCAACGCGATGTGGCCGTCGGCGAGCTTGTGCTGGATCGCCTGGAAGCTGCCGATCGGGCGGCCGAACTGCCGGCGCTCGCCTGCATAGGCCACGGCGAGTTCGAAGGCGCGTTCGGCGGCGCCGGTGGCGCGCGCGCACAGCGCGAGGCGGGCCATCGCGTGCAGCGCGCCGAGCTTGTCTTCGGAAAAGGGCAGGACGGTGGCGGCGATCCCGTCCAGCGCGACGCGGAACAGCCCCTGCGTTCCCATCGCGGGCGTGGCCTCGATGCGCACGCCCACCGCGCGCAGGTCGACTAGCGCGAGCGCGGGGCCGTCCACGACTACCGCGAGATGGGTGGCGCTGTCGGCATGCTCGACGAAGGCGAGTTCGCCATGGAGCCTGCCGTCGTCGTCGATGCGCGCCTGGCCCGCGCCGCGGTCGCCGTCGAAGGCCCCGAAGCACAGCACCACGCGCGCCTCGCCGGCGCGTTGCAGCGCGAGCAGCGCGGGCTCTTCGCCCTGCGGCGTGCGCGGCGCCGCGAGGTTCAGCAGCGCGCCGTGATGCAGCGGCAGCGTGCAACCCGCGCGGCCCAGTTCCTCCATGACCAGCGCGATCTCGCGCAGGCCGCCCTCGGAGGGATCCGATCCCAAGGCGGCAAGGCCCTGGGCCGCGAGCTGCTGCCACAGCGCCTGCACGCGCGCGGGTTCGCGTGCCCATGGCACGGCGGTGGCGGGCGGCCAGTGGCGCTCGAGGAAGCCGCGCACCGAGTCGCGCAGCAGGGCGCGCTCTTCGTCGCCGGGAAGGGGGGTCGGGGGCATGGGCGTATCTCTCCTGGATCTCAGAAAAAATTGAATGGTAGAACCATTAATGAGATCCGGCAACATGCACCACCGCGAGGGCTTGGCCCGCAGCGGCCTGCGCAACGCCGCCCCTTATCATTTGGCTCAAAGGTCCAACTTTTAGTTTTTCCAACGGAGGATTCCCCATGGACGCCAAAGAACCGTCGCCGCCCGCGGCCGACGCACGGAGCGCCAAGTTCCAGCCCATCCGTTCCGCGCGTGCCTTCGAGGAGATCGCCCAGCAGATCCGCGGCGAGCTGTCGCAGGGCCGGCTCAAGGTCGGTACGCGGCTGCCTTCGGAGCGCGCGCTGTCCGAGCAGTTCGGCGTGTCGCGCAACACCCTGCGCGAGGCGCTGCGCTCGCTCGAGCATGCGGGCCTGATCCGGCTGCAGAAGGGCGCCAGCGGCGGCGCTTTCATCAGCGGGCGCAGCGGCGATGCGATCGCCACCGGCCTGATGGACATGTACCACATGGGCGCGATCCAGCCGGCGCAGCTTACCGAGGCGCGCATCTGGCTCGAGTCGATCCTGGTGCGCGAGGCCTGCGCGCGCGCCACGCCCGCCGACCTCGAGGCGCTGGCCGCCAACATCGACGCGGCCGAGGAGGCGCTGCGGCGCGACGACTTCCCCGCGCGCGCGGCGACCAACCTCGAGTTCCACCGCATCCTCGCGCGCATGACCGGCAATCCGATCATGGTGATCGTGATGAACGGCGTGCTCAACGTGCTGGCCGAGTTCATCGGCCAGATCGGCCACGAGGAGAACGCCTACGTGCTGCCTTCGCGCCGCCGCTTCCTCAAGCACCTCGCGGCCAAGGACGCCGACGCGGCCGCCGCGGAGATGGAGTCCAGCCTCAAGCGGCTGCAGCGCAGCTACCTGTCGAAGGTGGGGGAGGACGCCGCGCAGGAAGCTCCGGCCGCCGCGCCGGCCGCGCCGCGCAAGGCCGCGGCCAAGGCGCCGGCCGAGAAACCGGCCGGGAGGGCCGTGGCCAAGTCCGCCACCCGCGCGGCGAAAACCACGCGCTGAGGCCACGCGGCGCGCGCCGCCGCCCTTTGCCCGATCCGCCAGGGACCGCCCGCCGCAAGGCGCGCGGTCCTTCGTTCTTGCGCGCCCGGCAGGTGAATCCCGCTTGACAGTGCCATGGTTGATTCCTAGGATCAATGAATGGTTGAACCAAATATCAAGCAAAGAACACCGGTCGACGACGAGCCGTCGACCGGCGAGCTGCTCGCCGTGCTGCTGGCACGCGACTTCGCCGATGGCGAGAAGGTCATCATCGGCACCAACTCCGACATCCAGCTGGCCGCCTGCAACCTCGCGCGCGAGATGCAGGCGCCGCGGCTGTGGTGGATCTCGGGGCCCGGCGGCATGGTGAACCCGGTGCGCGACCACCTGCTGTCTACGGCCGACTCGGAGAACATCGAGTCCTCCGAGGCCTGGATGGACCTGCCGAACATGATCGATTTCATCGACTGGAAGATCCACTTCTTCGACTTCGCGATCCTGTCGGCGCTGCAGGTCGACCGCTTCGGCAACATCAACACGGTGGTGGTCGGCGACCAGGCCCGGCCCAAGGTGCGCGGCCCCGGCACGGTGGGCATCAGCGCGCTGTGCGGGCTGGCCAAGCGCTTCTACGTCGCGCTCACGCGCCACGATCCCGGTGCCTTCGTGCCGCGCGTCGACTTCCTCTGCGGGCCCGGCCACATGGAAGGCGGCAACTCGCGCGAGGAGGCCGGCCTGCCGCCGGGCGGGCCGCGCCTGGTGGTGTCGCCGCTGGGCGTGTTCGACTTCGAGCCCGTGAGCAAGGCCATGCGCGTGCGCTCGATCCATCCGGGCGTGACGCTCGAGCAGATCCGCAAGGCCACCGGCTTCGAGCTGGTGGTCGAGGGCACGCCGCCCGTCACGCGCATGCCCGAGCCCGAGGAGCTGCGCCTGCTGCGCACCCGCGTCGACACGCGCGGCACCCTGCGCCGCAAGTTCCCCTGAAGAGACGAGCCATGAGTTCCAACAAAAGCAAGCTGACCACCCTCGACGAGGCCGTGTCGGTCATCCAGGACGGCCACCGCGTCGGCCTGGGCGGCTGGATCTTCAATGCCCAGCCGATGGCGCTGGTGCGCGCGCTGATCCGCAAGGGCGCGCGCGATCTCGACCTGGTGCCCGCGCCCGGCTCGATCGCGCCGGACATGCTGATCGGCGCCGGCTGCGCGCGCAGCACCGCCTGCGTGTTCATCAGCTTCGAGCAGTTCGGCCTCGCGCCGCACTTCCGCCGCCGCGCCGAGGCCGGCACGCTGAAGGTCTACGAACTCGACGGGCCCGGCATCGCCGGAGGCTTGCGCGCCGGCATCTGCGACATGCCCTGGACCGCGATCCCCGACCTGGGCACCGACCTGCCGCGCCACACGCCCGAGCACTACTGGCCGCTGCCCTCGAAGCCCGGCGAGCGCAAGATGCTCGCCGCCGCCGCGATCAAGCCCGACGTGTGCCTGCTCCATGCGCAGCAGGCCGACGAGCACGGCAATGTGCAGTACCTCGCCACGCCGTTCTTCGACGCGATGCTCGCGCAGGCCTCGCGCCACGTGATCGTCTCGGTGGACCGTATCGTATCGTCCGACACCATCCGCCGCTCGAACCACCTGACCAAGCTGCCGAGCGTGATGGTCGACGCGGTGGTGGAGGCGCCCTACGGTGCCCATCCGAGCGCCTCGCCCACGCTGTACCGCGCCGACGAACGCCACCTGCGCGAGTACGTGAAGGCGAGCGTCGACGACGCGGCCTTCGAGGCCTACCTCGCGCGCTATGCGCGCGGTGCCGCGGCGCACGCCGACTACCTCGACGCGCTCGGCGGCTCGCGCCTCGCCGGCCTCGCCGTGACGGAGAGCAACCTTGGCTGAGCCGACCGCCAACCCCACCGCCGCGAAGCCCGGCGTGCTCGACGGCGTGCGCGTGCTCGACTTCACCGCGATGATGTCGGGTCCCTACTGCACGCGGCTGATGGCCGACCTCGGCGCCGAGGTCATCAAGGTGGAGCCGCCCGAGGGCGACCACATCCGGCTGCGGCCGCCGCGGCGCCAGGGCCGCAGCACCTACTTCGCGCAGCTCAACGCCGGCAAGAAGAGCCTTGCGCTCGACCTCAAGAAGCCCGAGGCGGTCGCGTTGGTGCGCGAGCTCGTCGGCCAGTGCGACGTGCTGGTGGAGAACTACCGCCCCGGCGTGATGCAGCGCCTGGGCCTCGACTACGCGACGCTCGCGGCGCTGAATCCGCGGCTGGTGTACTGCTCGATCTCGGGCTTCGGCCAGGAGGGTTCCTGGTCGGGACGCAGCGCCTACGCGCCGGTGCTGCACGCGGCCAGCGGCTACGACATGGCCAACCTCGACTACCAGGAGGGCGACGTCGAGCGGCCGCTGAAGAACGGCATCTTCGTGGCCGACGTGCTCGGCGGCTCGCTGGCCTTCGGCGCGATCCAGAGCGCGCTGTTCCGCGCCGCGCGCACCGGCGAGGGTGACCACATCGACCTCGCGCTGATGGACGCGATGCTGGGCCTGCTCGTCTACGAGTGCCAGGAGGCGCAGTTCCCGGCCGAGCGGCGCCGCCCGCTCTATCGCCCGACCAAGGCGAAGGACGGCTTCCTGCTGATCGCGCCCGTGAGCCAGAACAATTTCGAGGCGCTGGCGCGCGGCACCGGCCATCCCGAATGGATCACCGACGCGCGCTTCGCGACCAGCCAGGAGCGCGAGCACCACTGGGGCGCGTTGATGCAGCTGCTCGACGACTGGGCCGCCGATCGCAGCGCCGCGCAGTGCGAGGCCGAGATGAATGCCGCGGGCGTGCCGTGTTCGCGCTACTTCACCGTGCGCGAGGCGATGAAGCTGCCGCCGCTGGTGGAGCGCCAGGCCTTCCAGACCATCGACGACGGCGCCGGCGCGTTCCAGGTGCCCAACCCCGCCTTCCGCTTCGCCCGCACCGCGGCGCATGCGCGCGGCAGCGTGTCCGAGCTCGGTGCCGACGGCCCCGCGCTGCTGGGCAGTCTGCTCGGACTCGGCGAGGAGCGGATCGCGGCGCTGCGCGAGAGCCGCGCGCTGCACGTGCGCGGCTGAGACACACAACGAAGGAGACAGACATGATGAACAGCTGGATGCGCCTGCCGGGAGTCGCCGGCAAGGCGAAGGGCCCGATGCGCGCCGCGGCCCGGGGCTTCTGGGCGGCGTTGCTCGCGGCCGGCGCGCTCGCGCTGCCGCAGGCCGGCATCGCGCAGTCCGCGTCGTCGGATTTCCCGAACCGCCCGATCACCATCGTCGTGCCCTATCCGCCGGGCGGCACCACCGACGTGCTCGCGCGCGTGCTGCAGGAGCCGATGCAGCGCTTCCTCAAGCAGCCCGTGATCATCGAGAACAAGGCCGGCGCCTCGGCCGTGCTGGGCACCAAGTTCGTCGCCAAGGCGCCGGCCAACGGCTACACCCTGCTGTTCCCCAACAACGGCCTGGTGATCTCGCCGCAGGTCTCGAAGGAGGCCGACTATGCGCCGCTGAAGGACTTCGCGCCCGTGTCGCTGGTGTCGCTGCAGCCGATGATCCTCGCGATCAATCCCTCGGTGCCCGCGAAGTCGGTGCAGGAGCTGATCGACTACGCGAAGGCCAACCCGCGCAAGCTCGACTTCGCGACCGCCGGGCCGGCCTCCTTCGGCCACCTGGCCACCGAGCTCTTCAGCCGGCGCGCCGGCGTCGAGATGACCCACATCCCCTACAAGGGCCAGGCCCCGACCACCCAGGCCATCCTGACCGGCGAGTCGAAGGTGCTGCTGAGCACGAGCTCGTCGCAGATGAATGCCTTCATCAAGGAGGGCAGGGTGCGCCTGCTCGGCGTGTCGTCGCTGCAGGCTTCGCCGCTCGCGCCCGGCGCGCCGCCGATCGCCAACACCTTGCCGGGCTTCAATCCCGAGGTCTGGTTCGGCCTGTTCGCCCCGGCGGGCACGCCGCGCGAGGTGGTGGCGCGGCTCAACGACGCGATCGTGAAGTCGCTGGCGCTGCCCGAGGTGAAGGAGAAGTTCGAGACCGCCGGGGCGGCGGCTACCGGCAGCACGCCCGAGCAGCTCGGGGCGCGGATCGCGGAGGAGTATGCGACGTGGACCTCGGTGATCCGCGAAGCCAATATCCGGACCGACTAGGCCGCGGCGATACCCGCGCGCGGCCCGATCGGGCCGCGCCTGTCAGGCCGGCGCAAACATCGGCACCGCGAACCCACCCTCCGCCGGCTTGAAACACACCTTCACGCGATCGCCGATGCGCAGCGCATCGAGATCGGCATCGACGATGTTGGTGAGCATCGTCACCCCTTCGTCGAGCGTGACGTAGGCGATCGCATAGGGGATCGGGCCGGCGCGGCGGGTCACGCTCACGCTGTAGATCGTGCCGAGACCGCCGGCGTCTTCCCAGGCGGTGTCGCCCAGGCAGTAGGGGCACAGCGCGCGCGGATACCAGTGGACCTTGGCGCAGGCGGTGCAGCGCCTGATGCGCAGCACGCCTTCGCGCGCGGCGTTCCAGTAGGCCTCGGTGGCGGCGTCGACGATCGGCGCGGCCAGCGCGCGTTCCTGGTAGGGGGTGCTCATCTTCAATTCCTTTCGAGGATCAGGGTGGCGCTGCCGTGGCGCGAGCCGAGCAGGCCGCCCGTGCCCTGCGCGAGCGCGAGGCCGCAGCCGGGGACCTGCACCTTCGGATGCGCCTCGCCGCGCAACTGGCGCACCGCCTCGATGACCTTGGTGATGCCGCCGCGGTTGGCGGGATGGTTGTTGCACAGGCCGCCGCCGTCGGTGTTGAACGGCAGCTTGCCGACGCCCGAGATCAGGTTGCCGTCGGCCACGAAGCGGCCGCCTTCGCCCTTGCGGCAGAAGCCCAGGTCCTCGAGCTGCATCAGCACGGTGATGGTGAAGCTGTCGTAGATCGACGCGTACTGGATGTCGGCCGGCGTCACGCCGGCTTCGGCGAACGCGATCGGGCCCGAGACGGCGGCGCCCGAGTAGGTGAGGTCGAGCTGGCCATTGGCCTGGCCCTTCACGGTCTCGCCGGCGCCGAGCACGCTGACCACGGGCCGCGCGAGCGAGCGCGCGATCTCGGGGCGCACCACCAGCAGCGCGCCGCCGCCGTCGCTCACGACGCAGCAGTCGAGCTTGTGCAGCGGGTCGGAGATCATCGGCGAGGCCAGCACCTCCTCCACCGTGACGGGATCGCGCAGCATCGCGTTCGGGTTGTGCTGCGCATGCGCGGCGGCGGCGACCTTGATCCAGGCGAGCTGTTCGCTGGTGGTGCCGAACTCGTGCATGTGGCGCGCCGCGGCCAGCGCGTACATGTTGACCGTGACCGGCGCATAGGGCATTTCCCAGGCCACGTCGGGCGTGGCCGCGGTCACGTTGCGCGGGCCGGTGCCCACGCCGCTGGCCTCGGTGCGCGGGCGTCCCGCGAGCGTGATCAGCGCCACGTTGCACTTGCCCGCGGCGATGGCCTGCGCGGCATGCGAGACCTGCACCAGGTAGGCGGAACCGCCGGTGTCGGTGCTGTCGACGTGGCGCACCTTGAGGCCGAGGTAGTCGACCATGCTCAGCGGGCCCAGGCCCGGCGCGTCGCCCGCGCAGAAGTAGCCGTCGACGTCCTGCAGCGACAGGCCGGCGTCGGCCAGCGCGCCGCGCGCGCACTCCGCATGCAGCTGCGGCACCGTCTTGTCGGGCGCCTTGCGCGTGGGGTGTTCGAAAGCGCCCGCGATGCAGGCCTGTCGCTTGATGCTCATTCCAATGGCTCCGTGTGATCGCCCGGTGCGGGCTCGGGGTGCGTCGCGCCGGCCGGATCGTTGCCGCTCTGCCTTGACGCTGCGTCGTCGGCCTGATTATCATTGGTTCAACCAAAATAAATCAACAGGCAAATCGGCGGCGCTGTCTCTCGCGCGATGCCGCGGCCCGGCGAAGACCAAGGACGACAGCCATGACCCCGCACGACTCCAAGCACTGGCCGCGCACCCTGCCGCGCGACATCGACGTTCCACCCACCAACCTGTGCGCGAACCTGCTGGTGTCGGCCGTGCGTTCTCCGCAGCGCGCGGTGGTGGTCGACGATTTCGGCAGCCTGTCGTACGCGGCGCTGGTCGAGCAGATGGAACGCATCGCGGCCTTCCTGCAGCACGAGCTGGCGGTGCGCCCGGGCGACCGCGTGCTGCTCTACCTGCCCAACGGCCGCGGCTGGATCGCGGCCTACTTCGCGATCCTGCGGATCAATGCGGTGGTGGTGCCCGTCAACCCGATGAACAAGCGCGACGAGCTGCCGCACTACCTCGAGGACAGCGAGGCGGTGGTGGCCTTCTGCGGCGCCGACAACGTGGCGGAGCTGCTGGCGGTGCCGGGCGCGCACCGGCTGCGCCGCGTGGTGATCGTCGGCAGCCCGGGGCCGGTGGAGGATCTGGTGGAAGCCGCCGAGCCGTCGTCGGATGCGGCATCCGGCGCATCGCGCACCATCGGCCTGCGCCGGGTGCTGGCGGCCGCCGGCGCGCCCGCCGCGCCGCTCGAGCACCTGCCCGACGCGCTCGCGCTGATCCTCTACAGCTCGGGCTCCACCGGCGTGCCCAAGGGCTGCATGCACACGCACCGCACGCTCAATGCCAGCACGGTCGCGGTCGCGCATTGGATGGGCATGGTCCCGCACTCGGTGCAGCTGGTGGCGCTGCCGTACTTCCACATCACCGGCATGCAGAACCTGCTGAACGCGCCCATCTACGGCGGCGGCACGCTGGTGCTGATGAAGCGCTGGGACCGCGACCAGGCCGCGGCGCTGATCGCGCGGCACCGGGTCAGCCACTGGACGGCGATGCCGACCATGGTGATCGACTTCCTCGCGAGCCCGCGGCTGGCCGAGTACGACCTGAGTTCGGTGCGCCGCATCGGCGGTGGCGGCGCGGGCATGCCCGAGGCCGTGTGCGAGCGCCTGAAGCAGTTGACCGGGCTCGACTTCCTCGAGGGCTACGGGCTGTCGGAAACGGCGCATGTCTCGGGCAACCCCGCGCATGCCTTCAAGCGCCAGTGCCTGGGCATGCCGCTGTTCGGCACCGACCTGCGCGTCGTCGACCCCGAGACCCTGCGCGAGCTGCCGCCCGGCGAGGTGGGCGAGATCGTGATGTCGGGGCCGCAGGTGTTCGCGGGCTACTGGCGCAACGAGCAGGCCACGCGCGCGGCGCTGCTGGAGATCGACGGGCGGCGCTTCGTGCGCAGCGGCGACCTCGGGCGGCGCGACGAGGACGGCTATTTCTTCATCGTCGACCGGCTCAAGCGCATGGTCAATGCCTCGGGCTACAAGGTCTGGCCGGCCGAGGTCGAGGCGATGCTGCACGAGCACCCGGCCATCGCCGAGGCCTGCGTGATCGCCGCGCACGATCCCTATCGCGGCGAGACCGTGAAGGCGGTGGTGGTGCTGCGCGAGGCGCATGCGGGCCATGTGCGCGAGGCCGACGTCATCGAATGGGCGAAGCAGAAGATGGCTGCCTACAAGTACCCGCGGCTGGTCGAGTTCGTGCGCGAGCTGCCCAAGTCGCCGACCGGAAAGATCGCCTGGCGCCAGCTGCAGGACGCCGAGCGCGCGAAGGCCGCGATGGCGTCCGCCTGAGCGAGCCGCAGCGCCGCATACCCCCAGTTCAACCTCTATCCATCATCCAACGGAGACCTATGCAGAACCTCGTCAATCTCGAAGGCCGCACCATCGTCGTGACCGGCGCCGGGCAGGGCATCGGCAAGGCGATCGCGACGCTCGCCGTGGAGCTCGGCGGCAACGTCGTCGCGCTCGACCTCAACCCCGACACGCTGGGCACGGCGATGTCCGCGCTGCCCGCCGGCCGCGTGCAACAGGTGGTGGGCAGCGTGACCGACGCGGAGCTCGCCGCGCGCGCCGTCGCCGAGGCCGTGGAGCGCTTCGGCGGCGTGCACGGCCTGGTGAACAACGCCGGCATCACGCGCCCGGCCATGATCGAGAAGATGACGCCGCAGCAATGGCAGGAGGTGATCGACGTGCACCTCACCGGCACCTTCTACTGGCTGCAGGCCGTGGGCCGCCACATGGTGGCGCGCGCGAAGGCGGGCGACAGCAGCGGCGGCGCCATCGTCAACATCTCCTCCGACGCCGGCCGCAAGGGCTCGATCGGCCAGGTGAACTACGCGGCCGCCAAGGCCGGCATGCTGGGCGTCACGATGACGGCGGCGCGCGAATGGGGCCGCTACAACATCCGCACCAACTCGATCTGCTTCGGCGTGGTCGAGACCCCGATGACCGAGGTGGTGCGCGGCGAGAAATTCCGCGACGGCATGCTCGCGCAGATTCCGCTGGGCCGCTGGTCCACGCCCGAGGAGGTGGTGAAGACGGTGTGCTTCCTGATGTCGGACGCGGCCTCCTACATCACCGGCCAGCACCTGGGGGTCAACGGCGGCTTCCACATCAGCCTGTAAGTACGGGGCGAACCATGTACATGCCGCCCCACAGCAAGCTGCGGCTCGATCCGCAGGACGAGTACAACCACGTGCCCGAGGCCGTGTCCAACTACAACGAGAGCGCGTACTTCAATGCCTTCGACAGCGCGCGCGGCATCGGGGCCTGGATGCGTCTGGGCAACCGGCTGCACGAGGGGCATGCCGAGCTCAGCTGCTGCGTCTACCTGCCCGACGGGCGCGTGGGCTTCATGCACCAGCGGCCGAAGATCGAGCACAACGAGACCCTGGACGCGGGCGGCATGCGCTTCGAGGTGGTCGAGCCCTTCAGGCACCTGCGCGTGCGCTACGAGGGCGAGCTGCTGCTGATGGACGACCCGCATGCGATGGCCGACCCGAGCAGCGCCTTCAAGCGCTATCCGAAGCGGCCCGCCTCGATCGCGCTCGACTTCCGCGGCGTCTCCCCGATGCACGGCGGCGAGATCGTCGCGCTCGACGGCAGCCCGATCGTGCTGGACCCCGAGCGTGCGGTGTACCGCGGCCACATCGAGCAGAACATGGCGGTGGCCGGCCACATCGCGGTGGACGGCCTGCGCTTCGAGATCGCGGGGCACGGCTACCGCGACAAGTCCTGGGGCCCGCGCCACTGGCACAGCTTCTACTGGTACAAATGGCTGCCCGTGACCTTCGGCGACGACTTCGGCGTGCTGCTGTCGATCAAGGGCCGCAAGGGGCAGCCCCACCACGTGAGCGGCAACGTGCTGCGCGACGGCCGCTACGAGCCGGTGATCGACGGGCGCATCGAGACCGATTACGACGCGCAGCACTATCCGCGCGCCTTCACCGCGCAGGTTCGCACGGCCGAGCGCAGCTACACCCTGACCGGCAAGGTCGGCGCGCTGGTGCCGCTGCGGCATCGCAGCGTGGCCGGCGGTGCCGGTGACTACACGCGCATCACCGAGGGCATCACCGAATACCGTTGCGAAGGGCGTAGCGCGCTGGGCATGTCGGAGTACTGCGACCTGATGGTGGACGGCGTGCCGATCTCGGTGCGCGAGGCGGTGGCGCGATGAAGACCCTCGACTACCGGCTCGACGATGGCGTGGCGACGCTCACGCTCAATCGTCCCGAGGCGAAGAACGCACTCGATCGGACGATGGCCGACGAGCTCGGCGAATGCCTCGCCGCGATCCGCGCCGACGAGTCGGTGCGGGTGCTGGTGCTCGCCGGCGCCGGCGGCGCGTTCTGCGCGGGCGGCGACGTCAAGGCCATGGGGCAGGGCGGGCCGCGCACGCCCGAGCAGCGGCGCGCCGGAATGGCGCGCTACACGCGCATCTGCACCGAACTGATGGCGCTCGATCGCCCCGTGATCGCCGCCGTCGACGGCGTGGCCTACGGCGCGGGTTTCAGCCTGGCGCTGATGTGCGACATCGTGCTGCTCTCGGAACGCGCGCGCCTGTGCATGGTGTTCCAGCGCATCGGCCTGGTGCCCGACATGGGCGCCTTCTACACGCTGCCGCGCGTGGTGGGCCTGCAGCGCGCGAAGGAGCTGATCTTCTCGGCGCGCGAGATCGATGCCGCCGAGGCGCTGCGCCTGGGCCTGGCGATGGAGGTCGTGCCCGCCGAGGCGCTGGCCGCGCGCGCGCAGGCGATCGCGCGCAGCTTCGCGGGCGCTTCGCCGGTGGCGATGAGCATCGCCAAGCGCGCCTTGCAGGCCTCGCTCGGCAGCGATCTCCAGACGCTGCTCGAGATCGAGTCGTCCGGCCAGGCGCTGGCCTCGAACAGCGACTACGCGAAGGAGGCGGTGCGGCGCTTCGCGGCGCGCGAGCCCGCGCAGTTCCGCTGGCCGCCCGCCGCGGCGTGAAGCGCGGCGACCTCGACAGATTCACGACACGACAAGGCAAGCGACGATGCTCGACTATCAGAAGGCCCGCGACTGGCAATCCGGCGAGGTTCGCCACGACTACGCACCGAGGGACACCATGCTCTATGCGCTCGGCCTCGGCCTGGGCGCCGACCCGCTCGACGAAAGGCAGCTGCGCTTCGTCTACGAGAAGGAGCTCGCGGCGCTGCCGACCATGGCGGCGGTGCTGGCTTCGCCGGGTTTCTGGATGCGTGAGCGGCGCGAGATCGGCATCGACTTCATGAAGCTGGTGCACGGGGAACAGGCGCTGCGCCTGCATGCGCCGCTGCCGCCGTCGGGCACGGTGCTCGGGCGCACGCGCGTGACGCGCGTGGTCGACAAGGGCGAGGGCAAGGGCGCGGTGCTGCATGTGGAGAAGGAACTGGCAGATGCCGAGGGCCAGGCGCTCGCCATCGTCGAGAGCGTGTATTTCCTGCGCGGCGACGGCGGCTTCTCCCAGGCCGACGGCCGCAGCGACGAAGCCGCCGCGCCGGCGCCGGCCACGCCCGAGGGCGCGCCCGAGCATGTGCTGGACCTGCCCACGCGGCCCGACCAGGCGCTGCTCTACCGGCTCTCGGGCGACCTCAACCCCTTGCATGCAGAGCCGGCTTTCGCGGCCAAGGTGGGCTTCGCGAAACCGATCCTGCACGGCCTCGCGACCTGGGGCATCGCGGGCCGGGGCCTGCTCGAGGCGCATGCCGGCCTCGATCCGGCGCGGCTGGTGGCGATGCGCGCGCGCCTGTCGGCGCCGGTCTATCCGGGCGAGACGATCCGCCTCGAGAGCTGGCGCAACGGCAACGAGGTGGCGTTTCGCGCACGCGCGCTCGAGCGCGACGTGCTGGTGCTGACGCACGGCCGCGCCGAGCTGCGATGAAGGCTTGGCGCGTCGAGGCGATCGGCGATCCGGCCGGCCTGCGCCTCGCCGACGTGCCCACGCCAATACCGGCCGCCGACGAGTACCTCGTGAAGGTCGAGGCGGCGGGCCTCAACTTCCTCGACACCCTGCTGGTCGAGGGCCGCTACCAGGTGCGGCCCGCGCTGCCGTTCACGCCCGGCATGGAGGTGGTCGGCACCGTGGCCGGCGGGGCCGATGCGGGGCTGCGCGTGGCGGCCGCGACGCCGTCCGGGCGCTTCGGCGGCTTCGCGGAATACGCGCTGGTGCCGCGCGCCGAGGCGGTGGTGCTCGAGGCTGACGTGCCGCCCGGCGTGGCGCTCGCGCTGCGCGGCAACTATCCCACCGCGCTGTATGCGCTGCGCCATGCGGGCCGCCTGGCCGCCGGCGAGACCCTGCTGGTGCATGCGGGCGCGGGCGGCGTGGGCAGCGCGGCCGTGCAACTGGGCAAGGCCATGGGCGCGCGCGTGATCGCCACGGCGGGCAGCGATTCCAAGCGCGAGCTCTGCCGCGCGCTGGGCGCGGATGCGGTGGTCGACTACGGCGATGCGGCCTGGGTCGATGCGGTGCGCGCGCTCGCGCCGCGGGGCGTGGACCTCGTCTTCGATCCGGTGGGCGGCGAGGTCGGTGCGCAAAGCGCGCGCTGCCTCGGGTTCTGCGCGCGGCTGCTGGTGGTCGGCTTCGCGGGCGGTTCGCTCACGCAACTGCCGGCCAATCGCCTGCTGCTGGCGAATGCCTCGGCCATCGGCGTGCTGTGGGGCGAGGTGCGCAAGCGCGAGCCGGCCCTGGCGAGCCAGCTGGCGCAGGAGATCCGCGACTGGTGGCGCGAAGGGCGATTGCATCCACTCGAGGCCACGGCCTTCGACTTCGCGCGGCTGCCCGAGGCGCTGGCCGCCCTGGCGCAGCGGCGCACCTGCGGCAAGGCGATCCTCACGCTGTCGCCGACGGAACGTGCAGGATCGAGTTCGCTTGCGTAGAATCAATGGTTCTACCAAAGGAGACATGATGGACTTCAACCTGCCCGCCGACGCCGAGGAGATGCGCGTCGCCACGCGAGACGCCGTCGACGCGCTGCTCAAGCTCGAACCGCGCTACCACGAGACCGGGGAAGTGCCCGAGCAGGTCGAGAGCACCCTGCGCGAGATGGGCTTCTACGGCATGGCGATCCCCGAGGCCTACGGCGGCATGCCGGTGGACCACCTCACGAGCGTGGCGGTGCAGCTCGAGCTCGCGCGGCTGCCGCCGCAGTTCTGGCCCTTCGTGCGCTCGGCCATCGGGCCGGGCGTGCACATCATCGTGGACCACGGCAGCGAGGCCCTCAAGAAGAAGTGGCTGCCCGAGATCGCCTCGGGCCGCTCGCGCAACTGCATCGCGATCACCGAGCCGCATGCGGGCTCCGACGCGGCGCGGATGCTGACCTCCGCCAAGCGCGAGGGCGACCACTACGTGCTCAACGGCACGAAGACCTTCATCTCGAACGCCAACCATGCGCACTCGATCACCGTGCTGGCCTCGACCGACCGCGCGGCCGGCAAGCATGGCATCTCGGCCTTCCTGCTCGACACCACCACGCCGGGCTTCGAGGTGGCGCGCACCATGCCGACCATGGGCTGGATGGACGACAGCCTCTGCGAGATCACCTTCACCGACTGCCGCATCCCGGTGGAGAACCTGCTGGGCGAGGAGGGCCGCGGCCTCTCGTACGCGATGTCGGGGCTCAACGAGGGCCGCCTCAACGTGGGCTGCCAGGCACTGGGCCCGGCGCAGATCGCGCTCGACGAGACCATCGAGCATGCGCGCACGCGCGTCACCTTCGGGCAGGCGCTGGCCGAGCACCAGGCGATCCAGCACATGATCGCCGACATGGCGATGGACCTGCATGCCGCGCGCATGGTGCTGTTCGAGGCCGTGTGGCGCGCCACGCGCGGCGAGGATGCACGCATGAAGGCCTCGATGGTGAAGGTGATCTGCACCGAGGCGGCCTGCCGCATCGCCGACAAGGCGCTGCAGATCTTCGGCGGCTCGGGCTATTGCCGCGGCACCATCGTCGAGCGCGTGTACCGCGACCTGCGCGTGCTGCGCATCTACGAGGGGGCCTCGGAGATCCACCGCAACATGATCGCGCGGCAGTTGCTGGCCTGAGGCGAGGCCGGGGCGGGCGCGGCGCCCGCGCCCGGCTTCACCGCATGAGTTCGCGCGCGATCACCACGCGCTGGATCTGGTTGGTGCCTTCGAAGATCTGGTTGAGCTTGGCGTCGCGCATCATCTTCTCGACCGGATAGTCCTTCACGTAGCCGTAGCCGCCGAAGACCTGCACCGCATCGGTCGTGACCTTCATCGCGACGTCGCTCGCGAAGCACTTGGCCATGCTCGCGAACTTGGGCAGCGCGGCCCAGTCGCCGGCGTCGGCCAGGCGCGCGGTCTCGTAGACCAGGCAGCGCGCGGCCTCGATCTGCATCGCCATGTCGGCCAGCATGAACTGGATGCCCTGGAACTCGATGATGGCGCGCTTGAACTGGCGCCGCTGCTTGGCGTAGGCCAGCGCCGCGTCGAGCGCGCCCTGCGCCAGACCGACCGAGGCCGCGGCGATGGCGGGGCGGTTGAGGTCGAGCGCGCGCATCGCCGAGCGGAAGCCCTTGCCCTCCTCGCCGAGGCGGTTCTCGGCCGGCACGCGCACGTTGTCGAGGTAGATCGGCACGTTGATCGTGCCCTTCATGCCCATCTTGCGCTCGTTGCGCCCGAAGCTCAGGCCCTGGCTGTTCTTCGCGTCGACGATGAAGGGGCTGATGTCGTCGCCGCCGCCGCCTTCGCCGGTCTTGGCGAAGACCAGGATGTAGTCGGCGCGGCTGCCGAAGGTGCACCACTGCTTCTGGCCGTTGAGCACGTAGCTGTCGCCGTCGGCCACCGCGCGCGTGCGCATGCCGCCCACGTCGCTGCCGCAGTCGGGTTCCGACAGCGCGATCGCCGTCACCGTGCGGCCCTCGGCCAGCAGCGGCAGGAAGCGCTGCTTCTGTTCCTCGGTGCCGAAGTGCATCAGCGGCAGCGCGAACATGGTGTTCATGCCGGCCATCAGCGCGCACGACTCCGACACGCGCGAGATCTCCTCGCGCGCGATGCACACCATCGTGAGGTTGGCGCCGGGGCCGCCGTAGGCCTCGGGCACCCACAGTTGCAGCAGTCCCATGTCGCCGTAGATCGGGATCAGCTCCTCGGGAAAGCGGTCGTTCTCGTCGATCTCGGCGGCGATGGGCGCGACATGGCGCTCGACCATGCGGCGCACGCTGTCGCGAAAGGCGATCTGTTCTTCGGTGAAGTTCATGGGGGGAGGTCCTTGGTGATCCAGCGAGGGTTGTTGATGGCCAGCGCTTCGGCCAGCGCGGCGCGCAGGTGCGCCGCGACGCCGGGCGCGTCGGGGTCGAGCCGGCCTTCGCGCAGCGCATCGGCCAGCGCGAGGGAAGGGGAGGCGGGGAAGCTATCGCCCTGCAGCAATGCGAGCAGGCGCTCACGCGCTGCCGCGTCGTGCGCGGCGCCGAGCCGCAGCTCGCGCTCGACGATGCGCAGCACGTTGATCGCGATGCGGGTCTGGAAGCGGTGGTAGCCCTCGAGCGAGGGCATCAGCTCGTCCTCGAGATAGCGCGCGGTCGCCGCGAGCAGGGTGGGGGCGGGCGGTACGCTGTCGGACATGGCCGCGGCTCCTTTCTTCAACGATCGACGAGCTGGAAGAAGTCCCACAGCGGCTCTTCCATGCGCCGGCCCACGGCGCACAGCTCGAGGCTCGCGGGCGTGCCGTCGTCGCGGGTGGCGAGGCCGCGGCGCACGCAGCCGATGGCCCACTTGAGGTTGGAGAAGGCCTCCCAGAAGCGCACGCGCGCGGGATCGACCGGCGCACCGCCGGCGCGTTCATACGCTGCGTAGAGCGCCTCGCGCGCGCCGAAGCCGCCGACCTCGGGCGCGGCGCCGAAGCGCCAGGTCCGCATGCACAGCACGCCGAGGTCCTGCATCGGATCGCCGCGGCGCGCGATCTCCCAGTCGAGCACGCAGCGGATGCCCTCGGGCCCGACGATCAGGTTGCCGGTGCGGAAGTCCGCGTGCACCAGCGCGTCGGTATCGTCCGCGGGCAGATGGCGGCGCACCCATTGCAGCGCGAAGTCGAGCGCGGGATGACGGAAGCCCGTGGCATCGAGCAGGCCCGCGTAGACCGCGAGTTCCTGCGCGGGCGAGAGCCGCTGCAGGAAATCCAGCCCGGTGGTGGGCATGCGATGGATTGCAGCGAGGATCCGCCCGGCCTGCTCGGCCATCGCGGCGCGCGCACCGGCATGCGCGGGATCGGCGACCAGCTTGCGTCCCAGCGTCTCGCCTTCCACATGCTCGGTGACGTAGCCGCGGCCGAGGCCGTCGTGCAGGTCGAGGATGGCGCGCACCCTGGGCGCCGGCACGCCATGGCCGCGCGCGGCGATCATCAGCCGCGCATCGTCGGCGGCATCGAGCTTCGGTGCCGACGATTCCCTTCTTTCGGATGTGGCCGCGGGCGCCTGCTGCAGGATCAGCGCGACAGGGCCGTCGGCGGTCGCGAGCTCGAAGGACCAGGTGGTCTTGGTCGCGCCGCCCGTGAGGCGGCGCAGCGCCTCGACGCGGCCGTGCAGTCCCGCATGACGGCTCAGCGCGGCGGCGAGCCGTTGCGCCATCGCTTCCGTGGCGGGCGCCATCTCAGATCCTGCGGCCCGCGCCCTGCCAGAACGGGTCGCGCAGGCGGCGCTTGAAGATCTTGCCGCTGTCCTCGCGCGGCAGCGACGCGTGGAAGTCGATACGGCGCGGGACCTTGTACCGGGCCAGCCGCTCGGCGAGGAAGGCGCGGATCGCTTCCGCGTCGGGCGCGGCGCCGGGCATGCATTCGATGGCCGCGGCCAGTGACTCGCCCATCTCGTCGTCGGGAATGCCGAACACCGCGCAGTCGCGCACCGCGGGGCATTGCAGCAGCACGGCCTCGATCTCGGCCGGATAGATGTTCACGCCGGCCGAGATCACCATGTCGGCGCGGCGATCGCACAGGTAGAGGTGGTCGTCCTTGACGTAGCCCACGTCGCCGCAGCTGATCAGGCCGTCGCGCTCGACCTCGCGGCGCTTCTCGGGATGGTTGTGGTACGTGAAGTCGGCATAGGCCGGCACGCGCACGAAGATCTCGCCGATCTCTCCCGGTGCGACCAGGCGGCCGTCCTCGCCATAGAGCGCCATGCGCGCGCCGGGCGTCAGCCGGCCCACGCTGCCGGGAAACGCCAGCCAGTCCTGCGGCGTGCTCAGCGTGGCGGTGCCGACCTCGGTGCCGCCATAGGTCTCGTACACCACCGGTCCCCACCAGTCCATGAGCGCGCGCTTGGTATCGGGCGCGCAGGGCGCGCCGGTGTGGGTGACCCAGCGCAGCGAGCCCAGGTCGTAGCGCCGGCGCACCGCCTCGGGCAGCTTGAGCATGCGCACGAACATCGTGGGCACGGCCACCATGTGGCTGATGCGGTGGCGTTCGATCGCGGCGAGCACGGCTTCAGGATCGAACTTGGTCTGCATCGCCAGCAGCTCGCAGGCGGGCAGCGCCTGGCGTGCGTAGGCATTGGGCGAGGCGTGGTACAGCGGCCCCGCGATCAGCGCGCGCACGCCGGGCTGCAGGCCGTACACGCTGCGCAGCAGTTCGACATAGGCGCGTGCCTGCTCGGGCGTGGCCGCCTCGCGCCGCACGCCCTTGGCGCGGCCGGTGGTGCCCGAGGTGTAGATCATGGTGGCGCGGCTGCGCATCGGCGGGCCGTCCCAGGGCGCGAAGCCCGCGAGCCAGGCGTTCCATTCGAGCGCATCGGTCGGCACCGTGGCGTCTTCTTCGGTCAACGAGAAGGCGCGCATTGCCTCGGGTGGCGTCGGTACTGTCACGACGATGATGTCCGCGGGGATGCGGTCGCGCACCGGTGCGAGCAGGTCGGCGTGGCCCACGAGCACGCGCGGGCGCGCGTCCTCGACGATGTAGAGCACCTCCTCGGGCTTGCCGTGCCAGTTGATGGGCACGGCGTAGGCGCCGAGCGCGGCCGCGGCCTGCTGCGCCTCGAGAAAGGCGAAGTCGTTGCGCAACAGCAGTGCCACCGCGTCGCCTTCGCGCACGCCGAGCGCATCGAGGCCGCGCGCGGCCTGCAGCGCGCGGCGGGTCAGCAGGTCGCGCTCCATGGCGCGTCCGTCGAGGATCACCTGGCTCATGTCGTCGTGTCTCCGGTGGGGGCGAACGGCGGCTCCGTCCACCAGGGGTAGGGCGCGGGCATGCCGGTGCTGACATCATCCGGAAAGCGCGCAGGTCGCTTCTCGCGGAACGAGGCCACGCCCTCGGCGGCGTCGGCCGAAGCGCCACGCGAGCGCAGCGCGGCGCTTTCGAGGCGATGGGCCTCCATCGGATGCGGCGCGCCGAGCATGCGCCACATCAGTTGCCGCGTGAGCGCCACCGACACCGGCGCCGCATGCGTGGCGATCTCCGCGGCCAGCGATTGCGCGCGCGCCAGCAGCTCGCCGGGCTCGCACAGCTCGCTCACGAGCCCGCCCGCGCGGGCCTCCTCGGCATCGAAGACATGGCCGCCCATGCTCCATTCCAATGCCTTCGAGATGCCCGCCACGCGTGGCAGGAACCAGCTCGCGCAGGCATCGGGCACGATGCCGCGGCGCGCGAAGACGAAACCGAAGCGCGCGTCGCGCGAGGCGATGCGGATGTCCATCGGCAGCAGCATCGACGCGCCGATGCCGACGGCCGCGCCATTCACGGCGGCGATCAGCGGCTTGGTGCTCGCGAACAGGCGCAGCGCGAGCACGCCGCCGCCGTCGCGACCCGCTTCCTCGCCCGATTCGGCGTCGCGCGCGGCCGCGGCCGGATCGAAGGCCTGCGCGCCTTCCGACAGGTCGAAGCCGGCGCAGAAGGCACGGCCCGCGCCGGTGATCACGATGGCGCGCACCACGTCCTGCGCATCCGCGAGGTCGAGCGCGCGGCACAGTTCGCGGCGCATCGCGCGCGTCATCGCGTTCATGCGCTCGGGGCGGTGCAGCGTCAGCGTGAGCACCGGGCCCGACAGGTCCCAGCGCAGGGTCTCGAAGACGGGTTCGCTCATGCCATCGCCGCCAGCCGCGCCGACTGCGCATCGACATCGCCGAAGAGCTGGTCGAGCAGCGCGAGGCGGCGCAGGCAATGGCCCACCGCGTACTCCTCGGTCATGCCGATGCCGCCGTGCAACTGGATCGCGGCGTGGCACAGGCTGCGGCCGTGGCGGCCGATCATGAGCTTGGCGCGCGCGAGGTCGGCGCGCGCGCCGGGTGCGTCGAGATCGTCGGCGGCGACCGCCGCCACCAGCGCCATGCTGCGACACATCTCGAGGCTCACGAGCATTTCCGCCGCGCGGTGGCGCAATGCCTGGTTCTCGCCGATCAGACGGCCGAACTGGCGGCGCGTCTTCAGGTAGTCGACGGAAAGCCGGTAGGCCGACTCCATGAGGCCGACGGCATCGGCGCAGACCGCGGCGGTGCCGGCGGCCAGGGTTCCCTCGAGCGCGCGCTGCGCGATGGCGGCATCGTGCGGATCGTGAAGGGGAAGTGCCGCGGCGGATTCGAAGCGCAGTTCGCCGGCCGGCGTGTCGTCGACCAGGCGATGGGCGCGGCACTGCACGCCCGGGCCCTCGGCATCGACCAGGAACAGGGCGAGGCCCTGCGCATCGTCGGGCGCGCCGGCCACGCGCGCGCTCACCACGACATGGTGAGTGGCCGTGGCATGCAGCACGTTGCATTTCGCACCGTCGAGCCGCCAGCGCTCGCCATCGTGGCGCGCGACGGTCTCGATCCACAGCGGGGCCTGGTGCCCGGCCGCTTCGTCGTGGGCCCAGGCCAGGCGGACTTCGCCGCTGGCCACGCCGGGCAGCAAGCGCGCCTGCAGGGCGTCGTCGCCCGCGAGCCGCAGCGCGGTGGCGCCGAGCACGACCGAGGCAAGGAAGGGCTCGAGCGACAGCGCGCGGCCGAGTTCCTGCATCACCGGCAGCAGGTCGACGGCGCCGCCGCCGAAACCGCCGTGGGCCTGCGGCAAGGGCAGGGCGGTCAGGCCCAGCTCGGCCAGTTGGCGCCACACCGCTTCGCTCCAGCCCGCGGGCGTGGCGGCGATCGCGCGGCGCTGCTCGAAGCCGTAGACATCGCCGAGCAGGCGCGAGAGGCTGGCCTGCAGCGCCTGCTGCTCTTCATTCAGTTCGAAGTTCATGCGGGCCTATCCCAGGATCGTCTTGGAAAGAATGTCCTTCTGGACCTCGCTCGTGCCGCCGTAGATGCTGGCGGCACGGCTGTAGAAGTAGCGCATCGCCAGCGGTCCGGCCCAGTGCTCGGCGCCGGGCCCGTCGTGCGCGCGGCGCTCCATCGCCGCGGGGCCGGCGATGCGCTGCAGCAGCTGCGCGATCTCCTGCTGCAGCTCGGTGCCCTTGAGCTTGAGCACGGAGGCGAAGCCCGGGTTCTTCCGCGCCGTGTCGTTCGACAGCAGGAAGCGCCAGTTCGTGACCTCGAGCGCGCGGATCTCGGCGTCGAGCACGGCCATCTCGGCGCGCAGCCGCGGGCTGTCGACCAGCGGCCGGCCGGCCTGCGTGAGGCGGCCCGCCAGTTCGCGCGCATAGTCCAGCCGCTCGCGGCACAGGCCCACGTTGGCGATGCCGGTGCGCTCGTTCATCAACAGGTACTTGGCGCAGTCCCAGCCGCGGCTTTCCTCGCCGACGAGGTTGTCGACCGGCACGCGCACCGCGTCGAAGAAGACCTCGTTGAGATGGTGCTGGCCGTCGATCGAAGTGATCGGGCGGATCGTGATGCCGGGGCTGCGCAGGTCGATCAGCAGGAAGGAGATGCCGTGCTGCTTGCTGCCCGTGCCATCGGTGCGCACCAGCGCGAACACCCAGTCGGCCAGGTGCGCGGTGGTGGTCCAGATCTTCTGGCCGTCGACGACGTAGTGTTCGTCCTCGCCTTCGCCTTCCCGCCTGGCCGAGGTGCGCAGCGAGGCCAGGTCCGAGCCCGAGCCCGGCTCGGAGAAGCCCTGGCAGAACCAGAGGTCGAGGTTCGCGAGCTTGGGCATGAAGAAGCGCTTCTGCGCCTCGGTGCCGAACTTCAGCAGCACCGGCCCGAGCATGCCCACGTTGAACACCTGCGGCAGCGGCGCGGGCGCGCGAAACAGCTCGTCGAGCAGGATCAGCCGCTCGGCCTGGCCGAGCTCGGCGCCGCCGTACTCACGCGGCCAGTGCGGCGCCGCCCAGCCGTTCTCATTGAGGATGCGCTGCCAAGTGACGGTGTCCTGCTTGCGCGGCGGATGGCCCAGGCGCAGGCGTTCGCGGATGTCGGCGGGCAGCCGGTCCCTGATGAATCGACGGACCTCGTTGCGGAAAGTGGCTTGATCGGGGGGCGTGTCTAGATTCATCGGGCGAAGCAGCGGTGGCTGAGAGTGGGCTCGGGCCATCATATGCCGGACTTCTTATTGGATCAACCATTGCGTTTCGGGTCGATGTCTCCGTGACGCCGAATTCATCCAATGAGTGTTATGTAAAATCAATGGTTCTGTTGTTGGGTGTGCTTCTGGCCCGTTTGGCCATGAAGCTCAGCAATCAGTCCCGAGACGGAAATGCTTCGTCGATCTGCCGTGAACGCGCGACTTCATCGGCGTGCAGGTAGATGGACGTGGTCTGCAGGGAGGCGTGCCGCAGGTTGTCGCGAACGATGGTGAGCTCTGCCCCCCGCGCCAGCGCGTGGGTCGCGTGTGTGTGACGCATCCAGTGCGGACTGGCGAGGCGGAGCTTTTCGGCGAGCGCAGGGTTGTCCTTCGCCACCATTTCACCCGTAAGCAGGAAGAATCGGCGCAGGATGCTCCAGAGCCTGGCCGAGGTGATCCCCTCGGTGCTATCGAGATCGATGCTGCCGATCAACGGCAAGGCCGGATTCCAGCGCGCACGGGTGGTCGGAATGCTGCGCTGGAGCAGGTAGCGATCGAGTGCCGCGCGGGCCAGCGAGGGCAAGGCCACCTTGGCCGTCTTTGCGCCCTTGCCCACGAGATGCAGCCATTGGTCGCCGCGGCTGTCGATCTCGATCTGCCCCAGCTTCGCCCCCACCAGCTCGCTCACGCGCAGTCCCGTCGCATAGGCGAAATCGAGGACGAAACGCAGCCTTTGCGCGGCGAGAAGCGTCCACCCTCTCCCCCACTCCAGTCCGTCGGCGATCGTGCGGATGAGCCTCCACTCCCCCTCGCTGAAGAAGCGAGCGGCGGCCAGGGGCCGAGCCGGTGCGCCGCCTCGAACCTTGATGCCGGCGAAAGGGTTGGCCAGGGTGTATCGCTGCTGCATGAGCCAGCGGAACATGGCGCCGACGACCGACAGCGCATAGGCGGTGGAGCGCGCGGACAGGTCTCCCGCGAACGGTCGCCAATCACTCGCGCCGCGCGGGCGCGCAGGGCCGACCCAGCGACCTCGGGGTGACGGACGGCGCAAGAAGGCTCGATAGGCGACCGCATCCTCGGTGGTCAACGAAGAAAGGGCCCGTCCCCTCTCGAGGATCGACCAGAGGATGAGCCGCTCCGCTTCCTTGCGATAGGCCCGTTGTGTCGCAGGCGATTCCTGAAGAGCCAGCCAGGTCTGGATGGCCTGGTAGTCGTTGCTTGCCCCGAGTGCGCAGGTGGCCGGCGGCGCGCGAAAGGTGCCGCGGGATCCGTCGACATCGTTCGGGAGATGAAGCCGTTCCCACGGCACCACGTCATTCGGCGCGTCGGAAACGACGAGCGCGCGTGCGCGCTCCGTCAGTTCGGGATGCGCCATGAAGAGATCCTCGACCTGGCGCGCACCCGCCGCTCCGAGTCCCGGGACCGCAACCCACCAACGCCGCCGCCGCGGCACTCGCACGGTGAGCTCCGCGAGCGTGCGGATGCCATGGCCGTGCAATGTCTTCGCGATGCGTGGCGGCAGCCAGGCTCCGACCTCGTCCGTCACCAAGGGCGCGGGCGGTGGCAGCTTGCGCAGGATTTCGATGGCATTGCGCACCGCTTCTGCCCGTGCCACGCGCTCCGTGGAGGGATGCGTGAGCAGCGCGGCGATGTCGGCACGACGACGTGTTTCGGCGAGCACGACCAGTTGGCGCCGAATGGCGCCCAGGACCGCGCGGGAAGACTGTCCGTCGGTGCTCGCGTGCCCGAGGTACTGAACCACGCTGGCACGTGCACTCATTCCCGCATACCAGGCGCGCAATGCCGCCAAGGCGGCCTGGCCGGGGAAGCCCTCCTCGCCTCGGTCACGAGGCCTTGCGGCTGCTTCGGAGGTGGGTGGGCTACTTTTCATGGGGAGAGATTCTCTCCCCAATCAAGCTGTTGTGATAAGAAGAGTTATCGAAGTAGCACGGATTGACTGATGGGCACAGCGCCTGCAATCCGATCGACCTGAAGTGCCTGTGTCCTGGCCCAAAGTTGCTCGGCGCGTCCAGCGTCGAGTGCATAAGATCTGACACCGTCGGCAAACGGATTGGGCGAATCGTTCACCGGAGCGACGGCACAGTCCTCGAGATAGCGGCCTCCTATCTCGTCCGCGTCGGCAACGACTGCCGCCCAGACCGAAGTCGCCGCTGCCTGTCCGACATCTTTCAGTTGCCCTGGAGGAAGACCTGCGTCGGCACGCGCCTTGCCCACGGTTTCGAACAGGCCTTGCAATTGCTCTGCCGAGAAGTTGCGCGGCAGTTCGGTCAGGCTGTTGCCCGGCATGACCGCCGCCGCCCGGACGCCACGATGGCGATGACGCTTGTCGAACGCCACCGCAAACAGGGTCTCCGCCGTCTTCGATCGACCGTACGCGACGAACGGGTCGTAGGGCTGTTCCGAGAAGTTCGGATCGTCGAGGTCCACATCGGCAACGCGGTGCGCCTGGGACGACAGCATGACCAGGCGACCGTTGTCGACGAGAAGCGGTTCGATCCGATGGATCAGAACGAAGTGGCCCAGGTAGTTGGTCGCGAACTGGATCTCGAAGCCGTCGTCCGTCAGACCGAAGGGCGTGGCCATCACGCCGGCGTTGGCGATGATGGCGTCGAAGGGACGACCGTCGGCGAGCAGTCTGTCGGCGCTGGCGTGCACGCTTCGCAGGGATGCGAGATCGAGTTCGCCCAGCTCGAAGCTGCCTCCGGCCTGCGCCGCCGCATCGCGCACCGATGCCGCTGCCGCCTGGGCCTTGGCCAGGTCCCTGACCAGTCCCACAACGCTGGCACCACGCGAGACGAGCGCACGCGCGGTCTCGACACCGATCCCCGCCGATGTTCCCGTGACGAGGAAGCGCTTGCCCTTCAGATCGACATCCGCCAGCACGTCTTGGGCGGTCGATTTCGCATCAAATTTCTTGCTCATGTGTTTGTCTTGCACGTTGTTCAGTTCGAATTTCATTGGCCGAGCCGCTGAAGCTCAGACGGCCAAACCGCCGGCCACGTCGATCACGCTGCCAGTCATGTAGGCGCCGTTCGGTCCGACCAGGAAGCAGACCAGGGCCGCGACTTCCTCGAGCGTCGCAATGCGGCGTATCGGATGCAGATTCAGAAGCGCCTCCGGCACTCCATCGCCGAGGACCTCGGCCGCCATGTCGGTCGGCATGACGCCCGGCTGCACGACGTTGACGGTGATGTTGCGACTGCCGAGATCGCGCGCCACACCCTTCGCATAGCCGACCAGGGCCGCCTTGCTTCCCGCGTAGTCGGCGGCCCCGGCGAACGGAACATGGGTGCCCAGCAGGGAGCCGATGAAGACGATGCGCCCGCCATCGGAAAGCACCGGTGCCGCCGCGCGCGTGGTGGCCACCGTTCCCATCACGTTGACCTGCCACTGCCGGTCGAGGTTGACCGTGTCGAGTGCGGGATCGTCGACGGTCTTGCCTTGCACGGCGATGCCGGCGTTGTTGACGAGGATGTCGATCCGGCCGAAGTGCGACAGCACCTGGTCGACCATGGGCTTTGCCGCGGTCGTGTCGGCCTGGTCGCTTTGGATGGCCAGGGCCCGAACGCCCTTGGCTTTCAATTTCGCCACCACCGCATTCGCCTTTTCTTCAGAGGCAACGTAGGTGATCGCGATGTCGGCACCAAGGTCGGCCAACGCTTCCGCGGTCGCGGCGCCCAGCCCCCGCGAACCGCCAGTGATGAGGGCAAGCTTGCCCTTCAAGAATTGCTGCATGACATGCTCTTTCGAAGACAACCGGGCGCCGTGTCCCGGGCATCGGGAATTCATAACGATCGGTATCGTAACGAACGATACGAAAATGGACGAAGAGCGTCAAGCGGTTTAATATCGATCGTTACGAAAAAACCAAGGTGGTGCGACTCATGGGACGTCAGCGCGAATTCGATGTGGAGCAGGCATTGGAAGCCGCGCTGACCATGTTCTGGCGCAAGGGCTACGAGGGCACCTCGTACACCGATCTGACGCAAGCCATCGGCGTCGAACGCCCGGCGCTCTATTCGGCGTTCGGCAACAAGGAAGCCCTGTTCCGGCAGGCGCTGGAGCGCTACTACGCCCACTATCTCGCGTTCTTCCCCGCCGCGCTCGAGTTGCCGACCTCGCGCGAGGTTGCCGCGCACATCCTCTACAACACGGCGGAACTGAACACCCGCGACCCCGAACGCGCGGGTTGCCTGGCGATACACGGCGTGCTGGCCGGGTCGGACGACGCGGAGCCGGTGCGTCGAGCACTGGTCGAGGCCCGTGCCGCAGCTCAAGCGACGTTGCAAGAGCGCTTCGAGCGCGCCAAGCGCGAGGGTGACCTGCCCTCCGATGCGAAGTGCGATGCGCTGGCGGCCTATGTCTGCGCCGTGTGTCACGGCATGGCGGTGCAGGCCAAGGCGGGCTTCAGCCGCGACGTGCTGGAGGCCGTCGCCGATCAAGCGCTTGCCACCTGGCCAGGCAGCGGCCGGTCCTCGGGCAGATAGCCGCAGGGGTGACGGCGAATCCTCGCTGGGCGAGCGCTGGACGCCAGCCACCAGATCGTCGGCGTGGTGCACTGGCCGGCCCGCAAGGGTAGGTGCCGATTTCCGGGCTATAATCGAAGGCTTCGCGGCTGTAGCTCAGCTGGATAGAGTACTTGGCTACGAACCAAGGGGTCGTGGGTTCGATTCCTGCCAGCCGCACCAGAATTTCGGTTCTAGATCTACGGGTTAGACGCTCAGGCGTCTAACCCGTTTTTCTTTGTGCGCGACCTTTGCGATTACCTGGCGAACAGCATCTCGATGTTCGCGAAGGCCTTGATCTCGATCGCGTTGCCCGATGGGTCGAGGAAGAACATCGTCGCCTGCTCGCCCGCTTCGCCCTTGAAGCGGATGTAGGGCTCGATGATGAACGTGATGCCGGCCGCCTTCAGCCGATCCGCCATCGCGTCCCAATCGGCGCGCGGAAGCACGATGCCCATGTGGCGCACCGGAACGCCCTTGCCGTCGACATCGTTCTTCTGCGCGACTCCGGCCTCTTCGGGCGAGAGATGGGCAACGATCTGGTGACCGTAGAAATTGAAGTCGATCCAGTCCGGAGAACTGCGGCCCTCGGGGCAGCCGAGGGTCTCGCCATAGAACCGGCGCGCGAGCGCGAGGTCATGCACGGGAAACGCGACATGGAACGGCGACAGCATCGCGGGGTTGGTGCGGGGGGCAAGCATCGGGGGTCCTCGGTGTGGTTGTACAGGCCCGAACGATAGGCATGCCGATGCAATAAAAAAAGCAATTAATATTGCGGTTTTAGACAAATAATTTTTGTATGAAGCCGAGGGGCCAGGGCTCGTCCCCGGCGCTCGAGAACAGCAGATCGCTTCCATGATCCGAGAACTGAAGACCCTTCTGGCGGTCGCGAGCGAGGGCACCTTCTCGGCCGCTGGCGACAAGATCGGACTCACCCAGTCGGCCATCAGCGCCCAGATGCAGCGCCTGGAGGCCGAGGTGGGCCACGACCTCTTCGACCGCGCCGGCCGCACCGCCCGCCTCAACGATCGCGGGCACCAGATGGTCGGCCAGGCCGAGCAGCTCATCCGCATGTATTCGGACCTGTGCGCCGGCAACATCGGAACGCCGACCTCGTTCCGGTTCAGCATCGGCTCGATCGCTTCGGCGCAATCGCACCTGCTGCCCGAGGCGATCGCGCGCTTCCATCGGCAGTTTCCGGAGGTCCGGACCCGGCTGGTGCCGGGCCTCTCGATGGACCTGGCCCAGCTCGTCGATGCCGGCGAACTCGAGATGGCGATCGTCATCCGGCCGCCCTTCTCCCTGCACAGCGACCTGCGATGGACCACGCTGGCGCAGGAGCCCTTCCGGCTCATCGTTCCGAGGGATGCGCCGGACATCGGCTGGCGGGAGCTGCTCATGACGCTCCCCTTCATCCGCTACGACCGCGCATCGCTGGCCGGCCGGCAGGTGGACCGTTTTCTGCGACGCGAACATATTGCAGTGAGGGACGTCTGCGAGGCGGACGAACTGGAGGCGCTGATCCGTCTGGTCGCCCTGGGGCTGGGCGCGTCGCTGGTGCCGCAGACGATGCGCAACCGCCGCTGGCCCGCGGCGGTCCGTGTCATCGACCTCGAGGAAGACACCTTCCATCGGGACATCGGCCTGGTTCATCGCAGCAAGCGCAACATGAACGAAGCCTCGCGCGCGCTCGCGCACCTGATCACCGATGCCTATGGCGCGGTGCCGCCCGAGGCTTGAACGCGAGGGCATCGACGCCCGCATGCCTTCCCGCGCCAATCAAGCAATGGCTGCACGTGCGAGTGCCGCATCCTGATCGGGTGTTCCGCCGGACACCCCCAGCGCACCGATCAGCACACCGTCGCCATCGAACAGCGGCAAGCCGCCGCCCATCAGCAGCAGACCGCCCGCGTGGATGTGGTCGAAGTGCGGCGCCGGTACCCCCACCTGCAGCGGCGCATTCAGCGCTTCGCTCGGCATCCTGAACATCACGGAGGCGCGGGCCTTGGCGATGGCCAGTTCGCTCGAGGCGAGCCACGCATCGTCCATGCGCGAAAAGGTGACCAGGTTCGCACCGCGGTCGAGGACCGCGAACACCGCGTTCACGCCGGCCTCTTGTGCAGCCTGCCGGCCCCGGGCCACCACGTGGTGGGCATGGTCGATGGCGATGTCAGGCATTCTGCGACCACTCCGTCGCCTGCCACTGCCTGGCGGCATCGATCGTCGCCAGCGGACGCATCGTGCGGTAGAGGTGCTCGTCGGCGGGAATGATCTCGACCATGGCGTCGATCATTTCCTGCGGATCGGCCTGATCGAGCAGGCTCCCGCTGAAGTCGGGCATCGGCACGACCGCCTTGTCGGCGTCGTACCACTGCACGAAGCTCTCGGCCCCGGTGTCGTTGAAGCCGGTGCCGAAGACGCCGGGGTTGACGGTCGCGACCTTGATGCCGAAGGGCGCGAGCTCCGCTTTCATCGATCCGGCAATGGCTTCGATCGCGTGCTTGGTCGCGCAGTAGATGCCGAGGAAAGGCACCACCAGGATGCCGCCCATCGACGAGGTCCACACCACCTTGCCCGAGCGGCGCGCCACCATCCTGGGCAGGATGGCCTGCACCAGCTGCAGATGCCCGAACACGTTGATGTCGAACGACTCGCGCACGCGCTGCATCGGGATGTCGGCGATCGAGCCGCCCTCCATGACGCCGGCGTTGAGCACCAGCACGTCGGGATCGAAGGAGCCCGCGTGCGCGATGTCGATGCCGTCGAGCAGGTTGAGCTTGATCACCTCCATCTCGACCCCGGCGGCGGCGGCATCCGCGCGCAGGCCGCGGACCTGCGGCCAGGTTTCGGCGGCGGCCACCACCTGGTGGCCTTGCCGGGCCAGTTCGATGGCAGAGCCGCGGCCGAAGCCCGAGCTCGCACCCGTGATCAAGATCTTCTGGGACATGGTTCGAATACCTTTCGTGTGACTGTGCGAGCCAGTCTAGGAAGGCCATACCATTCGGACAATCCCACCAACACTTGTTGCTCCGATGAATCCCGTTCATCAATTCAAAGGCTGCGATCTGTTCGCGCTGAATGTCTTTCTTTCGGTCGCGGCGCACCGCAGCTTTCGTGCCGCGGGCCGGGAGCTGGACATCACGGCATCGGCCGTCAGCCACTCCATCAAGACGCTCGAGCAGCGCCTGGCCGTGAGACTGCTGAACCGGACCACGCGCAGCATGTCCTTGACCGATGCCGGGGAGCGGCTGGCGGTCAAGTTGCGGCCCAGCTTGTCGTCGCTCACGCAGGCATTGCAGGAGGTCGACGAGTTTCAGCACACCCCCAGCGGCACGATACGCATCAATTCCAGCGAAGGCGCGGTTCGCCTGGTGCTGCGGCCCCTGCTCGCGCGCTTCGTGCGCATGTATCCGCAGGTCCATCTCGACATCGTCTGCGACGGGAGGCTCGGCGACGTCGTCGCCGACGGCTTCGACGCGGGCATTCGCCTGTTCGAAGCCGTGCCGCAGGACATGATTTCGGTGCGCGTGGGCGGGCCGGTGCGTTTTGCCGCCGTTGCCTCGCCGAGCTACCTGGCGGCGCGCGGTCGGCCCGCCGTGCCGCAGGACCTGCACCAGCACGACTGCATCCGGTTCCGTTTCGAGAGCGGCGCCCTCTATCGCTGGGAGTTCGCCCGCCATGGCGTCGAGGAGAGCATCGACGTCAAGGGGCCGATCACCCTCACCGACCAGCCGCTGATGGTCGATGCCGCGATCGAGGGCATCGGCATCGCCTTCGTGCCCGATCACCTCGCCCTGGAGGCATTGCGCGACGGCAGGCTCGAACGCGTGCTGGATGAATGGTGTCCCGCCTATCCAGGCCTGTGTCTCTACTATCCGGGACACCGCCACGTCTCCGGTGCCTTGCGTGCACTGATCGACATGGTGCGCGACGGGGCCTCGTGAGGACGCTTCCTCGCTCGGGAATTTCGCGAGAGCGCACCAGGCCTCGCAACCGGCCGCGTCCGAACCCTCTTGAGTTGCCCCGCAACGTCCCGACCTGCAGGGTCTACGGCGCGCGCGTTGCGCCCCCGCGACCGTTGTCGTAGCCTGCACTTCCCGTGGACCTGCACTCGTTTCACCCCTCCGTCGCCCGCTGGTTCCTGCGAACCTTTCCCGGCCCCACCTCGGCCCAGGCCCAGGCGTGGCCGGCGATCCGTGCCGGGCGCGACACGCTGGTGGCCGCGCCCACCGGCTCGGGCAAGACGCTCACGGCCTTCCTCGCGGCGCTCGACGACCTGGTGCGCCGCGGCCTCGATCCCGCCGGCCTGCCCGACGAGACCGCCGTCGTCTACGTCTCGCCGCTGAAGGCGCTGTCCAACGACATCCGCCTGAACCTCGACGCGCCGCTCGCGGGCATCCGCGCCGAGCTGGCGGCGCTGGGCCTGCCCGAGATCGACATCCGCACCGCCGTGCGCACCGGCGACACGCCGCAGCGCGAGCGCCAGCAGAGCCTGCGCCGGCCGCCGCACGTGCTGGTGACCACGCCCGAGTCGCTCTACGTGCTGCTGGGCTCCGCCTCGGGCCGCAAGATGCTGTCGACGGTGCGCAGCGTGATCGTCGACGAGATCCACGCCATCGCCGCGAGCAAGCGCGGCAGCCACCTGGCGCTGTCGCTGGAGCGATTGCAGGAGCTCTGCACGGCGCAAGGCGGCGCGCGGCCGGTGCGCATCGGCCTGTCGGCCACGCAGAAGCCCATCGACGAGGTGGCGCGCTTCCTGGTCGGCGCGGGCGCGCTGCGCGCCGACGGCACGGCCGACTGCGAGATCGTCGACATCGGCTATGCCAAGCAGCGCGACCTCGCGCTCGAGCTGCCGCCCACGCCGCTCGAGGCCGTGATGTCGGGCGACCAGTGGACGCAGGTCTATGCGCGCGTGGCCGAGCTCGTGTGGCTGCACAAGACCACGCTGGTGTTCGTCAACACGCGCCGCATGGCCGAGCGCGCAGCGCGGCACCTGGGCGACATCCTCGGCAAGGAGGCGGTGGCCGCGCACCATGGCAGTCTGTCGAAGGAGACGCGGCTGGCCGCCGAGCAGCGCCTCAAGCGCGGCGAGCTCAAGGTGCTCGTCGCCACGGCCTCGCTCGAGCTGGGCCTGGACATCGGCGACGTCGACCTCGTGTGCCAGCTCGGCTCGCCGCGCGCCATCGCCACCTTTCTGCAGCGCGCCGGGCGCTCGGGCCATGCGGTGGGCGGCGTGCCGAAGGCGCGGCTGTTCGCGCAGTCGCGCGACGAGCTGGTCGAATGCGCCGCCCTGCTCGACTGCATCCGCCGCGGCGAGCTCGACGCGCTGCGCGTGCTGCCGGCGCCGCTGGACGTGCTGGCGCAGCAGATCGTGGCCGAGACCGCCTGCCGCGAATGGAACGAGGACCAGCTGTTCGCCCTGGTACGTCGCGCCTGGCCCTATGCGCAGCTGTCGCAGGCGCGCTTCATGGAGGTGGTGCGCATGGTGTCCGAGGGCTTCGCCACGCGGCAGGGCCAGCGCGCGGGCTATGTGCACCGCGATGCCGTGCACCACCTGCTGCGCGAACGCAAGGGCGCGCGCATGACCGCGCTGACCTCCGGCGGCACCATCCCCGAGACCGGCGACTACACGGTCGTGCTGGAACCGCAGGCCGACAAGATCGGCACCGTCAACGAGGACTTCGCGGTCGAGAGCCTCGCGGGCGACGTGTTCCAGCTCGGCAACACCAGCTACCGCATCCTCAAGATCGAGCCGGGCCGCGTGCGGGTGGAGGACGCGCAGGGCGCGGCGCCCAACATCCCGTTCTGGCTCGGTGAGGCGCCGGGGCGCAGCGACGAGCTGTCGTTCGGCGTGTCGCGGCTGCGCGAGGAGGTGTCACAGGCGCTCGCATCGGGCGGCAACGACGCGGCGATGGCGCTGCTGACGCAGGCCATCGGCCTCGACGACGAGGCCGCGCGCCAGATCGTCGCGCATCTCGCGCAGGCGCGCGCCGTGCTCGGCGACCTGCCCACGCAGCACACGCTCGTGATGGAGCGCTTCTTCGATGCCTCGGGCGGCATGCAGCTGGTGATCCACGCGCCCTTCGGCAGCCGGCTCAACCGCGCCTGGGGCCTGGCGCTGCGCAAGCGCTTCTGCCGCACCTTCAACTTCGAGCTGCAGGCCGCGGCGACCGAGGACGCGATCGTGCTGTCGCTCTCGACCAGCCACAGCTTCCCGCTCGACGAGGTGGCGCGCTACCTGCATTCGGCCTCAGCGCTGCATGTGCTGGTGCAGGCGCTGCTCGACGCGCCCCTGTTCGGCGTGCGCTGGCGCTGGAACGCCACCACCGCGCTCGCGCTGCCGCGCTTCACCGGCGGGCGCAAGGTGGCGCCGCAGCTGCAGCGCATGCGTTCCGAGGATCTGCTCGCGGCCGTCTTTCCCGACCAGGTCGCATGCGCGGAGAACATCGTCGGCGAGCGCGAGATCCCCGAGCATCCGCTGGTCGCGCAGACGCTGGACGACTGCCTGCACGACGCGATGGATGCCGATGGCTGGCTCGCGCTGCTGCGGCGCATGGAGGCCGGCGCGGTGCGCGTGCTGGCGCGCGACCTGCCCGCGCCCTCGCCGCTCGCGCTCGAGGCCCTGAACGCGCGGCCCTATGCCTTCCTCGACGACGCGCCGCTGGAGGAGCGCCGCACGCAGGCCGTGCAGAACCGGCGCTACACCGATCCGCAGAGCGCCGACGACGTCGGCCAGCTCGACGCGCAGGCCATCGCGAGCGTGCGCGAGGAGGCATGGCCGCAACCGCGCGGCGCCGACGAGATGCACGAGGCGCTCGGCATGCTCGGCGCCCTGAACGACGACGAGGTGGCCAGGCAGGCGGATTGGAAGAAATGGCTGACGGCCCTCGCCAAGGCCGGCCGCGCGACGCGCCTGCTGTTCGAGGGCAAGGGGCGTTCCGCGCGCGGCCTCTGGGTGACTGCCGAGCGGCTCGGCCTGCTGCGCGCCGTGGCACCCGATGCGCCGATGCAGCCCGCCATCGCCGCGCCCGACGACGCCGAGCAACCCGCCGATCGCGACACCGCACTGCGCGAACTGCTGCGCTCGCGCCTGGGCGGGCTCGGCCCCGTGACGGTCGCGCAGCTTGCCACGCCGCTCTTCCTGTCGGCCGCGGACGTCGAAGGCGCCCTGCTCGCGCTGCAGGCCGAAGGCAGCGTGCTGCAGGGCCGTTTCACGCCCGGCGGCACCGAGCCCGAATGGTGCGAGCGCCATCTGCTGGCACGCATCCACCGCTACACGCTCGGCCGCTTGCGCCGCGAGATCGAACCGGTCGAGCCGCGCGACTTCGTGCGCTTCCTCTTCGAATGGCAGCACATCGGCGCGGGCTCGCGCGTGAGCGGCCCGGAAGCACTGTCGGGCATCCTCTCGCAGCTCGAAGGCTACGAAGCGCCCGCGCCGCTGTGGGAGGCCGAGCTGCTGCCCGCGCGCGTGAGCGACTACGCGGGCGCCTGGCTCGACGACCTGTGCACCGCCGGGCGCGTGCTGTGGACGCGGCTGCGGCCGACGGCCACCGAGGGGCGCAAGGGCGCGGGCAGCCTGTCGTTGCGCGCCACGCCGGTGGTGCTGCTGCCGCGCCGCAGTTCGGCGCTGTGGACCACGCTCGCACCGGCTCCCGCCGATGATGACAACCTGGGCTCGCGCGCTTCACGCGTCGCCACGCACCTGGCCCAGCACGGCGCCTGCTTCTTCGACGAGATCGCGCACGGCACCCGGCTGCTGCCGGTCGAGATCGAGGAGGCGCTGACCGAACTGGTCGCCAAGGGCCGCGCGCGCTGCGACAGCTACGCGGGCCTGCGCGCCCTGCTGGTGCCGGCCGCCAAGCGCGCCTCGGCCGACCTGCGGCGCCGGCGGCGCGCGCCCCTCTTCAGCATCGAGGACGCCGGGCGCTGGACTTTGGTGCGGCCCCCCGCCGCCGCCGAAGCGCTGGCCGCCAGCTCCGCCGAAGCGATCGAACAGGTGGTGCACGTGCTGCTGCGCCGCTACGGCGTCGTCTGCTGGCGGCTGCTCGAGCGCGAGGCCGCGTGGCTGCCGTCCTGGCGCGAGCTGGTGCGCGTGTGCCGCCGGCTCGAGGCGCGCGGCGAGATCCGTGGCGGCCGCTTCATCGCCGGCGTGTCGGGCGAGCAGTTCGCCTTGCCCGAGGCGGTGGCGTCGATGCGGCGCGTGCGCCGCGAGCCGGGCGACGGTGCGCTGATCGCGCTCGCGGCCAGCGACCCGGCCAATCTGCTCGGCACGGTCGTGAATGGTCCCAAGGTGCCGCGGGTCGCGGGCTCGCGCGTGCTGTACTGCGACGGCGTGCCGATCGCGACCAGCGTGGCGGGAGAGATCAGCCTGCTGGTCGAGCTCGATGCCGCGCGGGCGCAGGCTGCGAGGCGTGCGCTCTCGCTCGAGCCCTCGCTGCGCAGCCACGAACTCGCCGCGCAACCGTCGGCTTGAGTTCGCGCGACTGCCTCAACTGGCCTCGGCGCCGTGCCCGCCGCCGCGCGTCACGACCTCGACCGACTGCACGCCTTCCAGCGTCTCGAGCCGCCGCACGAAATTGCCGATGTCGGCCGAGGACACGCGCACCAGCTGCACCGTGATGTCGTCGAGCTCACCGCCCGGTCGCACCGCGACCAGGAAGCGCCGCAGCCGCGCGGGTTGCAGGTCGAGACCCTGCTCGAGCGACTCCGGGCTCACCGCGCCGTGCGTCGCGACCACGCGCAGCCGGCAGCTCTGGCTGCGCGCGCGGTAGGCCTCTTCGAGCGGCTTGATGCCCGCGAGGATCACCAGGATGATCACGGTGGAGGCGGCCGCCGGAAAATAGAGCCCGCCGCCGACCGCGAGCCCGATCGCGGCCACGGTCCAGATGCTCGCGGCGGTCGTGAGCCCGCGCACGATCTCCCCGCGCGCGAGGATCGCGCCGGCACCGAGGAAGCCGATGCCCGACACCACCTGCGCGGCCGCGCGCGACGGGTCGAGCACCACGTGCTCGCCGCGCAGGCTGTCCGCGAAGCCATAGGCCGACACCAGCATGAACAGGCAGGCGCCCACGCTCACCAGCATGTGCGTGCGGATGCCCGCGGCCCACAGCAGGCGCTCGCGCTCCAGGCCGACGAGGCTGCCGAGCGCGGCGGCGACGAACAGGCGCAGCAGCGTCTCGCCATGGGACAGAAGAACGTTGCCGTGCAGCATGGACAGGGCCGGCGTCATTCGGTGAAGTTGTCCTTGATCAGGTCCACCACGTCCGACGAGCGCCCGCCGAGCACCGCCTTGGCGGAATACAGCATCGTGCCCGCGACCTGGCTGAACTCCACCTTCGGCGGCATCACCAGCTCCGTGCGGTTGACCTTCACGTCGAGCAGCGCCGGCCCGGGATGCGCGAGGAAGGCGCGCACGGCATCGGGCAGTTGCTCGGCGCGCTCCACCTTCTGCCCGTAGAAGCCGATCACCTCCGCCAGCCGCGCGAAGTCGGGGTTCAGCAGGTCGGTGTAGTTGTCGAGCAGCCCCTCGACCTTCTGCTCGAGCTCCACGAAGTTCAGGCTCGCGTTGTTGTAGACCACGACCTTGATCGGCAGCTTCTCCTGCACGGCCGTCATCAGGTCGCCCAGCAGCATCGCGATGCCGCCGTCGCCCGACAGCGAGATCACCTGCCGGCCCGGGAAGGCCTTCTGCGCGCCCAGCGCCTGCGGCATGGCGTTGGCCATGGTCCCGTGCAGCAGGCTCACGAGCGTGCGACGGCGGCCGTTCATCGTGAGGTGGCGCAGCGACCACACCATCGGGCTGCCGCCATCGGCCGTGAAGACGGCATCGTCGGCCGCCAGTTCGTCGATCACGCGCGTGAGGTGCTGCGGATGGATCAGCCCCGCCTTGCCGGGCCGCTCGTCGCGGCGCAGCGTCTCCAGCGAGGCCTGGCGGTGGCGCAGGCAGTCGTCGAGAAAACTTCGGTCGGCACGCTCCTCGAGCAGGGGGATCAGCGCCTCGATGGTGTGCGCGATGTCGCCCACCAGCCCCAGCGCCACCGGATGGCGGCGCCCGAGATGGCTGCCGTCGACGTCGATCTGCAGGATGGTCGCCTTGGCCGGATAGAACTGGCTCCACGCGAAGTCGGCGCCCAGCAGCAGCAGCGTGTCGCACTCCTGCAGCGCGCGGTAGCCCGATTCCACGCCGAAGATGCCGGTCATGCCCATGTTGAAGGGGTTGTCGTACTCCACGAAGTCCTTGGCGCGCGAGGTGTGGGCGATCGGCGCCTTCAGGCACTGGCCGAGCGCCAGCAGCATCTCGTGCGCGCCCTCGCAGCCATGGCCCGCATAGATCGCGATCTTCTTTCCCTTGCCGAGCAGGTCCGCCAGCTGCGCGAGTTCGGCATCGTTGGGCCGGATCACCGGCGCGGCGCGGTGCACCGAGAAGCCCAGGCCCTCCTTCACCTCGGTCTGCGCGATGTCGCTCGGCAAAATGACGACGGCCACGCCGCGCCGCGACAGCGCCGCCTGCGCCGCGAGCGCCACCACGCGCTGCGCCTGTTCGGCCGACTGCACTTGTTCGCAGAAGACGCTGCAGCCCGCATAGAGCGACTTGAAGTCCACCTCCTGCGGAAACTCCATGCCGAGCTCGGCCGTCACGATCTGGCTCGCGATCAGCACCACCGGTGCGCGGTTGCGGTTCGCCTCGAAGACGCCGTTGATGAAGTGCAGCCCGCCCGGCCCGCACGAGCCCGCGCAGAGGCTCAACTCGCCCGTCAGGTACGACTCCGCGCCGGCGGCGAAGGCGGCCGCTTCCTCGTGGCGCACATGCACCCATTCGATCTCGCTGCGGCGGATCGCGTCGGTCACGTGGTTCAGCGTGTCGCCGACGATCCCGTAGCAACGTCTGGCGCCGGCCTTCTGCAGGGTTTCGATGACGAGGTCGGCGACTTTCTTGTGGGCCATGCGGGGCTTCCTTTGCGACAAAGAAAAGAGGCTACGCATGCGCCCCGCGCGGCCCGTGGGCAGCCGTCGGAATCGTGGGTAGGATTTCGCCGCACAGGCAGAATGCGCCAAACATCCCGCAAAAGCCCGACGGCGGCAACGACCCCGCCCCGTCGCGAGACAACCGACCCGATGCAATCGACCGGAACCCTGCGCGGCATCGCCGCGATGCTGCTGGCCTGCGCCTTCTTCGCCTGCATGGACGCGCTGCTCAAGACCCTGGCCGCGCACTATCCGCCGGCGCAGGTGATGGCACTGCGCGGCCTCACGGCCCTGCCCCTGGTCTGCCTCTACGTCGCCTGGCGCCGCGAGGCGGCCGGCGTCTTCAACCGCCGGTTGCGCTGGCGGCTGCACCTGCTGCGCGCCGTGCTGAACATGGCGATGCTCGTGCTCTTCGTCCATGGCCTCAAGACCCTGGGGCTGGCCGAGGCCTACACGCTCACCTTCATCGCGCCGCTGCTGATGGTGCTGATCGCCGTGCCGATGCTCGGCGAGTCGATCCACGCGCGGCACTGGATCGCCATCGGGCTGGGCTTCGCGGGCGTGGTGATCGCGCTGCGGCCCGAGCAAGGCGCCTTCCTCTCGACGGGCGCCATCGCGATCCTGGTGGCCGCGGTCTGCTATGCGCTGTCGAACATGCTGGGCCGGCTCATCAGCCGTACCGAGCCGAGCGCCGCGCTGGTGTTCTGGACCACCGTCGGCATGGCCCTGGGCGGCAGCCTGCTGGCGGCGCCGCAATGGGTGCCGATCCGCGCCGAGCACGCATGGATGCTCGCGGGCCTGGCCCTCAGCGGCTTCCTCGGGCAACTGGCCATCGCCGAGGCTTTCCGCCATGGCCAGGCCGCTGCCATCGCGCCCTTCGAGTACAGCGCGCTGGCCTGGGCCATCCTGCTCGACTGGCTGTTCTGGCAGGCCGTGCCCGATGCCTGGACCCTGGGCGGCGGCGCGCTGATCGTCGCGAGCGGCCTGTGGCTGGCGCGCAGCGAAGCCTCGCGATCGGCCCGCAACAAGCAGCAGCCGGCGGCCTCGGCGACGCGCCCCTCGTCATGAGCGCGCCGGCAGCGCGGCGCTCGCAATCCCCTCGGCACGGTGCCCGGCGATCCGGCGGCCGGCCATGTGCGAGGTGAAGATCGCGAGCATGAACACACCGACGCTGATCAGGCTCAGGTGGTGGGCGCCGAGGACGTGGATGCCGATGGCGCCCAGGATGCCGGCCGTCGTCACGCCGAGGTAGGTCGCCGCGGTATTGAGGCCGAGCAGCACCGGCGCAATGGGCGGCGCGATATTGACCAGCCGATACTGCTGCGGCCCCTGGATGCCCCACCCTGTCGCCCCCCAGATCGCGACGGCCACGACGGCGGGCCATAGCGAGGCGCTGGTCCAGGGCAGGAAGGCCATGTCCACCGCCTGGGCCGCCAGCACCACGAACATGACCCTCGTCGGACTGGTCCTGTCGAGCACGCGCGCCAGTGCGATGTTGGTGAGCGTTCCGCTGGCGCCCCAGACCACCAGCAGCGCACCGAACACCAGCGCGTTGACCAGCACGCGATCGAACACGACCGAGAAGTAGACGTAGACCAGGAAGTTGCCCGCCATGCCCAGGTAGGTGGTCAGCAGGGTCCAGCCGATGCGCGAATCCTTCAGCGGCGCCAGGCGCGCCCTGAGACCGATCCTCGGCGGCAGCGGCACCTGCCTGAGCAGCACCAGGATGCCGAGGCCCGCCGCCAGCCCCACGGCCGAGACGAAGTACATCGTCCAGCGCCAGTCGCCGAGTCCTCCGAGCACCGTGCCGATCGGCGAGCCCAGCGCCGTGGCCGCCGTCAGGCCCGCGACGATCACGGCGATCGCCTGGCCGCGGCGGTTCGGCGCCACGATGCTCGCGCCCGTCCCGGTCGCCGTCGGGGAGTACATGGCCGCGCCCAGTCCGGCGAACACGCGCGACGCCAGCGCGACCGCGAAGCTGGGCGCGAGCGCCGTGGCGAGGTTCGCGAGCACGAAGATGCCGAGCCCCGCCAGCATCAGCTGCTTGCGCGGAACGTTGCCCGCGACGGCGGCGATCGTCGGCGCCAGCAGCGCATAGGCGATCGCATAGAGCGTCGTCAACTGGCCGGCCACTGCGATGTCGACGTCGAAGCTGTGCGCCAGCTGCGGCAGGATGCCGGCCATCACGAAGGTGTCCGTGCCGAGCGCGAACATCCCGAGGGCCAGCACCAGCAATCGCTTGTCCATGGCTTTTCCTTCAGCGCGACGCGGCGAAAAGCTGCTGCACCTCGGCGAACGGCTTGGCGTCGGCCGAGAGCGGATCGGAGTGGCCGGTCTCGAGGAAGCCCCGGGCGGCGCGCTCGGCCTGCCCCCACACCAGCTGCGGGATCGCGGAGCCCGCGCTGAGGCGCCGCACGCCGAGCTTGTAGAGCGCGGCCGCACCGGGCAGGCCACCCCAGGCCATGACGTTCAGCGGCAGCCGCGTGGCGAGGGCGACGTCCTCGATCTCCGTCGGCTCGCGCAGGCCCGGCACGAACAGGCCGTCGGCGCCCGCGGCCGAGTACAGCGTCGCGCGCCGGATCGTTTCCTCCACGCGCTCCGAGGGCTCCGCGAGCCCGGCGAGGACGACGTCGGTGCGCGCGTTCACGAACAGGTCGGCGTTCGTCCGGTGCAGGAAGGCCCGGATCGCCTCGATCTTGGCCGTCAGGATCGCCGGGGCGTCCCGTCCGTCCTCGATGTTGATGCCCATCACGCCGAGGTCGAGCAGCCGCTGCACGAGTTCGACGACGGCCTTCGGGTCGTCCGAATAGCCGTTCTCGATGTCGACCGACAGCGGCACCGTGAGCACCCTGGCGATCCTCGCGACCGCACCGACGGCTTCGTCGACCGGCAGCGCCCGGCCGTCCGCATGGCCCAGCGACCAGGCGAGCCCCGCGCTGGTGGTGGCGATGGCCGCGGCACCGGCGTGCTCGAACAGCCGGGCCGAGGCCGCGTCCCAGGCATTGGGCAACACCAGCGGCATGGCGGCGCGGTGAAGCTGGCGGAAATGCGCGACCGTGTTTCTCGCCGGGTCGAGGTGGGGGGAAGTCAATGCGTGCTCCTGAAGTGGGCCCCTCGCGGGGTGACAGGCGTTGATCTTCGGTCTAAACTTCGATGGCGTTAAGGTCAGGTTTCCGTCTTTTTGCGCCATGGGCTCGCCCCGTGCGCACCATGGAACGAGGTGTCGGATGATTCGTGTCGGCGTGGTGATCTATCCCGGTTTTCAGCTGCTCACCCTGGCGGTGGTCTCGGTGTTCGAGTACGCCAACATGTCGCTGGCCGAGCCGCTGTATGTCCACACCCTGCTGTCCGAGCACGGCGGGCCCGTCCGGTCCTCGTGCGGCGTGGAGGTCGGCACGGTGCCGTTCGGCAACGCGCGCTACGACACCGTGCTGGTGGTCGGCGATACCGTCGTGACCGAGGGCTCCCCCGCCATGCTGGCCTTCCTGCGCAAGTCGGCGCGCCGCGCGCGGCGCATGGGCGCGGCCTGCACCGGCGCCTTCAACCTCGCGCAGGCCGGGCTGCTCGACGGCAAGCGCGCGACCACCCACTGGGCCCACGTGGTCAAGATGCGGCGCCATCACCCGGAGGTGCTGCTCGAGGAGGACAGCATCTTCGTGCAGGACGGCAGCGTCTGGACCTCGGCCGGCGCCACCGCCTGCATCGACCTCGGCCTGGCCCTGGTCGAGGAGGACTGCGGTGCCGACGTCGCCAAGCTGGTGGCGAAGCGCATGGTCGTGTACCACCGGCGCACCGGCGGCCAGTCGCAGCATTCCGCGCTGCTCGAGCTGCGCCCGCGCACCGACCGCATCCAGAAGGCGCTCACCTATGCGAAGAGCCATCTGACGAACGAGCTCTCGCTCGAGGAGCTCGCCGAGGCCGCCAGCCTCAGCCCGCGCCAGTTCGGCCGCGTGTTCAGGGAGGAGACGGGCCAGACGCCCGCCAAGGCGATCGAGCGGCTGCGCACCGAGACGGCGCGGCTGATGATCGAGTCGCAGCTGCTGCCGATCGAGACCGTGGCGCGCGACACCGGCTTCGGCGATCCCGACCGCATGCGCCGGGCCTTCCTGCGGGCCTATGGGCAGCCGCCGCAGGTCATTCGCCGGGCCAATCGGTCGGAGGCGCGGCGCGCCTGAGCAGGCATGCCGCCGCGCGTCTCAGTCGAAGGTCCGTGCCACGAACGACGACTTGTTCGTGATCGACCAGCGGCCCTCGACCTCGTGCATCACGAAGTGATCGTTGAACAGCTTCTGGCCAATCCGCACCTTCACGGTGGCCGTCGAGAGGCTGTCCGAGATGTGCGCCATCGACAGGATCGCCTCCTCGCGCGGCGAATCCGTCGAACCGGGGCTCGGCCTTCCGTGGATGAGCGCCGCATAGTCGGTCGACGACAGGGTCTGCAGCTCGCCGTCCTGAAGCCATTGGACGAGGCAGCTCGGGTGGAAGACCTGGTGGAAGTCGCGGCTCTTCGGCTCGTAGGCGAGATGGAAATAGTCGTCGATCAGGGCGGCGACGGCTTGGGTCTGGGTCATTGCGAAATCTCTTCAAGGGATAGAAGCTTCGTATGGTGAAAGCTCCTCCCCTTCCCCGCTACCGCGAATCGGGCATCGCTGCCATTACAGGAACACATGGATCATGGAAGACCTCGATGGAGGACTCATAGGCGGGTTGCTGGTGCTGGCCGCGGTCGCCGACTGCAAGAGCTTCAGTGGTGCCGCCTCGCGCCTGGGCCGGACGCAGCCCGCGGTGAGCCGCGCCATCCAGCGGCTGGAAGACCGGCTGCGCGCGAAGCTCGTGCATCGCACCAGCCGGCAGGTCGAAGTGACGGATGCGGGGCACGCGTTGCTGGCGAAGGTGCTGCCCTTGCTCCAGGGCATCGAGGAGGCGACGGTCGGCGCGTCGGCACAGACCTCGGTCGTCGACGGAACGCTGCGCGTGGCCTGCGATGCGGTGTTCGCCCGCCTCGTGCTGGCGCCGGAGCTGGCCGAGTTTCTCCGGCGCCACCCCGCGCTCCAACTGAAGCTGGAGACGCGCAACGATCTCCCGGACCTGGTGAGCGACGGATTCGATCTCGCCATCCGGTTCGGAGCGCCGTCGGTGTCGACGCTGGTCTGCCGCAGGCTCTACAGCCCGCGGATCCTGACCGTGGCCGCGCCCGCCTACCTCGCGCAACGCGGCCGGCCGGCGTCGCCGCAGGACCTGGTCGATGGCGGTCATGAATGCATCCAGGCCATCGACCCGTCCACCGGCCGGCTCTTCGACTGGGAGTTCTGGCGCGGCGGCGAGAAGCTGAAGGTGGCCGTGCGCGGCAGCCTGACGGTCACCGATGCGGGCACCAAGATCGGCGCCTGCCTCGCGGGCTACGGCATCGCGCAGGTGATCGACCTCGGCATCGAAACGCACCTGCGCGCCGGCACGCTGGTGCCGGTGCTGACGGACTGGCCCGACGAGACCTTCCCGCTCTATGTCTACTACCCGGGCAGGGAGCACGTTCCGGCCAAGGTCAGGGCGTTCATCGACTTCGTCGCGCGCATGATGCCCGGGCCGCAATCCGAGGGACACGCAGCCTGCCGGCAACGCGCCTGAGCAGGCACCGCGCGGCCCTTGCCGGCCACCGCCCCGCAGGCGCGCGTCCGACAATGCAATCGCCGCGCACCGACACCACGCGCCGCTTCGCCTGCCCAAGCTGCGGCGCTTCAATGTCAAGGAGCAGCAGCATGCAACGTTTCATCGATCGCGTCGTCATCGTCACGGGCGCCGGTTCCGGCATCGGCGAGGCCACGGCCCGCCGTTTCTCGCAGGAGGGCGCCAGCGTCGTGCTCGCCGGCGACACCAAGGCCAAGCTCGAGCGCGTCGCCGCCGACCTGCCGCCGGAGCGCACGCTGGTCAAGCTCACCGACGTCTCGAACTACAAGCAGGTGCAGGCCCTGGTGGCCGCCACCATCAAGCGCTTCGGCGCGCTGCACGTGCTGTTCAACAACGCCGGCATCGCGGTCGAGGGCAGCGTGACCGAGGCGCCTTTCGACGGCTGGGCGAAGACCATGGCGACCAATGTCGGCGGCGTGTTCCACGGCTGCCGCGCGGCCATGCCGCACCTGATCGCGAGCCGCGGCTGCATCGTCAACACCGGCTCGGTCTCGGGGCTCGGCGGCGACTGGGCGCTCGGCTTCTACAACGCCTCGAAGGGCGCGATCGTCAACTTCACCAAGGCCCTCGCGCTCGACCATGGCAAGGACGGCGTGCGCGTCAACGCCGTCTGCCCGAGCCTGACCTTCACGCCGATGACCGAGGACATGAAGGGCGACCGCAAGCTGATGGCGAAATTCCGCGAGCGCATTCCGCTGGGGCGCGGGGCCGAGCCTTCGGAGATCGCGGCGGTCGTGGCCTTCCTGGCGAGCGACGATGCGAGCTTCGTCTCGGGCGTGGCGCTGCCGGTGGACGGCGGGCTCATGGCCTCGAACGGGCAGCCCAACATGGCATGAGGCGGCGCGGCCGCAGGATGCGTCATTCCTGCGTGGCGATGCGCTGCAGGCCTACGCGATGCGGGCAACCCCGAACCGAGTGTCATGGCTTCCACGAAACCCAATCAGGAGCCCCACATGACCACCAAACGCGCCGAACCCGACGCCTGCAGCCTGCTCGACACCGACCACAAGAACGTGAAGAAGCTGTTCACGGCCTACGACGAACTCGTCGGCTCGAAGGCCGCGAGCGCGACCGCGAAGAAGCGCCAGCTGGCGCAGCAGATCTGCGCCGAACTCACGGTGCACACCCAGATCGAGGAAGAGATCTTCTATCCGGCGGTGCGCGAAGCGATCAAGGAAACCGACCTGCTCGACGAGGCCGAGGTCGAGCATGCCAGCGCCAAGGACCTGATCGCCCAGATCCAGGACGCCGGGGAGATCGACGAGATGTTCGATGCCAAGGTCAAGGTGCTGGGCGAATACATCGACCACCACGTCAAGGAAGAGCGCAACGAGATGTTCCCCAAGGCACGCGCGGCCAAGGGCCTGGACCTCGTGACGATGCGCGAGCTGATGGCGGCGCGCAAGGAAGAGCTGATGGCCGAATTGACGGCGGCGGCTTGAGTCGTCGCGCCCCGTATCGAGCCCGCCGCGTGCGGGCTTAATCCGTGCGCTCGGCCTTCGAGAGGGCCGCCCTGCCCTCCGGCGTCACCCGAAAGATGATCGAGAGGCCCTGGGTCAATGGCACACCCGGCGGCGGAAGCCGGGCCTCGATCAGGCCCGCGGCCTCGAGAACGATGGCGTTGCGGATGTCGGCCTCTTCATGAAGGGCGAGCGGAAACTGCGAATCCTTGATGCGGCGTAGAAAATCCATCGGCATGGGTGACCTCCGACGGGCGCGGATGATAGCCAAGACAGCGGGGGTTGCGCCATGTCATTTCACTACCGAATGCCCGGGAATGGGGTCCGCGCCCGCTCCGGCCTTGCGCGCCCGGCTCGACCGCGCGGGCCGACGGCTGGGCATTTCCCCGAGGATGCCCGGCTGCTGGCGCTGCGCGCGCGTCAACGCCGAGAGCCCTTCGACGGTCACTTCGAGAACGATGGCGCGCGGAATGTAGAACTCGCCCGTTCGCTCCCGCAACGGCCGATCGAAGGTCGCGCGCACCAGGCCCGCGGCCTCCAGCGAGAGCAGCTGTTCGATCTCGTCGCGCGAGGTGGACTCGGCCGGCAGCCGCCGCTGCCAGAAGGTGGCCAGCAGCTTCATGCTGACGAGCACCCGCTGTTGCCGTTCGCTGAGCATCTTCGAACGCATTCCTGCCACCTCCCGGTCGAAACCGAATCCTTGCCCCCTGCACCGGGTTATCGGCCACGGACCGCGCGGCAGGCGTAGGCGCGTTTCCGGTTCCCGCGACGTCCAGGCGCCCTGCGCATTCCGGGGCCGTCGGTGCGCCACGACGAGCTGGCGCGGCGGGCACCTACACGGCGCCCCGTGTCCGAGCCCCACCGTGAGGCATCGATCAGTCAACCAACCCACCCAGGAGCTACACCATGACCACCGCATCCATCACCAGCGACGAAGTCCTCTCGATCCTCAACGACCTGCTCGAGAACTCGCGCGACGGCGAATACGGATTCCGCGCCTGCGCCGACGAAGTCGAAGACACGCAGGTCAAGCAGGTCTTCGAGAACCGCGCGGTCCAATGCGCCGCGGCCGCCGAAGAGTTAGCCACCCTGATCCGTGCGCTCGGCGGCAAGGCGGACCAGGGCGGCAGCGTCAGCGGCGCGCTGCATCGCGGCTGGGTCCATGTGAAGGGCACGCTGGGTGCCGACAGCGCCCTGTCGATGCTCGAGGAGTGCGAGCGCGGCGAGGACTCGGCCGTCGCGCGCTACCGCAAGGCGCTGAAGAACGACCTGCCCGCCGAAGTGCTCGCCGTCGTGCAGCGGCAGGCCGACGGTGCCCAGCGCAACCACGACCAGATCCGCGACCTGCGCGACCAGTACAAGGCCAAGGGCTGAGCATGGCCACGCGCAAGCCCATGTCGCCCGTGAACATCGAGCAGAACCGCGAGGTCGGCATCGACACGCCGCTGGACGGCAGCCGCATGGGCCGCGAGGCCGGCAAGCCTTCGGGCGATCCGGGCGAGCGCGGCCACGATGCGCCTCCGCCCGGCACCGAGGGCACCAAGCCGCCCGCGCAGACCCGGCGCAACGGCGAGAAGGCCTAGCCGGCCGGCGGGCCTTGTCGCTGCTCATCGAGTCAATCCCTCAGGAGGTCCCGTGACAGACGATCCCAAGAAGACCGCGCTCGATCGCAAGCTCATCGCGCTGCACGAACCCCATGAAGTCCGTTCGTGGACCCAGAGCCTGGGCTGCACCGAGACCCAGCTTCGCGACGCGGTGAAGGCCGTCGGCAATTCGGCCGACGAGGTCCGCCAGTACCTGGCCGAGAAACTCAAATGAAGCGTCTTCGGCGGCGCGAGGACCTCGCGCGGCAGCCCCATCCCGGTCCTGGCCAGCGCTCGACGCAGTGAACGACGCGGCGAGCTTCGAGCCCTACGAACATCCGGCCGGCGGCTGGGGTTCGCTGAAGGCGGTGGGCAGCATCCTGCTGCGCGAACACATTCCCATCTTGGGCGCGCGGGCCCTGCTCCAGCAGAACAAGCCCGATGGCTTCGCCTGCGTGAGCTGTGCCTGGGCCAAGCCCGGCCATCCGCGCACGGCCGAGTTCTGCGAGAACGGCGCCAAGGCCACGGCCTGGGAGCTCACGGCCAAGCGCATGCCGCCGGCCTTCTTCGAGCAGCACACGGTCACGCAACTGCTCGGCTGGAGCGACCACGAACTCGAAGCCGGCGGCCGTCTCACGCGGCCGATGCGCTGGGACGCCGCGAGCGACCGCTACCTCGAAATCTCATGGGATGACGCCTTCGCGGAGATCGGCGCCGAGCTGCGCGCGCTGCGCCGCGAGGATCCGGCCTCGGTGGTGTTCTATGCCTCGGGCCGCGCCTCGCTCGAGACCAGCTACCTCTACCAGCTGCTGGCGCGCCTGTACGGCAACAACAACCTGCCCGACAGTTCGAACATGTGCCACGAGACCACCTCGGTGGCGCTGCCCGAGACCATCGGCGTGCCCGTGGGCACGGTGCGGCTCGACGACTTCGAGCAGTGCGACGCGATCTTCATCTTCGGCCACAACACCGGCGTGAGCAGTCCGCGCATGCTGCACCAGCTGCAGGAGGCCCGCCAGCGCGGCGCGAAGATCGTCACCTTCAACCCGCTGCGCGAACCCGGGCTGGTGCACTTCGCGAACCCGCAGTCGCCCCTGCAGATGCTCACGCCCGCAGAGACGCAGCTCAGCACCCAGTATCTGCAGGTGCGCAACGGCGGCGATCTCGCGGCGCTCGCGGGCCTGTGCAAGGCGCTGGTGGCTGCCGACGATGCGGCGCTCGCGGCCGGCGCACCTCGCGTGCTCGATGCCGGCTTTCTCGCCGCGCACACCGAGGGCTTCGAGGATTTCGCCACCTGGCTGCGCGAAGTCTCGTGGACCGTCATCGCCGCGGAATCGGGCCTGACGCGCGAGGCGCTCGAACAGGCCGCCGCCACCTTCGCCGAGTCGCGTGCCGTGATCGGCATCTACGGCATGGGCCTGACCCAGCATGTGGAGGGCGTCGCGAACGTGCAGATGGTGTCGAACCTGCTGCTGCTCGGCGGCCACATCGGGCGCCCTGGCGCCGGCATCTGCCCGGTGCGCGGCCATTCGAACGTGCAGGGCCAGCGCACCGTGGGCATCACCGAGAAGCCCGAGCTCGCGCCGCTCGAGGCGATGGCGAAGCTCTACCGCTTCGAGCCGCCGCGCGAGAAGGGCCTCAACACGGTGGAGGCCTGCCGCGGCGTGCTCGACGGCTCGGTGCGCGCCTTCATCGCGCTCGGCGGCAACTTCACGCGCGCCGTGCCCGACACCGACCGCATCGAGCCCGCATGGAAGAAGCTGCGGCTCACCGTCAACATCGCCACCAAGCTCAACCGCAGCCATCTGGTGCATGGGGAGGTGTCGTACCTGCTGCCCTGCCTGGGCCGCATCGAGATCGACCGCCAGGCGGGCGGCGAGCAGTCGGTGTCGGTCGAGGACTCCACCGGCGTGATGCATGCGTCGCGCGGCGTGGCCGAGCCCACCGCCGACACGCTGCGTTCCGAGGTCGCGATCGTTGCGGGCATCGCGCTCGCCACCTTGCCGCCGAACCCGGCCGTGCCCTGGGAGGCCTGGGCCGAGAACTATGCGCGCATCCGCGAGCACATCGCGCAGGTGCTGCCCGAGGTGTTCCACGACTTCAATGCGCGGCTGGGAGATCCGGCGGGCTTTCCTCGGCCGCTGCCCGCGCGCGAGCGCGTGTGGAAGACGAAGAATGGCAAGGCCAACTTCAAGGGCTACGGCCTGTTGCGCGAGGGCGCGGCGCCATCGCAGCAGGCGCTGCGGCTCATGACCCTGCGCAGCGACGACCAGTTCAACACCTCCATCTACAGCCTCGACGACCGCTTCCGCGGCATCCATGGCACGCGCCGCGTGCTGCTGATGAACGTGCTCGACATGGCGCGGCTGGCGCTGGCCGAGGGCGACATGGTCGATGTGAACGCCGAAGGGTTCGAGGACGCCGAGCGCCGGGTGACGGGCCTGCGCGTCACGCCCTACGACCTGCCCGAGGGCTGCGTGGGCGGCTACTACCCCGAGTGCAATCCGCTGATTCCGCTCGAGCACTTCGCGCGCCAGAGCATGGTGCCGGCGGCGAAGGCGATTCCCGTGCGCGTGGCGCGCTGCCCGGTCGCCTGAACGGGCGCCGGGACGCCGCGTCCGGCAACACGGTCAGTCATTGCCGGTGGCGTCGGTGCGCTCCGCATTGGTGGTGCTGCGCGAACCCTTGAGATGGAGTTCGATGTCCGAGGCATTCGGGCCGACGGCACGAATGGCCTCCTCGACCTGCTCGACGGTGGCGTCCAGCTTGCGGGCGAGTTGCGCGACGTCCGCGGCGGACTTGGCATCGATCTTCGGCGAGGCATCGTTGTGAAGGGTCATGAAAGTGCTCCGGAAATCGGGTTGTAAACAAAGGCGCGGGCCAGCGCCGCAAGGCTGAGACGGTCGCGGCGACCGCGCGGCCGCCGGTCTTCAGGACCCGGATCGGGCCTTCACCTCGGCCTCCGCGTCCAGCCAGTCCTGCTCGGCGTTGCCCTCGGTCTTTCCGCGGCGCTCGTAGGCGGCATAGGCGGCTTCGCGGATCGCCTGTTCCCGGTCGGTCTCGCCGGTTTCCTTTGGCGCGGCCACCGCGGCGTCGTCCAGACCTTCGGTGAGCGAATCGACCGGTGGGTTCGCGCCACCCGCCGGCGCGACCAGGGGCTGGTCGCCGCCATTCTTCGAACTTGCCATCTGAGGCTCCTTGCAGTGTTGGGTTCGATGGACGGTAAGCCGGCCAGCCGGCGGCTCCGTCTCTTCTTTGCGAACAATCTCGTAGGAGCAGGTCGCCCCGCGCCGACATGCCGTCGGCGGCGCGCGCGCCACGGGCGCAGGCGCACTCCTGCAAGAGGATGCGCGCGAGGATGTCGCGGGCAGGCCGCCTGCGCACGCACGCTGCGACGGATCGCAGGAGATCGCAGGAGCACTTGCCCATATGTCAGACATCCAGCCTTTCCCACGCCCCCACCCTCGAGAGGACGACGATGGCCCCGTGGGCGGCATGCCCAACACCGCCACCGTCGCCTATGCCGGCAGGTCGCTCTGGCTCGCGCGCTTCGATCGCTTCGCCAGCCGCGTCACGCGCTGGGCCGGCACGCCGACCGCCTTCTGTGTCGCCCTGATGGCGGTGGCCGCCTGGGCGCTGTGCGGGCCGCTGTTCAAGTTCTCGGAGAACTGGCAGCTGGTGATCAACACCGGCACGACGATCGTGACCTTCCTCATGGTGTTCCTGATCCAGCAGAGCCAGAACAAGGACAGCGTGGCCGTGCACCTCAAGCTCGACGAACTGCTCGCCACCAGCCAGCGCGCGAGCAACCGCATGATCGGCATCGAGGCGCTGGACGAGCAGGAGCTGCAGCGCGTGGCCGCCTTCTATGCCCGTCTCGCGGAACGCGCCAAGGCCGGCAACCTGACGTCCGAGGCCGCGCAGAAGGTGGCGATGGGCAGGGACATGGCCAAGTGCGCGGAACGGTCGGAGTCCGCGGCGCTCTTCTGAGAACTTCCCCCCCTTTCTTCCCTTGACATGCACAGAAGACCCGCCATGACCGATCCCCGCGAAGCAGGCCCCAGGCCGCCTTTCTCGACCCCCCAGCAACAGCCGCCCGGCCTCGAATCCGAGATGTCGCCGCGTCCCGACTTCGGCGAGAACTCCTACGTGGGCGCCGGCAAGCTGCTTGGCAAGGCCGCCCTGATCACGGGCGGCGACAGCGGCATCGGCCGCGCCGTCGCATTGGCCTTCGCGCGCGAAGGCGCGGACGTGGTGATCTCGTACCTGGCCGAAGAGGAGTCCGATGCGCAGCTCACCCGCGGGCTGGTCGAGGGCGCCGGACGCCGGTGCGTGCTCGCGCCCGGCGACATCCGCGAGGAGGCGCAATGCCAGGCCCTCGTGGCCACCACGCTCGAGCACTTCGGGCGCATCGACGTGCTGGTGAACAACGCGGCATTCCAGATGTCGCACAAGTCGCTCGAGCAGATCAGCGCCGAGGAGTTCGACCGCACCTTCCGCACCAACGTCTACGCGAACTTCTACCTCTGCAAGGCCGCGGTGCCCCATATGAAGCCCGGCAGCTCGATCATCAGCACCGCCTCGGTCAATGCCGACAAGCCCAATGCCACGCTGGTGGCCTACGCCGCGACCAAGGGCGCGATTCAGAACCTCTCGGGCGGCATGGCGCAGCTGCTCGCCGACAAGGGCATCCGCGTGAACTGCGTGGCGCCGGGGCCGTTCTGGACCCCGCTGATCCCCTCGACCCTGCCGGCCGGCAATGTCAGGGAGTTCGGCACGCAGACGCCGATGAAGCGCCCGGGCCAGCCGCGCGAGCTGCAGGCGGTCTACGTGCTGCTGGCCTCCGACGAAGGCAGCTACATCTCGGGCGCGACGATTCCCGTGACCGGCGGCGTGCCCTTCCTCTGAGGCCTAGGCCGCGCAGCGCGCGAGCGGCAGGTGCAGCAGCGCCTGGCGCAGCGTGGTGTCGACCCGCCGCAGCGACAGGCCGTGGCGCACCGCCACTTCCTCGCGCGTGAGCTCGTGCACCCGCAGCGCCACCAGGATGTGCTGGTGACGCAGCGGCAGCACCCGCATCGCGCGCTCCACGGCCTGGAGGTCGGAGCGCGCCTCGGCGATCAGCTCCGGCCCGGGCGACTGGTCCGCCAGGTGCTCGAGCGTTTCCTGCGCGCCGTCCGCCGACTGCCACGGCCGCTCCGCGCGCAGCCGGTCCATGGCCGCATTGCAGGCGACGCGATACACATAGGCCAGCGGGCTTTGCACGCCCGCGAAGGCCGTGCCGGCCAGCCGCAGCCAGGCATCGTGCAGGCTCTCGCTGGCCGCGTCGGCACTGCCCAGGTGGCGTGCGAGCCGGCGGTGCAGCTGCGCGTAGTTCGCCACCAGCAACGCCTGGAAGTCCGGCGACGGCGCACGGTCGATCCCTGCGGCATCGCCGCAGGGCACGGACATCGGCGAGTTCATGGCGGGTGGCCGGGCTAGCGTCCGCGCGGCAGGCCGCGGCGTTCGTTCTCGGTCAGCCGCGCGATCTGCGCGTCGGTCAGCGCGCCATGTCCCAGCATCTGGATGAAGCCCGAGGGGTCGTAGCTGGCCTGCTCCGCCGGCTTGCGCGGCACCGGCCCGCCGCCCTCCCCGCCCGGCGTGCCGCCTCCACCGCCCGGGCCGGCCGCGGGCTCGTTGCCGAAGCCGAGCACGCGCACCGTGAACACCGAGGGCAAGGCCTGGCGTGCGGACTTGCGTTCGCGCTGCACCGTGTCCTGCGCCGCCATCGCGGCTTGCGAGGCGGCCGCGCTCGCGTTGGTGAGCGCGCCCACGTTGACCGACGCCACTACCGGCAGCCCGGCCGATTCGCCCTTGACCTGGATGTTGGCCGCGTTGACCACCTGCAAGGCCGCGAGGTTCACGTTGCCCGAGACGCGGATACCGGCCTCGCCCGCGTCGATGGTGCCCAAGGGCGCGATCAGGTCGACGTCGCCCGGCGGCACTTCCGGAATCGGATCGAGCGTCGCGATGCCCGCGCCGGTGCTCGGCACGTTGGGCGAGAGCTTCACGTTGCCCAGCGTGTCGTACTCGCGCTTGGGCGGCGTGTAGACCACGGTGGTCTTCGAGCCCCGGCCGGCATTGATGTCGCCCGTGGCCGACCACGCGAGGATGTCGCCGCCGAAGGTGGTCATGATGCGCGACAGGCCCAGCAGGATGCTGCCCTGGCTGTACATCTGGATGCTGCCCTCGCCCTGGGTCAGCAGGCCCGCGGGCACCGCGTCCTCCTTGATCGAGGGCGTCACGCCCTCCACGCCGACGACGGTCTGGCCGCCCGGCGCCAGGGTCTGGATGCCGCCGCCCACGACCGTGCGGATGCCCGCGTTGCTGTCCACGCCCTGGTAGAGCGTGATGTCGCCCGCGCGCCGGATCGGCTGGCCGGCCGCATCGGTGTCGGGGAACAGCGTGGCGATGGCATCGCGCCCGCGCAGGTAGCTGCCGTAGCGCGGGCTGTCGGCGTCGTTGTACTCGCGCCCGCCGGCCGTGAGCTCGGCGAAATAGACCTGCCGCACGAAGATGCGCTGCTGCTCGGCGGGCAAGGCCAGGAAGTAGGCCAGGGCATCGGCCCCGCCCGGGCCCGCATAGCCGTAGCGCTGGCCCAGCCACTGGGCCAGCTCGGCCTCGTAGGTGCGCGCGACCTTGCCGGGCTGGTCGGCCAGCGGCTGGCCGGTGGCGGCGAGCCGGGTTGCGTCGAGGTAGCGCCGCGCGAAGCCGGTGTAGTCGACCGTGCCCTCGCCCGGCGCGCCCGCGCCCAGGCCCGCCTGCAGCGTGATGCCCGCGCCCGGCCGCGTGTCGCCGGGGACCAGCGGGCCCAGGCTGGTCAGGCTGGCCTGGCTGCCCTGGTAGATCTGCCCGCCCGCCGAGACCTCGAGCGAGCCGGGGCCGGCGATCGTCCAGCCGGTGAACAGCACGCTGCCTTGTGCCGCGATCATCGACACGTCGTTGGCGCCGTTCTGCACGATCAGGCCGCGGGTGTCGACGATGTCGCGGCCGGCCACCATGCGCAGCGGGCCGGCGGATTGGTAGTACGGCATCGAGAGGCCGCCCGTGGCGAGCGCGTCGGTCATGTAGATGCGTCCCGACTGGATGCCGACGATGTCGCCTTTCAGCGCATAGATGCGCGTGCCCTGGCCGCCGAGCGTGCTGTCGTCGACGACGCTGTTGGGCCCGAACATGAACATCGTGCCTTCGATGGCCACGCGGTCGAGCGGTGTATCGGCGTTGCCCCAGTAGTTGGAGTCGAGCACCTTGCGGCCGCGGCTGTCGAGCTCCCCGCCCAGGCGCCAGGCCGGATTCAGCGGGGTGGCGATGCTGTTCGCCGAGGCGCCCAGGATGGCGATCGGCGAGGAGCCGTTGGAGACGTTGTTGGCGGCATCGCCGCTGATCAGGTCGCGCGCCAGCAGCTCGAGCGCGCTGTGCGAGGACGGCATCAGCAGCACCTCGCCGCCGGTCGCGTAGTAGATGCTGCCGCCCAGCGCCGCCGCGCGCAGCACCGAGGGCACGACATTGCCGCTTTTGACGATGGGCGTGAGGTTGCCGCCGGCCGACACCAGGTCGATCTGCGTGGCCGGCGTCCACAGGGTGAACCAGGTCGATCCGAAGCCGGTGATGCCGTCCGCGTTGGTGCCCGCGGTTTCGCTGACGGGCGTGTCGCGGCCGGGATCGGTGAAGGTGTTCACCGCCAGGTCGCCCAGCGTGCGCACGCGCACCGCGCCGTCGCCAGGCGCGAAGCTGGCCTCGCCGCTGGAGCGGCTGGCATAGGGGGTGTAGGGGTCGAGCGGGCGCTGGTCGCGCAGGCGATAGCCGTAGCCCAGCAGCCGCTCGCTGCCCACGCTGCCAGCCGTCACGGTGGTATCGCCGCGCAGGCCCACGAACATCCCGCCGTTGATCTGGCCGCCCGCGCTCACGTCGAGCGCGCCGCCGCCGGTCTGCAGCAGCTGCCCGTCCACCACGCGGCCGCTGCCGGCCGCCGCCACCACGAGGCTGCGGTTGCCTTCGCCCAACGTCGCTCCGTCGGGCAGGCCGATGTTGCCGCCCGCGCGCACCGTGACGTTGCCGCCGCCCAGCGTGCCCACGCCCGTGAAGGCGGGCAGCTCCAGCAACTGGGGAAAGGGCGCGGCGCTGTTGAACGAGTAGGTGCCGAAGTTGATGCCCCAGGCGGTCGGCTGGTCCAGGCCCGCGCCGCCCTGGCGCCACAGCCAGGTGCCGATCGACTGGCTGTCCCGGGCCTGGAAGCCCAGGATGTCGCCTTGCGCGGCCAGCGTGAAGTCGCCGCCCTGCGTGGGCATCCATAGGCGCGTGCTGTTGAGCGTGGGCTCGTAGGCGCCGTTGGCCGCGCCGAGCACGGTGCCGTCGGTCTGCAGCCCGCGGTCCAGGTTGAACGGCGCGCTCGCCGCGCCGTCGATGGCGGTGCCGGCGGTGTAGACGCCGAACGGCGACTTCTGCACGTAGTTGCCGCCGGCCAGCAGCTCGAGGTCGCCGGTGCCGGTGCGGATCACGCTGCTGCCGATCGAGACCACGGGCGATGCCAGGCCGATCAGGTGCGCGTCCTCCAGCGTGATGTTGCCCATGCCCGCCAGTTGGCTCGCCGTGTGCAGCGCGCGCGTGTCCGCGCTGCCCAGGTCGGCCCCCGCCACCAGCCGCATCGACCACGACTGCATGCCCGGTGCCAGCATCGGCGCCATCGCCCATTGCCGGCCCTGGGTGCCGTCCGGCCCCACCGGACGCGTCGGCGCGATGGCGCCGCCCACGTAGCCCTGCACGACGGTGTTGACGGGAAGAATGGAGCCGGCCGGCAGCGTGTAGTCCTCCGTCAGCAAGGCGCCGTTGGTCAGGAAGCCCAGCGGCGTGCCCGCCGGGATGGTGATGGCCGACAGCACGACCGATCCCATGCCCACGTTGAAGCCGGCGCCGAAGGTCTGGCCCTGGTTGAGCACGGTCTGCGCGGGGATGACCTCGCCCTTGCGGTACAGCACCGAGCCGTCGGCGTTGTACACATTGGCGGTCGCCACCGTGTCGTAGGAGAAGAAGGCCTCGAGCACCTGGGCCTCCGCCGGCAGGGTCGCGTTGGGGTTGACGGCGATGCTGTAGAAGAAGCCCGGATCGGTGATCGTGATCGCGAAATTCAAGGTGGCATCGGACGGGAACAAGGTGAAGGCCTGCACCGTCACGGGGGTGGGAATGTTCACCGCGCTGGTCAGGGTGCCGACCGGCAGTTGCACGCCCCAGCCGTTGTCGTCGGGCGAGGCACCGGGCGGCGCGAAGCCGTCGCTGATGCTGCCGTTGATCTTCAGGTCGCCCGTGGCGCGCAGCACCAGCACGCCCGGTTCGCCCGAGCCGCGCAGGGCCGGGTCGGCGCCGGGGCCGTAGCGGTAGCCCGAGAGGTCGATGTCGCCCTCGGTCGACAGGCTGCCCGTGCCGTCGAGCTCGACGCCGGGGCGCAGGTGATAGGCCGCGCCATAGGCGCGCAGTCCGGCCAGGCGGCCCTGCAGGCCGTCGTTGGCCCATGCCGCGTCGATGAAGCGGCGGCTGTCGACGTCGATGCCGTCGAGCAGCTGCTGGTCGATGACCGTGCCGTCCGCCAGCGTGTAGGTGCGGAAGCCCACCACGGCGATGGAGGCGGCGCCGCGGATGTTCAGGGGACCGGCCGCCTGGATCGCGATGTCGTTGTCGCGGGACGCATCGGCGGCGTCCGGGCCGCGGCGCGGCGCGGCGATCTCCACCTGGCCGCGCGCGATGCCGTCGGGCGTGCTCAGGTCCAGCGTGGCGCCGGGCTGCAGCGTGACGCTGCCGCGCGTCGAGCTCAGCGCGATGTGCGCGCGGTTGGAGGCGTCGATCGGCTGGCCGTTGCTGTCGACGGCCAGCTGCGTGGCATGTACGTCCAGCACCGACGAGGCACTCAGGGTCAGGTCGCCGCTGGCGGTCAGCGCGATGCTGCCCGGCCCGCGGCCCGATGCATCGAGCCTGCCATTCACCGTCAGGCTGCCATCGTCGAGCACGATCGCGATCCTGTTCGCGCGCACGCCGTCGCCGACCGCCAGGTCGCCATGCGCGATGCGGAAGCCGCGCAGCGCGGTGAAGCCGGTGTCGTTGAGCTGCGTGTTCAGGGCGGCGAAGCCGGCGTTGTCGAGCGCGCCCACCTGCTCGATGAAGCTGCCCTGCGCAAAGCCCTGCCCGCCGCTGCCGCGCAGCGTGCCGTTCCATTGCACGGTGGCGCCGTCGGCCAGCGCGCTCGCCTGGATCGAGCCCGCGTCGCTCGCGGCGGCGGAGACGTCGATGGTCGATCCGGCCTGCTGCGCGATGCTGCCGCCCGTGCTGGTCGCGGTCAGCGCGCCGCCCCAGGAATCGCGCGACACGTCGTAGAACGTGACGTGGCGCCCGCTCAGGTCGATGGCGGCGTTCGCGCCGAAGACGATGTCGCCCGTGCCTTGCACGTCGAGCTTGCCGGTGGGCAAGGCGATGGCGGTGTCCAGCGTCACTTTGCGGCCGCTGAAGGCCAGCGAGGCGCCCAGGTCCTGCACCTCGTTCGTGCGGCCCGCCGTCGCACCCTCGGGCAGCGCGACATGGATGTCGCCACCGGCCGCATAGCGCATGGTCGAGCCGCTGGCGCCGGTCAGCAGCGGCGTGCGGATGTCGAGCGCGCCGCCTTGCAGCGTGCCCGAGGCATCGCGCGTCAGGCCCACCGACAGCGAGCCCTTATTGTTGGCGGTCACCGCTTGAGCCGCATCGATGGTGACGTCGGCGAAGCCCAGCGCCACGCGGTCGAGCGCGGTCTGGCTCTGCGCGCGGGCATGGGCGTCGTAGCCGAAGATCATCGTGTTGACGTCCAGCACCAGGTGGCCCGTGCCGGAGCCCGGACCGCCGGGCACGGTCGCCACCGGGTCCGCACTCGCGTACGGCGAGTCGTTCGTTCCCAGGCCCGAGCGCACGCCGTTCCACACCAGCGTGTCGGTGACCAGGCGCACCTCGTCGCCCGCGTTGCCCCAGCCGTAGAAGGCCGGCGTGTTGATGGCCAGCTGCGCCTTCGATTCCCCGGTGTCGAGCGTGACCGTCCCGTAGAAGTTGAGGGTGTCGGCGGTCAGCGCCAGCCGTTCCAGCGCGGGCAGGCCGCTGTCGGTGGCGGGCCGCAGCAGGCGCGCGAGCACGTCCTGCGTCAGCCGCCAGCCCGTGGGCAGCACGCCGGCGGCATCGGCCTGCGCCAGGGCCGCGTCGTTGCCGATGTTGATCTGGTGCTGCGCCACCGTGACGAAGCGCGCGCCCAGGTTGACGTTGCCCAGGCTCAGGTCGCCCGGCGCCAGGAAGGCGACCGTGCCGGTGGTCAGCAGGCTGGCCCCATCGGCCACGCGGATGCGGCCCGTGCCCTGCGCGGGCAGGAAGTCGAGGAAGCCGTTGGCGACCGCCAGCACCGCGGGCCCGCTGGCCGTGGGGGCCAGGAAGTTGGCATAGAGGTAGCCGAGGCTGGAGTCGGCCGCCGGGTCGGCGAAGCCGCGGGTGTCGAGCACGGCCGAGGTGTCGACCGACAGGTCGTTGCCGATCAGGAAGATCTGGCCGGCCTTGAGCGCCGCGCCCTCGCCCACGTGGACCGTGCCCGCGCCCCCCATCGTGAAGTAGACGCGCGGGCTGTCGCTCTGGTTGGTGTTGCCGTCGAAATAGCTGGTCCAGCCGCCGATGGAGATCGACGCGGCATTCATCGCATTGAGGTCGCTCGCCGCGAGCGTGATGCGCCCCGGCACGGGCGTGGCGCCATCGGCCGTGACGTCGATGGCCGCGTTGCCGGTCACGATCACGCGGCCGGCCCCGCCGCCCGGCGCGCCGCCCATCAGTGCCTGGCCCTCGAAGCTGAGGGCGTCGCCGCCCGCGTCCGAGCGCATCAGGTCGAAGCGCAGGATCTTGCCGTCGGCCGGCAGCAGGGGCCGCACGCGGCCGAAGCGGGCCGCCTGCTGGATGGCGAAGTCCGAGTAGCTGGTCTCGTTGTACTGCGAGAACCGGCGCACCGCGGCGCCCGGCGTCACCAGCACGGCGGTGGGCAGGCTGTCGCGAATGCCGGTGCCGGCCAGCGACAGCACGCCGCTGGTCTGCCACGAACCGTTGGGCACGGCCACGGCGGGTTGCCGCGCCAGCCCCGGCGTCGCGGACGGGCCGGTGGCGACCTCGACGCGGAAGGCGCCCGGCAGCAGCGCATAGCTCGAGGGCAGCAGCGTGTAGGTGCCGGCGGGCAGGCCGGGCACGCCGGCGCCGATCTGGATCTGCCGCCCGATGGCCGGATCGCCGGCCCCCTTGTCGGCGATGACGGGCGCATAGGCCGAGGCGTAGCCGGGCAGCACCGCGTAGACCTGGTTCGAGGCCGCGCTGTAGCGGTTGCCCGCGGGATTGGCGTTGTACAGCGGCGTGGCCAGCACATCGACCGAACCGCCGCGCCCGGTGACGAAGCCCTGGCCGCGCAGGTCGCCGCCGCCCGACACGTCGAGCGTCGCGCCCGCCTCGACCACGACGTGCTGGCCGCCCAGGCTGATGCCCGAGAGCAGCTCGCCGCCGTCCTTGACGCCGCCGGGCAGGCCCGTGAAGGCGGGGGCACCGCGGTAGTCCAGGCCGTCGGTGGTGCCGCCGTAGGGCATGACCAGGCCCGCCGCGCTGACGGAGGTCACGCTGCCCGGCCGCAGCACCACCGTGGTGTCGTCCGTGGCCTTCTCGTTCAGCGGCGCCCCCAGTGGCGACGGACTGTCGTTGATGGTGATGGTGCCCAGCGGCGCGCGCAGCGTGCCGCCCTGGTCCACCGTGCCGGCGCGCAGCAGCAGCTTGCCGAACACCGAGGCCGGCATCGGCGCATCCTGGCCGCTGGAGCGAAGGGTCAGCGTGCGCTGCGAATCGAGTTGCTCGATCGGGTTGCCGAATGCGTTCGGCACGGTGATGCGCCCCGCGAGGATGGTCGCGCTGGCCCCGCTCATCGGATAGAGCTGCGCCGACTCGATGGCGATGTCGCCGCTCGCGTACAGCCGGGTGTTGCCCAGCCGCACGTCGCCCGATGCCTTCAGGTTGAGGCTGGCGAAACCCGGGAGGTCCACGAGTCGAGACGGCACGTTCAGCAGGCCCCCGCCGTCGCCCTGGATCCCGCCCGTGCCCGAGAGCAGGGTGTCGTAGAGGTCGATCAGCGAGGCCTCGATGGTCAGCGCGCTGCTGCCGCTGACGCTCGACGCCATGAGCGCGCCGTCCTTGTTGATCAGCCCGGGCGAATAGAAGCCGACCGAGCCGGCCCATGGCTGGTCGTCGGGACGGATCGGATAGCCGCCGTCCAGGCGCACATAGGGCGCGCGCAGGTTCACGCGGGCGTCGGGCGTGGCGGCGTCCACGGTGTAGACGCCGCCCTTGAGATTCAGGCTGCGGCCCAGCGACAGGTCGATGTCGCCCTGGAACACGAACAGGTCCTGCGTCCCCAGCGTCAGGGCGTCGAAGCCGCCGGCGACGACCTGGTCCATGCCCAGCCGCGTGTCGCCCACCGCGAGGCTGCGGTCGGCCTGGCCCGGTGCCAGGTCGGCGGGCAGGCGGCTGCCGGGGCGGACCTGCGTCAGCGTGATGTTGTGCATGTGCTGCACCGCCTCGGGCAAGGTGCCGGTGGCGTCGTAGTCGGCGCCGCTGTAGGCGCGGCCATCCATGAGGAGCGTCAGCGCGCCGCCGGCCGCGCCGGCGCCGCCGGCCCGGGCGCGCAGATCGCCGTCGATGTAGATGCCCGTGTTCGACTCCAGCGCGATGCTGCCGCCCGCGCCGGCCAGCACGGTCGGCTGCGCGATCGCGCCGGGGCCGCTGCCCGCGGCCAGGTCGACCGTCGCCTGCGCGCCGGAGGCATCGAGCAGCGCCCCGGCACGGATGACGACGAAGTCGTCGGTGGGCCCGAGCGTGATCGAACCGCCATCGGGCGCGACGCCGTAGGCGCGGCCTTCGCTGTCGTGCGCCACGTAGGCGCGCGCCGCGGCATCGAGTACCGCATGCTCGCCGACCCAGATCGACCGGCCATCGACGAAGCTGCTGGCCGCGCCGTGGAAGAACGGGTAGCGCGTGTTCACCGCGATCGCGCCGCCCCAGGCGTTCACGCGGCCCTCGAGCGTGACCTGGCCGCCGCTGCTCAGGAGCGAGATGGACTGGCCGGGATCGACCGACAGCGTGGAGCCCTCGCCCAGCACGATCGGCGAACTCGCGTCGTACGCGGAGCCGGCGAGCAGCACCAGGTCGGCGCCGAGGCGCTGCGCGAGCCGTGCGCTGTCGGGATGTTCCTCGTACAGCGGCGGGGTCCAGCGCTGCAGGGCCTGCGCGGGGTCGGTGCCGGTGGCCGGCGCCTGCCGGCTGCCGTCCCAGCGGTAGACCGGCATGGCCACCTCCAGCGTCGCGCCGGCGGGCAGCGTCACGCCGTCATGGCCGTGGATCTCGTAGTGGGAGAAGCCGCTCTCGAACAGCGCGCCGCGCAGCGTCAGCACCGGCTTGACCGCCACGTCGACCGGCAGCGTCGTGCCGGGCTGCAGCAGCGTGCCGGCCGCGATCACCAGCGGCTGCGCGACGATGGCGCCGGCTGCGTACACCGTCGTCACGGGCTTGACCGGGATGCCGTCGGGGAAGGCATCGGCCGCCACCGTGACCGTGGCGCTGCCCGCGAGGTTGAGGGCCGTCATGACCGCACCCTTGGGCACGCGCGTGCCCGGTCCCGCGAAGAAAGGCGCGGTGCTGAACTGCGCCGAAGCCACGCCCGGCGGAACCACCCAGTCCGCGGCCAGCGTCAGCGGTTTCTGTGCCGAAATGATCGGCACCAGGGGGCCGCCGATCTTCTGCCCCGGCGCGACCCGGGTCACGGTCGCGGAGAAGCCGAACGGGATCGCGCTGCCCGCCTCGACCAGGTAGTCGTTGGCCAGCCGCAGTCCCGCCGACGACGACTGGCCCGCCGCCAGCGTTCCATCGCTGCCCACGGGCGCGAGGCCCAGGCCGATCGCCTGCGCGGCCTCGATGGTCAGCGTGCCGCCGCCGTTCACGCCATAGGCGCGCACCTCGCCGTCCACGCGCAGCAGGCCGCCCGGCCCGGCCGCGGCCGCGTTCACCACATAGCCTGCGGCCAGCGTGACGTCGCCGCCCGTGCCGCCTTGCAGGCTGCCGTCGGCGCGCAGGATCGCGCCCGACGAGACGTCGATGACGCCGCCGGCCTGCAGCGTCACGTCGCCCGTGTTGCGCACGGCCACCGTGCCGCCGTCGAGGTAAGGCAGGTAGCGCCGGTCGTCCGCGTCCTGCTGCAGGTTGCTCCAGATGCCGCGCGCGTCCAGCGTGACGCCGCCGCCGATGACGACACTGGGCGTGGTGCCCGCGGGCGCGCCCAGCTGGGCATCGCTCGAGATGCCGTTCTCCGGCGACACCATGGGCACCACGTCGCCCAGGAGGATGCGGCCCGAGCGCGCCGTCAGGCCGGCGTCGACCTTGACGGTGGGCGCGTACAGCGCGATCTGTCCGCCGGGCGTCACGGCGAGCGCGGCCTGCACCGCGATGTCTTCCTTCGCGCTGCCCACGATGGCGCCGAGGCCCATGCGCGTCAGTCCGTCCGCGTCCAGCCGCAGCGTGCCCTGCGGGTCGGCGGCCGCGCCGTCCGGCGCCGCGTCGAACACGATGTGCGCCAGCGTCGGCGTGAGGTTGTGGAACAGGCCGACGGGGCCGTTCTTCGCATCGGTGTTGAGCGCCGAGTCGTAGCGGCCCAGGATCAGCTGGCCGGCATGCGCCACCGCGTTGTGCGACTGGTCGTAGCCGTCCTCCAGCCCCGCATCGGCCTTCTGCGCCTGGCGCGGGCCCTGGAAGGCATCGGCCGTGATGTCGCCGCCGAGCGTCGCGGCGCTGGTGGCGATCACCAGCCGGCCCGCGTCGCGACCGACCGTGTAGCCGCTCTCGAGCCGCTGCTGCGGCCCGATCAGCGGGTTGTAGAAGAAGCCCGTGGCCTTGTCGCCCCAGCGCTTGTGCTCGTCCTCGAAGCCCTTGTACAGGCCCGTGTAGCTCAGGTCCGCCGGCGCTTTCGACACCTCGTACAGGCGCCCGTCCGCGCCCTTGAGCCAACTCTGGCGGATCGTGCCGGTCTGCACGTCGAGCGTGCCGCCCGACAGGTTGATGTTCGAGCCGCGCTGCGTGGCCACCTCGCCGCCCGTGAAGCTCACGCTGCCGCCCTGCGCGGACCATTCGCCGATGCCGTGGCCCTGCAGGCCCAGGTAGCCGCCGACCTCGAGCAGGCCGCCCGCCGTGTACCAGCGCTCCTTGTCGTAGCCGCCCGTGCCGGCGGCCACGTGAACCAGCTGGCGGCGGTCGATCCACACATTGGCGTTGTTGAGCCAGGTGGTGTCGCGGTTGAGCGGCGCATCGCGCTGCTCGTTGCCCTGGATGTTGATCTCGATGTTGTTCGAGGCCATCGCCACCTGCACGCCGACCGCGCCCGAGACGTCGAGCCGCGCGCCGTCGGCCACCGTGCTGCGGCCACCCGCCGCCCCGCTGCTCACCGCGAGCTGGCCGCCGGTGGCCAGCGTGGTGGAGCCGCCCTCGAACAGCACGCCGCCGCCCGAGACGATCTCGATGCGCGACTGGTCGCGGCGGTCGTCCTGCAGCGACAGGTTGTCGAACACGCCCTGCGCGGTGGTCCGGCGCGCGAAGTCCAGCTTGGCCGATTCGGCGATCAGGGCATCGCGCTGGCTGTCGAGCGCGGTGCGGCCGTTCTGGTCGTCGAGCAGGATCGCGTTGAGCGCCTTCTGCGTGACGGTGATGCTGCTGTCCTTGTCCGAGGCCGAGGCCAGCAGATGGATGGTGCCGCGCGTGTCGACCGTGGTGGTGGCCACCGCCACGCCGTCCTGCACCACCTTGCGGCCCGTCAGCGTGATGTCGCCCTCGCTCGCCCGCAGCAGGCCGCGGTTGGTGACGGTGCCGGCCGTGCTGCCGGCATCGAACAGCGGCGCCACTTCGTTGCCGCGCGTGGTCGAGGACTGGTTGGCGTCGGTGCCTTGCCCCGCGCGAACCACGAAGGCATCGCCCGCGGCGAGCTGCACCTGTCCGCGCGGCGTGGTGATGGTGCCGGCGTTGTCGACCTCGGCGCCCAGCAGCAAGGCATAGCCGCCGCCGCGCGTGACCGAGGCGGGCGTGTGGGTCGTGAGCTGCGCGCCCGCTTCCACCTTCACGGCCCCCAGTGCTTCGGTGAAGCTCGGCGTGTAGGCGCCGCTGGCCTGTTCGCTGTAGATGCCGCGTGCCTTGAACTGCTCATCGCCGATCTTCGCGGCCGCCGCCACGAGGTTGCGCGTGTCGGTCTGGCTCGAGCCGCTGAACACGATGCCGTTGCGGTTCGCGATCAGCACCGTGCCGTCGCCCTTGATCTGCCCCTGGATCTGCGAAGGCCGCGCCTGCGGATCGTTGATGCGGTTGAGCACCGCCCAATCGGCTTGCTGCTTGAAATCGACCGTGGTGCGCTTGCCGACGTTGAAGCTCTCCCAGTTGAGGATCGCGCGGTCGCCGGTCTGCTGGATGGTGACCGTGGTGCGGCCATCGCCGCCTTGCGATTGCACGGGCGCCTGGGCATTGAGCCAGCCCGCGGTCAGCGAATTGGTGTCGACCTTCAAGCCGCCATCGGCCAGGCCATCGGGCACCGACGAAGGATCGTCCAGTGCCGCCTGCCGCGCGGCCGCCTGCGCGGCCTGCTGCGCCGCGATCGCCTGCGCCGCGAGGTTCAGGTTGCCGATCGAGCGCTGCAGCTGCTCGCTGGCGCGCTGCTGTTGCGCCTGCGGACTCGTGAGGTTCGATGCCGGCGTACCGTTGGGCAGGCGGCCGGTCGCGATGGCGATGTTCTGCGCCATGTTCTTCTGCGCCATCCAGCCCGCGCTGAAGGCGCGCTGCGCATGGGCCGGCGGCGCGACCGCGGAGGCGGCACCCGCCAGCGCGAGGGCCATGGCCTGCGCCAGCGGCGAAATGCGGAAGTTCCTCGTTCGCACCACGGCCGGCTGGCGGCTGCGGTGTCCCTCGTGTGTGTTCATCTGGCGCCCGGTAAGAAATGCAATGCACTGGCATGGCAGGAATCCATGCCTCTCACAGGACAGACCGGGCAACGCAAACAAAACCGCTAACTTTCTCAAACCTGATCGGACGCGGGGGCCAATCAAGCTGTCACACGACTCAGCTAAGCAGCAGCACGCCACCCGGCAGGGCCCGTGCGCGCAGGTCGTACGAACGCTGGATCTGCACCAGCACGGTGTCGAGCGCGGCGATGGCGAAACGCCCGTTCACGGCGCGCTCCGAGAGGCCGCGCGCCAGCAGCAGCACGCGGCCCGGCCGGTAGCGGTTGATCTCGGCGATCACGCGCGACAGCGGCGTCTGGCGGAACACCAGCACGCCGGTGCGCCAGGCCGAGGCGTCGGCATCGCGGATCGCCTCGGGCGCGCCGATCGAGCCCGCGTCGTACACCAGCTGCTGGCGCGGCTGCAGCAGCTGCGTTCCCATCGCATGCGCGACGCGCACGCTGCCCTCGACGCAGCTGACGCAGGCGCTGCCGTCGAGGTAGCGCACCTCGAAGCGTCCCGCCTGCGCCTCGACGCGGCCCGCGCCGGCCGTGACGCTGAAGCCCGGCCCGGCCGCGGTGGACGCTGCGGACAGGTCCACCGCCGTCTCGCCCTCGATCAGCGCGATGCCCACCGTGCGGCCGTCACGCACGCGGCGCTGCACGCTGGTCTGCGTGTTGAGCACCAGGTCGACGCCCTCGGACAGCGCCACCGTGCGCTGCTCGCCGGTGGCGGTGCGGAAGTCGGCATTCCATTCGCCCAGCGCGGGCCACAGCCCGAGCGGCGGGTACACGGCCAGCGCCACACCCGCCGCGCCGGCGGCACCGACGGCCGCGCCCAGGAAGGCGCGGCGCGGCAGCGCGGGACTGCGCGCGGGCTGGCCCGAGGCCTGGCGGTGCGCGGCCAGCAAGGCGGGATGCTCCGACATCATCTGGCCGATGGCGGGGTCGAGCGCCTTCCACAGGCGGCGCGCCTCCGCGAAGGCCTGCGCATGCACGGGGCTCGCCGCCTGCCAGCGGCGCAAGCCCTCGAGGTCGCGCTGCGTGGCCGCGCCGGAGGTGAGCCGGCGCAGCCAGGCCTGCGCTTCGCGCTGCGGCTGATCGGCGGGGCCGGACTCGGCGGGAATGTTCATATCCATAAGACGGCCAGGCGCGCGGCGAACCGCGTTTTATTTTTCATGCGAAGCCCTCTGTGCGAGCGCGCGCCCCATGCGGGCGGCGCAGAAGTCGTGCGCATCCTTGAGTTCCTTCTCGACCGTGCGCAGCGAAATGCCCAGCCGCGCCGCGACCTCGCGCTGCGGCAGGTGTTCCCAGCGCACCATCACCAGCACCTGGCGCCGGCGTGCCGGCATGCGCGCGATGAGCGCCGCGAGCGCCGCCATCTCGGAGCGGTCCTCCGCGATCTGCGCCGGGCCGGGCGCCGGGTCGGGCGCCTCGTCGAGCAGCGCCTCGATCTCCTCGGCGCTGGCCAGCCGGCCCTGCCGGCCGAGCTGGTCGTAGGCCAGGTTGACCGCCACGCGCAGCAGGTAGGAGGCCGGGTCGCGCACGCCGTCGATGTCGTCGCGGCTTTCGAGGCGCAGCCAGGTGTCCTGCAGCGCGTCGCCGGCCTGCTCGGCATTGCCGAGCCGCCGCGCGAGCCGCTGCTTGAGCTCGTCGTAGCGCGACACCAGGAAGTTGCGCAGCGCCGGCAGCGCGTTCTCGGGCACGCTCATCGATCGGGCCCTCCGTGCCGCCCGGGGCACTCGAGCCCGGGTGTCTGCGCGCGCGGCAGGATCAGCATCGTCAATGGCTGCGCCATCTCGGGCGGCGGCGCGCGGTCGATGCGCACCTGGCGCAGCGTCTCCAGGATCGCGCCGTCGCGCGCGCGGTCGCCGCTCGTGTGCAGCAGGAAGGCATTGGCGATGCGCCCACTGCCATCGACCACGAAGCGCATCGCCGCGCGGTAGCCGCCGGGCAAGGTGCGTGGATTGCCGCAGAAGGCCTCCCAGATGCGCGTCTGCACCAGGCCGTCGTAGCCGGGCTGCGGGTCCGCCGGCGCCGCGCGGGACGCCACCGCGCGCTCGCGCGAGGCCGCCTCGTCGGGCAGCGGCTTGAGCACGAAGGCGGCGCCGGGCCCGGTGCCCGCGTAGTCGGCGACCAGGCCCGTGCCCTGCAGCAGCAAGGCGAGCGCCTCGGCCGGCGTGAGCACGGCCTGCACCGGCGAGGCGTCGCGGCCCGCCACCAGTTCGGCATCGAAGAACACCGGCAGGCCGGTGCGCAGGCCGTACTGCTCCAGCGCCGCGGTCAGCGGCTGCCGCGCGATGTCGAAGCGCATCGCCTCGGCCTGCGCGCGCGCACTCACGGCCGCAAAGGCCATGCACGCCGCGAGCACGCAGCTTGCCAGGGAGGAAGGAAGAGGAGGTGCATGCCGCATGAAGTCGATACGCCCGGCGAAGGCCGCCGCCCGGGGGGCATGTCGAGGCGGATGCTAGGAATGCTTCGTGACGTTCAGATGACGGCGCGCGTCGCGGCCGGCCCTTCGCGGCCGGGGTTTTGAGGCTCTCGGGTAAAATCCGCCCTGGGTGGCATGCCGTTTCGGGCATTCCAGGATTTGCGCAGGTCGGGCCGCCTCGCGGTTTCGCCTCGTCGAGGAATCCCATGTCCCACACCCCGATCCAGTGGATCGCCGCGGCCATCTTTGCCGTCGCCCTGCTCCACACCTTCAGCGCCAAGCAGTTCGAGCGCCTCTCCCACCGCCATCCACGCCATGCCGGCCTGTTTCACCTGCTCGGTGAAGTCGAGGTCGTGTTCGGCTTCTGGGCCATCGTGCTGGTGGTGTCGATGGCGCTGTTTGCCGGCGGCGGCACCGCGCTCGACTATGCCGAGTCGCGCAACTACACCGAGCCGCTGTTCGTCTTCGTGGTGATGGTGATCGCGGCCTCGCGTCCCGTGCTGCGCACGGCGATGTCGCTGGTCGACACGCTCGCGCGCATCGCGCCCGTGCCCACGCCGGTTGCGCGCGCATGGCTGGGCCTCGCGGCGGTGCCGCTGCTCGGCTCGCTGATCACCGAGCCCGCCGCCATGACCATCGCCGCGCTGATGCTCGCGCCGCAGATCTTCCGCCCGCGCGTGCCGGAGGCCGTGAAGTACCTGGCGCTGGGCGTGCTGTTCGTCAACATCTCGATCGGCGGCACGCTGACCTCCTATGCCGCGCCGCCGGTGCTGATGGTGGCGACCACCTGGCAATGGGACAGCGCCTTCATGCTCGCCACCTTCGGCTGGAAGGCCGCGATCGCGGTGCTGCTGAACGCCACCGTCGCCACCTGGGTGCTGCGCAAGCATCTGCAGTCCGCGGCGGTCGACGAGGGCGCGGCGCCCGAAGCGCGCGTTCCGCTGCCGGTGGTCGCGGTGCACCTGGGCCTGCTCGCGGGCGTGGTGCTGTTCGCCCACCATCCGGTGGTGTTCCTCGGCCTGTTCCTGATGTTCCTCGGCTTCACCCAGGCCTACGAGCGCCACCAGAGCCCGCCGATCCTCAAGGAGGCGCTGCTCGTGGGCTTCTTCCTCGCGGGCCTGGTGGTGCTGGGCGGCATGCAGCAGTGGTGGCTGCAGCCCATCGTCTCGGCGCTCGCGCCCGTCGCGCTGTTCCTCGGCGCCCTGGGCCTCACCGCCATCACCGACAACGCCGCCCTCACCTACCTGGGCTCGCTGATCGTCGGCATCTCCGACGAATCGAAGTACATGCTGGTGGCGGGCGCCGTGGCCGGGGGCGGCCTGACGGTGATCGCCAATGCGCCCAATCCCGCGGGCGTGGCGTTGCTCAAGCGCGGTTTCGCCGACGAGACCATCGGCGCGGGCGGGCTGCTGCTCGGTGCGCTGGGGCCGACCGCCGTCGCGGCGGCGGCGTTCCTGTTCCTGTGAGGCCTCAGCGCATCACGAAGGGATTGCCCGTCGCCGCGCCGCTGTTGATCCACACCGACTTGGTCTGCAGGTACTCGCGGACCGCGTCGATGCCGTTCTCGCGACCCAGGCCCGAGTCCTTGTAGCCGCCGAACGGGGCCATGAAGCTCACGGCGCGGTAGGTGTTGATCCACACCGTGCCGGCCTGCAGCTTCTCCGACATGCGCATCGCGCGGCCGATGTCCTGCGTCCACACCGCCGCGGCCAGGCCGAAGCGCACGTCGTTGGCGATGCGTAGCGCATCGGCCTCGTCCTCGAAGCGGATCACCGACAGCACGGGGCCGAACACCTCCTCCTGGGCGATGCGCATGTCGTTGCGCACGCCCGTGAAGATGGTGGGCTGCACGAACCAGCCCGTGCCGCATTCGGGGGCCGTGCCCTTGGCGCCGCCCAGCACGGCGGTCGCGCCCTCGGCGCGCGCGATGTCGATGTACTCGAGCACCTTGCGGTACTGCGGCGGCGTGGTGATCGGGCCGACCTGCGTCTCGGTGCTCATCGGGTCGCCCATGCGCGCGGTGCGCGCCACCGCGAGCAGGCGTTCGACGAAGGCATCGTGGATGCTGTCCTGCACCAGCAGGCGCGAGCCGGCGATGCAGGTCTGGCCGGTGGCGGCGAAGATGCCCGAGATCGCGCCGAACGCGGCCTGCTCGAGGTCGGCGTCCTCGAACACCACGTTGGGCGACTTGCCGCCCAGCTCCATGGCCGTGTGCTTCAAGAGGCGCCCGGCCCGCTCGTTGATCAGGCGGCCGGTCGAATCCGAGCCCGTGAAGCTGATCTTGGCCACCAGCGGATGCTCGACCAGCGGCGTGCCGACCTCGGCGCCGAAGCCCGTCACCACGTTGAACACGCCCGCGGGAAAGCCCGCTTCCTCGAACAGCTGCGCGAACTCGAGCGTCGAGGCCGAGGTGAATTCGGAGGGCTTGGCCACCACGGTGCAGCCCGCGGCCAGCGCCGGCGCCAGCTTCCAGGCCAGCAACAGCAGCGGCGAGTTCCACGGCGTGATGGCGGCCACCACGCCCACGGGCTCGTGGCGCGTGAACGCGAAGTAGCCCTTCTTGTCGAGCGGCAGCGTGCTGCCCTGCACCTTGTCGGCCAGGCCGCCGTAGTAGTAGAACCACTGCGGGAGGTAGTCGAGCTGCCCGCGCATCTCCGCGAGCAGCTTGCCGTTGTCGCGGACCTCGGTGGCGGCCAGCCGGGCCGCGTCGCGCGCGATCAGGTCGCCGAGCCTGCGCATCAGCGCGCCGCGCTGCGTCGCGGTCAGCTCCGACCAGGGCCCGTTGGTCAGCGCCTGGTGCGCGGCGCGCACGGCCCGGTCGACGTCCTGCGCGTCGCCGCGCGGGATCTGCGCCCAGCTCTCGCCGGTGAAGGGGTTCTGGGTCTCGAACCAGGTGCCGCCGTGGGGCTCGCAAGCTTCGCCCCCGATGTGCAATGAATAGCGTTGCATGGCGTGCCCGTCAGAAGGGCTGGAAACCCAGCGCGGCGCGGAAGCGGTTCTTGATGTAAGAGCCGTCGCGCGGCGGCAGCGCGCGCGGCGGCTCGTTGGCATCGATGAACACCTGCGCGAAGGTGGTCTGCCGGCGCGCGTTGATGCGCTCGGCCAGGTCCTCGCACGCATCGATGCTGCTCACCGAGAACGCATCGGCGATGCCGAAACCCCTGGCCACCGCCACCAGGTCGGCGCCCAGGCTCGAGTGGCTGCGCTGCATGCCGGTCTCGCCGAAATGGCCGTTGTCGAGCATCACGATGCTGAGGTTCTTCGGCTGCTTGACGCCGATGGTGCCGAGGCTGCCGATGCCCATCAGCTGCTCGCCGTCGCCGGTGATGACGACCACCGACTTGTCGCGCTGCGCGAGCGCCAGGCCCAGGCCCAGCGAGGCGGCGCCGCCCATGGCGCCCCACAGGTAGTAGTTGCGCTCGCGGTCGCCGCTGGCGAACACATCGTAGGAGGCCGAGCCCAGGCCCGTGACGATCAGGGCATCGGGAATGGCGGCGATCAGCCTGGCCACGAATTCGCGGCGGTCGGCGCGCTGCGCCGGGGTCTTCGTGTTCATCACTTGCGCTCCCACTTCTTGCGGCCGATCAGTTCCTGTCCCAGCAGCACGGCGACCTTCTCGCCGGCCTCGAAGGCGGCATCGAAGCCCGCGCTGACGATCTCCTCGACCTCCTCGGGCTTCGAGGCGCGCAGCACGTGGATGCCCATGAGCTCGAGCGCGGCCTGCGTGGCCTTGCCCATCGGGCCCTGCCAGGGATTGAACTCGGCGTATTCGCCGCGCATGGTCACGAGCGTGAAGAACGGGAAGTCCGCGGCCTGCAGCAGCGAGAACATGTTCACGCAGTTGCCCACGCCGCTGCTCTGCATCAGCAGCACGGCGCGCTGGCCGCCGAGCCAGGCGCCGCTCACCAGCGCCACGCCCTCCTCCTCGGTGGTCAGCACCACGTCCTCGATGTCGGGGTCGGCGATGGCGCTGCGGATCACGTGCGAATGGCCGGCGTCGGGCACGTAGGCGATCTGCCTGACGCCGCCCGCCTTGAGCACGCGGAAGGCGGCCTGCTGCCAGTCGGGCGCGGCCTGGGTGGTCTGGTTCATGGGTTGTCTTCGGGTGTAAAAGTGCCAGAAATCATAGAATTTGATGCCTGGGAATGTGAAATAGAAATTCGAGATTCCACGATCACGTTTGTGCATGGAGGCAGCCACATGGACCTGAAGCAACTGCGCGCCTTTCTCACGGTGGCCGAGACCGGCAACGTCACGCGCGCGGCCGAGGTGCTGCACCTCGTGCAGCCCGCGGTGTCGCGGCAGATCCGCCTGCTCGAGGAAGACATCGGCGCGCCCCTGTTCGAGCGCGAGCGCCATGGCATGGTGCTGACCGATGCGGGGCTGGCGCTCGTCGGCTATGCGCGCCGCGCCCTGCTCGAGCTGGACCGGGCCCGGGCCGAGATCGGCACCGTCGACAACAGCATCGGCGGGCTGGTCACCTTGGGGCTGCTGCCGAGCACCATCGACATCCTCTCGAGCCCGCTGGTGACGGCGCTGGCAAGCGAATACCCGGGCGTTCGCGTGCGCATCGCGATGGGCTACGCGGGCACGCTGCTGCGCTGGCTCGAGTCGGGCGAGGTCGATGCCGCGCTGCTCTATGGCGCGGAACGTTCGCCCAACATCCAGACCACGCCGCTGATCGAGGAGGCGCTGTGGGTCATCGGCCCGAAGAGCAGCAAGCTGCGGCCCGACCGGCCGGTGGCGTTGGCCGAGCTCGCGGGCCACAAGCTGGTGCTGCCGAGCGCGCCGCACGGCATCCGCACGCTGGTCGAGCATGCCTGCGCGGTGGCCCAGGTGACGCTCGACCTGTCGGCCGAGACCAACGCGCTGAGCGTGCAGAGAAGCCTGGTGCTCGGCGGCCATGGCATGACCATCCTGCCGCCGATCGCGGTCGCGGAGGACCTGCGCACGCAGAAGCTCAGGGGCGCGCCGCTGGCCGATCCGGGCATCCGCCGGACCATCGTGCTGGCCCTGCCCGTCAACCGGCCGATCGCGCGGCATGTGCGCTGCGCCGTCGACGTGCTCACGCGGGAGGCGCGGCGCGCGATCGATGCCGGCGCCTGGCCCGAAGGACGCTGGCTCGGTGCCTGAGGCGCGCTATGCCAGCACGACGCCGCTGATCAGGTTCTCGGTCATCAAGCGGCTCGGCAGGCTGCCCGGCGGCTGGGCCATCTCCTGCAGGAACCGGCTTCTCGGCGGCGCTTCCAGGCGCACCAGCCGGATCGCCTCCGCCGGGTCCACGGCCTGGAAGCGCAGCCCGTCGCCGGGCCGGAGCTGCGACAGGCCATCGAGGTCGCAGGACAGGACGGTGGCGATCTTCGGATAGCCGCCCGTGGTCTGGTGGTCGGCCAGCAGCACCGAGGCCACGCCGTCACCACCGACCTGGATCGAGCCGCGCACGATCGGTTCGGAAGGAATGGACAAGGCATCCCTCAAGGCCAGCGTCGGCCCCGCGAGGCGCATGCCCATGCGGTCGCGGGCGGGCGTGACCGAGAAGCCCGCGTCGAGGAACGCGGACACGGAGGCCGCCTCGAAGCTGTCGGTCTGCGGCCCGAGCACGACGCGCACGAGCTGGCGCGGACCGGCCAATACGGGCGCCGTGCGGTCTCCCTCGCGTTCCTGCACGACCCGCGTGTCGCGCAGCACGATCTCGGCACCGGGCACCAGGCTGCCGCCGCCGAGGCCCGAGGCCGAATGCGTGGCGCTGTGCCCGGCCCAATGCCCGCACATGGGCTCGCCGCAGAACGCGAGGTAGGCCCAACTGCCCCAGCGGCCCGGGCGGATCGACAGCGTGTCGCCCGCGCGCAGCGTTCGCACGCACCACGAACCCGTCGCCGCGCCCGAATGGCGGACCTGGAACTCGCCACCGGCGATGCCGCAGCTCACCTCGCCCGCCTCGCACAGCAGCTCCAGCCCGCCCAGGGAGATCTCGATCGCGGTGGCATCCGGCGGGTTGCCGAGCGCGACATGGGCCGCGGCATGCGCGAGCCGGTCCATCGGGCCCGAGGCAGGCACGCCGAAGCGCAGCATGCCCGGTCGGCCGCCGTCCTGGTACGTGACCAGCGGGCCGCAGGCGCGCACGCGCAGCCTGGCTTCAGCCATGGCTTTCGTTCTCCAGTTTTGCTTCGTATTGCGCGCGGTCGATGCGCTTGAAGCGCACGCGGTCGCCCACGCCGAAGAGAAAGGGCGCGCTGTCGTCGCGCGTCAGGATGCGCGTGGGCGAGCGGCCGACGATCGACCAGCCCGTGGGCATCCGCAGCGTGGTGACGAGGCACTGCGGCCCCGCGATCAGCACGCTGCCCGCGGCGATGTCGCGCAGGGCCGATGGCTTGCGCGGCACCTGGATCTCCGGCGGCACGCCCGACATGTAGGCATAGCCCGGCGCGAAGCCGTACATGCGCACCCGGTAGTCGCCCCGAAGGTGGAGGTCGATCACCGCGTCGATGCCCAGGCCCGAAGCCCGTGCCACCGCTTCGAGGTCGGGCGCGAAGCCGTCGTCGTAGCAGACCTCGACCTCGCGCGCTTCTCCCGCCGGCAGGCCGGCCGGCGGATCGCGCTGCAGCGTCTCGGCCGCCTCCCGGATCCGCGCGTGATCGGTGACCAGCGGATCGAAGACGACCAGCAGGCTGACGAAGGCCGGGATGCATTCGAGCAGGCCCTCGGGCGGCGCATGGGCCAGGGCCCGGTCGAGCGCGAGCACCGCGGCGCTGGCCGGGTCGGCGATCGCGTCGCCGAAGGACACCAGCAGCGAGTGGTCCGCGACCGGCGTGTAGCGCGGCCATTCGGGGTTCGGCATCGGCGTGCCTACGGCTGGTCGAGGAACGAGGCCAGCACGATCCCTTCGGCCGCCAGCCGCTTGCGGATGTGCCGCGCCATCTCGACCGATTCGGCGTTGTCGCCATGGACGCAGACCGAGTCGGCCTTCAACGCGATCGGCGCCGCGCCCTGCACCGGCATCTTCCCGGTTCGCACGAAGCCGATCAGCCGGTCCGCGGCTGCCTCGGCATCGTGCAGGACCGCGCCCGGCTGTCCGCGCGGCACCAGCTGGCCAGTGGGCAGGTAGGCGCGGTCTGCGAAGATCTCCGAGAAGGCGCGCAGCCCCTGTGCGCGCGCGGCCTGCTCGAGGCAGGTGCCCGAGATGGCGAGGACCGCGAGCGCGGGGTCGACCTTCTCGAGCGCGGCGACGATGGCCTGGGCCACGCCCATGTCCGCGGCCGCGAGATTGCCGAGCGCGCCATGCGGCTTGACGTAGCGCACCTCGGTGCCCGCGAGCCGGGCCATCGCCACGAGCGCGCCGACCTGCGCCGCGACCATGCGGCCGATCTCGGCGGGCGGCATCGGGATCACGCGCCGCCCGAAGCCCTCGCGGTCGTTGTAGCCCGGATGGGCGCCGACGTTCACGCCGCGCTCCGCCGCCAGACGCAGGGTGCGGTACATGGTTTCCGCATCGCCCGCATGGCCGCCGCAGGCGATGTTCGCGCTGGTCACGCAGTCGAGGATCCGCGCGTCGTCGCCCATCGTCCACGGGCCATAGCCCTCGCCCAGGTCGGAGTTCAAGTCGATCCGCATGGCCGGCTCCTCGTTCAGTGCTTACTTGCCCGGAAGATTCGTCGCCCGCGTGAGCAGCGTGACGCCCGCGCCGTCGGCGCTGTCGTAGTAGGTGAAGCCCGTGCGGTTCGCGCGGCGCCCGCGCATCAGCACCGGCAAGCCCAGCGCCGTGGCCTGCGCCTGCGCGGCATCGGCGTCGGGCACCTCGAAGCCGACGTGGAACACGCCCTCGCCCTTGCTGTCCAGGTGCAGCCGCTGCGGCGTCGGCTCGTCGCCGGGCTGGCACAGCTGGAGCTGCACGGTCGGCAGGTTGCACACGCGGTACTTGAGCGCGAGGAATCCGGGCTTGCTGGGCGCATCGAGCTCCTCGTATTCGGCCAGCGGCGGGTATTCGGTCCAGGGGCCGATGCCGATCGACTCGTAGTAGGCCTGCGTCCGGTCGATGTCGTGCACCACGATGCAGAGGTGGTGCAGCTTGGCGAAGGGATGCGTCATCGCTCAGCCCTTGACCGGGACCACGTAGTTCAGCACGCGCCGGCCGCCGTCCACGTACATGGTCTCGCCGGTGATGTACGAGGCATCGTCGCTCGCCAGGAAGGCGACGACCGAGGCGATCTCGGAGGGCTGGCCGTAGCGGCCCAGCGGCGTGCGCGAGAGGATGGCATGGTTGCCCGCGCTCTGCACGAAGGCGCCGGCCACCATGTCGGTCATGATGGTCCCGGGCCCGACGCCGACCACGCGGATGCCGTGCGGCGCGAAGGCCACGGCCGCGGTCGAGGTCACCTGGTTCATGCCGCCCTTGGAGATCGCGTACGGCGCGACGTTGGGATTGGCCAGCCCCGAGTTGATCGAGGACATGTTGATGATCACGCCGCCCTTGCCGCGCGCGACCATCTCGCGGCCCGCCGCCTGGGTGCCGTAGAAGGCGCCCTTGAGATTGACGTCGAGCACGCGGTCGAGCATCTCCTCGGTGACATCGAGGAACTCCACCACCGGCGCGATGCCGGCGTTGTTCACCATGATGTCGAGGGTGCCGAAATGCCGGACCGCCGCCTCGACCAGGCCGACCACCTCGCTCTTCTTCGAGACGTCGGCGCGTACCGCGAAGACGTTGGCGGCCGGGCCGATCTCGGCGGCCGTCTTCTCGAGGGTCTGGGCATCGATGTCCGACACGACCACCTTCGCGCCCTCGGCCAGAAGCCGCTCCGCCGTCGCGCGCCCGATGCCGCGCGCGGCGCCCGTCACCACTGCCACCTTGCCTGCCAGTCTCATGGCGATCTCCTTTTCAGTAAACGATGGATTCGAACAAGGGCGTGGCGCTGCGGATGCGCGCCCAGCCCAGGGGACTCATGTCGATGCTGCGGAACGCGCCCGTCGTGATCAGCTCGGCCACGCCGCGGCCGACCGCCGGCGCGTGCATCACGCCATGGCCCGAGAAGCCGGTCGCGAAGATCAGGTTGCCGAGCTCGTCATGCGGGCCGACGACGCCGTTGTGGTCGAGCGTGTTGACCTCGTAGTGCCCGGCCCAGGCGCGTTGCAGCCGCAGTTCCTCCATGGCCGGGATGCGCTTGGCGAGCAGGGGCCAGAACAGCGACTCCATCAGGTCGTGGTGCGGCTCGAAGTCGCCGTCGGCGTCCCCGTCGATCTCGGCCGGGGGCTGGATACCGCCGATGAAGCCCTCCCCTTCGGGCCGGACCCAGATGCCGCTCGAATCGAACAGCATCGGAAGCTCGCTCGCCTTGAACGGCGTCTTGAACGAGAACACGGTGCGCTTCTTCGGCACCACCGGCAGCGCGATGTCGAGCAAGGCGGCCAGCCGCCCCGACAGCGCGCCCGCGGCCAGCACGCAGAAGTCGCAGGCCAGCAGCTCGCCGTTCGACAGTTCGACACCTGTCACGCGCATGCCGTCGGTGCGGAAGCCGCTGGCCGTCGCCTCCACGTAGTCCACGCCGAGCCGCCGCGCCGCGCGGCGCACCTCCGACAGCAGGCTCCAGGCATCGAACCAGCCTTCGTGCTGCACGCCCAGCGTTCCGATGCCGACGTCGCCGAAGTCCACGCCCGGATAGCGCGCGGCCAGCTCGTCGGGATCGAGCACCCGGATGTCCGCGCCATGGCTGCGCTGCATGCGCACGGCCTCCATGCGTTGCGCGACCTGGTCGTGGCCGCCGAGGATCAGGTAGCCGCGCTCGCGGTAGCCGATGTCGGCCTGGTCGCCGAACACGGTCTTGATGTCGCGGAACATCTGGGCGCCGTAGAGGCTCATCCGAATGTTCGCGGCCGTGCCGAACTGGGTGCGTATCGAGGCCGCGGACAGCGCCGTCGACGAGAACTGGTACGAGACGTCCTTCTCGACCACGGTGATCGGGCCCGCGAAGCCGGCCTGGCGCAGCGACCAGGCGCAGAAGCTGCCGATGATGGCGCCGCCGACGATGACGATGCGGGGTGAATGGGTGGAAGACATGCGGGGTTCCTGCACAGTACGCTCAGGCATTGGCCGACGCCGAGTCCTCGAAACTCTGCCCGGCGCGCGGATTCCACTGCACGCCCGAGCGCGCCACCACGCCCGGCTTGAGCCGCTGCGACTCGTCGTAGTCGCTCCAGGGATGGAAGAACAGCGGCTCGATGCGCTCGATGCCGCGCAGGCGCTCGGCATGGGCGTCGAGGCAGGCCCGGCGCTCCTGCGGCGACAGTCGCGCGGGCATCCAGGCGGCGCTGGGCGGCAGCACCGTGAAGCCCGTATAGGCCAGGATGCCGTTGTGGATCGGCCAGAGCACGTGGTGGAGGTCGCCGTCGATGCCGTTCGGCTCGTAGAGCGTGGAGGCCGTGCCCGTCGTGATGCTGAGCATCGCGCGCTTGCCCTTGAAATGCCCGGTCTCGTATTTGCGCCCCGCCGAGTAGGCGAAGCCGCGGCTCAGCACACGGTCGACCCAGCCCTTGAGGATGGCGGGCATCGAGAACCACCAGAGCGGGAACTGCAGCAGCACGAAATCGGCCGCCGCCAGCCTGGCCTGCTCGGCCGCCACCGCGGGGTGCTGCGTGCCGGCCGCGAAGGCATGCTCCTGCTCCCGCGAAAGATCGAGGTAGTCGGCGTTGGCGCGCCCGCCCTCGAAATCGCCGGGGCCCAGCGCCGGGTTCCAGCCCATGCGGTAGAGATCGCTGACGACCACTGAATGGCCCATGCGCTCGAGCTCGCGGACCGCGGCGTCCTTCAGTGCGCCGTTGAACGATGCGGGTTCGGGGTGGGCATAAACGATCAGGCAGTTCATGCCGCGAATTCTGAGCGCCGGGCTCAGGCGCAGCTAGAACGTACGGCGCACCGGGTTGCGGTTTTCTGCATAGTCGCGGCGCGTGGCGCGGTACTGCGCCGGCGTCATGTTCGTTGCCACCTTGAACTGGCGCGAGAAGGCGCTGTGGTCGGCATAGCCGCAGGCGGCCGACACCTCCGTGATCGAGGCCGGCGCCTCCTCGAGCAGCTGGCAGGCCTTGTCGATGCGCTTCTTCATCAGCAACTGCTTGGGCGTCACGTGGAAGACCTCGAGCACCAGGCGCGCCAGCGTGTCCATCGACACCGAGGCATGGGCGGCCGCCTCGGCGATCAGCACCGGTCCGTCGAGGCCCGCGTCGATGAAATCGAGGAAGCGCCGCAGCCGCCGGTAGCTGTGATGGCGCTCGTTGGGGCGCGGCAGGTCGCGCGACAGCCCGGCCAGGCCGACGATGCGGCCATCGGCGTCGAGCAGCGGGAACTTGGAGCTCAGGCACCAGTAGCGGTCGCCGCGCCAGGTCTGGTACATGCGCAGCAGCTCGCGCATCGGACGGCCGCTGTCGATGACCTCGAGGTCCTGCGCCACCGTGCTCAGCCCACTGGCCGGGAACAGCTGGTCCGCGGTCTTGCCCACCACGCTCTCGCCGTCCTGCAGGCCGGCGCGGTCGATCAGCGTCTGGTTGGCCCAGAGGTAGCGGCCCTGCTGGTCCTTGACGTAGAACAGCACGTCGGGCAGCCGGTCGAACAGGGTCTCGATCAGCCCGGGCGTGCGCGTGAGCCACGCCTGCACCTGTTCGTCGAGTCGCATCGTGTGTCCCGGTTCGGCGCGGTTCAGGGCGAGGGCCGGAACCGGCTGCCCAGGCTGTAGCGCGAGGCCGGGTTCAGGCAGCGCACCCAGGTCACGGGCACCTCGCGCAGCCAGGTGCGCCGCGTCAGCTGCAGGCAGGGCTCGGTGGCTTTCATCTCGAGGATGCGCGCCTGCTCCGCCGTCGGCATGACGGCATCGACCACGTGCTCGACGAGATCGGCCTGCACCAGCGAGAGCAGGTATTCGCCCGGCGTGATGTCCGAGAAATCCTGGTCGAGGAAGGCCGGCGCCATCTTCGGGTTGACGTAGCGGTCCTCGAGCTGCACCGGCACGCCGTTCTCGAGGTGCACGCTCTGCAGCCGGAAGATCGACTGCCCCGGCAGCATGTTGAGCCAGGCCGCGATGTCGGGCGCGGCCGCCACGCGCTCGCGCGACAGGCCGCGCCACCGGTGCTCGTGGCCGCGGGCCCGGATCTCGCTCGCGATGTTGGCGATCTGCAGCAGGGTGGACTGCGGTTTCTTCTCCGCCACGAAGGTGCCGACCCCCGCCACGCGCACGATCCGGCCCGCGTTCGCGAGCTCGCGCAGCGCCTTGTTGACGGTCATGCGCGAGACGCCGAACTGCGTGACCAGCTCCAGCTCCGAAGGCAGCCGCTGGCCCGGCTGCCAGGTGCCGTCGAGGATGCCCTGCGTCACATGGGCCTTGATTCGCTCGTGCAGGGTCGTCGTCATTCCCTCGAGCATGCCACGGCCGCCCTCGTCGCCCGGAGCGTCGGAACGCGGCCGGCGGCCGGCACCACGATCGCTCATCTAGATGCGCTTCGCCTCTCGGATGCTGCGCAGGAAGGAACGGGTCCGGTCCTGCTGCGGCTCGGCGAAGATCTGCTCCGGCGGTCCCTCCTCGCAGACGACGCCGTCGCACAGGAAGCAGACCTTGGACGAGACCTCGCGCGCGAAGCCCATCTCGTGCGTGGCCAGCAGCATGGTCATGCCTTCGTTGGCGAGGTCGCGCACGATGTTGAGCACCTCCGACACCAGCTCGGGGTCGAGCGCCGAGGTGATCTCGTCGAGCAGCAGCACCATCGGGTCCATGGCCAGCGCGCGCACGATCGCCACGCGCTGCTGCTGGCCGCCCGACATGCGGTCGGGATACTCCTTCGCCTTGTGCGCGAGGCTGAAGCGCTTGAGCAGCGCCATCGCGCGGTCCTCGGCCTCCTCCCTCGACTGCTTGAGCACCTGGATCGGCGCCAGCGTCACGTTCTGCAGCACGGTCATGTGCGGGAACAGGTTGTAACCCTGGAACACGATGCCGATGTCGCGGCGCAGCGAGTTGACGTCGACGCCCGGCCCGGTGATGCGGTCGCCGTGCACGCGGATCTCGCCCGCGTCGATGGGCTCCAGCCCGTTGATGCAGCGCAGCAGCGTCGACTTGCCGGAGCCCGAGGGACCGATCAGGCTCACCACCTGGTGCTCCTCGACCGCCATCGCCAGCCGGTTGAGCACCGGCAGCTCGCCGTAGGACTTCGAAATTTCCCTGATCTCGATGAAGGACATGTGTGGGGACTCGGTTTATGCGTTGCCAGCGCGCATGCGGGCGCGATCGCGGCGGGCCATGCGCTCCACGAAGCGCGTCTGCGGGATGGAGATGACGATGAAGAGCAGCGCGACGGTGGTCGCGGCCGACAGGTTGTAGTAGTTGGAGGCCACGATCATCGATTGGTTGAAGGAGTCGACCACCCCGACCACGTTGACCAGCGCGGTGTCCTTCTGCAGCGCGATGAAGGCATTGAGCAGCGGCGGAATGATCTGGCGCACGCCCTGGGGCACGACCACGAAGCGCAGCGTCTGCATGTGCGACAGCCCCAGCGACCGCGAAGCGGCCGTCTGGCTCCAGTGCACGCTCTGGATGCCCGCGCGGTAGATCTCGGCCACGTAGGCGCCGACCGTCAGGGTCAGCGCGATCACCACATAGGTCGTGAGCGACAGGTCCTTGAGGATAGGCACGCCCGTCAACGGCAGGCCGAAGCCGACCAGGTAGATCACCAGCACCGCGGGGATCGAGCGGAACACGTCGACGTAGGCGGTGGCGATGAAGCGCAGCGGCTTGCCGGCGGCCCCGGGCGCGAACATGGCGAGCGCCACGATCAGGCCCCAGACCAGCACCAGCACCTCGGCGATCAGGAAGATCTTCACGTTGACCCAGAACGCATCGAGGACCAGCGGGAAGGTCTTCACGATCAGCGGCACCAGGAAGAAGGTCTTGGCGACCGCCTGGTTGTTGGCCAGCAGGAACTGGAAGCCCAGCACCACGATGAACTGCGCCAGCGTGTGGCCGAGCGCGATCCAGCTCTGCACGCAGGCGTCGGAGCGCTCGATGCGCGCCGCCACGATGTCCATGCGGCTCGCCGCCGCGCGCACGCCGCGGCAGCGCTGGAAGGCGCGCCACAGCGGCCGGACCACGGCCAGCGACGCGAGCGCGAGGACCCCGGCCCCGGCCGTGATCCACCAGCCGTCCCAGGCGCTGCCCCGCAGGGCCTCGCGCAGGGACTGCAGGGTGTACCAGCTGGCCGCGACGACCAGGATCACGCCCGCCAGCGCGAAGAGGAAGAGCATCAGCGGCACCTTCGGCATGCCTCCGATGTTCAGGCGGCGCTCCTGCCCCGCGACGGGCGAAGGCAGGCCGGCGGACTGCTGCGTTGCACTGTTCATGGTCGGATCTCGGTCTCAGGGATTGAAGACGGGCACTTTGGTGGGATCGGCGCCGAGGCTGGGCGTCAGGTACTGGTTCGCCAGGCGCGCGAAGGTGCCGTCGCGCTTCATCTCGTCGATCAGCTTGTTGAAGGTCGCCATGTTCTGCGAGTCCTTGTTGACGAGGCCGCCCCAGCGCTCGCCCGTGTCGTAGCGGCCGACCACCTCGAACAGGCCGTTCGACTGCTTGGCGCGCGCCAGCAGGTTGGGCGTGTCGTAGAGCACGGCATCGACCTGGCCGGCCGCCAGCGCCGCGTACATCGCGGCCGCCTCGGCGAAGACCTTGGGCTGTTCCACCGGCTTGACGTTGTCGGCGAGGTAGCCAAGGATGGTCGTACCCTGCTTCACGCCGAGGCGCAGCTTCTTGATGCTCTCCTTGTCGACCTTGACGCCGGCCTTCACCAGGATGCCCTGGTCCGAGCTGAAGTAGGGCTCGGTGAAGTTCACCACCTTCTTGCGCTCGTCGGTGATGGTGATCTGGCTCAGCGCGATGTCGAAGCCCTGCGCCTGGCCCGTGAGGATCTGCGCGAACGAGCGGTTCACCACCACCACCTTGTCGAGGCCGGCGCGGTAGGCCATGTTGGCGGCCATGCAATATTCGAAGCCGTCCTTGATGGTGTCGATCGAGTCGCCGTTCCACCAGCCCGGCGAGGGCAGCACGGGCCGCACGGACAGCGCGCCCGGCACCACGGTCTCGAGCTTCACCGAGCCGCGCTGGCCCGTGACTTCGCACTTGCCGTAGTCCGGTGCCGCGGAAGCCGCGAACGAGGCGGCGCTCACGAGGAGGGCTGCGAGTGCCGAGGCGAGCGGCCTGGCGTGGGAAGTGGTTCGCTGGCGCTGGGGGGATGTCATGTCGGGGCTCCGTTGGGTTGGTTGGAATCGAGGGGAAAAAGCGGTCCGGGTGGCGAGAGATGCGTGGTGTTCAGGGCGTGACTTCGATGCGGTGGTCTTGGATGATCCGGGCCCAGCGGGCGGTCTCCTTGTCGATGCCGGCCTGGAACTCGGCCGAGGACATCGGCAGGTAGATCAGGCCCTGCGCGGCCAGCAGCTTCTGGATCTCCGGGGTCTGCGCGGCATCGCCATAGGCCTTGTACAGCTTCGCGACGATTGCGGCCGGCGTGCGCGCCGGCGCGATCAGCGCATACCAGGACAGCACGGGGTCATCGAGCAGGCCGAGCTCCTTGAGCGTCGGCACCTCGGGAAACTGCGCGACGCGCTCGGCCGTGGTGACGGCCAGCGGTCGCAGCTTGCCGGCCTTGATGAAGGGCTGCAGGCTCGACAGCGTGTCGAAGGTGGCGTGCACGTCGCCCGCGATGACCGCGGGCAGCGCTTCGTTGGTGCCCTTGTAGGGCACGTGGACGATCTGGATGCCGGCCTTGGCGTTCACCAGCTCGAAGGTCAGGTGCGCGGGGCTGCCGAGTCCCACCGAGGCGAAGTTGTAGGCGCCGGGCTTCGCGCGCGCCGCCTCGACCAGTTCGCGCGCCGATTTGAACTGCGAGGTGGCCGGCACCACCAGCACCAGCGGCGAGGCGGCGAACATCGCGATCGGCAGCAGGTCCTTCTTCACGTCGTAGGGCATCTGCTTGTAGAGCACCGGATGGATCGTCAGCGGCCCGAGGTTGCCCATGCCGACGGTGTAGCCGTCGGGCGCCGAGCGCGCCACGTCCGACACGCCGATGCGGCCCGCGGCACCGGGCTTGAAGTCCAGCACCACCGGCTGCCCCAGCGCCTGCCCGACGCGGTCGTTGAACGCGCGGGCGATGGTGTCGTTGAGTCCGCCGGGCGGCCAGGGCACGACAAAGCGGATCGGCCTGCTCGGCCAGTCCTGCGCCGAAGCCGCGCCGGCCGTGCAGACCAGGAACGCCACGGCCAGCCATCGCATCCATCGATTCATAGAAACCTCTCGAGAACTCATGCAGGTTGCAGAAGGCAGCACTCCTTGGCGAAGGAGTCCTGCAGCGAAGAGAAAGACCGAGAGCCCGGGCCCGCGCGGGCATCGGGCGGCGCGGTGCGCTTCAGACCGGCAGCGCCGCCGCGGGCTGCGCGATGCCCCCGTGCGGCTTGCCCGAACCGACATCGCCCCACAGCACCGCATGGTCGGGCGGCAGCGCGCGCGAATTGGGCACCGACAGCCACAGCCGCATGAGCATGCGGTCCTCGCCGGTCTGCACGTTGTCCTTGAAGGCCGTGCGGCCGTGGTAGATCACGTGGTTGTTGAGCAGCTGGATGTCGCCGGGCGCGAAGCGCATCTCGAAGCACTCCTCCTCGGCCACCGCCATCAACAGCTGGATGGCTTCGTGCTCGGCCTCGCCGAGCTTGCGCACGTCGGGCAGCATCTGCGCGTTCTCGATGTAGGTCAGCGAGAAATGGCTGGTGAGCTTGCCGTCGCGCACGCCGAAGATCGGCAGGTCGTAGGCCACGTGCTCGCCGCCGGCCTCCTCGCCAAAGCGGCTGCGCGGAATCGGCCTGCACAGCAGCGCATGCAGATCGGGCCGGCGCTCGAGGATGCGGTTGTAGACGGTGGCGCTGCTCGCGAGCTTGCTGACGCCGCCTTCGGAGGCCTGGCGCACGCACAGCAGCCCGACCACGTCGCAGCGGTCGGTGTGGAAGCGCAGCTGTCCCGGCGACAGCGTGCGCGCGCCCGACGAGAGGAACTGCTTGCCGTGCTCGTCGACGGTCGCGCCGTAGAGCTTGGCGCCGACGCCCATCCCCTCGTCCTTGATCTCGCGCATCACCTCGCCACGGTAGTTCTGGTACATCGGCGTGCCCAGGTGTGCGCCCAGCGCGTACCAGATCCGGCGCAGCTGCTCCTGCTGGTAGCGCCCCACCTCGAGGCCGCGGATCTTGACCATGCCCGAGCCGTTCTCGAGCTCCTCGCGCACCTCGTCGAAGAAGGCCTTGGCATCGGGCAGCGGGAAGTTCTGGCGGTCGATCCTGCGCCAGTCGAGGCCCTCGGTCTTTTGCAACGCAGTATCGATTTGATCCAGAACGACGGCGGGAAACTGTTTGACCCACCGATGGTTTTGGCCCATCTCGGCACCCGACCAAACGCAGGCGCCGCTCAGATAACTCGACTCGGACATGAACTCTCCAGAAAGATGATTGGGCTTTGTCTACTGATGTATAGACAGGTACAGATGTTAGGCAGCCATTCGCTTCCACCGCAACGGGCACGAGGGCAAATCAAGGGGAAATACCTACAAATGGCTCCATGATTGAATTCAGGATTGGATCCAATGTGGGGCGCAACGCACACATTCGACGCCTGGCAGGCCCCCTCCGGACTTCGGGAAAACGACGAGCAAGAAGCGTTCCAGATTGGATCCAATCCAGGATCTAGGTTTTAACCGCTGCGGCCGCCGCCGGCTATACAGGATGTCCCGGGCACCCTTGCCCAAGGGATCCGAAATGGGATCTTCCGTAGAATCCCCCGCAGTTCATGGCGACGACAACAAGGGAGTTCGAATGGTGGCCCAGGCACCGACCGGCGAGCAGATCCTCTCGGCCGATTCCGTCACGGAATCCTTGCGCCAACTGATCCTGAGCGGCGAACTGGGGATCGGCGTGCAGCTCAAGCAGCAGGCGCTGGCCGAGCGCTTCGGCGTCAGCCGCATTCCCGTGCGCGAGGCCCTCAAGCGGCTGGAGGCCGAAGGCCTGATCGAGCACCGCGCCCACGCGGGCTCGACCGTGGCGTCGCAGTCGATCAAGGACCTGGTCGAGGCGCTCGACATCCGCATCGCGCTCGAGACCCGCGCGCTCAAGCTCGCGATCCCGCACCTGCGTCCCGCGCACCACCGCGCCGCGCGCGAGATCATCGCGCGCTACGACGGCAGCGAATCGCCGCAGGAATGGGCCGACCTGAACCTCGAGTTCCACCTGACGCTCTACCGACCCTGCGGGCGCGACAAGCTGCTCAAGATGATCGAGGAGAGCGTGCGCGGCATCGCGCGCCACCTGCGGGCCCTGCAGTCGCACAAGGTGGGGCGCAAGTCCTCGCAGTCCGAGCATTCGCAGATCCTCAAGGCCTGCATCGCCAAGAACATCCCGCTGGCGGTGGAACTGCTCGAGAAGCACATCGAGCACACGCAGGCGGCGCTGCAGGAATAGGCGCCCGCGGCGCGGTCCCGGTGGCCGGCGCGATGTAGCGCTAAAGTTCCGCGCCATGAATCTGCGTCAAATCGAAGTGTTCCGGGCCATCATGGCCACCGGCTCCGTGAGCGATGCCGCCCGCCTGCTGCATGTGTCCGTTCCCGCCGTGAGCCGGGTGCTCTCGCACACCGAGACCCAGCTCAACTTTCCGCTCTTCATGCGCATCAAGGGCCGGCTGTCGCCCACGGCCGAGGCGCGGCGCCTCTACCACGAGGTCGAGGACGTCTACCAGGGCGTGCAGCGCATCAGCGACCTCTCGCACGAACTCATGGCGCGCCGCTCGGGCCTGATCAGCGTGGTGTCGAGCCCGGGCATCGGCCACATGCTGGTGCCGATGGCGATCGCGCACTACCACCAGGCCAACCCCGAGACGCGCGTGCATTTCAAGTGCCTCAACCAGGACCTGCTGCGCGAGCGCCTGCTGAGCCGGCACTTCGACCTCGGCATCTCGCTCGAGGCGGTGGACCATCCGAACCTCATCACGATGCCGGTCGCGCGCTGCCGCATCGTGTGCATCTGCCCGCACACGCATCCGCTGGCCGCGCGCAACGCGGTCGGCGCGCAGGACCTGCTGCCCTACGACCTGATGTCGTACCCGCGCGGCACGCCCTTCGGCGAGCTGGTGCGCCACTTCTTCGCGTCGCTCGACGAGGCCCCGCGCACCATGCTCGAGGTGGGCTCGCCGCAGAACGCCTGCGCGCTCACGCACCTGGGCGCGGGCATCGCGCTGGTCGACGAGTTCTCGCTGCAGGCCTGGCCCGACGCGCGCTTTCGCATCCTGCCGGTGGAGGGCATCGAGCCGCTGGTCGCGCACCTCGTGCACCTGCGCACCGACCCGCTCTCGCCGGCCGCCGAAGCCTTCGTGCGAACGCTGCGCAGCGTGCTGATGCAGCGCGGCCTCGCCGCGCCGCAAGCGCAGGAAGACTGAACGCCGCCTCGGTCCGGCCCGGCGCTCGAGATCAGGGAATGCCCCAATAGCATGCGCTTCGCACCGCATATAGGCGCGCCAAAACACGGTGCACCAGCCCGGGGCCAGGTGTTAACCAACGCGTAAGGACGCCGCACAAAGCATCAATCGACGCCGCTTTTCTCGCTCGAAATAATTCGTCGCATCGTCACCGCACACCACCGCGGTGCAGTTCGCTCCCCGCGAACCCCGCCGTTTTGGCCGCGAATTTTTCTGGAGAAAAGCCCATGTTCCGTCACCTCAAGTCCCTGCTGGCGCCGCTGGCCTTCGCCCTCATCGCGGGTGCCGCCGGCACCGCCGCCGCCCAGCCCGCGCCGCTGCGCACCGGCGTCGATCCCAACTTCCCGCCGCATGCCTTTCCCAAGCTCAGCGGCGGCTACCAGGGCTTCAACGTCGAGCTCGGAGAAGAGATCGCCAAGCGCCTCGGCCGCCGCATCGAGATCGAGGGCGCGCAGTACTCGGCGCTGATCCCGGCGCTCAACGCGGGCAAGTTCGACTTCCTGATGGCGCCGACCACGGTCTCGCCCGAGCGTGCGAAGTCGGTGCTTTTCACCGAGGGCTACCTCGAAAACAACTTCACGCTGGTCGTGAAGAAGGAGCGCAACGACATCCAGCGCCTCGAAGACCTCAAGGGCAAGACCATCGCCGTGAACAAGGGATCGGGCCCCGAGGAATGGGCGCGCAACAACCAGGCGCAGTACGGCTACGAGATCGCCGTCTACGGCACCAACGCCGACGCGGTGCAGGCCGTGATCTCGGGCCGCGGCGACGCCAACCTCGCGGGCGTCACGCCCTCGGCCTGGGCCGTGAAGAGCGCGCCGGCGATCAAGACCACCTTCGTCATCAAGACCGGCTCGGTCTGGGCCATTCCGTTCCGCATCGACGACAAGGCCGGGCGCGACCAGGTGAGCAACGTGCTCAAGTGCATGAAGCTCGACGGCTCGCTGCAGAAGCTGCACACGAAGTGGTTCGGCGCCGAGCCCGCGGCCGACTCGGCCACGGTGGTCTCGCCGGCCGGCCACGGCATCCCGGGCCTGTTCGGCTACGAGGCCACGAGCGCCAAGCCGGTCTGCAAGTAAGCGCGCCCCTGCCCTCCCCGTCCACCCCGTCCCCCATCAGCCGAGCATCGCCGTGACGTCTTCCCCGCTCCTGCAAGTCCGCAACCTGCAAAAATCCTTTGGCAGCGTTCCCGTGCTCAACGGCATCGACCTCGACGTGCAGGCGGGCGAGCTGGTCTCGGTGATCGGTCCCTCGGGCTCGGGCAAGAGCACGCTGCTGCGCTGCTGCAACCGCATGGAGGACGCGAGCCACGGCGAGGTGCGCGTGGAGGGCCACGACATCTATGCGCGCGGCGCCAACCTGAACCGGCTGCGCGAGCGCGTGGGCATGGTGTTCCAGGCCTTCAACCTCTACCCGCACCTCGACGTGCTGGGCAACGTGACGCTGGCGCTGCGCAAGGTCAAGAAGATGGCGCGCGACGCGGCCGAGCACAGCGCCATGGAGGCGCTCGCGCGCGTCGGCATGGAGCACAAGGCGCGCGTGCGCCCCACCCAGCTGTCGGGCGGCCAGCAGCAGCGCGTGGGCATCGCGCGCTCGATCGCGCTGAAGCCCGCGCTGGTGCTGTTCGACGAGCCGACCAGCGCGCTCGACCCCGAGATGGTCGGCGGCGTGCTGCAGGTGATGCGCGAGCTGCGCGCCGACGGCATGACCATGGTGGTGGTGACGCACGAGATGGGCTTCGCGAAGGCGGCCTCCGACCGCGTGGTGTTCATGGACGGCGGTGCCATCGTCGAGCAGGGCTCGCCCGCGCAGGTGTTCGAGGCGCCGGTGCATGCGCGCACCGCGGCCTTCATCGCCAGCATCGGCAGCCGCGCGCTCTGAGCGACCGACCGGAAGCGCCGCATGCAGTTCGACAAGCTCGTCTTCACCTTCTTCAACGGCGACATCGCCGCGCGCTACCTGCCCCAGGTGCTGGACGGCGCGCGCGTGACGATCGAGCTGGGCCTGGCCGTGATCGCCGCCGGCCTGGCGCTGGGCATCGTGCTGGCCTACCTGCGCAGCCTGCCGGTGCGCGGGCTGCCGCTGCTGGTGTCGACGCTGGTCGACATCCTGCGCGCGCTGCCGCCGCTGGTGCTGATCATCCTGTTCTATTACGCGCTGCCCTTCCTGGGCCTGTCGCTCGGCGCCTTCGCCTCGACCTGGCTGGCCCTGACGCTGGTGCTCGCGGCCTTCTCCGAGGAGGTGTTCTGGGCCGGCATCGAGTCGCAGCCGCGCGGCGTGATGGAGGCCGCGCGCTCCACCGGCCTGAGCCACACGCAGGCCATGGTGCACGTGCTGCTGCCGCAGTCGTGCCGGCTGATGGTGGCGCCGCTGACCAACCGCGTGATCGCCATCACCAAGGGCACGGCCTACGGCTCGGTGGCCGCGCTCAACGAGATCCTGAACCAGGCCACCTCGGCCACCAGCTTCGCGGGCAATCCCACGCCGCTGATGATGGGCGCGCTGGGCTACCTCGTGATCTTCCTGCCCGTGGTGGTCGCCGGGCGCTACATCGAGCGGCGCCACGGCGCGGGCCGCCACTGACGCCGCCGAACGGATCCCTCCATGGAACTCATCCTCCAGTACTTCTTCAACCTCGGCGTGGTGCGCGAGGTCGGTCCCTACATCCTGCAGGGCCTGCTCAACACGCTGCTGCTGTCGGCCTGGGTGATCCCGCTCGGGCTGGCGGCCGGCATGGTGCTGGCGCTGGCCGGCTTCGTGATCCGCAACCGGCTGGTGCGCGCGCTGCTCGTGGTCTACATCGACTTCTTCCGCGCCTTCCCGCCGCTGGTGCTGCTGATCTTCCTCTACACCGGCCTGCCCTACCTCGGCATGGAGCTCTCGCCCATGGCCTGCGTGGCGCTGGGCTTCATGCTCAACAACTCGAGCTACTTCGGCGAGATCCTGCGCGCGGGCCTGGAGTCGGTGCCGCGCGGCCAGCGCGAGGCCGCGCTGTCCACCGGCATGGGCCGCCCGGCCAGCCTGCTGTTCGTGGAGATCCCGCAGGCGGTGCGCAACGTGTTCCCCGACCTCGTGAGCAACATGATCGAGGTGGTGAAGCTCACCACCATCGCCAGCGTGGTGTCGGTGCCCGAGATGCTGTATGCCGCGCGCTCCGCGCAATCGATGCTCTACAACCCCACGCCCATCGTGCTGGCCGCGCTGATCTATCTCGCGCTGCTGTGGCCGCTGGTCGTGCTGCTGGGGCGGCTGGAGAAACGCCAGCGCCGCCCGAATCCCAAGGCCGCCTGAGGCGCCTGACCCCTACAACCACCAACGCTGATTGAGGAAGCAATGATGACAAGCAAACGTACCCTGGGCCTGGCCGTCGCCCAGATGGGCCCGGTACATCTGGCGGACACCCGCGAGGCGGTCGTGCGCCGCATGGTCGAGCTGATGCGCGACGCCAAGGGCCGCGGTGCAGAGATGGTCGTGTTCCCCGAGCTCGCGCTCACCACCTTCTTTCCGCGCTACTGGATGGACGAGGCCGAGGCCGAGGCCCGCTTCTTCGAGCCGGCCATGCCCAATGCGCAGGTGCAGCCGCTGTTCGACGAGGCGAAGGCGCTCGGCCTGGGCTTCTACCTCGGCTATGCCGAACTGACGCCCGAGGGCACGCGCTACAACACCGCGATCATCGTGGACCGCGCGGGCGCCATCGTCGGCAAGTACCGCAAGATCCACCTGCCCGGCCATTCCGAGCACAAGCCCGAGGCGCCGTTCCAGCACCTTGAGAAGAAGTTCTTCGAGGTCGGCGACCTGGGCTTCCGCGTCTTCGACACCATGGGCACGCGCTTCGGCATGTGCCTGTGCAACGACCGGCGCTGGCCCGAAACCTACCGCGTGATGGCGCTGCAGAGCGCCGAGGTGGTGGTGCTGGGCTACAACACGCCCTCGCTCAACATCCACTGGAACGAGCCGGTGCACCTGCGCACCACCACGCACCTGGTGTCGCTGCAGGCCAATGCCTACCAGAACGGCATCTGGGTGGCGGCGGCCGCCAAGTGCGGCTCGGAGGACGGCCACCACATGATCGGCAGCTCGGCCATCGTCGCGCCCACGGGCGAGATCGTGGCGCGCTCGCTCACGGAAGAGGACGAGGTGATCTGCGTGAAGGCCGACATGTCGCTGGGCGAGTACTTTCGCCAGCACGTGTTCAACTTCGCCAAGCACCGCCGCCCCGAGCACTACCGCCTGATCGTCGAGCGCACGGGCGCGGGCGAGCCGCTGGTCTGAACGCGCGCACGGAACCCCTCATGGACACCACCATCGCTTCGCTGATCGGCGAAGAACCCTTCGACCTCACGATCCGCGGCGGGCGCATCGTCACCGACGGCCGCGTGGTCGAGGGCGACCTCGGCGTGCGCGACGGCCGCATCGCCGCCATCGGCGGCTCGTTGCCGCCGGGCCGGCGCGACGTGGACGCCACCGGCCGCTGGGTGCTGCCGGGCGGCATCGACAGCCACTGCCACGTCGAGCAGCGCTCGGGCATGGGCATGATGTGCGCCGACGATTTCTACTCGGCCACCGTGTCGGCCGCCTTCGGCGGCACCACCACCATCCTGCCCTTCGCGGCGCAGCACCGCGAGATGTCGGTGCCCGAGGTACTGGCCGATTACAGCCAGCGCGCGGCCGAGAAGGCGGTGATCGACTACGGCTTCCACCTGATCCTGGCCAACCCCGACGACGCCACGCTCTCGACCGACCTGCCCGCGGCCATCCGCGACGGCATCACCTCGCTCAAGGTCTACATGACCTACGACCGCATGAAGCTCGAGGACTACCAGTTGCTCGAGGTGCTCGCGCTGGCGCGGGCCGAGGGCGCGCTGGTGATGGTGCATGCCGAGAACAACGACATGATCCGCTGGATCGCGCAGCGCCTGATCGACCGCGGCCACACCGCGCCCAAGTTCCACGGCGTGGCGCACGATCCGCTGGCCGAGACCGAGGCCACTTACCGCGCCATCGCACTGGCGCGGCTGGTCGACGTGCCGCTGCTGCTGGTGCACGTGGCCGGCGGCGACACCGTGGAAGTGATCCGCCAGGCCCAGACCCTGGGCGCCAACGTGCTGGCCGAGAGCTGCCCGCAGTACCTGTTCCTGACGGCGGACGACATGGATCGGCCGGGGCTGGAGGGCGCGATGTTCTGCTGCTCGCCGCCCGCGCGCGATGCCGATGCGCAGGAGGCCATCTGGCGCGGCCTGATCGACGGCACCCTGGCCACCTATTCGTCGGACCATGCGCCCTACCGCTTCGACGAGACCGGCAAGCTGCCCAAGGGCGACGCCACCACCTTCAAGGAAATGGCCAACGGCGTGCCCGGCATCGAGCTGCGCCTGCCGCTGCTGTTCAGCGAAGGCTTCCTCAAGGGGCGCATCGACATCCACCAGTTCGTGGCGCTCACCGCCACCAACCATGCCCGGCTCTATGGCCTGGCGCCGCGCAAGGGCGCGATCGCGCTGGGCGCCGACGCCGACATCGCGGTGTGGAACGCCGAGCGCGAGACCACCATCAGCGCCGCCATGCTGCACGACAACGCCGGCTACACGCCCTACGAGGGCCGGACCATCCAGGGCTGGCCCGAGGTGGTCGTGAGCCGCGGCCGCGTGGTGATCGAGGACGGCGCGCTGCATGCCGAGCGCGGCAGCGGCCAGTACCTGCGCCGCGGTGCACCGGACCTCAGGCGCCGCGCACCGGTGGCGCCCGTACAGCGCCCGCATGGCCATGTGCTGAAGGCGCTGATCGGCCTCGGGGAGGAGAAGGCATGAACACCACCGCCAATCCGCCGCGCGTGCGCGTGCTGAACCCGAACAGCAGCGTCTCGGTGACCGAGGCCGTGGCACGCGCCTTCCGCGCCACCGTGCCGCCCGCGCAATGCGACTTCGATTGCGTCACCGCGCACGACGGCCCGCCGGGCATCGTCACGCAGGACGACTTCGAGCGGGGCGCGCGCCTCGCGGCCGACGACGTGACCGCGCATGCCGCCGAGGCCGATGCCTTCGTGCTGGCCTGCTTCAGCGACCCCGGCATCGCCGCCGCGCGCACGCACAGCGAGCGCCCGGTCGTCGGCCTGGGCGAAGCCGGCATGCGCGCCGCCATGGCGCGCGGCGAGCGCGTGGGCGTGATCGCCATTGCCAGTGCCGCCATCCCGCGCCACCTGCGCTACTGGGAAGCACTGGGCGTGCGCGAGCGCGTCGTGGCCGAACGGCCGCTCGACCTGCCGGTGCACCTGTCGGGCGATGCCGCCCATGCGCTGGCGCCGATGATCGCGGCGGCGCGCCTGCTGGTCGACGAGGACGGCGCCGACGTCGTGCTGCTCGGCTGCGCCGGCATGGCCGAGCTGCGCGCCCCGCTCGAAGCCGCGGTGGGCGTGCCCGTGATCGACCCTTGCGAGGCGGCGGCCGAACTCTCGGCCCGGCTCGCGCGGGCCTGGCGCGACGGAGCCGCCACGTGAACGACGCCGCACCGCGGCGGCTGGGCGTGCTCGGCGGCATGGGCCCGCTGGCCGGCGCCGCCTTCGCGCTGCGCATGGTGCAGCTCACGCCGGCCGACAACGACCAGCAGCACATCCCCGTGCTGCTGTGCAACGACCCCGCCATTCCCGACCGCTCCTCGGCCTTCCTCGGCCAGGGACCGAGCCCGCTGCCCGGCATGCTGCGCGGCATCGATACCCTGGTGGCCGGTGGCGCCGACTGCATCGCCATCCCCTGCAACACCGCCCACCTGTGGTTCGACGAACTGCAGGCCGCCAGTCCGACACGGCTGCTGCACATCGTCGAGGCCGTGGTGGCGGACCTGCGCCGCCAGGGCGTGACCGAGGGCAAGGTCGGCATCCTCGGCACACCCGCGACCATCGCGATGGGGCTGTACCAGCGCCACCTGCGTGCCGCCGGCTACCAGACCATCGAGCCGTCGCCCGAGGAGGTACAGCGCCTGTGCGTGCCCGCGATCGCGGCCGTGAAGGCCAACCGCATCGACGAGGCTTTCGCGCCCGCGGCCGAAGGCATTCGCGCGCTGGCGCGGCAAGGCGCGCGTGCCGTGGTGCTCGGCTGCACCGAGCTGCCGCTGGCCGTGCCGGCGGCGCGGCGCGGTGAATTCGATGTGGTGCTGACCGATTCAATCGATGCGCTGGCGCGCGAGGCCATCGGGCTGATGCGGCCTGCCGAAGCGTCGGCGCACGCGTCCATGTCGCGCAGGTAGACCGGCAGATCGATCACGGGCGGCCGGCGCGGACCGGGCCGGTCAGCCGGCCGCGCGACTGCCCACCAGCACGGGCGCTGCGCGATAGCGATCCGGGAACACCTTCTTGAGGTTCTCGATCTTGGGCAGGTCGTTGAAGACGATGTACGGCTGCGAGGGATTGCGCGTCAGGTAGTCCTGGTGATAGGCCTCCGCCGGGAAGAAGCGCTTCTGCATCTCGATGGTCGTGACGATCGGCTGGCCGAAGCTCTTGAGCTGTCCGAGCTGTTCGATGTAGGCCTTGGCGACACGGGCCTGCTCCGCGTTCTGCGCGAAGATGGTCGAGCGGTACTGGGTCCCGCGATCGGGGCCCTGCCGGTTCAGCTCGGTCGGGTCGTGGGCCACCGAGAAATAGATCTGCAGGATGCGTCCGTAGCTGATCTGCCGGGGGTCGTAGGTGATGGCGACCGCTTCGGCATGGCCGGTTCTTCCGGTGCCGACCATCTCGTACTGCGCGGATTTCTCGTCGCCGCCGGCGTAGCCGGACACCGCGCTGACGACGCCCTTCACATGCTGGTACACGCCCTGGACGCCCCAGAAGCAGCCGCCGGCGATGACCGCGACCTCGGTGGCCGCGGTCGGGGCGGCGGCATCGACCATGGGCACGGGAATCACGATGGCGTTTTCGGCGGCCAGGCTCGGCACCAGCCTGAAGGCGGCCACGCCGGCCAGCCCGGCGGCGGCCCACAACGCGGCACGGCGCGACAGGGAGCGACCGGTGGACGCGGGCTCGATGGGTGTCGGGGAATCGTTCATGGGACGGGACCTTTCGTGGATGGGCGTGCGGCCGTGCGGCGCGAGCCGGGCCGGCGCGCCTGTTCCTAGTTCGAACGCATCGCGCCGTCGGTTACACCGCGTCGCGAACGAACCGGCGAACCTGCGCAAACGAAAAGTCCCATCGCATGGAATAAGCGGTCCGCGGCGGCGTCTACGTCCGCAACAACCCTCTCTTTCGAGGACTTTCGATGCTGATGACGCTTCCCTCCCGCTTGCGGCGCCCTCGCGCCCTGCTCCTCGGCGCCGCGGCGCTGGCCTGCGCGGCCGTGGCCTTCGGCGCATGGCATGCGCCGCCGTCTGGCATGGGCGGCGATGCCGGCCTGATGGCCCGGCTGATGGACGTCTGCACCTCCCGCGACCCCGCGCAGGCGGGCTTCGCCGCCGAGAACGACGCGGCCATGGCCCGGATGATGGCCGGCATGGCCATCAAGTCCTCCGGCGACGTGGACCGCGACTTCGCCGAGATGATGACCGCCCACCACCAGGGCGCCATCGACATGGCGCTGGCCGAGCTGCGCCACGGCAGCAACGAGCAGCTGCGCCGCATCGCGCAGGAAATCATCGTCGAGCAGCAGCAGGAGATCGCCGCGATGCGCCTGGCGCTCGACCAGCCGCTGCCGCCCTCCACGCCCGCGCCCACGCAGCCTGCTCGCCCGTAAGCGCCGCCAGGTCCACCTTCACTTCCCTTCGAGCACCAGAACACCATGAAGAACCGCCCTTCTCCCCTCTTCCCCTTCTCCCTCCGCTGGCTGACGGCCACGGCGCTGCTGGCCTCGGCCGCCTGCGCGCAGGCCGGCCAGGCGCCGCGTGCCGCCGCCGAAGCCGACATCGCCATGAGCCACCGCGACCGCGTGTACGCGGCCGAGCAGTTCTCCAACACGGTGTCGGTGACCGATCCGGTCGACAACAAGCTGCTGGGCGTGATCCGCCTCGGCGATCCCGCGCCCGGCAACTTCAGCCCGCTGTACCGCGGCCAGGTGCTGGTGCACGGCATGGGCTTCTCGCCCGACCACCGCACGCTCGCGGTGGTGTCGATCGGCTCGAACTCGGTGAGCTTCATCGACACCGCGACCAACGCGGTGAAGCACACCACCTACGTGGGCCGCTCGCCGCACGAGGCCTTCTACACGCCCGACGGCAAGGAGGTGTGGGTCACCGTGCGCGGCGAAAGCCATGTGGCCGTGCTCGACGCCGCCACCTTCGAGGAGAAGACGCGCATCGCCACGCCCAACGGCCCGGGCATGCAGATCTTCTCGCCCGACGGGAAGTACGGCTACATCTGCTCCTCGTTCAATCCCGAGACCGTGGTGATCGACACGGCCAGCAAGCAGGTCGTGGGCCGCGTGAAGCAGGACAGCCCGTTCTGCCCCAACATCGCCGCCACGCCCGACGGCAAGCAGGTCTGGTTCACGCTCAAGGACATCGGCCGCACGATGGTGTTCGACGCGAAGCCGCCGTTCGCGCCGATCAAGGCCTTCGACACCGGGCCGATCACCAACCACGTCAACTTCGCCACCACCGCCAAGGGAAGCTTCGCCTACGTGACCGTGGGCGGCCTCAACCAGGTGAAGGTGTTCCGCACCGACGACTTCTCGCAGGTGGCGACCATTCCCGTGGGCAAGCTGCCGCACGGCGTGTGGCCCTCGGGTGACGGCAAGCGCGTCTACGTGGGACTCGAGAACGCCGATGCGCTGGCCGCGATCGACACGGCCACCAATACCGTGGTCGCGAACGTACCCATCGGCCAGGCGCCGCAGGCGATTGCCTATGTGCCGAATGCGGTGCCGGCCGATGCGGGCGACGGCATGCAGGGCCTGCAGCCGGCCGGGCTGGCCGGGCAGGTCGCGCACCTCTCGCTGGTGCCGGCCGGACCGCGCAAGGAAGCAACCGCGGCTGGTGCGCCGACCAGCGTCGCGCTCTTCGACCAGGGCCTGCTGCAGGTGCTGCAGGCCTCGGCAACGGGACTGGAGCCGAAGCAGCCCTATGTGCTCGCGCTGGCCGACAAGCCCGACGGCAGCGGCACGCGGCAGCCGCTCGCCAACTTCATGACCAACCCGGCGGGCGCCGCCATCGTGAATGCCATCGGGCCGATCCGCCAGCAGGTGAAGGACGGCCCCGCGGGCGATACTCGGCGCTACCTGGTGATCGCGCCGCAGGTCGGCGGCAAGCCCTCGGCCCCGGTGCAGATCCAGGACCTCTGATGGCATCGGGCCTTCCCCCGACCCCGCAGCGCCTCACGCATCCATGAGCGACCTGATCCTGCTCGTCGAGCCGATGATTCCCGCCTTGCGGCGCTATGCGCGCGCGCTGCTGCGGGATCGCGAATCGGCCGACGAGCTGGTGCAGGACTGCCTCGAGCGCGTGATCGCGCGCTGGGCCCAGCGGCGCGAGGCCGAGGACACGCGTTCCTGGGTCTTCGCGATCCTGCACAACCTCGCGGTGCAGCGCATGCGCCAGCAATCGCGCCGGGGCCTGCACCTGGCCATCGACGATATCGACAAGATCGACGAAGGGGCGCTGGGCATGCCCGCGCAGCAGGAGCATCGCGTGCGGCACCACGAACTGATGCGCGCGCTCGACGGCCTGTCGGAAGACCAGCGCGCGGTGCTGCTGCTGGTCGCCGTCGAGGACCTGTCCTATGCCGAAGCCGCCGCGGCGCTCGGCATTCCGGTGGGCACCGTCATGTCGCGCCTGGCCCGCGCGCGCCAGCGGCTGCATCGCATGCTCGACGGTGTCGAGGCCATGCCACCGGCCGATCCGTCGCAGGCCGAGCCTGTGGCACGCCCTCACCTGCGGAGACTCAAATGAACGTCGATCCACCCGACGCCCGACCCATTCTCGAAGAAGACCTGCATGCCTACGTCGATGGCGTGCTCGACCCGCGCCGCCATGACCAGGTGCGGGCGTATTTGCGGCAGCATGCCGATGTCGCCCACGAGGTCGAGGCCCATGCGCGGCACCGGCGCGCGCTGCGCGAAGCGCTGGCCCCCATCGCCGAGGAACCGCTGCCGCCCGGGTTGAACCTCGCGCGCATGGTGGCCGAGCACGATCGACAGGAAGCGCAGGCACGGCGCGCGCCCGCGCGGCGATGGCCCTGGGGCATGGCGGCCGCGCTGGTGCTCGCGCTCGGCGTCGGTGGCGGCGCCGGATGGTCTCTGCGTGGCGTGCAGGCCCCCGAGGGAAGCGGCATCTTCGCGCTGGGGCGCGAGGCGGCGCGCGGCTACGACATCTATGCATCGGATGCCACGCGCCCGGTGGAGATGGGACCGTCGCAGCGCGCGGAGCTCGTCAGCTGGGTCTCGTCGCGGCTGGGACGGCAGGTCGCGATCCCCGATCTTTCGGCCGCGGGCTATGGCTTCGTGGGCGGTCGCCTGGTCATGACCGAGCATGGCCCGGCCGGCCTCTTCATCTACCAGGATGCGCAGGCCACGCGGCTTTCGCTGATGGTGCGGCCGATGGCCGTCGACCAGGACACGCCGACGATGAAGCGGATCGACGGCCCGCACACGGGCTATGCCTGGGCCGACCGCGGGCTGGGCTACGGCGTGGTGGGGGCGAACGAGGCGCGCGTGCTGCATCCGCTGGCCGACGAGATGCGGCGCCAGATCGGCGAGGAGCTCAAGGGGTAGGTCCACGGCAAGCGGCCGGCCCGTCGAGCCGGATGCCGGCGGCGTAACCTTTTGCCCCTGGCAGCCGAACTAGCCTTCGAAGCGGCGGCGCTGCGCCAAGCTGGCGTCTCGCGCGTACTTCGTTATATTCAACAGTACATATCGATGGCCGCCACCCGCCCCATCGTCCAGGAGTTGTCATGACCCATCGTTCGGATCGTCGTTTCTTCCTCGGTGCCTCGGCTTCGACGCTCGGGGCCGCGGTGGCCGCCGCCTGGGGCTGGCGCTCCGGTGCCGCGCAGGCCGCGGAGCCCGGCAAATTCGAGGTCACCCGGACCGACGCCGAATGGCGCAAGCTGCTCACGCCGAACCAGTACGCGGTGCTGCGGCAGGACGGCACCGAACGGCCCTACAGCAGCCCGCTCAACGACGAACATCGCGAGGGCCGCTTCGCCTGCGCGGGCTGTGCGCTCGATCTCTTCTCCTCGAAGACCAAGTTCGACAGCAAGACTGGCTGGCCCAGCTTCTGGCAGCCGTTGCCGAACGCCGTCGGCGAGACGAGCGACAGCTCCCACGGCATGACCCGCACGGCGGTGCATTGCCGCCGTTGCGGCGGGCACCTGGGCCATGTCTTCAACGACGGACCCCAGCCCACGGGCCTGCGCTACTGCATGAACGGCCTGGCCATGAAATTCGCGCCCGGCGCCGCCTGATTCCGCTCCCGCGCACCCGGGCCTTCCACCATGCTGCTGTTCGTCGTCGCCTATCTGGGCGGGGTCCTGACCATCCTGAGCCCCTGCATCCTGCCGGTGCTGCCCTTCGTGTTCGCGCGTGGCGACCGGCCCTTCATGAAGAACGGGCTGCCGCTGCTGATCGGCATGGCGCTGACCTTCGCGGCCGTGGCCTCGCTGGCCGCGGTCGGCGGTGGCTGGGCCGTGCAGGCGAACCAGTACGGGCGCGTCGTGGCGATCGTGCTGATGGCGCTGTTCGGCCTGGCGCTGCTGCTGCCGGGGCTGTCCGAGCGGCTCGCACGGCCGCTCGTGGGCTGGGGCGAGCGGCTGTCCGCCTCGGCCGAAACCACCGGTGCGGGCGGATCGCCGCGCTCCGCCTTCGGCACGTCGCTGCTGCTCGGCGTGGCCACGGGCCTGCTGTGGGCGCCTTGTGCCGGCCCCATCCTCGGACTGGTGCTGACCGGCGCGGCACTGGGTGGCGCCAGTGTCCGGACCTCGCTGCTGCTGCTGGCCTACGCGGCGGGCGCGGCCACCTCGTTGGCCGGTGCGCTGCTGGTGGGCGGACGGCTGTTCAAGGCCATGAAGCGGTCGCTGGGCGCGGGCGAATGGATCCGCCGCGGCATCGGCGCGGCCCTGCTGTGCGGCGTGGCGGCCATCGCGCTGGGGCTGGACACCGGTGTGCTGGCGCAGCTCTCGCTGGCGGGAACCGCCTCGGTCGAGCAGGCGCTGATCGACAAGGTACGGCCCAGGGATGAATCGACGCTGGTGACGACCGGCCCCGATTCCACCGTGATGATGGCGCCCGGCAACGCCATGATGGCCGCCAATACCGCGATGCGGGCCGAGGGCGGCGGCGTCGCGGCGCTGCCGGTCGAAGACCAGGCCCCCTCGCTCGACGGCGCCGTGCAATGGCTCAACTCGCCGCCCCTGCGCATGGATGCCCTGCGCGGCAAGGTGGTGCTGATCGACTTCTGGACCTACTCCTGCATCAACTGCCTGCGCGCCCTCCCCTACGTGCGCGCATGGGCCGAGAAGTACAAGGACAAGGGCTTGGTGGTGATCGGCGTGCACGCGCCGGAGTTCGCTTTCGAGAAGAAGCTCGACAACGTGCGCAAGGCCGTGAAGGACCTGCAGCTCGACTACCCGGTGGCGGTCGACAACGACTATGCGATCTGGCGCGCCTTCAGGAACGAGTACTGGCCCGCGCACTACTTCATCGACGCGCAGGGACGCATCCGCCATCACCACTTCGGCGAGGGCGCCTACGACGAGTCGGAGCAGGTCATCCGGCAGCTGCTGGCCGAAGCCGGGCAAGGCGCGATGCCCGCCGAGCTCGTCAAGGTCGAGGCGCAAGGCGCGCAGGTCGCGGCGGACGGCGCGAACCTGAGATCGCCCGAGACCTACATCGGCTACGAACGCGCCGAGAACTTCGTCTCGCCCGGCGGCCCGGTCCGCGGCAAGGTGCACGGCTACACGGCGCCGTCCCGGCTCGAGGCCAACCAGTGGGCGCTCGGCGGCAGCTGGACCGTGGGCGGGCAAAGCGCCGTGCTCGACAAGGCACGGGGCCGCATCGCCTACCGCTTCCATGCGCGCGACCTGCACCTCGTGCTCGGATCGACGACGCCGGGGCATCCCGTGCGCATCAAGGTGACCATCGACGGCAAGCCGCCCGGGGACGACCACGGCATCGACATCGATGCACAAGGCAACGGGGTGGTCGACGGCCAGCGTCTCTACCAGCTGGTGCGGCAGCGCGGCGCGGTGGCGGATCGGCGCTTCGAGATCGAGTTTCTCGATCCGGGCGTGGAGGCCTTCGCGTTCACCTTCGGTTGATCGCGCGCTAGTCCCAGATCGCCGCGTTCACCAGGTAGTCGGGCAGCGTCCGGGCGGCCAGCACGAGCAGGCCGAAATCCGCGTCGTCGAGTTTCTGCGGCGCGGTGTCGAAGTGGCTCAGCGTTCCGACGACCCGCGCATCGAGCAGCGTCAGAGCGACCGCGTGGTAGGCCCGGATCATTCCCTGGTAGGGACTGCCGTCGAGCAGCGCCTCCTGGGAGGAGTCCTCGACGTGAAGGAAGGCGTCGCGCAGCACGAACCGGCAGAAGCTGTCCGCCAGCGGAAACACGGCGAAGCGTTCGGGCCGTGGTTGTCCCAGCTTGTCGATCAGCAGTACGTTCCTGACCTGATCGCCGTCGACCTTGAAGATGGCGGTGAAGCGGTGCGGAACCGCCGCATTCAGGGCCCGCAGTGCGTGTTCGAAGGCCTGCGCCTGGATGAGCGACAGGACCGAATCCGCCGTGGCTTCGAGTCGCCGCCTCGGTGGCGTGGGCAAGGTGGACATCATCGGGTAGTGCGCGCTAGCAGATGGCTTCGTGCACCACTTCGTCCGCGATGAGCAGGTCCTTGTAGAACGCGCCGAACGGGCGTGTCGGATGCGCGATCTGGATCTCCAGCACCCAGAGTCCCGGACCGCGCCCGGCCGCGGGGATCGCAGGCGGGAAGCCGCCCACACGGTGCCCGTGGAGGCCCAGGTTGAGGCGCCATCCCCTCGCCTGCGCACGCTGCGTCGCATAGGCATACAGCGCCTCGCCGTCGAGGCCCTCGGTGCACAGGCGCGAACTCACTTCCTGCCAGATCGCGCGCACGGTTCTCGCGCAGTCTTCCATCTGGGGATCGCCGCCGACCACGAAGGTCTCGCCGGCGTCGCCTTCATGGCCTTCCCACACGGGGCCGATGTCGATGAAGAAGATGTCCTGCTCGCCGAGCACGCGAGCCGGGTCGGACGCGTCCCTGGCGGTCTTGAGCGTGTCCTCGCCGAAGCGGATCGCGACCGGATGCCAGTTGCGTTCCATCTCCAGCGCCTGCAGCGTCGCCGCCGCCAGGGCCGTGGCCTGCGCATGCGTCATGCCGGGCCGGATACCCGCAGCGATCTGTCGGACCGCGCGCTGCGACAGCGAGCGTGCGCGTCGCAGGGCCGCCAATGGCAACCCTGCCTCGGTGACGGCGGATCGGAGCAGTTCGGGAAGCATCATGGTCATCGGCGGTATCCATCTGCCTGGATCGAGGCAATCGCTGTATCTTACAAAATACAGCGATGCCCACTCCCGCCCCCGCCGGCGATGCCTCTGCCCTAGATGTAGCAGTTCTTCAGGATGATCGCGCGACCGGCCGTGCTGCCCACGTAGGCGATGAAGGCGTCGACCGCGGCGTTGGTCGAGCCGGCGCGGCCGCGGATCGCCACGGCGTCCTGCAGCAGGCGGTCATGCGGCGGGTTGCCGTTCACCGTGGCCGGCGTGTACTCGAAGTAGGTGCCGGTCAGCGGCGTGCGGATGGCGCCGGTGCTGCTGTCGCACAGCTGCGACTTGGCGACGAAGCCGACGTTGGGATAGGTCGTGGCGCTGGTGCTCGCGTTCACCGCCGTGTAGGTGGTGCCGATGGTCGTGTACTGCGCGAACTTGGCGTCGTAGGCACCGCCCGGGTAGGTGATGGCGTTGACCCGGCTCAGCACCTGCTGGGCCGCGGTGCCGTACGGCGCGGTGACCGGGTTGGCGATCGCGACCTGGCCGTTCGCATAGGCGTAGCTCGCGGGATTGGTGAAGCCGCTCGAACCGCTGGTGCTCACGTTCGGGCCGTACTTGGACCACAGGATCAGCTTGCCCTCGGCATAGCGGAACGGCACCTGCACCACGGTGGGATGGCCGGTGCGCAGGGCTGCCGGTGTGGTGTCGTCGGCCGCGAAGAACAGGTCATAGGGCGTGGTGCCGCCGGGCGCGGCCAGCGCGGTGTTGATCGCCGTCTGGAAATCGCCCGTCGCGCCATAGGTCACGGTGAAGCTGCTGCCCGAGAACGGCAGGCCCGAGGCCCCGAAGGCATTGACGAGCTGGACCATCGCGCCCTGGAAATTCGCGGCCACGGCCACGGTGATCGACTGCGCCCAGGTGGCGGACGAACCCAGCATCAGCACCGATGCCGAAACGCTCAGGGTAATTTTTCTGATCGAAAGCTTTTTCACGTTATCTCCTCGAAGAATTGGATGAATGACTGCGTGTGAATCTTTCGCGCTATATAGGCTTGCATATAGGTTGCATAGCATTCGGGTAATGCATAGGCATTGAATTGAAGGCTCTGGCGACTGGAAATCGTCCTATGGCGCGAAAAAAATCACGGACGCTATACTCTCAAAAATATAACGAGACAGGTGAACAAATGAAGAAGACCACGAAAAAATACACTGGCCATGTTCCCGAATTGAGTTCGAAAGTATGCGCGGCCATTTACGCGTTGCTTTGTTCTTATTCATCCATCGCCACGGCCGCGCCGCAGGGCGGCACGGTCACCAGCGGCAGCGCCACCATCGGCCAGGCGGGCAGCGTGACGCGCATCGACCAGAGCACGCAACGCGCGAGCATCAACTGGCAGGGCTTCGGCATCGCCGCCGGCGAAACCGTCAATTTCAACCAGCCCAATGCCTCGGCGATCACGCTCAATCGCGTGGTCGGCAACGAACGCAGCGTGATCGAGGGCGCGCTCAATGCCAATGGCAAGGTCTTCCTGATCAACTCCAACGGCGTGCTGTTCACCCGCGGCAGCAGCGTGAACACGGCCGGCCTCGTGGCCAGCACGCTGAACCTCAGCGACGCGGACTTCAATGCCGGGCGCTATGTGTTCAGCGGCAACGGCGGCAGCGGTTCGGTCATCAACATGGGCACGCTCACCGCGGCCCCGGGCGGCTACGTCGCGCTGCTCGGCCGCTCGGTGTCGAACCAGGGCGTGATCGTCGCCACCAAGGGCACGGTGGCGCTGGGCAGCGGCGAGAAGATCAGCCTCAACTTCAACGGCGATTCGCTGGTGAGCCTCAGCATCGACGAAGGCGCGCTCGGTGCGCTGGTCGAGAACAAGGGCGCCATCCAGGCCGACGGCGGCACGGTGATCCTCACCGCGAAGGCGGCCGACGAGCTGCTGGGCAGCCAGGTCAACAACACGGGCATCGTGCAGGCGCGCACGATGGACGATCTCAAGGGCCGCATCGTCTTGCGCGCCGACGGCGGCACGGCCAACGTGGGCGGAACGCTCGATGCCTCCTCGCCCGCGACCGGCGGCGGCGGAACCGTCGAGACCTCGGGCCGCAGCGTGCGCGTGTCGGACGACGCCGTGGTCACCACCAAGGCCGCGAACGGCGACACCGGCACGTGGACGCTGGCTTCCGATGCCTTCACCATCGGTGCTGGCGCGAACATCAGCGGTGCCCAGCTCGGCAGGCAGCTGGGCAGCAACAACGTGGTGATTTCATCGAGGGGCGGGAACGGCGCCGATGGCCACCTCTACGTCGGCCAAGGTGTGAACTGGTCGGCCAACACCGCGCTCACGCTGAGTGCCGCCAACGACGTGCGCATCGATGCGCCGATCACCGCGACGGGCGCGCGCGCGGGGCTGAAGCTCAACTACGGTGGCGACTACCGCATCGACATGAGCCAGGGCGCGTCGGTCACGCTGAGCGGTGCCAATGCGACGCTCGCGATGAATGGGCAGGCCTACACGCTGATCCACAGCATGAGCGACCTGGAGAAGATCGACGACGCGGGCGGTGACGCGGCGGGCCGCTATGCGCTCGCGGGCAATCTCGATGCCTCGGGCAAGACCTACGGCAGCGCGCTGGTGTCCTCGCTCTCGGGCACGCTGGCGGGCCTGGGCCACACCATCAGCAACTTGAGGATCCTGGAGCCGGTGCACAACGACTACCTGCAGACGCCGGTGGGCCTGATCGGAACGGCGCAGGTCGACAGCACGATCCGCGACATCGGCCTGATCGGCGTCGACGTCAGCGGCTACGGCCGGGTCGGCGGACTGGTCGGGGAAAACTTCGGCGGCGGCATCAGCCAGGCCTACGTCACGGGGTCGGTGCAGGGCGTCGTCAACGTGGGCGGCCTGGTGGGATACAACGGGACCAGCTTCAACCCCGACACCGGGGAGTTCATCGTCGGCAACGGCATCATCGCGGACTCCTTTTCGACCGCTGCCGTGAGCGCATCGACACGCTACACGGGCGGCTTCAGCTACATCGGCGGACTGGTGGGCAGGAACTTCGGCGCGACCTACAAGATTCTTCGCTCCAGCGCCACCGGCAACGTCTCGGTGGTCACCGACACCAGCTCCGGCCTGCTCAACGGAAACATCGGCGGGCTGGTCGGCGGCAACATCAACGGCACCATCGCCGACTCCCACGCCACTGGCAACGTGACGGTATCGGACAACACGAGCTCCGTCGGCGGCCTCGTCGGCATCAACAGCGGCGCCACCGCGTCCGTGACCAACAGCTACGCCACGGGCAACGTGACGGGCGGAGACTCCAACGTCGGCGGCCTGGCCGGACAAAACCTCGGGGGCGCCAGCATCGTCGACTCCTACGCCAGCGGCAACGTGAGAGGCGGCGCGAGCAACGCCTCCCAGAACGTCGGCGGCCTGGTCGGCTGGAACAACGGCAGCACCATCTCGGGCTCGCATGCGAGCGGCGTCGTCACGGCTTTCGGCGCTTCGGTGGGCGGACTGGTCGGCAGCAACGGAGGTCCCGACGCGAGAATCACCAACTCCTATGCCACCGGCGACGTGAACGGCGGACCGGTCAGCGCCGGCGTGGGCGGCCTGGTCGGCGGGAACAGCGGCACCATCTCCGGATCGCATGCCACGGGCAATGTCAGGGGCGAGATCGCGGGCGGTCTGGTCGGCGGCAACTCGGGCCTCATCACGGACTCCTTCTCGAGCGGCAACGTGTTCGGTTCCTACGCGGCCGGTGGCCTGGTGGGGCAGATGGACGGTGGCTCGATCCTCAACTCGCGCGCCAGCGGCAACGTGACGGGCGGCGCCGACTTCGACTTCACCGGCGGGCTGGTGGGCCGCATGCAGGATGGCAACGTCGACAACTCGCATGCCACCGGCTCGGTCATCCACGGTAACGACACCACGGGCCGCCTGATCGGAAACAACACGGGCTCGGGCACCATCACCAACAGCACCTACCGCGATGCGGCGGCCGAAGCAGCGGCGCAAGCAGCAGCCGAAGCGGCGGCCCGCGCAGCCGCGGCGGCACAAGCCGCGGCGGAAGCAGCCGCCCGTGCATCGAGCGAGGCCGCGGCGCAGGCCGCCGCCGAAGCGCAGGCGGCCGCCGTCGCCGCCGCGCAAGCCGCAGCGCGCGCCGCGGCGCTGCAGGAGCGCGCGCAGACGGGTTCGCGTCTCGCGGCCGCCGCGACCTCGGAGGCCCAGCGCCAGCCGGAACGCCCCGCCGTCCAGACGACGGCCGGCCTCACGCAACGAGCCGCGGCACTGGCCGACAACATCGTCTTCGCCGACCGGCGCAGCTTCTCCGCCAACGTGGAACGCATCGAGATCGACGGCAAGGTGTTCGAACTCGAGGACGAAGGCGCCAAGGCGCCCGCGGCGCAGCCGTCGACGCCGCGCTGACATCGCCGCCCCGCGGCGGGACGGCATGGCCGGTTCCGCCTCCCCTTCTCCTCCTCGTTCCCGTTGCGACATGAATTCCCTTCGTCCCGTCTTGTCCTCACGCCGGGCGCATCCCGCGCTCGCCGCCTTCTCGGTGCTCTGCACGCTCGCCACCAGTGGCCAGGCCCAGGTGGCGCCCATTCCCAACTACGGCAGCGGCGATGCGTTGCGCGAAGCCCAGCCGCCGCGCCCGCCGGGCACCACGAGCCAGCCGCCCGCGCCGGTGATCGTGGAGCAGCCCGAGCGGCCGCTGGCACTGCCGGCCGGCGAGACGCTGACGGTGCGCGACTTCAAGGTCGAGGGCGCCGACGAGATTCCGCCCGCCGAGCTGCAGGCCGCGCTCGATCCCTATCGCGGCCGCGCGCTGTCGATGGCCGAGATCGAGCAGGCCGCGGGCCGGGTCACGGCGCTGCTGCGCGACCGCGGCTATCTGGTGGCGCGCGCCTACGTGCCGCGGCAGGACGCGAGCGCCGGCACGCTGACGATCCGGGTCCTGATCGGCAGCTACGGCAAGCTCACGCTCAAGAACCGCTCGCTGGTGCGCGACGCGACGGTGGCCGATGCGTTCGCGCCCTTGCAGGCGGGCCAGCCGGTGTCCCGCGCGCAGCTCGAGCGCGCGATGCTGCTGGTCGGCGACATGCCCGGCGCCACCCTGCCCCGCCTCACGATCTCGCCGGGCGAAGCCCCAGGCAGCTCGGACTTCGATGCCGAGGTGGGTGAAGGCAAGCGCCTCGCGGGCTATGCGCTGGTCGACAACCAGGGCTCGCTCTACACCGGCAAGAACCGGCTGAGCGCGGGACTCGACATCAACTCGCCCTTCGGCATCGCCGACCGACTGAGCCTCAACCTGATGGGCACAGAAGGCGGCGGCCTCGACAACGCCCGCGTGGCCTACGGCTTTCCGCTGACCGCGAGCGGCCTGCGGCTGGAGCTCGCCGCCGCGCGCACCACCTATCACCTGGGCGGCGACTACGACGACCTCGAGGCCAAAGGCCGGGCGCGCACGGTCGAGGCCACCTTGAGCTATCCGCTGCTGCGCAGCCGCGAGCAGAACCTGTCGCTGAGCCTGAACCTCGCGCAGCGCCATCTGCGCGACGAGGTGGGCGCGGTCGAGAGCGTCGACCGCAAGACCACCAGGGTCGCGACCTTCGCCGTGCAGCACGAGCGCTGGGGCCAGCTGCTGGGCCGGCCGGGCTACACCAGCGTCGTCGCCGGGTTCAGCTACGGCCACCTCGACATCGACAACCCCGCGCAGGTGGCGCTCAACCGGGCCGGCGCCAACACGGCTGGCGACTTCGCGCACCTGAACCTGCGGCTGGCCGCCAACGTGGAATTCGCCAAAGGCTGGACCGCGAGCAGCGCGCTGAGCCTGCAGAAGGCGCTGCGCAACAAGAACCTCGACGGCAGCGAGCAGATGAGCATCTCGGGGCCCAACGGCGTGAGGGCGTACCGCGAATGGGTGAGCGGCGACAACGGCTACCTGCTCAACGCCGAGGTGCGCTACGCACTGCCGGCGCCCGAGGGGCTCACGCATTCGGTGGGCGTCTTCGCCGACCTCGGACGCGCCTGGCTGCAGAACGCCGACTACGCCACGCGCAACGGCGTGCGCCTGTCGGACGTGGGCATCGGCTACCAGGCACGCCATGGCGCGCTGTTCGGGCGGCTGCAGGTCGCGCGCGCCATCGGCGCGCGGCCGCAGGAGATCGTGCGCGAGAGCCGCACGCGCGTGCTGGTGCAGGCCGGCGTGCTGTTCTGAGACACCGACGAGGAGCACGGAATGAACATGAACTGGCTCGCCGGCGCCATCGACTACGGCGTCATCGGACTGCTGGTGGTGCTGAGCGTCTTCGTGGTCGCGATCGGCATCGAACGCGCCTGGCTCTACAGCCGCATCGACACCCACGCGATCCGCGACATCAAGTCGCTCGAGCTGGTGCTCACGCGCAAGCTCTTCGTCATCGCCTCGGTGGCGAGCAATGCGCCCTACCTGGGCCTGCTGGGCACGGTGTTCGGGATCATGCTGACCTTCTACAACATGGGTCAGGACGCCTCCATCGACACCGGCAAGATCATGGTCGGCCTCGCGCTCGCGCTGAAGGCCACGGCCGTGGGCCTGGGGGTGGCGCTGGTGTCGGTGGTGCTCTACAACACGCTGCTGCGCAAGGTGCAGGTGTTGATCCTCGAATGGGAGATCGCGCGTGACCGAAAAGCCGATTGACAGCATGAACATGCTCCCCTTCGTCGACATCATGCTGGTGCTGCTCACCATCGTGCTGACGACCTCGAGCTTCATCGCGAGCGGGCGGATTCCGGTCAACCTGCCGCAGGCCAGCGCGAGCCCCGCGGACACCTCGCAGACGCAGACCATCGTGATCGATGCGGCGGGCACGATCCACTTCGGCGGCGAGGCCCTGAACGCCGACACGCTCAAGACCCGGCTCGCGGCGATGGACAAGCAGACGCCCTTCCTGCTGCGTGCCGACCGCACGGTGCAGCTGCAGCGCTTCATCGACGTGGCCGATGTGCTGAAGCAACTGGGCTTCGCCAAGGTGGCCGTGCAGACGGAGCCGGCGCCGCGATGAGGTTCGCGATCGGCCTCGGCCTCTCGGTGCTGCTGCATGCGGCACTGGTGCTGCCGTGGCTGGTGCGCGCGCGGCCCGAGGCGCCACCGCCGTCGCGCGAGCAACTGGTGGTGGACCTGCTGGGCCTGGTGAGCAACCGCCAGGTCGAGCAGCAGCAGGTGGCACGGCCTGCGGAGCCGCCCCCCCCGACGCCGCAGCCGAAGCCGGTGGCGCGAAAGGAGACGCGCGAGCGCGCGCCGGTGCCGCGCCAGGTCGCGCCGAGCCCGGTGCAGGTGGCGCGCGTGGAAGAACCCGTGCGCGCCGCGCCGGAGCCGCCGACACAGACGCCCGTGGCCGCGCAGCCGCCGGTCGCGAATGCCGCCGAGGAAGACCGCATGCAGCAGACCGTGCGCGCACGCGACGATGGCGCGGATGCCCTGCGCAAGTACCTCGCGGGGCTGCGCAAGGCGATCCAGGGCAAGCTGGTCTATCCGGCCGAAGCGCGCGAGGCCGGCTATGTGGGCGCGCCGACGATCCGCTTCACGCTGACGGAGGAAGGGAACATCCTGTCGGGCTCGCTGGCGGTGGCGAAGAGCAGCGGCTACCCGGTGCTCGACGAGAGCGCGATGCGGGCGGCGCAGGCCGGTGCGCCGTTCGAGAAACCGCCGCGGCGGATGGAGGTGGCGATCGCTATCGGGTTCGTTCAGGAGCGGCAGTGATTCTTGGCTTGCTGTTCGGGGCGCGTGCACAGGGCAGCGGGTACTTCCCTCCGCGAATGTCCCCCGGCCTTCGGCCTCCTCCTTGATTTCGCTGCGGGAAGCACCCGCTGCCCTGTGCACGGGAGGCGCTCGGGTTGTGCGGCCGGTGCTTTGGTTCCGGGATATTGAAGGGGCTGCAACACGCCATTGCAGAGATGCCAATTCCCATCGGACGATGTTCCATCCATGATCGGTTTTCCGCCGCTTTCGCGGCAGATCAACGACCGAGACACCCATGGCACCCCAGGACATCGCCGGCATCCGCATCCCCGACAGCAGGCTCGCGCGCGAGCTGACCCAGTTCATCCGCGACACCGAAAGCGAGCTGCTCTTTCACCACTCGGCCCGCGTCTACTGCTGGGGTGTGCTGGCGGGCGATCGCAAGGGTTTGAAGTACGACCTCGAGCTGCTCTATGCGGCCGCTATGTTCCATGACATCGGCCTCACCGCGCGCTACCAGACCAGCCAGCTGCGCTTCGAGGTGGACGGCGCCAACGCCGCGCGCGATTTCCTGCAAGGGCACGGAATCTCCGAGCACGACATCGAGACGGTGTGGAATGCGGTCGCGCTGCACACCACGCCGGGCATCCCGCAGTTCATGCGCGCGGAGATCGCGCTCGTGCAGGCGGGCGCCGGCATGGACGTGGCCGGTCGTGGCTACGACGACTACAGCGACGCGCAGCGCGAGGCGGTCGTGCGCGCCTTTCCGCGCGAGGCCGATTTCAAGCACGGCATCATCGAGGCCTTCTACCAGGGGCTCAAGCACCGTCCCGACAGCACCTTCGGCACCTTCAACGACGACGTGCTGGCGCACAAGGATCCGCATTTCCATCGCGCGGACATGTGCAGCATCATCCATGCGTCGAAGTGGCAGGGCTGAGGCGCCGTCCTCTTTCCTGTTTTCCAGCGCGCTGCACGAGAATCGCGCGCATGCATACGACGATCACAGGGCTGGTGCTGGGAATTTCGATGGCCGCTTGCGCGCAAGCCGCCCCCGACAGTCCGGGCGTGAACGCCAAGGCCGCCGCGCCCGCCAAGGCCACGGCGAACCTGAGCGCCTACAACCACACGCCGGACTACATCCACGAGTACTGGGTCAACGGCCAGTTCGGCGCCAACGCCTTCGCCTATGGCGGCGGCGGCAGCTTCGTGTGCTGCATCGTGTACCCGCGGCAATGGACACCCGGCCTGACCGCGGTCGTGCGCTGGAGGACGAGCAACTCCGATCCCAAGGGACCGCTGAACGAGGCGTGGCACGAGAAGACCGTGCCGGTCGACCGCTATGACCGCACCGGGTCGACGATGAACGTGCACTTCCTGCCCGACAACGAGGTTCGGCTGGTCATCAGCAATTCCGACGCCTATGTGCCCGACTATCCGGGCCCGCGCGGGCCCCGGAAACCCGCGGGCTTCAAGTTTTGAGAAGGCATGAACGAGGCGGGTCGCGCAGCAACGCCATGAAGGGCCCCGCAATGATCCGCCTCACCCTTGGCTTGAGCCTGCTCGGTCCCGCCTTGGCGTTCGCCGGCACGCCCCTGTCTTGCGATCTGGGCGCGCCCGGCGCGCCGCGGGTCGTCGAGGTCCTGCGTACCGATGCCATCGCGGGCTCCCATGTCTACCACGTGCGCGAAGGCAAGGCGTCCAGGCGGCTGCTGTTCGACGGCGAGGCCGAGGACTCGCGCGGTTCGGAGGTCCGCATACGCTGTGCCGGCCGGACGCGCCGCGCGCTGGTGGTGATGGGGGATTTCATGTCGGCCGGCTATCCGCGCGGCATGGTCATGGTCCACGACGCGGCCGGACAGCGCTTCCAGCGTTTCGATTTCGCCGAGCGCCATGCGCCGCGCTGGTTGTACCTGGGCAAGACCGAAACCCTGCTGGTGTTCCCGCCCGGTGGCCGGCTCGAGACGGCGCATCGCTATCTGATCCAGCGCTTCGTCGACGGCGACAAGCCGGGCGGCACCGAAGCGATCGACAGCGTTCGGCCGAACGCCAAGGGCTACGAAGTGATCGAACTGGGGCGCTAGTTCGGCGCGCTCACGCCGGCTGGAGGGCACCTCTTCCGGCATGCCCCCGATCGTCCTCGTTTCGATGGCGTGCTTCTTTCATCCCGCGACGAGCTTGCAGGCCGCGGCGCGCCCTCTTCCCTCTTCCCTCTTCTCACGCCCGCGCCCACTGCTGCTGCACGGCCCCCGCCCCCTGGTGGCTCGCGAGCTTCGCGTACACGCCCTGCCGCCGCAGCAGCTCGTCGTGCGTGCCGGCTTCCGCCAGCGTGCCGTTCTCCAGCACCAGGATCAGGTCGGCATCGCGGATGGTCGACAGCCGGTGCGCGATCACGAGCGTGGTCCGGTGCCGCATCAGCGCATCGAGCGCGCCGCGCACCTGCAGCTCCGACAGCGTGTCGAGGTGCGAGGTGGCCTCGTCGAGGATCAGCACCGGCGCGTTCTTGAGGAAGGCGCGCGCGATCGAGATGCGCTGGCGCTGGCCGCCCGACAGCTGCATGCCGCGTTCGCCGACGCGAGTGGCCAGGCCCTCGGGCAGCGTGCGCACGAAGTCCGTCAGCGCGGCGCGGTCGAGCGCGAGGGCGAGTTCCTCGCCGCTGGCATCGGGGCGCGCCAGGCGGATGTTGGCCTCGAGCGTGTCGTTGAACAGGTAAGTGTCCTGCGACACCAGCGCGACGCGTTCACGCAGGCCGTCGAGCCGCAGCTCGCGCACGTCCACGCCGTCGAGCTTCACGCTGCCCTGGCGCGGATCCCAGAAGCGCAGCAGCAGGCTCGCCACGGTGCTCTTGCCGGCACCCGAGGCGCCGACCACGGCCACGGTGGCGCCGGCCGGCACCTCGAAGCCGAGCTCGTGCAGGGTGTCCTGCGCCTTGCCCGGATAGGCGAAGCAGACGCGCTCGAAGGCCAGCGACAGGCCGTGGGTGGCCGTCGGCGGCGGCAGCGGGCCGTCGACCACGGGCTCGGGTTCGCTCTCGACCACGTGCAGGCGGCGGGTCGCCGCGATGGTGTCGGCCAGTTGCCGGCTGACCTGCGAGATCTCCGACACCGGCAGGAAGGTGGCGAGCGCGATCAGCACCAGCAGCGGCAGCATGCCGGCCGGCAAGGCGCCGCTCGCGACCTGCAGCGCGCCGACCACGGCCACGGCCAGGCCACCGAGGCCCATCGCGATCTCGAACCAGGCGGTCTGGCGCGACAGGTCGTCCAGGATGTCCAGGCGCCGCGCGCGGCTGCGGTCCGCCACCTCGAGGAACTGCGCGCGGCGGCGGTCGGTGGCCTGGAAGGCGGTCAGGTCGGCCAGGCCCTGGATGGTCTCGGCGGTATGGGCGCTCATCTCGCCCAGCGCATGGCGGGCGCGGTCGCCGAGCGCATCGACCTGGCGGCGGCCCCGTATCGGCGAGACCAGTGCGTAGGCCAGGAACGGCAGCAGCGCGAGGGCCACGGGCCAGCTGTACACGGCGAGGAAACCCAGCACCGACAGCGGCACCAGCACCGAGACGATGGCCGGCGCGATGGTGTGGGCGTAGAAGTACTCGACCATCTCCACGTCGTGCGTGGCCAGCGCGACCAGGTCGCCCGAGCGACGCTGCAGCAGGTAGGCCGGCGCGAGCCGCTCGAGCTTGTCGTAGAGCTTGACGCGCATGTCGGCCAGCAGCTGGTAGGCCATGGCGTGGGCCAGCCACGACTCGAGCCAGTGGAACAGCGCGGCCAGCGGCGCCGCGACCAGCAGGCCGACGATCAGCGCCGAGGTGTCGCGGTCGTCGCGGATCGCGGCCACCACCAGCGCGCTGAGCACGCCGACGCCGATGAAGGCCGCGACGCGCGCCACGCCCAACAGGATGGTGGCGATCAGCGTGCCGCGCCAGGGCCGCACCACCGACAGCAAGGTGGCGAGCGTGGCCTTCCAGCCGACCTGCGCGGCATCGGCGTCGAGCGGACGCAGCGCGGGGCCGCGATCGCCCTCCTCTTCCGCGGCAACGCGCCGCACCGATGCGGCCTGCGCTTCGACGGGCACGAGCGCCGCGCCAGCCAGGCCCACGGCCTGCTCGTGCATCAGGCGGTGGTAGAGGCCCTGCTGCTGCATCAGCACCGCATGCCGGCCCTCCTCGACCACGCGCCCCTGATCGAGCACCAGGCAGCGGTCGGCGCCGATGATGCTGGCCAGGCGGTGCGCGAGGATCAGCGTGGTGCGGCCGACCATCAGGCGGTCCAGCGCCTGCTGGATCAGCGCCTCGTTCTCGGTGTCGACCGAGGACAGCGCCTCGTCGAGGATCAGGATCGGGGCGTCGCGCAGCAGGGCGCGCGCGATCGCCACGCGCTGGCGCTGGCCGCCCGAGAGCTGCAGCCCGCGCTCGCCGACCTGGGTGGCGTAGCCCTGCGGCAGCGCCATGATGAAGTCATCGATGTTGGCGGCCCGCGCCGCGGCACGCACCTGCTCGTGGGTGGCATCGGGCCGCCCCAGGCGCAGGTTGTCGTCGAGCGTGCCGTGGAACAGCGTGATGTCCTGGCTCACCAGCGCCATGTGGCCCAGCAGGGTCTGCGTGGCCAGGCCGTTGACGTCGTGGCCACCGACGCGGACCGTGCCCGATTGCGGCACGAACTCGCGCAGCAGCAGCCGCACGATGGTGGACTTGCCGGCCCCGCTCGGGCCCACGATGCCCACGCGTTCGCCGGCCGCGATGCGGAACGACAGGCCCTGGTGGGCCGCGCGCTGCGGCGAGTAGGAGAAGGCCACGCCGTCGAATTCGATGGTGGGCGCGAGATGCGCCGGCTCGGCGGCTTTCGACGGTGTGTCGGGTGCGGCAGTCGGCGCCTCGGCATCCATCAGCGCATGGATGCTCGCCGCGGCCGATTGGCCCAGCATGCCCCGGTGCAGCACCGAACGCAGCTCGCGCAGCGGACGGAAGATCTCGGTGCCGGCCATCAGCACGATCAGCAGGGCTTCCACGCTCATGTCGCCGGCCGTCACGCGCCAGGCGCCCAGGGTCAGCGCCAGCGCGGCACCGAGTGCCACGCCGAGGTCGCTGATGCCGCGCGTCAGCAGGCTCACCGACAGCACCCAGAAGGTGTTGTCCGAGAGCTTGCGCGCGCGGGCCGCGAGACGCTCGCCCCAGGTCTTGCCCTGGCCGTAGGCCTTCAGCGTGGGCAGGCCCTGCACGGCATCGAGGAACTCCTCGCCGAAGGCATTGAGCGAGCGGGTGCGCGCCAGGCTCGCGCGGCTGTCGAGCATGTGGACGGCCATCGGCCCGAACAGCGCGAACAGCGCCGCGACCAGGAAGACGAGCGCGGTCGGCACGTCCCAGAAGGCGATGACCGCGAAGATGGCGAACGGCGCCGCGGCCGCGATCACGACCTGCGGCAGGTACTGGCCGAAGAAGGTCTGCAGCTGTTCCACGCCATCGACCACCGTCAGCATCACGCCGCCGGTGCGCTGGTTGGCGAACCAGGCCGGGCCCAGCGCCACGATGCGGTCGTACAGCCGCGCGCGCAGCGCCTGCTGCACCTCGGCCGAGGCGCGGTTGGCCTGCACCGTGCGCAGATGGTCGAACAGCGCGCGCAGCAGCACCATCGCGCCCACCCAGGCCGCCGGTGCGATCCAGTCGCCGTAGGGCGCGCCGTCGAACACGCGCGCCAGCAGCTGGCCAAGGAACACATAGCGAGCGATGCCGGCCGCCAGCGCCAGCAGGCCGAGCAGGATGCCGCCCGCCATCTGCAGGCGCAGGCCCGCTGTCAATTGCCAAAGTCGAATATCGAAATACATGGTGGTGCGATCGGTTCTTCCTGTAAGGCCGTCATGGTCATGCATCGCGCGGGGCGGCGAAAGCGATGGTTTTTCAATCCTGGGTTGAGATAGATTGCACCCTTTGCCGCTCCACCCTCCCCCATGCCACCACTGGCTGCCTTGCGCGCCTTCGAAGCCGTTGCCCGCCTGGGCAGTCTGAGCCGCGCCGCGTCCGAACTCCATGTGACGAAGAGCGCCATCAGCCACCAGCTGCGCGCGCTCGAGGAAGACCTCGGCGTGACCCTGCTGCACCGCGGCGGCACGGTGCGCCGCGCGCGGACCACCGAGGCCGGCGCCGCGCTGCTGGTGTCGGTGCAACAGGCCTTGACCCTGCTCGAAACGGCATGTCGCAACACCCGCGCCGGTGCCCATGGCACGCGGCGCAACAGCCTCAACATCTCGGCCAACCCCTCGCTCGCGGCGCTGTGGCTGGCGCCGCGGATCGGGCGCTTCATCGAGCTGCATCCCGACATCGACATCCAGCTGTTCCTGCACGCCAGCCAGGACCCCGCATGGGACGCGCAGGACATCGACCTCGCGTTCCTGCACGTGCGCGCGCTGGGCCCGCACCTCGCGGCGCCGGGCGACATCCCGCTGATGACCGAGACCGTGGTGCCGGTGTGCAGCCCCGCGCTGGTCGAGCCCGGCGAGCGCGACGACCCACGCGTGTTCGCGCGCCACCGCTGGCTCGAGGAGAAGCACATCGACAGCCCCGAGACCGACTGGCGCACCTGGCGCCCCCGGCTGGGCCTGCCCGACAGCGCGGGCCACGACCCGCTGCTGCTCAGCGGCCTGAGCACCGTGGTGGCGGCTGCCGCGGCGGGCGTGGGCATCGCGCTGGGTCGTGCGCCGCTGGTCGACGAGGAACTGGCGCGCGGCCGGCTGGTGGCGCTGACGCCGGGCCTGCGCATGGCCGGCTCATGGGGTTACGTGATGCGAGTGCGTGCCAACCGGCCGATGGATGCGTCGTTGCCGACGCTGGTCGAGTTCCTCGCCGAGGAGGGGCGGCGCGCTCCTGCGTGGTGAGGCCGGGCGGCGGCGCGATCCACCGCGTCGGATGCGACATCAGGACTTCTGATCCTCCACCAGGAATCGCACGACCCTCTGCATGAGCTTCCCGACCTCCTCCTTGTTCATCTTCGGATTGCCGACGGCCCGGAACACCAGGCCGTCGGACATGGCAACGATCACGTCGATCGTTGCTTCCAGCTCGGCCGCGGAGAGCCCGCGTGACGACGGAATCGCTTTGACGACGCCTTCGATCTTTTCGTGGATCGCTCGATCGGCGCGCTGGAAGAACTTCGCCACGCTCCTGTTCCGGGCGGACTCGGCCAGGATCTCGAGCTCGAGGGGCACGTAACGGGGATCGGTGCGCGTGCGCACCGCATGGCGCATCTCCTCGACCAGCGCATCGGCGGGGCCCGCGACCCGGCTGCGCTCCTCGATATGGGACAGGTGCTCGAAGGCACGTCCCAGGTTCTGCTGGATCAACGCATGAATGATGGCTTCCTTGTTCTGGAAGTAGTGATAGATGTGGCCCGGGCTCATGCCAGCGGCTTCGGAGATCTTCTGGATGCTCGTGCCGTGGAAGCCGTTTTTGCTGAAGCAGACCGCCGCGGCTTCCAGGACCTGGGCGCGGCGGTTCTGGCCGGCTTCGGCTTCATTGGGGTGGATGATTTTTTTTCCTGCCATTTGAACGATTCCGGGAAACCCGGCTGCGATGGTCGATGCCGCTTCGCCAGGCCCGCGGGCTGGCGCTTCTCGCGGGCATCTTAGACGGCGAGGCGCTGCCGCGAAGGCGTCGCAAGCCCGGCCATCCTTGTGCGAACGAAGCCGAGCCTCCAGGCCCCCTGCGGCGAGAAACCCTGGCGAAGGTAGTGCCACGGCGACGCCACTTCGCCATCTTTAGAATGATCATTCTAAGATCTGCCTCTGCTGTCTTCATGCGTCCTCCCGATCACCGGAAGGGACGCACACACCGGGCAATGCCACAGGGAGAAAAAAAGTGAACCAAGTCATCGTCGTTCGCGCGGCCGGGGGACCCGAGGTCCTCGAGTTCGGGCAGGTACCCATGGCCGAAGTCGGACCCTCGCAGGTGCGCGTGAGACAGACCGCGATCGGCGTCAATTTCAGCGACACCCTTCGGCGCGCGGGCGTTCTTCCCGCGCCGATGCCGTTCGTGCCCGGCACCGAGGGCGTCGGCGTGGTCGTCGCGGTCGGCGCGGAGGTCACGGACATCGCGCCGGGCGACCGCGTCGCCTACCGCAGCGCCAGCGGAACCTATGCGCAGGAGTGCCTGGTGCAGGCGGACCATGTCATCGCCGTGCCCGACGACATCGACGATCGGCAGGTGGCCGCCATCCTGTCCAAGGGCTTGTCCGCCTGGTGCCTGCTGTTCAAGGCGCGGCCGATCGCGGCGGGCGACACCCTCCTCTATCACGGCGCCACGGGCGGCGTGGGGCATATCGCATGCCGATGGGCCAGGTCGCTCGGCGCGCGCGTGATCGGCACGGTCGGTTCCGCCGGCAAGAGGGCCGTGGCCCGCGCCAACGGTTGCGACGAGGTCATCGACTACAGCGAGGAGGATTTCGTGGCCCGGGTGCTCGAATTGACGGCGGGCCAAGGCGTCGATGTCGTGTACGACGGCGTCGGCCGGAAGACATTCCTGCCGTCGCTCGATTGCCTGCGGCCGTTGGGATCGATGGTGAGCTTCGGCTTCAGTTCGGGCCCGACGCCGCCCGTCGATGCAAGCCTCCTGATGGCCAAGGGTTCGCTGTTCCTCACGGGGCTGTCGTCCTCCCACTACCTGATGACCCGCGAAGCCTTGCTGGCGGGCGCCGACGCGCTGTTCGACGCGTTCAGGTCGGGCCGCATCACCGCCGCCATCGATCGCAGCTACCCGCTGAAGGACGCCGCCGCGGCCCACCGCGCCATCGCGGCGCGCGAAGTCATGGGCTCGGTCGTTCTCATTCCTTGACGCGCGGACAGTTTCAATCACGACAGCGGAAGGACACGGACCCATGGCGATCGGAATCATTGGAGCGGGCAGGATCGGAAAGGCGCTCGCGGCGCAGTTCACGCGGGCCGGCTACGAGGTCGTCCTCGCCAACAGCCGGGGGCCGGATTCGCTGGCCGACCTCGTCGGGCAGCTGGGGCCCAGGGCACGCGCGGGCACGGCAGCCGAGGCCGCCGCCGAACCGACGGTGATCCTCGCACTCCGATGGAGCCATCTTCCCGAGGCCCTGCCGACCCTGGGATCGCTGGCCGGAAAAATCGTCATCGACACCAGCAACCCGTACCTGGAGAGGAACGGCCAGCTCGTCGTCGCCGACCTTCGTGGCCGCAGCTCGAGCGAGATCGTGGCCGATCTCGTTCCGGGCGCCAGGCTGGTCAAGGCCTTCAACACGCTGCCGGCGGCACTGCTCGCGGAAGACCCGCAGCAGCAGGGCGGGCGACGCGTGATCTTCGTGTCGGGCGATCACGTGGATGCGAATGCGCAGGTGGCGTCGATGATCGCCACCGTGGGCTGGGTGTCGGTCGAGCTCGGGGGCTTGTCGACCGGCGGCAGGCTGCAGCAAGGGCGCGGTCCGTTCTCCGGCCTCGATCTGCTGCGTCGAGGCTGAGGGCCGCCGACCTTCAGATGTGTTGTCGGCGAGCCAGTGTCCCCAGCCGCCGAACCCCCTCCTCGATCCGCTCGCTCCAGCTCCAGCCGGCGCTCAGTCGCAGGCAGTTGCGAAAGCGCCGGCTCGCCGAGAAGACATCCCCCGGCGCGAAGCAGATGCCGAGCTCGAGCGCCGCGTCGAACAGCGCGCGCGAGTCGAAGCCGCGCGGCAGTTCGACCCACAGCGCGAAGCCCCCGGCGGGCCGGCTGACGCGTGTCTCGGCCGGAAAGCTGGCCTCGATGGCGCGGGTCAGGTGTCGCAGGTTTTCTTCGAGCAGGCGGCGCAATCGGCGCATGTGCGCGTCGTAGGCGCCGCTGGCCAGGAAGTCGGCGAGCGCGACCTGCGGCAGCACCGGGCTGCAGAGACTGAAGGCGAGCTTGCGGTCGACCACCTGCTGCGCGTATTTGCCGGGCGCGATCCAGCCCACGCGGTAGCCGGGCGCGAGGCTCTTCGAGAACGAGCTGCAGTAGAGGGTGTTCGCGCCGCGGTCGAGCGCGATGAAGGGCGTGGGCCGCTCGCGCGCGAAGTGGATGTCGCCGTAGACATCGTCCTCGATCAGCGGCACGTCGTGCCGCGCGAGCAAGGCCAGCAGCTCGCGCTTGCGTGCATCGGGCATCGACACGCCCAGCGGATTGCTGAAGCTCGACGACAGCAGGCAGGCTGCCACCGGAGCGGTATCGAGCAGCCGCGCGAAGGCCTCGATGTGGACGCCCTCGACGGGATCGGTGGGCAGCTCCAGCACCTTGAGGCCGAGCACCTCGAGCGTGTGGAGAAAGCCGAAGTAGGTGGGCGACTCCACCGCGATGGTGTCGCCGGGCCGGGCGACGGCGCTCAGCGCGAGCGTGAAGGCTTCGGTGCAGCCGTTGGTGATGACCACGTCGTCGGGCGAGAGCGCATGCCCGATGCGCATCGCGCGCCGCGAGATCTCGCGGCGCAACCGCGGATCGCCGCGCGGCGTGCCGTAGACGTTGTGGCGATCGCCATGCTGGCGCGCGGCACGCGCGAGCGCGAGGTCGAGCCGGTGGGAGCGCAGCAGGGCCGCGTCGGGCACCGCGCAGCCCAGCGGCACGAGCGCCGGGTTGGAGGCGTGCTCGAGCAGGGCCGCGACGGCGCCGCTGATCGACACGGTCGAAGCCTTCGAACGCAGGCGCGAGGCCGAGGGCAGCGCCAGCGTTCCGCCCTGCGTGGCGGCGACGTAGAAGCCCGACTGCGGCCGCGCGACCAGCACGCCGCGGTCTTCGAGCAGGCGGTAGGCCTGCAGCACCGTCGAGATGCTGATGCCGTGCTGCTCGCTGACGGCGCGCACCGACGGCAGGCGCTCGCCGGGCGCGAGCGTGCCGTTGCCGATCGTGTCGACGATGAGTTCCGCGAGCTGCTCGTAGCGATGGGGGGCGGGCACGTTGCCGGCCGCTTGCCTGTTGCGCTGAAGGGTGCCTGTGTTCATGGGGGCTCGTGCATGACGAGGCTCGATTGTGGGCGAACCGGCTTCCGAAGGCACGCAAACTGTACTGGTCCGATTTCGCGGAAATTGTGGCTGTTCCGATGGCCCGGCGATCACTAGCATGGCCCGTATTCCCTGCTGCCCGATACGCCCCGGGCTCTGGATGACCCTCCCACTCGGGCGACCTGGAAACGAATGACAGTGCTTGAACACGAAGCCCCCGCGGCGGCACAGCCGACGTGGCGCGGCCGCTTTCCCTACAACGAGATCATTTCCCTGCTCGACGTGAACCGGCCGTTCAACCTGGCCGAGAGCACCTCGCAGGATCTGACGTTCGGCGACGTGCTCGACATGGCCGGGCTCGAGACCCTGCGCGGCCTGAAGCTGGGCTATGGCCGCTCGGCCGGCTCGGTCGAACTGCGCGAGGAGATCGCCAAGGCCTGCGGCGTGCCCGCCGAGCAGATCGTCACCACTCAGGGCACGGCGCTCGGGCTGTTCCTGCTGGCCTTCGAGGTCTGCCGGCCCGGCGACGAAGCGGTGCTCGTGACGCCCTGCTTTCCGCCGAGCCGCGACTGCCTGCGCGGCGCGGGTGTCACCGTGCGCGAGGTCGGGCTGCGCTTCGAGAACGGCTACCGGCTCGATCTGGACGCGATCGCGGCCAGCCTGTCGCCGAAGACGAGGCTCGTGAGCCTCGCCTCGCCGCAGAACCCCAGCGGTGTGCGCACACCGCGCGCAGCCATCGAGCAACTGCTCGCGCTGCTGCAGAGCCAGGCGCCGCAGGCCCTCCTGTTCATCGACGAGACCTACCGCGAGGCCGGCTACGGCGACGAGGCCATCCCTGAAAGCCTGGCCGCGCTGCATCCGCGCATCGTCACGGGCGCCTCGGTGTCGAAGGCGCTGGGCGCGCCGGGCCTGCGCACCGGTTGGCTCACGGTGCCCGACGCGGACCTGCGCGCGCGGCTGGTCGTGGCCAAGATGAACACCGTGATCTCGGGCTCGGTGCTCGACGAGGCACTGGCCACCGCGCTGCTGCGCCATCGCGAACCCGTGCTCGCGCCGCGCCGCCGGCTGCTCGCCGAAGGCCTCGCGGCACTGGCGGCCTGGTGCGAGGCCGAGCGCGAGCGCATCGAATGGATCCGCCCGGACGGCGGCGCGCTGTGCTGCCTGCGCCTGCGCGCCGATCGCTTCGACGACGCGGCCGTCTCGCGCTTCTGGGACCTGCTGCCGCGGCACGAACTGCAGCTGGCCTCGGGCGCCTGGTTCGGCGAGAGCGAGCGCGTCTTTCGCCTGGGCTTCGGCTACCTGCCGCCGGACCGCCTAGCCCCCGCGCTGTCCGCTCTTTCGACGGTGCTGGACGCCGCCGCGAAGTGAATGTACGACACTGCTTGACGCACCGACATCCCCTGGAGCCCCGCATGAAACAACCCCATCGCTACACCGTGGTCGACGTCTTCACAGCCACGCCGCTGGCCGGCAATCCCGTGGCCGTGGTGTTCGACGCCGACGGCCTGGACACCGAGGCCATGCAGGCCATCGCGCGCTGGACCAATCTCTCGGAAACCACCTTCGTGCTGCCGCCCACCGTGCCCGAGGCCGACTATCGCCTGCGCATCTTCACGCCGCGCAACGAGCTGCCCTTCGCCGGCCATCCGACCCTGGGCAGCGCGCATGCCTTCCTCGAAGCCAAACGGGGCACGCTGCGCGACGGCGGCCGGCTGGTGCAGCAGTGCGGTGTCGGCCTCGTCGACGTGACGGTGGAAGACGGCCCCGAGGGCCGCGAACTGGCCTTCGCCCTGCCCTCCGCACGACTGGCGCCGCTGGCGGCCGATGACCTCGCGGAGCTCGGGCGCATCCTGGGCCTTCAACCTAGCGCCGAGGCCGCGCCGGCCATCGTGGACGTGGGCCCGCGCTGGGTCGTGCTGCCGCTGGCCGACGCGGCCACGGTGATCGACCTGCAGCCCGACTTCGCGCGGCTCGCGGCCTTCGAGCGCCGTCTCGGCGTGACCGGCCTCATCGTGTACGGCCGCTATGCGCAAGGCGAGGTGGCGATGGAGGTCCGGGCCTTCGCGCCGTCGAGCGGGGTCGAGGAAGACCCCGTCTGCGGCAGCGGCAATGCCAGCGCGGCGGCCTTCCAGTGGGAACGCGGCCTGCTGCCGCCCGACGGCATCGCCTACGTGGCCGCGCAGGGGCGCTGCGTGGGACGCGATGGGCGCGTGAAGGTGCGCGTCGATGCCCACGGCAAGGTGCGCGTGGGCGGTGCCTGCGTGAGCTGCGTGGAAGGCACGCTCGCGCTGTAGCCCTGGCTGGTGCGCCGTTCAGCGGATTGGCGCGTCCTGCGTCGATGAGCACCGCGGAACACGCGCCTGTAAATCTATAAGCAGCGGAGCTGATTTTTAATTGAATTAGCGCCAGCTAATGATTCTAAGGATTGGCTTGGAGAATTAATCGTATTGCGCGGTTTTGTTTTTCGACGCGACCAATAAAGATGAATGAATGAATAGGATCTCGGCTGTCTGCAATTGGCTTTGCAGGCAATTTCCTGTTTTCATTCTTAAGGTAAACAATGTCGAAGAAAATCATCTCTCGCTTCGCTGTGATCGCAACCGTCGCCGCCATGTCGCAGGCGGCCCTGGCTGCCGACGGCCAGATCAACTTCACCGGCGAAATCACGGACAGCATCTGCTCCCTGACGCCCGACAGCCAGAACCTGACGGTGCCGCTGGGCAAGGTGAGCCGCACCGCGTTTCCGACCGTGGGAACGGGTTCGACCCCGGCCAAGTTCACCCTGAACCTGGCCGATTGCCCCGCGGGCAGCAACAAGGCCAAGGTGACCTTCTCGGGCACGGCCGACAGCCGCAACGTGGATCTGGTGGCGATCGATGGCTCCGGCACCGGAACGCCGGCAGCCCAGGGTGTGGGCATCCAGATCGGTGACTGGGAAGGCCAGAAGATTGCGCTGGGCTCGGCCTCGCGCGAATACGCTCTGGCCCAAGGCACGAACAAGCTGCAATTCCAGGCGCGCTATGTCTCGACCTTGCCGCTGACGGGCGGTTCCCCGGCCGATCCCGTGCTCAAGTCGGGCCCGGCCAATGGCACCGCGCAATTCACGGTCGCCTATAACTAATTAGGCACCACGGCATGAGGCCCTCGCGGCTTCATGCCGTCATGGGCGCGCTGTCCCGCGGTGCAATGCCGCGCTCTTTTCGCGCCTTCATCTTCCGTTGATTTTTCCTTTGAGGCGCCGCTGCCGGCGCGTCGGAGTGCTTGCGCGCGCGCGTCGTCGACGTGGGTCGCGCCGAGGAACAGATATGTGCAGCAATGAACGAATTCGGTGGGCGCTCGGCATCCTGGCGATGCTCTGCCTCCAGGGGCCGGCGAGCGCCAGCGTGATGCTTTCCGGCACGCGCGTGATCCTCCACGAGACGCAGCGCGAAACCTCCCTGCCGATGAAGAACACCGGGACCTCGCCCTATGTGGTCCAGGCCTGGGTCGATGCCGGCGATGGTAGGAGCAAGACCCCGCTGGTCGTCACGCCGCCGCTGTCGCGGCTCGATCCCGGCAAGGAAAACCTGCTGCGCATCATGCGTGTCGGCGGCGAGCTTCCGGCCGATCGCGAGTCGGCGTTCTGGCTCAACGTCAAGGAGATTCCCCAGACGCCGAATCAGGAGAACGTGCTGCAGGTGGCGATACGCAGCCGGCTCAAGCTGTTCTACCGGCCCACGGGCCTTCCGGGCTCGCCTGCAGAGGCGCGTGCGCTGCTCAAGTGGACGGTGAGCGCACCAGCGCAAGGCCAGGGCGCGGTGCTCAAGGTCGGCAATGCGAGCGCCTTCCACGTCACCCTGCTGAAGCTGACGGTCAACCAGGGGCAGGGCCCCGAAGGGAAGGACCAGGAGGAGCTCGACGCGGGCATGGTGCCGCCGTTCGGCGAGCTGAGCTTTCCGATCCAGACGCTGAAGGCGCCGCGGGCCGTGCAGATCAACTTCACCACGATCAACGACTACGGCAGCGAATCGCCCGAGGAGTTCGTCAAGGTGCCCGAGGGCGCCGAACCCGTGCCCTTGAAGGCCGAGCCGGCTCGCGCGCTCGCGGCTTCGTCCAGCGGCGGTGCGCAGCGCTGAGACCATGACACGCACTCATCCCCTGCGGGTGCGCGCGCGCGTGCCCTTTCGCCTCGGCCTGTGCGCCGCCGCGCTCGCCGCGTCGGGCGCTCCCGTCATGGCGCAGCAGTTCGCCGCGTCGTCCTTCAATCCGAGCTTCCTCGGCGTGGGTGGCGACCAGCAGAATGCCGACCTGTCGCTCTTCGCCTTCGGCAATCGCGTGCTGCCGGGCTCGTACACCGTCGATGTCTCGCTCAACGAGCGACGCGCCGGGCAGGCCACGATCCGTTTCGACGCCAAGGAGGGCAGGAACGACGCCGAGCCCTGCCTCACGCGCGCCATGCTCGACGCCTGGGGCGTCAACGTGGCGGTGTTCCCGGCCTTGATGGCGCTGGCCGACGAGGCCTGCGTCGATCTGGGCGCGGCCATTCCCGAAGCCTCTTTCGGCTACGACGTCGACAAGATGCACCTGCGCATCGACATCCCGCAGGCGGCGATGAAGCGCTCGGCGCGCGGGGCCGTGGACCCCGGCATGTGGGACCGGGGCATCACGGCCGGGATGCTCGACTACCAGGTCAACGTCGCCCGCTACGGTGGCGACGCCTACCGTCGCAGCGCCGACCCCTTCGCCGCGCCGCGCAGCGTGTTCGACGGCAACCCCTTCCCGGGGCCCGACCGGCAGCCTCGGCGCGACACCCTGTTCGTCGGCTTGCGCGGCGGCTTCAACCTCGGCGATTGGCGCTTTCGCCATTTCTCGACCTACAACCGCGGCATCGATGGCGCGGGCCGATGGCAGGCCGTCAACACCTATGCCCAGCGCGACCTGTTGCCGCTGCAGGCGCAATTGCTGATCGGCGATGGCAGCACGCCCGGCAACCTGTTCGACAGCATTGCCTTTCGCGGCGTGCAACTGGCCACCAATGAATCGATGCTGCCCGACAGCCAGCAGGGCTACGCCCCCACCATCCGCGGCATTGCACAGACCCATGCGCGCATCACGGTGCGGCAGAACGGCTACACCATCTACAGCACCTTCGTGGCGCCGGGCGCCTTCGTGATCGACGACCTCTATCCCACGGCCTCGAGCGGCGACCTCGAGGTGAGCATCGTCGAGGCCGATGGCCGCGAGACCCGCTACACCCAGGCGTTCTCCGCGGTGCCCACGCTGCTGCGCGAAGGCACATGGCGCTATTCGGCCACGCTCGGCAAGTACCGCAGCGCGCGCGGCCAGAGCTTGTCCTTCTCGCCCGACTTCCGCGACGGCGGTCTGTCGTTGCTGCGGGCCTGGCAGCGGCCATCGCGTGCCGAACCGACCTTCGCGCAAGGCACGGTGGCACGTGGCCTGGGCAAGGGCTACAGCGTCTACGGCGGGCTGATCGCCTCGGGGCGCTACCTGTCGGCGATGGCGGGCGTGGGCAAGAACATGCGCGCCTTCGGTGCCGTGTCCGCCGACCTGTCGGCTGCGCGTGCCTCGGTGTCGACGCCGCTGCTGGCCGAGCAGCACTACAACGGCCAATCGGTGCGGTTCCTGTATGCCAAGGCCTTCGATGCGGGAACCACCGTGCGCGTGGCGGGCTATCGCTATTCGACCAGCGGCTACCGCACCTTCCAGGAGGCCGCGGACATGCAGGGACTGGACCCGCTGGAACGCCTCCACAACCGCCGCAACGAACTGCGGCTGGAGTTGTCGCAACGTCTGGGCGACTGGGGCTCGGTGTTCGCCTCGGCGCGTCAGCAAAGCTATTGGGGAACCGGCGCCAAGGACAGCCTGGTGCAGATGGGCTACTCGGGCAGCTTCAAGCAGTTCGGCTACAGCATCCACTACAACCGCAGCACCAGCCAGGGGCGTGCGCCGAACAACCAGATCATGTTCACGTTGAGCGTTCCGCTCGGCGGCTCCGCGGCCAGCGTCCAATATTCGGTATCGCACGAGCGCAACGGCGGCACCAGCCATCAGGCCAGCGTGTTCGGCACCGCGCTCGAGGACGCCCGCCTCACCTACAACCTGTCGGGAAACCGCATCGAAGCGCAGGGGTCGACCAGCCATGCGAGCCTCAGCTACCTGTCGCGAATCGGGCGTTTCGAGGGCGGGATTTCGCAGAGTTCCGGCCATCGGCAAGCCACCTTCGGCATGGCGGGCGGGCTGCTGCTGCATGGCGATGGCCTGACCCTGGCGCAACCGCTGGGCGACACCATCGCCCTGGTGCATCTGCCCAAGGCCTCGGGCGTGGGCATCGAATCGCAACCCGGCGTGGCGACCGACGGCGCAGGCATCGCCGTCGTCTCCAATCTTTCGCCCTATCGGATCAACCGCCTGGCCGTGCGCACGCAGGACCTCGGCGACACCGTGGAAGTCCGCAACGCCGCGACCGAGGTGGTGCCCACGCGCGGTGCCGTGGTGCGCGCGACCTTCGAGACCGCGGTGGGCCATCGGCTGATGCTGACGCTGACGCGGGGCAAGGGCGAGCCCATGCCCTTCGGTTCGCGCATCGAGAACGAAGCGGGCCAGGAGATGGGCATCGTCGGTCCCGATGGCCAGGCCTTCGTCAGCGGGGCCGAGCCGGCCGGGACGTTGACGGTGATCTGGGGCCGCCGCACGGGCGACCGATGCAGCGTGTCCTACGCGCTGCCCGAAGAAATCAGTCCGCCGCCGATCCGCGAGATCGCGGGACAGTGCGATGCGGACATCAACGCCGAGAGGAAAACAGAATGAGAAATTGGCATCGTCGATCGGCCCATCGAGCGGCAGCCATGGCGTGGAGGGTGTCGCGCCTCGTGCTGCCCCTCGCCATGCTGTGGCTGGCGGGCATGCAGGGCGCATGGGCGGCGTGCGTGCGTTATCCGGGCGCGTACGAACACATCGTCTACATGAACATGGGAAACGTCTACGTTCCCGACGGACTGGCGGTCGGAGGAACCATCAAGACGCAAAGCTTTCCCATCTGGGTCAGCGGCACCGGCGATCTCATGTTCAATTGTCGGGGCGGCGGCTATGTCTACGGAACGGTGCTGCAGGGCTCGCCCATACCGGGCTTCTTCAACGTCTACTCCACGCAAGTGCAGGGCATCGGCATCCGGCTCTCGCGCGTCGTTGACGGCTCCTTTCTCGTCTACTACCCGCACACCATGCCAACCCCCAACGGCACCGGTCAACTGGCTGCGGGCACGTCGTTCCAGGTGGAGTTGATCAAGACGGCCGACAGCACCGGCAGCGGCTCGCTGGCCGGCGGAACCTACACCCGCTACTACGGCGATGGCGAGCCTTACTGGTCGGCGCTGACGACCATTCTCTCGGGGGATGTCAGCGGCATCACGATCATCACGCCGTCGTGCTCCGTCGATGCGGGCTCGCGCAACATCCCGGTGGAATTCGGGCGCGTGTCGCTCAGCAACTTCAAGGGGATGGACTCCACGACGGGCGATCGAAGATTCAGCATCAAGCTCCGGTGCCAGGCGAATCCGAACCTGCAGAAATGGGTGGACCTGCGCATGGACGCGACGCAGGACCCGTCGAACCGGCAGGGGGTGCTGAGGATCACGCAGGGCGGCACGGGCATTGCGACGGGCGTGGGCATCCAGCTCCTGGGTGGCGATGCCCAGCCGGTGCGCTTCGGCAAGGGCATGCAGGTCGGCCCGATGAAGAACGGCAGCTACGACGTGCCCTACACGGCCCGCTACTACCAGACCGCCGCGAGGATCCGGCCGGGTCGCGCCGATGGCACCGCGACCTTCACGCTCGAATACCGCTGAGACAGTCGGCGTTCGTCGCGTGGGCAGCGCGCCTTCGGGTGGCGTCTGCCCACGCGCCGCTTTCGGGCCGAGCGCGGCGGCGATGGAGAAACGCCCCGGGCGCTACGAAGTGAATGGCGAGCCCAGCACGACCAGGCGATAGCCGATCCCGTAGATCGTGAGGAGCTGAACCCCCCTGTGCGGCCCGAGTTCGAGCTTCTTGCGCAGGCGGGTCATGTGCACGTCGAGCACGCGCGAGCCGGGATTGGCGAGCCGATCGAAAAGCCGGGTTTCGATCTCTTCACGGGTGATGACCTTGCCGAGGTTCTCGAACAGGATGAGCGCGATGTCGAACTCGCGCGGCTGCAGGCGGACCTCCTCGCCATCGACCATCACGATGCGTCGCAATCGCTTGAAGTAATAGCCACCGCAGACCAGATCCTGCTCGGCCGGCAGATCGGCGGGGGCCTGCTTTCGCGATTGCAGCAATTGCAGCCGCATCGACAGCTCCGCGCCATTGACGGGCGCGGTGACGAACTCGATGCGTTCGCTGTTGAGCGGTTCGTCGTTGAAGGTGGAGGCCACGTTCATCGCATCGCGCGATATGACGACCAGGACCGGCAGTTTCACCATGCCGCGCAAGCTGGCCCAGCGCCGCTGGTTCCATGCCTTGTCCGCGCACGCGACCAGGGCATCGTACCGACGCCCCAGGGAGATCGAATCCCACAGGGCCTGCACCGAATCGAACGCGGCCGAGGTGAAGCCCTGCGAATCCAGCGCGGTGCGCAAGGGACCGCGCTCATGGTCGTCGCCGAAGATCAGGGCCAGGGAGGAAATGGATTGGAGCGTGGGCGGCTTCGTGTTCTTGCTCGACGTCATGGTGCACGGCCCTCCACACCTCGCATGGAGCGCTCGCTGCGTACGCTCGGCAGGTCGGCGGGCTCGCGACATGCGCCCTCACCTGATCTTGCTGCTGATTCCCTCATCCCCTGCCCCGCGCGGCTTCGGCCGCTTATGCCTGTTTATAAAAAATGAAATTTAAAAAATGAGAGTGAATACTCATTTCCATCGCAATGCATTATCAATCTTGAGTCTGGATGGGGTGAGCTCCGGATAAGGATTTTGTGGATTTCTTGTGATTATGAACTATATAAATGATCGATATGAGGGAAATTATATTCCCTCAAAAGCTAATTTGCTGAATCTATATTAACAATTGCGAGCGTACAAGTGCATGTGGAATTAAGGGGTTTATTTAAATTTTGTTTTCATTCTCGCGAAGAACATTTGCAAATGCTTCGAGTTGCGAATGAGTTGATAACTTGTCGGAATCGGCCGCCGGTCTCGAGGCAGCGGGCGGACGATCCGTTGCTCGCAGGTCAGTCGTGCGCCGGCGGCCGCCTGCCGGTGCCCACGCCGGCGGTCGGAATCAATGGCAGCCCCAGCCGCGCGGCCGCCTCTTCCTGCACCGCCATCGCGCGCTCGAAGCCCGCGCGCGCGCTCAGCCGCGACCAGTACGCGCCTACCGCCGGACCGAAGCGCTCGTGCAGCCCCAGCACGCGCGCCAGCATCAGCGCATAGCCGAGCGAGATGTCGGCGGCCGTGAAGCGGCCGGCGCAGGCGAAGTCCTGCGTCTCGAGCAGCTGCTCGATCGTCCGCAGGCGGCCGTGGAAGAACTGCGCGTAGTCCTGCGCGGCCTGGGGCAGCCGGCGCTCCTGCGGCTCGAGCGTGCCGTAGCGCAGCACCAGGGCCTGCGGAAAGGTCAGCGAGGCCTCGCCGAAGTGCAGCCAGTTGAGGTACTGCGCATAGCCGGCCTCGTCGCGTTCCACGTTTAACGGCGTCGGCGCATGCAGGCTGGCCAGGTACTGGCAGATCGCGACCGACTCGTTCATGCGGATCTCGCCATCGACCAGCAACGGCACCGTGCCCTGCGGATGGATCGCGAGGTAGTCGCGCTGCAGCACGCGCGGCGGAAACGGCAGCATCTCCAGCCGGTAGGGCGTACCCAGTTCCTCGAGCATCCAGAGAACGCGGAACGAACGGGCATTCGCGCAGTGGTAGAGCGTGATCATCGGGTGCGGGGCTCGCGCCGGGAGTGGGCCCGCCGATCGTCGCTCGCAGCATGCCGGCCTGCCTTGCGTCGATTGGCTGAGTTGCCGCGCGGCGCCATGCCAGCCAGTCTGCGCAAGCGCCGCCCCGCCCGGCGCGCATAGCCTGCGCATCCCGCGATCGAGCGATCGCGATTCCGGAGCGTTCATGCCTTCCTTGAAATCCAAGACCCTCTTCGTCACCGGTGCGAGCCGCGGCATCGGCAAGGCCATCGCGCTGCGGGCCGCGCGCGACGGCGCCAACATCGTGGTCGCCGCCAAGACCGCGACGGCCGATCCGCGCCTGCCGGGCACCATCCACAGCGCCGCCGAGGAGATCGTCGCGGCCGGCGGCCAGGCGCTCGCGGTGGTGGTCGACGTGCGCGACGAGGCGCAGGTCCGCGCGGCCGTCGATGCCGCCGTCGCGCGCTTCGGCGGCATCGACATCCTGGTCAACAACGCCAGCGCGATCCACCTCGAGACGGTGGAGCGCACGCCAATGAAGCGCTACGACCTGATGTTCGAGATCAACGCGCGCGGCGGCTACCTCTGCGCGCAGGCCTGCCTGCCGCACCTCGAGAAGGCCGCCAATCCGCACATCCTGACCCTGTCGCCGCCGCTGGACCTGAACCCCAAGTGGTTCGCGCGCCATGCGGCCTACACCACCTCGAAATACGCGATGAGCATGCTGAGCCGCGGCCTGGCCGAGGAGCTGCGCGAACGCGGCATCGCGAGCAACTCGCTGTGGCCGCGCACCGTGATCGCCACCAGCGCGCTGCGCATCGCGGCGCCCGAGGTGGCGGGCCAGGCACGCGTGCCGGCCATCATGGCCGACGCCGCCTGGCACATCCTGACCCGGCCGAGCCGCGAGCTCACGGGCCAGCTGCTGCTCGACGAGCAGGTGCTGCGCGAGGCCGGCGTGACCGACTTCGCGCCCTACCTCGTGACGCCGGGCGTCGAGCCGCTGATCGACTTCTTCGTGGAACCGTGACCTCTTCGCTTCGCCCCCCTTCAGGAGACCCTCGCATGCAGACCATCGACCCCGAACGCGCGGCCATCGCGCGCGTGTCCCTCGCCGACATCGTGCGCCGCGGCGCCCGCCGCCATCCCGGCAAGACGGCCGTGATCCAGGGCGAGCGGCGCATCAGCTTCGCCGAGCTCGACGCCGGCAGCGAGCGCGTCGGCGAGGCGCTGCGCGATCAGGGATTCACGGGCCACCGCATCGCGACCCTGTGCCTCAACTCGATCGAGCACCTGAGCGCGATCCAGGCCATCCACAAGTCCGGCAATGTCTGGGTGCCGGTCAACGTGCAGCTCGACGCGGCTGCGATCGAGCACGTGCTGAGCCATGCCGAGGTCGGCGCCGTCTTCATCGACGCGCCGCTGCTCGCGGTGCCGGCGCTGCGCGCGCTGATCGAGCGCCTGGGCCTGCTGACGGTGGTGATCGGCGGCCCGCAGCCGGCCGCCGCGGGCACCCTGCCCTTCGATGCGCTGGCCTCGCGCGCGCCCACGCAGCCGCTGGGCGCGCCGGGCGGCGACGACGAGCTCGCGCTGATCATGTACACCAGCGGCACCACCGGCAAGCAGAAGGGCGTGATGCATTCGCACCGCTCGGTGCATGGCGCGCTGCTGAGCTGCGCGCAGAGCTTCGAGGCCACCGAGCACGACGTGGTCGGCTCGGTGCTGCCGCTGTTCCATTGCGCGCAGCACACCATCAGCATGGGCGCGCTGCTGACCGGCGCCACGATCTGGCTGGCCAGCGGCTTCGATCCTGCGGCCATGCTGGCGGCGATCGAGCGCGAGCGCATCAGCTGGCTGTCGTGCCTGCCGATGATGTACGACGCGCTGATGAAGCATCCGCAGCGCCCCGCCACCGATCTCTCGTCGCTGCGCCTGTGCATGTACGGCCTGGCGCCGATACCGAAGAACCTGCTCGCGCAGATCCGCAGCGAGATGTGCGCCGACGTGCGCCTGGGCACCGGCCAGACCGAGATGTACCCGCCGACCATGGTCTACCGCGCGAGCGACCATCCCGGCAAGGACGGCAACTGCTGGGGCATGTCGGTGGCGGGCGTCGAGACCGCGGTGATGGACGACGACGGCCGGCTGCTCGGGCCGGGCGAGATCGGCGAGATCGTCCATCGCGGTCCCAACGTCTTCCTCGGCTACCTCAAGGACCCCGAGGCGACGGCCGCGGCGCGCCGCTTCGGCTGGCACCACACGGGCGACATCGGCATGTTCGAGGCCGACGGGCAGATGCTGTTCCTCGACCGCAAGAAGGACATGATCAAGTCTGGCGGCGAGAACGTCTCGAGCATCAAGCTCGAGGCGGTGCTGCTGGCCCATCCCGCGGTGGGTGCCGCGGCCGTGGTAGGCCTGCCGCATCCGCACTGGGGCGAGGCGGTCGCGGCCTTCGTGGTGCGGCGCCCCGCCGCCGAAGCCTGCGGCGAGGACGAGCTGCTGGCCTTCTGCCGCGAGCGCCTGGGCCGCTTCGAGGTGCCGAAGTCGATCCGCTTCGTCGACGCGCTGCCGATGACGCCGACGGGCAAGGTGCAGAAGTTCCAGCTGCGCAGCGGGCACCTGGAGATGTTCGCGCCGGGGCAGGGATAGCACCGCCATTCTCGTGTTCATCTATCGGACAAAGCCATGGTTTCGGGAAAGGGGTGCGCGAACAATCGATCGCATCGACGACCCGAGGCGGGATCGCGGGACACCGGTCCCGCGCCCGAAAGACCATGTTCTTCTACTTTCCCGACAACTACCGCTGGTCCCTTGCCGTGCTGCGCGCCATCGCCGCGGGCGGCCTGTTCGGCGAGATCGACTGGGCCTGCTCCCGGCTGAAGGACGCGGCGCGCGTGCAGCCCTCGGGCGACGTCGAGGCCTGGCATGGCGCCTGGAGCGAGCTCGGGCGCCAGCTCGAGCAGTCGGCCGCCGACGCGCTGGCGCGCGGCCACCGCGTGAGCGCCAGCGACTTCTCGCTGCGCGCCTCGGTCTACCACCAGTGGGCCGAGGGACTGCTCGACCCCGACGACCCGCGCGCTGAGCAGGCCTATGCGAAGCACCTGTCATGCTTCGCGAGCTTCGCCCGGCATCGCGACCCGGAGATCGAGCTGGTCGACATCCCGTTCGAGGGCAGCGTGATCCCGGCCTACCTGGTGCCCGCCGTGGGGCGCGAGGGGCCGGGGCCGGTGGCGCTGCTGTCGGACGGCCTCGACGCGAACAAGGAGGAGATGTTCTACGTGGCGCAGAACCTCGCGCGGCGCGGCATCGCCACCCTCGCCTTCGACGGCCCGGGCCAGGGCTCGGCGCTGCGCGTGCACGGCCTGACCGCGCGCCACGACTTCGAGCGGCCCGTGACGGCCTGCGTCGACTGGCTGGTGCGCCGCGCCGACGTGGACCCCGCGCGCATCGGCCTGGTGGCCGCGAGCTGGGGCGGCTACTACGCGCCGCGCGCCGTGGCCTTCGAGAAGCGCATCAGGGCCTGCGCCGTGATGGGCGCGGTCTTCGACACCCACGCCTGCATGGTGCGGCGCGTGGGCTACGTGCCGGGCCAGGGCGCGACGCAGCTGGGCAACAGCGCGCCGCTGGGCACCACGGGCAAGCAGATCCTGCGCATCCTCGGCGTGCCGGACTGGGAGCGCGCGTTCCGCAAGCTCGAGGACTTCCGCCTCGAGGGCGTGGCCGCGCGCATCGACTGCGACCTGTTCATCGTGCATGGCGCCAACGACCGCCATGCCCCGCCCTCCGAGGCGCAGCGGCTGCTCGACGCGGTGAGCTCGCGCCACAAGCAGCTGCGCGTGTTCACCGAGGAGGAAGGCGGCGCCGCGCACGTGAACCTCGACCGGCCCGAGCCCGCGCTGAGCCTGGTGTGCGACTGGATGGCCGAGCGTCTGGCGGCGGGAGAATGCACATGACCGCGACCGACCCGCGCTGGATCGGCCACCAGGTGCGCGACGAGGTGAGCACCCTGCGCCTGCAGCGCCCGCAGGCCGGCAACCGGCTGACCAACGACATGGCGCTGGCACTGGCCGACGCGCTCGATGCGGCGCACGCCAGTCGCGTGATCGTGCTCGAGGCCGAGGGCCCGGACTTCTGCCTGGGCCGCGAGATGGCGCCGCCCGCGCCCGGTGCCGGCGTCAATGCGGCCGATGTGCTGCGCGACGACGCCGCGCCGATCCAGCGGCTGTACGAGGCCTTCGGCCGCTGCCGCGCGCCGGTGCTGGGCCTGGTGGCCGGGCGTGCCTGGGGCATCGGCATGGTGCTGGCCGCGCGCTGCGATCTCACGCTGTGCGCGCGCGACGCCAGCTTCGCGCTGCGCGAGCTCGAGCGCGGCATTCCGCCCTGCATCGCGATGGCGCCGCTGCTCGACCGCATGCCGGCCAAGGCGCTCGCGCACCTGGTGTTCGGCGCCGAGCCCATCGATGCCGAGGCGGCACTGGCCGCGGGCATCGTCGGGCGCGTGGTCGACGGCGGCAGCCTGCGCGCCGAAGGCGAGGCGCTGGTGCGGCGGCTGCTGTCCTTTCCGGCGCCGGCCGTGCAGGCCGTCAAGCAGTTCCTCGCGAGCGCGCCGCGCCATCACGAAGCCAACGCCGTGCTCCACGGCGCGAGCCTGCTGGCCAACGTGCTCGGTTCGCGCTGAACGGCGGCGCCGGAGCGGCGCGGTCGACCATCACAAGAAGGAGACATCGCCATGCGGATTCCGTTTCTCGCCTCTTTCACGCCCTTCGCGTCCTTCGCGCGGCTGGTGGCGGCCTTCACGCTGGCGCTCGCCTGCGGGTCCGCCTCCGCCGCCTATCCCGACAAGCCGGTGCGCGTGATCGTGGGCTTTCCGGCCGGCAGCACCGGCGACCTGATCGTGCGCATCCTCGGCCCGCGCCTGTCGCAGGGCCTGGGCCAGCCCGTGATCGTGGAGAACCGGCCCGGTGCCGGCAGCAGCATCGCCGCCGAGGCCGTGGCCCATGCCGCGCCGGACGGCCACACGCTGCTGCTGAGCACCACCGCGAACGTCATCAATCCCAGCCTGTACCCGAACCTGCGCTTCAGCTTCGTCAAGGACCTGGCGCCGGTGAGCCTGCTGGCCGAGGCGCCCTCGGTGCTGATCGCGCGCGCCGACCTTCCCGCGCGCACGGTGAAGGACCTGATCGCCGCGGCCGCCGCGGCGCCCGGCAAGTTCAGCTACGGCTCCTCGGGCAACGGCACCTTCACCCATCTCTATGGCGAGGCCTTCAACCAGGCGGCCCAGGTGCAGCTGACCCATGTGCCCTACAAGGGCAGCGCCCAGGCGCTGACCGACGTGGTCGCGGGCCGCGTGGACCTGGCCTTCACGCCCGCGGCGCCGGTGCTGGCGCAGATCCAGGCCGGCCGGGTCAAGGCGCTGGCGGTGATCGGCCGGCAGCGCATGGCGGCCCTGCCGCAGGTGCCCACCTTCGCCGAGGCGGGCATCGCCGACTTCGACGCCGCCCTGTGGTTCGGCCTGCATGCGCCCGCGGGCACGCCGGGTGCCGTGGTCGACCGGCTGGCGGCCGAGCTGCGCAAGGTGCTGGCAGATCCCGAGGTGCGCCGGCAACTCAACGACCAGACCGTCGAGCCGATCGCCGGCACGCCGGCCCAGTTCGCGGGCATCATCGCGAGCGAATCGGCGCGATGGGCCAAGGTGATCGCCACCGCGGGCATCAAGGTCGATTGAGGCCACCCCCATTCTCGACACGAAGGAGACACACATGACACTGGGCCACGAGATCCGGGGCCACGGCCCGCAGCGCGTGATGGTCCTGCACGGCTGGTTCGGCGACCACCACGCCTGGGCGCCGACCTATGCGCTGCTCGACGAGCAGGCCTTCACCTACGCCTTTCCCGACTACCGCGGCTACGGCGCCTCGCGCGCGATCGAGGGCCGGCACACGATCGCGGAGATCGCGGCCGACGCCCTCGCGCTGGCCGATGCGCTGGGCTGGGAGCGCTTCTCGCTGCTGGGCCACTCGATGGGCGGCATGGTGGCGCAGCGGGTCGCGATCGATGCGCCCGAGCGCATCGCGGCCGCGGTCTGCGTGACGCCGGTGCCGGCCTCGGGCGTGCCGCTGCCGCCCGAGGTCGCGGCGCTGTTCGCCGCGGCGGGCACGGACGAGCGCGCCGCGTTGGGCGTGATCGAGAGCTCACTGGGTTCGCGCCTCACGCCCGCCCTGGCGCGCGGCATCCTCGCGCACCAGCGCGCCACCTCCGAGCCCGGCGCCTTCGCGGACTACTTCCAGGCCTTCTCGGCCACCGATTTCTCGGACCGCGCGGCCGCGCTGCGCGCGCCGCTGCTGGTGCTGGTGGGCGAGCACGACGGGGGCGTGTCGCCCGACTTCGTGCAGGCCACCTTTCCGCGCCTGTACCCGCATGCGCGGATCGAGACGCTGCCCAATGCCGGGCACTACCCGATGCTCGAGACGCCGGCCTACCTGGTGACGCGCTGCGAGGCCTTCCTGCGCGAGCACGGCGGCTGAAGCGCCAGTCGCGGCCTTTTCAGGCCTTGCGCTTGCGCAACAGGATCTCCACCGACTGCGTGGCTTCGCGCAGCATGCCGGCCACCTGCGCGATGCGCCGCTGCCCCAGGCGCTGCGAGAGCGCCGCGACGCTCAGCGCGCCGATGGCCTGCCCCATCGAATCGCGAAAGGGCACGCCGACCGCCTTCACGCCCAGGCTCACGCGGTTCTGGATCACGGCGGCGCCCAGGGCGCGTGCCTCCTCGCAGGCCTGCGCCAGGTCCTGCGTCGACAGCTTGCCGAAGGCGGCCAGGCCGGGCCCCACCCGTTCGATGATGTGGGCGCGCTCCTCGTCGCCGATGGCCGAGAGGATCGCCAGCCCGCCCGCGCCCACGCCCAGCGGGCGCCGGCTGCCGACCTCGAGCACCAGCGCGCGGATCGGGAAGGCGCCTTCGCGGCGGTGCATGCAGACCGCGTCGAAGCTGCTGCGCACCACCAGGTAGACGGTGTCGCCGGTCTCGCGGGCCAGCATGTCCATCGCGGGTTCGCAGAGGTCGCGGATGTCGTGCATGGTCGAGCCGGCCACGCCGAGTTCGAAGGCCAGCGGCCCGAGCTTGTAGCGCCGCAGCTCCTCGTTGAAGACCGCGAGCCGCTCCGCGGCGAGCTGGCCCAGGATGCGGTGCACCGACGGATGCGGGATCTGCGACTTCTCCGACAGCTCGGTCAGCGCCAGCCCGCGCGAGCCCGCGGTGGCCAGCAGCTTGAGGATCGCCACGCCGCGTTTGAGCGAGCCGGCATCGGAGGGCGTTTTCATGTTCGATTGATGGACAAACGACTGGTTCGAGGCGAGCCATTAGAAAACAATTCCCGCTCGCGCCCCCGTCGTGTCCCGTCTATCGGACAGCACGCGCAGCGGGCTCATCCATCGACAACGCCCCACCACCGAGGACCTCCATGAAGACAACAGCGCCGCGCGGGAGCCGCCGATGAATGCCGCCGCCACCCCCTTGGTCGGCCGGATCGCGGTCGTCACCGGCGGCAGCAGCGGCATCGGCGCTGCCTGCGTGCGCGCGCTGGCGGACGCGGGCGCGACCGTGGTCATCGGCTACAACGAGGGCGCCGAACGTGCGCGCGCGCTGCGCGAGGAATTGCCGGGCGCCGACCACGGCACCCTGCGCATTCCGCTGACCGATGCCGCGGCGCACGCGGCCATGGCCGGCGCGCTGCAGCAGCGCTTCGGCCGCGTCGACGTGCTCGTGAACTCGGCCGGCTTCACGCAGCGCATCGCGCACGGCGATCTCGAGGCGCTGCCGCCCGCGTTGTTCGAGCAGATCCTCGCCGCCAACGTCGGCGGCCCCTACGCCATCACGCGCGCGCTGATGCCGCTGCTCCAGGCCTCGGCCGACGCGGCGGTGATCAACGTGTCCTCGGTTTCCGCCTTCACGGGCCTGGGCAGCAACCTCGCCTACTGCGCGGCCAAGGCGGCGCTCGACACGCTGACCGTGTCGATGGCGCGCGCCTTCGCGCCGGTGCGCTTCGTCGCCGTCTCGCCCGCGGCGGTCGACACCGGCTTCGTGCAGGGCCGCAACCGCGAGGAGCTGCAGAAGAAGGCCGCCACCACGCCGCTGGGCCGCATCGTGACCCCGCAGGACGTGGCGCTCGCCGTGCTGGGCTGCGTGACGCACCTGCGCACGGCCACCGGCACGCGGATCGTCATCGATGGAGGCCACAGCCTGTGAAGGGCGGGACCGCTGCCATGCTCGTCGAACAACGCACCTACACCACCCACCCCGGCCAGTGGCGCGCCTACCTGTCGCTGTACGAGGCCAAGGGGCTGGCGATCCAGCGCCGCATCCTCGGGCGCATGGTCGGCTACTACCGCACGGAGACCGGCCCGCTCAACCAGGTGATCCACCTGTGGGCCTACCTCGACATGAACGAGCGCGCCGAGCGGCGCGAGCGGCTGATGGCCGATCCGGGATGGCAGGCCTACGTGGTGGAGATGCTGCCGCTGCTGCAGAGCCAGGAATCGAAGATCCTGTTGCCGGCCGCCTTCTTCACGCCCCAGTGGCGGGAGTCGCCATGAACGCGCGCACGGGCGAGACCGCAACGGTGCCCGGCTACCAGAGCGGATTCGGCAACCAGTTCGCCAGCGAGGCGCTGCCCGGCGCGCTGCCGGTGGGCCGCAACTCGCCGCAGCAGGCGCCGCTGGGTCTGTATGCCGAGCTGCTGTCCGGCACCGCCTTCACGGCGCCGCGCGATCGCAACCTGCGCACCTGGATGTACCGCCGGCGTCCCAGCGCCATGCACGAGGCCTTCGCGCGCATCGACGACGGCGACTGGCGCAGCGGCCCGTTCACCGAGGTGGAGACGCCGGCCAACCGGCTGCGCTGGAATCCCTGGCAGGTGCCAGAGCAGGCCACGGACTTCGTCGACGGCATCGTGACCATCGCGGGCAATGGCGAGCCGCATGCGCAGGCCGGTTCGGCGGTGCACGTCTACCGCGCCAACCGCTCGATGGCCGGGCGCTACCTCGTGAACTCCGACGGCGAGCTGCTGCTCGTGCCGCAGCAGGGCGCGCTGCGGCTGCACACCGAGCTCGGGCGCCTGCAGGTCGCGCCCGGCGAGATCGCGCTGCTGCCGCGCGGCATGCGCTTTCGCGTCGAGCTGCCCGATGGCGAGGCGCGCGGCTATGCCTGCGAGAACTACGGCGCGCCGTTCCGCCTGCCCGAGCTCGGGCCGATCGGATCGAACGGCCTCGCCAATGCGCGCGACTTCCTGGCGCCCGTGGCGGCCTTCGAGGAGGACGCCGGCCCGGTGCGCATCGTCAACCGCTTCATGGGCCACCTGTGGGAAGGCACACAGTCCGGCACGCCGCTCGACGTGGTCGCATGGCACGGCAACCTCGTGCCCTGCAAGTACGACCTGGCGCGCTTCATGGCCATCGGCACCATCAGCTTCGACCATCCCGATCCGTCGATCTACACGGTGCTGACCTCGGGCAGCGACACGCCGGGCGTGGCCAACTGCGATTTCGTGATCTTCCCGCCGCGCTGGCTGGTGGCGGAAGACACCTTCCGCCCGCCCTGGTTCCACCGCAACGTGATGAGCGAGCTGATGGGCCTGGTGCGCGGCGTCTACGACGCGAAGGCCGAGGGCTTCGTGCCCGGCGGCATGAGCCTGCACAACTGCATGCTGCCGCACGGCCCCGATGCCGCCACCTTCGAGCGGGCCAGCACCGCCGCGCTCGCGCCGCACCGGCTCGAAGACACGCTGGCCTTCATGTTCGAGAGCCGCCACGTGTTCCGGCCCACGGCGCGGGCGCTCGCCGCGGACAACCTGCAGCCCGGCTACGACGCCGTGTGGCGCGGCTTCCAGCCCGCGCGCGCCTGATTCGAGGAGACAACGAGACCATGACCACCGCCATCGCCACCCGGCGCGAACTGCTCGCGCTGGCCGCCGCCTTCGCGCTGCTGCCTCCTGCCCGCGCGCAGGGCAGCTACCCCACGCGCCCGCTCCAGCTGACCCATGGCTTCGGCGCGGGCGGCAATGCCGACATCGTGTCGCGGCTGCTCGCGCAGAAGATGCAGGACGGGCTCGGGCAGCCGATGGTCGTCGAGATCAAGAGCGGTGCCGGCGGCCTGATCGCCACCGACTTCGTGGCGAAGGCCCGGCCCGACGGCTACAACCTCGCCATGCTCACGGGCGCGCACACGGTGTCGGCCGCGCTGCGCCGCAAGCTGCCCTACGACCCGGTGAACGACTTCGCCTTCGTCTCGACCGTGACCAGCTTTCCCTTCGTCATCGCGGTGCGTGCCGAGCACAAGGCCCGCGACCTGGCCGAGCTGCTCGCGAGCGCGCGGCAGGCGCCGGGACAGGTCAGCTTCACCTCGGTGGGCGTGGGCTCGACCCAGCACATGGTGGGCGAACTGCTGGGCGTGAGCGCGGGTGCGAAGCTGCTGCACGTGCCCTACCGCGGCGGCGGCGCGCCGGTGCAGGCGGTGATCGGCGGCGACGTCGACATCCTCGCCGACACGCTGACGGTGGCGACGCCGCACATCCAGTCGGGCCGGCTGCGCGCGCTGGCGGTCACCAGCGCGCAGGCCTGGCCGTCGATGCCGGAGCTGCCCACGGTGGCGAGCGTGCTGCCGGGCTTCGAGATCCGCTCCTGGCTGGGGCTCGCGGCGCCGCGCGGCACGCCGGGGCCGGTGGTCGACCTGCTCGCGGCCCAGGTGCGCTCGGCCCTCGAGGCGCCCGGGGTCGGGGCCGCGCTGGCCGCGCTCGGCAGCGAGCCCGCGCCCTCCTCGCCGGCCCGCATGAAGGCCATGGTCGAGCAGGAGATCCGGCGCTGGAGCGAGGTGGTCGCCAAGGCCGGCATTCCGCCGCAGTGAGCGCCGCCGGCCGGATGCCGGCTTAACGCTTCCCTAACGATGGGGCGCTACGGTACTGTCGCGTTGGCGAACCAACGGGAGCCCTGCGTGCGCACACTGCTTGTGGAAGACGACGAGATGATCGGCAAGAGCCTGGTCCGCGGCCTGGAGCGCTCGGGCTGGGCCGTGGACTGGGTGCGCGACGGCCTGCTCGCGCAGAGCGCGATGGCCGATGGCGACTACAACTGCGTGCTGCTCGACCTGGGCCTGCCCAAGGCCGACGGCATCGAGGTGCTGCGCCGCGCGCGCAGCCTCCGGGACGACACGCCGGTGCTGATCCTGACGGCGCGCGCGGCCCTGGGCCAGCGCATCGAGGGGCTGGACCTCGGGGCCGACGACTACCTGACCAAGCCCTTCGAGCTGCCCGAGCTGCTGGCGCGCATGCGCGCGATCACGCGGCGGCGCCATGGCGCCTCGAACTCCATCGTCGGCAGCGGCAACGTGCAGCTCGACCTCACGACCCGCGAGGTGCTCTACAAGGGCACGCGCGAGACGCTCACCGCGCGCGAGTTCGCGCTGATGCACGCCATGCTCGAGCGGCCCGGCGCCATCCTCTCGCGCGAGCAGCTCGAGAGCCGCATCTACGGCTGGGGCGAGGAGGTGATGAGCAACGCGGTCGACGTGATCATCCACAACATGCGCCGCAAGCTCGGTGCCGACACCATCCGCAACGTGCGCGGGCTCGGCTGGCGCATCGTGGATTCATGAGCGCCATGAGCGCCGTGAGCGACACCCCGAAGCGCCCCTGGTACTCGCCGGGCTCGCTGCGCAACAAGCTGCTGCTGTGGCTGGTGCTGGTGCACGTGGCCGCGGCCCTCGGCGTGGCCTGGTTCACCTACACCAGCTACGACCGGCTGATCGTCACCTTCAAGGACGACCAGATGCAGATGCTGGCCGAGTCCTATGCCGGCAAGGAGAACCTGCCGGTGCTCAAGCCCACCGACGAGGCCACGCTCTACAGCCGCGGCAGCTTCGTGATCCAGGTCTGGAGCGCCGACGGCCGGCTGCTGGCCAGTTCCCGGCCGCAACTCGCGATCGGCCTGCAGCCGCGGCCGGGGCTGCACACCGTGCGCCTCGCGCCGGGCGACACCGGCATCTGGCGCGTCTATGCCACCGACCCGGGCGCGGACGGCGGGAACTTCCGCGTGCAGGTGATCCAGAACGGCGGCTTCGTGCGTACGCTGGTCGAGCGGCGCGCGCTGCAGTCGGCCATGCCGATCGCGCTGCTGCTGCCGCTGTCGCTGGCCGTGCTGTGGCTGGTGGTGTGGACTTCGGCGCGCCAGCTGCGCCGCGTGGCGCTCGACGTGGCGGCGAAGGACGAGCGCAGCCTGTCGGCGCTGTCGGTGTCCCACGTGCCCGACGAGATCGCGCCGCTGGTGCAGGCCTTCAACAGCCTGCTCGGGCGGCTGCGCCAGGCCTTCGCCGCGCAGCGGCGCTTCGTGCAGGACGCGGCGCACGAGCTGCGCACGCCGATCGCGGCGCTGGGGCTGCAGCTCGACAACATGCGCGCCGAGGTGCCCGGCGAGAGCGCCGAGGAGCACTACCTGCAGCTCAAGGGCGGCGTGACGCGCGCGCAGCACCTGATCGAGCAGCTGCTGCGCATGTCGCAGCAGGAAGGCGGCGATCCGCTCGAGGCGGCGCTGCCGCAGGACGCGGCCTCGGCCGTGCGCGACAGCATCGCGCGCCTCATGGTGATCGCCGACCGGCGCCGCATCGACATCGGCTTCGACGGCCGCACCAGCGCCACCGTGACCGCGCCCCCCACCGAGTTGCTGAGCCTGTTCGACAACCTGATCGACAACGCGCTGCGGCATGCGCCCGAAGGCAGCGTGGTCGACGTGCTGCTGCACGTGGTCGACGGCCGGCCGGTGCTGGACGTGATCGACCATGGGCCGGGCATTCCGCCCGAGGCGCTGGCGCGCGTGTTCGATCGCTTCTACCGCGTGCCGGGCACCGCGGCCGAGGGCAGCGGCCTGGGCCTGGCGATCGCGCAGATGGCCGCGCAGCGCAACGGCATGCGCATCGAGCTGATCAACCGCAGCGACGACGAGGGCCGGGTGCGCGGCCTGATCGCAAGGGTGCACCTGCCTTCGCCTTAACGCTGGGTTAACTCTCGCATAAAGAACGCATAAAGCACGATTTCTACAGTGAGCCCAGCCCGAACGCGCCCCGGCCCGTTCGGATTCCTTCCCCCTCCAGGAGCTCACTGCCATGCGAACCCTTTCCCGACTGCTCTGCACCCTGACCCTCGGCGCCGCCGCCTTCGCGGCCCAGGCCGAAAGCTACGACGGCGTCCACCAGGGCGCCGGCCTGCTCGACCGCGACGCGGTCGCGGCGCAGGCCGTTGCCACGGCGCGCGCGCCCGACCAGAACGTGGTGCGCGGCTCGCGCGGCGCCGATCCGCTGGTCTCGACGCTGTCGCGGGAGTCGGTGCGCCAGGCGGCCGTCGCGGCGGCCCATGCGCCCGACCAGAACGTCAATGCCGGCTCGCGCGTGAACAGCGTGGTGGTGCCGACCATGTCGCGTGCCAAGGCCCAGGCCCTGGCCGCGCCCGACACCCGCCTGTGAACCGGTGCCGCCCATGGACGTCGCCGACACCCCCTCGGGCCCCACGCGCCGCAGCCTGCTGATCGGCGGCGCCGCTGGCGTGGCGGCCGTCTCGCTGCCGATCGCCGGCCAGGCGGCGGACGATGCGGCCACCGCACCGGTCGGCGCGCCGGTCGATGCCGCGGGCCTGACGCGCATCACGTTGCAGGTCAACGGGCAGCCCCGGCCGCTCGCCATCGATGCGCGCGTCTCGCTGCTCGACGCGCTGCGCGAGCACCTGCGGCTCACCGGCTCGAAGAAGGGCTGCGACCACGGCCAGTGCGGCGCCTGCACGGTGCTGGTGAACGGGCGGCGCATCAACAGCTGCCTCACGCTCGCCGTGATGCACGAGGGCGACGCGGTGACGACCATCGAAGGCCTGGGCGTGCCGCCGACGCTGCATGCGATGCAGGCCGCCTTCGTCAAGCACGACGGCTTCCAGTGCGGCTACTGCACGCCGGGCCAGATCTGCTCGGCCGTCGGCATGCTCGCGGAACTGCGCGGCGGCATGCCGAGCCACGTGACCGCCGACCTGGCGGGCCGCCCCTCGCTCAGCGACGAGGAACTGCGCGAGCGCATGAGCGGCAACATCTGCCGCTGCGCGGCCTATCCCAACATCGTCGCGGCCATCCGCGACGTGGCGGGAGCCGCGGCATGAGGGCCTTCAGCTACGAGCGGCCGTCGAGCCCGGCCGAGGCGGCCGCCGCCGTGCAGCGCCATCCGGGCGCGAAGTTCATCGCGGGCGGCACCAACCTGCTCGACCTGATGAAGCTCGACGTGGAGCATCCGCCGCACCTGGTCGATGTGAACCGGCTCGGGCTCGACCGCATCGAGACCACGGCCGACGGCGGCCTGCGCATCGGCGCGCTGGTGCGCAACAGCGACCTCGCCGCCGACGCCCGCGTGCGGCGCGAGCATCCGCTGCTCGCGCGCGCCCTGCTCTCGGGCGCCAGCGCGCAGCTGCGCAACAAGGCCACCACGGCCGGCAACCTGCTGCAGCGCACGCGCTGCTTCTACTTCTACGACGCCACCAAGCCCTGCAACAAGCGCGTGCCCGGCAGCGGCTGCGCGGCGCTCGGCGGCTTCAACCGCATCCACGCGATCCTGGGCGCGAGCGAGCACTGCATCGCGGTGCACCCTTCCGACATGGCGGTGGCGATGCGCGCGCTCGAGGCCCGCGTCGACACGGTTGCGGCCGATGGCCGCACGCGAAGGATTCCGATCGCCGAGCTGCACCGGCTGCCCGGCGAGACGCCGCAGGTCGAGACCGTGCTCGCGCCCGACGAACTGATCACCGGCGTGCTGCTGCCGCCGCCCGTGGGCGGACGGCAGCTCTATCGCAAGGTGCGCGACCGGGCCTCGTATGCCTTCGCGCTGGTGTCGGTGGCCGCGGTGGTCGTGCGCGAGGGCGGCGCGGTGACGCAGGTGCGTCTCGCCTTCGGCGGCCTCGCCGCCAGGCCCTGGCGCAACGAGGCGGCGGAACGGCGGCTGGTGGGCACCGACGGCGGGCCCGCGGCCTGCCGCGCGGCCGCCGATACGCTGCTGGACGGCGCGCGTGGCCACGGCCACAACGATTTCAAGATCCCGCTGCTGCGCCGCACGCTAGCAGCGACGCTGGCGCAGGCGATGGACCGGGCCTGAACCGAACCGAGGAGCACCGCCATGCAATTCACCACCGCCGCCGGCCCGGGCCCGCTCGACCGCGAGCGCATCGTCGGCCGGCCGCTCGACCGCATCGACGGCCCGGCCAAGGTCAGCGGACAGGCGCGCTACAGCTACGAGTACCACGAGGAGATGCCGGGCGCGGCCTACGGCTGGATCGTGCTGGCCGGCATCGCCAAGGGTCGCATCGCGCGCATCGACACCCGCGAAGCGCGGCAGGCGCCGGGCGTGCTGCTGGTCTACACGCACGAGAACGTGCCGCGCCAGGTGCCGCGAGGGCGCGCCAACCTGGTCTCGCAGCTCTCGGGCCCCGAGGTGCAGCACCATGGCCAGGCCGTGGCCTTCGTCGTCGCCGAGACGCTGGAGCAGGCGCGCGCGGCCTCGTTCCTGGTCCGCATCGACTACGAGGCCGGCGCCGGCCGCTTCGACCTCAAGGCCGCGCGGGCCACGGCGGTGAAGCCCGGCGACGATCCCAGCGCCGGCAGCGAGAGCGCGGCCGACACGGCCGTCGGCGACTTCGAGGGCGCCTACGCCGCCGCGCCGGTGCAGGTCGACCAGCGCTACGACACGCCCGACCAGCATCCCGCGATGATGGAGCCGCAGGCCACCATCGCGCGCTGGGACGGCGATGCGCTGACGCTCTACACCTCGCACCAGATGGCCAACTGGGCCGCGAGCGACGTGGCAGCGATGGTCGAGCTGCCGGTCGAGAAGGTGCGCGTGATCGCGGCCTTCGTGGGCGGCGGCTTCGGCTCCAAGCTGCGCACCCATGCCGATGCCGTGCTCTCGGCCTTCGCGGCGCGCGAACTGCGGCGGCCCGTGAAAACGGCGCTGGCGCGCGAGCAGCTGCTCAACCACACGACGCGGCGCGCCGCGACCATCCAGCGCGTGCGCCTGGGCGCCACGCCGGACGGCCGGCTCACCGCGATCGGGCACGAGACCTGGACCAGCAACCTGCCGGGCCGCAGCTACTACGAGGGCGCGTCGCGCCAGACCCGGCTGCTCTATGCGGCGCCGAACCGCATGACGGCGCACCGGCTCGCCGCGCTCGACCTGCCCGAGGCCGCGGCGATGCGCGCGCCCGCGACCGCGAGCGGCCAGCTGGCCTTCGAGGTGGCGCTCGACGAGCTGGCCGAGAAGCTGGGCATGGACCCGGTGCAGCTGCGCATCCTCAACGACAGCCCCTGCGATCCCGAGCGCGGCCCGAGCCGGCCCTACTCGGGCCGCAAGCTGGTCGAGTGCCTGCGCGAAGGCGCGAGCCGCTTCGGCTGGGCGCGCCGCGATCCCGTGCCGGGCCGGGTGCGCGACGGCCGCTGGCTGGTCGGCATGGGCGTGGCGAGTGCCATCCACCACCACTCGGTGCGTCCCTCGAGCGCGCGGCTGCGGCTCGATGCCCGCGGCCGACTGAGCATCGAGACCGCGATGACCGACATCGGCACCGGCACCTACACCGTGCTGGCGCAGATCGCCGCGGAGATGACCGGCATCCCGATGGACCGCATCGGCGTCCGGCTCGGCGACACGGCCCTGCCGCCGGGCGCCGGATCGATCGCCTCGATCGGCGCCTCGAGCGCGGGCGCCGCGGTGCTCGACGGTTGCGAGCAACTGCGCGCCGCCCTGCTGCAGCGCGCGGGCTTCGAGGCGGTGGGCGCGCGCTTCGAGGCCGGCCGCGTCGTGAGCGGCCGCCGTTCGCGCGAGCTCGGCGAACTGGCGGGCGCCGAGGGCCTGAGCGTGCTCGGCAGCGTCGAGCCCGGCGACCTGCACCGCCGCTATGCGCAGGCGGCGTTCGGCGCCCACTTCTGCGAGGTCGGCGTGGACATCGACACCGGCGAGACCCGCGTGCGCCGCATGCTCGGCGTGTTCGCGGCCGGGCGCATCCTCAACATGAAGACCGCGCGCAACCAGGCCATCGGCGGCATGGTGTTCGGCGTGGGGGCGGCGCTGACCGAGGAGGCCATCGTCGATGCGCGCCACGGCTACTTCGTCAACCACGACATGGCCGAGTACCTGGTGCCGGTGCATGCCGACATTCCCGCCATCGACGCGATCTACCTGCAGGACTCGGACGAACTCGCGAGCCCGATCAAGACCAAGGGCGTGGGCGAGCTCGGCACCTGCGGCTCGGGCGCGGCCGTGGCCAATGCGATCCACAACGCGACCGGCCTGCGCGTGCGCAGCTACCCGATCACGCTCGACAAGCTGCTGCCGGGGCTGCCGATGCGTGCTTGAATGCCGCATCGTCGCTCTCCCGCGCCCGGCCATGTCCTTCTTCTCCCTCGAACCTCGGCGTCGCTGCTGGCCGACCGTGCTCGTGCTGGCCGGCCTGGCGCTGGGCGGCTGCGCGAGCCTGCCGGCCGACGACGGGCCGCGCAGCGTCACGACCTCGCTGCCGGCCGAAGGCGCGCCCACGCCGCTCGATCGCATCGCCGCTGCCTCGATGGCCGATGCGCCCGCGGATGCCAGCGGCTTCCGCCTGATGCTGGGCCTGGCCAGCATGGACACGCGGCTGGCCCTGCTGCGCGGCGCGCGGCGCTCGCTCGACCTGCAGTACTACCACCTGCACGACGACGCCACCGGCCGGCTGGTGCTGCGCGAACTGCGCGACGCGGCCCGGCGCGGCGTGCGGGTGCGGCTGCTGGTCGACGATCTCTACACCGAGGACATCGCGGCGCTGCTCGACGGCCTGGGCGCGTACCCGAATGCAGAGGTGCGCATCTTCAATCCCTTTCCCACGCGCGGCGGCCTCGCGACCCGCTTCGGGATGGCGCTGTTCGACTTCGATCGCGTGAACCGGCGCATGCACAACAAGCTGTTCGTGGCCGACGGCGTGCTGGCCGTGGCGGGCGGGCGCAACCTCGGCGACGTGTATTTCATGCGCGATGCCGACTCGAACTTCTTCGACTACGACGTGCTGGTCGCGGGCGCCGCGGTGCCGCAGATGGCGAGCCTGTTCGACGAATACTGGAACGCGCCGCAGGTGCGCACCGCGGCCTCGGTGCTGCGGCCCGTCGATGCGCCGGAACCTCTGCGAAGCGCCTTCGATGCGCGCGTGGACGGCCCCGACACGCCCGAGCCGGTGCCGTTTCGCACGGTCGACCCGCTGGGGCGCGTGACGCTCGGCGACGAGCTGCAGGCGGGCCGCGTGCGGCTCGCGTTCGGCACCGCGCAGGCCTTTGCCGATGCGCCCGCCAAGGCCTGGGGCCGCTCGGAAACGCGGCGGCTCGCGAGCGGCGCGCTGATCGACACCAGCCGCCGCCTGCTCGGCGAGGCCGCGCAGCAGGCACGCAGCGAGATCCTCACCGCGTCGCCCTACTTCGTGCCCGGCGCGGCGGCGCTCGAGGGCATGCGCCGCAACGCGGCGCGCGGCATCCGCCAGACCCTGATCACGAACTCGCTGGCCGCCACCGACGAGCCCGTGGTCCACACCGGCTACCGCCGCTACCGCGCCGCGCTGCTGCGCAACGGGATGCAGATCCACGAGATCCATCCGAATGCCGGCCGCGCCCTGTTCGTGGGCCGCATCGGCGAAGGCGCGCAGGTGCGGCTGCACACCAAGGCCATGGTCGTCGACCGCCAGCGGCTGTTCCTGGGCTCGGTCAACATGGACCCGCGCTCCGATGCGCTGAACACCGAGTTCGGGCTGCTGATCGACTGTCCCGCGCTGGCCGAGGAGGCGCACGGCTTCTTCGAGCAGCTGATGACGCACTCGGCGTACCAGCTGCGGCTCGCGCGCGACGGCGACGACGCGCTCGAATGGTGGCGCATCGACGGGCCCGCGCCGGTGCGGGTGACGGACAGCGAACCCGGTGCCGATGCCTGGATGCGGCTCAAGCTGCAGTGGCAGTCGCTGGTGATTCCCGAGTCGATGCTGTAGGGGCCGCGTTATGTGTAGCGGCGCTCGAGCGCATCCCACGCGGGCTTGCCCACCAGCCGCTGGCGCTCGGCGAACGGTGCGACCAGCGCGGGATCTTCCTCGAGCCGCCTCGCATCGCGCAGCACCGTGAGCGCCTTCTGCATGCCGACCACGGCGCCCTGCAGCGCGGCGTTCGCGTACAGCACGAGGCCATAGCCCATGCCGCCGAGGTCCTCGGCGCCGAAGACGGGCGTCTTGCCGCCGATCACCATGTTCATGAGCTGCGGCCGGTCGAGGCGCTGCGGCAAGGCACGGATCTGCTCGGCGCTGGTGACCGCCTCGACGAACAGGATGTCGGCGCCGGCCTCGGCAAACTGCTGCGCGCGCTCGATCGCGGCTTCGAAGCCCAGCACGGCACAGGCATCGGTGCGCGCCAGGATCAGCAGGTCGGGGTCCTGCCGCGCATCGACGGCCGCCTTGATCTTGCTCACGGCCTCCTCCGTCGAGATGACGGCCTTGCCCTCGAAGTGGCCGCAGCGCTTGGGCGCGACCTGGTCCTCGAGCTGGATGCAGTCGGCGCCCGCGCGCTCGAGGGTGCGCACCGCATGGCGCACGTTGAGCGCGTTGCCGAAGCCGGTGTCGGCATCGACGATCAGCGGCACGCGCACCGCATCGCGGATGCGCGCCGTGTGGTCGGCCATCTCGGCCAGGCCCACGAAGCCCTGGTCCGGCAGGCCGAACCACATGTTGGTGACGCCGGCGCCGGTGATGTAGATCGCCTCGAAGCCCAGGTCCTCGACGACGCGGGCCGACAGGGCATTGAAGGCGCCCGGAACGATGACGCCGCGGCGGGCCTGCGCCAGGGCGCGCAGTTGTTGTTTGGTATTCATGGATCGGCTGGAAGGAAAAGGAAGGAGAACCCGCGCTGCGCTCACTTCTCCTGCATCCGGGCCGCCTTGACGATCTCGCCCAGGCGCTTGCGCTCGGCATCGGTGAACTTCACGAACTCCTGGCGCGTGCCGCCCACGGGCTCGATGCCCAGGCCCTGGAGCTTGGCCACGGTGGCGGGATCGCGCATGGCCTTGTCGACGGCGGCGGCGAGCTTGTCCAGGATGTCGTTGGGCGTGCCGCGCGGCGCATGCAGGCCGGCCCAGTGCGCGATCTGCAGCTCGGGGAAGCCCTGCTCGACGGCCGTGGGCAGTTGCGGGTAGGCCGAGATGCGCTGGGTCCAGGTGGTGGCCAGCGGCTTGAACTTGCCCTCGCCCCGGATGTGCGGCAGCGCGATGATGCTGGCCTCGGAGGTGCCCTCGACCTGCCCGCCCAGCACGGCGGTCGTGCTCTCGGAGCCGCTCTTGTACGGCACGGCCTGCAGCTTCGCGCCGTACTTCACGTTGAGCATCTCGGCCACGAAGTGCGGCGTGCTGCCGGTGCCCGCGGTCGCGAAGTTGAAGCCCGGGCCCTTCTTCGAGGCCTCGACGAAGTCGCGCAGGTTGTCGTACGGGGCCGACTTGGGCACCACGATCACCGAGGGCGCCAGGCCGATCATGACCACGGGCACCAGGTCCTCGTCCTTGAACGGCAGGGACTTCTTGATCATGCTGTTGGAGATCACGCCCGCGGCGCTGATCAGGAAGGTGTAGCCGTCGGGCGCGCTGCGCGCCACCAGGTCGGCGCCGAGCGAGCCGCCCGCGCCGGGACGGTTGTCGATGATGACCGGCTGGCCCAGCACCTTGGCCGCCCCTTCGGCCGCCGAGCGCGCCAGCAGGTCGTTGGCGCCGCCCGCCGCGAACGGCACGACGAAGCGGATGGACTTGGCGGGCCAGGCCTGGGCCTGCGCGGCCAGCGGCAAGGCACAGGCCAGCGCGGCGGCGGTCGTGCAGGCGATGATGGAAAGGCGATGGAAGTGCACGGAGGTCTCCTGGTTTTTCAGCTTGGAACGGGGTTTGCGCAAGCGCTGTGCCATCGGCCCGAGGGGCGCACCCCTCGTTGCCAAGTCATTGATTCGAAAGGAATTCGCGCTGCCTCGGCGGGCGCTCGTCCGGGTCTGGATTTCAATCGGATTTCATGAATGAGACAATGAAATCCACTGAAATGAATACATTGCCTGCCGCCCCGAGCGCTCACTCCCCCACCACGCCGCGGCCGCTGCACATCGTGGCCGTGGCCCGCCACCGCCTGGGCCGCGTGCTGGCGCGGCTGATACCGGAGGTGGCCGGGCAGGCGCAGGTCGAGCTGGTCGGGCAGGCCTTCGACGATGCCGTGGCGGCCGTGCGCGCGCTGCATGCCCGGCGCCCCGTCGACGCGGTGGTGGCCGCGGGCGCCAGCGGCGAATGGCTGCGCCGGCACCTGGACATTCCGGTGGCCATCGTGGAGGTGCGCGGCTTCGACCTGATGCGCGCACTGGCCGCGGCGCGCGCCCTCTCGCCGCGCGTGGGCCTGGTGTCGTTCGACGGTCCGTCGGAGCACCTGGCGCAGCTCGATGCCCTGTTCGGCATGGGCATCGCGCAGTTCAGCTACCGCGGCCCGGAGGACGCGCCGGCCTGCGTGGAGGCCCTGCGCGCCGCCGGCATCGAGGCCGTGGTGTCGCCCGGGCTGGTGGCCGACCTGGCCGAGCAGGCCGGCATCGCCAGCGTGCTGATGTACTCCGAGGACGCCGTGCGCCAGGCGCTGCAGGACGCCCTCCACCTGGCACGCCACGGCCATGCCGAGCGCGCGCGCCACGAGCGGCTCGGCACCATCCTCGGCCAGTTGCAGGACGGCGTGGTCGCGGTCGACCTGCGCCAGCGCATCGAGGCGCTGAACCCCGCCATGGCGCAGCTGCTCGGCGCTTCCGTGGCGGAGCTGGTCGGCCGCGCGCTGAGCGAGGTCGAGCCCGTGCTGGACCTCGGCGCCACCCTGCGCCTGGGCGAAGCCCCGGTCGAGGAGGTGCTGCAGATCGGCATGCGCACGCTGGTCGTGCGGCGCGCGCCCATCGTCGAGAGCGGCGAGGTCACCGGCGCGCTGCTGGTGTGCCGCGACCCGGCCGTGATCCAGCGCGCCGACCGCCACCTGCGCGCCAACCAGCGGCAACGCGGCGCGCCCACGCGCTACCGGCTCGAGGCCTTCGCGGGCGACAGCGCCGCGGCACGGCGCGTGCGCGAGCTGGCGCGGCAGTGCGCGGCCAGCGACGCCACCGTGCTCATCGTCGGCGAGAGCGGCACCGGCAAGGAACTGGTGGCCCAGGGCATCCACAGCGCGAGCCGGCGCGCCACCCAGCCCTTCCTGGCCGTGAACTGCGCGGCGCTGGGAGAGAGCCTGCTCGAAAGCGAACTGTTCGGCCACGAGGAAGGCGCCTTCACCGGTGCGCGGCGCGGCGGCAAGACCGGCCTGATCGAGGCCGCCCACACGGGCACCCTGTTCCTCGACGAGATCGGGGACATGCCCCTGGCGCTGCAGACCCGGTTGCTGCGCGTGCTGCAGGAGCGGGAGGTGCTGCGCGTGGGCGCCACCGCGGCGGTGCCGGTCGACCTGCGCGTGATCGCGGCCACCCATGCCGACCTGGCGGCCCAGGTGGAGCGAAGCCTGTTCCGGCGCGATCTGTACTACCGGCTCGCGGTGCTGCGCATCGAGACGCCACCGCTGCGCGAACGCGGCGCCGATATCGCGCCCCTGGCCGCGGGCCTGATGTCGCGCCGCGCGCCCGCGGCGGGTGTGCCCGCGGACCAGGCATCGGCCTGGCTCGCCGCCTTGCTGGAGCTGGCCGCGGGCTACGGCTGGCCCGGCAATGTGCGCGAACTGGAGAACCTCGTCGAACGCCTGCTGGCCTGCCACGGCTACCTGGCGCCCGAGGGCCGGCTGGACCGCGCCCGGCTGCTCGAGGTGTTCGCCGAATGCACGCAGGCGCGCCCGGCGCCCGCGCGCAATCGGCTGCTCAAGGGGGCGCGCACGGCCGCGGAGCGGCAACGGGTGCGCGAGGTGCTGCAGTCGGTCCAGGGAGATCAGGACCAGGCCTGCGCCATTCTCGGCATCAGCCGCTCGACGCTGTGGCGGCGGTTGCGCGACGAGGGGTCGAAGGCCTAGGCGGCCTTCCTCGAGAGGGGCCGCACGGCCGTTGTCCGATAATCGCGTCGCCGCGCAACTGGCGAACGGATGGAGCACCATCGGGGAACGCGGCCATCGTCACGCCGATCGCCTGGGCATGTCTGTCGTCTTTTCAGGAGTTCCGACGATGAGTGTCCGCATGCCCGCGCCGCACCGGCGCATCCTTTCGCTTCCCCGGCTTTCGCCCTTCCGCTCCGGAGGTGCGCGATGACCGCCCCGACGCCCTGCATCCTGCTCGACGGCAAGTCGGTCGCCACCACGAACGAGGAGGCGCTGCGACAGCGGGTCTTCGCATTGAAAGCGAGGAACGGCGAACGCACTCCCATCCTCGCGACCCTCCTGGTCGGCGACGATCCTTCGTCCGCGACCTACGTGCGGATGAAAGGCAATGCCTGCCGCCGCGTCGGCATGGATTCGCGCGTCGTGACGCTCGATGCGCGCGCGACGACCGCGGACGTGCTGCGTGAGATCGATGCACTGAACGCCGACGAACAGGTGCACGGCATCCTGCTGCAGCATCCCGTTCCCGCGCAGGTGGACGAGCGGCAGTGCTTCGACCGCATCGCCATCCGCAAGGACGTGGACGGCGTCACCAGCCACGGCTTCGGCCGGATGGCATTGGGCCAGCCCGCCTTCGGCTCGGCGACGCCCGCGGGCATCATGCGGCTGCTCGCGCACTACGGCATCGACGTCGCCGGCAAGCGCGCGGTGGTGGTCGGCCGCAGCCCGATCCTCGGCAAGCCGCTGGCGATGATGCTGCTGAACGCCGATGCGACGGTGACCGTGTGCCACTCGAAGACCGCGAACCTCGCCGACGAGGTGCGGCGCGCCGAGGTGATCGTCGGCGCCGTCGGCCGGCCGCGCTTCATCCGCGGCGACTGGATCCGCGACGGCGCCATCGTCATCGATGCCGGCTACCACGAGGGCGGCGTCGGCGACATCGGGACCGAGGGGCTGCTCGAGCGCTGCGCGGCACTCACGCCGGTGCCGGGCGGCGTGGGGCCGATGACGATCTCGACGCTGATCTCGCAGACGCTGGAGGCGGCGGAGCGCGTGGCCTAACCGTGGCGCTCGGCGCGCTCGTCCTGCGCGCCGCGAATGATCTGGTGCAGCGTTCGCAGCAGCACCTCCGGCTGCACCGGCTTGAACATCACGACCAGCCCGCTGGCATAGGCCGCGCGCACCCGCTCGGGATCGGTATCGCCCGTGACCAGGATCGTGGGCACGCGGCGGCCGGCGAGCCGGCGCAGTTCCGCGGTCGCCTCGATGCCGTCCTGCGGATCGGCGAGCCGGAAGTCGATGAGGAAGGCGTCGAAGCCGTCGGGCGTGGCGCGCACCTGCGCACTGGCATCGGCGAGCCGGCAGGTGATCTCGATGCGCTCGCAGTAGGGCGCGAGCCACATGCGCACCGCCTCGCCCACCGGCTGCTCGTCGTCGAGCAGCAGCACGCGCGGCGGCACCAGCGGCAGTTCGATGATGTCGGCCTGCGCGGTATCGGGCATGGCCGCGGGCGCGATGGGCAAGGCGGTGGGCACGGGCGGGCGGCGCGGCAGGTCGACCCAGAACACGCTGCCGTGGCCGAGCCGCGAGCGCACGCCGATCTCGCCGCCGAGCAGGTCCACCAGCCGCTTGACGATCGCCAGCCCGATGCCCAGGCCGCGCGCGACGTCGCGCTGCGGGTTGTCGACCTGGTAGAACTCGTCGAACACATGCGGCAGGTGCTCGGGCGCGATGCCCAGGCCGGTGTCCCACACGGCCAGCCGCAGGCGATCGCCACGCGGCCGCGCGCTCACGAGGATGCCGCCCTGGCGCGTGTACTTGAGCGCGTTGTCGACGAAGTTGGTCAGCACGCGCAGCAGCAGGTCGCCATCGGTCTGCAGCCATTCGGGCGCGGTGTGGAAGCGCAGCGCGAGGCCCGCCTGCTGGGTGCGCGGCTCGAAGATCTGCGACAGCCGCAGGAACAGCGGGTCCACCGCCATCCGTACCGGCTGCGGCACCACGGTGCCGGCATCGATCTTCGAGATGTCGAGCATCGCGTTGAGCAGGCCGCTCACCGCATCGGTGGCCTGCACCACGCGGCCGGCCACGGGGCCCAGCGGATGGTCGGCCAGGTCGCGTTCGAGCGAGCGCGAGAACAGCGCCAGCGCATGCACTGGCTGGCGCAGGTCGTGGCTGGCCGAGGCGAAGAAGCGGCTGCGCTCGCGGTTGAGCCGCTGCAGCTCGAAGGACTGGCGCAGCAGCTGCTCGCTCAGCAGTTCCTTGTCGATCTGGTCGGACAGGCTGCGCCGGATCAGCTGGTGCTGCGACAGCGCGTAGCGCGCCATCGAGCCGCCGAACAGCAGCCCGACCACGCAGGTGAACCAGCCATCGGTGCCGCCCATCCAGGCGAAGCGCGTGACCACGCCCAGCGTGAGCGGGATCGTGACCACGGGCACCATCGCGCGCCAGGTGGCGATCACCGGCACCGAACCCATCAGCACCGCGAACATGCCCAGCAGCAGGATCAGGATGCGCATCGGCGATTCGGTGCCCGGCGGCATCAGAGCCCAGGGCGCCAGCGTCCACATCGACATGTAGGCACCCAGCGGCAGCATGAAGCGCCAGGCGCCATCGGGCTGGCGCAGCGTGAACTCGGGCTCGGGATAGAGGCGCGCGTTCCAGCGCATGAACACCAGCCGCAGGCACAGCAGCGTGCAGATCACGACGCCCCATGCCAGCGCGCCGAAGCCGCGCGTCATCCCGAAGAACACGCCGGCCATCGCGATCGCCGAGGCCAGCGCCGTCAGCACCGTGGGCGGGCCCATCACGAACATGCGGCGCAGCAGGCGCTCGCGGACCAGTTGGGCGTGGGAGTCGGCGGGCCCGGGCACTTGGCCCGACGGGGTGGAGGTGGCGCCCGGCGTACGCATGGGCGGCAGTGTAAGGGCCGTTCCAGCGCGTCCGGCCGCCGGAAACGCGGTGCTAGACTGCCTCTTCCCGCTCCAAGACCTTGGCGGGCCGAATCCCGACGCGGAGCAGACGGCCTCGCAGAAGTGCATCACAAGCCAGGGTTGCGTTTCACCACCGCGACAGCGCTCGAACGAGCGCGACGAAGGACCTCCATGAACGCGATCAAGGAAGCACGCCGGCTCATCACGGCCGACCCGAACAGCGAGGAGTCCCTGACCCTGGCACGGCTGGTCCTGGCGCTGGAATCGGATGTCGATTTCTCCCTGGCCAGCCTCTATGCGCTGAAGCTCAAGAGCTTCGATCTGACCCTCGACATCCTCAAGGAGTGGCGGCTCGACCGCTACTACGTGCAGAAGGGCAAGCTGCTCGACGTGTCGTACCAGGCGCACGTGCTGGCATCGCACTGAGCGGGGGCGCCGCGGCGGCGAAGCGGCGGGTATTGCAACATCGGTGCATTCGTTGCGCTGTTCGATCGCAGCCTCGGCACCACCCCCACGCAGTACCTGCACGGCGCGTGAAGCAGCACATGGCATCGACGCAGCCATACTCGCGGCATATGGAAATGTGACGCCAAAAGGTATTTCCGAATATGAGAGGGCATGCCTACGATGCCCGCATGACAAGAAGAGACAAGCCGCAGGAGCCCCCTGCACCTCGGCGGACCGCGAAGCGCCGCACGGCCCTGCTGCTCGCGGCGGGCCTGCTGTTCGGCACGGCCTGCGCCGCCGCACCGCAGGTCTCGACCATCATCGTGCCCGCGCCACCCGGCGGCCCGATCGACCGCGTCACGCGGCTGCTCGCCCCCGAACTCGCGGCCGCGCTCGGCCATCCCGTGCTGGTCGACAACCGCCTGGGCGCGGCCGGCAAGATCGGCGTGCAGGCGGCCCTGCGCGCACCGCGCGACGGCCGCACGCTGATCGCGGTCTCGCCCTCCATCGCCTCGGTCAACCCGGTGCTCGACAAGGCGCCCGGCTATGACCCGCTGAACGACTTCGATGCGCTGGGCATCGTGGCCACCAATGCCGGCGTGGTGGCCGTGCGCGCCGACCTGCCGGTGGCCGACATGGCCGAGCTGGTGCGGTATGCGAAGGCGCATCCGGGCGAGTTGACCTACGGCTCCTTCGGCATCGGCACCAGCCTGCATCTGCAGAGCGAGGAGCTGCTGCGCACGCTCGGCATCGACGCGCGGCACATCCCCTACAAGGGCGAGGCGCAGGCGATGAATGCGCTGGCGGGCGGCGAAGTGGACCTGATGCTCTACGCCACCGCGCCCATCGTCCCGCTCGTGCAGAGCGGCCGCGTGCGCGCGCTGGCGGCCACGTCCTCGCAACGCTGGGCGATGCTGCCCGAGGTGCCGAGCTACGCCGAAACCGGCGTGCCGGCCTTGCGCAGCTACCAGTACCACTCCTGGGTCGGCCTGGTGCTGCCCAGCGGCACGCCGGCGGCGGCGCGGCGCGAAGTCCTGCAGGCCTGGCAGCGCGCGCTGGCCAGCCCGAAGCTGCGCCAGTCCCTGGTCGCGCAGGGCTTCGAGCCCGCCTCGGGCGATCCCGTGGAAATGCAGCGCACCATCGCCGCCGAGATCGCGCGCCACCGCGCGCTGCTCGCGAGCGGCCGCATCAAGCTCGATTGAGCGGCCCGCCCTTCGCGATATCCATGACAGCGAGACGCGCGATGGGGCCGATCAGCCGATCACGGCTTGCGCGCCTTCGGCGTCTTCTTCGCCGGCGCGACCTGCAGCCCCGTGATGCCGTTGAGGAACAGCTGCGTCGCGATCGGTGCCATCTGGTCGTAGGAGAAGCGTCCCCCGGGCTTGAACCAGGTGAACATCCAGTTGAGCATGCCGAACAGGAACATCGTCAGCAGCTTGTGCAGCTGCGAGGCGTGCAGGTCGGGGCGCGTGGCGGCGATGGCGTCGGCGAACACCCGCACCACCGTGCGCTCCTTGTCGAGCACGCGCGCCTGCGCCTCGGGCGCCAGGAAGCGCACGTCCTCGGTGAGCACGCGGTGCTCGTGCTGCGCCTCGGCGTACTCGGCCATGAAGGCCTCGATCAGCTCGGGCAGCCGCTCGTCGGGCGCGAGCTGCAGCGCTTCCACGCCCGTGACGATGTCGACCAGGCGCGACACATGGCCGTCGGCGATGTGAAGCAGCACCTCGGCCTTGTCCTTGAAGTGGTGGTAGAGGCCGGGCTTGGACAGGTGGCTGGCCTCGGCGATCTCGTTCATCGACGTCGCCGCATAGCCCTTGCGGGCGAACAGCTCGGCGGCGGCCCTGGCGATCAGGCTGCGCTGGTCGTTGGGGCGGGAGGAAGCGGTGTCAACGGTCATGGGTGGCAATGAAGGGCTGCGCGCGAGGCCACGCGGTCCGCGATCTTAGGGGTTAGTCCCGAGCCTTTGCCGCTTGCCCGTATCCGCGCTGCTGCGTTAGCCTTGCGCGGCTTCCAAACCGACCGGTCGGTTGGTTTTCTTGGTCGATCCACATCGGCCGGACGACGAAGCCCATCGAGCGAGATCCGCCGGCCATCCGGCACCCATCAAAATATCGGAGACAACCATGCGCGACGAGAAGTGTGTGAACCGTGCCCTGCTGTCGGCGGGCCTGCTGATGGCCGCCGGCCTGGCCCTGCAAGGCTGCGGGGGCGGCGGCGGCGGAGGCAGCGGCTTCCTCCCGATTCCGGCGCCCGCGCCCGCACCGGCCGCGCCGCCGCCCGCGGGTCCGTCGGGCCCCAGCGTCGAGCAGCTCAAGAGCACCTGCAACGGCCTCAAGGGCCAGGTGCTGGCGGGCGTCACGGTCACGCAGACCGCGCGCTTCGAAGCCAAGACCGCTGTCAACGCCTCGGGCTTCTGCCAGGTGCTGGGCACGCGCGCGCCCTTCCTCGACATCGAGATCGACGTGCCCGACAACTGGACCGGCCGCTACTGGCAACAAGGTGGCGGTGGCTTCGACGGACGCATCGCCTCGGCGGTGACCAAGGACGGCGGCGGCGCGGTGACGGCGGTCGATCCCACGCTCGCGCTGAAGGGCGCGGTGTATGCGGCCTCGAACGGCGGCAACCGCGCGAGCGTGCCCGCGCAGGCCGCCCCCGGCGTCTGGGCCAGCGGCACGCCCGAGGGCCAGCAATCGGCGACCGACTATGCCTATGCCGCGGTGGGCACCACGGTGCGCTTCGGCAAGGCCGTCGCGCAGGCCTTCTTCGGCAAGGCGCCGACGCACAGCTACTTCAACGGCTGCTCCAACGGCGGACGCAATGCCTACATCGCCGCGCAGCGCTGGCCGCAGGAGTTCGACGGCATCGTCGCGGGCTGCGAGACCATGGACATGGCGGGCCAGACCGGCGCCTGGCTGCGCGCGGCCTCGCTGACCGGCACGCCCGCGGCGCTGAGCCCCGCGCAGACCGGCGCGGCCTATGCGGCCGCACTGTCGGCCTGCGATGCGCTCGACGGCGCCAGCGACAGCCTGATCGGCAATCCGCAGGCCTGCAGCTTCGATCCGGCCGTGCTGCAGTGTGGCGTGGCGGGCGCGAGCAGCGATCCGGCCCTCTGCCTGAGCGCCGCGCAGGTGGGCACGCTCCAGTCCTTCCTGTCGCCGCTCAAGCTCTCGAACGGCTCGACCGTACTCTCGGGCTATTCGTGGGGCAACGGCCTCGGGCTCGGCTGGGGCGGGCTCGGCGGCGGCTTCGCGCTGCTCGCGAGCGGCGACCCCGCCTGGCTCACGCCGGCCAAGCAGGCGGGCTTCCAGCTCGAGACCGACTACTACATGCTCGGCGCGGGCCTGGCGCGCATCGGTGCCGACCACGACAAGGCCGCCATCGCCAGCTACGTGGCCTCGGGCCGCAAGCTGATCTCCTGGCACGCCGGCAGCGACGCGCTGCTGTCGCCGAACGACCACTACCGCAACTGGACCACCATGACGGGCATCGCGAAGTCGCTGGGGCTCGCCGATCCGAACAGCGCCACGCGCTTCTTCATCGTTCCAGGCGGCGGGTATGGCGCCGGCGGCAGCCTGCAGGAAGTGGACTGGGCCTCGGCCATCATGGGCTGGGTGGAGAACGCCGACGCGCCCACGCAGCTGACCTACAGCTTCACCAGCGGTGGCACGGCCCGCAGCATGCCCGCCTGCCAGTACCCCAAGTACCCGAAGTACAAGGGCTCGGGCGACGTGAACGCGGCGGCGAGCTACAGCTGCAGCTGAGGGCCGCAGCTTGCGCGGGCACCGCGTGCACGCGCGGTGTTCTCGTACCATCGATGCATGAGCATCGAAGCGAAAGCCGCCTCCCCTTCCCTCGTCGACATCGGCGTCAACTTCCATTCGGGCCAGTTGGCGTCGATCACCGCGCCGCTGCTGGCGCGTGCCAAGGCCGCGGGCGTGGCGCAGATCCTGGCCACGGGCACCTCGCTCGCCTCGAGCCTGTGCGCACTCGAGCTGGCGCGGGCGCATCGGGGCGTGGTCTTCGCGACCGCGGGCGTGCATCCGCATGACGCGAAGTCCTTCGACGCCGCCACCTTCGAGCAGCTGGCCGAACTGTGGCGCTGCCCCGAGGTCGTGGCGGTCGGCGAATGCGGCCTCGACTACAACCGCAACTTCTCGACGCCCGAGGCGCAGCGCGCGGCCTTCGACCGGCAGCTCTCGATGGCCGCGCGGACCGGCAAGCCGCTGTTCCTGCACTGCCGCGATGCCTTCGCCGATTTCCACGACATGCTCGCGCCCGTGGTGGCCGATGGCGCGCACGGCGTGGTGCACTGCTTCACCGGCGACCGCGCCGAAGCCGAGGCCTTTCTCGCGATGGGCCTCGACATCGGCATCACGGGCTGGGTGACGGACCTGCAGCGCGGCCAGGCCTTGCGCGCGGCCATCCCCGCCATTCCGCTGGACCGGCTGCACCTCGAAACCGACGCGCCCTACCTGATGCCGAAGAACGCGGGCCTGCGCGGCAAGCCGAACGAACCGGCGTACCTGCCTTGGGTTGCCGCGGGCGTGGCCGAACTGCTCGAACGCGATGTGGCCGAGGTCATCGCGGCCTGCAGCGCCAACAGCCGGCGGCTGTTCGGACTCCCACCCGTCGAGGTCGCCGCATGAGCACGTCGAGAAAGATCACGATCGAGGTCGATGCCGAGCTGCGCGTGTCGGGCCTGATCGATGCGGCCGACGATGCGCGCTTCGCCCTCGTGCTCGCGCACGGCGCGGGCGCGGGCATGACGCACGCGTTCATGGAGACCGTGGCGCAGGGCCTCGCCGAGCGCCGTATGGCCTGCCTGCGCTACCAGTTCCCGTACATGGAACGCGGTTCGAAGCGGCCCGATGCACCGCCGCTCGCGCATGCCACGGTGCGCGCGGCCGTGGCCGGCGCTGCCGCGCATTTCCAGGGGCTGCCCCTGTTCGCGGGCGGCAAGTCCTTCGGCGGGCGCATGACCTCGCAGGCCCAGGCACTGGGCCTGCTGCCCGAGGTGGCCGGGCTGGTCTTCCTCGGCTTCCCGCTGCACGCGGCCGGCAAGCCCTCGATCGATCGCGCGGCGCACCTCCACGAGGTCGACGTGCCGATGCTGTTCGTGCACGGCGCGCAGGACAAGCTCGCGGAACCGTCCTGCTTCGCGCAGGTCGTCGATTCGCTCGGTGACAGGGCGAGCGTCGACGAATACGCGGCCGCCGACCATGGCTTTCATGTGCCGAAGAAATCGGGCCTGACGGACGCGCAGGTGATCGAGCAGATGCTCGATGCGGTGGCGGTGTGGATGCAGGCCTGGCTGCTGCCCTGAGCCCGGCTCAGCGCAGCGCGCGGCAGAAGCGGTCGATGCGCCGGCAGGCCATGTCGAGCGATGCGTCGTCGAGCGCATAGGCGATGCGGAAGTACGGCGCCAGCCCGAAGGCCGCGCCGTGGACCACGCCCACATCCGCCTCGTCGAGCAGCGCGAGCGCAAGGTCCTCGTCGCTGGCCAGCACGGTACCGGCCGCGGTCGTCCGGCCGATCAGTGCCTCGCACGAGACGAAGGCATAGAAGGCGCCCGACGGCCTGTCGCAGCGCAGGCCCGGCGTGGCGTTCAGCGCCGCGACCAGCTGATCGCGGCGCCGCTCGAAGGCGGCGCGCGAATGCGCGATGAAGTCCTGCGGTCCGTTCAGCGCCGCGAGCGCCGCATGCTGCGAGATCGAACTGGCCCCCGAGGTCTGCTGGCCTTGCAGCTTCTCCATGGCATCGAGCAGCCAGCGCGGGCCGGTGCCGAAGCCGATCCGCCATCCGGTCATGGCATAGGCCTTCGACACGCCGTTCATCGTCAGCGTGCGCGCGGCGAGGCGGGGTTCGGCCTGGGCCAGCGTGTGGAAGGCCAGCCCGTCGAAGACCAGGTGCTCGTAGATGTCGTCGGCCAGCACCAGCACCTGGGGATGGCGCAGCAGCACCTCGGCGAGCGCGCGCAGTTCCGCGAGCGTGTACACGGCGCCCGTCGGATTGCTCGGCGAGTTGAGGATCAGCCACCGGGTGCGCGGCGTGATCGCGGCCTCCAGCGCTTCGGGCCCAAGCTTGAAGCCGGACTCGCTACCGCAAGGCACCACGATCGGCCTGGCGCCGCACAACTGCACGATCTCGGGGTAGCTGACCCAGTAAGGCGCCGGCACGATCACCTCGTCGCCGAGGTTCAAGGTCGCCGCGAGCGCGTTGAAGATCACCTGCTTGCCGCCTGAACAGACGATCGTGTCCTGCCAGCCGACGTCCAAGCCGTTCTCGCGCCGGAACTTGGCCGCGACGGCTTCGCGCAGCGCGCGCAGGCCCGCGACCTGCGTGTAGCGCGTATGGCCCTCGCGGATGGCCGCCACGGCCGCGTCGCCGATGTGCGCGGGCGTGTCGAAGTCGGGCTCGCCGGCCGACAGCGAGACGATGCTGGCACCGCCCGCGCGTCGCGCCGCCACCCGGTCCATCATCCGGTAGGTCGCGGAGGGCTGCGCGGCCGCGAGATGCACGTTCAATCGCGCGACCGACGCCGCTGCACTGGCGTCGCTCATGGCGTCTTCCGCTGCAGCGTGTGGTAGCCCATCGCCGCGCGCGCTTCGCCGAGCGTCTTGCCTTGCTCGATCCAGGCGCGGATCTGCGACTCGGCGGTCTCGATCCGGCGCGCGAGTTCCGCGACCTCGCGGGCCCGCGCGCGCGGCACCACCAGCACGCCGTTCGCGTCCGCCACCACGATGTCGCGCGCGACCACGCGGGCCTGGCCGATGGACACGGGGAGGTTCACGCCCTCGACCTGCACGCGGTCCTTGCCGGTGCGCATGAAGCGCCCGCGCGTGAACAACGGGTAGCCGTCGTTCAATGCCTTCGACACGTCGCGGCAGACGCCGTCGATCACGGTGGCGGCGATTCTTCGCCGGCCCGCGTACTGGGTCATGATGTCGCCCCAGACCGTGCAGTCGGTGCGTCCGCCGTTGTCGATGACGAGCACGTCGCCCTCGGCCACGTCGTCGATGAAGTCGCCGACCGAGCCCGCGGGCGTGCTGGCCGGAACGTACTTCACCGTGAAGGCGGGCCCCACGGTCACGCCGGCGTAGTCGGCCAGCGGCGCGAGGCCGAAGCAGTGGCCCGGCAGGCCGAGCTTGTCCATGGCGTCCGAAACGCCGGGGGTATCGAGGCCTTCGAACAGGGCCACGAGGTCCTTGTCTTCTTGTTGCATGGGAATGGCTTTCACTGGGAGTGTGGTGATGGATGTCAGAGGCCGTGCGCCGACAGGGTCCGGTCGAGCCAGCCCTGTTCGACGCGCCCGGTGGCGATCTCCGCCTTGATCGCGTCCTCGGCCCGGGCGGTCTGCGCGACGGCCGCGAGCAGGCGCTCCCCGTCCGCGGGATCGAAGCAGACCACGCCGTCCTCGTCGCCGACCACCACGTCGCCCGGATGCACCACCTGCCCGCCGACGCAGACGTCGCGGTTCATGGAGCCGGGGCCGAACTTGTAGGGCCCGCGATGCGTGCTGCTGCGTGCGTGGCATGGGAAGTCGGCCTCGAAGAAGGCGCGCGTGTCGCGGATCGCGCCGTCGATCACGAAGCCCGCGCAGCCGCGCTGCATCGCGTAGAGCATGATCAGTTCGCCGACCAGCGCGTTGTGCGGATCGCCCGCGCCATCGATCACGAGCACATGGCCGGGCTCGATGTCCTTGAGCGCTCGATAGATCAGCAGGTTGTCGCCGGGCCGCGCCTTGATAGTGAAAGCGGTGCCGACCAGCTTGCGCGCGCGGTGGAAGCGCTGCAGGCCGACGATGCCCGACAGGCGCCGCAGGTTGTCGCTGAGGTGCGGCGTGACGACGTCCCGCAGCGCGGCGGTCAGCGCCTCGGGCGCCAGTTGAGGGACGGGTCCGATGTCGAAGTTGGAAAGGGTCACGGTGTGCTCGCTGGGTGTGGTGGTCTATCGCGCGGCCGCGTAGCTTTCCATCGGCAGGTCGTTGGGGTCCTGCCAGAGCTTCTGCAGCGCGGCGGGCGGCGCCATGTTCAGTCGTACGTTGCGCGGCGGAATGGGTTCGGCGTACCACTTGTTCCACAGCGTCTTCATCTCGCCCGAACGCATCATGTCGCGCAGGGTCCGGTCGGCCAGCGCCTTGAGCGGCGCGTCGTCCTTGCTCAGCATGATCGCCAGCGGCTCGGTGTTGAGCACCTCGCCCACCACGGCGAAGTCGGCCGGCTTCCTCGCATTGGCGATCGACGCATTGAGCAGCCCCGCGTCGATCACCCAGGCGTCGGCCTTGCCCGATTCGAGGATCAGGAAGCTCTCGGCGTGGTCCTTGCCGAGGATCTCGTTGAACTTCAGGCCGGTGGCGCGGCTGTTGCGGCGCAGATGCTGGACCGAGGTCGTGCCCGTGGTCGCCACCACGGTCCTGCCTTCGAGGTCCTTGATCGAGCGGATGCCCGAGGTGGCGCGCACCGCCATGCGCACCTCCTCGATGTAGGTGGTGAGCGTGAAGGCGACGTCCTGCTGGCGGGCCTGGTTGTTGGTGGTGGAGCCGCATTCGAGGTCGACCGCGCCGTTCTTCACCAGCGGCACGCGGTTCTGCGAGGTCACGACCTGGTAGCGGACCTCGAGCTTCTGCAGGTTCAGCTGCTTCCTGATCGCGTCGACGATCCGCTGGCAAATGTCGACCTGGAAGCCCACTGCCTGGTCGCTGCCCAGCACATAGGACATCGGCAGCGAGCTGTCGCGCACGCCGAGCGTGACCACGCCCGTGCTGCGGATGCGCTCGAGGGTCTGGGCCGGCGCTTCGGCGGCGCTGCCCAGCGCGAGCGCGGCCGCCAGGAGGATTGCGATTTTTCTCATGGAATACCTCGGAGGACTGGACGATGTGGATCGGTCTATCGCGCCTCGGCGGGCTGGCGCTCTTCCATCACCGCCGCGAAGTGCCTGTCGTGCATGGCCTCGGCCACCGACTGGCCGGCGCGGATCCGCGCCACCATGCCAGCCTGGTTCGCGGCCGTTCGTTCCGCGATGTCGAGGATCTCGTCGATGCGCGCGGCCGGCACGAACACGCAGCCGCAGCGATCGGCGATCACGAAGTCGTCCTGCGCGACCTCGACGCCCGCGACCTTCACGGGCGCGCCCGAGCCCGTCTGCACCAGGCGGTTGCGGGCACTGACCATGGTCACGCCGCGGCCGTACACCGGGTAGCCGATGGCCTCGCTGCCCTCGATGTCGCGGCTGAAGCCGTCGATCACCGTGCCGCGGATGTGCTTCATGGTGGCGGCATTGGCGACGATGTCGCCCCAGCACGAGACACCCTCGATGCCGCCGGCGATCACGAGGATCCGGTCGTCGCCCTGGCTCTCGGCGATCACGCTGGTGATGGGATGCACCGTCAGGCCGCCGCTGGCCTGCTTGGGCGCCAGCTGGATGGTGGAGGCGCGGCCGACGATCGTCGGGCACTGCCACAGCGGACGCAGGCCCACCGTGGCGCCGGGCAGTTCGAGGAAGTCCAGCGCGTCGGACACGGTGTTGGTGTCCAGGTCGGCGAGGCGGGAGAGTCGTTGGGCGTCGGTGGTCATGGTCTTTCAGGGGCTGGTGGCGCCGAGGGAGGCGATCGGGTCCGTCATGGCGTTCACGGGTGCAAGGGACAGCCGATGTTCCGGGGCCGGGTGCGATACGTCCATTCGCAAGAAGGGAAGAACTTGATACGCTAGGCCTATCGATGATCAACTTCCGCCTGCTCCGCCATCTCTACCTTTTCTCGGTGGTCGCCGAGGAACTTCACTTCCGGCGCGCCGCGGCGCGGCTCGGCATGTCGCAGCCGCCGCTGACCGAGCAGATCCAGGTGCTGGAGGCCGCGCTCAAGGTCCGGCTCTTCGAGCGCTCGAGCAAGGGCGTGCAGCTCACGGCCGAGGGCGCGGCCATCCTGCCGGCCGTGAAGAAGCTGGTGTTCCAGATGGACCGCGTGGAGGTCTCGGTGCAGGAGGCGCTGCGCGGCCGCGGGCGCATGCTGACCATCGGCGCCATCACCACGGCCATGGCCAGCCCCCTGCCCGCGGTGATCGAGCAGCTGAAGGCCGAGGTGCCGGACGCGAGCATCTCGGTGATCGAGATCGACAGTGCCGAGGCGCTGCTCGCGCTCGACGAGGGCGTGATCGACGTGGCCTTCGCGCGCATCGAGGGCGACGCGGGGCAAGGGGTGCAGGCGCGGCCGCTGCGCACCGAGCGCCTCGGCGTCGCCCTGCCCGCGTGGCACCGTCTGGCCGCGCGCAAGACCATCGCGCTGCGCGAGCTGGCGGACGAGGAATTCATCATGTTCCCGCGCGCGGTGAGCCCGAGCTTCTTCGACGGCATCGTCGCGGCCTGCCGCGCGCACGGCTTCACGCCGCGCATCCTGCACGAGTCGCGCTCGGTCACCTCGCAGATCGCCATGGTCGGCTGCAGCCAGGGCATCGCGCTGGTGCCGCTGGGGCTGCAGGAGCTCGGCGGCGAGCGGGTCGCGATCAAGCCCTTGAAGGAACAGGTCGACGTCGTGACCATCGCGGTCGCATGGAGCGCGCGGACGCGCGATCCGATGGTCGAGCGCATCGTCGCCATTGCCGCCGCGGTGGGCGCGGGCGGCGGGGCGCGGAAGTCCGCGGCGAGAAAGTAGGCGAGGCCGCCGCTACTTCGCGACGATCACCACCAGCACCGACGCATCCTCCCCATCGGCCGAACGCAGCTTGTGCGCGATGGTGGAGTCGAACTGCACGCAGTCGCCCACGTTGAGCATCTCCTTGCGGTTGCCGATCTGCAGCTCGATGCGGCCGGTCAGCACGTAGAGGATCTCCTCGCCGTCGTGGTGGCTCATGATCTTGCTGTGGCCGCCCGCGCGCTCGCCGGGGCGCAACACGAAGGCGCGCATCAGCCGGCCCTGGCTGACGCCGGCGACCAGCGACATGTAGGTGCGGGCCTCTTCCTCCGACGGCGCGGGCGCGCGCACGATGGATACGGCATCGGCCACGGTGGAGCGGCCGAACAGGTTCTCGACGGTGACGCCCAGCGCACTCGCGATCTTCAGCGCCGACTCGATGGACGGCTTGGAGATGCCGCGCTCCACCTTCGACAGGTAGCTGCGCGTGAGTCCGGAGTCGCTGGCCAATTGCTCGAGCGTCAACCCGCTCTGCACCCGCAGGAACTTGAGATTCAGCGCCATGTGTCTGTGGTGTCCATGCGGTCGATCTTAGCGTCGGCGCAGCGGGGCCGGGGGCTCAGCAGTCGAGCGGCGCCGGGGCGCCACGGGTCTGCCGGCACCAGTAGTCGAAGGTGGCGTTGACGATCGAGGGCTTGAGCAGGTAGTCGTGCGCCTCGCGCGCGAGCACGTCGTCCACCGGCGTCAGCGGGCCGAAGGCCTGGGCGCGGATCTGCATGCGCGCGGCGCGCTCGAGGTAGACCGACAGGTAGGTCGCCTCCTCGATGGTCTGGCCGGCCGTGAGGTAGCCGTGGTGCGCGAGCACGATGGCGCGCTTGCTGCCGAGCGCGCCCGAGATGATCACGCCCTCCTGGTCGGCGATCGGAACGCCGGGCCATTCTCCGAGGAAGGCGCAGTCCTCGTGCAGCGGCGTCATGTCCATCTGCGAGATCACCAGCGGCTGGCGCGCGGCCGCGAGCGCCGAGGCCCAGGGCGAGTGGGTGTGGATGATCGACTGCACGTCGGGCCGTGCGCGATACACCCACAGGTGGAAGCGCGTGGCGGGGTTGGGCATGCCGGTGCCGGTCAGGGTGTTCAGGTCCTGGTCGACCTCGATGAAGTCCTCGGGCGTGGCCTCGTCGAAGCCGAGGCCGAAGCGCAAGGTCCAGTAGGCGCCGGGGCGTTCCGAGCGCGCGCTGATCTGGCCCGCGAGCCCGGCCTCCTGGCCGGTCATCGCGAGGATGCGGCAGGCATAGGCCAGCGTCTCTTTCATGGTGCGCGGCGCGCCCGCCAGGTGCTGCGCCATCTCGCGGGTGGCGCGCTCGTCGAAGTATTCCTTGCTGCGAAGTTCTGGGGTCATGGTTCGATGGAGAGAAAGTGTGGGGGTGGAAGGAAGAGGCGCGGCGTTCAGGGCACGGCCGCCAGCACCATGTCGACCAGCCGCTGGACCAGCGGCGATTGCGGCTTGCCCGCGCGCGTGATCACGACCACGCGCCGGCGCATCAGCGGCCGTTCGATGCGGACCTTGCGCAGGTCGTTGTCCTGCAGCAGCTTGTCGGGCATGCGGGTGGGCAGGATGCAGGCGCCCATGCCCGCGGCGACCAGCTTGACCAGGGTGTCGACGGTCTCGGCCTCGGCGACGATCGGCAGCTTCAAGCTGCCCTGGCGCACCATCTTGCCGAGCGCATAGTGGGCCGGAAAAGCCACCAGCCTCGGCCGCTCCTCCGTGAGGTCGATGGTCTCGCCATGGGCACTGTCGCGCGTGGCGATCAGGCACATCTCGTCGTCGAACAGCGGCCGCGTGTCCAGCGTTTGCGAGGCGACGGCCGTGTCGTAGACCAGGCCGATGTCGGCCTTGCCGTTCTCCACCAGCTCGGCCGCGTCCGACGAACTGCGGCACATCAGCGACAGCGCGACGTCGCTGCATTCGGCCGAGAAGCGCGCCACGATCTCGCCGAGCAGGTAGTAGCTCAGGGTATGGACCGCCGCCACCCGCACCGTGCCCTGCGACACGCCGTCGTGCTTGCGCACGCAGTCGACCGCGGCGTCGATGCTGCGGTAGGCGGCCTCGGTCTTCTCCTTCAGGCCGCGACCGGCTTCCGTCAGCTCCACGCCGCGCCCGTTGCGCACGAACAGCGGCTGGCCGAGGCAGCTCTCGAGCGTCGCCAACTGGCGGCTCAGGCCGGGCTGGGTCTGGTCCAGCGCCTCGGCGGCGCGCGAGAGCGACTTCAGGCTCGCGATCTTGAGGAAGTACCGCAGCTGGCGGTCGAGGGAGTCCACGCGATCCGATCAGGCGTTCACGTCGACGATCAGGCGCCCGGCGACCTTGCCGTCGATCAGGTCCTGCGCGGCGGGAATCGCCTGCGCGAGGCCGATGGTCGCGGTCATCGCGAGCGTTTCGTCCGCGCCCAGGGTGCGCTGCAACTGGGTCCAGGCCTCCAGGCGCCGGGGCAGCCCGGCCTTCACGCTGTCGATGCCCACGAGCGTCACGCCGCGCAGGATGAAGGGCGCGACGGTCGACGGGAAGTCCATGCCCTGCGCCAGCCCGCAGGCCGCGACCACGCCGCCGTACTTCGTGGCGGCGCAGGCATTGGCCAGCGTATGGCTGCCCACGCAGTCGACGACTGCGGCCCAGCGCTCCCTCTGCAGCGGCTTGCCCGGCGCGGACAGCAGCTCGCGGCCGATCACCTCGTGCGCGCCCAGTGCCTTCAGCCGCGCGGCCTCCTGCGGGCGGCCCGTGGCGGCCACGACCCGGAAGCCGCGCCTGGCCAGCAGGCTGACGGCGAAGCTGCCCACGCCGCCGTTGGCGCCGGTCACCAGCACCTCGCCGGCCTGCGGTCCGATGTCGCGCTCGATCGCGAGCACGCACAGCATGGCCGTCAGGCCCGCGGTGCCGATCGCCATCGCATGGCGGCTCGTGAGGCCCGCCGGCATCGCCACCAGGTACGAGGCCGGCACCCTCGCCTTCTGTGCCAGCCCGCCCCAATGGCCTTCGCCCACGCCCCAGCCCGTGAGGATCACCTTGTCGCCGGCCTTGAAGTCGGGCGACGCGCTCTCGCCGACCGTGCCCGCGAAGTCGATGCCAGGCACCATCGGCCACTGGCGCACGATCGGGCCACGGCCGGTGATGGCGAGCGCGTCCTTGTAGTTGAGGCTCGAGAACTCGACGTCGACCGTGACGTCGCCCTCGGGCAGCGCCGAGGCCTCGAGGGCCTTCACGGTGGCCAGTGTCTTGCCGTCCTGCTGGGTCAGGTGGATCGCGTTGAACATGGGATTCCTTGGGTTCGTCTTCAAAGGGCCGACCGCAGCGAGTCGGCCAGCGCGTAGTGGGTGGCGCAGCGCACCTCGATCACGGCCGGGCCGCGCACGGCCAATGCCTCGGCCATGACCTGCGCGGCCTCGTCCGCATGCCGCACCACATGGCCCGAGGCGCCGAAAGCCCGGGCGAGCGCGGCGAAGTCGGGGTTGCGCAGGTCGGTGCCACTGACGCGGCCCGGATAGGAGCGCTCCTGGAACGAGCGGATCGTTCCGTACGAGGCGTTGTTGGCGACGACGATCTTCAGGTCGATGCCGCGGTCCACCGCGGTCGCGAGCTCGTTGCCGCTCATGAGGAAGCCGCCGTCGCCGCAGAAGGCGATCACCTGCCGCCGAGGATGGCGCAGGCCCGCGGCCAGGCCCGCGGGCACGCCCATGCCCATCGCGCCGCAGGCCGAGCCGAGCAGACGGTTCGACGGCCCGAGCCGCAGCGCGCGATGCACCCAGGCGGCGAAGTTGCCCGAGTCGGTCGTGAGGATCGTGTCGTCGCGCATCGCGCCGCGCACGGCGTTGATCACATGGCCCAGCACGTCCTGCGCGGGCACGCGGGCTTCGTTCCAGCTGTGCGCCGCGTCGCGCGCATACAGGCCCGCGCGCAGCCATTCGCTCCGGTCGGTGGACGGCGGCGTGATGCGCAGCAGCGCGTCCACGAAAGCGCGCGCGGTCGACACCACGCCGAGCGTGGTCGCGAAGTGGCGGCCGATCGCGCCGGCATCGGGGTACACATGCAGCAGCCTCTGCGCGTCGGGCGACTGGCGCGGAACGGTGAAGCCCTGCGTCGACACATCGCCGAGCCGCGTGCCGATGCCGACGACGAGGTCGGCCTGCGCGAACAGCGCCGTGTGGACGGCGGAGGGAAAGAAGCCCAGTTGCCCGAGCCAGTGCGGATGCGTGTTGGGAAAAAGATCCTGGTTCTTGTTCGTGACCGCGACCGGCAACTGCCAGGCCTCGCTGAGCGCGACCAGTTGCTGCCTGAAGGCGCCATCGGCGCAGGCTTCGCCACCGACGATGAGCACCGGCCGCTCGGCCCGCGCGAGCAGCGCGGCGGCATCGTCCATGGCCTGCGCCGACGGCTCGGGTCGCGCGACGCCGAAGCGCGTGGCGGCGCATCGGGGGATCTCCTGGGCCAGCAGGTCTTCGGGCAGCTCGACGATCACCGGGCCCGGCGTGCCGCTGGCCGCGGTCGAGAAGGCGCGCGCCAGGGTCTCGGCGGCCTGCGACGCGAGATGGATGCGGGCGGTCCACTTCGCCATCGGCCCGAACAGGCGCGCCGCATCGATCTCCTGCACCGCGTCGCGCCCCAGGTTCGGCAGGTCGACCTGCCCGACCAGCACCACCAGCGGCAGCGCCTCCTGCGAGGCTACGTGGATGCCGATGGTAGCGTTCGCGAGGCCCGGCCCGCGGCTCACCATCACCACGCCTGGCATGCCCGTCAGCCGCGCATCGGCCGCCGCCGCGAGGCTGGCCGAGCCTTCGTGGCGGCAGGTCATGAGATCGAAGTCCTCGCGGCCGTACAGCGCATCGAGCAAGGGAAGAAAGCTCTCGCCCGGCACGCTGAAGGCGCGCTGCACGCCGTGAAGGGCGAGGCTGTCGGCAAGGAGATCGGCGACGCGGAATGGCATGGATGGATCGGGTTCGAGGCGAAGTGGTTGTGCGTTCATGCGAGGAGAGACCTGGCCAGTCGCAGCGGCGCGGTGGTCAACGCCTGCAGCCGTTCGAACGAGAGACCGTCGACCATGCGGCTCACCACCAGCCCGTCGGGCTCGACCTCGATCACGGCCAGGTCGGTGAAGATGCGCCGCACCACGCCCACGGCGGTCAGCGGGAAGGTGCAGGCCTCGACGATGCGCGACTCGCCCTCCTTCGTCTGGTGCTCCATCAGCACCCAGATCGACTTCGCGCCCACGGCCAGGTCCATCGCGCCGCCCACGGCCGGCGGCGCCGAGCCATCGAGGCCCATGCTCCAGTTGGCGATGTCGCCGCGCGCGTTGACCTGGTAGGCGCCGAGGATGGCGATGTCGAGGTGGCCGCCGCGCATCATCGCGAACGACAGGCCGGTGTCGAAGTAGGAGCCGCCCGGCAGGATGGTGACGGGTGTCTTGCCTGCGTTGATCAGGTCGCGGTCCTCCGCGCCCGGCGCCGGCCGCGGCCCGATGTGCAGGATGCCGTTCTCGCTGTGCGTGATCACGCCCGAGGCTTCGGTGATGTGGTCCGACACCAGCGTCGGAAAACCGATGCCGAGGTTGACGAAGCTGCGCGGCGGCAGCTGGGAGGCCGCCAGCGCGGCCAGTTGTTCGCGCGTGAGTCTGTTCATCCCCGATCTCCCAGGAAGACGCGGTCGACGAAGATGCAGGGCGTCACGATGCATTCGGGATCGAGGCCGCCGACCGGCACGATCTCGTCGACCTCGAACACCACCGTGTCGGCCGCGGTGGCCATCACCGGCGAGTAGTTGCGCGCCGTCTTGTTGTAGACGATGTTGCCCATGGTGTCGGCCTGCCTGCCCTTGAGCAGCGCGAAGTCGGCGCGCAGCGGCTTCTCGAGCACGTAGTCGCGCCCGTCGATGCGTTCCACGCGCTTGCCCTCGGTCAGCACGGTGCCGATGCCCACCGGCGAATAGAAGCCGCCGATGCCCGCGCCGCCGCAGCGGATGCGCTCGATCAGCGTGCCCTGCGGCACCAGCTCGAGCTCGACCGTGCCGGCGCGGTAGGCCACGGTGAAGGCCTTGGCGCTGCGCGGGTACGAGCAGACGATCTTGCGCACGATGCCGGCCGTGAACCAGAGCGACAGGTCGTCCGCATCGGCACCCGCGTTGTTGGAGATCACGGTGAGTTCGCGCACGCCCAGCGCCAGCACGGCTTGGATGATGGCGCGCGGCAGGCCGGCACCGCCGAACCCGCCGACCAGCAGCGTGGCGCCATCGCGCAGGCCCTCGAGCGACTGCGCGGCGCTGTCGACGACCACATGTCTCAGGCTCATGGTTGCTGGGCTCCTTGTTGCTCCCCGCGGGCGAGGGCCGAGGGATAGGCCGCGGCCAGCCCGCGGCCGATGCGGTCGTTGAGCATCTCGGTGCTGCCGTCGGCGAAGGCCGCGAGCCGCACTTCGGACGCGAGCGCGACCAGGCCGCTCGGCGCGGTCGCGCCCACAGCGCCCATCGCGCGGATGCATTGCTCGATGCCCTCGGTGGCGGTCTGGACCGCGATCTTCTTGGCGCTGGCCGCGAGCTCGGGGCCGCAGGTGCCGGCATCGATGCGCCGCGCCGCCTTCACCACGAGCGCATTGGCGGCCTCGAGACGGGCCGCGACCTCCGCGAGCGCCCATTGCAGTCCCTGGTGCGCGAGCAGCGGTTGGCCGAACGCGGTGCGCAGGCCGCAGTACGCAACGGCCGTGCACAGCGCCGCATGCAGCGAGCCCGTGCACATGGCCGCCACGTGCACGCGCGCCGCGTTGATGGCTTCCATCGAAGCGCGGAAGGCTTCGCCGGGGGCGTGGATCAGCGCCCAGTCGGGAACGAAGTGCTGCGCGAAGCGGATCTCGGCGAGCCTGAATTCCATCGCGCCCGGCAGCTCGTGCGGCGTCGCGGCGAAGGCCTTGCCGGCCTCGGGCTCGACCAGGAAGCCCGCGATCGCCTGCGACCCATCGGCCGCGGTGGTGCGCGCGAGCACCATCAGCAGGTTGGCGATGGCGCCGTTGCTGACCCAGGCCTTGCTGCCGTCGAGCAGCCAGCCGCCCTCGGTGCGCACGGCCTGCGAACGCAGTTGCGTGAGGTCGCTGCCGGCCGTGGGTTCCGACATCGCGGGCGCGCCGATCAGCCGGCCGGACAGCAGCCCCGGCAGCAGGCGTTCCTTCTGCACCGCCGAGCCATGCCGCCACAGCCGCGTTGCCATGCCCTGCATGTTGTTGAGGCAGAAGGCCGCGGCGAAGCCATGGCCCGCCATGGTCTGCGCGATGCGGACCTTGCAGAGGAAGGAGGCGCCGAAGCCGCCGCCCTCCTCCGGCACCTGCAGGCCGAGCATGCCCAGCGCGGCCCATTGCGCGATCACCGTGCGTTCGCAGGGCTCGCCGCGCGAACGCGCCTGCGCGAGCCGCGGCGCGAGCACCTCGGTGCAGAAGCGCTCGGTGTCGCGCACCAGCGCCAGCTCGCGCGCCGTGAGGCCGCTGTCCAGTTCGTCGAAGAAGCTCATGGTCAGCGCCTTCCGTCTCAATCGACGATCGGGAAGTTGGAGTCCTTCACGAACTTCTTCCAGTAGTCGATTTCCTTCTTGATGTCGGCCGCGAAGGACGCGGGCGTCGAGCCCTTGATGGCCACCGCGCCGATGGGCGCGAGGCGCTTCTCGAAGTCCTCGCTCGCGATCGCGCGGGTCAGCGCGGCCGAGGCCTTGGCGATGATCTCGGGCGGCGTCTTGGCGGGCGCCACGAGGCCGAACCAGGGCGAGATGTCCATGCGCGCGGCGCCGGCCTGCTGCAGCGTGGGCAGTTGCGGGAACAGCGCCGAGCGCTCGTCGGCCGCGATGGCCAGGGCGCGCAGCTTGCCGGCCTGCACCTGCTGCGCGACGGTGGATTCGGTGAAGAAGCCGACCTGCACCACGCCCGCCATCAGGTCGGTGATGGGCTGGCCGCCGCCCGGGTAGTTCACCAGCGTGAGGTCGACGCCGTTGAGCACGCCGAACAGCGCGCCGCCGAAATGCGAGGACGCGCTGTAGGTCGCGCTGTAGTTGAGTTCGCCGGGATGGGCCTTGGCATAGGCGACGAACTCCTTCACATCCTTCGCGGCCAGCGTGGGGTTCACCACCATCAGCACGCGCTGCTTCGCGAACTTGCCGATGGGCTCGAAGTCGGCCACGGGGTCGTAGGGCAGCTTGCGGAACACGGCCGCCGCGCGGGTCTGCACCGACTCGGCCGTGAGCATCAGCGTGTCGCCGTCGGGCTTCTGCTTCGCGACGTAGGCGGCGGCCACGGTGCCGCCCGCGCCACCGCGGTTTTCGATGATCACCGGCTGACCCAGCTCCTTCGACAACGACTGGCCGACGATGCGCGCCACGATGTCGGTAGGCCCGCCGGGCGGGAAGCCGACCACGAGACGCACGGGCCGCGTGGGCCAGGCCTCCGTGGCCATCGAAGCAGCAGTGGTCGCGACGAATGCGGCGCAGACCAGGGACTTGAGCAAGGGAGAGATTCGCATGTGGATACCTCGGAACGTGGGATGAATATGTCCCATATGACACTTTGTGTCAAATCGGAGAACGAGCGTTTTCCGTTGAATAACAGCTATGCGTCAGAGGGAGAGGAAGGCGTTGTGGCCTGCGGAGGAACGGAGCACCGTTCATGCCAAAAGGAAACTTTGGGTCCTGCTTCGGCGGTGGGCAGGCCTTCGGGACGGTCGTTGGAATGGAGCGAGCTCGGCCCCGCGCTGGAGGCCTCCTGCCGAATGGGCGCGGGCCGCCGGCGCGCCTCGCGGCCGGCGCGCGAGCCATGCATCGCGCGAGATAGCAGCTATGCGGCTGCGGCCCTTCATGCGCGGCCCGCGACGGGCCCGGATGCACGGCCGCGTGCGCCGCGACGGTGCGCTACAGCGCCTCGAGCGCCTGCTTCAGGTCCGCGATCAGGTCGTCCACGTCTTCCAGCCCGACCGAGAGGCGCACCAGCTTCATGGTCACGCCTTCGCTGAGCCGCGCGCCCGGCTCCACCTGCTGGTTGGCGCGGATCAGGGCGCCCGGATGCGTGATCAGCGTCTCGGTGTCGCCGAGGCTGATCGCGCGCGAGATCAGCCGCAGCCGATCGATCATGCGGATCGCGCCCTGCTCGCCCGACTTGAGGTCGAACGAGAGCATGCCGCTGCCGTGCTTCATCTGGCGCTGCGCGATCGCATGGCCCGCGTTGTCGGCCAGGAAGGGATAGCGCACCACCTCCACCGCCGGATGCGCGGCGAGCATCTGCGCGATCTTCAGCGCGCTCTCGCCATGCTGGCGCATGCGCAGCGTCAGGGTCTTGAGGCCGCGCAGCACCAGGAAGCAGAGCATCGGCGACAGCGTGGCACCGGTCAGGTAGCGCAGCCCGGCCTTGCGGATCTTGTGGATGGTGGCGGCGTCGCCCAGCACCACGCCGCCGAGCAGGTCGCCATGGCCGTTGATGTACTTGGTCAGCGAATGCACCACGAGGTCGGCGCCATGGTCCATGGGCCGCTGCAGGGCCGGCGACGCGAAGGTCGAGTCGACCACCACCCTGGCGCCATGCCGGCGGGCGATGTCGGCCAGCGCCCGGATGTCGAGCACCTCGCCGGTCGGGTTGACCGGCGATTCGAAGTACACGATCTTGGTCTTGTCCGACAGCGCCTGCTCGAGATGGCGCGGATCGGAGAAGTCGACGCGCCGCACGCGGATGCCGAAGCGCGGCAGCCCGTCGGCCAGCAGCAGGCCCACGGTCGAATAAGCCGTGTGGTGCGCAATGAGTTCGTCGCCGGCCGACAGCAGGGTCAGCAGCGTGGCGCTGATGGCGCCCATGCCGGAGCCGGTGACCAGGCCCGCCTCGGCGCCCTCGAGGTCGGCCAGGCGGCGCTCGAGCAGCGCCTGCGTGGGGTTGTGCTGGCGGCCGTACACGTACTTCTCGCTCTCGCCCGAGAACACGGCGGCCGCGTCGGCGGTCGATTCGAAGGCATAGGTCGAGGTCAGGTAGATCGGCGGCGACACGGCGCCGAAGGCATCGGCCTCGTGGCCCGCGTGGATGGTCCGGGTCTGGAATCCCGCCGCGTGGGCGGCTTCGTTCGATGGCATCTGTGCTCCTGGTGGTTGTGAATAAGTAACGCGCGGGTCAATGGACGATCTGGCTCAGGAAGAGCCGCGCGCGCTCGGTCTGCGGATCGGCGAAGAAGCGCTCGGGCGCGCCCTGCTCGACGATCTCGCCGCGGTCCATGAAGATCACGCGGTCGGCGACCTTGCGCGCGAAGCCCATCTCGTGCGTCACGCACAGCATCGTCATGCCGCTCTCCTGTGCCAGGCCGATCATCACGTCGAGCACCTCCTTGACCATCTCGGGATCGAGCGCCGAGGTGGGCTCGTCGAACAGCATGACCTTCGGGCCCATGCACAGCGAGCGCGCGATCGCCACGCGCTGCTGCTGGCCGCCCGAGAGCTGGCCCGGGAACTTGCCGGCCTGCTCGGGAATGCGCACGCGCTCAAGGTACTTCATGGCGGTCGCGCGGGCCTCGGCCATCGGCTTCTTCAGCACCCAGACCGGGCCCAGCGTGAGGTTCTCCATCACCGTCAGGTGCGGGAACAGGTTGAAGTGCTGGAACACCATGCCCACGTCGCGGCGGATGGTCTCGATGTGGCGCAGGTTGTTGCTCAGCTCGGTGCGGTCGATGACGATGCGGCCGCTCTGGTGCTGCTCGAGGCGGTTGATGCAGCGGATCAGCGTCGACTTGCCCGAGCCCGACGGGCCGCAGACGACGATGCGCTCGCCGCGCGCCACGTCGAGGTGGATGTCGCGCAGCACGTGGAACTGCCCGTACCACTTGTTGACGGCTTGCATCTGGATGATCGGTTCGGTCACGGCGGAGTCCTTCGTTCTTGTTGGGGTCATGGCGGCGCTACTTGACTGCGTTGTCGCTGGCGTGGCCGGTGGCGAGCGAGCGCTCGAGCGAGCGGCTGTACTTGGAGAGCGAGAAGCAGAAGACGAAATAGATCGCGCCGATGAACAGGTAGGCCTCCACGCCGAAGCCGCCCCAGGCCGGGTCGGCCAGCGCGGCCTTCGCGGCCTGCGTGAGGTCGAAGATGCCGATGATCACGACCAGCGAGGTGTCCTTGAACAGCGCGATGAAGGTGCTGACCAGCGGCGGTATCACGACCTTCAGCGCCTGCGGCAGCACCACGCGCCGCATCTGCTGCGCATACGACAGGCCGATGGACTCGGCGCCCTCGTACTGGCCCTTGGGGATCGACTGTAGGCCGCCGCGCACCACCTCGGCGATGTAGGCCGCGGCGAACAGCACGATGGCCAGCTGCGCGCGCAGCAGCTTGTCGATGCTCATGCCCTCGGGCAGGAACAGCGGCAGCATCACCGAGGACATGAACAGGATGCTGATCAGCGGCACGCCGCGGATCAGTTCGATGTAGCCCACGCACAGCGCCTTGATGGCCGGCATCCTCGAGCGGCGCCCGAGCGCCAGCACCACGCCGAGCGGAAAGGCGAAGGCGATGCCGAAGGTCGAGAGGATCAAGGTCAGCGGCAGGCCGCCCCAGCGCACGTTCTCCACGTAGCTCAGGCCGAACAGGCCGCCCCACATCAGAACCGCGACGAGCGCGAGCACGCCGATCCAAAGCATCGTGAGCCTCAGGTCCCACGTGCGCCGCGCGGCGCTGTAGACCAGCGTGCCGATCAGCGCCAGGGTCGCGAGCAGCGGCCGCCATTGCTCGTCGTAGGGATAGGTGCCGAACAGGATCAGCCGGTGCTTCTCGGCGATGAAGGCCCAGCAGGCGCCGCCGGGCGCGTTTCGGCAGCCCTGCGCGGTCGGCGACGAGAAGGTGGCCTTCACGAGGAGCCAGTCGACCAGCGGCGGCACGGTCATCAGCAGCAGCCACAGGCACAGCAGGGTGCCGAGGATGCCCGCGGGCGACTGGAACAGGCGTGCCCGGATCCATGGCCAGGCACGCAGGGCGCGCTCGGGCGGGCGCGGGGTGGCGGTCGTGCCGCCGGTCAGTGAAGTGGTGGGGTTCATGTCAACGCTCGACGAGCGCGATGCGCCGGTTGTAGGCATTCATGGCGAGCGAGATGCACAGGCTCACCGTCATGAAGGCGGCCATGATGATCAGGATGCCCTCGATGGCCTGGCCGGTCTGGTTCAGGGTCGTGTTCACCACGGAGACGAGGTCGGGATAGCCGATGGCCACGGCCAGCGAGCTGTGCTTGACGAGGTTGAGGTACTGGCTCGTGGCCGGCGGCACCATCACCCGCAGCGCCTGGGGCAGCACCACCAGCCGCAGCGAACGACCGCGCCGCAGGCCCAGCGATTCGGCCGCCTCCCACTGCCCGCGGTTCACCGACTGCACACCCGAGCGCACGATCTCGGCGATGAAGGCCGCGGTGTAGCTCACGAGCCCGACCAGCAGCGCGAACAGCTCGGGCGAGAGGTTCCATCCGCCGGCGAAGCCGAAGCCGCTCGGGTGCGGGACCTCCATCGACAGTTGCGCGCCGCTCAGCGCCCAGGCCAGCACGGGCAGGCCCGCGAACAGTGCCGCCGCCCAGGGCGCGAGCGCCATCGGATGGCCGGTCAGCGCCTGGCGTCTTTTGCTCCAGCGCGCGAGCAGGAAGGTGCCCGCGCCCGCGACGGCCAGCGCGCCGACCATCCATGCGAGCGAGTCGCCGAGCAGCGCCGGCATCAGCAGCCCGCGGTTCGACAGGTACACGCCCGGCAGCGGATGGTGCGCGGCGCGCGGCCCCGGCATGCTCTCGGAGATCAGCGCATACCAGAGCAGCAGCTGCAGCAGCAGCGGCACGTTGCGCACGCATTCCACGTAGGCCGCGGCCAGCCGCGACACCAGCCAGTTGCCCGACAGCCGCGCCACGCCGACCAGGGTGCCGAGCACGGTGGCCAGCACGAGCGCGATGAGCGACACGCGCAGCGTGTTGAGCAGGCCGACGACGATGGCGCGGCGGTAGCTATCGGCCGGCGTGTAGTCGATCGGCGTCTCGCCGATCGCGAAGCCTGCCTCGCGGTCGAGGAAGGCGAAGCCGGTCGAGATGTTGCGTGCCGCCAGGTTGTGCAGCGTGTTCGACACCAGGTACCAGGCGGTCAGCGCCACCAGCGCGACCACGACGACCTGGTAGACCAGCGCGCGCAGGCCGGGGTCGTTCCACGACAGGCGCGCGCGCGGCCGCGGGGGCATGGCGCCCGTGTTTTCTTCGGTCATGGGAAATCCTCGATTCGCTTCGGGTACGGCCGTGCCGGCGGTTGCCCGCCGGCACGGCCTCTCTCGTTCAGGAACGAATCAGCGGATCGGCCAGCCGTACATCAGGCCGCCCTTGGTGTAGAGCGCATTGAGCCCGCGATCGAGCTTCATCGGGCTGCCCGCGCCGACGCTGCGGTCGAAGACCTCGCCGTAGTTGCCCACCTGCTTGATGATCCGGTAGGCCCACTTGTCGTCCACGCCCAGCGCCTTGCCCATGCCGGGCACGGTGCCGAGGATGCGCTGGATGTGCGGCGCCGGATTCTTCAGCGCCTCGTCGACGTTCTTCGAGCTCAGGCCGTACTCCTCGGCCTCCAGCATCGCGTTGAGCGACCAGCGCACGATGTTGAACCAGGCCTCGTCGCCCTGGCGCACCATCGGCCCGAGCGGCTCCTTCGACAGCGGCTCGGGCAGGATCACGTACTTGTCGGTGCTGCCCAGGTTGATGCGCGCCAGCGCCAGCTGCGACTTGTCGAGCGTGATGCCGTCGCAGCGCCCCGACATGAAGGCGCGCTTGATCTCGTCCACGGTGTCGAGCAGCACCGGCTTGAACTCCATCTTCAGTCCGCGGAACCAGTCGGCCAGGTTGAGTTCGGTGGTGGTGCCCGGCAGCACGCAGATGGTGGCGCCCGCGAGCTTCTTCGCGCTGGTGACGTTCGAGTCCTTCGTCACCATGATCCCCTGGCTGTCGTAGTAGTTGACGCCCACGCCGATCAGCCCGAGCGTGGTGTCGCGCGTCAGCGTCTGGGTGGTGTTGCGCGTCAGCACGTCGATCTCGCCGGACTGCAGCGCGGTGAAGCGCGCCTGCGTCGTGAGCGGAACCACGCGGAACTTGGTGGCGTCGCCGAACATCGCCGCGGCGATCGCGCGGCAGGTGTCGACGTCGATGCCCTGCCATTCGCCCTTGCTGTCGGTGAAGGCGAAGCCCGGCAGATTGGTCGACACGCCGCACTGCACCAGGCCCCGTTTCTTGACTGCGTCGAAGGTGGTGCCCGCATGGGCGCGGGTTCCGACGGTGAGGACGAGCAAGGCGCTCAGCGCAAGGCCCAACAGCTTCATGGAGTGTCTCTTTCTGGAATTCTCGGGATCAGGCGGAATGGCTTCGAAGGGCCACGCATCCTTCGCGGCTTGGGTGCCGCCGCGAAGTGCGCGAAGTATCGGGACGATGGCCCGTGAAGGCCATGTACGAAGCGCCATATCAGCTATACCGCCGGGCCGGTCGCCCTCCTCTCATTCGCTGTCCATGAAGACGCGGCGCAGCTACCAGCGATAGGTCGCCGTGGCACTCACCTGCCGCAGGTCGCCATAGGAGCAGAAGTTCGCATCGCAGCCGCCGAAGTAGGCCTTGTTGGTCAGGTTGCGCAGGTTGAGCGCCAGGCTCCAGCGCTCGAAGTCGTAGCCGACCATGGCGTCGAACAGGGTGTAGGCCGGCACCTTGGCCGGGGCGGCACTGCCTTCGCCGCGGGTCGAACCCGAGTAGCGCACGCCGAGGCCCGCCTTGACGCCGTTGGCGAAGCGGTAGTCGACCCACAGCGCGGCGCGCTGCCTGGCGACCGCGTTGGGCTGGGTGCCGATGTCCTTGGGGTTGCTGCTGGCGATGGTCTTGTACTGCGGGATCCAGGTGTAGCTCAGCGACACGTTCATCTTCGGGATCGGCTGGAACAGCGCCTCGAGTTCCAGGCCGCGCGACAGCACCTCGCCCGTCTGGCGCGGCTGGAAGTCGGGGTCGTACGAGAGGTAGTTCCTGCGCCGCAGGTCGAAGACCGCCGCGCTGTAGCTGTCCTTGGTGCCCGGCGGCTGGTAGCGCAGGCCCGCTTCGTACTGCCGGCCGGTCTCGGGATCGAAGGGACGCCGGGTGTCGGGGTTGATCGTGAGCACCGGCGTGAACGATTCGGAGTAGCTCAGGTAGGGCGCCCAGCCGCTGGGCGCCAGGTAGACCAGCCCCGCGCGCTTGGTGAACTTGTGGCTGCGGATGCGCGTGACGCTGTCGGCGAGGCGGTCGGTCGATTCGGTTTCGGCGCTGTCGTAGCGCCCGCCGATCGTCGCCACCCAGTGCTGCGCGAACCTGATCTGGTCCTGCAGGTAGAGGCCGGTCTGGGCCAGCGTGCTGTCGCTGGAAATGTACGGGTCGGGCACCTGCACCGGACCGCCGTAGACGGGCGCGAACACGTCGATGGGCGCGAAGCTGCCGCCGTAGCGGCTGATCTGGTCGTAGCGCGAGCGCTGGTATTCGAGGCCGACCAGCGCGGTGTGCTGCGTGGCGCCGAGCTGGAACCGGGCCTGGGCCTGGTTGTCGACCACGAACTGCTTCGCCTTCTCCTTGCTCGCGAACACGACGCGGTCGAACTGCCGGAAGTTGGCCGGGCTGTCGGCGTTGTCGGGATCGACGGTGCGGTATCCGGCACCGGGCCAGGTCTGCTGCAGGTCGGTGCGCAGGCGGCCGTAGCGCAGGTTCTGGCGCACGGTCCAGGTGTCGCTGAAGCGGTGCTCGAACTGGTAGCCGACCATCCACTGGTTCTGGTCGAAGCGATCGAAGCCGGGCTCGCCCAGGAAGGTCGAGGCGCGGATCCTGCCGTTCGGGTTGGGCAACAGCGTTCCCCTGACCGGCGCCGCGTTGTAGACCACGCCCGAGCGGTCGCGCAGGAACTGGGACAGCAGCGTGAGGCTGGTGTCGGCGGAAGGCTTCCAGGTCAGCGAAGGCGCGAGGTAGAGCCGGTCGTCCTTCTCCTTGGCATCGATCGGCAGCTTGGCGTCGCGCGCGACGCCGGTGATGCGATAGAGCCACTTGCCCTCGTCGTCGAGCGGGCCCGAGAAATCGCCGGCCACCTGGCGCCGGCCGTGGTCGCCGATCTGCAGCTGCATCTCGCGCAGCGGCTGGGTGGTCGGCCGCTTGCTGGTCTGGTTGATGATGCCGCCCGGGCTGCCCTGGCCGAACAGCACCGATGCCGGGCCGCGCAGGACCTCGACCCGCTCCAGGCCGTAGTTGTCGGTCCGCCACAGGCCCCAGGTGTTCATGTTGCGCAGCGGCATGCCGTCCAGGTAGTTGCCGGGCGTGTAGTTGGTGAAGCCGCGCAGCGAGATCCAGTCGAAACGGCTGTCGGCGCTGTAGGCCGAGGTCACGCCGGGCGTGTAGCCCAGCGCCGTGCCCAGCGTCCGCGCGCCGATGGCATCCATGCGCTCGGCCGTGACCACGGAGATCGACTGCGGCGTCTCGATGATCGGCGTGTCGGTCTTGGTGGCGCTCGCGCTGCGCAGCGCCACGTAGCCGCGCACCGGCCCGGTCACGGTCTCTTCCTGCGCGTTGACGGTCACCGGGGGCAGCGTCGCGCCCGGCGCCGGGGCCGTCGACTCCTGCACGATCACCGCCGTGCCGTCGACGCGGGCCGCGAGGCCGCTGCCGGCCAGCAGCCGGTCCAGCGCCTGCCTCGGGCTCAGGGCGCCCGAGACGGCCGGCGCCATCTTGTCGCGCACCAGCGCGGGCTGGACGATCAGCTGCATGCGCGTCTGCAGGGCCCAGTCGCCGAGGGCCTGGCCCAGCGGCTTGGCGGCGATGTCGAAGCGCACGGCACCGGCCGAGAGATCGATGCCGGCGGTCTGGGCGTGCAGCGGTGCGACGGCGAAGACCAGCGCGCAGGCAATGGCCAGCGGCGCGGGGCGCAACGGAAAGCGGGACATGAGGGGTTCTCCAGAGATGAAACGGATGGCAGTCAGCCGTGGAGACGGGCGAGCTTCCGGATACCCCAGGTCGGGCCCGCGAAAAAATCGATGCGCGCGACTAATCGATGCGCGCGACTGCGCGACCCCTCTATCGGGCCAGCACCACTTCCGCGGCGCCGCCCTCGGTCTCTTTCAACCGCACGGGCAGCGAAGCCGGCAGCACGCGCCGGAAGGTCGCCATGTCGCGCGGATCGAACACGCCGGTGATCGGCAGGGCCGCGACGGCGGGGTCCGCGATCACGAGCCGCGGATCGCCATAGCGCGCCAGCTCGGCCAGCGCGCGGTCGAGGCGCTGGTTGTCGAAGCGGACGCGGTGATCGCGCCAGGGCGCGAGGCCGGCGCTGGAGACCGGCGAGACGGCCGACAGCGCGCCTTGCGCATTGCTCGAGACCTGCTGCCCGGGCGACAGCAGCAGGTCCGCCTCGGTGCCCGCGCCGCGCGCTGCCTGCCCGACACGCACCCGACCCTCCTCGACGGCCACGTGCACGCCTTCGCTGCCGGCGATGTCGGGCGTGTGGCGCACGAAGAAGCGCGTGCCCACGACGGTGATGCGCAGCGGTCCGGCCAGCACGTGGAAGGGACGCGCGGGATCGCCCTGCACGGAGAAGGCCGCCTGGCCTTCGAGCAGCCGGACCTCGCGGCGCTGGCGGTAGTAGCTGATCTCCAGCCGGGTCGCGGTGTCGAGCCGCAGGCGGCTGCCGTCGGGCAGCGGCACGTCGAGCTGCTGCCCGCGCCGGGTGGCCATGGCCTGCACGAACACCGGCTGGGCTTCCCAGTGGTTCCAGGCGAGCAGCCCCGTGCCGGCCGCCACGGCCACGACGGCCGCCACCGCGACGGCGGGCACCAGCACGCGGCGCCGCGAGGGCATGGCCGGCATGGCGGGTGTCCCGGCGGGGCTGGCGGCCTCCATGGCGCGGTCGTAGGCCAGGTTGCGTTGCAGCAGGCTTCGCATGTCCTGCGGGATCGCATCGAAGGCCTGCCATTCGCCGCCCCAGCGTTCGAAGGCCTCGCGGTGCAGCGGATCGGCCGCGAGCCAGTCCTGGAAGGCCTGTTCCTCGCGCGCGCCGAAGGCTTCGCCGCGGCGGCGGACAAACCAGTCCAGCGCTTGCTCGCGCATGCGCGAGGCATCGGCTGGCTGGATCGATGGGTGGCTCATGGGGCGTTGGTTCTCGTCGAGGTAGACGTGCGGGCGGTCGAATACCCTAGGTCGGACAGCGGTACGGTTTTCTCACTCGAGCCGCGAGCGGTGGAGCTTCCTGCGCGGCGTGGCGGCGGCGTTGCCGTCGCCGCCCGCGGACAGGTTGCGGCAGCGCTCGCAGGCATCGAGCGCATGCTTGAGGTGCTGTTCCACCATCTTGACCGAAATGCCCATCTGCGCGGCGACCTGGGCATAGCTCAGGCCGTCGAAGCGGTTGAGCATGAAGGCTTCGCGGCAACGCGGCGGCAGATTGTCGATGACCGAAACCAGCGCCAGCAGGCCCTGGCGCGAGGCCAGCGCGGTTTCGGGTTCCCAGCTTCGCGGGCCCGGCGCTTCGACGGGTTCGAGCTGCGCGGGCGGCAGCTCCACGCCGGCGCGTACCCTGCCGTGGCGCTGGTGATCGATCACGAGGTTGCGTGCGGTCTGGTAGAGCAGCGCGCGCGGATCGCCGATGGTCGAGCCCGAGGCCTGCGCCGCATAGACGCGCGCATAGCTTTCCTGCGTCATGTCGGCCGCAACGCTGCGGTCGGACACCTTGCGGGAAAGAAAGCCCAGCAATTCGCGGTAATAACGCTCGAACACAGCCCGCCGAAGTCCTGAAATAGGTTGGTCGAAGTCCCTGGGGCAGGTTGGCTTCGGCGCGGCGTGGCTGACCTGATGCGGTTCGGAAGCGTCCGAACGCGCCGGGATTATCCGCGATGGGATCGGGGCCCCGGCCGATCAGGTTCCGTTCACGCAAGGCTTCTAGCATCCGCGCATGCTGCTCGCACGCATCCGCCGATTCGCCGAAGCGCACCACCGCGCGTGGTGCCTCGCGGGCATCCTGCTGGTGTTCCTGCAGCCGTTCATCGCCGCCCACTTCTGCTGCGACGGCATCGAGGACGAGCCCATGCTGCGGGTGCGCGCGCTCGGGGAAATGAGCCAGTTCGAGGCCGACGACCGCGAGAACCACGCCAGCGACCGCGAGACCACGATCTTTGCGCAGGTGCCCGCGGGCATCGATCACCCCGATACGCTGAGTGCCGGCCTGGGCACGCTGCTGGCGCTGGTGCTCGCGCTGCTGCCGCTGGCGCGGGTCGCCAGCCGGCCGGTCGCGCCCACCGGCCGCATCGGCCCCGAGCAGGTGCCGCCGCGCGGCGGCGCGCCGCCACCCGCCTTCCCCTGGAGGCGCCGCCCTCCCCCCACCGCTCCGCCCCCGACGCACTGAGAGAAGCGACGCCTCGCGCGCCGCCCTTCCCGCCGCGCATGCCCTGCCGCGGCGACCCATCTCTTCCTCGAACGGAGGTTCCCCGTGTTCGTCCTTTTCGGGCGCGCCAGCCGCGCCCGGCGCAGCCCTGCGCCTTTCGCGCGCAGCAGCCCGCCGTCTTCCCTCCTCTTCGTCCCTGCGCGGGAGCGCATGCCATGAGCGACCTGAATCTCACCCTCTTTCAATGGCTGGCGGCCGGCACGCCGCCGGCGCGGCCCGCGCTGTGGCTCGCCACCGCCTTCGCGCTCGGTGGTGCCTGGCTCAGTGCCGGGATCATCGGCTTCGCGATCTGGAAAAAGGCGGCCGACCGGGCCTACCTGTGGATCGTGCTCGCGGCCGCCGGGCCCTGCGCCATGCTCTCCCATGCCATCGCGTTGCGCCTGGACCAGCCGCGCCCCTTCGTGCTGGGCCTGGCCCAGGCCTACATCGAGCATGCGGGCCGCGGCTCGCTGCCCAGCACGCATGCGAGCGTGATGTTCCTCGTGGCCGTGGCCTGCCTGTTGCGCCCGAGCCTGCGCCGTGTCGGGCTCGCACTGCTGGCCTCGGCCATCGTCACGGGCTGGGCGCGCATCTACGTGGGCGTGCATTTCCCGATCGACATCGCCGCCGGGCTCGCCCTGGGCGCGGTGCTCGCGGGTGCGCTCGCCATCGCGCTGCGGCTCGCGCGCCGGCTCCTGCCGGCCGAAGGCGCGGCCCCGGCCACGTGGAGGATGCCGTGAACGCGCAGACATTCTTGCGCCGCGCGCCCGAAGCGGTAGCGGCGGTCGAAGCGATAGCGGCGGCACCGGCGCCGCTGCCGGCGCCCACGCCCCCCGAAGGGCGGACGCTCAGCCTCTCCTGCGTGATCCCCTGCTTCAACGAAGGGCCGAACCTGCGCCGGCTGCTGCCGCTGCTGGAGGACATCCTCTGGTCCACGCACATGAGTTGGGAGATCGTGATCGTCGACGACGGCAGCACCGATGACACGGCCGCGGTGGTCGATGCCTGGTGCGAACTGCCCGGCTTCCGCTGCATCTCGCTGTCGCGCAACTTCGGCAAGGAGGCCGCGCTCACCGCGGGACTGGCCGCGGCGGTGGGCGACGTGGTGGTGCTGCTCGACGGCGACCTGCAACATCCGCCCGAGCTGGTCCACACGATGCTCGCGCAGTGGCGCGCCGGTGCCGAAGTGGTCTATGCCGTGCGCGAGCGGCGCGACGACGAGAGCCCCGTCAAGCGCCTCGGCAGCCGGCTCTTCTATCGCCTGCTCAATGCCTCGGACCGCTTCGCGGTGCCCGAGGACGCGGGCGACTTCCGGCTCATGGACCGCAAGGTGGTCGATGCGCTGATGCGCCTGCCCGAGCGCGGCCGCTTCATGAAGGGCCTGTATGCCTGGATCGGCTTTCGCGCGGTGGCGCTGCCCTACACGCCGGCGCCGCGCGCCGAGGGCCGCTCCAGCTTCAACATGCGCCGCCTCGTGCTGCTGGCGCTCGACGGGCTCACCGCCTTCACCACCTGGCCGCTGCGCATGGTGAGCGTGGCGGGCCTCGCGATCGCGCTGCCGGCCTTCGCCTATGGCCTCTACCTGTGCGCCGAGCGGCTGCTGTTCGGCAATGCGGTGTCGGGCTGGACCACGATCGTCGTGAGCCTGATGTTCTTCATCGGCATCCAGCTGATCTCCACCGGCATCCTCGGCGAGTACATCGCGCGGATCTACGAGGAGTCGAAGGGGCGGCCGCTGTACGTAGTGCGTGGCGAGCGTGGCGGCGGTCTCGCCACGGAGGGTTCATGAGAGCGGATACGCCAGGGCAGGCACGTGTTTTCTGGGTCGGTGTGGTGCTGGTCGCGTGGCTGCTGGCGACCTCGGGGGCGCGGTCCCTGATGGCGCCCGACGAAGGCCGCTACGTGGGCGTCGCGCTCGCCATGCTGCATTCGGGCGACTGGCTGGTGCCGCGGCTCGACGGCCTGCCCTTCTTCCACAAGCCGCCGCTGTTCTACTGGATCGGCGCCGCGGCGATGGGCGTGGCGGGGCCGGTCGAATGGGCCGCGCGGCTGCCCTCGGTGCTGGGCGCCAGCGCCGCCGGCATCGCGCTGTTCGCCTTCCTGCGGCGCTGGACCGACGACCGGCTCGCGCTGTGGTCGACGGTGGTGCTCGCCACCATGCCCTACTTCTTCCTCGGTGCGCAGTTCGCCAACCTCGACATGCTGGTGGCCGGCTGCATCTCGGCGACGGTGCTGCTCGCGGCCTGGGCGGTGCTGGCCCACCACGAGGCGCAACCATGGCGCGGTGCGCTGGCGGGGGCGCATGCCTGCGCCGCGGCCGGGCTGCTCGCCAAGGGGCTGATCGGCCTGCTGCTGCCGTTCCTGGTGCTGCTCGCCTGGTGCGCCTGGACGCGACGGCTGGGCACGCTGTGGCGGCTGTGCCGCTGGCTGCCCGGCTGGGTGCTGCTGCTCGCGCTCGCGGCGCCCTGGTTCGTGGCGATGCAGCGCGCGTACCCGGACTTCTTCGACTACTTCGTGATCACGCAGCACTTCCGGCGCTTCGCCTCGAGCGGCTTCAACAACGAGCAGCCGTTCTGGTTCTATCTGCCCGTGCTGGCCGCGCTGACCCTGCCATGGTCGATCGGCCTGCTGCTGCCGCGCCACAAGAACGCGGCGCCGGACATCGGCACCACCACGCGCGACATCGACCGGCTGATGGGGGTCTGGCTGATCGTCATCGTGGTCTTCTTCTCGCTGCCGCGCTCCAAGCTCGTCGGCTATGTGCTGCCCGTGCTCGCGCCGCTGGCTTTTCTGGTGGCGCGGCGCATCCTGGCCAGCGGCCCGATGCGCGAAGGACGAGGCCTGAAGGTGGCCGCCGCCGCGGCGATGGCGCTGTGCCTCGCGGGCGTGGGCACGCTGGTCGCGATGCCGCCGCCGGGCGCGAGACTGCACCTGCCCGCGGGCCAGCGCATCGGGCCCGGCGACCAGGTGCTGATGCTCGACAGCTACGTCTACGAGATCCCCTTCTACTGGCAGTTGCGCGCGCCGGTGATGGTGCTCGGCGACTGGAAGCAGCAGCCGGAGCGCGACGACTGGCGCAAGGAGCTCGCGGATGCGGCGCGCTTCGACAAGGCCCGGGCCTCGCGGCTGCTGGTCGATGCGTCGCAGCTGCCGGCGATCCTGTGCGCGCCCCGCACCACCTGGCTGGTCGGTCCCAACAATTCGCAGCTTGCGCATCCATGGCTCGCGGGCACGAAGCTGGTGGCGGTCAACGATCGGCTGGCCGTGTGGCGCCATGACGGCGCCACGCGGCGCGGGTCGCACTGCGCGGGCATTCCCGACGCGGCCCCGAACGCGGACGCGCAGCCATGAGCCCATCGCCACGCGAGGCCACTGCCGAGGGCCCGCGCTCGATCTGCATCTGCGTCGACGACTTCGGCATGGGGCATGCGATCAACGAAGCGGCGCTCGTGCTCGCCGAGCGCGAGCGCATCAGCGCCGTGGGTTGCATGGTGCGGCGCGCCGCCTGGCTGTCGGGTGCGCGCCTGCTGCGCCGGCTCGACCGGCAGCGCACCGACATCGGCCTGCACCTGGACCTGACACGCCCGGCCGTGCCCGGCGGCCGCGAACCGGGGCTGCTCGCGCTGCTGCTGGCGCCGCGGCTGCGCCCGGCCGCACGGCTGGCGATCCAGGCGGAGATCCGCACCCAGCTCGCGCGCTTCGAGGACGCGATGGGCCGCGCGCCCGCCTTCGTCGACGGCCACCGGCACGTGCACCAGTTCGCGGGCGTGCGCGAGCTGCTGGTCGCGGAGCTCGCACGCCGCTATCCGGACGCGCCGCCGTGGCTGCGCAGCACCGAACCCGGCTGGCGCCACGGCAGCGACGGCTTCAAGGCGGCCGTCATCCACGGCCTGGGCGGCGCGGCGCTCGCGGCGCTGGCGCGCGAGCACGGCATTCCCACCAGCCGGCGCCTGCTCGGCGTCTATGGCTTCTCGGGCGATGGCCAGGCCTACCGCGCGCGCCTGCTGGCCTGGCTCGCGGTGGCAAGACGGGGCGACGTGCTGATGTGCCATCCCTCGCTGGGCCGGGTGCCCGGCGACCCGCACGGTGCGGCGCGCATGCGCGAGTACGCGGTGCTGCGCGCGCTGGCGTTGCCCGCGGCCGGCGAGCCGGGCGCGATCCGGATCGCGCCGCTGTCGGCGGTGCTCCAGGGCGGCTGAGCGCGCCCGTCGGCGGGAGCGCCGGCGTTGTCCGGTTGCGACGCCTGCGTCCGGCATGCAGACGAAGTTCGTACAATGAGAACTATTCTCAACGAGCTGCGCGGCCTGCCGTCCTCCGATGTCCACCTCCGATGCCTCCGTGCGACTGGTCGCCACGCTGTACGGCGAACACCATTCGTGGCTGCTGCAGATGCTGCGGCGCAAGCTCGGCAACATCGAGAACGCGGCCGACTTGGCGCAGGACACCTTCGCGCGCATCCTGTCGGCCAACGAGACCGGCCCGCTGCGCGAGCCGCGCGCCTACCTCACGACCGTGGCCGGCCGCATCGCGGCGCAGTACTTCCGCCGCCTCGCGCTCGAGCGTGCCTACCTCGAGGCGATCGCCCACCTGCCCGAGGCCACGAGCCCCTCGCCCGAGGCACGCCTGCTGGTGCTCGAGGCGCTGGCCGCGGTCAGCCGCGTGCTCGACGGGCTGAAGCCGCGCACGCGCGAGGTCTTCCTGCTGTCGCAGCTCGACGGCCTGCCCTATGCACAGATCGCGCAGCGGCTCGGCGTGTCGATCCACATCGTGCAGAAGGACATGGTGAAGGCCTATGCGCATTGCTACGACGCCGTCTATGGCGGCTGAGGTCGGCACGGCGCCACGGCGCGCGGTCTTCCAGCCCGCGGGCAATGCGGCGCTCGATCGCGCCATCGTCGCGCAGGCGGTCGAATGGCTGGTGCGGCTGCAATCGGGCGCCGCCTCCGCCGCCGAGCGCGCGGCCTGCGAGCAATGGCGCGGCGCGCACCCCGACCACGAAAAGGCCTGGCAGCGCGTGCGCGGCCTCGGTGCCGACCTGCGCGACGGCGTGCATGGCCTCGCGCCCGAGACGGCCCGCGGCGCCTTGCGCGGCGCCGACGCGGCGCGGCGGCGCTGGGCGCTCAAGGCCTTCGTGTTGGCCGCGAGCGGCGGCGTGGGCGCCTGGGCGCTGCGCGACGACATGGCCTGGTGGCGCGCCGACTACCGCACGGCCACCGGCGAACAGCGCAGCGTGCTGCTGCCGGACGGCACGCGCGTGGTGCTGAACACGCGCAGCGCGATCGACGTGGATTTCAGCGCGGCCGAGCGCGGCATCCGCCTGCTCGGCGGCGAGATCATGGTCAGCTCGGGCCACGATGCGGCCGCGCGGCCGCTGGTCGTGCATGCGGGGCCCGGGCGCGTGGTGCCGATCGGCACGCGCTTCCTGGTGCGCGCGCCCGATGGGCCCGCCACGGGCGAGGTCGTCGTGCTCGAAGGCCTGGTCGAGCTCAGCGTGGCCGGCCGCGAAGGCACGCTGCGCCTGCCCGCGGGCCAAGGCGCGCGCTACGCGGCGGATGGCATCTCGGCACCCGAGTCCAGCAGCGAGAACGCCGCGGGCTGGACCCAGGGCGTGCTGGTGGTCGAGCGCATGCGGCTCGACGACTTCCTCGCGGAGCTGGGGCGCTACCGCCCGGGCGTGCTGCGCTGCGACCCGGCGGTGGGCGCCATCCTCGTGAGCGGCGCGTTTCCGGTCGCGCGGACCGATGCGGTGCTCGACATGCTGGAAGAAACGCTGCCGGTACGTCGCCGTTCGCTCGGCCCTTACTGGACGACGATCGCGGCGCGATAGCGTGGGCACGGGCCGCGAAAAAAGATCGAAGAAAAACGGCAGGTTTCCAGACCTCGTGCATCAAGCAGGAAGAGACACCCCGCAGCGAAGGCTGCGGGGGCCCCATCTTCCAACGATCACGGAGAGTTCTTCCCATGGCATTCGATGCTCGGTCCGCCGCCCGGACCGGCCCCTTCCCGCTCGCGCCCTTCGCCCGCTCCGGCTGCCTGAGCGCGGCGCTGGCGCTGCTCGGCGCCTCGGCCGCTCCAGCGCTGGCCCAGCCCGCGCCGGCCGCCGAAGTGCCGCGCAGCTACGCCATCGGCGCCGGCTCGCTCGACAGCGTGCTGGGCCGCTTCGGCCGCGAGTCGGGCACCATGATCGCGATCGACCCGACCCTGACGCAGGGCCTCGCGAGTCCCGGCCTGCAGGGCAGCTATGCGGTGCACGAGGCCCTGGCCAGGCTGCTGGCCGGCAGCGGGCTCGAGGCGGTGCCGGGGGCCGGCGGCGGCTGGCGCTTGCGCCGGATCGGCGCGCCGGCCACGGGCGCGAGCGCGCTGCCCGACGCGGCGGCCGAGGCCGCGGCGCGCACCGGCACGCTGGCGCCGGTGGTGGTCAGCGCCCAGCGCGAACGGCTCTACGACGTGCAGGACGTGAACGCCGGCGCGCTCGGCGTTCGTTCGCTGCAGGACCTGCCCTTTGCCGTCGGCTCCTACACCGTCGACACCATCGAGAACCAGCGCGCGCGCACCGCGCTCGACGTGCTGCGCAACGATCCCTCGGTCACGCCCACCTCGGGCTTCTCCTCGTTCGACGGCGTCGCGGTGCGCGGCTTCTCGGCCAACTCCTTCAACAACGTGCGCCGCGACGGCCTGCTGGCGAACATCTACAGCGACGTGCCGCTGGAGAACAAGGAGCGCGTCGACGTGCTCAAGGGGCTGTCGGGCTTCCTGTACGGCGTGGGCGAGCCCAGCGGCATCGTCAACTACGTGCTCAAGCGCCCGACGCGCGAGCGCTTCGCCAGCGTGAGCGCCGAGGTGCGCAGCTACGGCGGGCGCTATGCCAGCGTCGATGCCGGCGGTCCGCTCAACGAGGCCGGCACCGTGGGCTACCGCTTCAATGCCGCGAGCGAGCGGGTCGGCGACTTCACCCATTTCGGCGACCTGCGGCGCGACTTCCTCAGCGGCGCGGTGGACATCAAGCTCAACCGCGACGCGCTGCTGCAGCTCGACTTCGACTGGCAGCGAAAGTCGCTGGCCGCCAGCGGCATGATCGGCCCGCGCAGCGACGGACTGCTGGTGCCCGCGCGCAGCTTCGATCCGCGCACGCTGGTCGGCCAGCCCTGGGGCCAGTACAAGACCGACGCGTGGAACCTCGGCGCGCGGCTGAACTACGCGCTCGGCGAGAACTGGGACCTGACGGCGCAGTTCGCGCTGAGCCGCACCAAGCGCAACGCGATCTTCTTCAACGCCTCGAAGGTGGCGCCGAACGGTGACGTGCTCGCCGGCAACACGCGCTACGAGGGCGAGGCCTATCCCACCACCGCGGGCCAGGTGTTCGCGACCGGGCGCTTCGAGACCGGCTCGATCGGGCACGAGGCGGTCATCGGCTACTCGTACTCGAGCCTGCAGTCGCCCGACGGCGACTACCTGCGCTTCCCGCAGTACATCGGCAACATCTATCGGCCGCTGCCCTACTTCGCGCCCTTCATCCCCGAGGACACGCACCTGCCCGCGAGCAAGGCGCGCCAGAGCAGCCTGTTCGCGAGCGACACGATCTCCTTCGGGCCGAACTGGCAGCTGCTGATCGGCGCGCGCCACATCGACTACAGCAGCGACATCGGCAGCAAGTACGACGGCACGCCGAAGTACACGACCAACGTGACCGTGCCCACGGTGAGCGCGATGTACAAGCCCTCGGAGCGCACCACCTTCTACGCGACCTACGGCGAGGGCTTCGAGCAGGGAGCCTATGCGCCGAGCTATGCCGACAACGCGCTGCAGAAGCTCGGGCCGATCAAGAGCCGGCAGTACGAGGTCGGCGTGAAGAGCCGCGTGCGCGACGGGCTGATGGTGACGGCCGCCGCCTTCGACATGGACAAGCCGCTGCAGGCGATCTCGCCGGCCGACAACGTCTTCCGCCAGCAGGGCCGCCAGCGGCATCGCGGCGTGGAGTTCACGGCCAATGGCGAGATCACGCCGCAACTCAGTGGCATCGCCGGCGTGTCCTGGCTCGACGCGCAGCAGCGCGAAACCGGCGACCCCGCGCTCGAGGGCCGCCGCCCGAGCAACGTGGCACGCTTCCAGGCCAACCTGTTCCTCGACTACCGGCTGATGGCGGTGCCGGGGCTGTCGCTCAACACCGGCATCTACCACGTCGGCAACCGGCCGCTGGACCGCGCCAACACGCTGATCGTGCCGAGCTTCACGCGCTGGGACCTGGGCGCGGCCTATGTCACGCGGCTGATGGGCGCGCAATCGATCCTGCGGCTGTCGATCGAGAACGTGACGAACCGGCGTTACTGGAGCTCGGTCAACTACGGCGGCGTGACGCAGGGCAATCCGCGCATCGTCCGGCTGTCGATGACGGCCAACTTCTGAAGGAGGCCCGCATGAAGATCGATGCAAGGGGTGGTCTGCGGCACATGGTCCTGGCGCTCGCGGCCCTGTGCTGCGGCGCGTCGTCGGCCCATGGCGTGTGGGTCGCGCAGCGCGCGGGCGAACTGGCCGTGGTACTCGGCGAAGGCGCGCTCGACGAGGCCTACGAGCCGCGGCAGCTGCGCGAGACGAAGGCCTTCACCGCCACCGGCGCGGCATCGCAGGTGCAGGTGTCGGCGCGTGCGCGCAACGCGGTGGTCGAGCCGGCGAAGGACGCAGCCGTGCTGTGGGTGGCGCTCGAGGACGGTTTCTGGTCGCAGGGCCGCGACGGCAAGTGGGTCAGCGGCTCGCGCCTGCAGGTGCCCGATGCGCGCAAGGCCGGGCACTACATGAAGTACGGCACGACCCTGCTCGCACCGGTCCGCCTGCCGTTCGCGCCGCTCGGTGCCGAGTTGGAGATCGTGCCGCTGGCCGATCCCTTCGCGCTGCGGCGCGGCCAGCGCCTCGCGGTGCGCGTGCTGTCGAAGGGCCGGCCGGTGGCGGGTGTCGAGGTGATCGGCGATTTCACGGGCCACACCGCGGGGCCGCGCGTGAAGACGGACCGCGCGGGCCGCGCCACGGTCACGCTGGGCAGCAGCGGTCTCAACGTGATCGCGGCCTCGCTGGTGCGCCCGCGCGGCGACAGGAGCGAGGCCGACGAGGACGGGCTCGAAGCCACCCTCGCGTTCGTGCTGCCGCGCGCCGGCCACTGAATCGCGCGGGGCCAGGTAGCCACAAGGCACTACAATGCGAAGGATTCCTATTTAGAAACAGAGGGCGGCAGCAGGTCTGCACGAGAAAGCGCATGGTGGTCGGCGAATCAGCCCTGCAGCGGGAGGTCCACGCGCTCTACAGCGATCACCACGGGTGGCTCTGCGGGTGGCTGCGGAGCCGGCTCGGCAACAGCTGCGACGCGGCGGACATCGCGCACGACACCTTCATGCGCGTGTGGACCGGCTACCGCGCCGATGCCATTCCGCCGCTGCGCGAGCCGCGCGCCTACCTCACGACCGTGGCGCGGCGCCTGATGGTCAATCACTTCGAGCGCCAGTCGCTCGAGCGCGCCTACCTGGCCTCGCTGGCCCTGCTGCCCGAGGCGCTGGTGCCCTCGGTCGAGGAACGCGCCATCCTGCTCGAAACGCTGCACGAGCTCGACGCCCTGCTCGACGAACTGCCGCCCCCGGTGCGCACCGCCTTCCTGATGTCGCAGCTCGAAGGCCTGTCCTACGACGAGATCGCCGCGCGGCTGAAGCTCAGCGTGCGCACCGTCACGCGCTACATGGCGCAGGGGTTCCGGCAATGCCTGCGGCTGATGCTGGCGCAGGGCGCGTGAGACCCGCGGGCGCCCCGGTCGATCCCCGGCTGCTCGACGAAGCCGCGCAGTGGCTCGCGCGCCTGCATGCCGGTCGCCCGAGCGCCGCCGACCTGCGGGGCTGCGAGGCATGGCGCAACCAGAGCCCCGAGCACCAGCGCGTCTGGCAGAGCGCCGAACAGTTGAGCCGCCGCTTCGGCGCGGTGCCCGCGGCCGTGGGCATGCCGGTGCTCGACCGGCGCCGGGACGCGGCCGGCCGGCGCGCGCTGCTGCGCACGGTGGCGCTGCTGCTCGGCGTGCCATCGGCTGCATGGATCGGCTATCGCACCCTGCCCTGGCAGGCGATCGGTGCGGACATCAGCACCGCCACCGGCGAGCGCAGGCACCTGACGCTGCCCGACGGCAGCGGGCTCGACCTCAACACCGCATCGGCCGTGAGCCTGGACTTCGACGACACGCAGCGGCTGCTGCGCCACCGGGCCGGGGAAATCCTGATCGAGACCGCGCCCGACCCGCGCCCCTTCCTCGTCCGGACCGCGCATGCCAGCCTGCGTGCGCTGGGCACGCGCTTCGTCGTGCGCAGCGACGACGCGCGCGGCCGGCTCAGCGTGCTGGAAGGCGCGGTCGAGATCCGGCCCGCGCGGGATCCCGGCGCACCCGTCATCGTGCCCGCGGGGCGCCAGGCCTTCTTCAGCGCGACGACCGTGTCGGCGCCGCGCGCGCTGGCGGCCGGCGCCGATGCCTGGGCCCGCGGCGTCCTCTACGCCGAGGAGATGCGGCTCGCGGACTTCGCGGCCGAGCTCGCGCGCTACCGCAGCGGCGCCCTGCATTGCGATCCGGCCGCGGCCGAGATCCGCGTCTCGGGTGCCTTCCAGCTCGACGACACGGACCGAATCCTGGAACTGCTGGCCCAGACCCTGCCGGTGCGCATCGAACCCAGAACACGCTATTGGGTGACCATCGCCGCGCGTTGACCGACCCCACCACCACCCCCCTTTGGCCCGCCACCCCGGCGGGTTCTTTTTTTTTGCGCCGCCCTGTCCGGTTTTCGCGGCTCGCCTGTCATGCAGGACGAGACCCGCTTTCAACGACCGACGACAGGACCCCTCTTCATGACCGAACGGCCCCGCCCTTCCGCTTCCCGAACCCTCCGCGCGGCGCCGCCGCGCCCGCTCGTGCGCAGCGTGCGCGGCGCGCTGTGCCTGCTCGGCCTGTGCGGCACGCTGGCCGCGCCGCTGGCGCGGGCCGCCGATCCCGCCGTGGCCCAGGCTCCCGCGCGCTACGACATTCCCGCCGGCCCGCTGGGCCCGGCGCTGCTGAATTTCGCGGGCCAGGCCGGCGTCAACCTCAGCATGGACCTGGGACGCACGCGCGGCCTCGCGACGCCGGGCCTGCGCGGCGCGTTCGCGGTGCAGGAAGGCTTCGACCGCCTGCTGGCCGGCAGCGGCCTGCGCACGCGCGCGCTGGGCGGCGGCAACTTCACGCTGGAGGCGGCCGATGCGGCGGCACCGGCCAGCCGTCCCACGCCTTCGGGTGCAGCAGCGCCGGCCGTCGAACCCGCGAGCCCGGGCGATGCGCTGGCACCGATCACGGTGACCGACCGCACGCAGAGCAACCTGATGGCGCCCACGCGCCAGGTCACGGTGATCGAGCGCCAGGAGCTCGAGGGCCTGCGCCAGGGTTCCGACAGCGTGGCCACCCTGCTGAGCAAGGTGGTGCCGGGCATGGCCGATTCCAGCCACACCATCACCGACTACGGCCAGACCCTGCGCGGGCGCAACATGCTGGTGCTGGTCGACGGCATCCCGCTCAACACCAACCGCGACTCCTCGCGCAACCTGGCCAACGTCAACCCGGCCGACGTCGAGCAGATCGAGGTGCTGCGCGGCAGCAGCGCGATCTACGGCAGCGGCGCGGCCGGCGGCATCGTCTCCATCCGCACGCGCCAGCCCGACGGGCAGACGCGCGCCGAGACCACCGTGACCGGCGTGACGCCGCTGTCGCGCATCGGTTCGGCGGGCTTCGGCGGCGAGGTGCAGCACTACTTCTCGGGCGCGGGCGAGAAGATCGACTACACGCTGAGCCTCGGCGCGCGCCGCGTCGGCGCCTCCTACGACGCGAAAGGCAACCGCATCGCGCCCGAGCCGAGCCAAGGCGACCTGTTCGACTCGAACATCTACAGCGCCTCGGCCAAGATCGGCTGGCGCATCGATGCGAACCAGCGGCTGCAGCTGTCCGCGAGCCACTACGACGCGAAGCAGGACACCGACTACGGCTCCGATCCCTCGGTGGCGAAGCTGCCCGCGGGCAGCGCCGCGGCTCGGCCGCTGCGCGGGCTGCAGCTGGCCGAGCAGAACCGCGTGAAGAACACGCTGGTGGGCGTCGACTACCAGCACCGCGACATCGCCGGCAGCTCGCTGGCCGCGCAGTTCTACTACCGCGACTTCTTCACCCGCTTCGCGCCCTTCGATGCGCGCGGCGTGTCGGTGCGCGGCGCCAACGTGGACCAGGTGACGCAGAACTCCGAGGTCTACGGCGGCCGGCTGACCATCAAGACGCCACTGGGCGCGGACAAGAAGACGCAACTGACCTGGGGCGCCGACTTCAACCAGGAGCGCAGCGACATGCCGCTGGACGTATTCGATCCGCGCCTGTACGACCTGAGCGGCGGCCTGCGCTTCCTCAAGACCGGCTCGCGCATCTTCATGCCGCCGATCACCACGCGCAGCCTCGGCGGCTTCGCCCAGCTGCAGCACCGTTTCGACGACCGGTGGTCGGTCGAAGGCGGCGTGCGCTACGACCGCGCGCGCACGCGCTTCGACAGCTTCGTGCCGCTGTCGCAATCGCGCGTGGCCAACCCGCGCCCGGTCAACGGCGGCGCGGTCGACTACAAGGGCTGGACCTACAACGCGGGCCTGGTCTTCAACCCGACCAAGGCGCACGACCTCTACCTGTCGTACAGCCAGGGCTTCGAACTGCCCGACATCGGCCTGCAGGTGCGCAATGCCACGCCGGCCTTCAACATCGCGGGCTCCGACCTGCAGCCCGTCAAGACCGACACCTTCGAGCTCGGATGGCGCGGCCGGTTCTCGAACGTGGTCGCGAACCTCGCGGCCTTCCAGTCGCAGTCGGACCTCGGCGCCGTGCAGAGCTTCAACAACGGGCTGAACCTGCTGCGCACCAAGGAGCGCATCCACGGCCTCGAAGGCGCGCTCGACTACTTCAGCGACGACGAGCGCTGGGCCCTGGGCGGCAGCTTCACCTGGATGAAGGGCCGCGAGCTGCCGCAGGGCGCCGCGCGCTACCAGGACATGACCGGCTACCGCATCCCGCCGCTCAAGCTGACGGCCTACGTCGAGTACAAGCCCGACGGCCGGTGGAGCCACCGGCTGCAGGCGACTTCGTATTCGGGCAAGGACTACCGTCTCGATGGCGTGAGCAGCTTCGGGCGCCGCGACACCAGCGGCTACACCACGGTCGACCTGATCAGCCGCTGGAAGATCGACGACAAGAACAACCTGGCGATCGGCGTGGAGAACCTCTTCAACCGGAAGTACTTCCCGCTCTACAGCCAGCTGCTTCGCAGCAACAACAACACGAGCCGCCTGCCGGCGCCCGGAGCGGTGCTGAAGCTGAGCTACACGCACCGCTGGTGAGGCGGTTCGGCGGCGACGCGAAGCTCAGTCGTCCCGCGCTTCGCGGCAGGCTTCGCACAGCACCTGCACTTCGACGGCCTCCACCGCGGCCGCCGGTACGTGGGCCTTGCAGGCATCGGCGATGAGCCGCGACAGCAGGCCCGTGCCCCGGAGGTCGACCCAGCGCCGGCAGCCGGTGCAGACCAGCCGGCCCGCGGCGTCGCAGGCATCGCTGTCGGGCAGGCTGTAGGTCGAGACGGCGCGGCCGTTGCGCTCCACCAGCAGGTGCTGGATCGCGCCCTCGGCCGCCAGCCGCTTGAGCGCCGAATAGATGGCCGACATGTTCATCGGCGTGCCCCGTTGCGTGAGCCTGCGGTGCAGGTCGCGTGGATGCAGGTTGCCGCCCTCGGACTCGGCCATGGCCGCGAGGATGCGCTCGTGCTGCAGCTGGTTGCGGTCGGTGACGCCGGAGTGCGGTCCGAACGCCGGATGGCGCAGGCCCGCCTTGCGGTTGACGAGGCGGGTCATCGCGTCGGGCTGCCACGACGGGCTCGTGGGTGGATTCATCATCGGGCTCCTGAAACCTTCGGCTCGCAGGCAGACACGGCCGGCGGGCAATGAAGCCCGCCGGCCACGCGCATCAGAACTTCGCGTTCAGCGACACGCGGAACGAGCGCGGCGCGCCCGGCGTGATGTTGGTGTTGCTGTTCGCGTTGAGGAAGTACTTGCGGTTGAACAGGTTCTCGACGTTCAGCTGCATCTGCACGTTGCGGTTGAGCGTGAAGAACACGGCCGCGTCGACGCGCGTGTAGCCCGGCAGCACCACGTTCGGGAACGGTGCCGCGTTGGTCACGATCTGCTCGCTCGACGCGAACATCTTGGCCTGGTGGATCACGCCCGCACCCGCGCCCCACATCGGCGTGAAGTCGTAGCGGTTCCACAGCGCGAAGGTGTGCTTGGGCACCTGGCCCACGCGCGCGCCCGCGCGGATCGTGGCCGAGGTGTCGGCCTTGAACTTGGCGTCGGTGTAGGAGTAGCCGCCCGAGACGCTCCAGGCTGGCGTGATGTTGCCGCTCAAGCCGAGCTCGAAGCCCTGGGTACGCTGGCCGTCGCTGAGGATGGTGCGCGCGCCGGTCGGGTCGGTGGGGTCGAGCACCACCACGTTGGAGCGGTCGAGGCGGTAGAGCGCGGCGGTGGCCGCGAGCGCGGGCAGCACGTCCCACTTGGCGCCGATCTCGTAGTTCTTGAACCTCTCGGGTTTGAGCGCCGACGAGCTCAGCGTGAGCGAGGACAGCTGGTCGCCCGCGCGCGGCTGGTAGGCGATGCTGTAGTTCGCGTACAGCGACAGCGGTTCGACCGGCTTGTAGATCACGCCCAGGCGCGGCGACACGAGGTCGTCGTTGGTCTTGAAGCGGTCGCCGTTGCGGTTGTTCTGGAAGTCGACGCGGAAGCGGTCGTAGCGCAGGCCCGCGATCAGCTGGAACTGCGGGCTCAGCTCGATCTGGTCCTGCACGTAGAGCGCCGCGACCTTGGCGGTGCCGCTGTTGTTGGCATCGGTGGCGGACTGGCGGTAGAACACCGGCGCATAGGTCGCCGGCAGCCACAGCGGCACGTTCACGCTGGTGGCCGTGTTGTTGAAGTAGCCGGTGTTGCGGAAGTTGTCGGTGTCCTGCTTGCCGATCTCCGCGCCCACGAGGAACTTGTGCTTCACCGCGCCGGTGTTCAGCGTGAAGCTGACGTCGGTCTGGTTGAAGAAGCTCTTGCGCGTGGTCGCGTTGTCGTAGGCGCTGATCGCCACCGTGGTGCCGAGCGCGTTGACCGCGCCGGGGAACACGTTGCGGTAGAACTTGTCCTGCTCGGACCAGCGCGTGCGGTTGCGCAGCACCACGCCGTTGTCGAACTCGTGCTCGACGAGTGCGTTGAAGGCATCGAGCGAGGACCAGGTCGGGCTGCCGGCCGCGTTGCCGAAGAAGGTCGAGGGATCGGTGACCACCGGCACGCCGCGGAACGAGGTGATGCCGCGGTCGGCGATGCGCTTGTCCTTGAAGTGCTCGTAGCCCAGCGTCACCAGCGTCTTCGCGCTCGGGCGCCAGCTCAGGGTCGGGTTGATGCCCGAGCGCTCGAGCCAGACGCCGTCGCGGTAGCTCTTGGAGTTCTCGTACAGGCCGTTGAGGCGGAACGACAGCTGGTCGTTGATCGGCTGGTTGATGTCCGCCGTCAGGCGGCGGTTGCTGTGCGAGCCCAGCGTGACCGAGGCGCCGTACGAAGGCGTCCACTCGGGCTGCTTGCTCACGCGGTTGATCAGCCCGCCGGTGGCGCCGCGGCCGAAGATCATCGCGTTCGGGCCCTTGAACACTTCCACGCGCTCGATGTTGTAGAGGTCGCGGTAGTACTGGACGTCGTCGCGGATGCCGTCGATGAAGAAGTCGCCGGTGGTGCTGATGCCGCGGAAGATCGGCGTCTCGCGGTTGCCCTCGCCCTGCGCGAAGCCCACGCCCGGCACGTAGCGCGCGGCCTCGGCAATGCTCTGCACCGCGCGGTCGCGCAGCTCGTCGCTGGTCACCACGCTGATCGACTGCGGCGTGTCGCGCAGCGGCGTGTCGGTCTTGGTGGCGGTGGTGCTGCGCTTGGCGGCATAGCCCTGCTCGGTGCCCGTGACGGTGATGGGCGGCAGCGAGTTGCTGCCGTCGGCGGTCTGCGACCAGGCGGTGGATGCGCCGAGGGCCAGGGTGGCGCCGGCGGCGAGCAGGTGAATCGCCCGGACGACGGCGCTGGGCGCGATCGCGGGTGCCATGCCCGGAAGGCGCGGGCTGCGTGACTTGTTCATTTGGAACTGATGAAGGGAAGAGAAGGCGCATTCGCGCCGGCTGCGAAAGAGCGCATCGCCGCTGCCACCTCCCCCTTCTGATCGCGGCCGCGAAAGAGGCGGAAATACGAACGATTCGCAATTTCGAGCAAATGTAGAAGCAGGTAGTAGTACTGTCAAGTGCTACTGATTCGGCGCGATGCGAGGCATCCAAGCCAGGTTCAAGGGAGATAAACGGAAGGTGTCGGCGCTGAAAGCCAAGGATCAGTAGTCTTCAGGAGAACTACTTTCGTGTTGGGGAAATGCCACGCAAGCGCGCACGGCCGCCCCTCCGGCGCGTCCCGGATCCAGACGAATCGGAGGGGTCAGGAGGGCTTGGTCGGGGTCTTCTCGACCCGCGCCGAGCGCACGCCGCTGATCTGGCCGCGCACGACCTTCCAGAAGTTCTTGGTGCCGTCGAGCAGGCGCCAGGCGTTCGAACGGTGCGCGAGCACGCCGACCTCGGGCAGCACGTCGCGCAGGTTCTTCAGGCCGAGGATCTTCAGGTACTTGCGCACGGTGGTCGGGCTGTGGATCAGCAGCACCACGCGCCAGCCGTAGTGACGCCCGAGCAGCAGCATGCCGATCGCGCTTTCGAGGTCGTCGAGGTCGCCGTTGAACTCGTCGACGGCCCGGTCGACGATGCTGAGGATTTCTTGATCGTTCACGGCCACGGCGATACCCCTGAGTGCTGCTGAGCGCTGTTTCTGTTGTCGAAGGCGCGACGGCAGTGTCGCACGCGGCCGTTCGAGGAGGGCCGTGCGATACTTTAACAATGAGAATCGTTGTCATCTCGACGCCGCGCGGATTCACCGATGTTTGACGCCTTCGTCATCACCCTGCGCGAGCTGGCCGAGCTGATCCTGATCGTGGGCTCGCTGCATGTCTGCCTGCGCGAGTCGCGGCGCTTCTCGCTGATCAAGTACGTCGGCTGGGGCCTAGGCCTGGGGCTGGCGCCCGCCGCGGCGCTGTCGGTGCTGCTGATGGACGCCTCCGTCGACCGCAACGTCAGCGCCGGCCTCAGCACCCTGATGGCGATCGGCATCCTGGTCATGGCCACGAGCATGGGCGCTTCGGTGCGGCAGATCCGCGGCCGCGTCCACCTGTTCCACGAAGCCTGGCTCGACAGCCCGGCCGCGCCCTTCCTGGTCGTGGCCTTCGTCGCGCTGTCGGCCTTTCGCGAATCGCTCGAGATCGCGGTCTTCGTGCGCGCGATCGGCGCGCGCGCCGGCATGCTGGATGCCGCGCTGGGCGTGCTGCTGGGCGTCGCCGCCACCGGGCTGCTGCTGCCCGCTTGGAAGTGGCTGCACCTGCGCGCGCGGCTGCTGCTGGCGTTCCGGGTCTCGGCGCTGCTGCTGGCCCTGCTCGCGATCCAGCTGCTGCTCTACAGCGTGGCCGACCTGCTGCGCATCCCCGAGCTGCGCGACGACGGCGTGGCCTGGGCGCTGACCGTGGCGCCCTTCTTCGAGGAGGGCGCGCGCCATGCCTGGCTGTGCGCCGTGCTGATGCTGCCGCCGCTCTACTGGGTGCTGCGCGGCTGGTGGTCGGAGACGGCCGCGCGCGTCGAGTAGTTCAGTCCGGCGTGCCCGCGCTGCAGCGGTTGCACGCGATCCACACCACGATGTCCTCCTTCGAGGCCACGGGCAGTCCCTGGTCGGCCCCGACCTTCGCGACCTGCTCGCGCAACTGGATGTCGTCGGCGACCACGCTGGCACCGCAGCTTCGGCACTGGAAGCGGATGCGCGACGAGGCGCGCTCCTCGCCATAGAGGTAGGTGAACACGGGTCGCCCGCGCACCTGCCGCACCCGCCGCTCGATCACCCGCTTCTTCTCGAGCAGCTGCAGCGTGCGGTACACGCGCGACACCGCGGCGGCATTCGATTCCTCGACCCCGCGCGGATAGAGCTCCTGGGCCGTGCAGGCCTGGCCCGCGTTCGACATCAGCCGGCCGAGGATCTGCAGGCGCTCGGGGTTGACGCGGATGTCCGCGTCCTCGAGGCGGCGCTGAATGGCGGCGTCGTCGAGCGTTGCTTCCCGGTATTTTTCAGCAGGCATGGGCATGGTCGATGGGGCTATACGGTGGCCGCCGCGGTGCGGCGCGCTCTCCAAAAGCATGATGCAGCGCAGTTGCAAAACTGCCGGACGGATTGAAAACAGCAGGTAAAGATGGCTGCATCCGCATGATCGGTTCAGCGCAGGCGGTCGGCGCGCAGCCGCTGCCGGTCGTCGGTCAGCGAGCGCGCCGCCAGGTAGACCGCGCCGGCGGCCGCCACGCCGCCGGCGCCGGTGAGCAGGAACAGCAGCAGGATCTGGTACTTCGCGGCCTCGACCGGGTCCATGCCCGCGAGCAGCTGGCCGGTCATGATGCCGGGCAAGGTGATCACGCCGGCCGCCGACATTTGGTTGACGATCGGGATCATCCCCTTGCGGATGGACGAGCGGATCAGCGCCGCCATCGCCTGGTGAATGGTCGCGCCCAGCGCGAGCCGGGCCTCGATGCGCGCCCGCCCCTCGGTCACGCCTTCGAAGAAACTGTCGAGGCCCAGGCTGGCCGAATTGAGCACGCTGCCGAGCACGATGCCCATCAGCGGGATCGCATAGCGCGGGTCGTACCAGGGCTGCGGCCGGATCGCGGTCATCAGCGCCAGCACCACCGTCGCCACGCTCGACACGCCCACGGCCGCCGCGCCGATGCCGAAGTTGCCGCCGCCGCGCAACCGGTGCGCGGGCCGCACCGCCACCTCGCGCGCCGCGGCCAGGATCATCAGCAGCACGATGGCCAGGGTGGCGCCCGGCGAAGCCGCCGCGAACACGAAGCGCAGCACCAGCCCCACCAGCAGCAGCTGCACCACCATGCGCGCGGCCGCCCACAACACCTGCCGATGCAGTTGCAGCCCCAGCAGCAGCGAGGCGAGCGCGTTCAGCAGCACCAGCACCGTGGCCAGCACCAGGTCGGTGGCGTCGAGATGGATGGGGCTCATGCGACGCTCCCCGCCGGCTGCAACCGGCCCGCGTTCAGTTCGAGATGACGTGCCGCGACGCGCGCGGCCTGCTCGTGCGAATGCGTGACCCAGAGCAGCGTCAGCCCCGCGGCCTGTTCGCGCGCCAGCAGCGCTTCGACCGCGAGCGTGGTGGCGGGGTCGAGCGAGGCGGTGGGTTCGTCGAGCAGCAGCACCACGGGGCGATGCGCGAGCGAGCGCAGCAGGGCCAGCCGCTGGCGCTCGCCGGTCGACAGCCGTGCGATGTCGGCCTGCAGCACGTCGCGCGGCAGGCTCAGCTCAGCGATCCATCCCGCGAGCTCGCCGCGATCGAGGCCGGCCGGGAAGTGCTCGGCCACGCCCATGCCCCACCACGCCGGCTCCGCCGCCTGGTAGATCACGCGCCGGCGCCATTCGGGGCCCGACAGCGTCGCGCGATCGATGCCGTCGAGCACCACGCGGCCCTCGCCCGGGTCGAGGTCGGCCACCAGCCGCAGGAACACGCTCTTGCCCGAGCCCGAGGGACCGAGGATGGCGATGCATTCGCCGCGCGCGGCCTGCAGCGCGATGGGGCCGACATGCAGCGCACGCAGGCCCTCGATGGACAGGTGGGCCGGGCCGGGGGCGGAAGGACGGGAAAGCTCGGGCATGCGCGAAAGAATGGCCAAAGCCCCGAGCTTGCCGATCAAGCTGAACGGCGGCTGAAGCGCCGCCTCCGCGCGCGCCTTCTCAGTACACGTCGCGCCGGTAACGCCCCTCGGCGATCAGGTCGTCGAGCGTGGCACGCCCCAGCGCGGCCTCGAGCGCCTCGTCCACGCCCGCGGCCATGCCGTGCAGGCTGCCGCAGACGAAGATCGCGGCGCCCTCGCCCACCCAGCGGCGCAGGTCGCCCGCATGCTCGCGCAGGCGGTCCTGCACGTAGATGCGCGGCGCATGGTCGCGCGAGAACGCGAGGTCGACGCGCTCGACCTGGCCCCCGGCCTGCCAGTGGCGCAGCTCGTCCATGAAAAAGGCGTCGCGCGCCAGCTGGCGTTCGCCGAACACCAGCCAGTTGCGCCGGTGGCCGCGCTCGATGCGCTCGCGCAGGTGGCCGCGCAGGCCGGCATAACCCGAGCCGTTGCCGACGAAGATGCAGGGGCGGTCGTCGGCCACGGGCGCGAAGCCGGGGTTGGCGAGCAGGCGCAGCGGCACCTGGGCCATCAACGGCGCATGCGCAGTGAGCCAGCCCGAGGCAATGCCGAGGCCCTGCTCATGGCGCGCCTGCCGCACGAGCAGCCGCAGATGGCCCTCCGAGGGCAGGCTCGCGATCGAATAGCGGCGCGTGGCCAGCGGCACCAGCGCATCGACCAGCGCCTGCGCATCGAGGCCTTGCACCAGCGACTGCGGCGCGGGCACGGCACTGCGGGCCAGGGCTTCGGCGAGCGTGCAGTGCCGGCCCTGGAACACGACCGGTGCATCCGCGGTCCAGGGTGTCGCGCGCAACAGGGCCGCTACCGTGTCGGCCGCGAGCCGCGGCTGCAGTTCGGCCAAGGCGCCGGGCCGCCACGCAGCGGCCGCTTCGGGCGGCGCGGCGAGTTCGATCTCGTAGAGCGGCGCGCCCAGGCTGCCGGGATTCAGCAGCCGGCGCGCGCTCAAGGTCCAGGCTTCGAACGCGGGCGCTAGCGGTTCATCGGCCAGCGCCTCGGCCGGCCCCGCATCGGCGCCGCGCAGCGCCACCAGTTGCCGGCGCCAGCGCGCAAGCGCGGCCGTGTCGCCGTTGTCGACCTCGATCATCGGAAACAGCGACTGCGCGCCCGCCGCCACCAGCGCATGGTCGAGCGCATGGCCGAAGCCGCAGAAGCGCGCGTAGTGCCGGTCGCCGAGCGCCAGCAGGCCGTAGCGCAGGTGCGCGAGCGCATCGCCACCGACCTGCACCAGCCGCTGCGCGAAGCGCCGCGCCGCGTCGGGCGGGCCGCCCTCGCCGAAGCTGCTGGCCACCAGCAGCAGGCGCTGGTGATGGCGCAGTTGCTCGGGGTCGAGCCGCGCGAGCGAGGCCACGGTCACGCGCAAGCCGCCGGCCTCGAGCGCGGCGGCGCTGCGCAGTGCGATGCCCTCGGCCGTGCCCGACTGGCTCGCGAAGGCCACGAGCACGCCTTCTGGCGCTGTCGCGCCATCTGCCGACGGCCGCCCTGCCCCAGCGGCAAGCGCTGCGCGTTCCGCGGCCACCGCGCGCTTCTTGCGCCGGCGGTCGAGGTAGAGCATCCAGCCCGTGACGGTGAACACCGGCAGCATCAGCGCCGCCAGCATCATCGCGATGCGTCCCGGCAGCCCGAAATAGGTGCCCATGTGCAGCGGATAGATGGCGGCCAGGAAGCGGCCGCCCAGAGGCTTGGCGTCATGGCGCTCATCCTGCGCGACCTCGCCGCCCGGCAGGCGCACCGTCATGCGGTTGCGCGCGCGCTCGTGGGCCGGATGCGCATCGAGCCAGGTGAACAGCACCGTGGGCGCGGCGCCCGTGGGCACGCGCAGGATGACCTCGCTCCAGCCGCTCGCGGCGGCCTGGCGCTGGAACGTGGCCCAGGCGGGCGCCACGTCGACCGCGCCGGCGTCGTCGCGCTGCATGTTGCGCACGCGCGGCGCATTGCGTGCCTGCGCTGGCGCGCGCGGCTGGCCCGCGAAGGCATCGACGCGGTCGCGCACGGCGTCGAAGGCCCAGTAGACGCCGGTGGTGGTGAACACCAGGTACATCAGCAAGGCGCAGGTGCCGGTCACCGAATGCAGCCCCCAGAGAAAGGGCCGGCCCTTGAGCGCCGGGTCGAAGGTCAGCCACGCGCGCCAGTCGAGCGGCCGCCGCGGCCAGCGCAGGTACAGGCCCGAGAGCGCCAGCACGAACAACCCGATCGCCAGCACGCCGGCCGCGACGCGGCCCGGCTCGCGCGGCAGCAGCAGCCAGCGGTGCAGCGTCTCGACCCATTCGAAGAACTCGGCGCCCACCAGCGGCGGCAGCGGCCGGCCCGCATAGGGATCGAGGTAGACGGTGTCGCCGCGGCGCTCGCCGGGGCGCGGCGCGAAGATCACGCGCGCCGCGGCGCCGGGTTCGGCGAACAGCGCGAGCGTGCCGACCTGGCGGCCGGGAAAGGCCTCGCGCACGGCCGCGAGCAGCTGCGGTGGCGCGAGCGCTTCCTTGTCCTGCACCGCCACATGGCGACCACCGGGATTGAGCGCGTCGATCAGCTCCTCGCGGAACGACAGCACCGCGCCGCTGAGCCCGATCACGAGCAGCACGCTGCCCGCCGTGATGCCCAGCAGCCAGTGCAGCTGGAACCAGGCCTGGCGCCATGTCGGCATCGTCATTCAGCGCGCTCCCGCGGCCCAGTCCACGGCCGCGTCGAAGAGTGCGCGACCGGCCGGTGCCAGGTTGGTGAAGCCGTCGTTGCCGAGGAAGACCATCACGCGGCGCGCGGGCGCGAGCGACTCGTAGTCCATGGTGGCGCCTTTCTCGTAGCCGAAGATGGCCGCCTTCTCGGGCTGGCCGTAGAGGGTGGCGATGGTGGTGGCGCCGAGTCCGGGCCGGCCCCAGCTCATGCCGGCCTGGCGCACATACACATTGGCCACGCCGGCCGGCAGGCCCGCACCCATCGGATGCGGCGCGTTCACCAGCCAGAGGTAGCGCTCCTTCGCGGCCTCGCCGAAATCGACGTCATGGCGCTTGCCCGTCATCGCGAGGTCGTCGAGCAGGTCGTTCTCCCAGGTCAGCAGCGGCACCGGCAGCTGGCGCCAGCCCGGATGCACGTCCTTCGCGGCCACGGTCGACGAGATCACGACCAGCTCGGCGCCCGCCGCCGCGGCCGGCCCCACCGCCTGGTCGAGCACGGCGACCGCGAAGCCGCGCGTGCCCAGGTGCTGCGCGACCTGCTCGTCGACCGCCGCGTTCGGGCTGCCGCGCTGCACCAGCAGCACGAGCTTGCGGCCGGGTGCCGGCTGTGCGCCGGCCGTGCCGGCCAGTCCCGCGGCAAGCGGCATGGCGAGCCGCAGCAGTGCGGACCGGCGATCGATGGAAGCGGCGTCCTTCATGCCTAGAACTCGAAGGTGGTGAGCAACGACACCTGGCGCGCGTCGCCCATGGAGATGAAGTAGGTGTTCGCGGCCGAGGGGTAGTAGGTCTTGTCGAACAGGTTCTTCACGTTGAGCTGGAACTTGACCTTGCGGCCGTGGATGCGCGTGTCGTAGGTGGCGAAGGCATCGGCGGTGGTGTAGCCCGGCAGCACGAAGCTGTTGGCCGAGTCGCCGGGCCGCTTGCCCACGTAGTGCACGCCGCCGCCCACGCGCAGCCGGCCCTCGGCGCCGAAGACCTGGCCGAAGTCGTACACGGCCGACAGCGACGCGGTCTGGCGCGCCACGTTCCACAGGCGGTTGCCGGCGTACAGCGGGTCTTCGGTGGTCTTGGCGTCGATGTAGGCGTAGCTCGCAATCGCGCTCCAGTTCCTGCCGAGCTCGCCGGCCACGTCGAGCTCGAGGCCGCGCGAACGCGCCGCGCCCGAGGTGCGCCAGTCGGTCAGCTTGGTCACGTCGTTGAACTGCGAGACCAGCACGTTCTTCTTGCGGATGTCGAACAGCGCCACGGTGCCGGTGAGGCCGCCGGCCAGGTCGAGCTTGGCGCCGAGCTCCCACGACTTGCCCTGCTCGGGCGCCACCGAGGCATCGACGATGTAGCCCGAGGACAGCGGCGCGATGGTCGAGGTGGGCTTGAGCGACTCGGTGTAGCTGCCGTAGAGCGACAGGCTGTCGCTCCACTTGTAGACCAGCCCCACGCGCGGCAGCACCTTGGAGCCGTCGGTGTCGGTGTTGGCCTTGAACGGACGGCCGCGGCCCGCGGTCTGCGACCACGCCTGGTAGCGCAGCGCGGCCACCGCGATCCAGCGCTCGCCGAGATGGATCGAGTCCTGGAAGAAGAAGGACTGGTTGTGCAGCTTGTCGGTCTGGTCGCTGTCGCTGGCCGACACGGTGGCCGAGGGGAACTCGAGGCCGTAGACCGGGTTGAGGTAGCTGAAGCTGCGCGTGACGGCCTGGCGCAGCAGGTCGGCGCGGTAGATCTTGCGGTACTCGGCGTCCCAGCCGAACTGCAGGTCGTGGCGCATGCCGCCGAGTTCGACGCGGCCGTCGACATAGGCGGTGGCGTAGCTGTCAGTGCTCAGCGCGCCGTGCGTGGCGTCGTTGCTGCGCGTGAGCGTGCCGCGCGTGGTGTTGAGGCCGGTGATGCGCAGCTGGTTGGCGTCGTAGGTCTCGCGGTTGTAGCTGAGGTTCAAGTGGCCGGCCCAGCCGCCGCCGAACTGGTGGTCGACCGAGAGCTGGGCCAGGTGGCTCTCGCCGCGCATCTCGTTCCAGGGCTCGTCCAGGCGTCGGGTCTTGGGCAGGTCCAGCGGGCTCTTGGTGCGCGGGTCGAGCGCGGTGCCGCGGTCGAAGGGCGTCACGAACTTGCGGTACTCGTACCAGAGCACGGCCTGCGTGTCATCGCCATACCAGGCCAGCGAGGGCGCGACCAGCGTCTCGCGGTGGGTGCCGAAGTTGCGCCAGTAGTCCTCGTCGACGCGGTCGACGATCAGCCGGTAGGCCAGGCCGTTCTCGCCGATGGGGCCGGTGGTGTCGAGCGTCTGGCCGCTGCCGTTGCGCCCGCCCGCGTAGCCCGAGGCGCCCAGCGACAGCGCGGTGCGCTGGGTCAGTTGCGGCTTCTTGCTGACCACGTTGATCACGCCGCCCGGGTCCATCAGGCCGTAGAGCAGCGAGGACGGGCCCTTGAGCACCTCCACGCTCTCGGCCGCGGCGTTGAGGCCGCGGCCCTGCACCAGCGGCATGCCGTTGTGCATGATCGAGCCGTCGCGGTTGCCGCCGAAGCCGCGCTTCATCAGCGTGTCCTGCGTGCTGGCCAGGGTGTTGCCCTGGTTGATGCCGCTGACGTTGGCGAGCGCATCGTCGATGTTGCGCGGGCGCTGGTCGCGGATCACCTGCGCGGGCACCACGTTGACCACCTGCGGGATCTCGAGCACCGGCGCGGTGGTGCGCAGGGTCGAGGCGTCGGGCGTGGGCTGGTAGCGGTCGTCGGCGTCGCCGGGAACGGGTGCCGCGCGCGCCACCACGCGCACCGCGGGCAGCGCGCCGGTGCCCTCGATCACGCCGGGCTCGGCCTGCGCGCTCGCCGAGCGACGCAGGATGAATTCGCCGGCACCACCCTCGACCGCCTCGAGGCCCGTGCCCGCGAGCAGCGTGGCGAAGCCGGCCTGCACCGTGAAGCTGCCGTCGAGGCCGCGCGAGTTCAGGTCCCGGGTGTGGGCGGGATCGAAGGACAGCGCCACGCCGGCCGCGGCCGCGAAACGGCCCAGCACCGCGGCCAGCGGGCCGGGCTCGATGCGGTAGGCGCGTGCGGCGCCGGGCGCGTTGGCGCTCGCGGCGGGCCGGGCCGGCTCGGCGGCCAGCGCCGCGACGGGCATGGCGGCCGCCAGCGCCAGCAGGCACAGCAACGCCTTGGAGACGGGGGTGGGTGAGGACGGGTGCGCGTGCATGGGATTCCTTCGGCAGAACTGCAATCCATGGCGCTCGCCATGGTTCTCAGGAGGAAGGCCGAACGAAATCGGAAAAGATGAAAGGCGGCGGAAGATTTTTTGCGCGGGCCCTGGATGCAGGAATCAGGCCGGCACCAGCGAGACCCAGTAGCGCGTGAGGCTGGCCACGCGCACCGGGAAGCTGCGCGCGATCACCGACAGCGCCCTGTCGGTGTCGTGGATCGGAAAGGCGCCCGACACCTTGAGGTTCGCCACCGCCGGATCGCAGGCCAGCCGGCCGCGCCGGTAGCGTGCGAGTTCGGCCACCACTTCCTGCAGCGTCCAGTCGTTGACGACCAGGCTGCCCTGGGCCCAGGCGGCCGAGGCCGCGTCGGCCGCCTGCGGCACGCCCACGCCGTCGCTGCCGATGTCGACCTGCTGGCCGGCCTGCAGCCGCAGCGCGCGTTCGGGCGCATTCGCGGCCCGGACCTCGACCGCGTCGTCGAGCACCGTGACGCGCGTGATGCCGCCCTCGCTGCGCACGGTGAAGCGGGTGCCGAGCGCGAGGATGCGGCCCTGCGCGGTCTCGACCAGGAAGGGGCGCGCATCGTGGCTGCCGGGCATGCGGTGGCGCGCGGTCTCCGCGAGCAGCTCGCCCTCGCGCAGCCGGACCAGCCGGCGCGTGCCGTCGAACACCACGTCGACCGCGCTGCGCGTGTTGAGCAGCAGGCTCGAGCCGTCGGCGAGGTCGATGCTGCGCTGCTCGCCAGTGCCGGTGCGGTAGTCGGCCAGCAGCGCGGGCCAGCTCCCGCCCCCATCGGCCACCTGCCACGACAGGTAGCCGAGCGCGCCGCCCGAGGCCACCAGCGCGACGCCGCGCAGCAGGCGCCGGCGGTCGGTGCGCGCCGCGCCGGCCGCGCGCAGGGTCGAGGCGGCGATGTGGCCGGGCACGCGCTGCAGCGTGGCCTGCATCGCCTCGAGCTTTTCCCAGGCACGGCGGTGTTCCGCATGCGCGCGGTGCCAGCGGCGCCAGGCCTCGTGGTCGGCCGGCGTGGCCTCGCCCGAGCACAGCTGCGCGTACCAGGCGATCGCCTCCTTGCGCACGCGGGCCTCGTGGCCGGCGGGCAGGCCGATGTCGCCGGCCGGCGAATCGAGTTCGAATGCGCTCATGGCGCGAGCAGGTAGCAATGCTCGAGCGCCTTGAGCATGTAGTTGTTGACCGTGCGCACCGTCACCTGCAGCCGCTGCGCGATCTGCGCATAGGTCAGGCCCTCGAGCTGCGAGAGGATGAAGGCCTGGCGGATCGCGGGCTTCATGCCGTCGAGCATGGCGTCGATCGCGCTCAGCGCCTCCAGCACGATCGCGCGCTCTTCGAGCGAGGGCGATTGCGGCTCGGGCAGCGCGGCCAGGGTCTCGAGGTAGGCGCGTTCGAGCGCGCGGCGGCGGTGGAAGTCGACCACCAGCCCGTGGGCGATGGTCGCGAGGTAGGCGCGCGGCTCGGCGGCGGCCACCGGCTCCTTCTTGCCGAGCACGCGGACGAAGGTGTCCTGCGCGAGGTCGGCCGCGTTGTGCGGGCAGCCCAGCTTGCGGCGCAGCCACCCCTGCAGCCACCCGTGGTGGTTGCTGTAGAGCGATTGCACTTCGTGCGGAGGCACGAACTCGGCGGCCGACATGGCATCTCCCCGCAGCGACTGGCTGCGCTCAGGATTTAATACGAATGGTTCTCAATTTTAGCAGTCGACTTCAGGCCTGGGTCCGGCCCAGTTTGAAGTTGCAAACGATTCGCAATTAGAATCAAACGCTTACACCCGCACCGACGCCACGCCGCCCGTGTCGCACAAGCACTCCATCGACTCCCCGCTGATCGCCGCGCTCGTGAGCCACTACGAAGAACTGGTGGACCACGTGCGGCGCCTGAGCTTCGGCCGTGGCGAGCGCGGCGCCGCGCGCGAGATCGTGCACGAGGTCTGCGCCGACCTGATCGAGACGCCGCCGCGCACGCCAATCCACACGCCGCTGGCCTTCCTGCGCATCCTCTCCAAGCGCCGCGCGGTCGACCGCTGGCGCGCCGAGCGCAGCCGTGACGCGCTGATCGAGCTGATGGCCGAGCCGCCCGAGGCGCTCGACCTGCACGAGCCGGCGCGCATCGTCGCCGCGCGCGAGGGCATCGAGGTGTTGGCCGAGGCCATCGCGTCGCTGCCGCAGCGCTGCCGCGAGGTGTTCGTGATGCACAAGGTGCACGAGCTGCCGCAGGCCGAGGTGGCGGCGCACCTGGGCATCTCGGTCAAGGCGGTCGAGAAGCATCTGCGCCGCGGCATGGAGGCCTGCGCCCGCGCGCTGGTGGATTTCCATGGCTGAGCGTCGCGACGCATCGCCGCGTGTCCTCGCTGGCGAACCTGTCGGCGTGCCGCTCGCGCCCCCCGGCGGCGCCGCGCTCGACGAGGCGCTCGACGCCGGCCGCGACACGCTCAAGGCCCTGTTCCCGCTGCCGCCGGCGCGCGCCAAGGCCGCGCCGCGGCGCACCGGACGCACGGTGGGCGCGGCGCTGGCGCTGGTCTTCGCCATGCTGGCCTGCCTCTGGGTGCTCGACCCGGCCTACCGCCACGAGCAGTTCGCCAGCGCCGTCGGCGAGCGCCGCCAGGTCGAGCTGACCGACGGCTCCCGCCTGACGCTCGACACCGGCACCGAGCTCGCGGTGTCGTGGCACCTGCGCAGCCGCCGCGTCGAGCTGCGCCAGGGGCGCGCGCGCTTCGCCGTCGCCAAGGCCGTGGTGCGGCCCTTCGAGGTCGACGCGGGCCGGGCCCAGGTGCGCGTGGTGGGCACGGTGTTCGACGTGCGCCGCGATCCGGCCGAGGTGCAGGTGGTGGTGTACGAGGGCAAGGTCGAGGTGCGGCGCGCCGGCGAGGCGCAGGCCGCGCTGGTGACGCCGGGCCGCGCGCTGCGCGTCGGCAACGACAGCGGCAACGGCCAGCCCGCCGCGGCGCAGCCGGTCGACATCGATGCCGAGGGCGGCTGGCAACAGGGCCGGCTGGTCTTCAGCCGCACGCCGCTGTCGCAGGCACTGGCCGAGATGCAGCGCTACCGGCGCGAACCGGTGCGGCTGCGCGAGGACCCGGCGCGCCCGATCGGCGATCTCGCGCTCTCGGGCACCTTCGACAGCGCCCAGACCGACCGCGCGCTCGAGCTGCTGCCGCGCATCCTGCCGGTGCAGGTCGCGCGCCTGCCCGACGGCACGGTCGAGGTGCGGGCGCGCTGAGCTCGGAAAATTTCTTCGCCGCGAGGTAGGGTTGGCCGCGGCCGGATCCGACAGACCTTCAGAGAGCCCATCACTTTCCGAAGGAACCGACCCCGTGAGCCGCCCTACCGCCCGCATTGCCGGGCTTCTTCGCCAGACCCGGCACCAGATCGTCCTGCCGCTGCAACTGCGCGGCCCCTTCCCGCGCCGTGCCGCGCTGGCCTCGGCCTGCGCGCTGGTCGCCTGCATGGCGCAGGCGCAGGCCGTGCGCCATGCGCTCGACCTGCCGGCCGCCCCGCTCGAGCGCTCGCTCAACGAGCTCGCGCGCCTGACCGGCGTGCAGGTGCTGTTCGCCTCCTCGCTGACGCAAGGGCGCAATGCGCCCGCGCTGCGCGGCAGCTTCAGCGCGCAGGAGGCGCTCGACCGGCTGCTGCAGGGCACGGGCCTGTCGGCGCGGCCGCAGGGCGGCCAGGCCTTCACCGTCGAGCCGGCCTCGCCCGCGGCCGCCGCCGGTGCCGGTGCCGCGCTGCCCGAGATCCGCGTCACGGCCGATGCCGGCCGCGAGAACCCGCTGGGCCCGCCCGTGCGCTTCGCCGCCACGCGCAGCGCCACCGCGACCAAGTCCGACACGCCGCTGCTCGAGGTGCCGCAGACCGTCAACGTCGTGACCGCGCGCGAGATCGACGCCCAGGGCGCGCAGAACCTCGGCCAGACCCTGCGCTACACGGCCGGCGTGCTGTCGGAGACCTTCGGCGCCACCTCGCAGTTCGACATCTACACCCAGGTGCGCGGCTTCCGTCCCGACCTCTACCTCGACGGCGTGCAACTGCCCTACGGCGCCGCCGGCAGCGGCTTCGCGAGCGCGGTGGTCGATCCCTACGTGCTCGAGCGCGTCGAGGTGCTCAAGGGGCCGTCGTCGGGCCTCTATGGCCAGAGCGGCCCCGGCGGCATCGTGAACATGGTGAGCAAGCGCCCGACCGAGACGCCGCAGCGCGAGATCGAGCTGCAGGCCGGCAGCTTCGGGCGCAAGCAGGTCGCGGCCGACCTCAGCGGCCCGCTCAACGCCGAGGGCACGCTGCGCTACCGGCTGGTGGCGCTGGCGCGCGAGGCGGGCACGCAGGTCGACTTCGTCGACAACGACCGCCGGCTGATCGCGCCCTCCATCACCTGGCAGCCCGACGCGCGCACCAGCTTCACGCTGCAGGCCTACCACCAGACCGAGCGCAACGCCCACACGCTGTTCAACTACCTGCCGATCCAGGGCACGCTGCGGCCCAACATCAACGGCCGCCTGCCGTTCGAGCGCTACGCGGGCGAACCGGACTTCGACCGCCTCAGCCGCGACCAGAGCTGGCTCGGCTACAGCTTCGAGCACCGCTTCAGCGACACCGTGAGCTTCCGCCAGAACATGCGCGCCGCGCGCACCGAGTTCGAGGGCCGCGCCATCACCATCCTGCAGACCGGCGGCCTGCTGCCCGACCAGCGTACCTTGCGTCGCACCGCCGCCAACACCGCGGCCAATGCCAGCACCTTCAGCATCGACAACCAGCTCGCGCTGCGCTTCGACACTGGCTCCGTGCGCCACGATGCCCTGATCGGCATCGACCACCGCCGCGAGATCGGCGACTTCGATTTCGGCCGCCGCGCCGCGCCCAGCCTCGACGTCTATGCGCCGGTCTACGGGCAGCCGATCGTCGACCCCGGCTTCAACCTCAGCAACACCACGTCGCGGCTCGAACAGACCGGCCTGTACTTCCAGGACCAGATGCGTCTGGGCGGCTGGATCGCCACGCTGGGCCTGCGGCACGACGATGCCAAGACCCGCACCGTGAACCGGCGCGCCAGCACCGCCACGCAGCAGAGCGACAGCAAGACCACCGGCCGCATCGGCCTGGGCTACCTGTTCGACAACGGCATCGCGCCCTATGTGAGCTATGCGACCTCGTTCCAGCCGGTGTCGGGCAGCAGCTTCGGCGGCGTGCCCTTCCAGCCCACCACCGGCAAGCAGGTCGAGGCCGGCCTCAAGTACCAGCCGGCCAGCGGCATCGGCCTGTTCACCGCCTCGGCCTTCGAGCTCACCGAGCAGAACCGCGTCACGCCCGACCTCGCGAACACCGGCTTCAACGTGCAGACCGGCGAGGTGCGCGTGCGCGGCCTCGAGCTCGAGGCCAAGACCGAGCTGATCCCGGGCCTGAACCTCACGGCCGCCTACGCCTGGCTGCACCACCGCATCACGCGCAGCAACACGCCCTCGGAAGTGGGCGCGCGGCTCTACGGCACGCCCGACCACCAGGGCTCGCTGTGGCTCGACTACGAACTGCAGCGCGGCGCCCTCGCGGGCCTGGGCCTGTCGGCCGGCGTGCGCCGCATCGGCGCCACCTTCGACGCCAGCAACCTCTACCGCATGCCGGCCTACACGCTGGTCGACATCGGCCTGCGCTACGACCTGGGCCGCGCCAGCCCCTCGCTGCGCGGCGCGCGCCTGAGCCTCACGGCCTCGAACCTCGCCGACCGCTACTACATCTCCACCTGCAACACCACCTCGGGCTGCACCCTGGGCAACCGCCGCACGGTGATCGCCTCGCTGAGCTACCAATGGTGAGCCAGGCCCGGCTTCGGCTGTGGTCCGCGGTACACCGCTGGACCAGCCTGATCGCGACCACCCTGCTGCTGCTGACCTGCGTCACCGGGCTGCCGCTGATCTTTCACGACGAGATCGAGGACTGGCTCGACCCGCCGCCCGCGCGCCAGCAGCCGGCCGCCGACGCCGTCGCGCCCGCGCTCGATGCGCTGGTGGCGCGCGCGCTCGCGGCGCATCCCGGCCACGTGGCGGTGTCGCTCGGCTTCTCGCGCCCCGCGCCGGGTTCCACCGAACCGCCCACGGTCGTGATCGCCACCGGCCCCGATCCGCAGGCGCCGTTCGCGCAACTGCGCCGCCACACCTTCGACCTGCGCGACGGCACCTTGCTGCAGTTGCCGCCGCCGCGCACCGGCGGCTTCATGGACACCGTGCTCGAGCTGCACAAGAACCTGCTCGCGGGCCTGCCGGGCGCGCTGCTGCTCGGCGCCATGGGCCTGCTGCTGGTGGCCTCGGTGGTCTCGGGCGTCGTGGTCTACGGGCCCTTCATGCGCAAGCTGCGCTTCGGCACCGTGCGTGCCGGCCGGCGCGCGCGCTGGCTCGACCTGCACAACCTGGTCGGCATCGGCATCGCGGCCTGGTTGCTGGTGGTGGGCACCACCGGCGCGATCAACACGCTGCACGACCCGATCGCCGCGCACTGGCGCGCCGAGGTGCTGCCGCAGATGACCGGGCCCTACCGTGGCCTGCCGCCGCCCGGGCGGATCGGCTCGATCGATGCCGCCGTCGCCACCGCGCGCGCCGCGGCGCCGGGCATGGAGGTGCAGTCGGTGTTCCTGCCGGGCACGAACTTCGCCACGCCGCATCACTTCGGCGTCTACCTGCGCGGTGCCACGCCGCTGTCGATGCGCATCCTCAAGCCCGCGCTGGTCGACGCGGCCACCGGGACCTTGAGCGACATCCGCGAGATGCCGTGGTACGTGAAGGCGCTGTTCGTCTCGCAGCCGCTGCACTTCGGCGACTACGGCGGGCTGCCGATGAAGTGGATGTGGCTGGTGCTGGACCTGCTCGCGATCGCCGTGCTGGTGAGCGGCCTGTACCTGTGGGCCGTACGGCGGCGTCGCGTCGCGGAGGTGCCGCCATCGCGTCCGCGCGGCGAGTCCGAGGCCGCCACCGAAGGCAGCCCCTCGACCTGGCGCATGCCGAAGCTGCTCGCGCTGTGCATCTGCGCGGGGCTCGGCGTGGCCTGCGTCACGACCGACGCGGCGCTCAAGTGGGCGGCCGACCTCGCGTTGGCGATCCCGCTCGCGGTGGTCTTCTGGTTCGTGCTGCGCGGGCTGCGCAGGTAGCGGACCGCGGGGCCGTTTTCAGGTGCGCGCCGCCGCCTGGGCCTCCAGGCGGTCCGCGACCTCCCTGAGCGCCGCCAGCGGCGAGGCCCGCAGCCGCTGAACGACCGCGGCCAGGTAGTGCTTCGGCGCGGTGTCCGGAATGCGTTCGAACCAGCGCACTGCCGTGTCGATCTCGCCCTGCTCGGCCAGCATGCTCGCGTGGCTGCAGCACCCGCGAAAGTCGCCGGCCTCGGCCGACGCCCGATAGAGCGCGCGGGCCCAGTCCCGGTCCCGCGGCACGACGAGGCCGTCCTCGTGGTAGCGGCCGAGCATGTTCATCGAACGCGCATGCCCGAGCGCCGCCGCGCGCCGGTACCAGTCGAAGGCCGCGGCGTGGTCCAGCGCGATGCCGCGCCCCGTCGCCAGCAGGTTGGCGAGGTTGTACATGCCCCAGTCGAGGCCGAGCTCGGCGCTCGCGCGGTAGGCGCTCGCCGCGCGCTGCGGATCGGGCGCGGTGCCCCAGCCATGCTCGAAGCAGCGTCCGAGCATGTTGGCCGCCATCGGATGGCGCTGCTCGGCCGCGCGCTGGAACCAGGCGAAGGCCGAGGCCTCGTTGCGCGCCACGCCGCGGCCACCGAGCAGCCATTGCCCGAGCACTGCCTGCGCTTCGGCATGCCCCGCATGGGCAGCCGCCGACAGCCAGGTCGCGGCGCGCTCGGGCGGGCCGGCGAGCAGCGCGTCCCACTGCGCGCGCGTCAGGGTGTTGAGCGCGCTCGCGTTGGGGAACACGAACGCGGGGGATGCGCCTTCGCTGCTCACGCTCGTCGTCGCATCAAGCGCTTCGTCGATCAGAACGAGAAGTTGCCCGTCAGCGTCACCGAGCGGCCCGGTGCGATGTTCGCGTAGTGCGTCGAGTAGGCCGTGTTGTAGTAGATGCGGTCGGTCAGGTTCTGCACGTTGAGCTGCAGGTTGAAGCTCTTGTTCACGCGGTAGCCGGCCATCGCGTCGATGCGGGTGTAGCCCGGAATGCTGCGCTTGATCAGCGTGGCGCCGCCCGTGCCGGCCGCCCAGGCGAAGCCGCCGTAGACCTCGCTCTGGTAGAAGGCGCCCAGGCCGAAGGTCCAGTCGGAGGTGGGCTTGTAGGTCGCCCAGATGCTCGCGCTGTGCTTCGGCGTGTTCGGGAAGGGCTGGCCCGTGCCGGCGTTGGGTACGTAGACCGTGCGGCCGTTGGCGTCGGTGGTGCTGCTCTGGCCGAGGTTCTTGCCCTTGCTGTCGAGCAGGGTGTAGCCGCCGAAGACCGAGAGCTGGTGCGTGATGTTGCCCGAGAAGCCGAGCTCGAAGCCGCGCACCTGCTTGTCCCCGGCCAGCGACACGGTGCCGTCGGTCGGGTTGGTGATGCGCGCGTTGGTGGTCTCGATCTGGAAGATCGCGCCGGTCAGCGACAGCTTGCGCTCCAGCAGGTCCCACTTGGTGCCGAGCTCGATGCTGCGGTTCTTCTCGGGCTTCAGGTCGATCGCGGTGTTGGCCACGCCGCCCACGGTGCCGCTGAGGGCCTGGCTCTCCGAGCCCTGGCCCAGGCTGTTGCCGCCCGGCGTGGAGGAGGTTCCGATCGAGGCGTAGATGCTGCCGTTGCTGGCGGGCTTGTAGACCACGCCGAACTGGTAGTTCAGCAGCGTGTCGTTGCGCTCGAACTTCGTGCGGATGCCGCTGGTGAGCACCGGCAGCGCCATGCCGCCGGTGGCGGTGGTGCTGGGATAGGGGTTGGTCTGCTGCGTCTTGTAGCTGTCCAGGCGCAGGCCCGCGTTGACGATCCACTGCGGCGACAGCTCGATGCTGTCGAAGCCGTAGAGCGACGCGGTGTCGGTGCGGTAGCTGGTCGGGTTGCCGTTGGGCACGAAGGTGCCCAGCCACGGATCGCTGGACGTGGGGTAGTAAAGGCTCGTGCAGACGAAGCTCGAGCCCACGCCGGCGCCGCCCGGGCACTTCTGCTGCGCCGTGTAGGCGCGGTTGACCTGGGTGTAGCTGTCGTTGTCGGCGCGCTCGCGCGACAGCTCCAGGCCCGTGACGTAGCTGTGCTTGACGCTGCCGGTCTGTAGCTTGCCGCTGAGCTCGGTGGCGTTGGCGAAGGTGTCGATGTCGCGCATGCTGCCGTTGAAGCGGCGCCACACCAGGCCGCGCGCCACGTTGCCCTGGCTGTCGTCGGGCTGGGTCCAGATGTAGTCCATGCTGCTCTTGGTGAAGCGCGTGATGTTGCGCAGCTTCATCTCGGGCGAGATGTCGTGTTCGACCTGCAAGGTGACCGAGTCGGACTTGTCCTTGCGGAAGTCGCGGCCCTCGACGCCGTACCAGTTCTTGCGGTCGAAGCCGTAGGTCGGCTGGAGCTCGACCACGCCGAAGCGCGGGAAGCTCGCGGGCAGGTAGTAGGGAATGCCGCCGTCGGGCACGTCGTCGGTGCGCATGTGGAACAGCGACAGCGTCACGCGCGTGGGCGTGCCCAGGCCCCAGCTGATCGAGGGCGCGATGCCGAAGCGCTTGTTGCTCGGGCCGTTGCGGCCCGCGACGTCGGCGCCGAAGTCCATGAGGTTCAGGCGGAAGGCGCCGTTCTCGCCGAAGCTGCGGTTCCAGTCGATCGTCTCGCGGTGGTACTTGTCGCTGCCCAGTCCGACCGAGCCGAGGAAGAAGTTCTCCTGCTTCGGTGCCTTGGTGTAGAGGTTGATCGTGCCGCCGGCGCCGCCACGTCCGCCCGAGGTCGAGTCCGGTCCCTTGACCACTTCCACCGACTCGAGGTTGAAGACCTCGCGCGTGCTCGGCGCGATGTCGCGCAGGCCGTCGACGAAGGTGCTGGCCTGGCTGTCGTAGCCGCGCAGGAACGGCCGGTCGCCGACCGGGTTGCCGCCCTCCCCGGCGCCGAAGGTGATGCCGGGCGTGGTGCGCAGCGCTTCGGTCAGCGTCGTCGCGTTGATCTGCGTCATCACTTCCTGCGGAATGACGGTGACGGACTTGGGCGTGTCGAGCAGCGGCGCGGTCTGCTTCGAGGACGAGGACTGCTCCACCTTGTAGTCGGGCGCCGCATCGACCTGCACCTCCTTCAGCGCGCCCTGCGCATGCGCCGCGCCGACCGATCCGAGCGCGACCAGGGTGGCGGCGGTCCTGGTGGCGGCGTGCGCGTTGAGATAGCGCGAAGTCGAGTGCTTGCGGCTTCTGATGTAGGTCATGTTGTGAGTGATTTGTCGAGGTGAAAGCGCTGCCGGCGCGCGGCGCCGGCGGTCACGCGGCTGTGCACTGGAGGTGACATCGGCGTAACAAAGTATCCGCAAATGATAATGACTCGCACTATCGATTTACGGCATCTTTACCTTTGGTTTGCAGAACTTGTTGCCGTCTGACGACGCGATGAATTCGAATGAGAACTTATCTCATTACGAATAAAACACGTGCTGCGTGCGCCCGCTCATGCGTCGAATTGCGGTGATGCAGAGCGCCGAATGCCCTCGAGGACGTCGCATTTGTCGAGCGGGACATCGCTATTTCGCCAATGCGTTGAGCAACGGAAATAGAAATGGCAATGCCCCTGGCATTGGCGCGCCAATTCGAATGCATTGCGGACCGAGTCTCCATGGCGACATCGGCATGCGCGAACGGCAATCCGCGCATCGACGACCGCGCCCTAAGCCAGCGCCGAACGCAGCTCCCGCACCCCGCGCCCCAGCTTGCGCCGCAGCAGGCTGCGCACGGTCGCGGCATCGGCATAGCCGACCTCGCTCGCGATCTCCTCGAGGCCCTGGCCGATCGAGACCAGGTGCTGCGCATGCTCGACGCGCAGGTCCTGGAAGAAGGCCAGCGGCGACTTGCCGAGCACGGCCTCCATGCGCCGCTGCAAGGTGCGCGGGCTGACCGCGAGCGCGTCCGCGGCGTCGTGCAGCGAGAAGCCGCGCGCGAGGCGTTCGCGGGCCCAGCGCTCGAAGCGCTCGATCAGCGGATCGGCATGCGCGAGGTGGTCGGGAATGATGTACTGCGCCTGCGAGGGCCGCTTGTCGACCAGCATCAGGCGCGACACCAGCGCGGCGGTCTCGGGACTCGCCTGGCGCATCAGCCACAGCGCGAGGTCGAGATGCCCCATCGCCGCGCCCGCCGTGACCACGCGGCCCGAGGCGACCACCATGCGCGACTCGTCGAGCCGCACCCGCGGATAGCGCTCGCGGAACAGCGGCGCCAGCGGCCACATGGTGGTGGCCTCCTGGCCGTCGAGCAGGCCGGTCTCGGCCAGCAGGAAGCTCGCGATGCAGGCGCCGCCCACGCCGCTGCCCTGGGCATGCCAGCTGCGCAGCATGGCCATGGCATCGCGCACGTCGCGCCGGCCCAGCGCCTCGACCAGGCGCGCGGGCTGCTTGGTGTTGAGCGCGGGCACCAGCACCCAGTCGGGCTGGCGCATTTCGTCCGCGGGGTCCACCCCCATGGTCAGGCCATGCGCGGTGCGGATGCGCTGGCGCACGCCGACCACGCGCAGCTCGAAGGGCGGCCGCGCCGCGCCCTGCTCGGCCGCCACCTCGTTGGCCGCGGAGAACAGGTCGAGGAACACGCTCAGGCCGGTGTCGAACACGCCATCGAGCGCCAGGATCGCGAGCTTCATCATGGCGCGAATGATACCAATATTGTCATTTACGACCATGGCGCCATTGGGAAGGCCCGCCTACGCTAGGGACCATGACATCGCCCATCGACTCCCCCCTGGACCGTTCGGCCTGGACCGCGCTGGTCGGCCTGCAGGCCCACCTGGGCCACGGCAACGCCCTGGCCCGCCGCTACCACCCCGAGGTCGCGCCGTTCGCGGGGCTGGTCGAGGAAAGCCCGGCCGCCTTCGAGGCGCTGCGTGCGCTGCTGGGCCCGGACGATCGCGTCATGGTGCCCACGCTCGCGCCGGTCGCGGGCATCGACGGCCTGCAAGCCAGGCTGCTGGGCCAGGTCCTCCAGATGGTCGCGCTGCAGCCCGGCACGGGCCGCGCGGCGCAGCTGCAAGCCACGCCGTTGAACGCCTCCGACGTGCCCGATGCCCTGGCCCTCGTCGCCCGCACCCGGCCCCTTCGGCCCGCGCACGCTCGAGATGGGCGACTACCTCGGCGTCCGCGACCAGGGCCTGCTCGTGGCCATGGCCGGCGAGCGCATGCGCTTCGACGGCCACGCCGAGATCAGCGCGGTCTGTGTCGACGACGCCTGGCGCGGACGCGGCCTGGCCGCCGGCCTCGTGAACCTGCTGCGCGCGCGCATCGAGGCGCGCGGCGAGACCGCCTTCCTGCACGTGCTCAGCGACAACGCGAATGCGATCGCGCTCTACGAGCGGCTCGGCTTTCGCCATCGCCGCACCCTCTTCCTGCACCAGATCGCCCTGGCCACCGTTTGACTCACCCCGCGCTGCGGCGCACAAGGAAACACCATGAAGATCCAAGGTTCCGTCGTATTCGTGACGGGCGCCAACCGGGGCCTCGGCCTCGAATTCGCCCGCCAGGCGCTGGCGCTCGGCGCCGCCAAGGTCTATGCCGCCGCGCGCGAGCCCTCGCAGATCCCGCTGCTGGGCGTGCTGCCGATCCGGCTCGACGTGCGCGATCCCGCGCAGGTTGCCCAGGCCGCGGCCGATTGCCGCGACGTGACGCTGCTGATCAACAACGCGGGCATCGGCCGGCTCGGCGGCTTCGTCGGCGGTGACGCCGAGACCGACCCCGTGGCCGTCCTGCGCGAGCAGCTCGAGACCAACCTCTTCGGCATGCTGCACATGAGCCGCGCCTTCGCGGGCGTGCTGGGCCGCAACGGCGGCGGCGCGATGCTCAACCTGCTGTCGCTCTTCAGTTGGGCCAACACGCCGATGATCGGCGCCTACGGCGTGAGCAAGGCCGCGGCCTGGGCGCTGACCAACGGCCTGCGCCACGAGCTGCGCGCGCGGGGCACGCAGGTGGTGGGCTTCCATGCCGGCCCGATCGATACCGACATGGTGCGCGCGCTCGAGGTGCCCAAGGCCTCGCCCGAGGACGTGGTGCGCCAGTCGTACGCGGCCATCGAGGCCGGCCAGGAGGAGGTGCTGGTCGACGAGGGCACGCGCCAGGTCAAGGGCGCGCTGTCGCAGGGCATCTACCTGCGGGACGTCATGGCCGGGTGATTTCTGTGGGCAGGAGGACGCGTTGTCCGACGCGCGAAGCGCCGGCATGCGCCGGAAGATGGCTTCATGAAGATCGCCACCTTCAACGTCAACGGCATCCACAGCCGGCTCGACCGGCTGCTCGAATGGCTCGCCGAATCGAAGCCCGACGTGGCCTGCCTGCAGGAACTCAAGTCGCCCGACGCCAAGCTGCCGCTCGCGGCGATCCGGCGCGCGGGCTACGGCGTGGTCGCGCACGGCCAGCCCGCCTGGAACGGCGTGGCCATCCTCGCGCGCGGGCGCGAGCCGATCGAAACCGGGCGCGGCCTGCCGGGCATGGAGGACGACCCGCAGAGCCGCTACCTCGAGGCCGTGGTCGACGGCGTGCTGGTCGGCTGCCTCTACCTGCCCAACGGCAATCCGCAGCCCGGGCCGAAGTTCGACTACAAGCTCCAGTGGTTCGAGGCCTTCCACAAGCATGCGAAGAAGCTGTTCGCGAGCGGCCTGCCCGTGGTGCTCGCGGGCGACTACAACGTCGTGCCCACCGACGCCGACATCTACAACCCCGCCTCGTGGCGCGACGACGCGCTGCTGCAGCCCGAGAGCCGCGCCGCCTACGCGTGCCTGCTGAAGCAGGGCTGGACCGACGCGATTCGCGCGCGCCATCCCGAACGCGCGCCCTTCACCTTCTGGACCTACTGGCGCAACCGCTTCCCGCGCGACGCCGGCCTGCGCATCGACCACCTGCTGCTGAACGCCGAACTCGCGCCGCTGCTGCGCGATGCCGGCGTGGACCGCGACGTGCGCGGCCGCCCCGGCGCGAGCGACCACGCGCCGGCCTGGATCGAACTCGACCTGCCCGCGTCGTCACGCCAGTAACAAAACCGTCACCGGCCGGTGCGAGCATGCGCGGTTCTCACAAGGCGCCCCGTCTTTGCCGCACCGATGCGACTCCTCTTCCGATCGTGCGCGTCGTTCGCGCTGCCGGCGCGCCGCCCTCTGGATGCTCTGCGGGCTCGCGGCGCCGATGCTGGCCGCCGCTGAGCCGGCCGTGGCGCCGCCGCTCGCCGCCGCGCCCGATGCCATCGAGGCGCCGTCCTTCGAGTTCGACCTGCCCGCGCAGCCGCTCGCGCTGGCGCTCGACCGCTTCGCCGACCTCACGGGCCGCGCCGCGCTCTTCAGCAGCACGCTGGTGGCCGGGCGCACGTCCTCCGCCGTGCGCGGGCGCCTCGCGCCGCTGGCCGCGCTGCAGGCGCTGCTGCAGGGCACGGGTCTCGAGGCGGAGGAAGTCAGCGCGGGCCGCGTCGCCGCGCTGGTGCTCAAGCCCGCAGGCCCGCCGCCCTCGGCCCCTGTCGCCGCCGCCCCGCGCGCGGGCCAGGAGAACTACGACAGCCTGATCCAGGCGCGGGTCTGGGAGGCGCTGTGCGCCGCCCCGCTGACCGCGCAGGGCGGCTACCGCTCGCTGCTGCGCTTTCGCATCGATGCGGCCGGCCGCGTGCAGCGCGCGCAGCTGCTCGGCGGCAGCGGCGATGCGCGGCGCGACCTGCTGCTGGTCGAGGCGCTCGAGCGCGTGCGCATCGGCCGCGCGCCACCGCCGCAGATGCCGCAGCCGGTGACGATGCTGATCCTGCCCGAGCAGGGCGGAACCCCGGCCTGCACCGCCGGGAAGCACTGACGATGTCGGAAGAAGTCCGGCTGCTGCTGCTCGACTTCCTGTCGCAGCGCTATGGCGACCTCAAGCGCCGGCTGACGCGCGTGCTGGGCAACGACGACCTCGCGGGCGACGCGCTGCAGGACACCTGGCTGCGCCTGCGGCGGCTCGAGGACCAGGCGCCGATCGTGAATCCGCGCGCCTTCCTGATGCGCATGGCCGTGAACATCGCGATCAACGACCTGCGCAGCCAGAGCCGCGTGGTGCCGCGCAGCGAGGTCGACGCGCTGCTCGAGGTGCCCGACGCGGCGCCCGGCCCCGAGCAGATCGCCGAGTCGCGCTCCGAGATGGAGGCGCTGCAGAAGATCATCGCGCGCATGCCGCAGCGGCGCCGCGACGTGCTGCTGCTCGTGCGCTGGGAAGGCCTGCCGCAGAAGGAGGTGGCGCAGCGCCTGGGCATCTCGCTGCACACCGTCGAGCACGAACTCAAGCGCGCGCAGGATTTCTGCGCCGCCCAGATGGGAAAGAAAAAATAGTTGGCGGATTCGCGCCCCGCCAACTGTCTTGCACCAGTGACACCATGAAGACACCCTCCGCACCGATCGACGATCCCGCCGCAGCCGCCGAGGCGCTGCGCGAGGAGGCGCGCATCTGGTTGAGCCGGCTGGCGGGTGCCGAGCCCACGCAGATGGACGTGCAGGCCTTCCAGCGCTGGCAGCGCACCAGCCCCGCGCACGCGGCCGCCTTCGACGAGGCCAGGCGCCAGTGGGCCTCGATGCGGCTCGCGCTCGGCGGCCTGCTGCGTACCGATCCGAAGTTCGCCGCGCGCCACGAGCGGCTGCGCCATGGCGCCTCGGCCCAACCGGGCCGCCGGGCCTTTCTCGGCGCGGCCGCCGGCGCGGCGGTCGCGGCCGGCGTGGTGGCGGTCGTGCATCCGCCGCTGGGCCTGTGGCCCGCGGCCGGCGAATGGCGCGCCGACGAGCGCACCGCGACCGGCGAGCAGCGGGAGCTCCTGCTGGCGCGGCAGGTGCGCGTCACGCTGAATACGCAGACCAGCGTGCGCCGCCAGGCCGAAGGCCTCGAGCTGATCGCGGGCGAGGCCGCGATCGACCTGCCGGCCGAAGGCGGCGCCCCCTTCGTCGTGAGCGCGGGCGCGGGCCGCGCGCTGGCGGGCGGCGACGGACCGGGCCGCTTCGAGCTCAGCTACCTGCAGGGCAAGGCCTGCCTCAGCTGCCTCGAAGGCACGGTGCGCCTCGAGCATCCCGCGGGCACGCGGCAGCTGCAGGCGCGCCAGCAGCTGGTGTACGACGCGCAGGCCATCAGCGGCGTGCGCGCGATCGAGCCGGCCGACCTGTCGGCCTGGCGCCGCGGCGAGCTGGTGTTCCGGCAGACGCCGCTGGCGCGCGTGGTGGACGAGATCAACCGCTACCGGCCCGGCCGCGTGGTGCTGCTGGCGGCCTCGCGGCGCGACGACCCGGTCAGCGGGCGCTTCTCGATCGCGGTGCTCGACGAGGCGCTGCTGCAGATCCAGCACTCGTTCGACCTGCAGGCGCGTTCGTTGCCCGGTGGATTGCTGGTCTTGAGCTGAGCCGGCCGCGCAAGAAAAGAGCGCGCGAAAAAGAGAGAAGAAAAAAGTTGGCGGATTCCACCGCCCTCCCGTGTCTTGCAAGGACGGCCCGTCGCGATGCGAAGGGCGGCACCACACGACGACTTCACTCATTGGCGGGAATCTCACATGAACACGCGCGCGCGCATCGGCAGGCCACGACAGTCCCTGGAACCAGGGCGGGAGCATTTCAGTCTGGCGCCGATCGCGCGCGCCATCGCACTGGTGCTGGTGGCCGGCGGCGTGGTCGGCCCGGCCCAGGCACAGCGCGCCTTCAGCGGCGCCTGGTTCAATGCCAAGGGCACGGCGCAGAGCACGGCCGCGGCCACGGGCTACCTGCCGAACGGGCAGCCGGCCTCCAGCCTCACGAACCCGCAGGCGCTGCAGCAGCGCAACAACGCGCAGTGGCAGCGCTCGCTCAACAACCTGAACCTGGCCGCGCAGTCGATCGCGGCGCAGCAGGCCGCGCAGGCGGCGGCGCGGCAGGCGGCGCAGAACGACGACTCGGTGCCCGACGGCCTGGTCGACGGCGGCCTCAAGGTCGACAGCCAGAGCCTCAGCGCGGGCTGGCTCAACGCCAAGGCGCCGCAGCAGAGCCTGGCCGAGGGCCGCACGCAGGTGCGCATCGAGCAGACCGCGGAGAAGGCGATCCTCAACTGGGAGAGCTTCAACGTCGGGCGCAACACCACGGTGCAGTTCGACCAGCGCGCCGGCACCCTGCCCGACGGCAGCAACGGCTGGGTGGCGCTCAACCGCGTCAACGATCCCAGCGGCAGGCCGAGCCGCATCGCGGGACAGATCAAGGCAGACGGCTCGGTCTACATCGTCAACCGCAACGGCATCGTCTTCACCGGCAGCAGCCAGGTCGACACGCGCTCGCTGGTGGCCAGCGCGCTGCGCCTGACCGACCGGCAGTTCATGGCCGGCATCAACACCAACGAGCTGCTCAAGGATCCCTACGGCAGTCCCACCAACACGCCGGCGCCGCAGTTCGGCGAGTTCCCCGAGGTCGCGCCCTACACCATCGACACCACGGTCGAGAACTCGGCGCCCTGGTTCACGCCCTCGCACGTGCCCGGCAGCGTGAGCGTGCAGGCCGGCGCGCGGCTCACGGCGCAGAAGGGCGGCAAGCTCATGCTGTTCGCGCCCAAGGTCGCGAATGCCGGCACCCTCTCGGCGCCCGACGGCCAGGTGGTGATGGCGGCCGGCGAGAACGTGTGGCTGTCGAGCGTGCCCTCGAACGCCGGGCCCGACACCGTGCCCTACTACCTGAGCCCGGCGCGCGGCTTCGAGGTCGCGGCCTCCGCGGTGCCGGCCATCGCCTTCGGCTACTACGGCGCGATGTACGGCATCGGCCAGCTCTCGCCCTCCGATTCGCAGCAGCGCTGGGTCAAGGGCGTGCGCGACACCGTCATGCCCGCGATGGTGGCGCGCGCCGCCGAGGTCGGCTACCAGGTCGACAACAGCGGCCAGATCGACGCGCCGCGCGGCGACATCACGCTCACCGGCCGCACCATCGCGCAGAACGGCATCCTGCAGGCGAGCTCGGCGCTCAACAATCGCGAGGGCTCGATCCGGCTGCAAGGCTGGAGCCAGGGCCTGCTGAGCCGCGAGGGCGAGTTCGCGGTGCCGATGTTCTGGGACGCTGGCACGGTCACTTTCGGGCGCGGCAGCGTGACCGCCGTGATGCCCGACCTCACTGACAAGACCGAGCTCGAGCTCGGCGCGCTGGCCACGCGCTACCGGCCCGGGCGCATCGTCGTGGGCGGCGAGCGCATCGACGTCCAGCGCGACGCGCGCCTGGTCGCGCCCGCCGGCGAGATCCGGCTGCTGGCCACGGCCCAGCCCTCGGGCGTGGTGCCCGACAAGCCCGCCAACAACGACGCCAGCCTGCGCGACGGCAGCCGCATCTACATCGACGATGGCGCCTGGCTCAGCGTGGCCGGGCTGCAGGACATCCCGCTCTCGATGGCCAGCAACCTAGTCACGGCCGACCTGCGCATCAACGAGCTGCGCGATTCGCCGCTGTACCGCGATTCGTGGCTGCGCGGCCAGAAGGTGGTGGTCGACCGGCGCGTGCGCGGCGTGTTCGGCAATGGCCCGATGGCCGGCGTGCTGTGGATCGGCGAGAACGACCCGGGCGCCTGGGTCGGCACGCCGCTGGCCGATGTGTCGACGTGGGTCAACCTCAGCAAGACCACGGTCGGCGAACTCGCCACCCTGGGCGGCCACATCAACCTCAAGGCCGGCGGCTCGGTCATCACGCGCGCCGGCTCGATGCTCGACATCGCGGGCGGCTCCGTGAAGTACGGCGACGGCTGGATCGACACCACCAAGCTGCTGAGCGCCGACGGCCGTGTGGTCGACATCGGCCGCGCCACGCCCGACATGCAGTACGTCGGCATCGCCGGGCGCTTCAGCGACAGCCATGCGCGCTGGGGCGTCACCGACGACTGGCGCAGCGCGCTGATCGGCCGGCCGCGCTTCGAGCCCGGCTACACCGAGGGCCGCGATGCCGGCTCGATCCAGGTCTTCGCGGGCGAGGCCTACATCCTCGAAGGCGGCATCTGGGGCGGCACGGTCGCGGGCGAACGCGCCACCCAGCCGGTGACGCAAAGCCGCGGCGGCCGCCTGGTGCTGGGCAACGCCGACAACCCCGCGTTCTCGTTCTCGCCCGGCCAGCTGATCCTCGGCAACCGACCCGAACTGCTGCCGGCCGACTTCACGCTCGAGAGCCCGGTCGACAGCCGCTTCTTCACGGTCGACGGCGAGGGCCGCTACACCAAGACCAGCTGGCTCTCGACCGACACGCTCGAGGCCGCCGGCCTCGGCGCCATGACCTTCAACGTCGGCAAGGGCTTCCTGCTCGAGAAGGACGCCGTGCTCAGGCTCGAGCCCGGCGCCGCGCTCAACGTCGGCCTGGCGACCCTCGACACCAACGTGCCCGTGGCCATCGAGGGCACGGTCCGCGCGCCCGGCGGCTCGGTCAACCTGCCATCGGGGCAGGTCAAGCTCGGCGCGAGCGCGCGCATCGACGTCTCGGGTTCCTGGGTCAACACGGTCGCCGACGGACCCGACCGGCTGCAGCACGCGATCAAGGGCGGCTCGATCATCCTGGGCGCGCTGCAGGCCGAGACGGGCGCGGTGCTCGACGTGTCGGGCGGCGGCCAGGTCTCGGGCAGCGCAACGAAGCGCAGCGTCACGACCGGCAACGCCGGCGCGATCCAGCTGCTGACGCTGGGCAGCGCCGACACCCTCGATCGGCTCGACCTGCGCGCCTTCTCGGCCGGCTCGGGCGGCGCGCTGTCGATCAACGCGAACGGCTACGACGTGCAACTGGGTGGCAACAACGACGGCGGCGACGCGCTGCTGCACCTGCCCGCGGACCTCTACGCCTCGCGCGGTTTCCGTTCGCTGACCGTCGACAACGCCAAGGGCATCGTGGTGCCCGAGGGCGTGGCGGTCTCGCTGCGGCCGCAGGCCATCGATCTCGGCGGCGTCGATGCCACGCGCATCGCCTCGGGCGCGAACCTGGCCGAGCTGGGCCCGCTGCGCGCGCTGCCGCTCGAGCAGCGGCTCGCGCGCGCACCCGCCTCGCTGCTGCTGGCGGGCAACACGGTGGAGGTCGGCACGGGCGCGCGCATCGAGGTCGACACCGGCGGCTCGCTCCAGCTCGGCAACGACAGCGGCGCGATCGGCGTCGTGCCCGGCAGCATCGTCGTGCGCGGCACGCTCGAGGCGCCGGCCGGCCGCATCGGCCTCTACAGCGCCGGCGAGCTCCGGCTCGCGGACGGCGCGAGCCTGCTGGCGCGCGGCGTGCCGGCGATCCATCGCGACGGGCCCGTCGGCCGCAGCGGCAGCGTGCTCGACGGCGGCCGCGTGCTGCTGCGCGGCGACGTGCAGCTCGACGCGGGCAGCCTGATCGACGTGTCGGGCAGCGCGGGCGAGATCGACGTGCCGCGCCAGGGCTTCGCGCGCGATCGCGGTGTCGCGACGCTCGCGCTGGCCAGCGATGGCGGCAGCATCGAGATCGAGGGCCATGCCCAGGTGCTGGGCACCCTGCGCGCCCGCGCGGGCGGTGCCGGCGCGCGCGGCGGCAGCCTGAAGCTCACCAGCGCCGGCGGCGCGGAATCGCCGGCCGACCAGCTCAAATGGATCATGCTGCAGTTCGCGGGCGGCGAAGGCGTCGCCAAGTGGGCGGACGCGATCGGCGTCGACTACAGCAGCTACTTCTCGACGGCCGCCGGCCCCTTCGTGTTCACGCGCGAGATGGTCGAGCTGTTCGAGGCCCTGCCCGATGCGGCCGACTTCCGGGTCGTGAACAAGGTGCCGGCCGCCGGCGGCGGCCCCGCCCTGCCCGATGCCACGGCCTTCTTCGCCGACGGCTACCTCGAGGAGATCCTCAACTTCGGCCCCGGCTTCGACCTGCGCGGCGTGTTCACGGGCGCGGCCAGCGCCAAGCCGCCCTCGGTGCTGCTGGCTTCGGCCGTCAACGAGGGCGGCTTCGACCAGTTCGCGATCCAGACGCCGAAGACGGTGCGCCTCGACGGCGTGCACCTCCAGCTCGGCCGATCGATCACCATCGGCGGCACGCTCGCGAACGCGGGCCGCGCCGATGCCAGCCTGCGGGCGCCGCGCATCGTGCTGTCGACGCCCTCGGTGACACCCGGCAACGCGGCCGCCGAGCGCGCCGGCAGCCTGAACCTCGATGCCACGCTGATCGACATCGACGGCGGCGCCGCGATCCGCGGCTTCGCCGACACGGTGCTGACGGCGCGCGACCTGCGCATCGCCGACAACGTCGAGGCGCCCGGTGCCGTGCTCGACGTCGAGGGCCGTCTGCTGATGCAGGCGGCGCAGGTCTATCCGGCCACCGGCGCCAAGGCCACGATCCGCGCCACCGATGCGATCCGCATCGAGCGCAACGGCGAGGCCGAAACGCCGCTGTCGGCCGCCGGCAGCCTGACGCTCGAAGCGCCGCGCATCGCGCAGAACGGCGTGCTGCGCGCGCCCTTCGGCCAGATCGTGCTGAAGGCGGGCGAAAGCGTGACGCTGGGCGCGGGCAGCATCACCTCGGTGTCGGGCGACGGCCTGGTGCTGCCCTACGGCGCGCTGCGCAACAACGAGTTCTGGACCGACCCGACCCGGCCCCAGACCGAGGCCGCGGTCGACCTAAACGCACCGCCCGAGAAGCGCATCACGCTCGATGCACCGAGCGTGGAACTGGCGGCGGGCTCGGTGGTCGACGTGGCCGGCGGCGGCGACCTGCATGCGCGCGAGTTCGTGCCCGGCACCGGCGGCTCGCACGACCTGCTCGCCATGCCCGGCGTGTTCGCGATCCTGCCCGCGAGCCGGGCCGCCATGGCGCCGGGCGCCGCGGTGGGCGAACGCATCTGGCTCGCGGGCGGCCAGGGCCTGGAGGCCGGCTGGTATGCCGTGCTGCCCGCGAGCTATGCGGCGCTGCCGGGTGCCTTCGCGGTCATGCCCGGCGGCGGCGTGGCCTCGGCCAGCGCGACCCGCACCGTGGCCGTGGCCGACGGCTCGATGGTGGTCTCGGGCTACCGGGGCGATGGGCTGACCGGCGCGCGCGAGGTCGGCTACACCGCCTGGCGCGTGCTGCCGGGCCAGGCGCTGCGCGGCTACAGCGAATACAACGAGGCGCTGGCCAGCGAGTTCTTCTCGTCCGATGCCTTCCGGCTCACGCAGTACCGCCGCACCGGCACCGACATCGCGATCCCGCGGCTGCCGGTGGATGCCGGCTCGCTGGTGCTGCGCGCCACCGACTCGCTCAAGCTCGACGGCCGCCTCGACATGAAGGCGGCGGCCGGCGGGCGCGGCGGCATGCTGGACATCGCGGCGCAGAAGATCGCCGTGGTGGGCGCGGGCCAGGACGGCGGCGCGCTGCGCGCCCAGGGCTACCTGGTGATCGACGCGGCCTCGCTGTCGAACACCGGCGCGGCCAGCCTGCTGATCGGCGGCGTGCGCACCGGCGACCCGCTGGGCATGCGCGTCGAGGTCACGGCCAGCGACATCGTGGTGCGCAACGACGGGCAGTCGGCGCTGTCGGGCCCCGAACTGATCCTCGCGGCGAGCGGCCAGGTCACGGTCGAGTCGGACAGCGTGCTCACGGCGCGCGGCGGCACGGCCAGCACCGGCAGCCTGGTGATCGCGCCGCAGGCCAAGGCGATCTACACCGACCCCGACGGCTGGCTCGACGACAACTACGACGGCGTGATCGACGCCAAGGACGCGCTCGACGACGTGCTGACCGCGAAGGCGCGCGACTGGGGCGCGCTGATCCGGCTGTCGAACGCGGGCGACGCGCGCGTGCTGCGCGAGGGCGTGGACCTGAGCGAAGGCGGCCGCGCGCTGATCCAGGAAGGCGCGGTGCTGCAGGGCGGCGCCTCGCTGACCATCGACGCCACGCGCGGCACCACCCTCGCCTCGTCGGCGCAGGTCTCGGGCAGCGGCATCACCCTGAGCGGCGGCCGCGTGGGCTTCGGCGGCGGCAGCGAGGGGCTGGTGTTCGACCAGCGCGCGCTGGCCCAGCTCGCGAATGCCGAGCGGCTGCGGCTGCGCAGCTACACCAGCATGGATTTCCATGGCGACATCGACTTCGGCCGCGCCGGCCTCGGCAACGTGACGCTCGACGCGGCCACGCTGGCGGGCTACGGCAACGCGAGCGTGGTGCTGCGCGCCCAGGGCCTGACCCTGGAGAACAGCGTGGCGGCGGTGGCCGATGCCGCCGCGCTGCCGGTGGGCACCGGCACGCTGGCGATCCGCGCCGACGAGCTGGTGCTGGGCACGGGCGACAAGTCGGTGCAGGGCTTCGGCCAGCTGGAACTGGCCGCCACGCGGCGCATCCTCGGCGAAGGCAGCGGCTCGCTCGATGCCGGCGCGGCCGACATCCGGCTCGCCACGCCGCTGCTGACGGCGCGCGCTGCGGCGACGCAGGCCCTGCGCACCACCGGCCTGCTGGCGCTCGCGGGCGGCCAAGGCGCCGCGACCGAGGCCGACCCGGCCGATGGCCAGGGCGCGCGCCTCACGCTGGCCGGCGGCCGCGTCGACCTGGCGTCGCAGGTGCTCGCGCGCGGCGGCTCGGTCAACGTGACCGCGGCCAGCGGCGACCTGCGGTTGCGCGAAGGCGCGGCGATCGACGTCTCGGGCTTCGAGAAGCGCTTCTTCGACGTCACCCAGTACGGCGACGCGGGCTCGATCGCCCTCACCGCGATCGGCGGCTCGGTGCGGCTCGACGCCGGCGCCGCGCTGCGCCTGGCGGGCGCCCCGGCCGGCGGCGCGGCCGGCACCCTCGCGCTCACCGTGACCGGCAACGGCGCCGTGGTGCTCGACGGCCTGCTCGATGCCCATGCCGCGAGCGGGCAACGCGCCGGCTCGATCTCGTACGACAGCGCCTCGCTGCCCGACTTCGCGGGCCTGAGCGCGCGGCTCAACGACGCCGGCTTCCAGGCCTCGCGCTCGTTCCGCGTGCGCAGCGGCGACGTGCTGCTCGACGGCACCACGCGGGCCGAGGACTTCCTGCTGGTGGCCGACCAGGGCCACGTCACGCTAGCCGGCATGCTCGACACGCGCTCGGCCTATGGCGGGCGCATCCGCGTGGTGGCCGGCGACGGCATCACGATGAACGCGAACGCCGCCCTGCTTGCCGGCGCCACCGGCCCGCTGGGCTATGGCTCGGTCACGCTCGACGCGGCCGATGGCGCGCTCGACCTGCGCGGCGGCCGTATCGACGTGGGCGGCGGCCAGGGCGGCCGCGTGCGCCTGCGCGCCGGCCAGACGGCGGCGCACGACGACCTGCGGGTGACGGCACTGAATGCCGACATCGTCGGCGCGCAGTCGGCCGTGCTCGAGGGCGTGGCGCGCTACGACGTGGCCGACTACGACGGCCTGAGCGTCGACTCGGTGAAGGCCGACGCCATCGCGCATGCGCGCACTTTCGAGGGCAAGGCGCAGGCCATCGCGGCGCGGCTCGGCGCCAGCGGCATCGCCGTGATGCCCGGCATCGAGATCGGCAGCGCGGGCGATCTGGCGCTGCAGTCGGACTGGAACCTGGCGCAGGATTTCGCCACCGCGCGCGAAGGCTCGCTGACCCTGCGCGCCGGCGGCAATCTGCTGCTCAACGGATCGATCAGCGACGGTTTCTCCGATGCGACCACCGCCGGCAGCCTGCAGACCGGCCGCTCGTGGAACCTCGCGCTGGTGGCCGGCGCCGACCGCGGCTCGGCCGATGCGCTGGCGCTGGTGCCGCTGGCCGCGCAGGCGGCCGGCCAGGGCACGATCACGCTCGGCGCGGCCGACGCCGGCAAGCTGGTGCGCACCGGCACCGGCGAGATCGAGCTGCGCGCCGGGCGCGACCTGGTGCTGGCCGACAAGGTGTCGGCCATCTACACGGCCGGGCGCCGCGACACCACCACCTACGACGACTTCACTGCACCGGCCGACGCGGCCTACGGCATCGACGGCGGCAGCATGCGGCTGGTGGCCCAGGGCTCGGTGCATGCCAAGCCCACCGACCAGAGCTTCGTCGAATGGCTGCGGCGCCAGGGCCAGGGCAACTGGCGCACCGGCCTGTTCTCCGACTGGTCCGACGAATGGGGCACGCGCTTCACCGGCATGCAGCCGAGCTGGTGGATCGACCCGGGCCAGTTCCAGGGCCTGGGCGCGCTCGGCGGCGGCAACCTGGCGCTGGAGGCCGGCGGCGACCTCGACAACGTGGTGGCGGTGCTGCCGACCAATGCCCGCCTGCGCGGCGCGCTGGCACCGGGCCAGGCGGCCACGCTCGAGATGCGCAACGGCGGCCTGTTCGACATCAAGGCGGGCGGCACGATCCGCGCCGGCCACTACTACGTCGGCCGCGGCGCCGGCAGCATCACGGCCGGCGAGATGGCGGTCGGCCGCACCGTCACCGCCACCGACGCCAATGGCGTCCACACCTGGGACATCGCGCCGATCCTCGCGCTCGGCGACGCCACGCTCGACGTGCGCACCCAGGGCAACCTGCGCCTGGAGACCGTGGTCGACCCGCTGCTGCTGCAGGCACCGCTGGTGTTCGATCCCTGCTGCGGTCCGGTCGATCCGGGCGCCTACATGAGCGGCCACACCAACCGCACGGCGCTGCGGCTGGTCTCGCTCGGCGGCGACCTCACGCTGGTCGACACCACCTATGCCGAGAGCCGCCAGATTCCCTACATGCCGATCTTCCGCGACCCCGACGGCTCGCCCTATGCCGAGAGCGCGATCGGCCAGGGCGGCAACCGCTACCCGGCCGCGACGCAGGTCGTGGCCATGAGCGGCTCGGTGATCGTGCAGGGGCCGGTCTACACCATGACCGCGCCGATGGCCGTGACGCCGGAGTTCGGCTATATCGCGGCGCGCGCACCGGGCGCGCCGGCACCGCAGGCCGACTTCCAGCTGCTGGCGGCGCAGGACCTGGTGTTCCGCTCCGAGGGCACGGGGTCGCTGGTCAGCGTGCCGCGCATCGTGCTCTCGCGCGCAGCGCCCGAACTCATCCCCTCGCCGCTGATGCCGCGCGGCCGCGAGGAGGAGTCGGGCTCGGGCATCGGCCTGGACGGCGTGCTGCAGAACACCTTCGGCTCGTCCTACTCGCGCCAGCTCGGGCTCAACAATCCCGAGAAGATGCCGCTCGACGGCGACCACTCGCCGAGCCGCATCTATGCGCTCGGCGGCTCCATCCTCGGCGCCACAGTGGCGACCAACGAGGAGAGCTGGATCCGCGCCGGCCACGACATCCGCCAGGTCTCGTACAACCTGCGCAACCTGCATGGCAGCGACGTCTCGATCGTCTCGGCCGGCAACGACGTCATCGGCAGCGCGACCGACGTGGTCGGCAGCAGCCCCGGCATCGTGATCGAGGGGCCCGGCGCGCTGCTGGTGAGCGCGGGGCGCGACATCTTCGCGCCCGGTGCGCGCGACGGCAACACCTTCCCGCTGACCATCCAGTCGGTCGGCAACCAGAGCTATGCCTTCAACGCGAGCGAGCCGCGCACCCAGACCTTCGTCAAGGGCCTGCCCGAGCGCGGCGCCTCGATCACGCTGATGGCCGGCCTGCAGGGCAAGGAGCCCGACTACGCCGCCTTCGCGCAGGCCTACCTCGACCCCGCGCGCGCGGCCAGCATGCCGGCCTACCTGACACAGACGCTCGACGGGCGCACGCTGCCGCTGTACCTCACCGACGACGTGCGCCTGCTCGACGGCGGCGGCAAGAAGTTCGAGCGGCGCGGCCTGGTCTCGTTCGTGCAGGAGGCCGTGGGCGAGACGCTGGCCCCGCTCGATGCCTGGGCCCGCTTCCAGACCCTGCCCGCGCCCGCGCGCGAACGCTTCCTGCGCGAGGTCTACATGCAGGAGCTGCGCAATGCCGGGCGCGACCAGCTGCTGCCCGGCGTCGACGACCTGCCGCTCAACGGCGGCTACAACCGCGGCTACGGCGCCATCGCGACGCTGTTCCCCGGCAACGGCTGGAAGGGCGACGTGCAGATGGCCGACGGCAGCGTGCGCACCCTGCAGGGCGGCGGCATCGAGGTGCTGGCGCCCGGCGGCGGCCTGCAGGTGGCGGCGCTGGGCCAGGCGCCGGCCGACGGCCGCGGCCTGGTCACCTTGGGCGACGGCGACATCCACGTGTTCACCGCGCGCGACGTGCTGCTCAACCGCTCGCGCATGCTGACCTTCGCGGGCGGCGACGAGATCATCTGGTCGACGCTCGGCGACATCGATGCGGGCCGCGGCGCGAAGACCACGCGCTCGTTCCGCCAGCCGGTGATCGAGACCGATGCAGACGGCATCACGCGCGCGCTCGAAAAGGCCGACATCACGGGCTCGGGCATCGGCACCGTCGAGGGCTTCGAGAACGTGGTGCCGGGCGACGTCGACCTGGTCGCGCCGAAGGGCACGGTCAACGCGGGCGATGCGGGCATCCGCGTCAGCGGCAACCTCAACATCGCCGCGCTGCATGTGCTCAACGCCGCCAACATCGAGGTCAAGGGCGAATCGAAGGGCCTGCCGGTGGTGACGGCCGTCAACGTCGGCGCGCTCACCAACGCGAGCGCCGCGGCCTCGCAGGCCGCCAACGCCGCGCAGGAGACGGTGCAGCGCGAGCGCGCCGCGAGCCGCCAGGCCCTGCCCTCGGTGTTCACGGTGCGCGTGCTGGGCTTCGGCAACGAACCGGCCGAAGGCCGCGAGCCGCCGCCCGAAGCCCGGCCCGGCGTGGTGCGCTACGAGCCGAACCACCGCGTGCAGGTGATCGGGCATGGCGCCGAACTCAAGCCCGACCTGCTGGCACGGCTGACCGAAGAAGAGCGGCGCCGCCTGCAACAGCGCGACTGACGCGTCCGTCACGCGCAGCGAGCGCGCCCTGTCCCGGCGGGACGGGGCGCGACCTCGCCGTTCCCGCCCTCAGGAAAGCAGACCCGTCATGGACATGAGCATCCACGTTCACCTGGCCACGCCCGAGGCCGGCGCCGAGCCCGGCCGCGCGCTGCGCGACTGCCTGGTGGCGAACTACCAGCGGCTGCATCGCCGGCTGCAGCGGCACCTGGGCTGCGCCGACCGCGCCAGCGACTGCCTGCACGATGCCTGGCTGCGGCTCGGCGACATGGCGGCGATGCCGGCGGTGCAGGCGCCCGAGGCCTATGTCTATCGCGTCGCCTGCAACGTGGCGCTGGACCGGCTGCGCGGCGAGCACGCGTCGCTGCGGGTCCACGAGCCCGAGCTCACGGTCGAGGCCTTCGCCGATCCCTCGCCGGGCCCCGAGGCCGTGGCCGAGGCGCGCTCCGAGCTGCGGGCGCTCGAGCGCGCGATGCAGCGGCTGCCGCGCCGCCATCGCGCGGTGCTCGAGGCGCTGCGTATCGAGGAGATGACGCGCCAGGAAGTGGCGCGGCGCTATCAGCTCTCGCTGCGCAATGTAGACACGGCGTTGCGGTTGGCGCTGCGGCATTGCGCGCCGTGCGCGGCCGCCGATTGATGCCGCCTCAGCGCAGCGGCCGCCGCGCGGTGCTCGGGCCCGCGAGCACTTGCTGCCCGCTGTGCTGCGCGCAGTAGCTCAGCGCCTGCTGCAGGGCGGTGTCGACGCTGCGCAGCGACAGGCCATAGCGGCTCGCGACCTCGTGCCGCGTCATCTCCTCGATGCGCAGCGCCTCGAGCACCGCGCGATGGCGGCGCGGCAGGCGTTGCATCGCGCGGTCCACGGCCTGCAGCCTCGAGCGCGACTCGCTGATCAGCTCGGGCCCCGGCGCCGGGTCGATCAGCTGGTCGAGCTCGATCTCGCCGCCCTGCCGCGCGTGGCGGTTGGCGCGCAGCTGGTCGACGGCCGCATTGCAGGCCATGCGGAACACATAGGCCTCGGGCGCCTGCACCGCCTGCGCCACGCCGAGGTCGCCCAGGCGCAGCCAGGTGTCGTGCAGGCAGTCGGCCGCGAGGTCGCCGCAGCCGAGGCGGCGCGCGAGGCGCTGGCGCAGGCGCTCGTAGTTCGCGACCAGGAAGTCGCGCAGCGCCGGGCCCTGGGGCATGCCCTCGGGCCGCTGCAGCGCGTGCTGGATGCTCATGTCCATCGCGGTTCGATCCTTGACCTGGGTTCGGGGCCGCGGTGCGCGGCGAAGCCCTCCCCCGCCCGCGCTGCGCGAGGCAGGCGGGATGCGGGGAGGTCCGTGGCGGGAGCGCTAGCGGTCCTGCAGCAGCCGGCGGCGCTCGTCCTCGGTGAGCCGCGCCAGCTGGCCGGGCCGGAAGTCCTGGCCGCGGCCCACGAGCTGCACCAGGTTCGCCGGGTCGTAGCGCTCCTTCGGCGGCAGGCTGGCACCGGTGGAAGGCTTGGGCACCTCGTCGCGGCCCTCGGGCTGCTCGTTGCCGAAGCCCAGCACACGCACCGTGAACACCGAGGGCAAGGCCTGGCGCGCGGCCGTGCGTTCGCGCTGCACCGTGTCCTGCGCAGCCATCGCGGCTTGCGATGCAGCGGCGCTGGCATTGGTGAGCGCGCCGACGTTGACCGACGCGATCACCGGCAACCCGGCCGACTCGCCCTTGACCTGGATGTTGGCCGCGTTGACCACCTGCAAGGCCGCGAGGTTCACGTTGCCCGAGACGCGAATCCCCGCCTCGCCCGCGTCGATGGTCCCGAGAGGCGCGATCAGGTCCACGTCGCCCGGCGGCACTTCCGGAATCGGATCGAGCGTCGCGATGCCGGCACCGGTGCTCGGCACGTTGGGCGAGAGCTTCACGTTGCCCAGCGCGTCGTACTCGCGCTTGGGCGGCGTGTAGACCAGCGTGGTCTTCGAACCGCGCCCAGCGTTGATGTCGCCCTCGGCCGACCAGCCGAGGATGTCGCCGCCGAAGGTGGTCATGATGCGTGACAGGCCCAGCAGGATGCTGCCCTTGCTGTACATCTGGATGTCGCCCTCGCCCTGCGTGAGCAGGCCGGCGGGCGTGACCTCGTCGCCCGTCGCGGGCACCACGCCTTCCACGCCCACGACCGTGCTGCCGCCCGGCGTCAGGGTCTGGATCGCGCCGCCGGCCACGGTGCGCACGCCGGCATTGGTGCTGGCGCCCTGGAACAGCGTGATGTCGCCGTTGCGCGCCACCGGCCGGCCGGCCGCGTCGAGCGTGGGGAACAGCGCGGCGATGGCCTCGCGGCCGCGCAGGTAGCTGCCGTAGCGCTTGCTGTCCACGTCGTTGTACTCGCGTCCACCGGCCGTGAGTTCGGCATAGAACACCTGGCGCACGAACACGCGCTGCTGCTCGCCGGGCAGCGCCTCGAAATAGCGCAGCGCCTCGGCCGCCGAGCCCGAGAAGCCGAAGCGTTCGCCCAGCCAGGCCGCCAGCTCCGCGTCGTAGGTCTTCGCGACCTTGCCTGGCTGGTCGGCCAGCGCGCCCGAGGCATCGATCAGGTTGGCCGGATCGAGGTAGCGCTTCGCGAAGCCCGCGACATCGCTCGCGCCCTCGCCCGGCGTGCCCGCGCCCAGGCCGGCCTGCAGCACGATGCCCGCGCCCGGGCGCTTGTCGGCCGCCGAGACCGGCCCGAGGCTGGTGAGGCTCGCGCGGTTGCCGAGGTAGATGTCGCCGCCCGCGCTCACCTCGAGCGTGCCCGGGCCGAGGATCGCGAAGCCGGTGGCGCTGCCCTGGTTGAAGATGTCGCCGCCCGCGGCCACCATCGACACCTCGGCGGCGCTGCCGTGCGCGATCAGGCCACCGCTGTTGACGACGTCGCCGCCGGCCAGCATGCGCAGCGGCTTCGAGGCCAGGAAGTACTGGCCCTGCGTGCCGTCGAAGCTGCTGCCGATGTTGCGCACCTCGCCGATCGCGACGCTCTGGATGTCGCCGCGCAGCGCATAGACGTGCGAGACGGTGCCGCTGCCGGCCATGCTGTCGTCGCTCAGCGTGTTGGGGCCGAACATGAACGGCGTGCCGCCGGTGCCGTTGTAGCGTCCGTTGTAGGGGCTGTAGGCGTTCGCGTAGATGATCAGGTTCGCGATGCCGTCGATCGCCGAGGTGCCGCCGCGCCAGTAGTTGCTCGCGAGCAGCGCCGCGTCGTCGAAGTCGCCGGGCGCCATCGCGCGCCAGGCCGGCCGCAACGGCGTGGCGATGGCGTCGGCCGAGCTGCCCAGCAAGCCGATCGGCGAGCCGGCGTTGCTGGTGTTGTTCGCGCTCACGCCCGACACGCGGTTGCCGGCCAGCAGCTCGAGCTGGCCGGTGGGCGACGGCATCAGGTAGTCGTCCTGCTGCCGGCCCGCGAAGTAGATGCTGCCGCCGGGCGCCACCGCGCGCAGCACCGAGGGCAGGAACGCGGTCGTGGTGTCGGACGCGGTGCCCAGCGGCGAGAGGTTGCCGCCGGCCGAGAACAGCTCGATCGCGGTGGCGTTGGTCCACAGCGTGTACCAGCTCGAGGCGGCGCCCTCGCTGCCGTCGGCCAGGCTGACCCGGGTCTCCAGCCGCTGGATGCCGCGGCCCGGATCGATCACGCCGCGCAGCACCAGGTCGCCCAGCGTCTGCACGCTGACCCGGCCGTCGCCCGGCGCGAACACCGCGCCGCCGCGGCTGGCGGCCGAATAGGCGATGTAGGGGTCGAGGCCGCGCGGGTCGTCGTTGAGGCTCACGCTGTAGCTCTTGAGCTGCATCACGCCGAGGCTGGCCGCGCGCAGCGCGGTGTCGCCGCGCAGGTTGGCGTACTGGCCGCCGTAGATCCGGCCATCGGCCTGCACCGAGAGCAGGCCGCCGCCGGTCTGCGCCACCGTGCCGTCGATCACGCGGCCGCTGCCGCCGACCGCGACCACGATGCCGCGGCCGCTGGTGGGCAGGTCGGTGTCGGCGAGGTCGGTGCCGATGTCGCCGCCCGCGCGCACCCGCGCGTTGCCGCCGCCCAAGGCGCCCAGGCCCGCGTAGGCCGCGAGACCGAGGCCCGCGTAGTCGGCATACACGCCGGGGCCGTCGAGCACGTAGGAGCCGAACATCACGCCCCAGCCGGTGGCCTGGCCGAGTTCGCCGGCGCCCTGGCGCAGCAGCCAGCCGCCGACCAGCTCGGAATTGCTCCCCTGCAGGCCGCGGATGTTGCCGCCGGCCGCCAGCGTGAAGTCGCCGCCGCCGGTCGTGTACCACATGCGGTTCGGGTCGATGGCCGCGAGGTAGCCGTCGCGGTCGCCGAGGTTGCTGCCCAGCGTGGTGCCGTCGGGCTGCAGTTCGCGCGGTGCGTTCCAGGCCGTGCCGGCGCCCGTGCCCGGCACCCAGGTGCCCGCGGTGTACACGCCGTAGAGGCTTTGCTGCGTGTAGTCGCCCGCGGCGAACAGCTCGAGGTCGCCGGTGCCGGTGCGCACCACGCTCGTGCCGGGTGCCTGCGGCCCCAGGCCCTTGCCCTGCAGGTTGACCTGGAACGGATCGTTGAGCGTGATGCCGCGGCCCTGCGAACGCACGGCGCGCGAATCGCTGCTGCCCAGGTCGGCGCCGCCCACCAGCCGCATCGACCACGAGGCGCTGCCCGCGCCGAGCATCGGCGCGATGGCCCAGATTGCGCGGCTGCCGGTCTGCGCCAGCGCGCTGCTCACGAACATGCCGGCCGGCAGCACGCTGCCGGCCGCGAGCTCGACCGGGTCGGCCAGCTCGAGGCCGTTGAGCACGGCCACGTCGGTGCCGGCGCGCCAGGTCGTGGCCGCCATGCGCATCCCGTAGATCGCGACGTTGCTGAACTGGATCGCGTTCATGCCCGCGCGCAGCACGGTGCCGGCCGGCAGCCGCAGGTTCGCCGTGGTGGTGCCGATCACGCCGACCAGCGTCGAGGTGTTGGTGCCCGCGGGAATCACGCGGCCGGTCGGCAGGATGATGTCGGCCGTCGTGACCACGTTCGCCTTCACGCGGTTGTTCAGGGTGTTGCCGCCGAGCACCACGTCCATCGGCAGCGGTGCGTCGTTCGACAAGGTCAGCAGCGTGTTGGCCGGCAGCGCGAGGTCGAAGCCGAGCACGCCCCCATACGGCAGCTGGCTGCCCGCGGCGAGCGTGAGGCCGCCCGCGGGCACCTGGTAGTCGGTCTCCAGCGTGACCGAGTTCAGCACCTCGCGGTAGACCTTGCTGTCGGGCGAGTCGGGCGGCGGCGCGAAGCCGTCGTTGATGCTGCCGTCGATGTGCAGCTCGCCGCCCGCGCGCAAGGTGAGCACGCCGGCCTCGCCCGCCCCGCGCGTGCCGTTCGCGCCGGGGCCGTAGCGGTAGCCCGAGAGATCGAGGTCGCCCACGGTGTGCAGGTCGCCGCTGCTGCGGATCTCCACGCCGGGGCGCAGGTGGAAGGCGTCGCCGTCGATCTTCAGGCCCGCCAGCCGGCCCTGCAGGCCGGCGTTATTCCAGGCCGCGTCGATGAAGGCGCGGCTGCGCGCGTCGATCTGGTCGAGGCCGACCATGCCGTCGGCGCCGACCGGGCTGCCGTTGGCATCGCCGTTGTTCTGCTTGACGCTGCCGTTGGCGTCGGTCGGCTGGTAGGTCCAGAAGGCATTGACCGCCACGCTCTTCGCGCCGCGGATGTTCAGCGGCGCGGGCGCGTCGATGCGCAGGTCGCCGCTGGTCTCGCCGGTGCGCGGCGCGTTGATGTCGAGCTGGCCGCGCGCGATGCCGTCGGCCGCGCGCAGGTCGAAGCTGGCGCCGCCGGCCAGCCGCACCGTGCCCTGGCTCGAGCTCAGCGCGATGCGCGCGCGGTTCGCGGCATCGATCGGCGCGCCGCGGCTGTCCACGGCCAGCGCGCCGGCATGCGCGTCGAGCAGCGCCGAGGCCTCGAGCGCGAGCTCGTCGCGCGCCGACAGCACGATGCTGCCGACGCCGTGGCCCGAGGCGTCGAGCGTGCCGCCGATGCGCAGGCTGCCGCCGTCCACCGCGATCGTGATCTCGTGCGCGCGCACGCCGTCGCCCACGCGCAGGTCGCCGTTCTTCACCGTGAAGCTGCGCGCGCCGAAGAAGCCGGCCTCGCCGAGCTGGCGGTTGAGCTGCGCGAAGGCATCGTCGCCGATGCGCGCAGTCGTCAGCGCGAAGCGGCCGTCGGCGAAGTCCGCGCCGCCGCCCGCGGCGCGCAGCGTGCCCGCGAGGCTCACGCTGCCGTTGGCGGCGCTGGCCGAGAACGAGCCCGCGTCCTGCCGCGCGGCCGAGACGTCCACGCGCGAGCCGGCCGCCAGGTCGATGTTGCCCTGCGCGCTCTCGAGCTTCAGGTCGCCGCCCCAGCTCGACTTGCGCACGTCGAAGAAGTCGATGCTGCGGCCCGCGAGGTCGATGGCCGCGCCGTCGCCGAGCGCGATGTCGCCGTCGGCGCGCACCGAGAGCCGGCCGCTGGGCAGCGCCAGCGCGGTGTCGAGCCGCACCGAGCGCGCCTCGAGCGCCAGGCTGGCACCGAGCGTGTCGAGCGCCGCGGTGTCGGCACGGGCGCCGGTATCGGGCGCGATCGCTTCCAGGCGCCCGCCCGCCACGTACTTCATGCTCGAGCCGGCCTCGCCGGTCCACAGCGGCGTGACGATGCGCAGGTCGCCGCCCGTGCGGCTGCCGTCGGCGGCCTGGGTGCCGCCCACGGTGAGGCTGCCGGCGTTGTTCGCGCTCACGCGGTCCGCGGCATGGATCTCCACGCCGGCGAAGCCCAGCGCGAGGCGGTCGAGCGCGGTCTGGCGCTGCGGCCGGCTCAGCGCGTCGTAGCCGAACAGCACCGTCTGCGCGTCGATCACCAGCCGGCCGCTGCCAGTGCCCGGTCCGCCGGCCTGCACCGGCGCGGGCGCCACGCTGGCATAGGGGTTGTCGGCGCTGCCGACGCCGGTGCCGATGCCGTTCCACACCAGGTTGCGAGTGGCGATGCGCACGGTGTCGCCGGCACTGCCCCAGCCGTAGAAGGCCGGCGTGGCGAACACCATCTGCACCGGCGAGTCGCCGGTGTCGAGCGTGACCGTGCCGTAGAAGTTGAAGGCGCCGCCGGCCGTGAGGTTGAGCCGCTCGAGCGCCGGCACGCCGGCTTCGGCCGAGGGGCGCAGCAGCCGGTCGAGCACGGCCTGCGTCAGGTGCCAGCCCTGCGGCTGCACGCCCGCCGCCGCGGCCGCGGCCAGGCTCTCGGCGGTGCCGATGCTGATCTGGTTCTGCGCCACCGTGAGGTAACGCGCGCCCATGTCGACCTCGCCGAGCTCGAGCGCGCCCGGTGCCGCGAAGGCGATGGTGCCTTCGGTGCGCAGCCGCGCGCCGTCGGCCACGGCGATGGTGCTCGTGCCCGCCGAGGGCAGGAAGTCGAGCAGGCCGTTGCCCACGGCCAGCACCGCCGGGCCGCCCGCGAACTGCCCCGACGAGAGGCTGTTGGCATACACGTAGCCCAGCGCCGAATCGATGACCCGGCCGCCGAAGCCGCGCGTGTCGATGCCGGCGCCGCCCTCGAGCGAGATCGCGTCGCCGACCAGGAACACCTGCCCCGCCTTGAGCACCGTGCCGTCGCGCAGCACCACGCCCGGATGCTCGCGGCCGTCCTGGCCGAAGTACATGCGCGCGCTCTCGCCCAGGGTGCTGGCGCCGTCAAAATAGCGCCAGGCGCCGCCGATGGCCAGCGAGGGCGCCGCGAAGGCGTTGAGTGCGCTGTCGGCCAGCGACAGCCGGCTGCCGTCGCGCACCGCGTCGACGGCATCGCGCGGGCGGACCTCGATGAGCTTGCCGTCGGACCCGACGAACATCAGGCCGTCGATGCCGCGCGCCTCGCCACGCGTCGCGCCGCCGAACAAAGCCGTGCCCTCGAAGCGCAGCGGCTCCTGCACCTTGTCGCTGGCGCGCAGCTGCAGGTCGAGGATCTTGCCGTCCTCGGGCAGGCGCGAGCGCACCGTGCCGAACTGCTCGGCCTGCGCGAGCAGGAACTCGCTGAAGCCGGTCTCGTTGTACTGGGCCAGGTCGCGCACCGCATCGGCGGGCGTGAGCAGCACCTGCGTGGGCACCGCCGCGCGCTTGGCGGTGCCGGCCACGCGCTGCACGGCGCTGGCGAGCCACGAGCCGCCTGCGGCCGTCACGGTGCCCGCCGTGCCCAGGCTGCGCAGCGGCAGTTGCGCGCCGAGCTCGACGCGGAAGGCGCCGGGCATCAGCGCGAAGCTTGCGGGCATCAAGGTGTAGGTGCCCGCGGGCAGGCCGGGCACGCCGGCGCCGATCTCGATCTGCGCGCCGATGGCCGGATCGCCCGCGCCCTTGTCGAGGATCACCGGCGCATAGCCCGGATCGTGGCCCGGAACGATCGCGTAGACGCCGTTGCCCGGCTGGCTGAAGCGGCGCAGCGAGGCATTGGCGGGGTTGGTGTTGACCAGCGGCGTGCTGAGCACGTTGACCGAGCCGCCGCGGCCCGAGGTGAAGCCCTCGCCATGCAGCACGCCGCCGCCCGAGAGGTCGAGCACCGCGCCGGCCTCGCCCACCAGCCGCGTGGCGCCGATGCTGATGCCGCTGACCAGCGCGTCGGTGTCGGCCGACTTGGTGCCGCTGTTGTCGCCGCGGCTCACGTAGGTGTCGGCGAGGTTGTACTGCGTGGTGTAGCGGCCGTTCTTCGCGAGGCCGGCATAGCTCACGCCGTCCACCGTGCCGCCGAAGGGCATCTCCATGCCGGCGGCGCTGACCGAGGTCAGGCTGCCGTCGCGCAGGATCACCGTGGGATCGGTGAGCTTCGCGTTCACCGGGCCGAAGCCCGGGCCGCCGTTGAGCACCAGCACGGCCTGCCAGTCGGTGCCCAGAAAACCGCCCAGCGTGTTGATCGAGATGTTGCCCAGCGGCGCGCGCACCACGCCGCCCTGGTCGACGGTGCCGCCGAGCAGCACCAATTGGCCGAAGGCCGAGTACGGCACCTCGGGCACGCCGCCGGTGCTGGAGCGGATGATAAGCGTGCTGTCGGGCGCGATGCCCGTGGGGCGGTTGCCCGCGACCAGCGCCGCGTAGGCGCCCGACATCGGATAGACCTGCGCGGCGCGCACCTCGAGGTTGCCGCTGACGTTGAAGCCGCCGGCCAGGCGCACGTCGCCGCTGCTGTGCAGCGCCACGTCGGCGAAGCCGTCGAGCACGATCCGGTTCTGCGGCAGCGAGCCGACGCCGTCGGGCGAGCCCGCGCCCTTCACGCCGGTGGCGCCCGAGAGCACCGCGCCGTAGAGGTCGATCAGGTCGGCCGACAGGGTCAGCGCGCTGCGGCCCGCGGGCGCGGCACCGCCGCCGGCCAGCGCGAGGCCCGGCATGAAGGTCGGCGGCAGCGTCTCCTTCAGGTCCCAGTTGCCGCCGTCCAGGCGGATGTAGGGCGCGGCGATGCGCACCTGCGCATCGGGCGTGCCGTCGGCCACGGTCAGCACGCCGCGCTTCAGGTTCAGGCTGCGGCCGAGTTGCAGATCGAGGTCGCCGTCGAACAGGATGCGGTCGTGCGCCGACAGCGTGAGCGCGTCGAAGCCGCCGGCGCGCACCTGGTCGGCGCCGAGCGTGGCCTGGCCGTAGACCAGCCGCGCATCGGCCTCGCCGGGCGCGAGGTCGGACGCCAGGCCGCTGGGCGCGGCGTTCTGCACCAGCCGCACCGTGTAGAGCTGGTTGCGCGCCGCGCCGACCGGCTCGCGCGTGGGGTCCTGCAGCCGTTCCTGCAGGTACAGGCCCAGCGAGCCGCCGAAGGCGTTGGCGCCGCCGGCCTGCGCGCGCAAGGTGCCGTCGAGCACGATGCCGCTGTACGAGCGCATCTCGATGCCGCCGCCATCGCCCGCCAGCATCACCGTGCGCGACAGCGCCGGGCCGTTCGCGCCCGCGGCCGCGTCGACCTCGGCCGCTGCGCCCGAGGCATCGAGCAAGGCGCCGGGACGCACGATCACGTAGGCATCGCTGAGGCCCACGGCGATGGTGCCGCCGCCGGGCGCCACGCCGTAGGCGCGGCCCTGCGTGTCGCGCGCCACGTGGGCACGGCCGGCCACGTCGAGCACCGCGGCCTCGCCGATCCACACCGATTGGCCCGCGGTCGAGAGCAGCACGTTCGCGCCCTGCGCCTGCGGCAGGCTCGCGAGGTCGATGCGGCCGCCCCAGGCATCGAGCCGGCCTTCGACGCTGAGCTGCCCGTCGGCACGCAGCGCGATCGCCGCGCCCGGATCGACCGCGACCCGCGCTTCGCGGCCGATGCGCAGCGGCGCATGGTCGGTGGCGTTCAGCGCGCCGGCCGTGAGCGACAGGCTCGCGCCCGCGCGCTGCGTGAGCGTGGCGGCCTCCGCGTCCTCCGCATACACGGGCGGCGTCCAGCGCGACAGCGCCGCCTCGGGCGCGGCGCCCGTGGGCACGAGCCGCGTGCGCTCGGCATCGACGCGCAGCACCGGCATCGCGACCTCGAGCCGCGTGCCGTCGCCGACCTCGAGGCCGTCGCGACCCTGGATCGCGTAGCGCGAGAAACCCTGCTGGAACAGGCCGGTGTCGAGCAGCGTGCCCGCACGCAACGGCAGCGCCGCGAGCGCGGTGCTGCCGCCCAGCACCAGGGCGCCGGCGGGAATGCGCAGCTCGCTGTCGACCACCGTGCCCGCGGCATAGCGCGTGGTCACCGGCGCGATCGGCACGCCGGCGGGGAAGGCATCGGCCGGAATGGTGTAGCCCGCGGGCAGCGTGCCGTTGAAGCGGCTCAGGGCGGTGCCCGCGGGCACCACGCTGCCGCCGAAGTAGTAGATGCCGCTGGTCGACTGCACGTAGAGGCCGCCGGCCGGCACCACCCAGTCGGCCGCGACCGTGAGCGAGGCGCCCGCATCGATCTGCGGTGCCGTGGCCGCGGCCAGCGTCTGCCCCGCCGCGATCGCGCGTACCGTCACCGCGAAATCCGCGGGCACGGTGCCGCCGGCCGCCACCAGGTAGTCGCGCTCGAGCTGCAGGTTGACCGCGGTGGTCTCGCCCGCGGCCAGCGTGCCGTTCAGGCCATGCACGCCGGCGCCGATGCCCACCGCGCGGCCCGAGCCGAGGGTCAGCGTGCCGCCGCCCGCGACGCCGAAGCCGCGGATCTCGCCATCCAGCCGCAGCGGTGCGTCGATCGGCGCGTCGCCCGGCAGCACGGCATAGCCCGCGAACAGCGTCACGTCGCCGCCATGGCCCGCGACCAGCGCGCCATCGGCCTTCAAGGCCGCGCCCGAGGAGCTGTCGATCAGGCTGCCGGCCGCGAGCGTCACGGCACCCGCGCTGCGGATGTCGACCGTGCCGCCGTCGACGTAGGGCAGGCCCTGGCCGTTGCCCGGATCGAGCTGCAGGTTGGTCCACAGGCCGCGCGTGTCGAGGGTCGCGCCGTTCGCTATCGTCACCGCGGTCGGATGGCCGGGGTCGGACGGCATCAGCGTCTCGACCGTCACGCCGGTGGTGGCGGTCGTCTTGAGCACATTGCCCAGCGCGATGCTGCCGCCGCGCGCCGTGAGGTCCGCGTTCACCTCGACCTGCTGCGCATGCAGCGCGATGCGGCCACCGGGCACCACCGCGAGCGCGCCGTCGACGCGCACGCTGTCGCGGCCCACGGCGATCAGCGCGCCGAGGCCCCAGCCGTCGAGGCGGTCGCTGTCGACACGGAGCGCATCCTTGCGCGCCTGCGGCAGCGGGCCGTCGGGCGCGATGCCGTCACCGAGCGCGGGCTGGTCGCCGCCGAACACGATGTGGTCCACGGTCGGTGCGAGGTTGTGGAACACGCCGGTCGGGCCGTTCTTTGCATCGGTGTTGAAGGCGCTGGTGTAGTTGCCGAGGATCAGTTGCGCGGCGAGCGCCGCGGCATCATGCGATTGGCCGTAGCCATCCATTCCGTCATCGCGCTTGATCGTTTGCCGCGGGCCCTGGTACACCCGCGACGTGATGTCGCCCTCGAGCACCGCGGCACCGGTCGAGACGATCAACTGCCCCGCGTCGCGCCCCACCGTGTAGCCGTTCTCGAGCCGCTGCTGCGGTCCGATCAGCGGGTTGTAGAAGAAGCCCGTGGTCTTGTCGCCCCAGCGCTTGTGCGCGTCTTCATAGCCCTTGTAGAGGCCCGTGTACTGCACATCGGCGGGCGCGCTCGACACTTCATAGAGGCGGCCGTCGGCCCCCTTGAGCCAGCTCTGCTTGATCATCCCGGTCTGCACGTCCAGCGTGCCGCCCGAGAGGTTGATGTTCGAGCCCGCCTGCGCGACCAGCTCGTTGCCCGCGAACACCACGCTGCCGCCCTGCGCGCCCCACTCGCCCACCGTGTGGCCCTGCAGGCCCAGGTAGCCGCCGACCTCGAGCAGGCCACCCGGCGTGTACCAGCGCTCCTTGTCGTAGCCGCCCACACCGGCCGCCACGCGCAGCAGCTTGCGCCGGTCGATCCACACGTTGCTGTTGTTGAGCATCGTGGTGTCGCGGTTCAGCGGTGCGTCGCGCTGCTCGTTGCCCTGGATGTTGATCTCGACGTTGTTCGAGGACATCGCGACCTGGACGCCGACCGCGCCCGAGACGTCGAGGCGCGCGCCATTGGCGACGGTGCTGCGACCCGTTCTGGCACTGACCGCGATCTGGCCGCCGGTGGCCAGCGTGGTGGATCCGCCCTCGAACACCACGCCGCCGCCCGAGACGATCTCGATGCGCGACTGGTCGCGCCGGTCATCGAGCCGCGCGAGGTTGTCGAAGACATCGGCCGCCGCGACACGGCGCGCCAGGTCCTGCACGGCAGAGTCGGCGATCAGCGCATCGCGCTGGCTGTCGAGCGCGGTGCGGCCATTCTGGTCGTCGAGCAGGATGGCGTTGAGGCCACGCGCTGTCACCGTGACGCTGCCGAGCTTGTCGCTGGCCGCGTTCAGCAGATGGATGGTGCCGCGCGTGTCGACCGTCGTCGTGGACACGGCCACGCCGTCCTGCACCACCTTGCGGCCCGCGAGCGTGATGTCGCCTTCGGGTGCCTGCAGCAGGCCGGTGTTGGTCACCGCGCCCGCCGTGCTGTCGGCATTGAACTGCGGCGCCACTTCATTGCCGCGCGTGGTGGAGGTCTGGTTCGCCGCGGTGCCTTGGCCGGGCCGCACGATGAAGAAGTCACCGGCGGCCATCTGCACCTGGCCGCGCGGCGTGGTGATGGCACCCGCGTTGCTGACTTCCTTGCCGAGCAGCAGCGCATAGCCGCCGCCTTGCGTGACCGTCGTTGTCGGCGTGGTGTTGATGCGAGCGCCTGCCTGCACTTCGACCTTGCCGTCGGCATCGGTGAAGCTCGGCGTGTAGGCGCCGTTCGCCTGCGCGCTGTAGATGCCGCGCGTCTTGAACTGGTCATCGCCGATCTTCGCGGCCGCGGCCACGAGATTGCGTGTATCTGTCTGGCTCGATCCGCTGAACACGATGCCGTTGCGGTTCGCGATCAACACCGTGCCATCGGCCTTGATCTGCCCCTGGATCTGCGAGGGTCGCGCCTGCGGATCGTTGACGCGATTGAGCACCGCCCAATCGGCCTGCTGCCTGAAATCGACCGTGGTGCGCTTGCCGACGTTGAAGGTCTCCCAATTGAGGATCGCGCGATCGCCGGTCTGTTGGATCGTGACAGTCGTGTGGCCGTCGCCGCCTTGCGATTGCACGGGCGCCTGGGCATTGAGCCAACCAGCGGTCAGCGAGTTGGTGTCGACGCGCAACCCGCCATCGGCCAGACCATCAGGCACGGAAGAAGGATCATCCAGCGCCGCTTGCCGTGCGGCAGCCTGTGCAGCCTGCTGCGCCGCAATGCTCTGCGCGGCCAGGTTCAGATTGCCGAGCGAACGCTGCAACTGCTCGCGCGCCTGCTGCTGTTGCGCACTCGGCGTATTGAGCGAGGACACCGGCAGGCCATTGGGCAAGCGCCCGGTGGCAATCGCCTGTCCCTGCGCGATGTTCTTCTGCGCCATCCACGCCGCACTGAACGCACGCTGCTGCGCATGCGCGGCACCCGCCGCGCCGATCGCGGCCAGCATCAGCGTGATGACCCTCGCCACCGGTGCCATCCTGAAGACGGAAAGCTCCCCGCCCACTCCGTTGTCCTTCGCGCCGCGCCCTCTTGTGTTCATGCCAGTTCCGCCGTGGTTGAGTCGATGCCATGCGGCCGCCCTGCGACGGGCGGCCATGGATGCAGAGGCATTCGCTTCGCACGCCATGCAAAGCAACACCCCATTGCGGCTATGACGTGCGACCTCGGCGCGATCCCCCAACTATTTTTCGCGGCGGGAATGGCGCGCGCGTGAAGCCGCGCGCGTCATCGCGCGGTCACATCCGGGGGTGGAAAAAACGAAGGCGCTCAGCTCAGCACGAGCACGCCGGCGGGCAGCCGCCGGGCCTTGAGCTGGAACGAGTGCTGGAGCTGCGAGAGCGCGGATTCGAGCGAGGCGACGAAGAAGCGTCCGCTGACGGGATCGCTGCCGGCGGCCTCGTTCATCAGCAGCACGCGGCCGGGCCGGTAGCGGTTGATCTCGTCGATGACCTGCGCGAGCGGCACCTGGCTGAACACCAGCTCGCCGCTGCGCCAGGCCGAGACGGCCGCGGGTTCGATGCCGACCACGCCGCCGATCGACGCCGTGTCGTAGAGGGTCTGCTGCCGCGCCTGCAGCAGGCGTTCGCCGGCCGGATGCGCGACGCGCACCGTGCCCTCGAGGCAGCTCACGCAGACCCGGCCCGCGAGGTAGCGCACCTCGAAGCGGCCCGACTCGGCCATGCTGCGGCCTGGGCCGGCCGCGACCTGGAAGGCGGGGCTGCCCGCGCGCAGGTCGATGGCGGCCTCGCCCGCCAGCAGCTCCATGCCGACGACGCGGCCACCGGCCTCGACGCGTCGCACGCTGGTCTGGGTGTTCAGCAGCACGTCGATGCGCTCGGCCAGCGCGATGGCCTGCTGCTCGCCGGTGCCGGTGTGGAAGTCGGCGGTCCAGGTGCTGGCTGCGGGCCACAGGCCGAGCGGCGGCCGCACCACCGCGATGCCGGCCACCGCCAGCGCGCCCACGGCCGCGCCGACGAAGGCACGGCGGCCCAGGGCCGGTTTGGGCATCGCGCCGCGCAGCGCCTGTCGGTGATGGGCCAGGGTCTGCGGATCCTCGCGCAGCAGCTCGCCGAGCGCGGGCTTGAGCAGCTGCCAGCGGCGCCGCGCCTCCTCGAAGGCCGCCTGGTGCGCGGGGCTGGCGCGCTTCCATTGCAGGAAGGCCTCGGCGTCGGTGTCGCTCGCGCGCCCCGAAGTGAGCTGGCGCAGCCAGGCCGCGGCCTGGCGCTGCAGTTCCTCGGGTGGCGCGATGCCGTCGTGGGGCGATGTCTTCATGGCTTCAGGGCCGGCGATGCCTCGCGGGAATCCTTGTCTTCACCTGCTATGACGTTCGGCACCGGCCAAATCCCCCAACTATCTCTTGTCATGGTTCATGCGCGCTTCGCAGTAGTCGTGGGCGCGCTTGAGTTCGTGCTCGACCGTGCGCACCGACACGCCCAGCAGGCGCGCCACGTCCTTCTGCGCCATGCCTTCCCAGCGCACCAGGATCAATATCTCGCGCCGGCGCTGCGGCAGGCCGCGCATCACCTTCACCAGCGCATCGAGCTCGGAACGCGCCTCGGCGCTGCGCGCCGGGTCCGGCGCGGGGTCGGCCAGCTCCAGCAGGTCCTCGACGTCGTCGCTCGACAGGGTGCGCCCCTGCTTGCGCCGGATGTCGATGGCGATGTTGACCGCCATGTGCATCAGGTAGGCGGTCGGGCTCTGGATCGCGTCGTCGGCGGGCTGGCTCTGCACGCGCAGCCAGGTGTCCTGCAGCGCGTCGCCGGCCAGGTCGCCGTTGCGCAGCACGCGCGTGAGCCGCAGCTTGAGGCTGGCATAGCGCTCGACCAGGTAGTCGAGCAATGCGGGTTGCGCGCCTTCGGACATGTCAGCGCGCCGCGTTGCAGTAAGGCGCGTCGCGCCGGGTGCGCGGCAGCACGATCAGGGTCAGCGGCTGCGGCATGGCCGCGGGCGGCGGCTGGTCCATGCGCACGCCGCGCAGCGTCTGCAGCAGCGCCGCATCGCGCGCGCCATCGCCGCTCGAGCCCAGGAGGCGCGGGCGCAGGATGCTGCCCGCCGCGTCCACCTCGAAGCGCAGCAGCGAACGGTAGCTGCCCGGCGCGGTGCGCGGATTGGCGCACAGCGCGGCCCAGACGCGGGCCTGGAGCCGCGCGTCGTAGCCGTCGTCGTCCTCGTCGGCGGCAGGCGCGTTGCCGAGGACCGGCGGCGGCGCCGGTGCCGTCGCCTCCTTGAGCACGAAGGCCTCGGCCGGTCCCTCGTCGGGCCGTTCGGCGACCAGGCCCGTGCCCTCGAGCAGCAGGCGCAGCGCCGATTCGGGCGAATGGCGGCCCTGCACGGCCGAGGAGATGCGGCCCTGCACGGTCGCGCTGCGAAACAGCGTCGAGCGCCGCGACTGCGCGGCATAGCGGCCCAGCGCATCGTCCAGCGGCAGGGCGGGAATGTCGAAGTCGAGCAGCGCCGCGGCCGCCTCGGGAACCGGCGGCTGCGTCGCGTTGTCCGCGGCCCAGGCGGGAGTCGCCAGCGTGCACACCATGCAGGTCGCGGCCCGGAGCCTGCTCAGGAGGCGCGCGTGAAGGCGCATCCGCAGCGGGTCTCGACGGCGGCCGTGCCGCACCCAGGGCGTGGCCGCGGGCGGGACGATGGGAAAAGGGGGTGGACCGACACGGCGCAGGCACTGTTGGGAGCCCGCGATCTTGGCGCCCGACGATGACTGATTTGTTACTACATCGCCGCGACACCCGGATGGCTGCGCAGGAAGTGCGCGACATCCTCGGTCGCGAGGCCCCGCTGCGCGTTGTAGGTGAGACCGACATCCCAGGCCACGCCGGGCTCGCGCGCGAACGCCAGCCGGTACTTGCGCATCGTGTCCTGCGGCTGCTTCGCGAGCTCGTCCTCGAGCATCGGCACGCTCCACTCGATGCGTTCGACCCGGCGCTGGAAGCGCTGCTCGACAAGATCGGCCAGCCGGCCATAGCTCAAGGTCTCGCCCGCGGTGAAGAAGATGCCGCTGTGGTCGACCGGTTGGGTGAAGAGGATGTCCGCCGTGAGCCGGCCGATGTCCTCGGGCGTGGTCACCGTCACGCGCGTGTCCCAGCTGCCCAGCGCGTTGACGCGCAGGCCTTTGAGGTCCACCACGCCGAAGGCCGGTTCGAACAGGAAGCTCGTGAACATCCCGGTCGACACGATGAGCCAGCGCGTCGCCTGCTGCGAGCGCAGCATCGCGCGCACCGCGATCTGCTCGTCGAACAGGCCGCCCGCGCTGCCGGCCTCGATGGTGTCGTAGTCGATGCCGAACTGCCATGGCACATAGCGCGCGACGCCGGCCTCGAGCGCCGCGGCCGTGAGCTTGCGCTGCGTGCCCGGACCGCCGACGAAGCCCGTGCAATTGACCACCGTATGGAACGCGCGAAAGATCCGGGCCAGCCCGTGCGCATCGGACGCGGCGATGTCGGCATGGATGACGGCCACCTTCAACGCCGCCAGTTCTTCGAGCAGCGCGCGCCGCACGGGCGATGGCGACGACGCCGTGTCGGGCCGCAGCAGCACCGAGATTCGCGTGTCTTCACCACCGGCCCTCGCGGCCAGCGCGCGAATCACGCGCGATCCCAATTCCCCGGCGCCCACCACCAGGATCTCGAGGGCGTCTTGTCTTGTCTGCGGCATGGATGCATCTCCGATCAAAATCGGCAGTTGGACCCGGCACCCCCCAATGAAAGAAGGCACACGCGTGATACCGCAGGAAAAAATCGAAGCGCTGATCCGGCAATCGCAAGCCGCTTGCGATGCGCTCAGCGACGACGACGACGGACTCAAGCGCGAAGTGCTCGCGCATGCCGGCAGCCGCTGGTCGCTGGGCGTGGTGCATGCGCTGGGCGTGTCGGGCCGTCTGCGCCATGCCGAACTGGGGCGCCGGCTTGCGGGCGTGACGCAGCGCATGCTGACGCGCACGCTGCGGGCGCTGGAGCGCGACGGCCTCGTGCTGCGCTTCGACCACCGGGAGGTGCCGCCGCGCGTCGAGTACGAGCTCACGAGCCTGGGCCGCGGCCTGCTCTACCAGATGATTCCGCTGTGGACCTGGGTGATCGAGAACGCCGAGGGCTTCAGAGAACGGCGCCGCGCGTTCGATGCGGTGCATGGCCAGCCCGAGGGTCCGACAGCATGAGCATCCGCATCCGCCAGGAAACGCCCGCCGACGCCCCGGCCATCGAGGCCGTCACCATCGCGGCCTTCGAACACGCCGCGCACACCAGCCACACCGAGCAGTTCATCGTGCGGGCGCTGCGCGCGCGGGGCCAGCTCGCGGTGTCGCTGGTCGCCATCGAGGACGAAGGGATCGTCGGCCATGTGGCCGTGTCTCCCATTCGCATCGATGGTCGGGCGGGCGATTGGTACGGCCTGGGTCCCCTCTCGGTACGGCCCGGCTGCCAGGGCCGGGGCATCGGTTCGCAGCTGATGGCGCAGGCCCTGGACGCGCTGCGCCTGCGGCGCGCCGGTGGCTGCGTGCTGCTGGGCGATCCGGCCTACTACGCGCGCTTCGGCTTCCGAGCCGAGCCCGGCCTGACGCTGCCGGGCGTGCCGCCCGAGTACTTCATGGCGCTCGCGCTGGCAGGAGCGGTGCCAACGGGCAGCGTCGCGTACAGCGAGGCCTTCGACGCAACGGCCTGAACTAGCCGCGCGCCAGGAATCGCTCGGCCGCCGCCACCCCTTCGCTCTCGCTGCGCACGAAGTCGAAGGACAGCCCCAGCACCTTGCCCGCGCCCTGCGCCGCCAGCCGCACCGCCGCGGGAATCGTGCGCTCGCCGGTGACGAACACCAGGCCCGCGCAGAACGCGCGCATGCGCTCCTTGTGGCGCTTGAAGAACAGCGCGCGGCGCTTGCGGTCCTCGTGGCTTTCCTCGGGGTGGTCGCCGGGCAGGTGGTCGGTCAGCAGCACGAAGCGCTCGCCGCGCTCGAGCAGCGTGGCCAGTTGCGCCTCGGTGTCGGTGTCCTGCGAATGGGCCTGCGGGTCTTCCTTCAGGAACACCAGCGGAAATCTCGTCGTGTCGAACAGCATCGCGTTCTCTCCAGAAAAATGGGAAGCCTTCGTGGGGCGCTCGATTCCTCAGTACAGCTCGTGTTTGACCGCGTGGTCGTAATGCGCGTCGATCTGCGCGATCTGGTCCGTGCCGAGCTCGGCCGAGGCATCGGCGCGCCGGCCCAGCGCGGCCAGCATCTGGCCCACGGTCGGCAGCGCATCGCGCGCGAGGCGGGCGCTGTCCTGCCACAGCCGGGCGCGGTTGATGGCCTTGCCGCAATGCAGCAGCACCTCGTCGATCCGCACCACGGTCGCGGTCTTGGGAACGCGCTCGCCCTCGCGCAGTTCGTTCAGCAGCTCGGCATCGGTCGAGACCCGGCCGCGGCCGTTGATGCGCAGGAAGAGTTCGAGGCCCGGGAACAGGAACACCATCGCGAGCCGCTCGTCGCGCCGCAGGTTGCGCATCGACTCGATGCGGTTGTTGCCGGGCCAGTCGGCGAAGGCGACCGTGTGCGCATCCAGCACATGGACGAAGCCCGGCGGGCCGCCGCGTGGCGAGGCATCGAGCCCCTGCGCGCTGCCGGTGGCGAGGCAGAAGAAGGTGGCCCGCGCGAGATAGGCCTCATGGAAGTCGACCAGGCGATCGAGCACCGCCTTCTGGGTCATCTCGGAGGGCGCGGCGTACAGCGCGTCGAGGTCGGGTTCCGGGGCCGGGTCGTCGAAGGAAGGGCGAGGTCTTGGGTTCATGGCGCCCAGCGTACGGACAAAGGCCTTGGCGGCTGTAGACTGGATCGGCCAATCGATAGCTCTCATCCGCCATGACCGATCCCATTCTTCGCCTGGCCGGCCTGGTCGACCGACCGGACGGCCCGGTCCTCATCGCGGCCGAGGGCAGCCAGGGCGAGGAGTTGGCCTCGGGCCCGCACCGCCATGCGCGCGGCCAGCTGTTCGGCTCGCTGCGCGGGCTGCTGTCGGTCGGCGTCGAGGACGGCGTCTGGATCGTGCCGGCCATCCACGCGGTCTGGCTACCGCCGCACCAGGAGCATTCGGGGCGTTCGCACGGGCCCTTCCATGGCTGGAGCGTCTACGTGGCGGAGCCGGCCTGCGCCACCCTGCCGCCACGGCCCTGCACGATCCGCACCTCGGGCCTGCTGCGCGAGGCGGTGCTGCGCGCCTGCAGCTGGCCGCTCGAGGCGCCCAAGCCGCTGGACGAAAGCCGCGCGCACGTGGCGGCGGTCATCCTCGACGAGATCCGCAGCCTGCCGGTGGAGCCCTTCGGCCTGCCGCTGCCGAGCGACCCGCGGCTGCAGCGCATCGCGCACGCGCTGATCGCCGAGCCCGCGGACCAGCGCGACCTCGAGCAATGGGCGCGCTGGGCGGCAGTGAGTTCGCGCACGCTGAGCCGGCGCTTCGTGCTCGAGACCGGCTTCAACTTCACGGCCTGGCGGCAGCGCGCGCGCATGATGCGCTCGCTCGAGATGCTCGCGGCCGGCGTCCCGGTGACGGCGATCGCGCTCGACCTCGGCTATTCGACCGCGAGCGCGTTCATCGGGCTGTTCCGCCGCAGCTTCGGCGAGACGCCGGCGAGCTACCGGGCGCGGCTGTGAACGCGGCGCTCAGCGCTGCAACTGGCGCAGCTCGTCGCTGGTGTTGGCGTTGAAGAAGGCGGCCGCGTCGTCGAACGCCACCTGCACCCTGCGGTGCTGCGCGGTCCATTGGCCGAACTTGCGCTCGCCCGCCTGCAGGAAGGCGAGCAGGCTCGGCGCCAGGCCGGTGCGCAGCAGGCAGAACACGGGCTGCGCGCGCAGCTCGCCGTCTTCGCGCGTGGCGGCCATCGCGATTTCGGCGCCCTGCGCGGCCGCGGCCTCGGCCAGCCGGTCGACCAGGTCCGACGGAAAGTCCGGCGTGTCGCAGGGCACGGTGACCAGCCAATCGGTGCGCGCATGCTCGAGCCCGGTCAGCAGGCCCGCGAGCGGCCCCGCATAGCCTTCGATGGAATCGGACCACACGGGCACGCCCATCGCTTCGTAGTCGGGCAGGTTGCGGTTGGCGCTGAGCATGGCCGTGCCCACCTGCGGCTGCAGGCGGCGCAGCGCATGCAGCGCCAGCGGCATGCCGCGGTGGTCCTGCAGGCCCTTGTCGACGCCGCCCATGCGGCTGCCGCGGCCGCCGGCCAGCACCAGGCCCGTGATGTCTTCGCGCGCGATGGGATTCATGCGCGCATTCTCGCTGGCGCCCTACGACCTCAGCGTTTGCAGCGCCGAGGTCCAGCGCAGCAGTTCGTCGAGCATCGCCTTCGCGGCCGCCGCGTTGGCGGGGTTGGCCGACAGGCCGCCCTCGGCCTGCAGCTGCTGGCCCACGTTGGTGAACGCGACCGCCTCGAGCATGGGCACCACCTTGAGCGTGCCGAGCAGCTGCTTGGTGACCTGCACCGCGCGGATGCCGCCCGACATGCCGCCGTAGCTCACGAAGCCGACGGCCTTGTACTGCCATTCGCGCACGAGGTAGTTCAGGGCATTGACCAGCGCGCCCGGCGGCGCGAAGTTGTATTCGGGCAGCACGAACAGGAAGGCATCGGCCTCGGCGACGCTCGCGCTCCAGGCGCGCGTGTGCTCGTGCGTGTAGCGCTGCAGGCGCGGATGCTCGGGCTCGTCGAACACCGGCAGGCCGAAGGCGGCCAGGTCGACGAGACGGGCGTCGAAGCCGCCGTGCGCTTCGGCGATGCCGTGCGCCCATTGGGCGACGGCCGGGCCCACGCGGCCAGGCCGCGTGCTGCAGATCAGGGTATGGAGGATGGGACGGGTCATCGCCGAATCCTAAGTCATGGCGTGGCCAGTCCGAGGCGCGCGAGGGTCGCGGCCTTGAGGCGGCTGTCCTCGCGCACCTGGCGCTCGAAGTCCTTGCCCGGCTGGAAGTCGACCACCTGGTTGGCGCCACGGGCCCAGGCCTGGTACCTGGGCGAGGCCACGGCCTCGTGGCACGAGGACTCGAGGCGCGCGACCACCGCGTCGGGCGTCTTCGCGGGCACCAGCACGCCGCCGAAGCTCGCCTGCACCACGGGCACGCCCGACTCCTTGAGGGTGGGCACGTCGGGGAACGAGGGATGGCGCTTGTCGGTGTAGACCGCGATCAGGCGCAGCGCGCCCGATTGCAAGTGGCCGGTGATCGAGCTCGCGAGCACGGCGCCGAAGCTCAGGCGCTCGCTCAGCAGGTCCTGCAGCATCGGCGCGTCGCCCTTGTAGGGCACGTGCGTGAGCGCAACTTTGGTGGCGGCCTCGATGTCCGAGGTGCCCAGGTGCGGGATCGAGCCGGTGCCCGAGGTGCCGTAGCTGACCTTGCCCGGTTCCTTCCTCGCATCGGCCAGGATGTCCTGCACGCTGCGGTACGGCGACCTGGCCGGCACCGCGATCGCGAAGATGTTGTCGAACACCTTGCAGACGTAGCGGAAGGAATCGAGCCCGTAGTTCAGCGCCTTGAGCCGGTGCGGCTCGCTGGTCAGCGGCACGGCGGGCGTGAAGACCACGGTGTAGCCATCGGCGCGCGCGCCGGCGCCCATGTTCAGGCCGATGGTGCCGGCCGCGCCGTCGCGGTTGATCACCGCGAAGGGCTGGCCGAGGTTCTCGGACATGGCTTGCGCGAGGCTGCGCGCATTGATGTCGAGCCCGCCGCCGGCGGCGAAGGGCACGATCATCTGGATCGGGCGCGAGGGATAGTCGGAGGCCGCCGCGGCGGGCAGCGCGGCGCACAGCGCAGCGAGCAGCAGCGCGCTGCGGCGATCGAATCGTCGGTTCATGGGAATGCCGCCGGCGGGTTACTCGGCGCGGATGCCGTTGCGCAGCACGCCGATGGCGTCGACCTCGATCTCGACGATGTCGCCGGGCTTCATCCACACCGGCGGGTTGCGCTTGGCGCCCACGCCGCCCGGCGTGCCGGTCACGATCACGTCGCCCGCGGCCAGCGGCGTGAAGGCCGAGATGTGCGCGATCTGGCGCGGAATGCTGTGGATCAGCTTGTCGGTGGTGGTGCGCTGCATCTCCTGGCCGTTGAGCCGCGTCACCAGCGTCATCACGCGCCCGTCGGCGATCTCGTCGCGCGTGACCATCCAGGGGCCGAAGCCGCCGGTGCGCCAGAAGTTCTTGCCGGCGGTCCATTGCGGCGTGGCGGTCTGCCAGTCGCGGATGCTGCCGTCGTTGTAGCAGGCATAGCCCGCGATGTGCGCCCAGGCATCGGCTTCGGCGATGCGCCGGCCGCCGCGGCCGATCACGACTGCGATCTCGCCCTCGTAGTCCAGGCGCGTCGACTCGGGCGGCAGCACGATGTCCTCGCCATGCGCGAGCTGCGATTCGGCCACGCGCAGGAACAGCGTGGGCTGCTCGGTGATCTCGCGGCCGGTCTCGCGCACGTGCTCGCCGTAGTTGAGGCCCACGCAGACGATCTTGCCGGGGTTGGGAATCACGGGCAGCAACTGAAGCTCGCTCAGCGCCAGCGTGGCGCTCGCCTGGCCGACGGCCGTGGCGGCCTCGCCCAGCAGGTCGGCCGCGATCAGCGCCTTCAGGTCCGCGGCGCGCTCGCCGAAGATCTGGCGCAGGTCGACGACGCGGTCCGCGCGGTCGCCGGTCACCGCGCCGTAGCTGTCGGTGCCGTTGAGTTGGTAGCTGATGAGTTTCATGGTCTGTCCGTGAGGAGTGATGGGAATAGAACTACGCCAGCCGACCTCCAATGCGCTGAGCGCCCTCGGTGATCAGGTGAACCATCTTGTCGAGGTCGACGATGGACAGGCGCGAGGTGTCGAAGACCAGCTGGATGGCGGCCCATGCGCCCCCGTCGGCCTTCGGGATCGGCGCGGCCACGGCCGCGAGCTGCGGTTCGAGTTCGCCGATCGACACGTAGTGGCCGGCCTTGCGGATCCCCGCGTAGAGACGGCGGAATTCGCTCCACTCGGCCGGCAGCCCGCTGTGCACGACCTCGTCGTGGCGGGCATCGAAGACCTTGCGCAACTGCGGCGGCGCGAAGGTCGAGAGCAGCACCTTGGGCGCGGCGCCCAGGAACAGCGGGCGCGGCCGGCCGCGCCCGTAGGCCAGCGTCGGCGGCGCGCCGCCCATCTCGCGATGGGTGTCGAGCACCTGCATGCCGAAGATGCCCGAGCTCACGCAGTCGAAGCCGGTGGCGGCCACCAGTTCGCGCATCACCGGGATGCCTTCGCGCAGTACCGGGTCGGCATTGCGGATGTAGTGGTCCAGCAGGATGATCCGCGGCCCGAGCGCGTAGTGCGAGTCCTCCACGCGCTGCAGCAGCCCGGCCTCGAGCAACAGCCGCACGTAGCGGTAGCCTGTGGGCAGCGAGACCTCGAGCGCCGCGGAGATGTCGTCCGCCGTGCGCGTCAGGTGGGTGTCGTCGAACAGGTCGAGCACCCCCAGCATGCGCCCCAGGCTGGACATGGATTTTTCCGGCACGCCAATTCCTCCAGAGTGTCATGGCGCGACGGGGAGGTGTTGCGAGATGCGATCCAGATCGTGCCCCGTGCGCGCGACGCCGACGATATATCGGTCGGGGCGCAGTATCACCGCCCGCGCCTCGTGGGCCTCGAGCCAGTGGCGCAGCGGCGCGTCGGGTCGGTCGATGACGATGGCATCGGCGCGGCGCCAGCGTTCGGCCGTGGCGGGCGCGGCGGCCGCGAGCGCCTCGGGGCTGCCGATCACCGCGCTGCGCCGGCCCAGCAGCTCGTCGAGCAGGCGGCCGTCGGCCAGCCGCGGCTGGGGAAAGGGCCGCCCGGCGGGCGAGCCGGCATCGGCATCGAAGGCGCCCTGGCCCAGCAGCTGCGGCGGCAGCTCGAAGATCTCGGGGCGCCCGGCGCGAAAGCGCGCATCGCGCTCGGCCGCGCGAACGGGATCGGTGGTCTGGATGATGTTGCCCAGCCGTACCGCGAGTTCGATCAATGCACGCACGTGCGGCGCGCGTTCCGACTCGTAGGTGTCGAGCAGCGTCTCGGGCGCGCCGCGCGCGAGCACGGCCTCGAGCTTCCAGGCGAGGTTGGCCGCGTCGCGGATGCCCGCGCACATGCCCTGCCCGAGGAACGGCGGCGTCTGGTGGCAGGCATCGCCGGCCAGCAGCAGCCGGCCCTGGCGCCAGCCCTGCGCGATGACGGAATGGAAGGTGTAGATGGCGGCGCGCTCGAGCCGCGCCTGCTCGGGCTTGACCCAGGGCGCGACCAGCCGCCACAGCGTGTCGGGTTGCACCAGCGCTTCGCGGTCGTCGTCGGGCAGCACCATGATCTCCCAGCGCCGCCGGTCGCCGACCACGTTGCAATAGGTCATGGGCCGCGCCGGGTCGCAGTGCTGCACCGTGTGGTCGGGCAGCGCGACCGGTTGCCGCAGCAGCACGTCGAACACCAGCCAGGGCTGGCGCAGCCCGAGGTCGACCATCGCGCTGCCCATCTGCCGGCGCACCGGCGAGCGCGCGCCGTCGCAGCCGACGACATAGCGCGCGCGCAGCGTGATGTTTTCTTGCCGGTGCAGGTCGCGCACGCTCAGCGTGGCGCCGTCCGCGTCCTGCGCGATGCCGGTCAGCTCGTGCCGCAGCCGCAGCTCCACGTTGGGAAAGCGCGCGAGGCCTTCGCGCAGCACGGCCTCGAGTTCGGGCTGGTGGAAGTAGTAGTTGTTGGCGCAGCCATGCGGGCCGAGCGCGGCGCTGCCGCCGCGGATCAGCATCGTCTCGCCCGCGCCGTTGACGAAATGCATGCCCTGCTCGCCGGGGCGCGCGATGGCCAGCACCCGCTCGCGCAGGCCCGCGCCCTGCAGGATGCGCAGCACCTCGCCGTCGAAGTGGATCGCGCGCGGCAGCGGGAAGATGCCGGCCTCCTTCTCGAGCACCAGCACCGACAGCCCGGCCGCGCCCAGCAGGTTGGCGAGCGTGGCGCCGGTCGGCCCGAGTCCGACGATCGCGACGTCGTGCATGCGCATCGCTTCAGCCACGCTGGTCTTCCTGCATGCGGCGTGCCACCTCGGCCTGCCATTGGGCGCGGCTCATGAACTTGGGGAAGCGCTTCGCGATGGCCTCGGCCTGCGCGAGGATGGCTTCGTCGGACTGCGACAGGTCGATGGTCTCGCGCAGCGGCTGGTCACAGTACCAGGGCGTGTCCATGAACAGTTCGAGCCGGTTGCCCTCGGGGTCGCGGCAGTAGACGGAGATGGCGTTGCCGTGCGTGACCGGATGCATCTCGCTCGCGCCCTCGGCCAGCAGCCGGTCGTGGAAGCGGCGCAGCGCGCCGAGGTCGGGCACGCGGAACGAGATCTGGTTGACCACGTTGAAGCCCGGGTTGGCGGGCCGCCCGGTGGCCAGCACGAGCTGGTGGTGCTCGCGCGGATCGCGGCTCAGGAACACCAGCTGCACCGGGCCCAGGTCGCCCGCGTCGGTCTGCGTGAAGCGCAGCGCCTGCTTGTAGAAGCGCGCCATGCGCGGCATGTCGCTCACGTAGAGGCCGATGTGGCTGAACTGCAGGTCCGAAGGGACGAAATCCGTCATCTCGATGTCTCCAAACGATAAATCGCACGGAGCTTTTCCGTTTCGATGTCGAAATACTATAGTTATTCTCGTATTTTGACAATAACTACGTTTTCCATATCATCGCGACCGGTGCAAACCGCACCCAAGATCGAATGGAGACAAACCGATGAACGTTTCGAAGACGCGGGGCCGCCGCTGGCTGGCCCCTGGATGCATCGCCGCCGCGGGCCTGCTGGCGAGCGCGGCCTGGGCCCAGGCCGACTACCCGAGCAAGGCCGTGCGGATCATTGCCCCCTTCCCCGCCGGCAGCGGCCCCGACGCGAACGCGCGCGAGATCGCGGCCGAGCTCACGAAGCTGCTGGGCCAGAGCTTCTATGTGGAGAACCGCCCCGGGGCCTCGAACATCATCGGCACCGAGGTCGCCGCGAAGGCGCCGGCCGACGGCTACTCGCTCTACATCGGCACCACCAGTTCGCTGTCGGTGGTGCCGCATCTCTATTCGAAGCTGCCCTTCGATGCCGAGAAGGACTTCGCGCCCGTGAGCCTGCTCGGCGTGCTCAACACCGGCCTGATCGCCACGCCCGGCGTGGAGGCACGCGACGCGCGCGCACTGATCGCCGCGCTCAAGGCCCGGCCCGATTCGGTGGCGGTCGCGACCGCGGGCATCGGCAGCTATTCGCACCTGTCGGCCCTGTGGTTCAACAGCGCCGCGGGCGTGAAGACCAACCTCGTGCCCTACAACAGCAGCAGCCCCTACGTCGACCTGATCGCGGGACAGGTGCAGCTGATGTTCGACGGCCTGCCGGCCGCCGCGGGCAACATCCACACCGGCAAGCTCAAGCTGCTGGCCATCACCGGCAAGGAGCGCGCGCCGAGCTTCCCCGACGTGCCCACCTTCGCCGAGGCCGGCCTGCCCGACTACGCGCCGATCGCCTGGCAAGGGCTGCTCGCGCCCGCGGGCACGCCCAAGCCCGTGCTCGAGAAGCTCAGCGCGGCGATGCGCAAGGCCTGCCAGTCGAGCGAGCTCGCGCGCAAGTGGCGCGACTACGGCGGCGAGCTGCGCTGCAACACGCCCGCGGAGTTCAAGGCCTTCATCGATGCCGACCGCGCGATGTGGGGCAAGGTGATCCGCGAGGCGCGGGTGAAGCTCGATTGAGCGCGGCGTGCGTTCTCCGCATCGCGCGGGTTCAGGGCCGGCGCAGCCACGCGCGCGCCTGTTCGCGCAGTTCGCGCTCGGCCTCCGAGTCGGCGGTCGGCAGGTCGAGCGGAACCTCGTGTCCGGCCTGCAGCAGGCGGTAGCCGAGGTAGCGGTACGGCCGCGGCAGGCGCGACAGCCGCTTCGCATCGAGCGCGAGCGTGGCGCCCTCGGCGTCCGCGACGAGGCTGTCCATGTCGTAGACGGCCGTGCGCCTTGCCAGCCTCCACGCGCCCTCCTCCCGCGCGAGCAGGTCGATGAAACGGAAGTGGCATTCCCATCGCACCGGCGTGCCGTCCAGGCTGCCGAAGCCGATCATCATCACGGCCGACTCGGCCCAGGCGCGTTCGCCCTCCACCTCGCACAGCATGCCGAGCATGCGGTGCCGGTTGAAGCTGCGGCCCTGCAATCGGTGCGAGGCCTCCACAAAATCGACATGGCGGCCGCGGAACCAGCTCACGGCGATGTCTCCCGCGGGCGTGAAGCAGTCGTTCAGCGCGGCCCAGCGCGCGTTGTCGCGGCAAAAGGCCCAGCGCTGGATCAGTTCGGCGATGGCGGCCTGGTGGAGGGGCGGTTCGGTCTTCGATGGCATGGCGCTTTCTCGAGGGTGAAGGGCGCATCGCGCCCCGGGATGGGAGGTTCAGAAGGTGTGCTTCACGCCCAGCATGAAGCCGCTCTGGGAGCCGCCGGGCGTGTTCGTGAGGCCGGGATAGCCGTTGACCGGCAGCGCCAGGCTGCCGCTGTTGCGGATGTGGCCCGCGGTCGCATAGACCAGCGAGCGCTTCGACAGGAAGTAGCTGGCGCGGAACACGGCCAGCCGCGCCCCGTTGGCGGTGTGGCGGTCATCGAGCTTGAACAGCTGCGCCTCGAACAGCCACGGGCCGCTCGGGTAGGTGCCGCCGAGCCACCACAGGTCGCTGCGCGGCTGCGTCGCGCTGCCTTCGTTGTCGCGCCGCAGGTAGCCCGCGGCGAGCTTGACCTCGCCCAGCTTCAGGTAGCCGTTGAGCGTGGCCCGCGTGTCGCTGCGGTCGCTATTGGACAGGCCACCGAAGGCACCGGGGCCGCCCTGGATCCGGTCGGCGCCGAGCGCGACACCCCACGACGCCTGCTCGTACTTGAGCATGCCCGACAGCGTGCGGCAGGCCCGTGCGTCGCCGGGCAGTTCGCCCGCGCAGTTGGTGCCGCCCGGGCTGTTGGTCGCGACCACGTCGCGGCCCAGGCTGTAGAGCGCGCCGACGCTCCACGCGCCGAAGCTGCCGCGGTAGGCGATCGCGTTGTCGGCACGGATGTTCGCGAGGTAGGGATCGAGCGAGCTCGAGCTGTAGGCACCGGGTCCCATGATGTCCGACTCGGTCATCGACCAGAACAGGAAGGTCAGCTGCCGACCCAGCGTGACCGTGCCCCAGTCGCCCGCCAGGCCGACCGTGGAGGTGCGGCCGAAACTGCGCCCGCCGTTGGCGATGACCCCGGTGTCGGCGTTGAAGCCCATCTCGAGGTTGAAGATCGCGCGCGTGCCGCCACCCAGGTCCTCGGCGCCACGGAAGCCCAGGCGCGAAGGCAGGGTGCCGAACTGCATGCGCGTGACGCCGATCGCGCCCGGCCCGCCATGGCCCTGCACGTGCTCGACCCCGAGGTCGAGCAGGCCGTAGGTCTGCAGGCTGCCCTGCGCCCGGGCGGGCGTGGCCGCGGCGAGTGCCGCGACGAGCGCGAGGGCCATGACGGCCCGTTTTTCTTGTCTCATGTCTTCTGGTCCTCGTGGGGGTGGATGCCGGTCTTCGCGGGTGCGCCGCATCGACGGCCCCCGCACGGTAGCCATGGCCTCGCGGGGCCAGAAGACGGCAATTTCTCGCGCTCGATCGCCGGCGGCTATCGCCAGCGCGTGGCGTTTGGCACCGGGGACGCTCGATGAAGCTGCACCAGTTGCGCGACTTCGTGGCCGTGGCCTCCACCGGCAGCCTGCGCGCGGCGGCGCGGCGCCTGGGGCTCACGCAGCCCTCGCTCTCGAAGAGCATCCAGCAGCTCGAGAAGGAACTGGGCAGCGCGCTGTTCGAACGGCATGCGCGCGGCGCCGTGCTGAGCTTCGCGGGCCGCGCCTTCCTGCCGCGCGCCGAGACGGTGCTCAACGAACTGCAGCGCGCCGCCTCCGAACTCCAGCACCTCGGCGGCGCGGGCGGCCATGTGAACATGGCCGTGTCGGCGGCCGCCGCGCTCACGGCCCTGCCCGAGGCGCTGACCGAATTCCGCAGGCGCTATCCCGACGCCGCGGTGCGCGTGGTCTCGGGCACCTTCGCCGTGATGTTCAGCGAGCTGCGCGCGGGCGCGCTCGACTTCTCGATCGGGCCCCGGCCGGCCGTGTCGCTGAGCGAGGAGTTCTGCGTCGAACACCTGTTCACCAACACGCGCGCCGTCGTGTGCCGCGCCGACCATCCGCTGCGCCATGCGAGATCGCTGGGCGAACTCACCGAGGCCCAGTGGCTGGTGCCCGGTGCGATGGGCCTGGCCGCGGCGGAGCACGACCAGGTCTTCCTGGGGCTGGGCCTGCCGGTGCCGCGATCGGTGGTGCAGTGCGAGTACCCGACGGCCCTGCTCTCGCTGCTGGCCCGCACCGACATGCTCGCCATCGTTCCGCGCCAGTACGCTGACGCCCGGCCCTTCGACAGCTTCCTGGTCGAGATCCCGATCGGCGAGACGCTGCCGGGCGCGGAGATCGTGCTGATCGCGAAAGCCGCCATGCCGCTCACGCCCGCGGCCGAGCACATGCTGACCTTGCTGCGCCGGCACATCGAGTACCACGTCACGGCCCACCGCGGCGACACGCAGCCATAACCGCGACCTATCTTCATCGACGCCGCGGCATCTGCCGCCGTGCGAACGCGCTGCCTAGACTCCCGCCGCATGAAAGTCCTTGCCCATCTGGCCGCCGCCGCGGCCGCGCTGCTTTTCTCGCCGGGCGCATGCGCCGACGACTGGCCCGTGAAGCCGGTGCGCGTGGTCCTGCCCACGGCGGCGGGCAGCGCGCCGGACGTCATCGCACGCCTGCTCGGCGAGCGGCTCGGCCAGCTCTGGAAGCAGCCCGTGATCGTGGAGAACAAGCCGGGCGCCAGCGGCGTCATCGGCATCTCGGCCTTCAAGCAGGCGCCGGCCGACCAGCACGGCTTCCTGCTCGCGCAGGCGGCGGTCATCGCGGTGACGCCGCGCACGCTGGCGAACCCGCGCTTCGATGTCGACGCGGACATGACGCCGATCGCGCTCGTCGCGCTGAGCCCCATGATGATCCTCGCGCGCCAGGACTTCGGCGCGAACACGCTCGCCGAGGCCTTCGCGCTCGCGCGTTCGGGCAGGCAGCCGATCACGGTGGCCGCCACGGGCCAGTACTCGATTCCGCACCTGTCGGCCGAGTACATCCGGAAAGCCGCGGGGCTGGATGTCAACATCGTTTCCTTCGGCAGCACCGGAGGCGCCCTCAATGCCCTCGTCAATGGCGATGCGCAACTGATGGTCGACGGCATTCCGGGCGTGGGCGCGATGCGCCAGTCCGGGCGCATCAAGGCGCTGGCCACCACCGCCTCGGAGCGCCTGCCGGGCGAGCCTGGACTCCCGACGTTGGCAGAGACGCTGCCGGGCAGCCCGGAACTCAGCGGCTGGTTCGTGCTGTTCGGCCGGAAGAACGCGAGCGCCGAGGTGGTCGAGCGCGTGAACCGCGACGTCCGCCAGGTGCTGCAGGATCCCCGGCTCGCGGCGCGCTTCGTGGAACTCGGCGTGTTCCCGCGTGCGTTGACGCCGGCCGAGACCGCGCGCTTCGTGGCCGACGAGCGGCAGCGCTGGGGGCGGGTGCTCGACGGGCTGAAGATCGAGGCGCGCTGAGCCGGCGATGACGCAGCAGTCGTCGCGCTCTTGAACATTCACTACTGTATGGAAAAGTCAGGGTAAGCCCGGGCTGCGTGTCGCTTTGTCCTCCCTATCATCCGCTCCGACCATTCACATGTGTATGGTGAATGATCGAACTGGCGACCCAAACCGGAGACAACATGACTCGCAACAGATCGATAGCCTTTGCTCTTTCCTGCACCCTGGCCGCGCTCGCCGCCGGCTGCGGAGGCGGCAGCGGCGGGGGTGGAGACGCGGCCGCGCTGGCGGCCGCGATCGCGGCGGCCAACGCGGCCGCCGCCGGGGCCAACGGGCCGGGCTCCGCACCGCCGACCTCGCGGGCCGCGTTCAAGGAGCGCTGCGGCGGATTGGTCGGCAAGGCCGTCGGACCGGGCAGCATCGCCACGGCCGAAGTGATGGCCGCGTCCGCCACCACGCTGCAGACCTGCCAGGTGCGTGGCGCCATCGTGAGCTCGCCCACCTCGACCATCAACTTCCGCATCGACCTGCCCGAGGACTCGGTGTGGAACCAGCGGCTGGTGCAGATCGGCGGTGGCGGCTACGACGGCGTGGTCGTCGGGCCCGACCTGGTGATGCTGGCCAATGGCGACGTCTACAAGCGCGGCTACGCGTGGGTCAGCGCGGACGGCGGCGTGCAGGTGCCCGACCTGAGCTCGACGCTCAACAACCCCTCGGCCTTCGACAACTTCGCCTTCGCCTACCACCCACAGGTGCTGAAGGCGGCCAGCGCCGCGATCCAGTCGATCTACGGCAAGCCCGCCGCCAGGACCTACTTCTACGGCATGTCCACCGGCGGCCGCGAGGCGCTGCTGCAGGCGCAGCGCTATCCGCAGAGCTACGACGGCATCGTGGCTGGCGAGCCGGTGGTCGACTACAGCAACGTGATCCAGCGCGGGATCGCGCTGGCCAAGCTGGCGTTCTCGAACAACGGCGCGGGCTGGCTCAGCCCGGCCAAGATCAAGCTGTTCGGCGATGCCCAGATGGCGGCCTGCGACGGCCTCGATGGCGCGGTCGACGGCGTCATCTCCCATGTCAGCGCCTGCCGCTTCGACGTGCGCACGCTGCGCTGCCCGGGCGGCGCGGACAGCGGCGACAGCTGCCTGTCTGATCCGCAGATCGCGTCGGTCGACTTCATGCGCTCGGACTTCACGCTGCCCGTGCCGGTGGCGAACGGCATCACCAGGGCGCCGGCCTGGGGCGTGGGCGGCGAGGCGGCGGCGGCCGGCAACTGGACCATCGCGCAGTTCGGCGCCAGCCCGACGGCGCCGGCGAGCCAGCTCTACTTCTTCTCCGACTGGTGGCTCAAGTACCAGGTGACCTCGAACGTCAACACGACGGTGCTCGGCTACACGCCGGGGTCCGATCCGGCGCGCTGGCTCGAGCTCTCCGAGAAGGTCAACGCGACGAATCCCGACCTGTCGGCCTTCGCGGGACGCGGCGCCAAGCTGCTGCTGTGGGCCGGTGCGAGCGACAACCTGGTGCCGCCCGGCTATGCCACGGACTACTACCAGAGCGTGGTCGGCAAGCTGGGCCAGGAGACGACCGATGCCTTCATGCGCTTCTACATGCTGCCGGGCGTGGTCCATGGCCCGGGCGGCCCGGGTGCCGGCATCGTCGACAACCTCGCGATCCTCGAGAACTGGGTCGAGAAGGGCAAGGCGCCCGACGATTCGCTCACGGCGGCGCGGCTCGCGGCCGACGGCAAGCGCGTGGAGATGACGCGTCCGCTGTGCCGCTACCCGACCTGGCCGAAGTACCGCGGCGCCGGCGACCAGAACCTGGCGGCCAGCTTCAGCTGCGCCTACGACTGAAGCAGCGGCGTGCTAGCGCGCCGGGGCCTTGCCGGGCTCCGGTGCCAGCAGCATCTGCGCCACGAAGCGGCGGCGCTCGGCCTTGTCGGCGGTGGAGCCCTGGTTCCTGAACAGCGACTCCGACTGCATGTAGCAATAGAGCGTGAAGGCGCGCGAGCGCGCCGACTTGGCGTCGAAGCCGCACGAGAGGAAGCATTCCTCGATGTAGGCGAGCCGCTTGGCATCGACCTCGTCGACGATCATGCGCGCCATCTCGTCGCGCCGGGCCCAGGCACGGACCGCGAGCTCGACCGACGCGCCCTTCATGGCCGCGCGGCCATGGAACGGCAGCTCGACCAGCTCGACGATCAGGTCCTGCGCCTCGACGCCCTGCTTGCGGTAGCGCGCGATGATCTGCTCGGTCTGCGCCTCCTGCCAGCTCACGAGGATGCGCTTGAGCAGGTCGTCGCGGTCGACGAAGTGCCAGTAGAAGGAACCGCGCGTCACCTGCAGGAGCTTGGCCAGCACGTCGACACGGACCGCGTCGATGCTCTTGTCGATCAGCAGTTCCGTCGCGGCCACGATCCAGTCGGCGGGCCCGAGCTGGGACCGCTCGGAGGCCGGTTTGGCGCCGGCCTCGCTCTTGCGCTGCAGGGCGGCCGAGGCCTTGCGCGGGCGCGGTTTGCCAGGGGTGGTCGTCAGCATGCGCCGATGATAGCGGAGGCCCGCATGCACCAGAGTCAGGGCCCATTCCCTTGGGCAAACCCTGAGCCGCTCGTCCGGATCCGGCTGCTAGCATCGCCACACCATACACATCTGTACGTGTATTGAGAAACGCGAAAAAGCTTCTTCCCCGACCTCATCGAAAGCCATGCAGTACCAGTTCCTGACCCTCGAACTCCAGGAGGAGATCGCCCACCTGCACCTGAACCGCGCCGACAAGCGCAATGCCCTCAACGACGGCCTGGTGCTGGAGTTGCGGCATGCGTTCGAGAACCTGCCCGGCCATGTGCGCGCCGCCGTGCTAGGCGGCCATGGCGCCCACTTCTGCGCCGGGCTCGACCTGTCCGAACTGGCCCACCGCGATCCGCCGCAGGCGGTGCAGCACTCGCGCATGTGGCATGCGGCGCTCGATGCCATCCAGTTCGGCCCGGTGCCCGTGATCGCCGCGCTGCACGGGGCGGTGATCGGCGGCGGCCTCGAGCTGGCCGCGGCCTGCCATGTGCGCGTGGCCGATGCCACCGCCTTCTACGCGCTGCCCGAAGGCACGCGGGGCATCTTCGTCGGCGGCGGCGGATCGGTGCGCATTCCCAAGCTGATCGGCGTCGCGCGCATGGCCGACATGATGCTCACCGGCCGCGTGTACCGTGCTGACGAGGGCGAGCGCGTCGGCTTCTCGCAGTACCTCGTGGCCGAGGGCAAGGCCTGCTCGCACGCGCTCCTGCTGGCCAACCAGGTGGCGCGCAATGCGCCGCTGACCAACTTCGCGGTGATGCAGGCGCTGCCGCGCATCGCGGAACAGCCCGCGGACCACGGGCTGATGACCGAAGCGCTGATGAGCGCCATCACGCAGAGCGCGCCCGAGGCGAAGCTGCGCGTGCAGGCCTTCCTCGACGGCGCGGGCGCCAAGGTGCGCACGCCGCAGGCCGGCGCGGACATCGCGCCCGCCGCCTGAGCCACGACATTCACAACGACCGAGGAGACTTTCATGCAGACACGACGGACCTTCATTCAGGCAGCGGGCGGCGGTGCCCTCGCCTCGCTGCTGCCGCTCGCGGCTTCGGCCCAGGCACTGGACCAGGTCAAGATCTATTACGGCTTTCCCGCGGGCAGTGCCGGCGACAGCGTGGCGCGCCGCATCGGCGAGAAGGTCGCGGGCTCCGCGTACTCGCGCAACGTCGCGGTGGTCGACAACCGGCCGGGGGCGGGCGGGCGCATCGCGCTCGAGGTGCTGAAGTCGGCGCCGGCCGACGGATCGGTGCTGGCGCTGTCGCCGTTCTCCTGCACCTCGATCTATCCGCATGTCTACTCGAAGCTCAGCTACGACGCGAACAAGGACTTCGTGGCCGTGTCGATCGGCGCGATCATGCACCACGGCCTCGCGGTGGGACCGAAGGTGCCGGCCAGCGTGGTCACGGTGCGGGACTTCCTGGCCTGGGCCAAGGCGAACCCGCAGGAGGCGAACTACGGCTCGCCGGCCGCGGGCTCCACGCCGCACTTCATCGGCGCCCTGCTCGGCCTCACGGCCAACGTCGACCTGCGGCACGTGCCCTATCGCGGCTCGGTGCCCGGCATCACCGACGTGGTGGGCGGGCAGATCGCCGCCATGGTCACGCCGAGCGGCGACTTCCTGGCCAACCACCGCGCGGGCAAGCTGCGGATGATCGCGACCTCGGGCCGCCAGCGCTCGCCGTTCTCGCCCGAGGTGCAGACCTTCGCGGAACAGGGCTTCGCCGAGCTCACGACCGAGGAATGGTTCGGCTTCTATGCGCCGGCACAGACGCCGGCCGCCGCGATCGCGCGCGCCAACGCCGCCGTCAATGCCGCGGTCAAGGAGCGCGCCGTCATCGACAGCCTGAGCGTCGTCGGCCTGATCGCGCGCGGTTCGACCGCGGACGAGATGGCGAAGTCGCAGCGGGCCGAGTTCGAGCGCTGGGGGCCGCTGGTCAAGCGCATCGGCTTCACGGCGGAGTCGTAGGCCAGAGACACGAGGCCTTCGCGGCCCGGGGCACCGTTCAGTGCTTCACGAATCGAGATGGCGCTCGCGGCTCCACTGCTCGACGAAGGTCCTCGCATCCTCTTTCAACGCACCGACGACATCAGGGCCGTCCGTGCCTGCCACCACGAGGCGGCGCCGGACGATGCCGCCCAGATCCAGATCGGCATGGCCCGATGCGAAGGCCGCGCCTTGCGCGGTCGTGACGCGAATCTTCACGTGCCACCCTCGGTAGCAGAAGTCGAGTTCGGTGTCGGGAGTCATGGCAGGCAAGGCGCCGTTCGCCAAGCGGGAATAGCTCGAGATTGGATTGATAGTAAATATATCAATGAGTAGCAATTCTATCTATCCGAATCGACCCTGAGGCTCGGTCTTGCGGCGCCAGCACGCCTTTCAACGGAAGCGCTTGCTGAATTCGCGCACCACCCCGATCACGCGCGCCACGCCGAGCGGCTTGATCGGGTAGCGCGGATTGAGGGGCCGCAGGTAGAACTCGCCCCCATCCCTGACCAGCTGCTTGAAGGTGGTCTGCGCGTGCTCGTTGAGCGCGATGACGTAGTCGCCGGGCAGCACCTCGAGGTCGGGTTCGACGACGATGATCGAGCCCTCGGGAAAGGAGTCGCCCATCTCGCTGGCCATGCTGTCGCCGTGCACGCGCAACGCATAGGTGTGGCGCTTGACCGGGACCGTCACGGGGACGGTCTCGAAATTGCCGCGTGGCTTGAAGTTATCGATGACCGTGTAGTTGCCGGCTTCGACCTCGGACACGAGCGGCACCTCAGCGCGCATGACCGTGCCCTGACTGATGTTCGGCCCGCCCGAGAGCAGTTCGCCGACGGAGATGCCGAGCAGTTCGGCAACGCGCGGCTGGTTGGCGCGCTTGGGTGCGGTGCCCCCGGCTTTTTCCCATTGCTGGACTGCACCCCGACTCACACCGACGGCGTCAGCAAACTGCTGCTCGCTCATCCCGAGCCGTCGGCGCCCTTCGCGAATCAGTCTATGAATGCTCATAGTCTAGAGGCTAGGTCCTCCGATGGATGGAAAATAAATCATAGCTAGACGTTCTGGCTAGCTCGACTTTCCATTCATGGGGGAACGAACCTCCGACACCGCCTGCACCGGGCATGCGGGCGGGATGCGGACGGCGCGGGCGGGTGCCGGATCAGCCGGCCAGATCGAAGCAGCAGCCCGCGTAATAGGCCTTGTCGCCGCCATCCACGAACGGGACCTCGATCGGCTTGCCTTCGTTGCGCCAGACATCGCGGCGACGGTAGCCGGCCTGTTTGAGCTGCGCCATCAGGTCGTCGTGATGCTCGATGCGATAGGGGCAGACCGCGAAGCCGATGCTGTTGAGCGTGTAGAGGGTGCGCTCGGGATGCAGCGCCGTGGTGTTCAGCACGATGCGCCGGGGCTTCACCGCGAGCGCGGCGAGGATCTCCGACAGCCGTTGCGGCAGGTATTGCAGGCTGCCCGAGGCATACAGCACGTCGCAGCCGCTGGCGTCGGCCAGCGCCGTGGTGAAGCCCAATTGGGCCGCCGCGTCGCGCTGCAACGCCAATGCCTCGCCGGCGCGCACCACGCCCGGCACGTCGCACACGGTCCAGCGCAGGCCATCGGGATAGGGCAGCACGCGGCGGAACGCGTAGTACTTGATCCCCACGTGGCCGCCGAGGTCGAAGATCCGCGTCATGCCGTCCTCGAGCGAGCGCCCGAGCCAGAACAGCGCCGGGTAGTCGTAGAAGTAGACCTGGTGGCTGTAGAGCTGCGTGGCCGCCTGTGCGTTGTCGTAGCCCACCGCCTTGGAGGGCGGCGCGCCCGCTTCGGCCGCGGCGAAGCTCTCGAACGAGCCCATGAAGAGGTTGTCGTCCTGGTTGTCGAGGAACTTGCGCCTATAGGCGTTCGCGCGGGGCAGCCGCGCCAGCAGATTCGAGAGCATTGCAGGCCCCTTTCGAAAGAATTGTTTTTCGGGTCGAGGCCGATGCTGCTTGCGATTTCCGGAAATTACAAATCCCCGGTCGATCTTTCGATTTCGCTTACGAATCGGATGAATTAATAACGCTCGCGCCGCGGATCGGGCAATTGAAATCGCGTCGAGCCGAATTGAAGATCCGATTCGCCCTTTTCCCGCGGGCCGTGGGAGCCACTGTTCCAGCCCGCTCGCACTCGCTGCGATGCTTCGAGAAAACGCGGATTTCCCCAGGGAAACCACCCTTGGAACCGGCCCGGCATACCCATCGCGAGAGCTATCGCCAGGCTTTTTCGGCCGAAAAGCCAAATGGCTACCTCGTTTAATCGAAATTCGGTAGTTCCCATCTGAAATAAACAAGTCCAAACGTAATTGGCCTTCCAAATAGAGCCCACGCACATCTTCAAACCTCCTACTATTTCGACACAAATTCATAACAAACAACCTCTTGCGTCGTCGAATCAATAGCCGTTCGAAGCTGTTTTTTCGCTGTCTTTTGCAATTTCGAATCGGACGGTGATATGGACATTCAGACGATGTTTCCGGAGCTCCCGGAAAGCCGGAGCCTCGCATGGGAGGACCTGTTCGCGTCGCGCTCCGGGCTCGGCGCCGGTCCGAGGCTGGCGGCCACCCTGCCCTTGCCGATCGACGCGGCGCGGCATCCGGCCAACGCCCACCGATTCCCCGACGCACCGTGGGCCGCGGCCTGGGTGCTGCTGCAATCGCGCTGGCTGGGCCGGGCCGAGCCGATCCTTCATGAAGCCGCGAGCACCGGCGATGCATTCGCCTCGTCCTTCGCCTGGGATGCGGGACTGACCGCCGCCGAATGGATTGCCGCCATCGACCGCCAACGCGGCGAGGCAGGTGCGACGCCGCTGCCCATCGACCCGCCCGCCGTGCTGTGGCTGCGTGACCCCGCCGCGGCGCCCGCGCCGATCCGGCTGCGCTTCAACGCCCAGCCCCCCTGCCTGCATGCCGACGCCGCCGCCGGCTGGCTCGATGCCATCTCGCTGCAGCAACTGCTCGCGGCAGTGGCCGACACGGCGGCCGACCTCCTGTCGCGCCCCGACGCACCGATCGCCGAGATCCGCGGCCTGCCGCAGGCCGACCGCGAACGGCAGCTCGCCGAGTGGAACCGCCCCGTGGCGCCGCTGGACCGCGCGCTGACCGTGACGGGCCGCTTCCGCGCCCAGGCCGCCGCCGTGCCCGACGCCATCGCGCTGGTCCAGGGCCAGGCGCGCCTGAGCTATCGCGAACTCGACCGGCGCTCCGACGCACTCGCGCAGGGCCTGCAACAGCGCGGCGTGCAGGCTGGCGACACGGTCGCTCTCGTGCTCGAACGCTCGATCGACGCGGTGGTGGCGCAACTGGCGATCCTCAAGGCCGGTGCGGCCTACCTGCCGATCCCGACCGAGCAGCCGCGCGAGCGCATCGCCGCGATGCTGGCGCAGGCCGGTGCGCGGCTCGCGATCACGACCGAGGCGTTCGACGCGCTGCTGCCACCGTCGACCCCGCCGCTGCGCGTGAATGCATGCGCCGATGACGGCCCACGCGGCAGCTGGCGTGAGCCGGACGTCGACGGCGAATCGCTGGCCTATCTCATGTACACCTCGGGCTCCACCGGCACGCCCAAGGGCATAGCGATCTGCCATCGCGCGATCCTGCGCCTGGTCGTGGGCTCGGACTTCGCCGCCTTCGGCCATGGCCTGGTCATGCTGCATGCCGCGCCGCTGGGCTTCGACGCGGCCACGCTCGAGATCTGGGGGCCGCTGCTCAATGGCGGCTGCTGCGTGGTCCACGACGAACGGCTGCCCACCGGCGCGGGGCTCGCGCGCACCATTGCCCGGCACGGTGTGCATACGGCCTGGCTCACGGCCGCGCTCTTCAATGCGGTGGTCGACGACGATCCCGCCCACCTCGCGGGCCTGCGCCACCTGATCACCGGCGGCGAGGCGCTGTCGCTGCCGCATGTGCGGCGCGCGCTCGCTGCGCTGCCGGGGCTGGTGCTCAGCAACGGTTACGGCCCGACCGAGTGCACCACCTTCGCGGCCACCCACCGCATTCCCGCCGTGCTGCCCGACACGCTGCGCTCGGTGCCGCTCGGCCGCCCGATCCAGGACACGGTGCTGCGTGTGCTGAGCCCTTCGCTCGCGCTGCTGCCGGCGGGCCTGGTGGGCGAGCTCTGCATCGGCGGCCATGGCCTGGCGCGCGGCTACCTGGGCCAGCCCGCGCTGAGCGCCCAGCGCTTCGTCGCCGACCCCTTCGGCGCGGCCGGCGACCGCCTCTACCGCAGCGGCGACCTGGCGCGTTGGCTGCCCGACGGCACGATCGAGTTCGTCGGCCGCCGCGACGGGCAGGTCAAGATCCATGGCCACCGGGTCGAACTCGGCGAGATCGAGACCGCCCTGCTCGCGCATCCGGCCATCCAGTCCTGCGCGGTCGCCGCGCGCCCCGATGCGGGCGGCGCGCTGCGCCTGGTCGCTTACCTGGTCGCGCGTGCACAGCCGCTGCCCTGGGAGGCGCTGCGCGCCCACCTCGCGGCCCGGCTGCCCGCCGCGCTGCTGCCTTCGGCGCAGCTGTGGCTGCCCCGGCTGCCCCTCACGCCCAACGGCAAGCTCGACCGCCAGGCCCTGCCCGAGCCGGCCGGCGAACGCCCCGCGCTCGCGCAGGCCTACGAGGCGCCGCGCGATGCCGCCGAGCAGGCGGTGTGCGAGGCCTTCGCGCAGGCGCTGCAGCTCGCCGAGGTCGGCCGGCACGACAACTTCTTCGACCTCGGCGGCGACTCGATGCGAGTGCTGCAGGTATTGGCCGTGCTCCAGCGCGACCGGCGCGCGCCGCTGTCGACCAACCTGTTCTTCAGCCATCCCACGCCCGCGGCGATCACGGCCCGGCTGCGTCCGGGCGGCAAGGCGAAAGCCCGCGCCGCCATCGAGGCGCCGCGCGAACGCGCCGTGGCCGCCGACGCCGATGTCGACGCCATCGCCCTCATCGGCACCGCCGGCCGCTTTCCGGGCGCGGCCGATGTCGAGCAGTTCTGGGACAACCTCGTGGCCGGCCGCGACAGCATCAGCTTCTTCGACGATGCCACGCTCGACGCCGGCGTGAGCGAGGCGCTGCGGCGCGACCCGGCCTATGTGCGGGCGCGCGGCGTGATCGACGGCATCGAGGACTTCGACGCGGCCTTCTTCGGCATTGCGCCCAAGGAAGCCGCGCTGATGGACCCGCAGCAGCGCGTGTTCCTCGAGATCTGCTGGGAATGCCTGGAGCGCGCGGGCTACGTGCCCGATGCCGCGCCGGGCCCGGTCGGCGTGTATGCCGGCATGTACAACGCCAGCTACGCGCAGCGCCACCTGAGCACCCGGCCCGACCTGGTCGAGGCGGTCGGCGAGTTCCAGACGATGCTGGCCAACGAGAAGGACTACATCGCCACCCGCGTCGCGCACCGGCTCAACCTCACCGGGCCGGCGGTCAGCGTGCACACCGCCTGCTCGACCTCGCTGGTCGCGGTGGCCCAGGCCTTCCATGCGCTGCGCAGCGGCCAGTGCTACATGGCGCTGGCCGGCGGCGCCGCGGTCACCTGCCCGCCGCGCAGCGGCTACCTCTACAACGAGGGCGCGATGCTCTCGCCCGACGGCCATACGCGCAGCTTCGACGCGAAGGCGCAGGGCACGGTCTTCAGCGACGGCGCGGCCGTGGTGCTGCTCAAGCGGCTGGCCAACGCGCAGGCCGACGGCGACACCATCCATGCCGTGCTGCGCAGCGCCTGCGTCAACAACGACGGCGGCGCGAAGGCCAGCTTCACCGCGCCCAGCGTGGACGGGCAGGCCGCGGTCATCCGCGCGGCGCTCGCCGCGGCCCGGGTCGATGCGCGCAGCATCTCCTTCGTCGAGGCGCATGGCACCGCCACGCCGATGGGCGACCCGATCGAGGTCGAGGCGCTGGCCACCGCCTTCGCCGAGCACACCGATGCGCTGGACTTCTGCACGCTGGGCTCGCTCAAGAGCAATGTCGGCCACATGGTCACGGCCGCCGGCGCGGCGGGCCTGATCAAGACGGCGCTGGCGCTGCAGCATGAATGCATCCCGCCGACCGCGCATTTCACCGCGCCGCATCCCGCCATCGGCTTCGAGCGCACGCCCTTTCGCGTCAACCCGGATCCGAAGCCCTGGCCACGTGGCGCGCAGCCGCGCCGTGCCGGCGTGAGCTCATTCGGCGTGGGCGGCACCAATGCCCACGTCATCGTCGAGGAGGCGCCCGCGCGCGCGCCCTCGGCGCCCGACGAGGGCATGCACGTGCTGCCGCTGGCCGCGCGTTCCGAGGCCGCGCTGGCGCTGGCGACCGAGCGCCTCGCGGCGCACCTCGAAATGCATCCCGAGGATTCGCTGGCCGACGTGGCCCACACGCTCGCGGTCGGTCGCAAGGCGCATGCATTCCGGCGCGTGGTGGTGGCGTCCCGCGCGCACGACGCGGTGGCCGCGCTGCGCGACCCCGGCTCGCCGTGGCGCGCGAATGGCAGCGTGGGCGCGCGGGTGCCGCAACTGGTGCTGATGTTCCCGGGCCAGGGCGCCCAGTACGCCGGCATGGGCCGGGCGCTGCACGGTGGCGACCCGGTGTTCGCGGCCGCCTTCGACGACGCCCTCGCGGCCTTCGCGGGCGAACTCGATGTCGACCTGCGCGAGCGCATGTTCTCGGGCGATCCGCAGGCCCTGCTGCCGACCTCCGTCGCGCAGCCGGCCCTGTTCACGCTCGAATATGCGCTGGCGCGCCGCCTGCTGTCGCTCGGCGCCCGGCCGCAGCTGCTGATCGGCCACAGCGTCGGCGAGTTCGTCGCCGCCGTGCTGGCCGGCGTGATGCGGCTCGAGGAGGCGGCCCGCCTGGTCGCGCGCCGCGGCGCGCTGATGCAGGCGCAGCCGGCGGGCGCGATGCTGTCGGTGCGCCTCGGCGCGGCCGAGCTGCTCGCGCGGCTCGATCCCTCGCTGTCGCTCGCGGCGGACAACGGCCCCACGGCCTGCGTGGCGGCAGGGCCGTCGGAGGCCATCGCCGCCCTGCAGGCCTCGTTGCTGAAGGAGGACATTGCGAGCCGCGCGCTGCAGACCTCGCATGCCTTCCATTCCTCGATGATGGACGAGGTGGTCGCGCCCTTCGAGGCGCTGGTGCGGCAGGTGGTGCTGCGCGCGCCGCAGATTCCCATCGTCTCGACGCTCACCGGCCAGCCGCTCGGCGAGGTGGAGGCCACCAGCGCCGCCTACTGGGCCCAGCATGTGCGCGGCACCGTGCGCTTCTCGCCCGCGCTGCGCGACACCCTCGCGCGACTGTCGCAGCCGCTGTTCGTCGAGACCGGGCCGCGCAACACGCTGGCCACGCTCGCGCGCCAGCACGCGGGCACGGCGGTGTCGCTGCTGCATGGCGATCCGGCCGACGAGGTGGCGCTGCTGCGGCTGGCCTGCGCGCGGCTGTGGACCTGCGGCGCCGAGATCGAGCTCGCGCGCCTGTCGAACCGAACCGATGCGCGGCGCGTGCGCTTGCCGACCACGCCGTTCGAGCGCCAGCGCTGCTGGGTCGACATCGCACCCCCTCTTTCCGCTTCCGCCACGGCCGCCACGCCAGCCGCCGCACCCCTCGTCCCCCCGATCGCCCTGGAGTCCACCGTGACCGTTGCAACGCCCTCGCCTCTTCCTCCCGCTTCCGCGTCCACGCTGGACGCCCGCCTGCGCGCGCTGTTCGAGGACATCTGCGGCCTCGACATGGCGCAGGCCGACGGGCATGCGCCGTTCGCCGAACTCGGGCTCGACTCCTTGACGCTGACGCAGGCCGCGACGCAGATCCGCAAGCACTTCAAGGTCGAGCTGAGCTTCCGGCAATTGATGGAGAAGCACCGCAGCTTCGACGCGCTGGCCGCCTTCCTGCGCCAGAGCCTGCCGGACGAGGCGCCGAGCGCCGCCGCGATGCCTGTCATGCCCGCGATGGCGGTCCCGCGGCTCGATGAAAACGCGGGCGCATTCCAGCTATCACAACTGATTGCGCAGCAAATGGAAATCATGCGCCAGCAACTCACGCTGCTGTCCGGCGCCGCCTCGATCGCGCCTGCTCCCGCCGTAGTCCCGCAGCCCACCGCCGAGGCGGCCCCGACCGCGACCCCGCCGCAACGCTACGACGTGGCCAAGGCCTTCGGCGCCATCGCGCGCATCCACACCCAGCGCACGGCCGAGCCCAGCGCGCGGCAGCAGGCGCGGCTCGCGGCCTTCGTGCGCCGCTATGTCGAGCGCACGCGCCGCAGCAAGCAGTTCACCGAGGACAACCGGCCCCACATGGCCGATCCGCGCGTGGTCAACGGCTTCCGGCCGCTGACCAAGGAGATCGTCTACCAGGTCGTGGTCGAGCGCTCCAAGGGCTCGAAGCTCTGGGACATCGACGGCAACGAGTACGTCGACGCGCTCAACGGCTTCGGCATGAACATGTTCGGCTGGCAGCCCGACTTCGTGCAGGAGGCGGTGCGCCGGCAGCTCGACGCCGGCTACGAGATCGGCCCGCAGCACCCGCTGGCGGCCGACGTCGCCGGCCTGATCTGCGAGCTCACCAGCAGCGACCGCGCCGCCCTCTGCAACACCGGCTCCGAAGCAGTGATGGCGGCGCTGCGCATCGCGCGCACCGTCACCGGCCGCAGCACGGTGGTGGTGTTCACCGGCTCCTACCATGGCACCTTCGACGAGGTGCTGGTGCGCGCGGGCCGCAATGCCAAGGGCCTGTCCGCCGCGCCCGGCGTGATGAGCGGCATGTTCGGCGACATCCGCGTGCTCGACTACGGCACGCCCGAGGCGCTGGCCTTCATCCGCGAGCACGCCGGCGAGCTGGCGGCCGTGCTGGTGGAGCCGGTGCAGAGCCGGCGGCCCGATTTCCAGCCGCGCGAGTTCCTGCACGCGCTGCGCGCCATCACCGAGCAGCAGGGCTGCTGCCTGGTCTTCGACGAGGTCATCACCGGCTTTCGCGTCGCGCTCGGCGGCGCGCAGGCGCTGTTCGGCGTGCGCGCCGACCTCGCCACCTACGGCAAGGTCATCGGCGGCGGCTTTCCGATCGGCGTGGTCGCGGGCCGGCGCGCCTACATGGACGCGCTCGACGGCGGCGCCTGGCAGTACGGCGACGATTCCATCCCGGGCGTCGGCGTCACCTACTTCGCGGGCACTTTCGTGCGCCATCCGCTCGCGCTGGCCGCGGCCAAGGCCGCGCTCACGCACCTGAAGGAAGCCGGCGCGGCGCTGCAGGAGGGCCTGAACCAGCGCACCGGCGCCATGGCCGACGAACTGAGCGCCTGGTGCCTGGAGGTCGGCGCGCCGATCGCCATACGGCACTGCGGATCGCTCTGGCGCGTGCACTGGCTCGAGGAGCATCCGCTGCAGGACCTGCTGTTCGCCATGATGCGCAGCCGCGGCATCCACATCCTCGACAACTTCCCCTGCTTCCTGACCAGCGCCCACGGCGCACAGGACATCGCGGCCATCCAGGCGGCGTTCAAGGCCTCGGTGGCCGAGCTGCAGGAGTCGGATTTCCTGCCGCGCCGCGCGCCCAGTCCCTTGAGCTTCGACGTGCGCAAGAACGCGCAGGACGGCTCGGTGCTCGCCCGCGACGTCGACGGCCAGCCCTTCTGGTACGTGCCGGTCGCCGACGGCGGCGCGGTGCCCGCGGTGGCGGACCAGTCCCCGGCCGGTGGCGCGAACGCCAAGGCGGTCGCATGAACGCCGTGCTTCGCCCCACCCCCGATGCCGTCGACGCCATCGACACCGCGCTGGCCCGCGGCAGCGTCGAGTGCGTGATTCCCACCACCGAATCGCAGCGCGAGGTCTGGCTCGGCGCCATGCTGAGCGCCGAGGCCTCGCTGGCCTACAACGAATCGGTGCTGCTGCGGCTGCGCGGCACGCTCGATGCGCAGGCCCTGTCGCGCGCGCTGGCGCGGCTGGTGCAGCGCCACCAGTCGCTGCGCGCCACCCTCTCGCCCGACGGCCGCAGCATGCTGGTCGGCGGCGGCGACGCGCCGGTCCTCGAGCTGCGCGACCTGCGCACGCTCGATGCGACGGGCCGCGCGCAGGCGCTCGACGCCGCGCACCGAGACGCGGTGTGCACCCCGTTCCCGCTCGAGCACGGTCCGTTGTTCCGGGCTGCGCTGTACCGGCTCGGCGATGCCGAGCATGAACTCGTGATGTCGGCCCATCACGTGGTGTGCGATGGCTGGTCGTGGGCGGTCATCGCCGAGCAGCTCGGCCATCTCTATGCCGACGAGATCGGCGAAGGCCTGCCGCTGCGCGCCGCGCCGAGCTACGCGGCCTTCGCGGCCGAGGAAGCCGCCGAGGCGGCCGGGCCCGCCATGCAGGCGCATGTGGACCATTGGCTGGCGCGCTTCGCCGGCACCCTGCCGGTGCTCGAGCTGCCGACCGACCGGCCGCGTCCGGCGGTGCGCGGCTTCGATTCGCAACGCATCGAGCGCGGGCTCGATCGCGCGCTGGTGAGCGCGATGCGCGCCGCGAGCGCGAAGTCCGGCACCAGCCTGTTCGCGGGGCTGCTGGCCGCCTTCGCCGCCACGCTGCACCGCCTGAGCGGGCAGGACGACATCGTGATCGGCATTCCCGCCTCGGGCCAGCTCTCGCGCGACATGCCGGGGCTGGTCGGCCATTGCGTGAACCTGCTGCCGCTGCGCCTCGCGGTGGGCGGGCAACTTCGCTTCGACGCGTTGATGGGCGAATGCGGCACGGCCGTGCTCGATGCCTTCGAACACCAGTCGCTGACCTATGGCGCGCTGCTCGGCAAGCTCTCGCTCGAGCGCGACGCGAGCCGCCAGCCGCTGGTGAGCGTGATGTTCAACCTCGACCCCGACGTGGCCGGCAGCGCGCAGAACTTCGCCGGCCTCGCGGTCACGCAGGACACGGTGCCGCGCCGCTACGAGAACTTCGAGCTGTTCCTCAACCTGCGGCCGGCCGAGGGCGGCCTGGTGGTCGAGGCCCAGTACAACACCGGCCTGTTCGACGAGGCCAGCGTGCGGCGCTGGCTCGACATGTTCGAGTGCCTGCTGCGCTCGGCCGTGCAGGCACCGGACCAGCCCATCGGCCGGCTGGCGCTGCTCTCGCCCGAGGCGGCGCGCGAGCTGCTCGCGCTGCAGCCCGCGCCGAGCCCGCTGGCGGGCCTGCCGTTCGCGCATGCCGGCTTCGAGGCCAGCGCGCTGCTGCAGCCCGATCGCCCCGCGATCCGCGACGGCGCGCGCCGCTGCAGCTACGGCACGCTCGACGCGCAGTCGAACCGGCTCGCGCATGCGCTGCGCGAACGCGGCATGGGCCGCGGCCAGCGCGTGGGCCTGTGCCTGGAGCGCGGCATCGACATGGTCGTCGCGCTGCTGGCGGTGCTGAAGTCGGGCGCGGCCTACGTGCCGCTCGACCCGGGCTTTCCGCAGGCACGGCTCGATCACTACGCCGAGGATGCCGGCCTCGGCCTGCTGCTCACCACGTCCGACATCGCGACCGCGCCGCGCGGCTGGCGTGCCGATGCGGCCGAGCGCGTGTTCGAGCTCGACCGCGACACCGCCTGGCAGCGCGCGCCCGCGGGCGCGCTGCCGCCCAGCGGCGACGATGCCGGCCCCGAGGACGCGGCCTACGTCATCTACACCTCGGGCTCGACCGGCACGCCCAAGGGCGTGTGCGTGCCGCACCGCGCGGTGGCGAACCTGCTGCAGTCGATGCGCAAGGCGCCGGGCCTCGGCGAGGGCGACCGGCTGGCCGCGGTCACCACCTTGTCCTTCGACATCGCCGTGGCCGAACTGCTGCTGCCGCTGGCCGCGGGCGCCGAGATCGTGATGGTCCCGCGCGAGACCGCGATGGACGGCCGCCGCCTGCGCGCGCTGCTCGAGGAGGAGGACGTCACCGTGCTGCAGGCCACGCCCGGCATGTGGCAGCTGCTGCTCGACGCGCAGTGGCCCGGCGCGCCCGGCTTGCGCGGCTGGATCGGCGGCGAGCCGGTGCGCGGGCGGCTCGCGCTCGAGCTGCTCGAGCGCTGCGCGCAGCTGTGGAACGTCTACGGCCCGACCGAGACCACCGTCTGGTCCACGGCCTGGAACATGCGACGCGACACGATCGCCGCGCATGGCGTGTCGATCGGGCAGCCGATCGACAACACCAGCGTCTGGATCCTCGATGCCGCGCTGCAGCCCTGTCCCGTCGGCGTGCCGGGCGAGCTCTGCATCGGCGGCGAGGGCCTCGCGCTCGGCTACCTCGAGCGGCCCGAGCTGAGCGCGGAGCGCTTCGTCAGCGCGCGCATCCTCGGGCAGGCCACCGCCATCTACCGCACCGGCGACCGCGGCCGCTGGCGCAACGACGGCCTGCTCGAGCACCTGGGACGGCTGGACTTCCAGGTCAAGGTGCGCGGCTACCGCATCGAGCCCGGCGAGATCGAGGCGCGCTGCAACGAGGCGCCGGGCGTCTCGCGCAGCGTGGTCGTGGCGCGCGAGGACCGGCCCGGCGACGTGCGGCTGGTGGCCTACCTGGCGCTGCAGCCGGGCGCCGCGGGCGCGGCCTTCGAGCTCGGCGCGCTGATGCAGCACCTGCGCGAAAAACTGCCGGCCTTCATGCTGCCGCAGCACGTGGTCACCCTGCCCGTGCTGCCCACGCTGCCGAACGGCAAGCTCGACCGCGTCGCGCTGCCGCCGCCGGGCGCGCTGCCGCGCGCGGCGGTGCAGCGCGGTGCCGGCCCCGCCAACGAGGTCGAGCGCAAGGTGCTCGCGGCGATGGAGCAGGTGCTGAGCCTGCCGGGCATGGACATGGGCGACGACTTCTTCACCCTGGGCGGCCATTCGCTGCTGGCCGCGCGGCTGGCCACGCTGCTGAGCCGCGAGTTCGATCTGGCGCTGCCGCTGCGCACCTTGTTCGAGGCGCCGACGGCGCAGCGGCTGGCCGACGCCATCACCGCCCTGCGCGGCGCGGGCGAGACACGGCAGACCGCGCTGCCCTGCCGCTTCGAGCGCGAGCTGGCGCCGATGACGCCGTCGCAGGAGCGCATTCGTTTCATGGAGGAGCTGCACCCGGGCCGCTCGGTCTACAACGCGCCCTCGGCGCAGCGGCTGCTCGGCGCCTTCGACGCCGCGCGCTTCGAGGCCGTGCTGCGCGAGATCATCCGCCGCCAGCCCGCGCTGCGCACCTGCATGGGCGTGGATCCGGCCAACGGCGCGCCAGTGCAGTCGATCGCCCGCGCGGTCGACTTCTCGCTGCCGGTGATCGACCTGCGCGAGCTGCCGGCCGACCAGCGCGAGGCCGAGCTCGCCGAGCGCATGCAGGAGCTGGCCGACCGCCCGATCGACATCCACCGCGCGCCGATGCTGCACGCCGCGCTGTTCCGCATCGACGAGGACGCGCATGTCTTCGTGTTCGTGCCGCACCACCTGGTCTGGGACGGCTGGTCCTTCGACCTGCTGCAGGCCGAGCTGGCCGCGCTCTACGACGCGGCCGAGCGTGGCCGCCCGCACGCGCTGCCTGCGCTCGCGACCACGCACGGCGACTATGCCGAGTGGCTGGCCGGCTGGATGGCCACGCCCGATTTCGAGGCGCAGCGCGCGCTGTGGCGCGAGCGCGCCGCCGCCGTGGCCGCGCCGCGCCTGCCGCGCACCGACATGCCGCGCCGCGCCGGCAGGAGCGGCCAGGGCGGTTCGCAATGGATCGCGATCGACCTGCCCGCCACCCAGCGGCTGCGCGAGACCGCGCGCGAACTCGACGTGACGCTCAGCATGTTCACTTTCGCGATCCATGCGCTCGCGATGGGTTGCACCATCGGCAGCGACACCCTCGTGGTCGCCAACCCGGTGCGCGGCCGGCAGCAGCCCGAGACCGAGAACGTGATGGGCGTCTTCAACAACATGCTGCCGGTGTCGCTGCGCATCGACCTCGGCCTGACGCTGCCCGCGTACCTGCGCTACGTGAAGCAGGAGCTGCTCGCGCTGATGGCCTGCCAGCAGGTGCCGTTCGAGCGCCTGGTGGCCGAGCCCGGCGGCCCGGCCCGGGCGGCCGGCGCCTACCAGACGATGTTCTCGTTCCAGGATGCGCGCGAACGCGGTTCGCGCATCGGCAGCCTGCGCACGCAGCAGATGCACCTGCTGCAGCGCGGCGCCACCGACGACATCGGCGTGTGGCTGCTCGACACGCCGCACGGGCTCGAGGGCGCGCTGATCTACAACGCCGACATCTACCTGCGCGAGACCGGCGCCCGGCTGCGCGAGCGCTACCTCGAGCTGCTGCGCCGCGCGGCCGACCGCCCGCACGCGACGCTCGCGCAACTGGCCAGCGAGGAAGGCTCGCCCAGCGCCGCCTACCTGCGCAAGCTCGCGGCCGAGCCGCCGGAAGCGTTGGCACCGCAGGCCGCCGCGGCGGCGCTGCCGCTCGCCGACGTGCTGCCGCCCGAGCATGCGCGGCTGGCGCAGATCTGGGCCGACGTGATCGGCATCGACGTCAACGAGATCCGCGCCAGCGACAACTTCTTCGACCTCGGCGGCGATTCGCTGCTGGTGCAGCGCTCGGTCGAGCGGACCGCGCTGACCCTGGGCCACCGTGTCGAGCCGCGCCGCTACCTGTTCGAGAACCTGGCGCAGCTGGCGGCCTCGCCGCCCTCCGCGGATATCACGCCGGCCGAGGCCGGGGGCCCGAAGCGCGCGCCGACCCCCGGCCGCACGCTCGGCTTGCTGGGACGCACCCTCAGCGGCTGGCTGCGCGGGGACCGGGCATGAGCGCCGCGCCGGGCCGCCCCAAGCAAGCTCGCACCGCAGTGCGAAGCACGAAGGTACTTCGATGAACGGCTCCGGCTACGCCCTTTCGATCGACGCACCCGTGTGCCGCTACGTCGACCTCGACCTGCGGCTGGACCCGGACTGCGAACGCGAGCTGTCCGAGGAGGAGCGCGTGCGCGCCTCGCGCCTGCACTTCGGCATCGACCGCGAGCGCTTCATCGCCGCCCATGTCGCGCTGCGGCGCGCGCTGGCCGAGCAGAGCGCGCTGCGCGCCGACACGCTGTGCCTGGTCTGCGGACCGTTCGGCAAGCCGTGGATGCCCGAGCGCCCGCGCATCCGCTTCTCGCTGAGCCACAGCCATGCGCTGGCGCTGATCGCGGTCGGCACGCGCGGCCCGCTGGGCGCCGACGTGGAACACCTGCGCCCCGTGCCCGACGCGCTGACGCTGGCCGAGCGCCACTTCACGCCCCGCGAGTACGAGGCCTTGCTCGCGCTGCCGGCCGCCCGGCGCGGGCTCGCCTTCCTCACCTGCTGGACACGCAAGGAAGCCTGCCTCAAGGCCATCGGCCTGGGCCTGCGGGTGCGGCCCGACACGGTCGAGGTGGGTCTGTGGCCCGAGCTGCGCAGCGTCGAGGTCCCGCTGGGCGGCCGCATCCTGTGGCTGGTGGTGGGCCCGGCGCCCGCGCGGGCCGGCAGCGTGGCCTCGCTCGCCGAATGGCGCGCGCCCGAGACGCTGTTCGACACGCCCGAGGCGCTGTCGCAGATGCTCGCCATGCAGGCCCTGCGCGCCAACCCGGGCGCGGCCTTCGCCGGCGACCCGGTCCGCGGCGTGGAGGTGGCGCGATGATGGCCCGCCCGCTCATGTTCGGGCCGGCCTCGCGCCAGCTCTTCGGCCTGTTCCATCCCGCCGAACAGGCGCACCCGGGCGACACCGCGGTGCTGCTGTGCCCGCCCTTCGGCCAGGAAGGCCTGCGCACGCACCGCTTCTTCAAGGTGCTGGCCGAGCGGCTCGCCCGCTCGCGCATCGCCACCCTGCGCTTCGACTTCCACGGCACCGGCGATTCGCCCGGCGACGAGCGTTCGGGCGAACTCGACGGCTGGCGCCGCGACCTGTGCTCGGCGCACGAGACGCTGCGCGGGCTGGCGCCCGACGCGCGCATCGTCTGGGTCGGCGCGCGCCTGGGCGCCACCCTCGCCGTGCTCGCGGCGCGCAACGGGCGCTGCGACCCGGCCCGGCTGGTGCTGTGGGAGCCCGTGATCGACGGCCCGCGCTATGCACGCATGCTGCGCGAGCGGCACGTGGAGGCGGTCGACACCAGTTTCTGCATTCCCGACCTCGGCTGGCGGCGCGGCTACCTGCGCGATGCCCAGGCCGTGCCCGAGGAGGCGTTGGGCGTGTCGCTGTCGACGCAGCTGCGCGCCCAGCTCTCGGCGCTCGTACCGGCCTCGCTGCCGCTGACCGCGCTGCACGACACGCTGGTGCTCGCGCGTCCCGACGAGGCCCACACCGCCCAGTGGGCGGCCGAGCAGCAGTCGCGCCACATGCCGGTGCGCCTCGCCTACTTCCAGCACCGGCTCGACTGGACCGCCGATCCCTATCCCAACAGCGCCATGGTTCCGGCCGATGCGCTTCACCGCCTGCAAGGGGCCCTCCATGAGTGACATGACCCAAAGCCCGGTGCGCTTCGGCCACGGCGACGGCCTGCTCGGCATGCTGACCGAGCCCGTGCAATGCCAGCCGCTGCCGGTGTGCTGCCTGATGCTCAACATGGGCGCCAACCACCGCGTCGGGCCGCGGCGCATCAACGTCAAGCTGGCCCATGCGCTGGCCGCCCAAGGCATGAGCAGCCTGCGGCTCGATCTCGGCGGCATCGGCGACAGCGAGGCGCCCGGCGGCGCGAGCGCGGTGCCGCTGGCGCTGCGCGCGGTGCACGACCTGCAGGCGGCCATGGACCTGGTGGAAGCGCGGCTCGGCATCCGCCGCTTCGTGATCGTCGGCATGTGCTCGGGCGCCGAGCACGCGATGAGCGCCGGCATGGTCGATGCGCGCGTGATCGGACTGTCGCTGTTCGACGGCTTCGCCTTCCCGCAGCGGCGAGCGCGCTGGGAACGCACGCTGCGCCGCGCGCTGGCCGCGCCCGCCCACCCCGCCTTCGCGGGCAAGGTGCGGCGCTGGATCGGGCGCGGCCTGTCGCGCTGGCTGTCGCGTTCCGGCGCGGCGCGACCGCTGCCGGGCTTCTTCAGCGAGGAGCTGCCGCCGGTCGTCGCCGAAGCCTGGTTCCGCGCCACCATGCGGCGCCTCTGGGCGCGCCAGGTGGCGCTGCACTTCCTCTACTCGGGTTCGTTGCATGTCAGCGACCGCGGGCGCGACCAGCTCGGCGCGTTCCGCGACGAACCCTTCCTGCAGGCCGCGCAGTACGACTTCCTGCGCGACCTCGATCACACGGTCTGCACGGCCCGGGGGCAGCAGCTGTTCCTCGGCGCCGTGGGCGACTGGGCGATCGCCCGCGCCCGCGGCACCGCCGCCGAGCGCCGCAGCCCCGGCACCGCCGCGGCCCCGCTCGAGCCACCCATCGCGGGCGCGCTCGCGCCGCAGTAACCCCTCACGGAATTCCAAGGACTCCCCATGACGCCCCTCGTTTCAACCGCCCCCGCCGCACAGCCGGGGCACCGCGCGCGCCTCGGCGTCGCGGCCGTGGCCGCACTGCTCGCGCTCGGCCTGGCCGGCTGCGGCATCCCGGGCTTCAGCTCGCCCGACAGCGGCACCTGGCGTAGTTCGGGCAGCACGGGCGGCAGCGGGCCGACCGGCGCGCGCGGCGAGCCGCGGATCGTGCCGATCACGCCCGCGCTGGTGCGCGAGCTGGCCGCGCGCCAGCCGACGGGGCCGTCGCCCGAGGTCCGCGAGCTGTTCGGCAAGTCGCCGGCCTACACGATCGGCGCCGGCGACGTGATCGGCATCGTGGTCTACCGCCATCCGGAGCTGATGCCCAGCCAGGGCGCCGTGATCTCGCAGCAGACCGACGCCACCGGCGTGAGCGTCGCGCCGGGCTTCATCGTGGACGGCGAAGGCGAGATCAGCTTTCCCTACATCGGCCGCACCAAACTGGAAGGCCTGACCGAGAGCGCCGCCTCGGAGATGATCGCCAGGCGCATCGCGCCCTTCGTCAAGGACCCGCTGGTCAGCGCGCGCATCCAGACCTTCCGCAGCCGCCGCGTCTACGTCGAGGGCGACGTGCGCATGCCGGGCCTGCAGATCTTCACCGACGTGCCGATGACGCTGGCCGAGGCCCTGAGCCGCGCGGGCAGCACCAACGCCAGCGCCGACCGCTCGCGCATCGTGCTCACGCGCGGCGGGCGCGCGCTGACGATCGACCTGCCGGCGCTGCAGGTCCAGGGCTACGACGCGGGCCGCATCCCGCTGCGCAGCGGCGACGTCGTGAACGTTGGCACGCGCGACGACAGCCGCGTCTACGTGATGGGCGAGATCCTGCGGCCCTCGGCCCTGCTGATGCGCAACGGCCGGCTGAGCCTCAACGAGGCGATCGGCGACGCCGGCGGCCCCGAGCTGCAGACCTCCTCGCCCGGGCAGATCTACGTGGTGCGCAACGCGAGCGGCGACGTGCCCGACGTCTACCACCTCGACGCCAAGAACCCGGTGGCGCTCGCGCTGGCCGACCGCTTCGAGCTGCGGCCGCGCGACGTGGTCTACATCGACCCGGTGCCGCTGGTGCGCTGGAACCGCGTGATCAGCCTGATCCTGCCCGCCGCCCAGGTCGTGAACCTCGGCGGCACGGCGAGCCGCCGCTGATGGCGCGCCGCTCGCCAGGCTCCCCCGCTCCCGCCCCCGACAGACCACGAGGTGAACCCATGAATGCCCGATCGCTCATCGCGGCCCCCGCGCCCGCGGACCCGCCGGCCGATGCTCCCCTGGCGCGCTCGCGCCTGCGGGAACACATCGACCTCTTCCTCGACAACCGCTGGACGATCGCGAAGTTCGTCGCGGCCGCGCTGCTGCTGGGCGCGCTCTACACCCTGTTCGGTCCGCGCGTGTACGAGGCCAACGTGCTGCTGCAGGTGGAAGACGCCGAGCGCTCGGGCGGCACCCTGCTGGGCGAGTCGGCGAGCAGCGCGCTCAACGCCAAGACGCCGACCGCGGGCGAGGCCGAGATCCTCAAGTCGCGGCTGGTGCTGGGCCAGGCCATCGAGGACACCAAGCTCTACATCGAGGCCCGGCCGCTGTACCTGCCGCTGATCGGCGCCTGGCTCGCGCGCGGCACCAGGGAACTGTCGCAGCCCGGCCTGCTGGGCATGGGCGGCTACGTCCATGGCGCCGAGCGCATCGTCGTCGCGCAGATGGACGTGCCGCCCGAACTCGAGGGCTCGCGCTTCCTGCTCACGGCGGGCACGCGCAGCAGCTTCACGCTGACGCATCCGAAGCTGGCCGAACCGATCGTCGGCACGGTGGGGGCGCCGCTCGACGTGGAGACCGCGCTCGGCCCGCTGCACCTGCTGGTGGGCTCGATGGCCGGCCTGCCGGGCGCGCAGTTCGAGCTGGTGCGCCAGTCGAAGCAGCTCACGCTGCTCGCGCTGCAGCGCGACCTGCGCGTGATCGAGAAGGGCAAGCAGTCCTCGGTGATGGACCTGAGCTGGCAGCACGGCGACCGCATGCAGCTGGCCACCCTGCTCAACGAGGTGGCGCGGCTGTACGTGCGGCTCAACATCGACCAGAAGACCGCGCAGGCGCAGCGCGCGCTCGACTTCCTGGGCGGCGAGCTGCCCAAGCTCAAGTCGCAGCTCGAGCAGTCCGAGGAAGCCTACAACCAGTACCGCAACCAGAACGGCACCATCAGCCTGGACGACGAGGCACGCAATGCGCTGACGCAGAACGTGACCCTGCAGGCCAAGCTCTTCGACGCCACCCAGAAGCGGCTCGAGCTCACCGAGCGCTTCACCGCGCGCGATCCCAGCGTGCAGACCATCGACGCGCAGATCGCCGCGTTGCGCAAGGGGCTCGGCACGGTCGAGCTCAGCATCCGGCGCATGCCGCAGCTGCAGCAGAACGCGCTGCGCATGCAGCGCGACATCAAGGTCAACACCGACCTCTACGTGGCGCTGCTCAACAGCTCGCTGCAGATGCGGCTCGCGAAGGAAGGCCGCATCGGCAACGTGCGCGTGCTCGACCCCGCGCTGCAGCCCGAGAAGCCGATCCGCCCCAGGGCGGCGATCGCGATGGGCCTGGCGCTGGTGGCGGGGCTGTTCGCGGGCCTGGGCGCGGTGCTGCTGCGCCGCGCGTGGCGCGCCACGGTCGCGAGCCCGGCCGAGATCGAGGCCCACACCGGCCTCGAGGTCTACAGCACGGTGGCGCTGAGCCGGCATCAGCGCCTGCTCGACCGCGCGGCGCAGCACGGCCTGCCCGGCGTGCACGTGCTGGCCATGCAGCACCCTGAAGACCCGGCGCTCGAGGGCGTGCGCCGGCTGCGCACCGCGCTCAAGTTCGCGCTGCCGGGCGCGCGCAACAACCGCATCATGGTGTCGAGCGCCACGCCGGGCGCCGGCAAGAGCTTCGTCTCGGCCAACCTGGCGGTGGTGCTCGCCGCCGGCGGCCGGCGCGTGCTGCTGATCGACGCCGACCTGCGGCGCAGCAGCCTGGGGCCGTACTTCGGATTGGCGCCGCAGGACGGCCTGGCGGAGCTGCTGCTCGGCGAGATCGACGAACGGGCCGCGATCCACCGCGCCGTGCTGCCGCAACTCGACGTGATGGCCAGCGGCGTGCCGCCGCGCGACCCCACCGGCCTGCTGTGCGGCGATGCCTTCGCGCGGCTGCTCGATCGGCTCTCGCAGCGCTACGACACGGTGATCGTCGATGCACCGCCCACGCTGCTGGCCTCGGAGGCGCCCGAGATGGCCGTTCACATGGGCACGCTGCTGATGGTGGCGCGCGCCGGCGACAACGAGCTCGGCGACCTCACGCAGAGCATGAAGGAGCTGCGGCATGCGGGCGCGCGCTTCCAGGGCGTGGTGCTCAACGCGCTCGATGCGCGGCAGCGCTACTACGGCAGCCATGCCTACCGCTATGGCGCCTACCGGGTGCGCGCGCACGAGTATCCGGCCCTCACGCCGCCGCTGGCCGTGCCGGGCGCAACGGGGGCGGCCGCATGAGCCTGCTGCAGACCGCGCCGGCCGCGCCTTCGCTCGAGGGGCGCGCGCTGATGGCCGCCAAGCGCGGCGTCGACATCGCCATGGCGGGCAGCTTCTTCCTGCTGTTCGGCTGGGCCTATGCGCTGGTCTGGATCGGCGTGCTGCTGAGTTCGGGCCGGCCCGCGATCTACATGCAGCCGCGCTACGGCAAGAACGGCCGCGTGTTCCGCTTCTACAAGTTCCGCTCGATGGTGGCCGACGCCGACGGGGTGCTGGCACGCCACCTGCGCGAGGACGCGGCGGCGCGGCTGCAGTGGGCCAAGTACCAGAAGCTGGACCGCGACCCGCGCATCACGCCCTTCGGCGCGATCCTGCGCAAGTACAGCATCGACGAGCTGCCGCAGTTCTGGAACGTGCTCAAGGGCGACATGAGCATGGTCGGCCCGCGCCCCTGCATGTTCTCGCAGAAGGACCTGTACGGCGGCTACTGGGGCCACTACTGCGCGGTGCGCCCCGGCATCACCGGCCTGTGGCAGATCAGCGGCCGCAGCGAGGTGAGCTACCGGCGCCGCGCCGCCATGGACGCCGACTACGTCGCGACGCTGTCGCTGCGCCACGACGTGGCCATCCTGTTCAAGACCTTCGCCGTGGTGGCCGGCGCGCGCGGTTCGGGCTAGCGAAGCCGCCGCAGTCATCGATCCCGGATTTTGAACTTCACGAAAGAACCTATGCGTATCTACGTTGCAGGCCATCGCGGCATGGTGGGCCAATCGCTCTCGAGGCGCTTGCGCGCCATGGGCCACGAGGTCGTCACGCGCGACCGCGAGGCACTCGATCTGCTCGACCAGGAAGCGGTGCGCCGCTTCTTCGCGAGCGAACGCATCGACCAGGTCTACCTGGCCGCGGCCAAGGTCGGCGGCATTCACGCCAACATGAGCTACCCGGCCGAGTTCATCTACCAGAACCTGATGATCGCGGCCAACGTGACGCACCAGGCTTTCCTCGCGAACGTCACGCGGCTGCTGTTCCTCGGCTCGAGCTGCATCTACCCGCGCCTGGCCGACCAGCCGATCGCCGAGGAGGCGCTGCTCGGTGGCCGGCTCGAGCCGACCAACGAGCCCTACGCGATCGCCAAGATCGCCGGCATCAAGCTGTGCGAGAGCTACAACCGGCAGTACGGCGCCTCGCACGGCATCGACTACCGCAGCGTGATGCCGAGCAACCTCTACGGGCCCGGCGACAACTACCACATCGAGAACAGCCACGTGGTGCCGGCGCTGATCCGGCGCTTCCACCTCGCCAAGTCCACCGCCGCGCCCAGCGTGCTGATCTGGGGCACGGGCCGCGCGCGCCGCGAGTTCCTCTACGTCGACGACATGGTCGACGGCTGCATCGCGGTGATGAACCTCTCGCGCGCCGTCTACGACACGCACACCGAGCCGATGCGCGCCCACATCAACCTCGGCACCGGGGACGACCTGTCGATCGCCGAGCTGGCCGATCACATCCGCGAGGTGGTCGGCTACCGCGGGCGGATCCAGTTCGACACCTCGCAGCCCGACGGCGCGCCGCGCAAGCTGCTCGAGGTGTCGCGCGCCGCCAGTATCGGCTGGCACGCCACGATGCCGCTGACCGACGGGCTGCGGCGCACCTATGCCGACTACAGCCGCGCGGTGCGGCCGGTCGAGACCCTGGCACCGGCCTGAGCGCCGCCGCCCTCGAACGAACGAACGGCGAGACGCCCATGAGAACCCTGTGCTTCTGGTGCGGCCTCGCCGCGGCGATGCTGTGCGGCCTGCTCGACCCGGTGTGGGGCTACGCGGCGGTGTTCCTGCTGTCGCTGCTGCAGCTCGCGCTGCTCGGCGGCCCGGGCGCGAGCGTGTTCCTGCTCGTGCACTACACCACCCTGCTGACCTACTTCTCGCTCGCGCCGGCGATCCAGATCGCGCAGGACCTGAGCTTCTGGGAAGCCGGCGTGATCGGCACGGTGGCGCACACGCAGGCGCTGATGCTGCTGCTGCTGTACATGGCCGGCGTGGAGGCGGCGCGCTTCGGCGTCGTCGATCCACCGTTGCACCACATCGCGGGCATCGCGGGCACCGCGCCGGCGCCCGGCGCGGCGCATCCGCTGCTGCTGCTGGGCCTGCTGGGCGCGGCCTTCGCGGTGCTGCTGGCGCGCGCGGACCTCAACTTCGTGGCGCGCGGCCTGCCCGGCGAGATCGAGAACCCGCCGCTGGACTTCATCGTCTACTCGACGCTGCCCAAGCTGGTGGTGCTGATGTGCTTCGTCGCGCTGGCGATCCATGCGCTGCGCCAGCGCACGGCCACTGCCTGGTGCCTGGCCGCGCTGGCGCTGGCCGCGGCCGCCATCGCGGCGAACCCGGTCAACACCGCGCGCCAGATCCTGCTGATCGGCCTGCTGCCGCTGTTGATCCACTGTCTCGGCCGCTCGCGGCGCTGGACCCTGGCCTTCGTCGTCTTCGCCGCCATCGCGGGCCTGGGCCCGGTGTTCAACCTGCTATCGCGCGGCAGCATGTGGGGCGAGTCGCTCGCGACCTTTCCCTACAGCCCCGACTTCGATGCGATGTACGTGGTGGCCGCCCTGCTGGAGCGCGCACCGTCGCCCGATCTCGGCTTCGGCCGCTACCTGCTGTCGGGCTTCTCGTTCGTGCTGCCGCGCGACATGAAGCTGTTTCCCGACTTCGACCCGCTGGGCTGGCCCGCCGTGCTCGGCAACTTCTCGCAGAGCAACCTGTCGCTGGCGCAATTCGCCACCGTCTTCTTCGACTTCGGCCTGCCGGGCCCGCTGGTGTTCGGCTTCCTGCTCTCGAGCCTGTTCCGCCGGGTCGACCGCGCGATCGACACGCACGGCCCGCTCTCGCGCGGCTACTTCGCGGCACTGGTGCTGCTCGCGGCCTACGTGCCCTTCATGCGCGGGCCGATCCTGGGCTGGGGTCCGTTCGCGGCCTCGGGGCTGATCGCGGCGCTGCTGGTCGGTGCCCTGTGCACCGGCTTCGGTCCCGCGCGCCGCGCGCTCGTACCCCGTCCTGCCGCCAACACATGAACTCCTCGATGCCCGACTACCTCTTCTACGACACGCTGCGGCTCAACCGCGGCGCCGGCGGCGTGCTCAACGTCTGCGAGGTGCTGCTGCGCAGCATGCGGCTGTCGGCCGGCGAGGCGATCGCCTCGGCCAGCGAGCGGCACCCGCGGCTGTTCGAGCTCGCGCGCCGCAGCGGGCTCAGCCGCTTCGTGCTCGAGACGCTGCTCTACAACCTCCACCAGCTGCATGCCTGGCGCGCGGAACGGCGGCTGTGCTCGCTGTTCCCCAACTACTTCCTGCCCTTCGCTCTGTTCGGCCGGCACCGCGACGCGATCGTGATCGTGCACGACCTGCAGTACAAGGCCCATCCCGAGCATTTCAGCCGCGCCAAGCGGCTCTGGCTCGACTGGAACCTGCGCCGGCTCGCGCGCAGCCACGCGCAGGTGGTGTTCATCAGCCGCAGCAGCCAGCAGGACTTCGAGCGCCATTTCGGGTCTTGCGCGCATTCGACGGTGATCTTCAACCCGGTCGACGCGGTCGCCATGCAGACCCCGCCCGAGGCCGCGCCCGCGGGCGAGCGCTACCTGATCGCGGCCTACCACTACTACCCGCACAAGAACTTCGGCGGCACCTTGCGGCTGTTCGAGCGCATGAAGCGCGCGGGGCTGGTCGACCGGCTCGACATCACGGGCAACGGCGCGGCCGAGGTGGCGCGCATGGTCGCGGCCGAGGTGCCCTCGCTGCGCGGCTGCGTGCGCCACCGCGGGCTGGTGTCGCGCGAGGAGCTGATCGGCCTCTACCGCGGCGCGCAGGCCTTCATCTCGCTGTCGCGCTTCGAGGGCTTCAACCTCTCCGCCGCCGAGGCGGCAACGCTGGGCGTGCCGCTGCTGCTGTCGGACATCCCCGTGCACCGCGAGCTGTTCGGCGGCTATGCCTTCCTCGTCGACGAGCAGTGCTGCGACCTGGACGCGCTGGCGCGCCACCTCGCGGCGCACCGGCAGGCACGCCCGGCATGGGCGAATGCGCCGGCCTGCGCGCCCGCGGCGGTGGCGGCGCGCTATCTCGGGCTGCAGCGCACGGCCGCTTCCCTGGAGGGCGTACTGCCATGACCCGCACGCTTCGCTTCTTCCTGGCTCGGATCGTGGCGGCGACGCTGTTCGCCTCCACGGCGGCCGTCGCCCAGACCACCGTTCCCGCAGACCCGAGCCTCGCCGCGCAATGGCCCGCGCTGGCACCGCCCGGCTTCGGCGTGATGGTCCACTACCTGCCCGACCGCCGCTCGATCGCCGACATGGCGCGCTTCGACGTCGAAGCCTTCGCGACCCAGTTGGCCGAGATGCGCGCCTCCTACCTGGTGCTCACGCTGGGGCAGAACAGCGGCCAGTACATCGCGCCCAATGCCGCGCTCGAGGCGCTGTGCCCGGCCAGCGCACGCGACCGCCCGCCGCGCGACCTGCCGCTGGAGATCGGCCGCGCGCTGCGCCGCCGCGGCATCGCGATGGTGCTGTACCTGCCGTTTCGCGCGCCGCAGGACGATCGCTACCTGATGGGCTGCCTAGGCGACGTCTCGGAACAGCAGCCGCCGCCCGCGCGCTTCATCGCCGGCTGGTCGCAGGTGATCGGCGAGTGGTCGCAGCGCTACGGCACGCTGGTGCGCGGCTGGTGGTTCGACGGCACCTACAACACGCGCGACATGACGCCCTCCGACTGGAACGCGCTGTGCGGCGCCGCGCGCAGCGGCGCGAGCGACCGCTGGCTCGCCTTCAACGCGGGCGAAGGGCCGCAACGTTTCAGCCTCAAGGCCGCGCCCTGCCAGAACCTGATGGCCGGCGAGTTCATGGACCCGCCCGCGCAGCTGGCCGCGCCGCCCTCGGACCTGATGTTCCACGTGCTGACGCCGCTGGCCGCCTCGTGGGGCCGCGTCTCCGCGCCGCGCTTCGCCGCGGCCCAGCTGCGCGGCTGGATCGCCGAGGCGGTCGCGCGCAAGGGGCTGTTCACGCTCGACCTGCCGCTCGACGCCGACTTCCGCTTCCTGCCCGCGCATGTCGCGCTGGTGCGCAGCGCGACGGCGCCCGCTCCCTGAATTCACCGCTCCCGCCCCAGGCCTCGCCGACCATGACCCAACCGCTTCTTTTCATCGTGGTGGAAGACCGCCAGAACAAGACCCTGGCGCTGTGCCGCGAATCGGCGGCCCGCGCGCGGGAGAACCTGCTGGTGCTCGCGGGCACCGAGGCCGGCGCGGACTACGAGCGCCTGTGCCGCAGCTACGTGCACCTGTCGAGCAACACGCCCGCGTTCGAGAAGATCTGCTTCCGGCGCTACTTCCTGCTGGCGGCCCACCTCGAGGCGCGGCCCGAATGCCGCGAGTTCGTGCTGCTCGACAGCGACGTGCTGCTGTTCCGCGGCCTCGGTGCGCACGTGCGTCGGCTGGTCGGAGAGGCTGACTTCTCGGGCTCGTTCATCGAGCCCCTCGATGGCTGGGACCCGTGCCAGATATCGCCGCACGTGAGCTACTGGAGCGCCGCGGGCCTCGCGGGCTTCGTCGCCTTCGTGCTCGACACCTACACGAGCCGCGCGGGGCGCGCGACGCTGCGCGAGATAGCCGCGCGCTTCGCGGCCCGGGGCGAGCGCGGCGGCGTGTCGGACATGACGCTGCTGCATCTGTGGGCCCAGGCGAGCGGCAATGCGCGGCCGATCAACCGCGTGTTCGGCGGCTGCGTGATCGACCACAACATCAGCAGCGCCCACAACCTGCGCGCCAACGAATTCCGGCTCTTGGGCGGTGCCAAGCACCTGACCTACCGCGACGGCCAGCCCTGCCTCACGACACAGGCCGGCGAGACCGTGAACGCGCTGGCCCTGCATTTCCAGGGCCGCGCGAAGCTGGCGATGGCGCATGCGCTGCGCGGCGGCACGCGCCGGGTCGCGCTGCTGACCTACGGGCTGCAGTTCGCGCGCCGGGCCAAGAACCGGGCCTTCGGCATGGGCCTGCTCGCGCGGCGCGCCCCCGCCGCGGATCGGCTCGCCGACCTGCCGCCCTCGAAGTAACGCGCCGATCGCGACACCCGCCATGCCGATCCGACCGCTCCGCCTGCCGCCCGTGCTGCGCAGCCTGCCCGCCGCGGGGCTGCTGCGCGCGTTGCCGCTGCACGGGCTGGGCGCGCTGGCGTCGCGCTTCTATGTCTATCTCTCGGGCTTCCTCGCCGTCTTCCTGCTGGCCGCCCACGTGGCGCCCGCGCGCTTCGGTGCCTACTCGATCTACCAGTCGGTGCTCGAGGCAGCGCTGGTGATCGGCACGCTCGGCAGTTCGCTGCTGTTCTCGCGCCACGCCGCCGGCCCGGGCCCGCGCATCCAGCGCGGCGACCTGGTGCGCACGCTCGCGATCGGGCTGCCGATCGCGCTGCTGCTGGCGCTCGGCATGCTGGCGCTGCAGCGCGTGCCCGCGTCCGCCACGGCGCTGGTGCTGGTCGCCGCCACGCTCGCCGTCTTCTCGTTCAACAGCCTGCGGCTCGCCTACAGCCGCGGGCTCGGCCACGCGGGGCTGCTGAACCTCGAATCCGGTGTGCGCTCGAGCATCCTGGTGCTGGGCGTGGCGGGCCTCGCCGCGCTGGGCCACGCGGGCGACGCCCTGGACGTGCCGCAGCTGCTGGCCATCAACCTGTTCGCCTTCGTGCTGGTGGCCGCGGCCATCGTGCGCGCGGGCCGCGCCGGCCGGCCACCGCGCGGGGCCGCCACCTTGGCGCTCTCGGCCCAGGGCGGCGCGACCGTCTATTCGCTGCTGCTGTTCCTGCTGCGCAAGTCCGACCTGCTGGTGGTGGCCTTCTTCATGCCGCTGGGCTACGTGGGCGCCTTCAAGCTCGCGTTCCTGCTGGCCGAGGCGCCCTCGCAGTTTGTGCAGGCCTTCCTCTACACCAAGACCCCGGCGATGCGCACGGCGAGCGCCGAGGCGCTCGATGCCTCGGTGTTCAAGCTCGCACGGCAATCCTTTCTGCTGGGCTGCGGCCTGTTCGCGGGGCTGGCCGCGCTGATCGTGCTGGCCGCGCCGCTGCTGAAGGTCGGCCGCGAGGCGCTCGAGATCTTCCTGTGCATCGCGCCCTACTTCCTGCTGCGCACCTACACCGTGCACCACGAGATGCTGCTCGCGCTGCGCGTGCCGGTGGCCTCGCTGGCACGCTGGGCGATGCTCGAGGTGGCGCTGCGGCTGCTGTCGTACGCCGTGGTGATCCGGGCCTTTCCGGGCCAGCCGCACTACGTGTTCCTGCTCGCCTGCGTCAGCGACTTCGTGCTCTACGAGCTGCGCATGCGGCTGGAGTTCGGCATATTTCCCATCGTGCGCATGGCGCGCGGCGCATGGCGGAGCCGGCCATGAAGATCCTGCTGCACTCGATGAACTTCGCGCCCGAGCTGGCCGGCGTGGGCAAGTACTCGGGCGAAATGGCGCGCTGGCTGAGCGCGCGGGGCCACGCAGTGCGCGTGATCGCGGCGCCGCCCTTCTTTCCGCAGTGGCAGGTGGCCGAGGGCCATTCGGCCTGGGCCTACCGCCGCGGCGACTGGCACGGCGTCGATGTCTGGCGCGCGCCGACCTGGGTGCCCGCGCGTCCGCGCACGCTGGCCCGCCTCGCGCACCTCGCGTCGTTCATGCTGTCGAGCCTGCCGCTGCTGCTGGCGCAGGCGCGCTGGCGGCCCGACGTGGTGATGGTGGTGGAGCCGCCGCTGTTCTGCGCGCCCGGCGTGCTGCTGCTGTCGAAGCTGTTGCGCTGCAAATCGTGGCTGCATATCCAGGACTACGAGGTGGACGCGGCCTTCGGCCTGGGCCTGGTGCGCGGTGGCCGCGTGCGGCGCATGGCGCTGGCGGCCGAGCGCTGGTTGATGGGCCGCTTCGACCGCGTCTCGACGATCTCGGCCGCGATGCTCGCCAAGGCCCGCGACAAGGGCGTGGCGCCCGAGCGGCTGGTGCTGTTCCCGAACGGCGTCGACCTGCGCGCGATCCGGCCCGCGCCTCCACGCGGTCCCGAGGCACCCAACCCCGCCGGCGGCTACCGCGCCGCGCTCGGCATCGCGCCCGGCGCGGTGCTGGTGCTCTACGCGGGCAGCCTGGGCCACAAGCAGGGCATCGAGCTGCTGGCCGAAGCCGCCGCGCTGCTGGCGGATGCGCCGGCGCTGCACTTCGTCATCTGCGGCAACGGACCGAGCCGCGCGGCGCTGATGGATGCCTGCCTGCGGCTGCGCCACGTGCACTTCCTCGACCTGCAACCGGCCGAGCGGCTCGACGAGCTGCTCGGCAGCGCCGACATCCACGTGCTGCCGCAACGCGCCGACGCCGCCGACCTGGTGATGCCCTCGAAGCTGACCGGCATGCTCGCGAGCGGCCGGGCCGTGATCGTGACCGCGCATCCCGACACCGAGCTCGGCCGCGCCGTGACGGGCCGCGGCGTGGTGGTGCCGCCGGGCGACGCGCGCGCGCTCGCCGACGCGATCGCGCAGCTCGCGGCCTGCCGTTCGCGGCGCGAGGCCCTGGGCGCGGCCGGCCGCGCCTTCGCCGAGGCCGAGCTGGACCAGGACGCGATCTTCCGGCGCCTCGAGGCCGAGCTGCTGCGCTGCCTCGCGAACCGCAGCGAGCAGCCCGCATCGCCATGAACGCCGCCTTCTCCCCTCCCAAAATCCTCGTGACCGGCGGCGCGGGCTTCATCGGCAGCCACGCCTGCGTGGCGCTGATCGCGGCGGGCTACCTGCCGGTGGTGCTCGACACGCTGGTCAACAGCAGCGCGCGCTCGCTGGAGCGGATCGCGGCCATCACGGGCGTGGCGCCGCTCCTGGTGCGCGCCGATGTGCGCGACGCCGCGGCGCTCGAACGGGTGTTCGCCGCGCATGCCTTCGGCGCGGTGCTGCACCTGGCGGGGCTGAAGGCGGTCGGCGATTCGGTGGACGACCCGCTCGGCTACTACGAGGTCAACGTGGCGGGCACGCTGGCGCTGGTGCGCGCCATGGACGGCGCCGGCGTGCGCCGGCTGGTGTTCTCGTCCTCGGCCACGGTGTACGGCGACACGGCGCGCTCGCCGATCCCCGAGAGCGCGCCGCACGCCGCCGTCAATCCCTACGGCCGCACCAAGGCCATGGTGGAGACGGTGCTGCTCGACCTGGCGCACGCCGACGCGCGCTGGGGCATCGCCTGCCTGCGCTTCTTCAATCCCGTGGGCGCGCACGAGAGCGGCCTGATCGGCGAACACCCGAACGGCCGCCCCAACAACCTCATGCCCTACATCTCGCAGGTGGCGGTGGGCACGCGCGCGCACCTGGTGGTGCACGGCACCGACTACGACACCGCCGACGGCACCGGCGTGCGCGACTACGTGCACGTGATGGACGTGGCCGAGGGCCATGTGGCCGCGCTGCGCCACGTGACGCGCGAGCCGGGGATCCTGATGGCCAACCTCGGCACGGGGCGCGGCGCCTCGGTGCTCGAGGTGGTCTCCGCCTTCGAGCGCGCCAGCGGCCGCGCGATCGCGCTGCGCCTGGGGCCGCGGCGCCCCGGCGACGCGCCGGCCTACTGGGCCGACGCGGGCAGCGCCCAGGCCCGCTTCGGCTGGCGCGCGCGCCGCAGCCTCGACGACATGTGCGCCGACAGCTGGCGCTGGCAGGTCGGCAATCCGCACGGCTTCGACGAGGCCGCGCCGCCGCCGCCGCCGCCGTCACCCCCAACGCTCCCGCTACCCAGAACGCCTTCCACTCAACCAGGGATCTCTTCATGTCCGATACCGTTCCTTCCTCTCTAGAGACGCCGGAGTCCGGCCGGACCTTCGCGCGCCGCGCGAGCTACACCACGGGCGTCTGCCCGCCGGCCGAGCCGCAGTGGCCGCACTTCCTGACCGGGCAGGAGAACGCACCGGTGCGCGTGCTGCTGGTGGACGACGACGAGTTCATGCGGCGCGTGATCGCGCAGGAGCTGCTGTCGGACATGCGCATCCAGCTGCAGGCGCAGGCCGGCAGCGTGCGCGAGGGGCGGCGCCTGCTGGCGTCGCAGGAGTTCGACGTGCTGATGCTCGACCTGCACCTGGGCGACGGCACCGGCTTCGACCTGATCCGCGAGGCACGCAAGCAGCACAGCTACTGCGAAATCATCGTGGTCTCGGCGCTCGAGGACGATGCCCACGTGATGCGCGCCTTCGAGCTCGGCGCGACCGGCTACCTGCTGAAGAACGCCTGGCTGCAGAGCTTCGCGCAGGCCGTGCTGCAGGTGGTCAACGGCGGCGCGGCGATCACGCCGCGGCTGTCGCGCCGCCTGCTCGCGCGCCTGAGCCAGCAGGCCGGCGATCCACCACCCGATGCGCCGCAGCGCGAGGCCACGCTGACCACGCGCGAGCGCGAGGTGCTGCGCTGCGTGGCGCGCGGCTGCGTCTCCAAGGAGATCAGCGAGCGGCTGGGCATCTCGGGCCAGACCGTCAATGCCCACATCAAGAACATCTACAAGAAGCTGCAGGTGCACTCGCGCGCGCAGGCCGTGAGCTTCGCGACGCACACCGGCCAGCTCTGAGCCGCCTCCCTTCTCTTCCTCTCCCTTTCCTTTCATCGGACACGCCATGACCACTTCCATCATCCATCCCGTCGTGCTGTGCGGCGGCAGCGGCACGCGCCTGTGGCCGCTGTCGCGCAAGGCATTGCCCAAGCAGTTCGCGCCGCTGGTGGGCGGCAAGAGCCTGCTGCAGCTCACGCTGGAGCGCCTGCGCGGCCTGCATGGCGAGATCACCTGCATCGCCGCGGAGGAACACCGCTTCCTGGTGCGCGAGACGGTGGATGCCGCCCGCGTCGGCGGGTGCCAGATCCTCGAGCCCGTGGGGCGCAACACCGCGGCCGCGATGGCGGTGGCGGCGCTGCAGGCCGGGGCCGACGAGCTGCTGCTGTTCGCGCCCGCCGACCATCACATCCCCGATGCCGAGCTGTTCGCGCACACCGTGCGCGCCGGCGTCGAGGCCGCGCGCGCCGGTCGCATCGTGACCTTCGGCGTGGCGCCGACCTTCGCGAGCACGGCCTACGGCTACATCGAGGTGGGGACCGCCTCGGCCGACGGCCGCAGCCATGCGGTCGCGCGCTTCCTCGAGAAGCCCCAGGCCGAGGTGGCGGCGGCCTTGCTCGCGCACGGCGGCTTCTGCTGGAACGCGGGCATCTTCCTCGTGCGCGCCGGCACGCTGGTCGCGGCCCTGCGCGCGCATGCACCCGACGTGCTGCTCGCCTGCGAGCGCGCGCTCGCGACCTCGTCGATCGACGGCAGTTTCCGCCGCCTCGGCGCCGAGGCCTTCCAGGCCTGCCGCAGCGAGAGCATCGACTACGCGGTGCTCGAGAAGCACCCCGACATCGCGATGGTGCGCTTCGAGGGCGCGTGGAGCGACGTGGGCAGCTGGAACGCGGTCGCGACACTGCACGCCGCCGACGAAGCAGGCAACCGCACGAGCGGCAAGGGCCGCAGCCTGCGCGCGCGCAACACCTTCATCCATGCGCCGCACCGCCCGGTGGTGGCGCTGGGCACCGAGAACCTGATCATCGTGGACACGCCCGATGCGCTGCTGGTCGCGAGCACGGGCTGCGTGGAGCAGGTCGCGGAGGTGGTGCGCATGCTGGCGCTCGAGGGCCGGCCCGAGGCCACCGAGCACCGGCGCACGGTGCGGCCCTGGGGGGCGTACGACAGCATCGACAACGGCGAGCGCTTCCAGGTCAAGCACATCACGGTCAAGCCCGGCGCCAAGCTGTCGCTGCAGATGCATCACCACCGCTCGGAGCACTGGATCGTGGTGCAGGGCACGGCCAAGACCACCTGCGACGGGAAGGTCAGGCTGGTGCGCGAGAACGAATCGATCTACCTGCCGCTCGGTTGCGTGCACCGGCTCGAGAATCCGGGCAAGACCACGCTGGAGGTGATCGAGGTGCAGACCGGCAGCTACCTGGGCGAGGACGACATCGTGCGTTTCGACGACAGCTACGGGCGCTGCGGCATCGTGGCGGATCGCGGCGATGCGCAGAACCAGGCGCTGCTGTCGGTCGCCGGCGAAGGCGCCGTCGCGACGCCGACGGTGGAGTGGAACAGCCCGCGTCCCCTGCCCGAAGCGCAGCCGGCCTGAGACGGCGCGGCGCTCAGAACGAGAAGCCGGCCTCGTTGCGCCGCAGGTCGGCGTCCACCATCATCTGGCAGAGTTGCTCGAGCGTGGTCGTGGGCGCCCATCCCAGCTGGTCCCTGGCCTTGCTGGGGTCGCCGATCAGCAGGTCGACCTCGGCGGGGCGGTGGAATTTCGGATTCACGCGCAGCACCGTCTTGCCGGTGGCCGTGTCGACGGCGGTCTCCGCCTCGTCGACGCCCCTGAATTCCACCTCGATCCCCGCGCCCCGGAACGCCAGGCGAACGAAGTCGCGCACGGTCACGGCACGGTTCGTCGCCAGCACGTAGGTGTCGGGCTCGCTCGTCTGCAGCATGCGCCACATGCCCTCCACGTACTCCCGCGCAAAGCCCCAGTCGCGCTGCGCATTGAGGTTGCCGAGCTCCAGCACGTCGAGCTTGCCCAGCTTGATCCGGGCCACGGCATCGGTGATCTTGCGCGTCACGAACTCGCGCCCGCGCAGGGGGCTTTCGTGATTGAAGAGGATGCCGCAGCTGCCGAAGATGTCGTAGCTCTCGCGGTAGTTGACGGTCATCCAGTGCGCATAGAGCTTGGCCACGCCGTAGGGGCTGCGCGGATAGAACGGCGTGCCCTCGACCTGGGGCACGGCCTGCACCTTGCCGAACATCTCGGAGGTCGATGCCTGGTAGAAGCGGATCCGCCGGTCGATGAGGCGGATCGCCTCGAGCAGGTGCAGCGCCCCGATGCCGGTGATGTGCGCCGTGGCCACGGGCTGGTTGAAGCTGACGCCGACGAAGCTTTGCGCCGCGAGGTTGTAGATCTCGTCGGGCTCGGTCTGCTGAACCAGGCTGAGCGAGCTTCCCTGGTCGGTGAGGTCGTACTCGACCAGATGCAGATCGGGATGGTCCTGGATGCCGAGCTCCTGGATGCGCCAGAAATTGACCGAGCTGGTGCGGCGGTAGGTGCCATGGACCACATAGCCCTTGGCCAGCAGCAGTTGCGCCAGATAGGCGCCGTCCTGGCCACTGATGCCCGTGACGATCGCAGTCTTCTTCTTCATCACGGTTCCTTGGTTGACTCGTGATGCAGCGTACAGGAGTTCCGCCGTCGCGGTGGGCAACTTGGGCCTTTCGACTACGTACCCATCACCCCTCGCTTGCGGTATCGACAGCGCCCTGGCCTACATTCAAAGCAATTAGAAAGTACTCCATTCGTGGATTCCGCGACCCCATAAAACATTCAGGTCGCTTTGACACAAGGGAGTTACTCATGACCGACGAAACATCGTCCGATTCCGAGACGTTCGCCAGGCTCGACGGCGGCCGCATCACCCGCTACCGAACCCGTGACGGAACCGGGGTCTGCCGGCCCGGCGAGCCGCAGTGGCCGCATTTCATGACCGGGCAGGACGACGCCCCCGTGCGCGTGCTGCTGGTGGACGGCGACGAGGGCATGCGCCGCGTCATCGCGCAGGAGCTGCTGTCGGACATGCGTATCCGGCTCCAGGGCCAGGCCGGCAGCGCGCGCGACGCGCGGCGCCTGCTCGCGTCGGAAGAGTTCGACGTGCTGATGCTCGACCTGCGCCTGGCCGACGGCTCGGGCTTCGAACTGATCCGCGATGCGCGCAAGCAGCAGAGCCACTGCGAGATCATCGTGGTCTCCGCGCTCGAGGACGACGCCCACGTGCTGCGCGCCTTCGAGGTCGGCGCCACGGGCTACCTGCTGAAGAACGCCTGGCAGCAGAGCTTCGCGCAGGCCGTGCTGCAGGTGGTCAACGGTGGCGCGGCCATCACGCCCAGGCTGTCGCGGCGGCTGCTGGCGCGCATGGGGCGGCATTCGGTGGACGGGCCCGCCCCCGAACCCCACCCCCTGGACATCGTGCTCACGACGAGGGAGCGCGAAGTGCTTCATTGCGTGGCGCGGGGGCAGGCATCGCGGGTGGTGAGCCTGGCGCTCGGCATCTCGATGCAGACCGTCAATGCCCACATGAAGAACATCTACAAGAAGCTCAACGTGCATTCGCGCGCACAGGCCGTGAGCCGCGCGACCCTGACGGGGCTGCTGTGAGCCGGGCGCCGGCGAGAACGCCTGGCCGGCGGCTCAGGCGCTCATGCGCTTCCCGATCCGCACCACCGCCTTCGCGGGCAGCGCCTGCCAGTCGATCCAGTCGCCCTCCACCGCATGGTGGGTGGCGGCGGCAGCGCCCTGCGGCGCGCCCCATTGCAGCGTGAACGCGCGCTCCCCGAGCCGCAGTTCGATCTCGAAGGCCGGCCAGTGCGCGGGCACGCGCGGCGCGAGCGACAGCGCGTGCCCCTTCACCGTGAGGCCCAGCAAGGTCTCGACCGCCGCGCGGTGCAGCCATGCGGCCGAGCCCGTGTACCAGCTCCAGCCACCGCGTCCCACGTAGGGGGCGGCGCCGTAGATGTCGCCGGCCATCACGTAGGGCTCGAGTTCGTAGGCCGGACCGCGCCGCGGATCGCTGGCGCGATGGGCCGGGCTCAGGCCTTCGAAGCTCGCCCAGGCCGCCTCGCGGTCGCCGAGCAGCGCCTGCGCCATCAGTCCCCACACGGCGCCATGCGCGTACTGCCCGCCGTTCTCGCGCACGCCCGGCGGATAGGCTTGGATGTAGCCGGGGTTGTTGGTCGACTGCACGAACGGTGGCGCGAGCAGGCGCAGCAGCCCGGCCGTGTCGTCGTGCAGATGCGTCTTCGCGGCGGCCATCGCGGCGTGGGTGTGGCCCTCGTCCGAGGCGCCCGACAACACCGACCAGGCCTGCGCGATCAGGTCGATGCGGCACTCGTCGTTGGCGGCCGAGCCCAGCGGCGCGCCGTTGTCGAAGAAGGCACGGCGGAACCAGGCGCCGTCCCAGCCCGCGTCGTGCAGCGCGGCGATCCAGCCCTCGCGCGCACGCAGCCAGCGCGCGCTGCGTTCGGTCTCGCCGCGGGCCTGCGCAATCGGCGCATAGCGCTCGACCACGCTGCAGAGGAACCATGCGAGCCAGACCGATTCGCCGCGGCCCTCGTGGCCGACCCGGTTCATGCCGTCGTTCCAGTCGCCGGTGCCCATCAGCGGCAGGCCATGCGCGCCGGTCGCGAGGCTGCGGTCGATGGCCAGCGCACCGTGCTCGTACAGGCTGGCGACACGGCCGGCATGCTGCGGCGTGTAGTAGGCGTCCTCGGCGCCGGCCGGGATCGCCGCGCCCTCGATGAAGCCCACGCTCTCGTCGAACAGCGTGGTGTCGTCCGTCACCTGCGCATAGTGCGCGGCCGCGAAGGGTAGCCACAGCAGGTCGTCGGAGAAATGCGTGCGCACGCCGGCGCCACCGGGCATGTGCCACCAGTGCTGCACATCGCCCTCGGGGAACTGGCGCGCCGCGTTGAGCAGGATCTGCGCACGCAGCCGCTTCGGATCGGTGAGCGCGAAGGCCATCGCGTCCTGCAGCTGGTCGCGGAAACCGAAGGCGCCGCCGGCCTGGTAGAAGCCGGCCTTCGACCACAGCCGGCAGGCCAGGGTCTGGTAGACCAGCCAGCGATTGACCATCGCATCGAACAGCGGATCGGGCGTGCGCACCCGCAGCCGGCCCAGCAGCTCGTCCCAGAAGCCGCCGACCTGCGCGAGCGCGGCCGGCACGTCGCGTTCGCGCCAGCGCCGCGCGAGCGCGATGGCGGCCTCGGCGCTGTCGGCATGGCCCAGCACGAAGGTAAAGCTCGCGCCCTCGCCCGCGGCCAGCCGGAATTCGCCATCGACGGCCGCGCAGGCATCGAGCCCGCTGCCGCCGCGGCGCCCGAGGCTGTCGGGCACCTCGACGATGCCGCGGCCGCGGAAGAACTCGTTGCGGTCGCAGGTCCACTGGGTGGCGCCCGGCAGGCCCGCGAGCATCAGGAAGGCGGTGCCGCCGCCGAAGCCGCCGCTCGATTCGCGCTGCTCGCCGAACACGGCCGGCAGGTCGTCCTGCTTCCAGGTCCGCACGCTGCGGCGCTCGCCGCGCGCGGCGCCCAGCTGCCATTCGGCCATCGCGAGCGCGCGCAGCCGGCGCGTGCCGCTGCCTTCGTTACGCAGGCGCACGTGCACCAGCTTCACGGCATCGTCGCGGTCGGCCAGGAAGGTGGTGCTCAATGACAGCCCGCCCAGCCGGCATTCGAAGACGGTGTAGCCCTGGCCATGGCGAACGCGGTGCAGCAGGTCGTCGGGCGCACCGTCGCCACCACCTCGTCCAGCCGGCGTGAGCGGCAGCAGCTCGCGCGTCGCCAGGTCCTGCAGCAGGTAGTGCTCGAAGGCCGGGTCCTGCACCGGGTCGTTCGACCACGGCGTGAGCTGGTGCATGCGGCTGTTGCCGGCCCAGGTGAAGCCGTTGCCCCACTCGGAGACCTGGAAGCCGAAGCCCGCGTTGGCGATCACGTTGATCCATGGGCGCGGCGTGCGGCGCGCGAGGCCCACCTCGAAGCGGAACTCGCCGCTCGCGGCATCGAACTCGCCCGCGACGGTTTCGGTCGGCAGGGTCGACGCGACGCCGGCCGCCAGCGGCACGGCCGGCGGCAGCACGGCCTCGGGCGCCCACGGCCCCATGCCGCGCGCCTCGCGCAGCGCGGCCACCTGCACGTCGAGCGCACGCCCGTCGGCGGTGAACACCACGCGCGCCATGCTCGACAGCGCCGCGCGCTCGGCGGCCGACACCTCCTGCTCGTGCAGCAGGTAGAAGCCGGCCGTGTCGTTGCGCGGAAAGCTGTTGCGGGTCTGCTGCAGCACGCGCTGGCGCAAGGTCTCGATCTCGCGCTGTAGCGACAGCAGGTAGGAGGCCGGCTCGCCGTTGATCACCACCAGGTCGCAGGCCACGCCGCCGAAGCCCCACCACGGCTGCGCGCGCAGCAGCGCGTTGACCAGGCCCATGCCGCTCACCGAGTGGATCAGCACCAGCACGATCGGCTTGTCGCCCGAGATGCCGAAGCGCCAGATCTGCCGCAGGTCGAACAGGCCGCGCTCGCCTATCGGACGCGGCGTGGTGTAGGTGAGGATGGTGGTGAGGTCCTGCAGCGCCACGTTCTGCGCCGGCGTGATCGTCAGGTCGCGCAGCCGCACCTGCGCCAGCGTGGCGGCCATGCGCTTCGTGCGTTCCACGTGCATCGGCTCGAGGTAGCGGTCGATGGTGGGCATCAGCGCCTCGATGCTGTCGTCGGCCGCGGTGGCGAAGCCCAGCCGCGCGGTGGCGCCCGGCGCGATCGACAGCCGCACGCGCAGGCAGGCGATGGGATCGAGGCCGTTGATGGGCGCGCCGGTGGCATCGAGCGGCTGCATGTCGATCGCCGGCGCCGCCAGCGTGCGGTTGCGGCCGACGAAGGCGCGCCGGTCGGTCATGCAGTCGATGGCGATCACGTGGGCATCGACCGAGGCCACGAAATGCACGGCCGCCACCGCCGGATCGCCCTGCAGCCGCGGCCGGCGCGACATCAGCAGCGCGCGCAGGTCCGGACGCCAGCGCGACTCGACGAACAGGTTGGCGAAGGCCGGATGGGCCTCGTCGGCCTTGGGGTTCGAGAGCACCGGCTCGAAGTACGAGAACAGCTCGAGCGTGCGCGTGCGGTCACTGGTGTTCTGCAGCGTGATGCTGCGCAGCTCGGTGTCGTCCTCGGGGCTGATCAGCACCGTGGTGCGCACCTGCAGGCCCGGCCCGCTGGCATCGAACTGCACCTGGTCGGCGAGGAAGCGGGTGCGGTAGTCCCAGTCGATGCCGGGTGCGGGCAGCGCGGTCAGCGAGATGGGCGTGTCGTTCGCGTCGTCGCGCAGGTAGAAGAAGGTGCCGTAGCCGTCGCGCAGCGGGTCGTCGCGCCAGCGCGTCACGTTGAACGAGCGCCAGCGGCTCACGCCGGCGCCGCTGGCGCGCAGCGCCACCGTGTAGCGGCCGTTCGACAGCAGGTGCGTGGGCTGCGGGCCCGGTGCCAGCGGATCGACCAGCCGCGGCTGGAACATCGGCGGCAGCTCGCCGCGGCTCGGCTCGGGCGGCGAGCGCGGGTCGGCGCTGCCGATGATCTGGCGCGGCGTGCGCTCGTGCAGCAGCGAGAGATGCGCCTCCACCACGGCCGCGCTGCCGAACCAGCGGCGCGGCGCGTCGTCGCGCAGCACGTTGCACAGCGCCACCAGGGTCATGCCCTGGTGGTGCGCCATGAAGTTGCGCACCACGGTGAAGGCCTGGCCCTCGTGCTGGCGCGAGGCGGTGAAGTCGACCGCGTCGTGGAAGCCGTAGGCGCCGCGCGCGCCCAGCGATTCGAGCAGCCGCAGGTTGTCGGTCGCCTCGGCCGGCGCGAGCACCGCGGCCAGCGCGCTCGCATAGGGCGCCACCACGCGGTCGGTGGGCGGCGTGCGGCGCAGCGCGAGCCGCGGCACGCCGAAAGGCGCGTACTGGTAGGCCAGCGAATGGTCGCGGCCGTGATAGGCCGACTCCGACACGCCCCAGGGCAGGTCCTGCGCGCGCGCGAAGGCCCGGTGCTCGGCGATGGCGGCGGCGTTGGCCACCTGCAGCAGGCCGTCGTCGGGCTCGGGCATCACCAGCGAGGGCATCAGGTACTCGAACATCGAGCCCGACCACGACTTGAGGCCGGGCCGGAAGCCCACCAGCAGGAAGGGCCGGCCCAACGCCATCCAGTGGCGCCGCGGCACGTCGGCCTTGGCGATCGCGAGGAAGCTCAGCAGCCGCGACTCCGAGGCCATCAGGTCGTAGTAGCTGGCGTCGAGCACGTCGTCGTCCACGCGCAGCCCGATGTGGAACAGGTGCCGCTTCGGGTCGTAGAGGCCGCGGAAGTCCATGCCGTCGCTGAGCGCCTCGCAGCGCCGCGCGAGCGCCTCGAGGGCCTCGCCGTTCGGTGCCCCGGCCGCGCCGCCGCCGGCCGCATCCTGCGCCGCGAAGGCACGGCAGGCCTGCGCCACCGCGATCAGGTGGCCGGCCAGGTTGCCGCTGTCCACGCTCGAGACATAGGCCGGCGCCAGCCGCTCGAGCGTCTGCGTGTCGTACCAGTTGCACAGGTGGCCCTGGTGCTTGTGCAGCCGGTCGACGCTGCCGAGCGTGGCCGTCAGCCGCGCCACCAGCTCGGTGCTGCCGATCCAGCCGAACTCGCGCGCGCAGGCGGCCGCCAGCAGGTACATGCCGATGTTGGTCGGCGAGGTGCGGTGCGCCAGGGCCGGCTCGGGATCGGTCTGCAGGTTGTCGGGCGGCAGGTGGTTGTCCTGCGCGCCGACCACGTGCTCGAAGAAGCGCCAGGTGTCGCGCGCCAGCGCCTCGAGGTAGTCGCGCTGGCCGGTGTCGAGCGCATCGGGACGCCCGGTCTCGACCCGGCTGCCCCACCAGGCCGCGACCGGCGCCAGTGCCCACAGCACGAACAGCAACGGGGCCAGCACCGGCCAGTCGCTGTAGTGCGCGGCCACGGCCAGCAGCAGGCAGGTGCCCCCGACCGCGCCGCCACCGCGCAGGAACGCGGCCAGGCGCTGGCTCGACTGAGCCTGCGACTGCGCGGCGGTGGTCCATTGCAGCAGGCGCCGCCGGCTCACCAGCAGCCGCCAGAGCGCGCGCGCCATCGCGTCGAGCAGCATCCGCGCCTGCGCGGCGAGCTGCACGAACTGCCAGGCCGCGCCGGCCAGGGCGCGCAGCAGCTCGACCGCGCCGACGTCGAAGAAATGGCGCAGCTCGATGGCGCGCCGCGTCGGCACCAGCCCGGCCAGCGCGCCGAGCACCGGGCCGATGGTGAGCCCCGCGGCCACGGCCAGCAAGGTCCAGCCCAGCGGCAACGCATGCGTGAACACCACCAGCACCAGCAGCGCGAACGAGGCCGGCACCACCATCGAACGGCGCAGGTTGTCGCCCATCTTCCAGAGCCCCACGCCGTCGATGCCGTAGTGGCGGGCGCGCCGCATCAGCGGCAGCAGCTGCCAGTCGCCGCGCACCCAGCGGTGCACGCGCGAGGCGAACACGCCCGCGTGGTGCGGGAAGTCCTCCACCAGCACCAGGTCGTTCACCACCGCGCAGCGCGCCATCGAGCCTTCGAGCAGGTCGTGGCTCAGCACCGCGTCGTCGGGCAGCCGCCGGTCGAGCACCGCATGCACGGCACGCACGTTGAGCAGGCCCTTGCCGGTGAACGAGCCGCTGCCGAAGACGTCCTGGTACACGTCGGAGGCGCTGTTGCTGTAGGGATCGAGCCCGCAGGCGCCCGCGAAGATCCAGCGGAACAGCGAGCGCTCCTCGCGCGGCCCGAAGGGCGTGACGATGCGCGGCTGCAGGATGCCGTAGCCGCTGACCACGCGGCGGCGCGCGGCATCGACGCGCGGCGCGTTGAGCGGATGCGCGGCGACCGCGACCAGCTCGCGCAGCGCGCCGGGCGGCAGCACGGTGTCGCTGTCGAGCGTGAGCACGTAGGGCGTGCGGCCGGCCGCGAAGCTGCCGGGCGCCAGCGGCAGGAAGCCGTCGGCCTCGCCCTGCGCGAGCAGGCGCAGCAGCATCTCGAGCTTGCCGCGCTTGCGCTCCCAGCCGATCCAGCGCTGCTCGGTGTCGCTCCAGCTGCGCGGGCGGTGCAGCAGCACGAAGCGCGGCAGTGCGCCCTCGGCCGCGGGATGGCGCGCGTTGAGCGCCGCGATGCGCGCGAGCGCGTCCTCGAGCAGCGGCGCGTCGCCGGGCAGCGTCGCCAGCGGCGCATCGACCCAGTCGGTCAGCAGCGCGAACTGGGCGTGCGCCTCGCGGTTGGCGAGCCAGTGCAGCTCGAGCCGGTGCGCGAGCTGCGCGTTGCCCTCGGCCGAGACCAGCATGGCCGGCACTGCGACCAGCACCCGGTGCCGCGCGGGAATGCCGGCCGCGAAATCGAGCCGCGGCAGCGCCTGCACGCGCACCGATTCCGCGACGATGCGCTGGACCAGCGCGGTCACCGCTTCCGACAGCGGCCAGGCGAGCAGCACGAGCGCCAGCACCGACAACCAGTCCCCGCGGTGCGGCAGCCCGCGCGCGGCGGCCAGCAACAGCAGGCCGGTGACCAGCACGACCGCGAAGGCGTACAGCGGCAGCCGCCACGAGCGCGCGCCGTGCCGCGCGGCGCGGCGTGCGCGAGGGCCCGCGGCATCGGCGCGCGGGCGCAGCAGCGCATCGAGCGCGGGCAGGCCCTGGCCGAACAGGTAGTAGCCGGCGGTCTCGTCCGCGGGGTCGACGTCGGGTTCGCGCGTATAGCTGCCGTCGTGCGCGGCCGCCATGGCCAGCTGCACCACGGCCTGCGCCACGTCGCGCTCGGAGCGCCGGCTCTGGCGCGCCACCTGCTCCATCGCATGCGTGATCTGCTGGCGCGTGGGCTCGCTCTCGGCGGCGAAGCTCGGCAATTCGCGCAGCACGCGCAGCGAACGGCTCACGGGCTCGATCAGGTCGTTCCACTCCACCTGGCCGACCATGCGCAGCGTGGTGATGATGTTGCCGACCGTCAGGTTGGCGGCCACCTGCGCGTCCTGCGCATCGCGGATCAGCGCCGCGCCGTTCGGGCAGTGCAGCTCGGTCCAGCGCACCAGCGCGGGCATGTTCTCGCCATGCTCGCCGGGCAGGCGCTGCCACAGCTGCGTGAGGTAGCTGTGCTGCAGGCCGTGGCTGTGCAGCGCGCGGAACAGCACGTCGAGGTCGGCCGCGTCGAGCCGCGCGGCCGCGTCCCAGGCCGCGTGCGCGATCTCGCCCGCCACCTTGTGCTCGGCGATGCTCTCGGCCACGCGGCGCAGGTTCTCGAGCAGCACCACGCGCAAGGTGGTGGGCAGCGCCCAGAGTTCACCCAGCGTGAGCTCGTCGACGTCCTGGTAGGCATCGAGGAAGGCGGTGAACAGCGCCTGGTTGAGCACGCTGTCGGTGTGGGCCACGTAGGCCCAGGCGATGCCGTAGACGCGCGGCAGGCCGGCCAGCGGCGCGCGCGCGAGCTTGGGCAGGCGCGCGTAGTAGCTGCGCGGCACGCCGTCCTGGATCTGCTGCAGCTGGGCCTCGACCAGGTGGAAGTTGTCGAGCAGCCATTCCGCGGCCGGCGACACGTAGCGCCCGCTCTGCGAGATCAGCGCGATGTAGTCGAAGGCGCTGCGCAGCGACTCGAGGTTCTCGTGCACGCGCGGGAAGAACGGCGCGCGCTCGCGTGCGTGGCGCGCGCGGTCGTCGTCCGCCACCACCGCCTGCGCGCGCGCGAGGCTGCGCCCGTGCTGTTCGAAACGCTGCGCGCCGAACAGCTCCGCGCGGATCGGCGGCGCCACCGGATCGTGCGGGTGCAGCAGCAGGTTGCGCGCGTAGGCGCTCAGTCCGTCGAGCCTGTGGACGATGGCCGCGGCGCTCAAGCCGCGAGGAACAGGCCGATGCCGAGCACCACGGCGGCGCATGCCAGGGTGACGATGCGGCCGGCCGCGAGCGCGTGCAGCTGCTGCAGGCGGCCGCGCAGCGAGGACCAGCGGCCGTGCGCGCGCGCGCAATGGCGCATGTGGGAGGCGAGGGAATCGACGTCGCTGCCGATGAGGTCGGCGTGCGAAGGGATGGACGAGAGGGGGGCTGACATGGCTACGGCTCCTTGTGACGGATCAAGAGCTGCCGCGCGATCGCGAGAACTGTGAACGTCTGCCGACCGTACTCTCTTTCGGCCACCCGTGCTCGTTTCATCGGCCTGCGCGCGAGAAAGGCCTGTTGGCCTACAAGGCGGCGCGCGATGCGACTGCACGGCTGCGACGCGCACGAAAGTCGAGCCCTTGGGAGCAAACAGGCGTAGCGTGGGCCCGCTGCCCGGCGCAGCGGACACCCGAACCGGATGCACCGCTCGACGCCATGGCTTGCAATGAAAGCGTTCCCATGAAAAAGCCCCTCCCCGTCCTTCCCGCCGCCGTGGAGCTGCCGGTCGTCGCGTCCGCGCCCCCCGAGATGGGATCGCTGCGCGCCGCCCTGATCCTCGCCGGCGTGCTCTACGTCGCCGTGCTGCTCGTGCTCTGGGCGATCGATGCGTATTTCTAGGCATCGAAGCCGCTGCCGCGGGCACGCTATGCGAGTTGGCGCACAGACAACGGCGCGTCGTGAGGGCTAGAACCGGGTGTCGCGCATTCGCGCAGCAGCTCGGCTCGGCATCCCATGATCCCCACCCCCTTCGTTCCCCGCTTCCGCGGCGCCGCGCGGAACTCGGCGAACCCGCCGCCACCGCCCCCGGGCTGCGATGCCTTCGAGCACCGCATGGCGCTGCTGCAGGCCCTCAATGTCCGGCTGCGCTCGGCCGTGCGCACGGGTTCGGCGGAGGCAACGGCCGCGAGCGCCTGTCGCCTCCAGCAGGTGGTGCTGGAGTGCTCGGTGGACCTCGATGTGCTGCATCGCGGCCTGCGTGCGGAAAGCGCGCGCGGGCGCTGGCTCGAGGAAAAGACATGCAGCCACCGGCAGTTCGGTGCGCCAGCGAACGGACAGGCGCGCATCGATGGCGCACGCTGAAGTCCCACCTGCCCGGAACGCTCCATGACACTGGCCCACGACATCGCCGCACTCGAACAGCGCATCGCGCAGGAAGAAGAAAAGCGCGACGCGTGGCGCGCCGTCGGCGCCAACGAGAAGTACATGGAGGCCTACGGCATGGTCGAGGCCCTGGAACTGCAACTCGAACGGAAACTGCTGCAATCCGGCAGCTACAAGGAATGAGCATGCCGATGACCCAGACCCCCGGGTGGCCGCAGCTGCGGCCACCGGCGCGAGCGAAGTTCTCGACCGGCGACGAGATGGACATCCAGTTGCTGGTTCGCCTGGGCCGCATGATGCCGCCCCGGATGCTGGCCCTGTCGGCGGATATCGCCGCGGCCAGGCGGCTGGTCGGGGCCGGAATGATCGAGGTCACGGGCCAGCTCCGGTCCGAAAAGCGGATACCGGCCATGTATGCCGTGTACGTGCGCCAGATCACGCCGGCGGGGTTGTCGGCCATCGCGGCCGAGAAAGAGCGGGCCCGCGGCCCGTCGGGGTTCGGCCTGTGACGACGCGGCGCGCTGCCCGCGGGAGCTAGCACGATGTCCGACACCCCTTTCTTCCACGATGCCTCGAACGCGGTGCGCTTCTTCGTGACGGTCGACGGTCGCTCGGTCGACGCCAGCATCGGCAAGACGACCCTGCACTACCACTTCCGCACCGGCGACAACGCCGATCCGCTCGAGACCTATGCATCGCATGCCGAGGAGATCGATGCCGCCGTGCGGCGCCGGCTGGCCCAGGGATCGACGCCGCCCGTGATGCTGCGGGAGCACGACCTGCGCAGCACGGGTTAGCGGCGCGAGCCCTCAGGGATCAATTCCGAATAGCTGCGCCGGTGGGCCCGGTAGCAATCGCACGCGGCCTGCTCCAGGCCCGCGCGGTCGGTGATCGTGATCACGCCGCGCCGGTAGTCGATCAGATGCCGCGCATGCAGCGCGGTGGCGGCGTTGGTGATGCCGACCCTGCGCACGCCCAGCATGTGGCCCAGCGCCTCATGGGTCAGCGCGAGCTGCGTGGAATGCGCGCAATCCTGCGTGGTCAGCAGCCAGCGCGCCAGCCGCTGCTCGATCGCATGGAAGCGGTGGCACAGGCCCGAGCGGCCGAACTCGGTCAGCAGCACGCACACGTAGCGATGCAGCACGCGCGCGAGCGGCGTGCTGCGCGACAGCTCCCTGGCGAAGGCGTGCGCCGTCAGGCGCCACGCCAGGCCCGGGCCCTGCACCAGCGCGCGCAGCGGCGCACGCTGCACGCCCAGCGACAGCTCCCAGCCCAGCGCGCCCTCGTTGCCCACCATGCCCGCCTGCAGGCCATCGTGGCCGTCGGCGGTGGACACCAGCGAGACGAAGGCGCTGGTGGGGAAATGGATGTGATCGATGACGTCGCCCGGCTCGTAGAGGACCTGGGGCGGCGCGAGCGGCACGCTGTCGCAGCGTTCGAGCAGGTGCGCCCTGTCGCTCGGCGGGAGCGCCTCGAGCAGGCGATTGAGCACGGGGCGGGTCGGGTCTGGTGTCACTGAGCCGCCTGTAGCGAAGTGCCGCGCGGGAATGCGCGAGCGAGCGCATTCTGTCCGAGGGCCGCGGCCGCGTCTGTGCGAAGGCGCACACGGGCGCAGTGCGCGCCCGCGCGCTCAGGTCGCCAGGCGGCGCGGCAGCAGGCGATCGGTCTCGCGCTTCACGACCTCGTAGCACTCGCACACCTGCTGCTCGAGGCCCGGGCGGTCGAGCACCGTGATGCGGCCCCGCGCGTATCGGATCAGCTTCAGGCGCTGCAGCTTGCCGGCCGCTTCGGTGACCCCCTCGCGCCGCACGCCGAGCATGTTGGCGATCAGCTCCTGGGTCATCACCAGTTCGTTGCCGGGCAGCCGGTCGAGGCTCAGCAGCAGCCAGCGGCACAGTTGCTGCTCCAGCGAATGGTGCCGGTTGCACACCGCCGTCTGCGACATCTGCGTGATCAGCGACTGCGTGTAGCGCAGCAGCAGGTGAAGCAGCGGACCGCCCTGCTCCGTCAGCGCGCGGACATGGCTCGCGCCCAGCCGCAGGGCGTGGCCCGCGCTCTGCACCACCGCGCGGTTGGGCGTGCTGCCGCCGCCCATCAGCAGCGACACGCCCACCATGCCTTCGAGTCCGACGACGGCGATCTCGGCCGACTGCCCGTTCTCGAGCACGTACAGCAGCGAGATGATGCAGTCGATCGGGAAGAAGACATGCTGCTGCACGACGCCCGATTCGTAGAGCACCTCTCCCAGCCGCAGCGGCACGCGCTCGAGAAAGGGCTCCATCCGGGCCATCACCTCGGCGGGAATGGCCTCGAGCAGGCCGTTGCGCGGGGCAGCCGCATTCAATGAAGACGAACGCGGCGACGATGCCATGGCGGAGCGCTTCCAAAGTTCGCATCATTCTGCGCCAGGGCGGCCGGTGTCTGTGCGGCAGCGCACCAACCGACCGGCATCGAGGCCCTGCCCATCTCCTGCGTCGCGATGCGTCGAACACCTACGGCACCAGGGCGGGCCCGCTCCGCAGACTCGCGGCCTGCATCGGCAGCGGTCGAACAACCTTCAGGAGGCCCTATGGCAGACGATCCCACAAAGCTTCGCGACGCGGTGAAGGCCGCCGGGAGGCTGCAATGAGCCGGCTGCGCCGCATCGCGGTGTTCGTCGAGGAAGTGGAGCCAGGTCATTTCCACTGGGTGCTGCACGAGCAGGGCGACGACGCCTCCGAGTGGGTGGAGCTGTCGGCCAGCCCCATGGCCTACGACCTGTGGCTCGACGCCTTCGAGGACGGGTGCGCCGAACTCAAGCGCATGGTCCGCGACGAGAACATCGGGCCGCGCACTCCCGGCGAGGACGAGGATGCACCGCCCGTCGGTCCGCTGGGCGGTGGGGACTGACCAGGCCTTTCAAGCGACAGCGGCGGCGCCCGAGGGCCCACCCGCCGCTTCGGCCAGGCGCTGCGCCACCGCATGGAGCAGCGCGGTGGCGAAGCCACCCTCCGCGCGCGCATCGGTGCGCGCACTGGTCACGACGCGCGGCAGCGCGCTCCATGCGATCGAGCATCCGGCATCCGCCAGCGCCCGCACCAGCGCGACGTCCTCGCTGCAGGCCAGATGCCGAAAGCCGCCGGCCCGGCGATAGGCCGCGGCCGAGACACCCAGGTTGGCGCCATGCACGTGGCGATGGCCCTCGCGATCGGCGTAGGTCGCGCCGAAATGCGCTGCGAGCAGCCCGGCGTTGCCGCCATGGGGCGACCAGTCGGCCACCGAGACCGTGCCGCAGACCACCTCGGTCTGCAGCGCCAGTTGCGCGGCCAGCCAGTCCTCGGACACCAGCGTGTCGGCATCGGTGAACGCGAGCCAGCGTGCGCCGCGCGCCAGCAGGGCCTCGGCACCGACGGCGCGCGCCATGCCCACGTTGCGCGCGCGGATCGTCACCGTCAGCGCATCGCAGCAGGCCGCCACCACGCCGGTCGCGTCGGTGCAGGCGTCGAGCACCACGATGGTCTCGACCTTTTCGCCCGCCAGCGCGGGATGCAGCGACGCCCGGCGCGTCGCCGCGAGGCAGGCGCGGATCGTCGCCTCCTCGTCGTGGGCGGGGACGACGATGCCGATCATGTCGTGCCTCGCGCGGCGACGGCGTGGCGGTTCGGTGTGGCGGGCAACCGCGCGTTCTTCGGTGGCTGGGTCATGGCGGTGTTCGCGTACGGTGTGGGGGTAGACGCTGCAAGCTAGCCCGTCCGTTCACCGCCCCTTGTAGGACACGCCGCTTCGCTGGCGTCGTTGCACCGGTCGCCGACAGCTCCCGGCGCGGCCGCGTCTCTCAGTTCGTCTGCGACAACTGATCGAGGATGGCCGGGTTCTCGAGCGTGGAGGTGTCCTGCGTGATCGCCTCGCCCTTGGCGATGCTGCGCAGCAGCCGCCGCATGATCTTCCCGCTGCGCGTCTTCGGCAGGTTGTCGCCGAAGCGGATGTCCTTGGGCTTGGCGATCGGCCCGATCTCCTTGGCCACCCAGTTACGCAACTCGGTGGCGATCTGCTTGGCCTCCTCGCCGGTCGGCCGCGCGCGCTTGAGCACCACGAAGGCGCACACCGCCTCGCCCGTCACGTCGTCGGGGCGCCCCACCACCGCGGCCTCGGCCACGAGGTCGGTCTTGGACACCAGCGCCGACTCGATCTCCATCGTGCCCAGCCGGTGGCCCGAGACATTGAGCACGTCGTCGATGCGGCCCGTGATGCGGAAGTAGCCGCGGTCGGCGCTTCGCACGGCGCCGTCGCCGGCCAGGTAGATCGTCCCGCCCATCTCCTCGGGGAAGTAGCTCTTCTTGAAGCGCTCGGGGTCGTTCCAGATGGTGCGGATCATCGAGGGCCAGGGCCGCTTGATCACCAGCATGCCGCCCGCGCCGTTGGGCAGGTCCTTGCCGGTCTCGTCCACGATCGCGGCCATGATGCCCGGCAGCGGCAGGGTGCACGAGCCCGGCACCAGCGGCGTGGCGCCCGGCAGCGGCGTGATCACGTGGCCGCCGGTCTCGGTCTGCCAGAAGGTGTCGACGATCGGGCAGCGCTCGCCGCCGATATTGCGGTGGTACCACATCCAGGCCTCGGGATTGATCGGCTCGCCGACCGAGCCGAGGATGCGCAGGCTCGTGAGATCCCAGTTCTTCGGATGCACCTTCTCGTCGCCCTCGGCCGCCTTGATCAGCGAGCGGATCGCGGTCGGCGCGGTATAGAACACGCTGACCTTGTGCTTCTCGATCATCTGCCAGAAGCGCCCCGCGTGCGGGAAGGTGGGGATGCCCTCGAACACCACCTGGGTGGCGCCGGCCGCGAGCGGGCCGTAGGCGACGTAGGTATGGCCCGTGATCCAGCCGATGTCGGCGGTGCACCAGAACACGTCCTCGGGGCGGATGTCGAAGGTCCAGTCCATCGTCATCTTGGCCCACAGCAGGTAGCCGCCGGTGGCGTGCTGCACGCCCTTGGGCTTGCCGGTGGAGCCCGAGGTGTAGAGGATGAACAGCGGATGCTCGGCATTCACCGGCTCGGGCGCGCACTCGGTGCTCTGGCCGGCCAGCGCCTCGGCGAAGGTCTTGTCGCGGCCCTCGACGCGGTGCCAGGCCGAGGGCGTGCGCTCGAACACGAACACGGTCTTGATCGACTCGCAGCCGCCGAGCGCGATGCCGTCGTCGACGATGGCCTTGAGCGGCAGCTCCTTGCCGCCGCGCAGCTGGAAGTTGGCGGTGATGACCGCGACCGCGCCGGCGTCGATGATGCGTTCCTGCAGCGCCTTGGCCGAGAAGCCGCCGAACACCACGCTGTGGGTGGCGCCGATGCGCGCGCAGGCCTGCATCGCGATCACGCCCTCGACCGTCATCGGCATGTAGACGATGACGCGATCGCCCTTCTGGATGCCCTGCGCCTTGAGCGCATTGGCGAACTGGCTCACGCGCGCGAGCAGTTCCTTGTAGGTGACCTGGGTGACGGTGCCGTCGTCGGCCTCGAAGACGATGGCGGTCTTGTTCTCGACCGGGGTGCCGATGTGGCGGTCGAGGCAGTTGGCGCTGGCGTTGAGCTCGCCGTCGCCGAACCATTGGTAGAACGGCGCGTTCGATTCGTCGAGGATCTTGCTGAAGGGCTTGGTCCACTGCAGGTGGCTCGTGGCCTGGCGACTCCAGAAGCCTTCGAAGTCTTCCTCCGCTTCCTTGCACAGGGCTTCGTAGGCGGCCATGCCGGAAATGCGGGCGCCTTGCGTGGCGCGGGCATCGGGCGGGAACACGCGGTTCTCGACCAGGACGGATTCGATGTTCTTCGAGGGATTGCTCATGGGTATCGGGTTCGAGGGATGGAGGTATCGGTGCGGCCTTCAGTGGCCGATCGGCAGCATCGGCAGGACCACATGCCAACCGGCCAGCCCGAGGGCACCGGCGACGGCGATGCACAGCATGGCCGTGCACAGCTTCGTGGTCAGGCGGCGTTCGCGCGTGCGCAGCACGAAGGACATGCTGAAGGCAATGCTCGTGAGCGAGGCCAGCACCGCGCCCGTGCCCGCCGTGGTGGCCGACAGGCTGCCCTGCGACGCGAGCGCGGCGGCCGCGGCCACGGCGCTCGCGCTCGACATCAGGCCGCCGACCACGCTCACGAAGTAGAAGCCCGCATCGCCGAACTGCCGCTGCGTGAGGCCGCCGACGATGTGCAGCACCAGGAACACCACGCCGTACTTGAGCGCCAGCGGCAGCGAGAACGGCAGGTCGAGCTTGATCTCGGGCACATCGGGCACGGGCCCGCGCGTGGCGCGCCGGTAGCTCCACAGCACCAGCACCGCGCTCGCGAGCATCATCAGCGCGAAGGCGCCCGAGGCGCCCAGCAGCGCGAGCGGCGCCAGGATCAGCAGCAGCCCGGCATTGCGCACCACCATCGCGGTGGTCGCCAGCAGGATGCCGCGGTAGGCCGTGCCCACGTAGGCGCCGCGCGTGGCGACGACGCGCGAGGCCATCTCGATCACCGTGAAGTTGCTGTTCACCAGCCCGCCGAGAAAGCCCGAGAGCTCGGTGCCGCGCGTGCCGTAGAGCTTCCAGAGGATGTAGTTCACGAAGCCGATGCCCGCGATCAGGATCACCGTGACCCAGGCGGCGCGCGGCTCCACCAGGTGCCACGGTCCCACGGCCCCGGCCGGCAGCGCCGGATAGATCACGATCGCGAGGATGGCCAGCAGCAGCGCCGAGCGCATCTCGCTTTCGGTCAGCCCGGCCGAGAAACCGGCCAGCCGTTCCTTCCACGCCAGCAGCGCGGTGGCCAGCACCATCACGGCCGCGGGCGCGATGGTGTGGCCCTGGCCGCAGAGCACGCCGGCCAGGCAGGTCACGAGCATGGCGGCCGAGGTCGTGAGCTCGGCGCCCTGCCCGGCGCGCAGCGTCTGCACGTTGAGCAGCACCGCGAGCACGCCCACCAGCGCCAGGCACAGCAGCGCCACCGGCATGCCGAGCAGGCCGCCGAGCGCGCCCAGCAGGCAGATGAAGCCGAAGGTGCGCAGCCCCGCCTCCTTGCCGCGTCGCTCGCGCTCCAGCCCGATCAGCAGGCCGAGCGCCAGGCTCAGCGCCAGCCGCACCAGGATTTCCAGGTAGGGCCACTCGGCCCCGGTGGTCATGGGGATGGTCTTGTCTGGCATGGGGTCAGACCGCCCGGGGACCCGGCACGCAGTCGTCGACCGCGAAGCGCGCCAGCGTCGAGATGCCGCTGTCGGGCAGCGCCACGTCGTCGAGCACGCGCAGCGAGGTGAGCCAGCGCCCGGGCGTCACGTCGGCCACCGCATAGCCGCGCCTGTCGGAACGCGCGAGCAGGATGTGCGGGTTGTTGTCGGCGATCTCCTGCGCGCGGCTCTGCGCCGTGCCGCTGGCCGAGGCGATCGAGGTGCCGCAGAACTCGCTCGCGATAACCGGCGACTGCGGCCGCGAGAAGTCGGCCAGCACGCGGCTCACGTAGTTCTGGTGGATGTCGCCGCCGAGGAACACTGTGTTGCGCGCGCCCGCGCCCTGCACCGCGTCGAGCACGCGCTGGCGGCTCGCGGGATAGCCGTCCCAGGTGCTGGGGTGGTAACTCTCGGCCGGCAGCGGCTTGTAGTTGCGCTGCGCGAAGATGGTCTGCTGCGCCACCACGCTCCAGCGCTCGCCCAGCGCGGCGTCCTGCGCCAGGCCCTGCTCGAGCCAGCGTTCCTGGTAGCTGCCGAGGATCGAGCGCGCGGGGTCGCGCAGTTCGGGGCAGCCGGTGGGCGTCACCGAGCTCGGCGATTCCTCGCCGGGCACGCGGCAGGGCTGGCGGTCGCGGTACTGGCGCGTGTCGAGCATGTGGAAGCGCAGCAGCCGGCCCCAGGCATGCCGCTCGTAAATGCGCAGGCCGTCGAGCGTGCCGAGCCCGCCGATGCCCTGCGTGAGCACCGAGGCGCGCAGCGGCATGTTCTCGTAGAAGGCCTGGTAGCCGGCGCCGCGCCGCGCGAGGAAGTCGCCCGCCGCGCCGGTGCCTTCGAGGCCCGCGTAGTCGTTCTGCACCTCGTGGTCGTCCCAGGTCACGAGCCAGGGGCAGGCGCGGTGCGCGGCCTGCAGCTGCGCGTCGGTCTTGTAGAGCGCGTAGCGGTCGCGGAAGTCCGCGAGCGTCTTCGCGGCCGGCAGCGTGTGCGTGCGCACCAGCTGGTAGCTCGGCGGCTTCTTCGGCATCGCGTATTCGTACACGTAGTCGCCGAGGAACACGACCAGGTCGAGGTTCTCGTCGAGCATGTGGCGGTAGCCCGCGTAGTGGCCCTGCTCCCAGCGCTGGCACGAGACGAAGGCGAAGCGCGTGCGCCCGGGCATGGCGTGCGGGGCCGGCGCGGTGCGCGTGCGCGCCGTCTGCGTGACCGCGTCGCCGTGCATGAAGCGGTAGAAGTACCAGCGGTCCGGCCGCAGCCCCGACACCTCCACGTGCACCGCGTGCCCGAGCTCGGCCAGCGCGTTCGCCTGGCCCGCGCGCACGATGCGGCGGAAGGCCTCGTCCTCGGCCACCTCCCAGCGCACCGTCAGCGCGGCGGGCAGCGGCAGGCGCGGCGTGTCGAAGGGCACGGTGCCGGGCACCGGGCCGTCGAGCAGCCGGGTCCACAGCACGAAGCCGTCGGGGGTCGGCGACCCGCTGGCGACGCCGAGCGGGAACAGGTCGCGCTGGGCCAGCGTGTTCGACCAGCTCCAGCGCGGCAGGGAGGTGGCGGCCGCGGCGGCCGAGGCCAGGCGGATGAGATCGCGACGGTGCATGCTTGTCTCCAATCGTGGATTGTGGGGGTGGTTGCGCGGGACGGGCGCGCTCAGAACGCGTGCCGGATGCCGAAGTTCTGGCCGCTGGCCGCGTGGTCGGCGAGACCCGCGACGTCGCCGCCGACGGTCAGCGCGGCACCGCGGCGGTTGCGCACATGGGCAACGGTCGCATAGAGCGCGGTGCGCTTCGACAGGTGGTGCACGTAGCCGAGCGCGATCTTGCTGGCGCGCGAACGGTCGCCCGGGTAGCGGAAGGCCACCTGCCCGTAGCTCGCGCGGATCTCGCCGGGGCCGACCGGCACCGTCACGCCGACGGTCGCGCCTTCGAAGCGCTTGGAGCCCAGCGGCATCTGCACCCGGTCCTGCGCGTAGAGCGCCTCGACCGATGCCACGCCGAAGTCGTAGGCGACACCGAGGCTGGCCGAGCGGATGTCGCGCGGGCGCGTGGTCGGCGCCTTCGGCCCGCCCAGGGTCCGGCTGTAGGCCGCGCCCACGCGGAACGCGCCCTGCCGATAGCCGAGGCGCCCGCCGAGGTAGCGCTCCGCGTCGCCGCCGTCGACCGCCTCGGGCAGGCCGTACTGGAACTGGCCCGAGAAGCCGCCCAGGTCGCGCGGCAGGAAGTAGCCGACCGAGTTGCTCACGCGCACATGGGAGCTCTGACCCGCGTTGGCGCTGCCGTAGAGGACGGCGCGGCCGCGGTAGACGATGCTCTCGCCGACGCCGTTGGTGACCCAGGGCCCCGAGAAGTCCGACTGGATCAGGTAGGTCGGCGTGTAGTCGCGGCCCAGCCGCAGCTCGCCCCAGGGGCCGGCCAGGCTCACGGTCGAGCGCCGTGCGAGGTCGAAGGAGGTCGGGTTGTCGACCGCGAGCGAGCCCTCGAGCCAGAAGCCCGCGCTCAGGCCGCCGCCGAGGTCCTCCTGGCCGCGAAAGCCCAGACGGCTGCTCGCGAGCCCGTCGGAAGCCAGCGCGGTCTGGCTGCCCTTGCCGTGCACGCGGTAGTGGGCGACGCCGGTGTCGATCAGCCCGAACAGGGTGACGGTCGACTGCGCGTGACAGGCGCCGATGGCGAGCATGGCGCCGCCGGCGATGACGGGGGTGAATCTTCTTTGTCTCTTCATCTTTTTCTTCGAGTGGTGGGGGTGACCCAGGGATGGCGACGCGCAGGCGGGCCCCTCACGCACATGCGTGACGAATCCATCCGGCGTCGGGGGAGCGAAAGACGCGGCGCGTCTACTGCAATGCGCGTCCCTGCATGCCGTCCGCCGCGACGCCGAGGTGGCGCAGCACGGTCGGCGCGATGTCGATCAGCGACGCGGGTTGGCGTCGCTCGCCGGGACGAAGCCCTCCCCCTCTCAGGTAGAGAAAGGGATGCTGTTCGTGTTCGCCCAGTCCGCCGTGCTGCGCGCAGCCGACGGGCGATGAATCGCTGAACGGGCTCAGCAGCGAGACGCTGCGACCCGGCACGCCATGGGGATTGGCGCTCGCGTCATGGCGCAGCGCCAACGCCAGGCCGAGCGGGCCTTCGGTCGGCAAGCCGATCTCCGCGAGGGCCTGGCCGGCGAACACGCGCTCCGTGAAGTCCTGGTCCTGCAGCCAGCGCACGAGCGCGGGAATGGCGTCGCGCGCCTCGTCGGCGAAGTAAAGCAGCGCGGCATTGCCGTTGGGCGCCACCACCACCTCCTGCGATTCGCGCGATTGCTTCCAGCCGGCCTCGACCAGCAGCGCGTCGAGGTCGATCTTGCGTTCCACCGTCTCCATGCCGTGGTCGGAACAGGCGACCAGCAGGATCTCGTCGCCGGCCGGATCGAGCGCCTCCACGGTGCGCCGCACCTGGTCGACGCAGGCATCGGCGTGGGCGATCATCGCCAGGTGCTCGCCCGATCCGAGCGGCACGCTGTGCGCCGTGTGGTCGGGCTCCGAGAGCCACAGCACGGCCAGCGCGGGCGCGCGTTCGCGCAGCACCTCGCGGCAGAAGCGATCGGTCATCGCCCGGTCGCCCGCGGCGCCCACCTCGATGGCCAGGCCGTCCGCCAATGCGACACCGCCCGGTCCGCGCGAGCCGGCGCGGTGGTAGACATGGCCGAAGCCGTCGGGGTCCTGCAGGTAGGCCGCGCCCGGCGACACGTTCGACATGACGATCGCGCCGCCCTGCTGCGCCAGCCGCTCGGCCCAGGTCGGGCGCCGCAGGGTGCGGCCCGTGGCGCGGCGCAGGCGTTCGAGGAAGTCGGGCTTGCCCACCGACAGCCGCACCAGCGCGCCCTGCTCGCGCAGCACCATGGTGTTGCCCAGCAGGCCGTGGGCGGCCGGCAGGCAGCCGGTGGCCATCGAGGCCGAGCTGGTGCGCGTGGTCGAGGGAAAGACGCCGCGCGCCGAAACGAAGTCGGCGCCCTGCGCGCGCAGCGCCGCGAGCGCGGGGGCCACGTCGGGCGTGACCAGGTCCGCGCACAGGCTGTCGCAGACCACCACGACGGCGCGCCGCCGGCCGCTCATTTCGAAGCGTCCCGGGGCGCCGGGAGCGTGGACTTGTCGAGGTAGTCGTGGAAGTGGACCGTGACCTGGTCCGCCGCGAGGAACACCACCGCATAGGCCGGCGGCTCGTGGCTCTTGGGCACCGGCGAAATGGTGTGCAGGTCGAACGGCACCTGGTGGTTGAGGCCGCGCAGGGTCGAGAACGGAATGCCGCGCCAGCTGCCGCAGACCGGCCGGTGCACGTGGCCGAAGAACAGGTGGCGCAGGTTGCGCCGGCTCGCCAGCAGCCGCGCGAAGGGCTCGGGGTTCGCGAGGCCGATGCGGTCGAGGCACGGGATGCCGATGTCGAACGGCGGGTGGTGCATGAACAGGTAGGCCGGCCGCTCGCCGAGCCGGTCGAGCTCGGCCGCGAGCCAGGCCAGACGCTGCTCGCAGTAGAGGCCGCCGTTGCGGCCCTCGTCGAGCGTGTCGAGCAGCAGGAAGCTCGCGTCGGCCAGGTCGAAGCGGCCCTGCACGAAGCCGTTGCCGTCGCTCGGCCCGCCCGGGCATTGCGCCGCCAGCAGCGCGCGGATGTCGTGGTTGCCCACCAGCGGGAAGCACGGCATGGGCAGCCGCGCGAGCTGGGTGCGCAGCGCCGCGTAGGCAGCGCTCTCGCCGCGGTGCGCGAGGTCGCCCGTAATCACGCAGCAGGCCGCGTCGCGGTGGTGCTCGAGGATGTCGTCGATGCAGGCGGCGAGCCGCGCGTACGGGTCCAGGCCGTGCAGGATCTCGCCGGGCGCGACGAGGTGGGGATCGGTGATGTGGATGAACTTGGTCATGCGGCAAGGGTTTCGGGTGAGGCGGTCACGGAATGCAGGGCGGTGGCCTGCAGCAGCAGGCGCGTGTAGTCGTCGGCCGGGGCGTCGAAGACCTGGCGCGTGGCGCCGGCCTCGCGGACCTCGCCATGGCGCAGCACCACGACGCGGTCGGCCATGCGCCGGACCACGCCGAGGTCGTGGCTGATGAACAGGTAGGCCGTGCCGGTCTTGCGCTGCAGTTCGAGCAGCAGCTCCAGCACCTGGGCCTGCACCGACACGTCGAGCGCCGAGGTGATCTCGTCGCAGACGATCAGGTCGGGCTCGGCCGCGAAGGCGCGCGCGATGGCGACGCGCTGCTGCTGCCCGCCCGAGAGCTGGCGCGGGTAGCACTCGAGCAGCGCCGGATCGAGGTGCATCGCCCGCATCAGCGCCTGCGCGCGCTCGCGCAGCGCGGGGCCGCGCAACCCGGTGAACAGGGTCAGCGGCCGCTCGAGGATGGCGGCGATGCGCTGGCGCGGATTGAGCGAGGACAGCGGGTCCTGGAACACGATCTGCACCCGCCGCCGCAGCGTCGGCGAGCGGTCGGTGGCCTTCGCAGCCAGCGGCTGGCCGTCGAAGTGCAGCGAGCCGCCCGAGGGCGCCATCAGCCCCGCGACCAGCGAGGCCGCGGTGGACTTCCCGCTGCCCGACTCGCCGACCAGGCCGAGCGTCTCGCCGCGCCCGATCGCGAAGGACAGGCCGGCCAGCGCGGGCCGCGCCGTGGCCTGCGGGGGCTGGAACCAGGCGCGGCGGCGCGCCGGGTACGAGAACGCGAGGTCCTTCGCCACCAGCAGCGCGCCTTGCGCCTGTGGTTGCTGATCGCGCGCCGGCGGCTCGGCATCGATGCGCGGAATGGCCGCGATCAGCTGCCGCGTGTAGACATGCGCGGGCGCGCCGAAGATGCGCGCGGCCGGCCCCTGCTCGACGATGCGGCCCTGGTGCATCACGATCACCTGGTCGCACATGCGCGAGATCACGCCGAGGTCGTGGCTCACGTAGATCAGCGAGGTGCCGAAGCGCTCGCGCAGCGTGCGCACCAGTTCCAGCACCTGGACCTCGGTGGTCTTGTCGAGCGCGGTGGTCGGCTCGTCGAGCACCAGCACGCCGGGGTCGCCGGCCAGCGCCGCGGCGATCACCACGCGCTGGCGCTGGCCGCCCGAGAGCTCGTGCGGAAAGCGCGCGCAGATGCCCTTCGGATCGGGCAGGTTGGTGGCCTCGAACAGCTCGAGCGTGCGCGCCCGCGCCTCGGCGGCACCGCAGCCGCGCAGGTGGCGCACGGCCTCGTCGACCTGGTCGCCGATGCGCATGTGCGGCGTCAGCGAGCTCAGCGGGTTCTGCGGCACGAAGGCGATGTGCCGGCCGCGCAGCCGGCGCCGCGCCGGTTCGTCCAGGCGCAGGATGTCCTCGCCCGCGATGCGCACCGCGCCCGCGGTGATCACGCCGCCGGGCCGGCAATGGCCCAGCAGGGCGCGCGCCACGGTCGACTTGCCCGAGCCGCTCTCGCCGACGATGCCCAGGCTGCTGCCGGCCTCGACCGTGAACTCGACGCCGCGCACCGCGCCGACGATCTCCCCGTCGGCGCGCCGGTAGCCGATGCCCAGGCCCTGGACCTCGAGCCGTCCGCCGATGCGGCGCGTCGCCTGCTGGCGCCGTGCCAGTGCGTTGGATTCGGGATGCTTCATCGTTGCCTGTTCCTTCATGCCGCGTCCTGGCCGCGCGTGGCGTCCAGTCCCAGGGCCCGTGCCAGCGCCTCGGCGCCGAAGTTGAGTCCCACCACCAGGGTGGAGATGAAGACCGCCGGCGCCAGCACCAGCCAGGGTGCGAACGCGAGCTGGCTCACGCCCTCGGCGACCATCAGCCCCCAGTCGGGCGTGGGCGGCGAGATGCCCATGCCCAGGAAGGACAGCGAGCTCAGCAGCAGGATCGCGTGCGACATGCGGATCGCGAACTCGACGTAGACCACGTCGAGCGTGTTGGGCAGCAGCTCGCGCAGGATGATCGACACCGTGCCCTCGCCGCGCAGCTGCGCGGCCTTCACGTAGCCCAGCTGCACCTGGGTCAGCGCCTGGGCCCGCACGATGCGGATCACGCCCGGGAAGTACACCATCCCGATGAGCACGATCAGCACCGGCAGCGATTCGCCGAAGCCGACCGCGAACAACGCGACGAACAGGATGCCCGGCAGCGCCAGCTTGAGGTCGACGATGCGCATCATCACGTCGTCGAACAGTCCGCCGAGGTAGGCGGCCGTCACGCCGAGGATGCTGCCGACGCTGACCGCGACGACCACGCCCGTGAAGGCCGCCAGCAGCGCCGTGCGTCCGCCCCACAGCAGGCGCGACAGGTAGTCGCGGCCCAGCACGTCGGTGCCGAGCCAGAACTCGGCGCTCGGCGGCTCGGCGCGGCCGCCGTTGAGCGACATCGGGTCGTAGGGCGCGATCCAGGGCGCGGCCAGCGCGACGGCCAGGTGCAGCACGACGATGCCGATGCCGAACAGGGCCACGGGCCGCAGCAGCGCGTGGTGGTTGATCTTGAACATCATGATTCAGCGGCTCCTGGCGCGGGGGTCGAGGGCGGCCACCGCGAGGTCGGCCAGCAGGTTCATCGAGACGACGGCCAGGGCCGCCAACAGGCTGATGGCCTGCACGATCGGCACCTCGCGCTTGTCGACGGCCTGCAGCAGGATCATTCCGAGCCCGGGATAGCCGAACACCTTCTCGACCACCACGATGCCGCTGAGCAGGCCGGCCACGTAGAGCGCGGCCGAGTTGAGCGCCGGGATCACCGAGGCCGGCAATGCATGGCGCAGGATCAGCCGCAGCTCGCCCAGGCCGGTGAAGCGGGCACGCTCGACGTAGTCGCTGGCCAGCGACTCGATCAGCCCGGTGCGGATCAGCTGCACCAGGTGGGCGATGGAGCCGAACACGATGGTCGCGACCGGCAGCACCGACACCGCCAGCAGCGCCGACGGCGGCGCGTCGGCGAAGGCCAGGATCACGGCCGGGAAGACCGGGATCCAGATCGCGAACACCAGCACCAGCAGGTTGCCCGAGGCGAACTCGGGGATCGAGTAGCCGATGACCGCGCCCATCGACGCCAGCGTGTCGGGCAGCCGGCCGCGCCAGAAGGCCGCGACGATGCCCAGCAGCAGCGACACCGGAATGGCCACCAGCGCCGTCACGGCCGCCAGCAGCAGCGAGTTCTTCACCGGCTCGCGGATGATCTCGACCACCGGCGTGCCGCCGAGGATGGTCTTGCCGAAATCGCCGCGCATGGCGCCCGTGAGCCACTCGAAGTAGCGCACCGGCGCCGGCCGGTCGAGGCCCAGGTCGTGGCGCTTTCGCGCCAGGTCCTCGGGATTCATCATCGCGATCTCGTCGGCCGTGAGGCTGACTTCGAGCGCGTCGCCGGGCAGCACCTCGGTCGCGATGAACACCAGCATCGAGGCCAGCAGCAGGGTCAGCGCGTAGAGGCCCACGCGCCGCAGGAAGGTCATGAGCATGATGGGTCGCCGTTCGCGCGCGGGTCGGTGAAGGGGATGCGGGGCCGGCTCACGATTTCCAGACCTCGTCGAAGCGCATCGACCAGAACTGCGAGTGGTTGCGCAGGTCGTGCACGTTGGGCTTGTGGATCAGCAGGTTGCGCCGCCCGCCCGCGGACAGGATCGGCACCTCGTCGCGCAGGATCTCCTGCATGCGCACGTAGTTCGCGCGCCGCTTCTCGGTGGAAGGCTCGGCCAGCGACTTCTGGTAGAGCGCCATGTACTCGTCGCAGCCCGCGCCGCGCCAGTAGCCGCTCTCGTTGTTGTCGGGCCGCAGCCGGTACAGGCTCACGCCCGGATTGCGCGGGCCGGCCGGCGTGTAGGCGAAGCGGTGCTTGCGTGTCTTCTCGGCGTCCTCGACGCGCCACTTGCGGTAGCCGTCGCTCGGCCGCTGCTCGATCGGCAGCACGATGCCGGCCTCCTTGACCGATTCGGCCAGCACCTGGAACACGCGCGGCACCTCGGGCCAGGTGGGCGCGAAGTAGAAGGTCGGCAGCTTCACGCCGTTGGGATGGCCGGCCTCGGCCAGCAGCGCGCGCGCCCGCGCCACGTCGTGCATGCGCTGCAGCGGCTGGAACACGGCATTGGCCGGCGTCAGGTGCGAGTCGTTGCCGACCCAGCCGGCCTTCCTGCCGTAGACGATGCGGATGATCTTCTCGCGGTCGGCCGCCAGCGCCAGGGCCTGCCGCACTCGCTTGTCGTCGAGCGGCGAGCCCGCCACCTTGGGAATCACCATCAGCGCCTGGTCGCCGCTGCTCGACAGGCTGTACTTGAGGTCCGGCGTGCGCTCGAGGTCGGGCAGCAGGCCGGGGTCGACGCCGATCACGGCATCGAACAGGCCGCCGCGGAAACCGTTCAGCGCGCCTTCCATGCGGCCGGGCGAGCTCACGACCTCGAGGCGGTCGAGGTAGGGGAAGCCGGCGCGCCAGTACTTCTCGTTGCGCTCGAGGATGATGCGGCGCTTGGGATCGAGGCTCGCGATCCGGAACGGTCCGGTGCCGATGCCCGCGAGGCCGATCGCCTCCTTCTCGGCCGCCGGCATGATCATCAGGTGGTACTCGGCCAGCACGTAGGGGAACTCGCTGTTCGGCGCGTCCAGCGTCATGCGCACCTTCCTGCCGACCTTCTCGACCTTGACGATCTGCTTGGCGTAGCCGGTCGCGGTCTGGTGGAAGCGGTAGGACGACACCACGTCGTCGGCCGTCATCTCGCGGCCATCGTGGAACAGCACGCCCTCGCGCAGCGTGATGTCCCAGACCTTGAGGTCGGCGCTCGGCTCCCAGGCCGTGGCGAGCTCGGGCTGCACTTCGAGGTTCTCGTCGACCCAGGTCAGCGCGTTGTAGGCGCTGCGGTTGTTGAGGTCGAGCCAGTGCTGGGGATGGCGGCCGGTGCGCGCATCGCCCATCCGGTTGTTCGGGTAGGTGTTGGTGTAGACGAAGGTGCCGCCGCGTTTGGGGGCCGCCTGGGCCGCCTGCGGAAAGAGCAGCTCGCCGAGCGAGAGCGCGGCGGTGGCGCCGGCGCCCGTCAGCAATCGGCGGCGCATGGCGTCGATCGGGCAGTTGTCGTTGGGTTTCATCGTGTCTCCTGGCAGTCATCGGGCGCCTGGTCGGCGCTCTTCGGTTCGCGCCGCCTCGCATCGCATGTCGATGCGAGGCGGCGCGCCGTTCAGTCCATTTTCGGTGGGCTCACCATGGCAGCGAGAGCGTCTTGCAGTTGGTGAACGACTTGATCGCCTCCTGCACCCCTTCCTTGTAGCCAAGGCCCGAGTCCTTGATGCCGCCGAAGGGCGTGAGCTCGATCCGGTAGCCCGGCACCTCCCAGAGGTTGACGGTGCCGACCTTGAGCTCCTTCGCGAAGCGCATCACGTCGTCCATGCGGTTGGTGCAGATGCCCGACGAGAGTCCGAAGGCGGTGCCGTTCGACATCGCGATCGCCTCGTCGATGTTGGCGAAGCGCAGGATCGGCGACACCGGGCCGAAGGTCTCCTCGCGCACCACGGTCATCTCGGGGCGCACCCGGTCGAGCACCGTCGGCGCGTACAGCGCGCCCTCGCGCTCGTTGCCGGCCAGCAGCCGCGCGCCCTGCGCGACCGCCTCGTCCACCACCGCCTGGAAGCGGCGGGCCGCGGCCTCGTCGATCACCGTGCCCATGTCGTTGCCCGCGTCCATCGGGTCGCCGAACTTCCAGGCGCGGGTCTTGGCCACCACGCGCTCGGTGAACTCCGCGGCCACCTTCTCGTGCACCAGCATGCGCTTGACGGCGGTGCAGCGCTGGCCCGAGTTCTTGTAGGAACCCTGCACGGCCAGATCGCTGGCACGGTCGAGGTCGGCGTCGTCCATCACGATCAGCGGATCGTTGCCGCCGAGCTCGAGCACGATGCGCCGGTAGCCGGCCTTGTTCGCGATGTACTTGCCGATCTCGACGCCGCCGGTGAAGGTGATCAGCTCCACGTGCCGGTGCGTCAGCATCTCGTCGGCGATCTCGCGCGGGTCGCCCGTGATCACCTGCAGCATCTCGGGCGGCAGGCCGGCCTCGTAGAGCAGGTCCGCGAAGTACAGCGCCGACAGCGGCACCTTCTCCGAGGGCTTGAGCACCATGCGGTTGTTGGTCGCGACCGAGGGCACCACCTTGTGCGCCACCTGGTTCATCGGGTGGTTGAAGGGCGTGATGGCGGTGATCACGCCCAGCAGCGGCTCGCGCGTGGTGATCACCTTGCGCTGCTTGCCGTGCGGCGTGAGGTCGCAAGAGAACACCTGGCCATCGTCGCGCAGCGCCTCGTTGGCGCCGAAGTTCAGCACGTCGGCCACGCGGCCGATCTCGTAGATGCTGTCCTTCTTCGACAGGCCCGACTCGCTGGTGATCAGCGTGGAGGCCTCGTCGGTGCGCGCGCGCAGCAGCAGCGCGGCGCGGTTGAGGATCGCGGAGCGCTCGTAGCGCGACAGGCGCGGCACGTAGGCGTGCGCGATCTCGTAGGCGCGCCGCACGTCCTCCAGCGTGGCCATGGCGACGGTGCCCACCGTCTCGCCGGTGTAGGGGTTGCGCACGGCGATCGTGCGCGGCGTGTGGACCTTCTCGCCGCCGATGCGCAGCGCTTCCACGCGGATGTCCTGTCTGTCGAGAATGGCGTTCATGCCGCCTCCTTTTGTGGGGTGCCGATGAAGTTCTTGCCGCGCGCGCCGGTCAATGCATGCGCGACCATGCGATCCGCCTGCTCGCTCGACACGCCGTAGTCCGAGAAATGCGTCTTGACGCCCAGGCGCTCGATGAAGTCGGAGAGCCGTTGCGGCGCGCGGTCCAGCGGGCCGAGCGCGCGCTCGAGCACCGCGTCGCGGCCGGCGTCCTGCCCGATCGCGCGCCGCAGCACCATCGGCAGCGGGAACGAGCAGGCGATGCCGTGCGGCAGGCCGTAGCGCAGGGTCATCTCGTAGGAGATGGAGTGCGCGAGCGCGGTGCGGGTGTTCGAAAACGCCATGCCGGCCTGCAGCGCGGCCAGCGCCATGCGGGCGCGCAGCTCGAGGTCGTCCAGCTTCTCCATCAAGAGCGGCAGGGTCTCGAAGATCTGCTGCACCGCCGCGACCGCGAAGGTGTCGGACAGCGCATTCGCGTTCACGTTCCAGATGGACTCGAGCGCATGCGACAGCGCATCGAGGCCGCTCTGCAGCGTCACCGAGGCCGGCAGCGAGAGCATCAGCTCGGGATCGACGATCGCGATGCTGGGCCAGGTCTCGGGAAGGTGCAGCGAATGCTTGCGCTGCGCCTCACGGTCCCAGATCGTGGCCCAGGGCGTGACCTCGCTGCCGGTGCCGGCGGTGGTCGGCACCGCGATCAGCGTCTTCACGCGCGCCGGCACGAAGGGCTTGCCCGCGGCCAGGGCCGCCACCAGGTCGTCGAAGCGGCCGCTCTGTGTTCCGACCATCAGCGCCTTGGCGGTGTCGATCGCGCTGCCGCCGCCGACCGCAACCAGCACCTCGGCCTGCTGCGCATCGCTCCAGAACGCCTCGTAGAGCGCCCGCAGCTCGGCCACGTCGGGGTTCGGCAGCACCGCGTCGATCACGCCGGCCAGGCCGTCGCCGAGCAGGGCCTGCAGCCGGTAGACGAGCCCGAAGCGGCGCGCCTCGGGAAAGGTCACGACCACGGCCTTGCGGCCGGCCAGCAGCTTCGGCAGGGACGACAAGGCCCCTGCCCCGTACACGCTGCGCACGGGATTGAAGAATTCCTGGGACATCTGGGCCTCTTCAGTGGGCGGCGCCCGCGTGGTTCAGGGCCAGGTCGAAGACGTCGAAGTTGCGCAGGCGGCGGCGCGGGTCGACCCCCTGCAGCGCGCGGTTGAACAGCAGCGGCACCTTCTGCTCCGAGACGCCGCCGTGCGAGCGCAGCGGCACCGTGAGGCCGCTGAGGTCGTGCCGCGCCGCGCTGGTGCCCAGCACCGTCAGGTGGTCGCCGACCACGACCAGGTCGCCGATGCGGTCGCCCGCGAGTTCGAACTGCCGCACCGCCTGGTCGCGCGTGAGCACCTGCTCCACGCCGGGCAGGCCGGCCAGCGCCTCGTGCACCTGCTCCAGCGGCGCGCGGTTGACGTACACCGTCGCGAACGAACCGAGCGCGCCGTGGTGCACCACGTAGGGATCGGTGATCGGCAGGATCACGCGCGTGCTGGCTTCGCCGAGCCGCGCGTCGAGTTCCTGCTGCAGGTAGAGCACGCGCGGATTGCCGGCCGCGTCGGTCTTGGGGCTCATGCCGTGGTCGGCCGTGAGGCCGATCACCGCGCCCAGTGCGTCGAGCCGCGCGAGGTAGCCGTCCATCATCGCGTAGAAGGCGTTGGCCTCGGGCGTGCCGGGCGCGCACTTGTGCTGCACGTAGTCGGTGGTCGAGAGATACATCAGGTCGGGCTTGCGCGTCTCGAGCAGGCGCACGCCGGCGGCGAAGACGAACTCGCTGAGATCGGCGCTGTAGACCGAGGGCACGGGCTTGCCGACCAGCTCGAGCACCCGGTCGATGCCGCATTCGGCGACGGTCGCCTTGTCGGCCTTCTCGGCCGAGAAGCAGATGCCGCGCAGGCCGTGGCCGAGCATGGTGCGCAGCTTGTCCTTGGCGGTCACGGCCGCCACCAGCGCGCCGGCCTCGGAGAAGGCCGACAGCAGCGTGGGCGCGCGCAGGTACTCGGGGTCGTTCATCATGACCTCCTTGTCCGCCGCCACGTCGTAGAAGAAGTTGCCGCAGATGCCGTGCACCGAGGGCGGCACGCCGGTCACGATCGACACGTTGTTCGGGTTCGTGAAGCTCGGGACCACGCAGTCGCCGATCAGCGAGCTGCCCTGCTTGAGCATGCGCTGCAGGAACGGCGCCGCGCCGGCCTGGATGGCCTGGGTGATGTAGTCGGGCTCGCAGCCATCGACGCACACCACGACCACCGGCGCGCGCGGCTTCGCGTAATGCCGTCCATTGGCCAGGACGGTCTCGGCTTGAAATGTCATCGGGAAGCTCCTTTGGAAATCAGTGACTTGTCTCGGAGACCTTGTCGTCTCGCGTTGGGTGCACTGTCCGCTCGAAGCTTCTATTCGTCCAATTCAAGTTTTTCGGGCAATGTATTGAGCAGAGCTATACATCGCCCGGGAAAGTACGGAGACGCCGCTCCGTACGCGGCCCTCAGGCGGCCGTGAGCCGCGGCGCCTTGCGATGCCGCGTCGCCGTCTCGTAGTCGTGCGCCAGCGCGAGCAGCGTCGCCTCGCTCCACAGCGGCCCGACGAACAACAGGCCGAAGGGCGCGCCCGAGGCGTAGTAGCCCGCGGGCACCGTCACGGCCGGCAGGCCCGCGATGTTGAGCTCGCCCACCGTGGTCTCCTGGATCGTGCCGCCGCGCGTGACCGGCAGTTCCTCGCGCATCTGCGGGAACACCAGCGCATCGAGCCGCTCGCGCGCGAACACCGCGTCGACGATGCGCAGATAGGCCTCCTTGAGCGCGATGAAGTCCGACAGGTCGGGCGGCGTGCCCGGCGACTTGAGCGCGGCCGCGAACTGCGGCAGGTTGTGCAGGTAGCTCAGCACGCCGCCGGGCGCGAAGGCGGATTCCTTCTCGGTCGCCTTCGCGAAATCGGCAAAGGACTTGAGCGCCGCGTCGGGGCCCAGCCGCTCGAGGTATTTCTGCAGGTCGTAGGGCACCGATTCCATGCCGCGCGCATCGAAGTTGGTGAGCGGCAGCGTGGGCTGGCGCAGCTGCGCGAAGCCGGTGTCGGCGAAGGGATCGTCGACCAGCACCGCGCCGCGCTGCACGAGTTCCTTCGCCGCGCGCGCATAGAGTTCGCCCGCTTCGGCCGACAGCGGCTGGGTGCGCCAGCCCGGGCCGTACAGGCCGATGCGCGCGCCCGCGAGGCTGCGGCTGCCGAACTGCGCGGTGTAGCCGCCCACCGGCTTCTTGCCGACGCCGGCCAAGGTCTTCGGATCCTCCGGCGAGTAGCCCGCGAGCACGTCGAGGCACAGCGCCGCGTCCTTCACGGTGCGCGCGATCGGGCCCACCACGTCGCGGTTGCCCGACAGCGGCATCACGCCGGCATTGGGCACCAGGCCGATGGTGGGCTTGATGCCCACCAGGTCCTGCGCCGAGGCCGGGTTCTGGATCGAGCCACCGGTCTCCTCGGCCAGGCCCAGCACGGCCATGCTGGCGCCGACCGCGGTGGCCGTGCCCGCGCTGCTGCCGCCGGGCACGCGATCGGGCAGCACCACGTTGAGCGTGGGGCCGGCCCAGCTGTCGTCGGCATGGGTGCCGGTGTGGCTTAGCACCGGCACGTTGGTCTTGCCGAGGATGACGGCGCCGGCCGCGCGCATGCGCGCCACCACGGGCGCGTCGGTGGCGGGCATCAGGTCGACGCCGCCGCTCTCGCCGTGCAGCAGCGACCAGCCGGCCGTGGTCGGGAAGCCGACCATGTCCATCGGGTCCTTGACGACCACGGGCACGCCCGCGAGCGGGCCGAGCGCCTCGCCGGCCGCGCGCCGGCGGTCGATGGCGCGCGCATCGTCGATGGCCTCGTCGTTGAGGAAGATGATGGCGTTGTAGCGCCCGTTCCAGGTCTCGATCTGCGCGAGGCAGGCGCGCGCGAGCGACTCGGCCGTGAAACTGCCGTTGCGAAAGCCTTCCTGCACGGTGTCGACGGTCAGGGTGGCGAGGTCGATGGTGGGGGGGGTCTGGCTCATGGCGAAGAAACTCCTCGTGAATACGGTGAATGAAGAGGGAGACAAAAAGGGGAAGTCAGAAGGTCATGTGGCGATCGATGATCTCGTCGCTCAGCTGCTCGATGGGACCGCTCTCGACGATGCTTCCCTTCTCGAACATGGCGAAGCCGCTGGCCACGCGGCGCACGAAGTCGATGTTCTGCTCGACCAGCACCATCGTCAGCCCGAGCTCGCGGTTCATGCGCGCGATCGCGGCCTCGATCTCCTGCACCACCGAGGGCTGGATGCCTTCGTTGGGCTCGTCGAGCAGCATCACGCTGGGCTGCGCCGCGAGGGCGCGCGCCAGCGCGAGCTGTTGCTGCTGGCCGCCCGACAGCACGCCGCCGGGCCGGTCGAGGTTGGCCGCCAGGTACGGGAACAGCTCGAGCGCCAGCGGCGGGATCGCGCGCGGCCCGCGGCCCGAGAAGGCACCCATCAGGATGTTCTGGCGCACGCTGAAGTCGGGGATGATCTCGCGCCCCTGCGGCACGTAGGCGATGCCGCCGCGCGCGCGCAGGTGCGTGGGCAGCCCGTCGATGCGCAGGCCGTCGAGTTCGATGCGGCCCGTGGCGCGCACCATGCTGCCCATCAGGGTGCGCAGCAGCGTGGTCTTGCCCATGCCGTTGCGCCCGAGGATGGCGGTGATCTTCCCCTTCGGGATGGAGAGGCTCACGTCCTGCAGCGCGTGGCTGCGGCCGTAGTAGCTGTCGACGTTGGCGAGTGTCAGCATGTTGATGCGATTCCGTGGGATCCGAGGTAGGCCTGCCGGACGCGTGCATCGCGCTCGATCTCGGCGACGCTGCCCTCGGCCAGCACGCGGCCCAGGTGCAGCACGGTGATGCGCTCGGCGATGTCGCGCACGAAGGCCATGTCGTGCTCCACCACCAGGATGGTGTGGCGCCCGCGCAGGCTCTTGAGGATCTGCGCGGTCTTGCGCGTCTCGCCGGCCGTCATGCCGGCCGTGGGTTCGTCGAGCAGGATCACCTTCGGCTGCTGCGCGATCAGCAGGCCCAGCTCCAGCCATTGCGTCTGGCCATGGCTCAGGTCGCCGGCCTGCTGCTGCTGCACCTCCTCGAGGCCGGCCAGCGCCAGGATCTCGTCGACGCGGCGGTCGGTCTCGCGCCCGAAGCCCCAGCGCAGGTTGCGCAGGATCGAGGGCTCGCGGCTCGCGGCCACGCAGAGGTTGTGGCGCACCGTGAGCTCGCGGAACACGCTCGGGATCTGGAACTTGCGGCCGATGCCCGCGCGCGCGATCCGGTACTCGGGCCAGTTCGTGAGGTCGCGGCCGTGCAACTCGACCCGGCCCTCGGTGCTGCGCGTCTTGCCCGAGACCAGGTCCATCAGCGTGGTCTTGCCGGCGCCGTTGGCGCCCAGCAGCACGCGCAGCTCGCCCTCGGCCACGCGCAGCGACACGCCATCCACCGCCTTGAAGCCGCCGAAGCTCACGCCCAGCGCATGCAGTTCGAGTGCGATGTCGCTCATGGCGCACCTCCGCCGGCACGGCGCTGGCCGATGCGCTCGAGCAGCTCGTGCGCCCAGCCGGCCATGCCCTTGGGCAGGTACAGCACCACCAGCACGAAGGTCAGGCCCACGATCACGCGCCAGGCCTCGACCAGCGACTGGGTCTCGCTCGCCGTGGCCTCGAGCATGTTGATCAGGATCGCGCCGATGCACGCGCCCAGCAGCGAGGCGCGCCCGCCCACCGCGGCCCACACCACCATGGTGATCGAGAAGCTCAGGTCCATGAAGGTGGGCGAGGCGAACTCGGCCACCACCACGTAGAGCATCCCGGCCACAGCGGCGATGGCCGCCGACAGCGCGAAGAAGAAGGTCTGGTAGTGCGCCACGTCGAAACCCAGGTAGCGCGCGCGCTGCGGATCGCCCGAGGTGGCGCGCAGGATCACGCCGGCGCGCGTGGCGAGCAGCGCGCGCGCACCGACCAGCACCACGGCGAGCACGCCCGCGACCAGGTAGTAGGTCGACACGCCGTAGGGATCGAGCTCGTGCCCCGCGATGCGCAGCCAGGCCAGGTCCGACAGCCCGTTGAAGCCGTTGGTGATCGGCTGCGCGTCGACCAGCAGCAGGCGCACCAGCAGCACCAGGGCCAGCGTGACGATCGACACGAACACGCCCGCGATGCGCTTGCGGAACAGCAGCGCGCCGAGCACGAAGGCCACCAGCGCCGGCAGCACCAGGCCCATGGCGAGGCCGAACCCCTGCGACTGGAACGGCTGCCACAGGAAGGCGCCCGGGTTGATGCAGCACAGGTCGACGGTGGCGCCGGGCTGCGCGTTCGACAGCATGAAGTCCGGCACCGGGTTGGCGCCGCCATGCTGCAGGCTGGTGGGGCTGGCCATCTTCAGCGACATGGCCAGCATGTAGGCGCCGAGGCCGAAGAACAGCCCCTGCCCGAGGTTGAGGATGCCGGCATAGCCCCAGCTCATGGCGACGGCGATGCCGAGCATGCCGAACACCAGGTACTTGGCGAGCCGGTTGAGCCAGAAGCCGTCGAGCACCAGCGGTGCCAGCGCGACCAGGGCCAGGAAGAGTGAGTAGGCGGCGAAGGTCGCGCGCCGGTCCAGAGGAGTGCCCATGCCGCTCACCGCCCCTTGAACGAGAACAGGCCCTGCGGCCGCACCACGATCAGCAGGATCACCAGGCCGAACACCACCGCGCGCGCGAGGATGTCGTTGCTGACCGCCGCCACCACGCCCGTGACCTCGCCGAGGCCGATCGAGGTGACGACCGCGCCGAGCAGGCTGCCGACGCCGCCCGAGACCACGACCAGGAAGCTGTCGACCACCAGTGCCGTGCCCATGTCGGGCGAGACGGTCTTGAAGCCCGCCACCAGCACGCCGGTGATGCCGGCCAGGCCCGCGCCGAAGGCGAAGGTCCAGGCGTTGACGCGCTGCACGTCGATGCCGCAGGCCGCGGCCATGCGCGGGTTGCGAATGATGGCGCGCACCTGCATGCCGATGCGCGTGCGGTAGAGCAGCAGCCAGGTCGCGAAGGTCAGCACCACGGTGCAGGCCACGATGAAGGCGCGGTAGGCATTGATCGGCGTGTCGCCGACCATCACCGCGCCCTGCAGCACGGTGGGGATCGGCATGTTCTGCAGCCCCGGCCCCAGCCCTTCGATGTGGATGCCGAAGAAGGCCAGGCCGCCTTCGAGCCGCACCGCCTGCTGCACCAGGATCGCCACGCCCCAGGTGGCGAGCAGCGTGTCGCCGAGCCGGCCGTAGAGGCGCCGCACCACGCAGCGTTCGATCAGGAGGCCCAGCGCGGCCGCGACCACGAAGGCGATCGGGATCGCGGCGAACAGCCCGAGCCCGAGCCAGATCTGCGCCAGCACCGCGGCATAGGCGCCGACCATGATCATCTCGCCGTGCGCCATGTTCACCACGCCCATCGCGCCGTAGATGATGACCAGGCCGAGCGCGGCCAGCAGAAGAATCGAGCCCATGCTGAGCCCGATCAGGAGTACGTCCAACATCGGAAGTCTTTCTCTCGAGGGTGAATGCGGGCACGGCACATGCCGCCGCGCCCGCGGCCGGCTCTTCAGGCCTTGACCGGCGCGGCGCCGTTGCGCTTGCAGATCAGGTTGGCGTCGGTCTCGCCATAGGCGAAGTACGGCAGCGGCCGCACCGGCTGCGGGCTCGCGTCGACCACCTTGCTCTGGCCGTCGGCCTGCCACTGGCCGATGCGCGGCGTGACCCAGGCATGCAGGCTCTCGGGATCGATGCGCACCTTGCCGCCGGGCGCGTCGTAGCTCTGGCCGCCGATGTTGGCGCGGATGGCATCGGCCGTGGTGGCCTTGCCGGCCTCCACCGCCTGCTTCCAGAGGAAGACCTGGAAGTACGCGGCTTCGAGCGAGTGGTAGGTCACGGCCTTGGGGTCGTTGACGAACTTGCGGTAGCGCTCGATGAAGGACTTGTTGGCCGGCGTGTCGATCGACATGAAGTACGGCACCGAGGTGTAGCTGCCGGCCGCGTACTCGCCGCCCATGGCCGCGATCTCGATCTCGCTGATCACGGTGGCGCAGATCGGCACCGCGGCCTGCGACATGCCCTGGTTCTTGTACTCGCGGTAGAAGGCCACGAGCGAGTCGCCCACCACGTGCGAGAGCACCACGTCGGCGCCCGACTCCTTGATCTTGCGCACCACCGAGGCCCACTCCGAATGGCCGAGCTCGAGGTACTCGTCGGCCACCCACTTGGCGCCCGACTGCTCGATCAGCTTCTTGCTGACCTTCGACATCTCGCGCGGATAGACGTAGTTGGAGCCGACGATGAAGAACTTCTTCTTGCCGAGCTTCTCGACGATCCACGGCACGTAGTTGGCCAGCTGCTGGTTGGCGACCGCGCCGCTGTAGACCACGTTCTTCGAGCATTCGAAGCCTTCGTAGTGCGTTTGATAGAACAGCATCGCGTTGCGGCGCTCGAACACCGGCAGCACCGCCTTGCGGCTGGCCGAGGTGTGGCAGCCGAACACGGTCTCGATGCGGTCGCGCGTGATCAGCTTCGAGGCCTTCTCGTTGAAGGTCTTCGGGTCGGAGGCGCCGTCCTCGAGCACCACCTCGACCTGGCGGCCCATCACGCCGCCCGCGGCGTTGATCTCGGCCACGGCCATGCGCACGCCGTTGGCGAGCATCTTCTCGACGATCGAGAGGCCGCCGGTCTGCGAATAGAGCGCGCCGACCTTGATGGTGTCGGCCGCGTAGGCGCTGCGCATCAGCGCGGGCGACGAGAGGGCAGCCGCGGAAGCGGCCGAGGAAACGAGGAAGTGGCGACGGTTGGTTGTCAACATGGGTGGACCTCAGGACGTGACGCAGCGACCATGCGCTGACGAATGGTTGAAGAGCTCGATGGGTGGAACCAGCCGACAGCACTGTCGGGCGCAGGCGAAAAAAAACCCACAACGCGGTGGGGACCGCGGCGTGGGCTTCATTGCCAGGTGGACCGGAGAACACACATGGTTCCCGGTGCCGGCTGCATCGGCGCCTGACGAATCAAGGGGATGCAACCACCGAGCCGGAGGACCGACTCGATGCAGTCATGCTAGCGAGTTAGGGCGACGGGTGCAACAGGGTTTCCATGTTGATGATCGAACTCGCGATCTGTTCCATCGACAGCCGCTTGGCCATCGCCTGCGCGCGGATCGCCTGGTAGGCCTCGCCCTCGCTGATGCCTTTGGAAGCCATGAGGATCGTCTTCGCGCGGCTCATGGCCTGGTCGCTCGTGATCTTGCGGCGCAGCTTGCGGTTCTCCTTGAGCATGGCCTGGCGCTCGGCCCACAGGCTGCGTGCGGTCACCAGGTGCGCGAGCAGGCCGAAGGGCTTGATCGGCTTCTGCACCACCGCGAAGGCCGCGCTCTCGAGCACCAGCTGCAGGGTGGTCGGGTCCTCGTAGTTGACGATCGCGATCACCGTCGGCTCGGGCCGCGGCATCGACTTGAGCAGGGCCTCGGTGGCCTGGCGCGACTCGCCCTCCACCAGCAGGAACAGCACGTCGACATTGGGCGGCACAGCGGCCGGCATGGGCCAGGCCATGCTGACCATGCAGCCCACGCGGCGCAGGTGGCTGACGAGGGCATCGCCCTCCTCGTCCGGCGGATGGACGACGACGATCTTGAGCTCGGGCAGTTCGCGCAGCAGCGAAATGGTCATGGCGCCTCCGCTTCCCTCAGGCCGGCCGTCCCGCGAGCGGATCGAACCGGTTCTCGTACATGTAGGGATCGGGCTTCACGCGCAGGCCCGGATCGTCCACCACCTGGAACGTGCCCTGCGCATCGACGCGCGCCACGCGCGGCCAGAGGTAGGTGTGGTGGTTCTCCTGGTCGATGCGCACCCGGCCCTGCGGCGCGTCGAACTCGTGCTCGTGCAGGTGCGGCAGCATCGCCTCGAGCCGGTCGCTGCCCGCGCGCGCTAGCGTCTGCGCATAGAGCATCACCTGGAAGTAGGCCGACTCCGCACAGGCCGTGATCGGCAGCACGGTGCCGAAGCGCTTGCGCCAGGCCGCGACGAACCGGAGATTGGCCGGCGTCTGCAGGGTCGAGAAGTACGGCGCCGCCGTGATGCTGCCCGCGGCCGCGCGCGCCGACATCTGCGCGATCTCGGCCTCCTGCGTCGACTGGCTCGCGATCGGATGCGTCTGCTGGTCGAAGCCCGCCTCGCCGTAGGCCTCGTAGAAGCGCGCGATGCCGTCGCCGACCACGGTCGAGTAGACGACGTCGGGCTGCGCGGCCTCGATGCGCCGGATCACCTTCGGCATGTCGATGTCGGCCACGCGCAACGGCACGTACATCTCGTCGAGCACCTCGCCGCCGGCCTGGCGGAACAGGTCCGCGATGATCCGGTTGGACTCGTACGGGTAGACGTAGTCCGAGCCGATCAGGAACAGCCGCTTGCCGAAATGGCTCGTGAGGTAGCGCACCAGCTGCACCGAGTTCTGGTTCGGCGCCGCGCCCGTGTAGACGCAGTTCGGCGAATACTCGAAGCCCTCGTAGAGCGTGGGATAGAACAGCAGCGCGCGATGCGCCTCGACCACCGGCAGCACCGCCTTGCGCGTGCTCGACATGTAGCAGCCGAAGATCACGGCCACGCCGGCCTGGTCGCACAGCTGCTTGGCCAGCTCGCGGTAGCGCGGCGGCCGCGAGGCCGGGTCGAGCACCACCGGCTCGATGGGCCGCCCGAGCACCCCGCCGCTCGCGTTGACCTCCTCGATCGCGAGCAGGGTCGCCGCCTGCTGCGTGCGCTCGACGGCCGCGGTCACGCCCGTCGATGAGAAAAGCACCCCGACTCGCCAGGGTTGTGGTTTGGATCCGGTCACGTCTGGACTCCCAATGAAAAAAGCCCCCAGCAGCCTTCAAGGCCGCTGGGAGCTTCACTGCTCCATGTCAATGTCGAGGCCTTGCGGCGTCGTCCGCGCTACTGTAGCAGTCCCGCGCGCACGGCAGGCAAGTCTTTCGAGAAGCCCCGCGCTTCAGTGGGAGGCCGGACGGCCGTTGGCGTGCTCCATCGGCGCCACGCGCCGCACGATCCAGCGGAAGGCGGGCCCGGTCAGCAGGGTCGACAGCACCGCGAGCGTGACCAGCGCCGCGAAGGCATGCTCCGACAGCAGGCCCTTGTCGCGCAGGATCGTGGCGGCCACGATCTCCATCAGCCCCTTGCATTGCAGCAGCGTGCCCACCGCGAGCGCCTCGCGCCGCGACAGCCACTTGGCGGGCGAGCACGCCAGCACCGCCACCAGCTTGGCCGCCACCGCCAGCACCAGCAGCGTGGCCGAGGCCTGCAGCGAGGCCCAGCCCAGCACGCTGCCGTCGATCTTGAGCCCGCTGTGGCCGAAGAACACCGGCGCCAGGCCGATCAGCGCGAACTGGCCCAGCCGCTCCACCGGCAGCCGCCGCGACCAGGCCGCCGGCACGATCGCGCCCGCGAAGTAGGCACCGAGCAGCTCGTGCAGGCCCAGTTGCGAGCTCGACCAGGCACCGGCCGCGAGGAACAGCGGCATCGCGAGCCAGATCGCCCAGGCCGGCGGCTCGCGCGTCGCCTTGCGCGCGACAGCGGCAATGCCCGCCAGCGTCGCGGCCAGAGCGATCGCGGCGGCCGGCTTGACCCAGGAGCCCGCGAGCAGCGCCTGCCCTTCGGCCGCCAGCAGCAGCAGCGCCAGGCCGATCCAGAGCACCGCGTCGTCGAGTACCGCGATGCGCAGCGCGATGCGCGTCAGCGGCCGGTGCAGCGGCCCGAGCTCGCGCACGATGCCGATCAGCACCGGCAACGCACTCACGGCGAGGCACAGGCCGATCGCCAGCGCGCCCCACCACTGCCCGCCATGCGGCGCGCTCCAGCCCGGCAGGTGGTTGAACCAGAGCTTGGCGGCCAGCGTGCCCACCGCGAACGGCAGCAGCAGCGCCATCACCGCGCTGGCGACGAAGCGCAGCGTCTCGCAGGGCCGCGCCGGCGGCAGATCGGTCGCGCCCGGCAGGTGCACCGTCTGCCGCGTTTCGAGCCCGGCCGTGAAGGCCAGCAGCAGCACGCCGATCCAGCCGATGAAGTCGCCGCCCGCCGACGGAATGCCCGCGGCCTTGGGCAGCACGCCAGTGGCCGCGAGCAGCAGGCCGATGATGATCGGCAGCACCGCGATCGGCACCGAGCGGCCGAGAGCGCGCCAGATGGCCCAGGACAGGCCCATGAAGAGGATCAGGTCGGCGAAGGTCGAGAGCAGGCTGGGGAGCATGGGGGTGGATGCTACCGTGGCCCCGTGTCGCGGAAGCGATGCCGAGGCGTCGCGGCTCCCGCCGCCCGCTGGCTACGATAGCGCGATGGACCTCAGGCAACTCCGCTATTTCGTCGCGCTCGCGACCCAGCAGCACTACGGCAAGGCGGCGGGCATCCTGCACGTGACGCAGCCCGCGCTGAGCCGGCAGATCCGCCTGCTCGAGGAGGAACTGGGCGTCCAGCTGTTCGAGCGCCACGCCCGCGGCGCGGCGCCGACCGATGAAGCGCGGCTGCTGCTCGAGCGGGCGCTGTTCCTGCTGCGCTACGTCGACCAGATCAAGTCCGACCTGCTGGCCCGGCAGCGGGAGCCTCGCGGGCCGGTCGCCATCGGGCTCTCGCCCGGTCTCGCGCAGCAGCTCACGGTGCTGCTGACCAAGGCGGTGCTCCAGTACCTGCCCGAAGTCCGGCTGCGCTTCATCGAGGGCTTCGCGCCGTCGCTGCAGACCATGCTGGCGCAGGGCGAGGTCGACATCGCGCTGCTGATCGAGCCCATCGAGCGATCGAACCTGAGCACCCTGCCGCTGCTGAAGGAACAGATCTGCCTGATCGGCCTGCCCGACGATCCCCGGCTGCGCAAACCGAAGATCCGGATGCGCGACCTGGCCGGCGTGCCGCTGATCATGACCGGGCTCGTGAAGTCGGGCGTGCGGCTCGAGCTCGAGGCGGCCGCCGCGCGCGCCAAGCTCGAGCTGCATCGCGTGGTCGAGGTCGAGACCGCCGAGGTGGCGCGCCGGCTCGTGCTCGACGGCGTCGGGCTCACGGCCCATTTCGCGGCGGCGGTCCAGGAGGACCTGGCGGCATCGCGGCTGCGCGCCGTTCCGATCGACGGCCTGTTCCTGCACCGCGTGCTCGCGCGCGCCTCGGACCGTCCCGCGTCGCGCGCCACCGAAGGCGTGATGGGCGTGCTGCGCACGGTGATCGAGCGGCACGTGCGCGAAGGCCACTGGCCGAACGCCCAGCTGTCCTGAGCAGGCCGCGCCGGGCCATGCCGCTTCGTTATGGGGGCGGTCAGAAAATTCACTTGGACCTGCGCCGCGCGCGTCCCTAATCTTGCGCCGTCCGCTGCCGCCACCGCCCACCGGGTGGCGCGCCGGACTTCACAAGAACGGAGACAAGCAGATGGCATGTGATCGAAGAACATTCCTCGGGGCGGCCGCGGCCGCCACCTTCGCGCCGGCGCTGGTGCGGGCGCAGGAGCAGCCGCTTCGCATCGTGGTTCCCTTCTCGGCGGGCAGCGGCACGGACGTGACGGCGCGCGTGCTGGGCGATGCGATCGTCAAGAGCAGCGGGCGCACCGTCATCGTCGACAACAAGCCCGGCGCGGGCACCGTGCTCGGCTCGGTCGACGTCGCGCGTTCGCGCCCCGACGGCAACACCGTGCTCTACACCACGGGCGGCTACACCACCAGCGCGGTGCTGATCAAGAAGCTGCCCTTCGACCCGGTCGCGGACCTGCTGCCCATCACGCGGCTGGCGCTGTCCTCGGGCTTCGCGCTGCTGGTCGGCGAGAAGTCGCCGTACCGCTCGCTCGCGGAGTTCGTGGCCGCCGCCAAGGCCAGGCCGGGCCAGCTGAGCTTCGGCTCCTCGGGCGTGGGCAACACCACGCACGTGATGGGCGTGTTCTTCGGCAAGGGCGTGGGCGTGGACCTGCTGCACGTGCCGTTCAAGGGCTCGCCGACCAACGACCTGCTGGCGGGCACGGTTGACTGCGCCTTCCTCGCGCCGTCGACCGCGGGCTCGCAGATCCGCGCGGGCCGCCTGCGCGCGCTCGGGATCTCGGGCGGCCGGCGCTCGGCGCTGCTGCCCGAGGTGGCGACCTTCGCCGAGCAGGGCTTCACGGTCGAGGACATCCCGGCCTGGTCGGGCCTGTTCGGTCCCGGAAAGATGGCGCCCGACGCGGTGCATGCGCTGCACGACACCATCGTCAAGGCGGCACGCACGCCCGCGCTGATCGCCTACATGCGCGACAACGGCGACGAGCCCGACCTGATGCCGCCCGAGCCGTTCAAGGCCTACGTCACGGCCGAGATCGGGCGCTACCGCCGGTTGCTGCCGCCGCTCGACATCCAGATCGGCTAGGAGCCGCCATGCCCGAATTCATCGACCTCGGCGACGTCCGCACCGCCTTCGAGGTGGCGGGGGAAGGACCGCCGCTGCTGATGCTGCATGGTGCCGAAGGCAGCCGCCGCCAGTTCGCGCGCATCCTGCCGGCGCTGAGCGACCGCTACACCGTGATCCGCTACGACCAGCGCGACTGCGGCGACACGTCCGGCCCCGAGCGGGCACCGACGCTGATCGATCTCGCCGACGATGCGATGCGACTGCTCGAGGCCCTCGGGCACGCGAGCGCCTTTGTGTTCGGCACCTCGTTCGGCGGCCGGGTCGCGCAGGCCTTCGCGGTCCGCCATGCGAAGGCCGTGCGCCGGCTCGTGCTGGCGAGCACCTGGCCCCTGCCCGTTTCGCTCGCGCAGGCCAACGCCGAGGTGGCGCGCGAGATCGCCGTGCTGCGCGCACAACTGCCCGCGAGCGCCGAGCAGCTCGCGGCGCTGTTCTTTCCCGCGCCCTTCCTGGCCGAGCATCCTGCCTTCAGGGCGCATTTCGCCGCGGCACCGGCGCGCTCCGCGCGGTCCGATCGCCGGGCCGCGGTCGTCGGCGATCTGCCCGCTCTCGCGCTGTCGGACATCGATCGGCCCACGCTGCTCGTCGCGGGCGAACTCGATCGCGTGGTGCCGGCCGCGCTCACGCTCTCGCTGGCGCAGCACATCCGCGACACGCGCTCGGTGCTGCTGCCCGGCGTGGGCCACCTGGGCACGGCTCAGGCACCCGAGGCGCTCGCATTGCATCTGCGCGAGTTCCTGGCGTGAACCCCGTTTCCTTTTCCCTCCCCCTGTTCCGCGCCGCAGGGCGCATGGAGTCTTCGTTCGATGATTGATGTACCGGTCCTCGTCGTCGGTGGCGGTCCCGTGGGCCTCACCGCATCCCTGTATCTGTCGCTGTTCGGCATCGAGTCGCTGCTGGTCGAGCGCCATCCGGGCACCGCGATCCTTCCCAAGGCGCGGGCCCTCAATGCCCGCACCATGGAGATGTACCGCCAGATCGATCTGGAGGACGCGATCCGCGCCGTCGCCATGCCCGATCGCTTCGGCGGCACCATCCTCTGGTCCGAAAGCCTGGCCGGCCGCGAGATCAAGCGGCTGCATCCCGGGCGCGGATCGGCCGCCAACCAGGCCTTGTCGATCGCCGGCAACTGCGGCTGCTCGCAAGACATCCTCGAGCCGGTGCTGCGCCAGCGCGCGGAGACGGCCGGCGCCGGCAGGCTTCGCTTCGGCACCGCGCTGCGCGAACTGAGTTGCGATGCCGACGGCGTGACCGCCACCATCGAGGATGCCGAGGGCCGCGGCGAACAGGTGCGCGCACGCTACCTGATCGCCGCCGACGGCTCGCAGAGCCGCATCCGGCAGCAGCTCGGGATCGGCCGGCGCGGCGAAGCCGATGTCTACGACAGCATCAACATCCACCTGCGTGCCGACCTCACGCCCTGGATCGCGGAGCGCCCGGCGGCGCTGTACCTGATCGAGCAGGCGGAATTGCGCGGCACCTTCCTGACGATCAACGGCAGCGACCGCTGGGGCTTCCTGGTCACCTCGCTGTCGCATTACGGCTTCACGCCGGAACAGTTCACGCCCGCGTTCAGCACCGAGATCGTGCGCCGCGCGGTGGGTGTAGCCGACCTCGCCGTCGAGGTCCTGGGCGTCAGCGCCTGGAAGGCCTCGGCGATGGTGGCCGAGCGCTACCGCGCGGGGCCGGTGTTCCTGGCCGGCGATGCCGCGCACGAGATGCCGCCGACCGGCGGCTTCGGCCTCAACACCGGCGTGCAGGATGCGCAGAACCTCGCATGGAAGCTGGCCGCGGTGCTGCGCGGCGAGGCCGGCGACGCGCTGCTCGACAGCTACGATGCCGAGCGCCGCCCGGTCGGCGAGGCCGTCACCCATACCAGCCTGCTGAACGCGCTGTCGATGGGGCGCACGGCGCGGCAGACCGAAGCGGTACTGCCGCGCAAGGAGTTCCTCAACGAGATCGGCCTGGTGTTCGGCGCGCGCTACGCATCGCGCGCGGTCGTGTCGCAGGAAGAGCCCGCGCCGGTCGCGGACGCGATCGAGGCCTATGTGCCGAGCGCCGCGCCCGGCTGCCGCGCGCCCCATGTCGCGCTGCGCAAGGGTTCGCGGAAGCTCTCGACCACCGACCTGCTGGGCCGCGGCTTCGTGCTGCTCACCGCGCCCGCGGGCTCGGCCTGGCGAGCCGCCGCGGACCGGCTCGAAGGGCCTCGTGTGACAAACGCCGTGATCGGCGACGAAATCCGCGAGGAGGACGGTGGCGACTGGCTCGCGGCCTATGGCCTGCGCGAAGACGGCGCGGTCCTCGTGCGGCCCGACGGCCATGTGGCCTGGCGCTCGCCATCAGGCGCCGACGACCCGCGCACCACGCTGCAGGAGGTGATGAACGCCATCCTGTGCCGCGGCGCGGCGGTGCCCGGGAGCGCCGCATGAACATGGAAGTCGGCGCCATCCATCACTTCACGGTCGGCTGCGCGGTCGAGGACCTGCCCGCGCTGCGCGACTTCTACGTGGGCACGCTGGGGCTGCAGGAAGGGCATCGTCCCGCGCTGCGTCATCCCGGCTACTGGCTGTATGCCGACGGGCACGCGATCGTGCATCTCAATGCGCTGCGAGCGGTGTCGCCGCCGCGGGAGTGCGGCCCCTTCGATCACGTGGCCCTGAAGGCGCGCGGCCTCGAAGCCACGCGGCAGGCGCTGCGCGCGGCGAAGGTGCCCTTCAGCGAAACGCCGCTGACCGGGACCTCGCTGCACCAGGTCTTCCTCAGCGATCCGCTGGGGCTCAAGGTCGAGTTGAATTTCGATCTGGATCTCGAGGCCGGGTAGCGGGCACCGCGCTCTTCGGCGGCGCCTCAATGTGCGATGCCGAGCGCCGCGGCCGCTTGCCTGGCGACCTCGAGCGTGCCGCCGGGCTCGTCGCCGTCCTCGATCATCCAGACCGACGACAGGCCGGCCCAGGCGAGCACCCATTGCAGCAGGCGCTCGCGCTCGATGTCCACGGCCTTGGCCACGATGGCCAGGCGCCGCTCGAAACGGCCCGGCGCGAGCGCGGTCGCATCGTCGGGGTTGCAGAAGATGTTCGCGACATCGAAGCCGCGCTCGCCGACCAGCCCCTTGGGATCGATCGCGAGCCAGCCCTCGGCGCCGAAGTCGAGCACGTTGCCGTGGTGGATGTCGCCATGCAGCACGCAGGCCTCGCGCGGCGCGGCCAGCAACGCCCGCGCGGTGCGCGCCGATGCGCCGAGCACGCCCGCGTGGCCGGCGTCCTCCGCGCACAGCGAGGCGAACCAGCGCGTCAGCGGGACCAGCGGCGGCAGCGGCTTGTCGCGCGGGGCATGCAGGTGCTTGGCGACCTCGCAGAGGATGCGCGTCGCCTCGTCGTCCTGCCCGCTTCTGGCCATCCGCGCCAGCGACGCCGTGCCCTGGGCGCGCGCCATCAGCAGCGCTTCGCCGGCCTGCGCCAGCACGGCCGCCGCGCCCTGCCCGTCCCACCAGGCCATCAGCGCCGCACCGGCCATCTCCTCGGGCTGGTGCGAGAGCTTGAGCATGGCCGGCAGGCCCCGCGCGCGGACCGGCAGCAGATGGCCGCTCAACGAGAAGAAGGGTTCGCCGTCGGGGACCAGGTCCCAGCGCTGCAGGTAGGGTTCGAACATGGGCTCAGCCCTAAGGCAGCTCCAGGTCATGCACGATCTGCCCTGCACCCATGGTGTTCACCGCCTCGGCCGGCACCTCCATCAGCACGCGGCTGCGCTCGCCCGTGAAATGGATGGTGATGTACTGCACCGGCCGCTTGCGCCGGTCGTGCAGCAGGCGCACCAGCCGCACCAGCGGCGCGCCGAGGTCCACGCGCAGAAGGCCCGCGAGCACGGGGTCGGCCGCGACGGCGGTCACCTCCTGGATCACGCGGCCGAACTTGATGCCCTCGGCCATCAGGATCTCGAACAGCGCGCGCTTCTGCAACTCGGAGGCGGTCACGTGCCGGCCGACTTCCTGCGGCACCCAGGCATCGGTGACCATCATCGGCGTGCCATGCGCCGAACGCAGGCGCACCGCGTGAACGGCGACGGCGCCCGCCTCCAGCTGCAGCTGCTGCGCCACTGTCGGCGGCGCGAGGGCCGTCTCGACCTTGAGCACGGTCACCTCGGTCTCGCGCGCCTGCCGGCCCAGCGATTCGATCAGGCCGAACGAAGGCTGCGGGCGCTGCGCGCGCGGCACGGCGCGCACGAAGGTGCCGCGGCCCGGCCGCTTCTCGACCAGCCCCAGGTGCTCCAGGTCCGACACCGCGCGCCGCACGGTGATGCGCGAGACGTCGAACTGGGCGCACAGCGCATCCTCGGCCGGAATCAGCTCGCCCACGCCATAGGCGCCCTGGGCGATCTGGTCGCGCAGCACCATGAAGAGCTGCCGGTGCAGCGCGGTGCCGGGTTCGCGGCGCAGTTGGGAAGGGTTCGGTGTGTCCATGGAGAGCAGTGCTTCGGCGGCGCGGGCCGCCCGCGCGTTCGGCCGATTGTGCCCGCCCATTCAGGCATACCCTAACAACGTCGAAAGGTTATAGCATTATGATGTCATCACTAAATCACTTCGATGCCTCGCTCCATGACCACCGCCCACGACCTGCGCCAGCTGCTCTCCCGCCCCGAACTCGTCGTCGCCCCCGGCGCCTATGACGGCATGACCGCGAAGATGGTCGAGGCGGCCGGCTTCGCCTGCGTCTACATGACCGGCGCCGGCGCCTCGGCGGCGCGCGGCTTTCCCGACTACGGCCTGCTGTCGATGAACGAGATGGCCGAGGCCGCGGGCGTGCTGGCGCGCTCGGTCGGCGTGCCGGTCATCGCCGATGCCGACACCGGCTACGGCAACGAGCTCAACGTGACGCGCACCGTGCGCGAGTACGAGATGCGCGGCGTGGCCGGGCTGCACATCGAGGACCAGGTCGCGCCCAAGCGCTGCGGCCACCTCGACGGCAAGGAGGTGATTCCGCGCGACCAGTTCGTCGCCAAGATCCGGGCCGCCCTCGCCGCCCGGCGCGACCCGGCCTTCCTGGTGATCGCGCGCACCGATGCGCGCGCGATGCTCGGGCTCGACGAGGCGGTGGAGCGCGCGCGCGAGGCGCTGGCCGCCGGTGCCGACATGGTGTTCGTCGAGGCCGCGCAGTCGATGGAGGAACTGGCCGCGATCCCGCGGCGGGTCGAGGGACCGTGCCTGCTCAACATCGTGCGCGGCGGCAAGACGCCCGACCTGGACCTCGCGACGGCGCAGCAGATGGGCTATCGCCTCGCGATCCTGCCGAGCCTGCTGATCGGCGCCGCCGCCTCGGCCTGCGAACAGGCACTGTCGGCCCTGCGCAGCACGGGCCAGCCGCCGAGTTCGGCCCATGCGCCCGGCGTGGCCGAGCGCTTCCGGCGCCTGGGCGCCGCGGAGTGGGATGCGCTGCGCACGCGCTTCCAGGCGGCGGAATGACGGCCATGACGACGCCCTCCGCCACCGCGCCGCGCACGCTGTTCGACAAGGTCTGGGACGCGCACGTGGTCCAGCCCCTGCCCGACGGCTGGGACCTGCTGCACATCGACCGCCACCTGCTGCACGACCTCTCGGGCACCGCCGGGCTGCGCGAGCTGGCCGAGCGCGGCCTGCCGGTGCGCAATCCCGAGCTGGCCTTCGCCACGCCCGACCATGCCGTCTCGAGCGCGCCGGGCCGCACCGGCCAGAGCTTCGCGGGCGGCGTGCATCTGTACCAGGGCCTCAAGCTGCTGACGCGCGGCGCCGGCATCCGCCTGTTCGACCTGGGGCAGCCCGGCCAGGGCATCGTGCATGTGATGGGGCCGGAACTCGGCATCGTGCAGCCCGGCATGACGCTGATCTGCGGCGACAGCCACACCTGCACCAACGGGGCTCTCGGTGCGATCGCCTTCGGCGTGGGTTCGTCCGAGGTCACGCATGCGCTCGCGAGCCAGACGCTGGTGCTGCGCCGGCCGCGCACCCTGCGCGTGCACTTCGACGGACTGCCAAGTGACGGCGTGGGCGCCAAGGACCTCGCACTCGCGATGATCGCGCGGCTCGGTGCGAGCGCGGGCACGGGCTTCGCGGTGGAGTACGCCGGCGAGGCCGTGCGCGCGATGGAGATCGAGCAGCGCATGACGCTGTGCAATCTCTCGATCGAGCTGGGCGCGCGCATCGGCATGGTGGCGCCCGACGCGAAGACCGAGGCCTACCTGCGCGGCCGGGAATTCGCGCCGCCCGAGGCACGCTTCGCCGAAGCGGCTGCGTATTGGCGCGGCCTTCCGAGCGACCCCGATGCGGTCTACGCGCGCGAAGCACGGATCGACGCGAGCGCCGTGGCGCCCACGCTGACCTGGGGCACGAGCCCGGAGCATGCGATCGCGATCGACGCGCGCATCCCCGATCCCGCCGATGCCACCGACGCCTCGCAGCGCCAGGCCTGGCAGGGCGCGCTCGACTACATGGGGCTCGCGGCCGGCGCGCCGCTGCAGGGCCAGCGCGTGGACCGCGTGTTCATCGGCTCTTGCACAAACTCGCGGCTGTCGGACTTGCGCGAGGCCGCGGCGCTGCTGCGCGGTCGGCGCGTGGCCTCGCATGTGCGGGCCTGGGTGGTGCCGGGCTCGGAGAACGTCAAGCGCGCGGCCGAACGCGAAGGCTTGGACCGGCTGTTCCGCGAAGCCGGTTTCGAATGGCGCGAGCCGGGCTGCAGCATGTGCGTGGCCGCCAATGGCGAGCAGGCGGCGCCGGGCGAGCGCGTGGTCTCGACTTCGAACCGCAACTTCGTCGGCCGCCAGGGACCGGGCGCGCGCACCCACCTCGCCAGCCCGGCCAGCGCCGTCGCGGCCGCGCTGGCCGGCGCCATCGCCGATCCACGGAGCCTCTGAGCATGCAGCCCTTCACCCTCCTGCGCGGCGCCGCGGCGCCCCTTTCCATCGACAACGTCGACACCGACCTGATCGTGCGCATCGAGCGCCTCACCAGCCTCGCGCGCGGCGAGCTCGGCCCCTGGGCCTTCGAGGCGCTGCGCTTTCGCGCCGACGGCAGCGAAGACCCGGACTTCGTGCTCAACCAGCCGCGCTGGCGCGAGGCGCCGATCCTGGTGGCCGGCCGCAACTTCGGCTGCGGATCGTCGCGCGAGGGCGCCGTGTGGGCACTGCTGGCGCGCGGCATCCGCTGCGTGATCGCCGAGAGCTTCGGCGACATCTTCCACGCCAACTGCTTCCAGAACGGCGTGCTGCCGATCCGCCTCGCACCGGCCGAACTCGCGCGTGCCCATGCGGCCTGCAGCGCCGACGGGCCGTGGCAGGTCGACCTGCGCACGCAGCGCATCGCGCTGCCCGACGGCGCCGCGCTGTCCTTCGAGGTCGATCCGCTGCGCCGCGAGGCCCTGCTCGAAGGGCTGGACGACATCGGCCGCACGCTCAAGCTGCACGGTGCCGTCGATGCCTGGCAGGCGCGCGACCGCGCGGCCCGCCCCTGGGCCTGGCCGGCGGCTGCCGTGCCGCAATCCTGATCACCGGAGACCGCCTTTCATGTTCGACACATCCACACGCAAGATGGCGCGCCGCTGCCTGCCCGCGCTCTGCGCGGCCTGCGGCCTGCATGCCGCCGCGGTCCAGGCCCAGACCGCCTGGGCGCCGCAACGCCCGGTCACGCTGGTCGTGCCCTACAACCCCGGCGGCGGCACCGACGCCACCGCGCGCGCCGTCGCCAGCCGGCTGTCGGTGCTGTGGAAGCAGCCGGTGCTGGTCGAGAACCTCGGCGGCGCCGACGGCCTGATCGGCACCCGGCGCGTGATCGAGGCCGCGCCCGACGGCTACACGCTGCTCTTCCAGGTGCCCTCGCTGCTGCTGATGAAGTATCAGCGCAGCCTCAAGGCCATCGACCCCGTGACCCGGCTCACGCCCGTGACCGCGGTGGCCACCTCGCCGACCGCGCTGGTGATGACGGCCACCCTGCCCTTCAAGACCCTGCCCGAGCTCATCGCCCATTGCCGCACCAGGCCCTGCAACGCGGGCAGCGGCGAGAACAGCTCCAAGGTGCGGGCGCAGAAGTTCGCGGCCGACTACCAGCTGCGCGACCTCGCGGTCGTCAACTACAAGGGCACCTCGCCGATCGTGGGCGACCTGGTCTCGGGCAACCTCACGATGGCCTTCACCGGCATCACGGCCGCGATGCCGCTGCACAAGGCCGGGCGCGTGCGCATCCTCGTGACCAATGGCGAACGGCGCGCGCAGGCCCTGCCCGAGGTGCCGACCAGTCTCGAGGCCGGCTGGCCCGACTCCTATTCGGTGACCTGGTACGGCGTGTTCGCGCCCAAGGGAACGCCGCCCGCGATCGCGCGCGCCATCGCCGATGCCACGCGCGAAGCCGGCAAGGACACCCATGTGCGCGAGGCCTTGGCGGTCGCGGGGGCGGAGCCGGCCTTCACCAGCCCCGCCGCCTTCGAGACCATGATCCGCGAGGACGATGCGCGCCTCGCTGCGCTGGTCAAGCGCTTCCCGCTCGAGGATTGATGCGATGCAAGTCATGGGCGAACAGGTCGGCGTGCCGTGCACCGTGCTGCGCGGCGGCACCAGCAAGGGCCTCTATTTCAACGCCGCCGACCTGCCGCCTGCGGGCGCGCGGCGCGACCGCGTGCTGATGGCGCTGCTCGGCGCGCACGACCTGCTGCAGATCGACGGCCTCGGCGGCTCGCGGCTGGTCACGGCCAAGCTCGCGATCGTCGGGCCGCCCACGCATCCCGAGGCCGACGTGGACTACACCTACGGCATCGTGCCGCCGGGCGAGGGCCGCGTGGTCTTCACGAGCAACTGCGGCAACATCTCGGCGGGCGTGGGGCCGTTCGCGATCGACGCCGGGCTAGTGCCCGCCGAAGGCCCCGTGGCGCGCGTGCGCATCCACAACACGAACACCGGCAAGCTGCTGGTGGCGCACGTGCCCGTGGCCGACGGCCATGCGTGCGTGCGCGGCGACTTCGCGATTCCCGGCGTGCCCGGCACCGGCGCACGGATCTTCATGGACTACCGCGCCACCATCGGCGCCAAGACCGGCCGCGGCATGCCCACGGGCCAAGCGCGCGACGAGATCGCGCTCGACGATGGGCGGCGCTTCGAAGTCAGCCTCTGCGACGTCGGCAATCCCTGCGTCTTCGTCGCGGCCGATTCGCTGGGTCTATCGGGCACCGAGCTGCCGAACGCGATCGATGCCGATGCCGCGCTGCTGTCGACCTTGAAGGCCCTGCGTGCGCGCGCCGCTGCCCTGCTCGGCCTGTGCGCCGACTGGCGCGAGGCCGACAGCGTGTCGCCCGCGCTGCCGCTGGTCGTGATCGTCGCGCCGCCCACCGCCTATGCCGATGCGCAGGGCCGCGCCGTGGCGGCCGCGCAGGTCGACCTGTGCGCGCGGCTGGTGTTCTACGGCCGCTGCCACGAAAGCATGGCGGGCACCGGCGCGATCTGCACCGCCGCCTGCGCGAGCGTCGAAGGCTCGGTGGTGCATGCGGCGGCACGCGGCATCGACGAACGCGTCGCGCCCGACAGCCTGCACATCGGCCATCCGCTCGGCGCGATGCGCGTCGACGTGCAGGGTCGCTGCGAGGCCTCGCGGCCGCTGGCCTTCGAGGCGCTGGGCTTCGCGCGCACGGCGCGCCGCCTGATGGACGGCACGGCCTGGGTGCCGCGATCGGTGCTGGACCCGGCCTGAGCCATCCCCGTTCCCCGAACACATTCCAAGGAGACTTCATGCATTCGAACCCCTCTCGCCGCCGCTTCCTCGGGCAGTGCGCGGCCGCAGCCACCACCGCGTCGCTCGTACCCTCGCTCGCATGGGCGCAAGGCGACGGCTATCCCTCGCGCCCGATCCGCATCGTCGTCGGCTATCCGCCCGGGCAGACCGTGGACACCGGCGCGCGCGCCCTGTCGATCGCGCTCACCGAGATCCTCGGCAAGCCGGTGTTCGTCGACAACAAGGCCGGCGCCAACGGCATCCTCGGCGCGCAGGACGTGCGCAACGCGGCGCCCGACGGCTACACGCTGCTGCTGGGCACCTCGGGCCAGCTGGCCATCAATCCCTCGATCTACGCCAAGCCCGGCTACGACCCGGTCAAGGACTTCGCGCCCGTCATGCTCAACGGCGTGGGCCGGCTCTACGTGGTGGTGCCGGCGGCCTCGCCGTTCCACACGCTGGCCGACCTCGTGGCCTATGCCAAGGCCCATCCGGGCAAGCTCAACTACGGATCGGGCGGGCGCGGCATCACGGCCAACCTCGCGATGGAGATGCTCAAGAAGGCGGCCGGCGCCGACATCGTGCACGTGCCCTACAAGGGCTCGTCGGCCGCGCTCACCGACCTCATCGGCAGCCAGATCGACGTGATGATGGACGCGGGCGGGCTGGTGCTGCCGCAGGTGCGCCAGGGCAAGCTCAAGGTGCTGGGCGTGTCGAGCAAGGGCCGCTACAAGGAACTGCCGCAGGTTCCCACCATCGCCGAGCAGGGCTATCCGGGCTTCGAGGTCGCGTCGTGGACCGCCGTGCTGGCCCCGGCCGCCACGCCGCTCGCCGTGGTCGAGAAGCTCAACAAGGCCCTGCTCCAGGCGCAGCGCCGCCCCGACGTGATCCGTTCGGCCGAGACCTCGGGCAGCGAGCTCGAGGGCGGGTCGCCCGAGCAGCTCAAGGCCTTCCTGGTCGCCGAGAACCGCAAGTGGGGCGAGGCCGCGCGCGCCGCTGGTGTCACGCCGGAGTAAGCCATGGCGCATGACGACTCCAGCACCTTCGGCGAACAGCATGGCGTGCCCTGCGTGCTGATGCGTGGCGGCACCAGCAAGGCGTTGTTCTTCCACCTGCGCCACGTGCCGCCGCCGGGCCCGGCGCGTGACGCCTTCCTCAAGCGCGCCATGGGCACGCCCGACCCGCTGCAGATCGACGGCATGGGCGGCTCGCGGCTGGTCACGTCCAAGGTGGCGCTGATCGGTCCGTCGACGCGGCCCGATGCCGATGTCGACTACACCTTCGCGCAATGCGACGTGGAGCGCGACCTGATCGGCTACGACGCCAACTGCGGCAACATCTCCTCGGCCGTGGGGCCGTTCGCGGTCGACGAGGGGCTGGTCGAAGCGGTCGAGCCGCTCACCGTGGTGCGCATCCACAACACGAACACGGGCACCGTGCTGGTCGCGCGCGTGCAGGTGCGCGACGGCAAGGCCCGCGTGACGGGCGACTGCGCCATCGCGGGCGTGCCGGGCACCGGGGCCGAGATCCTCATGGACTACACCGACACGCTCGGTGCCAAGACGGGCCGCCTGTTGCCGACGGGCCAGCCGGACGATGCGATCGCGCTGGAGGACGGGCGCGAGGTGCAGGTCTCGATCGTCGATGCGGCCACGCCCTGCGTCTTCATCGCGGCCGAGTCGCTCGGGCTCCACGGCGACGAGCTGCCGACTGCGATCGGCGGCGACCGCGCGCTGATCGAGACCATCGGCGAGATCCAGGCCCGGGCCGGCGAGCGCATCGGGCTCTACGCGCATTGGCGGGACGTGCATCTGCCGGGCCTGCCGCTGGCCGTGATCGTGGCGCCGGCCGGGCGCGAGGACAGCGATCTGCGCGCACGCCTCGTGTTCCTCGGCAAGTGCCACGACAGCATGGCGGGCACGGGGTCGATCTGCACCGCGGCGGCCTCGCGCATTCCGGGCACGCTGGTCCATGCGGCCACGGGTGACCGGCTGCGCGGCGAGGTGCTGCGCATCGGCCATCCGCTGGGCGTGATGGCGGTCAAGGTCGTCGCGCAGCCCGGTGCGGCGCTGCCGCGGTTCACGGCGCTGGGTCTTCAGCGCACGGCGCGACGCTTGATGGAGGGCGTGGTCTACGTGCCGGCCGAGACGGCGTGAACGCCGCGCTCAGGCACCGTCCGGCACCTGAGCGAGGCCCGCGTGCTCGCGCGCATACCGCGTCGGCGGCAGCCCGACGTGCCGCGCGAAGGCGCTGCTGAAGGTGTTCGCGGCGTTGTAGCCCACGCGCTGTGCGATCTCGGCCACGCTGCCCGCGTTGCGCCGCAGCAGGTCCTTCGCGAGCGCCATGCGCCAGGCCAGCAGGTATTCCATCGGCGCCACGCCGACCGTGCGGCCGAAGCGCTCGAAGAAGGTCGAGCGCGAGAGCGCGGCCTCGTGCGCGAGCTCGGCCACCGTCCAGTCCTGCGCCGGGCGCTCGTGCATCGCGCGGATCGCGGCAGCGAGGCGTGGCTCGGCGAGGCCGCGCGCCAGCCCCGACGAGGCGTTCGTTCCTCCGGTGGAGCGCAGCGCCTCGATCAGCAGCAGTTCCAGCAGCCGCGCCAGCACGAGCTCGCGCGCCGGCCGCTGCTCGTGCGACTCCTCGCGCACGAACTGCACCAGCATCGCGAGCCGCTCCTCGCCGCGCACGTGCACGAACTGCGGCAGCAGCGACACCAGCAACGAGGCATCGGGCGAATCGAAGCTGCAGTGGCCCGCGAGCATGCGCAGGTCGATCGCGCCGCGTGCATCGCCCACCCTGAATTCGCCGTTGCCCAGCGGCACCGGCGGCGCGGTCTGCACGCCCGGTGGCGGCGGCGCGAGGCTGCAGAGCGCGATGTGCCGGGCCGCGGGCACCAGCACGAAGTCGCCCGATTGCAGCTCGAGCGCCTCGCCCCCATCGACCGCGAGGCGGCAGCCGCCCTCGAGGATCACGCAGTAGAAGGGTTCGCCCGCATCGGAGCGCTCGATGCGCCAGGGGCTGGCGCCGAACACGCGCTTGGAGAAGCGCGCGCTCGGCCGCAGCAGCATGACCACTTCGGCCAGGGGATCCACCATGTTCGGACGATTCCTGATGAGACTCGGACTCGGGATCGTAGCAAGTCCGGCCCCGGCGACCTATCGTCAGGGATCGATCACTCCCTTCTCATCAAGGATCTCCATGACCCGGACCGTTCTCATCACCGGCTGCTCCTCGGGCTTCGGCCTCGAAACCGCGCGCTATTTCCTCGACCGCGACTGGCAGGTCATCGCCACCATGCGCACCCCGCGCACCGAGCTGCTGCCCGCATCGCCGCGCCTGCGCGTGCTCGCGCTCGACGTCACCGATCCACGGAGCATCGAGCGTGCTGTGGAGGAGGCCGGCCCCATCGACGTGCTCGTCAACAACGCGGGCTTCGGCGCGGCCTCGCCGGCCGAGCTCACGCCGCTGTCTACCGTGCGCCAGCTCTTCGAGACCAACACCTTCGGCACCCTCGCGCTGATGCAGGCGGTGCTGCCCCAGTTCCGGCAGCGCCGCGCGGGCGTGGTGGTCAACGTCACCTCGAGCGTGACGCTGAAGGCGCTGCCGCTGATCGCGGCCTACCGCGCGAGCAAGATGGCGGTCAATGCCTTCACCGAGTCGATGGCGATCGAGCTCGAGCCGCTGGGCGTGCGGCTGCGGCTGGTGCTGCCGGGCCGTTCGCCCGAAACGCGCTTCGGCGACAACGCGCGGCCGAACATGGCGGGCTTCGATCACGAGGACTATGCGGAGCTCGCGCAGAAAGTCTTCGCGGAGTTTCAGGACACTTCCGCCCCGACCACCCAGGCGCTCGACGTCGCCGAGGCCGTGTGGCGCGCGGCCACCGATCCCGCGGCGCCGATGCGCATCCCGGCCGGCGCCGATGCCCTCGCCTGGGCGGCCGAAGCGCGTTGAACCGCATAACCGTTCGACATGAAGGCCGATTCGCGCGACATCGCGCATGCGGCTGCTATCCTCGGCGCGCTCGATGCGCACGGCATCGAGACGCGCCGAGGACGACTTCGGCGCTGACGCACATTGAGGGACGGCCCTGCAACCTTGTCGAGGTGTTGCCATGGCCGAGCTTCTTCGGGTCCTGCGGACCCTGCATCGAACGCTGCATGCGCAGCCGATGCCGAATCCCTTCCTCCTGTATTGCATCGAAGTGATGCCGGGCCTTTTGCGGCTCGGTTATCGCCTGCGGCCTTTGCCGGCTCCCGTTCATCGGCGAGGTGCGCGGTGATCGGCGCGGGCGGCTGGATGGGCTTCGTGCTCGCGGCGGGGATCGGCTACGCCGCATGGGCCGCCCGGCGGCAGGGCTGCGAAGCGCGCGATGTCAGGGCGCTGCGGGTCAGCAGCGGGCTGTGCGCGCTGGGCGGTGTGGCAGTGGCCGTGCTGGAGCTGCTGCTGCCGTCGGGTTGAGGCTCATGGCACAGGGGCATTCTTGCGAAACTGCGGATTGCGCCTTGCCTTCGTGGCCTGCTCGAAGCCGTAGGCGATCGACAGCAGCGTGGGTTCGCTCCAGCGCGTGCCGACGAAGAAGATCGCAACGGGCATGCCGCCGCTGTCGATTCCCATCGGAACCGTGATGCCGGGGTAGCCGGCCATGGCGCCGCTGCGCCCCGGGCTCACGAGGGCATCGAGCCCATTCGACGACAGGACGCGATCGAACTCGCCGGCCACCCGGTCCTTCTGTTCGCGGGCCAGTTGCTCATAGGGAACGGTGGGAGGTCCGAGCAGAGCGACGGCCTGATCGATCCACCATTGCGAGTAGGGTGTTCCATCGGGACGCAAGGGCGTGGTCTTGTTGAACGCCTGCAGTTCCTCGATGTTCTTGACGGGAAGCCCGGTTCTGGTTGCAAGGTATGCATTCAGTTCCCTGCCGAAGTAATACGTCAGCAGCGTCCATTCATCGACCTCGGATTCGTTGGGGCTCTCCACGGTTACTACCGTGGCGCCGAGGCGGCGCAGGGTGTCCAGTGCGCCCATGAAGTCGGGATAGAAGTCGGCTGTGGCATACAGGCCGGGCGCATAGCCGATGCGTTTGCCCTTCAGGCCGTCGGGGCTCAGGAACTTCGTGAAATCCACCGCGTGCGCCTGTGCGTCGGCCGTGGCCGTGTCCTTCGGATCGGCGGCCGCCATCGCGGAAAGCAGGAGGGCCGCATCGCGCACCGTGCGTGCCATCGGGCCCGGGGTGTCTTGAATGCTCGCGATCGGGACGACACCTGTTCTGCTCACCAAGCCCAGCGTGGGGCGAATACCGACGATGCCGTTCATCGCCGCGGGACACAGGATCGATCCATCGGTCTCGGTGCCGATCGCGATGGGCACGAAGCCCGCAGCCACCGCCACGGCCGATCCCGCACTCGATCCGCAAGGTTCTCCGTCCAGCACATGTGCATTCAATGTCTGGCCACCTCGCCCGCTCCATCCGCTGGGGAGGAAGAGGGAACGAAAGCCCGACAACTCGCTGAGATTCGTCTTCCCGAGAATCAGTGCGCCTGCTTCGCGCAACTTCTTCGCGACGAAGGCGTCCTGCGGCGCGGGCTCCCCCACCAGCGCCAGCGAGCCCGCCGCGGTCTGCATCCTGTCGCCGGTGTCGATGTTGTCCTTGAGGAAGACCGGAATGCCGTGCAGCGGCCCGCGCGACTTGCCGCTGGCACGCTCCGCGTCCAGCTGGTCGGCGATGGCCATGGCGTCGGGGTTGAGCTCGATGACGGCATTGACGGCCGGCCCCTTCTTGTCGAGCGCATCGATGCGAGCCAGCAAGTAGGTCGCCATGTCGCGCGAGGTGGCGCCCTGCGCCATCTTCTCGCTCAGGCCCGCGATGTCGAGGTACTCGATGCCTTCGAGCGAGGGCGGCACGACGGCGGGAGCGATCGGCGGAACGGGCGCGGCAGTGCCATCCCCGGCCGTCGCTGGTGGCGCCATGGCAAGCGGAGAGATGCTCGTGCCATCGCCTCCGCCACAAGCCGACAGCACGAGGCACAGCAGCGGGGCGCACCAGACGCGGTTGGCCGGCTTGGGGCGGCGCGGACGAACATCACTTCTCATGGTCACTCCTTGTCGATCGTGGGATGTAGGTGAACGGCGCCGCGATGCACGGCGACGACGCTAGGACTTGCAGTTGCTTTCGGTGACCGGCGGAATGACCGGCGCGATGGTTCCGGTGCCGGGGGCGATGCCCACGGGCATGAAGCTGGCGCCGCCTCCATCGCCGCCGCCGCAGGCGGCAACCGCAAGGCAGAAGAACAGCGCGCACAGGCGCCGCGCGAAGACCACGAGTTGGATCTGCATGATGTGACTCCCGATGTCGAAGACGAGGCAAGGTCGGTCAGCTCGCCGACGGCGTCGGCGGGCAGGGCTGCGGTGCTTCCTTGGCCAGTACCTCCAGGAAGACCGCGTCGGGCGGACCGGCCCTGCCCTTCTGGTTCACGCCCTGCACGTAGAGCAGGTGCTTGCCCGGCAGGAAGGCCGATGTGTCGATGACGCCCGAGACCGTCACCTTGGGCCCCGCGCCGAAGGCGATGTCGGCGGTGGCGCTCAGCGGGATCGCCTTGGCCGCGCTGTCCCAGGGCACCGTGTTGATGTAGGCGTTGGCGGCCTGGATGGGCTGCGGGTCGTGCCTGGTCACCGGCCAGTCGCTGTCGCCCTCGGCGTAGCGATAGCGGTCGTCGTCGATCGTGGCCGTGAGCGTGACGGACTCGCCCTGCCTGACACTGGTGGCGGAGAGCTTGAGGTCCGCGGCGTCGGGCCCGAGTGGAAGCTGGTACGGCGCCTTCAGCGTGCGTGCCGCATAGCGCAGCGACGCCACGTTCTTCGGGAAGGTGTTCTTCTCGAACTCCTCGCAGGGCTCGTAGAAGGAGGTGCCCAGCTCGATCGTGAACGAAGGCGCGCCGAGCTCGCCATAGAAGGTGTCGGTGGTCGTGCCGTCGGTGTCGTAGCCGACGATCTGATCGGCGGCATATCCGTTGTACCAGGCGAGGCGTTGCGCGAAGGCCGCCATGCCGTCGTCGTTCGCGGTCTTGGAGTCTCCGCCCAAGGTGTCGCGCCGAATCCCCCAGGGCCACAGCACCAGTTGCGAGAAGCTGTGGATGTCGAGGTACAGGCCTTCGTAGTCGCTGGGCGCGCCGGTCGAGAAATCGTTGGCCGCGGCGATTCGCCGGTCCTGCAGCAGGCCGCCCGCAAAGCTGCCGTCCTGCTGGCGCGTGCCCGCGACGTACCGGACGATCGCGGCCGTTTCCGGCTCCGAGGCAGCGGCCTTGCCCCGGAAGTCCCCTTCGCACGCGTCGCCACTCGATCCCTTGCCCTTGGTGCTGTTCCAGCCGAACGGAAAGTTGCGGTTCAGGTCGACGCCGGAATCCACGGGCCCGATGAACTGGGCCAGCACCTCGTTATCGGGCGACTTGCAGTAGCCGTCCACCAGGTTCACGTTCTTGCGCCAACCGCTTCCGAGGTTCTGCGCCACGGCCTGTTCCGCGAGCTTTCGGCCATCGGGATTCGCATGCAGGATGAAGTGGAACTCGTTGTGATCGAGCAGCCATGTGGCCGTGGGATCGGTGCCGTGGTTCTTCACCAGCCATTCGGCAAAGCGCGTGGAGATCTCGGCCGGCGTGTATTCGCGCGCATGGATCGACGAGGTGGTGACCATGCGCGGTACGGTCTTGTCCTGGATGCGTTCCTGGTTGCCGATGACGACGGCACGCAGCGGGTTGGCCTCGCTGTCGGGCAGCAGATCGAAATCGATCGTGCTCAGCACGCTCTGCGGCAGGTACTTGATCAGCACGTTGCGAAACGAGAGCAGTTGCGTCTGCACCCAGGTCTGGCCCACTGGGACGACACGAATCAGCTTCGGGTATTGCGCCACCAGCGCATCGATGTCGAGATTGGCCCGCTCGACGGTGCGATAGCAGGCGGCGTTGCCGTCGAACAGCGGATCGCCGGGCTTGCCCAGCTTCAGCAGCTGTTGCTGCCGCTCACGCTGAAAGCCGTGGATCTTCTCGGAGCGCTCGACATCGATCTCGACCGCATAGCCCATGCTGCGCAAACGCTCGACGCCGCGCGAGTCGAGTTCCGTCGCGATGGTCTTGCCGACCTTGTCGACCCGCATGTGATCGATCCAGCGCGACAGGCGCTGGATGTCCTCGCGCGTCGCATAGGACACGCGCACCGACCAGATGCGGCCCTGCTCGAGCTGCGCTGGCGGTGCACCGGCGGGGTTCGCCGTGCCCTGCGCGGTCGCGAGGGGCGCGAGTTGCGCGAGCACGATCAGGCCGGTGATCGCGAGACGAAGACGCTTGGGCCGCGGCGCGGCGTGAAGACCAGCTCTCATGTGGGTTGTCCTGTGCTGCATTCATGAAATTCACCGGACAGGCTCGCGCTACGGCGAACCAGGCCGGCACCGTCTTGAAGGGGCATCGGAAATTCGCGTCCACACGGTCCCCCGAAAGGAACCGTCTTGGAGTCATGAATGGCGCATGGACGCGCGGGTGCGTTCCCTCCCTGTTCCGCACCCGGGGCAGGCTCACCGCGTGGGTGATGTCTGCTGGCGGAAAAGAATAATTGCCCGGGCGCTCGAGGGATAGGACCGTCTGTCCGTATTCTTTTGAGAAAGTCGGCGCGTCAGTCGCGCAGCCTCGGCAGCAGCGCGAGAAAGGCCTTGAGCAGCGGCGACTCGTCCGACTTGCGCCAGACCACCAGCGTGTCGACATGCGTCTTCTCGCCCTTGAGCGGACGGAACACCACGCCCTCGCGATGCAGTGCCTTCACGCAGGCCGGCACCAGCGCGACGCCCACGCCGCCCGAGACCAGGCTCACGATGGTGTTCATCTGGCGCGCCGGAAACATGCGCGGGCTGAAGCCGCGCCGCATGCAGGTGGCGACGATGGCATCGAACATCTGCGGTCCGATGTGGCGCTCGAAGCCCAGGAAGCGTTCGCTCGCGAAGCGCTCGAGCGCCACGCTGCCGGGCCGCGCGAGCGCGTGCGTCTCGGGCAGCGCGAGGATCAGCGTGTCCTTCTGCACCAGCCGCGAGTCCAGCGTGGGCGGCATCTCGGCCGGCTGCAGGATCAGGCCGATGTCGAGCCGGCCCGACTGCACGTCGGCCATGATCTGCTCGGTGATGCCCTCGCGCAGCGCGATGCTCGCATTGGGATGGTTCTCGTTGAAGTCGCGCAGCACCTGCGGCAGGAAGGTGTAGGCCGGCAGGCTGATGAAGCCGACCGCGATCGAGCCCTTGAGGCCGGCCGCCGCGTCCTTCGCATGGCGGCGCAGGCTTTCCATGCCGCCGAGCACGGCGCGCGCGTCGCGCAGGGCCTCCTCGCCCGCGCGCGTGATCGCGATGCGGCGCGAGCTGCGCTCGAACAGCGCGACGCCGAGTTCCTCCTCCAGCTCCTTGATCGCGAGGCTCACGGGTGGTTGCGAGAGATTGAGGCGCTCGGCGGCGCGGCCGAAGTGGAGTTCCTCGGCGACGGCGACCAGGCAGCGCAGGTGGCGGAGTTCCATCGATCTGAATCCTGTATTGATCGATCTGAATTGTAGATTTGTTGCTATGGATCGGGGCTCCTAGACTCCGCGGCCATGCGCCGGCCCTACCCCCTGCCGCGCAGTCAGGAGACAACGTGAACAAGCAGTCGACGACGGCCCTGCCACGAGCAAGGACCGTGGTCCACCCTGGGCCCAGCGGCCCCGTGAGGATCAACCACATGCGTGCCGACCACGGTCGGCACTTCCGGCTTTTGCTGCCCGCGGGCCGCACCCTGCACGAGGGCCTGGTCGAGGCCCTGGCGCGCGAGGCGGTGCACAGCGCCTCGATGACGCTGCTCGGCGGCGACCTCGAGAGCCTGAGCTTCTGCATGGCCCTGCCCGACCCCTCGGGCCGCGTGCTCGCCACCTACGGCGCGCCGGTGCCGCTGCGCGGCGCGCGGCTGATCTTCGGCAATGCCACGCTGGGCCGCTCGGCGTCGAACACGCCGCTGGTCCACTGCCATGGCGCCTTCTGCGAGGCGGACGGCGCGGTGCGCGGCGGCCACATCCTCTGCGACCGCAGCGTGGTCGGCCGCGTGCCGGTCACGGTGCTCGTGACCGCGCTCGACAGCTTCGAGCTGCGCGTGGCCTACGACGAGGAGACGCGCATGCCGCTGATGCGCCCCGAGGCCAGGGCCGGCCATGTCTGAAGTCCACCGGATCGAACGCGGCCGCATGGGCCGCGTGGCCTACGCACGCATCGGCCCCAACGAAGACCTGATGCAGGGCGTCGAGAAGCTCTGCGTGGCCCAGGGCTTTCGCCACGCCTTCGTGCGCGGCGCGCTCGGCAGCCTGATCGACGCCTGCCTCGAGCGCCCCGACGGCGCCTGCCAGGTGATCCGCGGCCCGGCCATCGAGGTCGTGAGCCTGGCCGGCGAAGTGCGCCGGCAGCCCGACGGCAGCCTGCGCTCGGCCCTCACCGGCGTGGTCGCCGACACCGAGGGCCGGGTCTACGGCGGGCCCTTCGTGGCCGGCGCCAACACCGTGTGCGTCACCTTCGAGGTCACGCTCGAGGAGTGGCTGCCCGCCGACGACAACGACTGATCTCGACAACTGATTTCGACAACTGCAGGACTCCCATGACAGACACCTCCTCCTCCCGGCGCGTCGCCGTCGTCACCGGCGGCGCGCGCGGCATCGGCCTCGCGATCGGCCAATGGTTCCTCGCGCACGGCCACCAGGTCGCGCTGCTCGACAACGACCGCGCCACGCTCGAGGCGACCGGCCGCACGCTCGCCCAGCCCGACCGCGTGCTGACCGTGAACTGCGACGTGTCCGATCCCGCGCAGGTCGATGCGGCCGCGCATGCGGTGGTCGCGCGCTTCGGCCGCGTCGACGCGCTGGTCAACAACGCGGGCGTGGCGGTGTTCAAGCGCGTGGCCGAGACCAGCTTCGCCGACTGGCGCACGGTGCTCGGCACCAACCTCGACGGCGCCTTCCTCTGCACCCAGGCCTTCGGCGCGCTGATGGTGCAGGCCGGTGGCGGCGCGGTGGTGAACGTGGCCTCGATCTCCGGCCTGCGCGCGAGCACGCTGCGCGTGGCCTACGGCACCAGCAAGGCGGCGCTGATCCACCTGACCAAGCAGTACGCGGTGGAGCTCGGCAATGCCGGCGTGCGCGTGAACGTGATCGCGCCGGGCCCGGTCGAGACCGAGATGGCCAAGCTGGTCCACAGCGTGGCGATCCGCTCCGACTACTACGACGCGATTCCGCTCGGGCGCTACGGCAGCGTGGAGGAGATGGCGAACACGGTGGGCTTCCTGTGCAGCGACGCCGCCAGCTTCATCAACGGCCAGGTGATCGCGGTCGATGGCGGCTTCGATGCCGCGGGCGTCGGCCTGCCGACCCTGCGCCGCGGACTGCCGTCCGAGCGCGCCGCCGAAGCCGCGCACGCCTGAAGGAGCCGCACGCCATGAACCACGACAACGCCTTCATCACCGGCTGGGGCCACACGGTCTTCGGCAAGCTCGACGCGGTCGACAGCGAACAGCTGATCCGCGATGCGGTGAATCCCGCGCTGCACACGGCCGGGCTCGAGGCCGCCGACATCGACGGTGTCTTCGTCGGCCACTTCAACGGCGGCTTCATGCCGCAGGACTTCAGCGCCTCGCTGGTCGCGCTCGCGGTGCCGGCGTTACGCCATGTGCCGGCCGTGCGCATGGAGAACGCCTGCGCCACCGGCTCGGCCGCGATCTGGGCCGCGCTCGACGCGGTACAGAGCGGCCGCGTGCGCCATGCGCTGGTCGTGGGCTTCGAGATCATGAATGCAGTGCCCGCCCCGGTGGTCGCGCAGACGCTGCTGCGCTGCTCCTACGTGAAGGAGGAAGGCGACACGCCCGCGGGCTTCGCCGGCGTGTTCGGACGCATCGCGGGCAGCTACTTCGAGCGCTTCGGCGACCAGGGCGATGCGCTCGCGGCCATCGCGGCCAAGAACCACGCCAACGGCATGCACAACCCCTTCGCACACATGCGGCGGGACCTTGGCTTCGATTTCTGCCGCCAGGTGTCGGCGCGCAATCCGGTGGTCGCGGGCCCGCTCAAGCGTTCCGATTGCTCGCTGGTCTCCGACGGCGCCGCGGCGCTGGTGATCTCGGCCGCGCCGACGGCCTCGGCCCGCGTGCCGGCCGTGCGCTGGCGCTCGCGCACGCAGGTCAACGAATACCTGCCGCTGTCGCGCCGCGATCCCACGCGCTTCGAGGGCGCGGCGCTTGCATGGCGCCGCGGGCTCGAGGCGGCCGGACTCGGGCTGGACGACCTCGGCTTCGTCGAGACGCACGACTGCTTCACCATCGCCGAGCTGCTCGAGTACGAGGCCATGGGCCTGGCGCCGCACGGCCAGGGTGCGCGCGCGATCCTCGATGGCGTGACGCGCAAGGACGGCAGGCTGCCGGTCAATCCCTCGGGCGGCCTCAAATCGCGCGGCCATCCGATCGGCGCGACCGGCGTGTCGCAGCACGTGATGGCGGCGATGCAGCTCACCGGCCTGGCCGGCGACATGCAGGTGGCCACGGGCCGGCCCGGCGCCGTCTTCAACATGGGCGGCGCGGCGGTCGCCAACTACCTCAGCGTGCTGGAGGCGGTGTGAGCGCAGCGCAGGCGGCGAACCTCTCGGTGCTGCTGTCGCAGACCGCGGCGCTGTTTCCCGACCGGCCGGGCCTGATCCTCGAGGACCGGACCTGGACCTGGCGCGAGATCGACGCACGCGTCGACGCGCTGGTCGATGCGCTGCGCGCGCTCGGCATGCAGCCTGGCGACAAGCTGCTCGTGCAGTCGCGCAACAACATCGCGCTGTTCGAGAGCTGCTGGGCCGCGTTCCGCCTGGGCGCGGTCTGGGTGCCGGTGAATGCGCGGCTCACGCCCCCCGAGGTGGCCTACCTCGGCAGCGCGAGCCGGGCCGCGGTGATGCTCGCGGAGGACTGCTTTGGCGCGCACGTGGATGCCGTGCGCGCGGCCTCGGCACATCTGCGTCATGTGGTGACGATCGGCGTGCCGCCGCAGGATGCGCCGGGTTACGAGGCGCTGCTCGCGGCGCACGCGGGCGCGCCCAATGTCACGGCACCGGTCGATGAAGACACGCCGCTGTGGTACTTCTACACCTCGGGCACCACCGGCAAGCCCAAGGCCGCGGTGCTGACCCATGGGCAACTCGCCTTCGTGGTCACGAACCACCTCGCCGACCTGATCCCCGGCACCACCGAGCGCGACTGCTCGATCGCCGTCGCGCCGCTGTCGCACGGCGCGGGCATCCATGCGCTGCTCAATGTCGCGCGCGGCGCGGCGACCGTGCTGCCGGCCTCGGACCGGCTCGACCCGCCCGCCATCTGGGCGCTGGTCGAGCGGCACCGGGTCAGCAACCTCTTCACGGTGCCCACCATCGTCAAGATGCTGGTGGAAGACCCGTCGGTCGATGCCTTCGACCACGGCTCGCTGCGCTACCTGGTCTATGCCGGCGCGCCCATGTACCGCGCCGACCAGAAGCGCGCGCTGCACAAGCTCGGGCCGGTGCTGGTGCAGTACTTCGGCCTCGGCGAGGTCACCGGCTGCATCACGGTGCTTCCGCCCTCGATGCATTCGGCCGACGATGCCGATCCCGATGCGAACCTCGGCTCCTGCGGCCGGCCGCGCACCGGCATGGAGGTCGCGATCCTCGATGCCCAGATGCAGCGCCTGCCGGCCGGTGCCGTCGGCGAGATCTGCTGCCGCGGCCCCGCCGTGTTCGCGGGCTACTTCGACAACCCCGAGGCCACGGCCAAGGCGCTGCGCGGCGGCTGGTTCCACACCGGCGACCTCGGACGCATGGACGAGCGCGGGCTGCTCTACATCACGGGCCGCGAGTCCGACATGTACATCTCGGGCGGCTCCAACGTCTATCCGCGCGAGGTCGAGGAGATCCTGCTGACCCATCCGGCGGTGCGCGAGGCCGCGGTGCTCGGCTGGCCCGACGCCAAATGGGGCGAGGTCGGCGTGGCCGTGCTGGTGTGCGAGCGCGACGACATCGACGCCGAGCAGATCCTGCGCCACCTCGACGGCCGCTGCGCCAAATACCGCTGGCCGCGCCACGTGCTGTTCTGGCCCGCGCTGCCCAAGTCGGGCTACGGCAAGGTCGCGAAGAACGACATCCGCCGGCTGCTGACCGAGCGCGCAGAGATCGCGGAGGTCGCCATCGCCTGAAGTTCCATCCCCTCCCCCACAGCGTTCGACAGATCCCCAGAAAACCCACACAACAGGAGACAAGCGCCATGAACATCCAACGCCGCACCGTGCTGCGCACCGCCGCCGCCGCATCCACGCTGGCCCTGCCGCTGCGCCACGCCTTCGCGCAGAAGAAGCCCTACAGCTACAAGTACGCGAACAACCTGCCGGTCACGCACCCGATGAACATCCGGGCCAAGGAAATGGCCGATGCGATCCGCGCCGAGACCCAGGGCCAGGTCGACATCCAGATCTTTCCGAACAACCAGCTCGGCTCGGACACCGACATGCTGAGCCAGCTGCGCTCGGGCGGGGTCGAGTTCTTCACGCTGTCGGGCCTGATCCTCGCCACCCTGGTGCCCGCGGCCTCCATCAGCGGCGTGGGCTTCGCGTTCCCCGACTACGCCAGCGTCTGGAAGGCGATGGACGGCGAGCTCGGCGCCCACATCCGCCAGCAGATCGCCAAGGCGAACATCCTCGCGATGGACCGCATCTGGGACAACGGCTTCCGCCAGATCACGTCCTCGAGCAAGCCCATCGCGGCGCCGGCCGACCTGAAGGGCTTCAAGGTGCGCGTGCCGGTCTCGCCGCTGTGGACCTCGATGTTCAAGGCGCTCGAGGCCGCGCCGACCTCGATCAACTTCGCCGAGGTGTATTCGGCGCTGCAGACCAAGATCGTCGACGGCCAGGAGAACCCGCTCGCAATCATCTCGACCGCCAAGCTCTACGAGGTGCAGAAGTACTGCTCGATGAGCAACCACATGTGGGACGGCTTCTGGTTCCTCGCCAACAAGCGCGCCTGGGACCGCCTGCCGCCCGAGCTGCAGACCATCGTCGCGCGGCACGTGAATGCCGCCGCGCTCAAGGAGCGCACCGACGTGGCCGAGCTCAACACCGGGCTGCAGAAGGAGCTGGCCGCCAAGGGCATGCAGATCAACCAGCCCGACCCGGCCGCGTTCCGCGACCAGCTGCGCAAGGCCGGCTTCTACGCCGAGTGGAAGGCCAAGTACGGCGACGAGGCCTGGGCGCTGCTCGAGCGCAGCGTGGGCAAGCTGGCATGAGCGCGCAGCGCCTGGCGGTCGCGCACGGCCATGGGCCCGCGCAGACCTTCGACTCGGCGGCGTCGAACCCGCTCGCGGCGCGCATCGAGCAGGCGCTCGGCGCCGCGGTGAGCGTCGCGGCCGGCGCGCTGGTGCTGGCCGACGTGGCGGTGCTGCTCGCGGGCGTGGTCGCGCGCTTCGTGCTGCACCAGCCGCTGATCTGGTCGGACGAGCTGGCCTCGATGCTCTTCATCTGGCTGGCGATGCTGGGCGCGGTGGTCGCGCTGCGGCGCGGCGAGCACATGCGCATGACGGCGCTGGTGTCGGGCCTCGCGCCAGAACGCCGGCAGCTGGCCGAGGCGCTCGCGCTGTGCGCGGCGCTCGCCTTCCTCGCGATGATCGCGTGGCCGGCCTGGGAGTACGCCGCGGAGGAACGCTTCATCACCACGCCCGCGCTCGACATCTCGAACGCCTGGCGCGCCACCGCCCTGCCCGCGGGCGTGGCGCTGATGGCGCTGTTCGCGGTGCTGCGGCTGTTCCGCGACTTCGACTGGAAGACCACCACCAAGGCCGTCTGCGTGGTGGCGATCGTGGTAGCGGCCTTCGGCTTCGGGCGTGCCGTGTTCGAGGACCTGGGCCGGCTCAACCTGCTGGTCTTCTTCGTCGGCGTGGTGCTGGCCTGCGTGCTCGGCGGCATCCCGATCGCCTTCGCCTTCGGCCTCGGCACCTTCGGCTACCTCGCGCTGACCACCGACACCGCGCTGCCCGTGATCGTCGGGCGCATGGACGAGGGCATGTCGCACCTGATCCTGCTCGCGGTGCCGCTGTTCGTGTTCCTCGGCCTGCTGATCGAGATGACCGGCATGGCCAAGGCGATGGTGGCCTTCCTCGCGAGCCTGCTCGGCCACGTGAAGGGCGGGCTCTCGTACGTGCTGGTGGGCGCGATGTACCTGGTGTCGGGCATCTCGGGATCGAAGGCGGCCGACATGGCGGCGGTTGCGCCGGCGCTGTTTCCCGAGATGCAGAAGCGTGGCGCCAGCGACGGCGAGCTGGTCGCGCTGCTGGCGGCCACCGGCGCGCAGACCGAGACCGTGCCGCCGAGCCTGGTGCTGATCACCATCGGCTCGGTCACTGGCGTGTCGATCGCGGCGCTGTTCACCGGCGGGCTGCTGCCGGCCGTGATCCTCGGGCTGATGCTGTGCGTGGTGGTGCACTTCCGCAGCCGCCACGAGGACCTGAGCCGGGTCGAGCGCTCACCCTGGTCGCAGGTGCTGCGGCTCGCGCTGGTGGCGCTGCCCGCGCTCGCCCTGCCCTTCGTGATCCGCGCCGCCGTGGTGGAAGGCGTGGCCACCGCCACCGAGGTCTCGACCCTCGGCATCGTCTACGCGGTGGTGGCCGGGATCGCGATCTACCGGCAGTTCGACTGGCGCCGGCTCGGGCCGATGCTGGTGGCCACCGCTTCGCTGTCGGGCGCGATCCTGCTGATCATCGGCACCGCCACCGCGATGGCCTGGGGCCTCACGCAGTCGGGCTTCTCGCGCTGGCTCGCCGAGCTGATGGCGAACCTGCCGGGCGGCGCCGGGATGTTCCTGGCCGTGTCGCTGGTGATCTTCGTGATCCTGGGTTCGGTCCTAGAGGGCATCCCGGCGATCGTGCTGTTCGGTCCGCTGTTGTTTCCGATCGCGCGCCAGCTCGGCATCCACGAGGTGCACTACGCGATGGTGGTGGTGCTGTCGATGGGCCTGGGCCTGTTCGCGCCGCCACTGGGCGTGGGCTACTACGCGGCCTGCGCGATCGGGCGCGTGCAGCCCGATGCGGGGATCGGGCCGATCGTGGGGTACATGCTCGCGCTGCTGGCGGGGACGATCGTGGTGGCGGCGGTTCCTTGGCTGTCGATCGGCTTCCTCTGAACTAGCCGCGCACCACGCTGCGGAACGCCACCGACAGCGCCTCGAGCGCCGCGCGCGGCCGCCCTTCGCCCACGCGCGTGTGCAGCAGCACCGGCAGGCGCGGCAACTCGGGCAACCCGAGCCGCGCGCCCACGTCGACCGCGCCGAAGGGCAGCATGCGCGGCGCCAGCGCGGCCACGCCGAGGCCGGCCATGACGGCGGCCGCGACGGCGGCGACGCCACCGCCGACGAAGACCTCGGTCCAGGGCACGCGCGCCTCGTCGAGCAGCCGCGCAGCCAGCGCGCGCACGCCGCAGGGCTCGGCCATGGTGGCCAGCGGCAGCGGCTCGCCCGCGCGGTGCTGCCAGGTCGGTGCCGCGAACCAGCCGAACTGCTCTTCGGTCAGCAGTTCGCCGTCGTTGCGGCCCGCATGCAGGCGCACGATCACGGTGTCGAGTTCGCGCCGGTCGAAGCTCTGCAGCAGCTCGCCCGAGGAGCCGATGCGGATCTCGATCAGCAGCTGCGGGTCCTGCGCGTTCATGCGCGCGATCAGCGCGGGCAGCTCGGGGCCCGCCACGTGGTCGCTGATGCCGATGGTGAGCCGCTGCCGCGCCTGCGCGAAGGCGCCGAGCGCGCGGTCGTGCACCGCCAGCAGCTCGCGCGCGTGCTCGAGAAAGGCCGCGCCCTTGGCCGACAGCTCCACGTGCCGCGGCGTGCGCTCCACCAGCCGGCAACCGAGCCGCTCCTCGAGCCGCTTGAGCTTGAGGCTGATGCCGGCCTGCGTGGTCTGCAACGCCTCGGCCGCGAGCGTGAAGCTGCCGAGCTCGACGATGCGGATGAAGGCCAGGACGGCATCGAGATCGAGGGGGCGCGCAATCATTTCGAAAAATTGTCGTTGATATAAATATCCATAGCAATTTCGTATGACTAGCATCGTCCGACATAACCACCCCATTGAAGGAATCACGATGCCCATCAGCCATGTCTTCCTGCGTGCCGGCAAGCCCGAGGCCTATCGAGCGGCGATCCTCGACGGCCTCGGCCGCGCGCTCAGCGACGCACTCGGCGTGTCCGAGGACAACCGCTTCATGACGCTCAGCGAGCACGAGCCCGCGAACTTCCGCCACGGCAACGCCTACGGCGTGACGCGCAGCGACGACGTGGTCTACATCCGGATCACGGTGTTCGACACGCGCAGCGCGCAGCAGAAGCAGGCGCTGTTCCGGCGGCTCGCGGAACTGCTGGCCGAGAGCCCCGGCCTGCGCGGCGAAGACCTGTTCGTGAACATCGTCGACTCGCCGAAGGAGAATTGGTCGGTGGGCCATGGCCTCGCGCAATTCGCCTGAGGCCCGGCCGACGAGATCCACGATGGAGACATCCCATGCTCGATATTGCAGAGGTCGCGCAGCGCGCCGGCCTGGCGCCTTCGGCGCTGCGCTTCTATGAACGGCGCGGACTGATCGAGTCCGCGGGCCGCACCGGCCTGCGGCGCGCCTACCGGCCCGAGGTGGTCGCGCGGCTGGCGCTGATCCACTGCGCGAAGTCGGCCGGCTTCTCGCTCGCGCAGATCGGGCGCCTCCTCGCGTCCACGCCCAAGGACGTCGAGCTGCGCCGCAGCATGGCCAAGCGCGCCACCGAGCTCGACCACGAGATCGAGCGGCTGCAGACCATGCGCGACAGCCTCAAGCATGCGGCCGTTTGCACACATGCCTCGCTGGTCGAATGCCCGAAGTTCAAGGCCAACTTCCGCGAGCTGGTGCGTTAGCAAGAAAACTTCGAAGAAGCGCTTGACTTGAACCGAAGTTCAAGTCGTAGATTGGCTGTCCCCTTCACCACCGGAAGACAGGACATGCCGCTTCATCCCCAGGCCCAGGCGCATCTGGATCGCCTCGCCGCCACCCGCTTCTCCGACATGCACACGCTCGCGCCCGACGCGATCCGACAGGGCATGCGCCGCATGCTCGCGGCGCTGCCACCCGGCGCGCCGGTGGCCTCGGTCGCCGACCGGCGCATCGACACCGCGGTGGGGCCGCTCGACGTGCGCATCTACCACCCGTCGCCGCAGCAGGTGCTGCCGGTCATCGTGTTCTTCCACGGCGGCGGCTTCGTGCTCGGCGACCTCGACACGCACGACGGCCTCGCGCGCGCGCTCGCCGTGGCGACGCAGGCGGTCGTGGTCTCGGTGGCCTATCCGCTGGCGCCCGAGCACAAGTTCCCGGCCGGTGTCGACGCGGCCTTCGCGGCCACCGCCTGGGTGGCCGCGCATGCGGCGCAGCTCGGTGCCGACGGGCATCGGCTCGCGGTCGCGGGCGACAGCGCCGGCGGCAACCTCGCGGCGGTGGTCGCGCTGAAGGCGCGCGATGCCGCGGGACCGCGGATCGCGCACCAGCTGCTGATCTATCCCGATGTCGATTTTCGCCGCATCAACACCTCGATCCAGGCCTATGCGGGGCAGTACGGCAACATCGGCCGCGAGATGCAGCACTGGTTCATGGACCACTACCTCGGCGATGCGGCACTGAAGACCCATGCGCTGGTCTCGCCGCTGCTGGCCGGGGACCTGCGCGGACTGCCGCCGGCCCATATCGTCACGGCCGAGTTCGATGCGCTGCGCGACGAGGGCGAAGCCTATGGCGAACGCCTGCGCGAGGCCGGCGTGCCGGTCAGCGTGAAGCGCTACGACGGCATGATCCACGAGTTCATGCGCTGGCCCTTCGACGCCACGCGCGAAGCGCTGGCCGATGCCGCGCGGGCGCTGCGGCCCACGCTGTTCGCGGCGTAGCGGCCTTAGCGCGGCGGGTGCTGCCAGCTCTTGTGGACGAACTCGAGGCTGTGGCCGTCGGGGTCGAACACGTTGGCCGCGTAGTAGCGCGGGTCGTAGTGCAGGCGGGCCCCGGGTGCGCCGTTGTCGCGGGCGCCGGCGGCCATGGCCGCGGCATGGGCCGCGTCGACTTCGGCATGGCCCGCGGCGACGAAGCCCACATGCACCGCCTCGCCGTTCACCGGGCCTTGCCGCAGCCAGAAGAACACGCGGCCCCGGGCGCCGAAGCCCTTCAGGTCGGGATGGCCGGGCGGGCCGTCCTTGCCCGCGTAGTCGTGCTGATGGGCGATGCCCAGTGGCGCGAGCGCGGTGGCATAGAAGTCGATGGAGCGTTGCACGTCGCTGACGGACAGGAAGATGTGGTCGAGCATGGGCAGCGCCTTTTCAGATGTTGTAGCCGCCGGCCACCTCGATGGTCTGCGCGTTGATCCAGGCATTGTCGGGGGACAGCAGACTCGCGATCACGCGACCGACGTCGTCGGGCGCGCCGATGCGGCCGAGCGCGGTCTGCGCGGCGAGCTGGGTCTCGAAGCCGGGACTCTGGTCGAGCGCGTCGCTGGTCATGTCGGTGCGGATGGCACCCGGCGAAACGGCATTGGCGCGGATGCCGCGCGCACCGAACTCCTTGGCCATGTAGCGCGTGAGCACTTCCAGCCCGCCCTTGAAGGCGGCATAGGGCGCGACGCCCGGTGTCGCGACGCGCGTGGTCGCGCTCGTGAGGTTGACGATGTGGCCGCCATCGGCCATCAGCGGCAGCAGCGCCTGGGTCAGGAAGAACGGTCCCTTGAGGTGCACATCGAGCAGGCCGTCGAACTCGGCCTCGCTGACCGTGGCGATCGGGTTGAAGAGGCCATAGCCCGCGTTGTTGACCAGCGCATCGAAGCTGTTGCGCTTCCATGTCGCTTCGAGCGTTGCCGCAACCCGGTCGCGAAAGCCGGCGAACGATGCGACCTGGCCCACATCGAGCGCGAGAGCCGCGGCCTTGCCGCCCTCGGCCTCGATCGTGCGCACGAGCGCCTCGGCACCGGCCGCGTGGCTGTTGTAGGTGAGGATCACGCCCATGCCGCGTTTGGCGGCCTGCAAGGCCGTGCTGGCGCCGAGGCCGCGGCTCGCGCCGGTGATGATGACGATGTCCATGCGTGCTTTCGTTGAATCGGTGATGCATCGACGATAGGTGGCGGCCCGCGTCGCGGCCTGCCCATTCCTGCCTCGGGCCTGCCCAAAACTGCCTTGCAGGCACGCGGGCACTTGCGATGCACGCAGCGGTGCGATCTGATGCGCCCCATGGAAGAACAACTGGCGGAACTCCGCGACCTGGCCGTGCATGCGCGCAACCGCCTCACGGAAACCGGCATTCCGCGCGTGGCCATGGTGCAGGGGAAGATTCCCGAGCACGAGCTCAACGCGGTCTACGACCCGATGGTCAACCTGGTTCTGCAGGGCGGCAAGTCGATGACCGTCGGCGACCGCACGCTGCACTACGGCCCGGCTACCTATTTCGTGATGTCCATCGAACTGCCCGCGGCCGGAACGGTACGGCCCGCGCCGGGCGGCGAGCCCTATCTCGCGGTGGCCCTGAGCCTGCAGCCGGCGGTGATCGCGGCGCTGATCGCCGACCTGCCGCCGATCGCGCTCGCGCAGAAACCCGAGGCCGGCTTCTCGGTGGCCGCGGTCACGCCGGACCTGATGGACGCCTGGGTGCGCATGCTGCGGCTGATGCGGCGGCCCGCCGACATCCCGGCGCTGGCGCCGGTCTACGAGCGCGAGATCCTCTATCGCGTGCTGCAGGGACCGCTGGGCGCGATGCTGCGCGGCATCGCCATGCCCGACAGCGCGCTCTCGCGCGTGAGCCGCGCGATCCAGCGGATCCGGCGCGACTTCGCGCAGCCGCTGCGCGTCGAGGCGCTCGCGCAGCAGGCCTCGATGAGCGCGTCGGCCTTCCATCGGCACTTCAAGGCCGCGACCTCGCTGAGCCCGGTGCAGTACCAGAAGCGCATCCGCCTGCTGCAGGCACGCACGCTGCTGGTGGCGCATGGCCAGAGCGTGAGCTCGGCTGCCTTCGAGGTCGGCTACGAGAGCGCCACGCAGTTCAGCCGCGAATATGCGCGCGCCTTCGGGCTGCCGCCGGGGCGCGACGCGGAACGGATACTGGCCGGGCACGCCTGAGCGCGCACCGCGGGCAACGCCCGCTCAGTTGTCGTCTACGCGCACGAAGGACTCGAGCACCTTGACCATGCGCGCAAGCTGCGGGCCGATGTCCTGCTCGAGCAGCTCGCGGCCGAAGCGGCTGGCCGAGCCGCCGACGTTGAAGGTCACGACGTTGCCGTCGGCCTGCCGGATGGCCGCGCCCACGCCGCTGATGTCGCTCTCCCAGCCGCGCACGACCATCGTGAAGCCGCGCTCGCGCCAGTGGGCGAGCGAGGTCTCGATGGCCTGCTGCGTCTGCGGCCAGCGCTCGCGGTCGGCCAGGCGGATCTCGCCCAGCAGCCGCTCGCGCTCCTTCGCATCGAGCGCGCAGAGGTAGGCATGCCCCATCGCGGACAGCGCCACGGGCAGCCGCGAACCGATGTCCAGGCCCAGCGACAGCGGCGCGCTCGAGCGGCAGTTCTCCACGTAGAGCATCGACAGCCCGTTGCGGATGCCGAGCGACACCGAGGCGTCGTAGCGGTCGGCCAGGTCCTGCATGTAGGGCCGCGCGATGCGCCGCAGCTTGAGGTTCGACACCATCGTGATGCCGAGCGCGACCAGGCCGTCGCCATGCGCGTACTTGCCGGTCTCGCGCGAGTGGCGCAGGTAGCCCGCCACGACGAGGGTGTAGGCGAGCCGCGCGATCGTGGGCTTGGGCAGGCCGGTGCGGCGCGCGAGCTCGGTGCTGGTGAGCCATTTCTCGTCGGGGCCCCAGGCGGCCAGGATGTCCAGCCCGCGCGCCAGCGCGGTCACGAAGCGCTGGCTGTCGGCACCCTCCTCGAAGTCGATCTGCTTGGTGCGGCCCATGCGTTTCTCTCAATTTAATTTCGTTGGACGGAATTATATTTTCAGCAGTTGGAAACGGTTCATGGAATTCCCTATACGAGAGAAACGCGAGCGGAAAGATACTCGCCGTCGTTCGAAAGAACGTTCCATAAATCTAATTCCGCTGAACGAAATTAAAAGATTCACGCGGAACCCATCCCCACACGCAGGAGACATCTCGTGAAGTTCCATCGCCATCCGGGCCGCCGCGCCACCCTTCTCTCGCTCATCGCCGCCGCGACGCTGGCCGCCTGCGGCGGCGGTGGCGGCGATTCGTCGGGCGCCAGCGCCGCGGCGCTGGCCGCCGCCATCGCCGCGCAACAGGCCGGTGCAGGCGGCGCGGGCGCCGGCAATCCCCCGGCACCGCCGCCCCCGGCCGCACCCGAGCCCGAGGAAACGCGCGCGCAGGACAGCCGCCAGTTCACGGTCGACGAGACCAAGCTGCCGTTCGCGGCCATCTCGGGCGCGCCCGACACCGACCGCTGGTGGGGCGTGCTCGAGGGCGCGGGCTACCGCGTCGAAGTGCCGAAGAACTGGAACGGCATGCTCGTGATGTACGCGCACGGCTACGGCGGCACGGGCCCGGTGGTGAGCGTCAGCGATCCCACCATCCGCGCGCACCTGATCGGCCAGGGCTATGCCTGGGCCGCGTCGAGCTACACCAAGAACTACTACGACGTGCGCGCCGGCGTCGAGGACACCAACGCGCTCGCGCTGGCCTTCCAGCGCATCGCCTCGCAGAACGGTCGCACGCTCGATGCACCGCGCAAGACCTACATCGTCGGCCAGTCGCTGGGCGGCCACGTGGCCGCGGCCGCGGTCGACGCCGAGGCGACGGAGACGGCCAACCACAAGGTGCGCTATGCCGGCGCGGTGCCGATGTGCGGCGTGCTCGGCGACACCGAGCTCTACAACTACTTCGGCGCCTCGCAGATCGCCGCGCAGCAGCTGGCGGGCCTGCCCGTCAACGGCTGGCCCGTGAGCAACTGGAACGACCTGCTGCCCACGGTGCGCGCCGCGCTGTTCACGAGATTCCCGAGCGCGACGACCGCGCAGGGCGAGAAGTACAAGGCCATCGTCAAGAACCTCACGGGCGGCGAGCGCCCGATGTTCGATGCCGGCTTCGCGGGCAGCATGAACGCCACCGTGTGGGGCACCTTCGGCCGCGACGGCACCATCAACGGCATCCTCAACCGCGACGGCTACGACACCACCGGCTTCGTCTACCAGCTCGACAACGACCCGGCGCAAAGCCCGGAGGAAGTCACCTTCAACCAGGGTGCCTACCGGCTGCATGCCGACCCCGAGGCCAACCGGCTGCGGCGCGACGGCCTGCGCTGGTTCCCCAAGTCCAATGCGCGCATCGACGTGCCGGTGGTGACCATCCACACGCTGGGCGACGTCTACGTGCCGTTCAGCATGGAGCAGATCTACAAGCGCCGCGCCGATGCGCTGGGCACCTCGAAGTGGCTCGTGCAGCGCGCGATCCGCGGCATCAGCCACTGCGACTTCACGACCGAGGAGCAGACCCAGGCCTTCGACGCGATGACGAACTGGGAGCAGAACGGCGTGAAGCCGGCCGGCGACGAGGTGCTCGATGCCGCGACCGTGGCGCGCGCCGACTACGGCTGCAAGTTCTCCTCGGCCAGCCGCGGCGGTTGCCCCGCGCCCTGACGGCGCCGGTGCGGCCCGTCCCGTTCGCGGGGCGGCCGCACCGCCCTTCCCGTTTTCTTCGTTCGCACGTCCCGCCATGAAACAACCCACCCTCACCCGCCGTGCGCTGCACGCCCTGCTGCTGGCCGCCGGCCTCGCCGCCGCTCCCGCCTTCGCGCAGTCCGATGCCTTTCCGGTGCGGCCGATCCGCGTGCTGATCGGCTTCACCGCCGGCGGCTCGACCGACGTGCCCTTCCGCGTGCTGGCCGAGAACGCCTCGAAGATCCTCGGCCAGCCGGTGATCATCGAGAACAAGCCCGGCGCGGGCGGCGTGCTGCCCGCGCAGACCATGCAGGCCACCGCGCCCGACGGCTACACGCTCGCGCAGGTGCCGCTGCCGGTGTTCCGCCTGCCCTACACCACCAAGCTCAACTGGGACCCGGCCAACGACCTGAGCTACGTGATCGGCCTCGCCGGCTATTCCTTCGGCCTGGTGGTGCCCGCCGATTCGCCGATCAAGTCGATGCGCGAGTACCTCGCCTATGCCAAGGCCAACCCGGGCCGCCTGAGCTACGGCACGCCGGGTGCGCTCACCACGCTGCACCTGACGATGGAAGCGATCGCGATCCAGGCCGGCGTGGAGTTCAATCACGTGCCCTACAAGGGCAACTCCGAATCGCTGCAGGCGGTGCTCGGCGGCCACGTGATGTCGGTCGCCGACACGCCGGGCTGGGGCCCCTATGTCGACCAGGGCAAGCTGCGGCTGCTGTCGACCTGGGGCGAGCAGCGCTCGAAGAAGTATCCGAACGCGCCCACGCTCAAGGAGTCGGGCATCGACATGGTGCAGGCCTCGCCCTTCGGCCTGGTGCTGCCCAAGGGCGCGAACCCGAAGGTGGTCGCGATCCTGCACGACGCCTTCAAGAAGGCGATGGAGATGCCCAACTACCAGGAGTCTCTCGCCAAGTTCGACATGGAGACCTTCTACATGGACAGCGCGGCCTACAAGCAGTACGCGGTGCGCACCATGAAGACCGAGAAGGCCGTGATCGACAAGCTGGGCCTGGGCACGGCGGGCGCCGCCAAGTAGGCGGCCGCCCGCCGGGGCTCAGAACAGGTTGCCGACGTTGAACAGTGTCAGCAGCCCCAGCACGCCGAAGATGACGGCGGCCACGCCGTGCACCAGCCGCATCGAGACCTTGGCCGCGATCTTCTCGCCGAGGAAGACCGCGGGCGCGTCGGCCAGCATCATGCCCAGCGTGGTGCCGATCACGACCTGCACCACGTCGGGATAGCGCGCGGCCAGCGCCACGGTCGCGATCTGCGTCTTGTCGCCCATCTCCGCGAGGAAGAAGGTGATGACCGTGGTGCCGAAGGCGCCGAAGCGGCTCTTGGTCTTCGCGGCGTCGTCGTCGATCTTGTCGGGGATCAGCATCCACGCGGCCATGGCCAGGAACGAGGCGCCGATCACCCAGCGCAGGATGTTCGGCCCCATGGCCTGGGCCACCCAGCCGCCGAGCGCGCCCGCGGCCGCGTGGTTGACGACGGTGGCGGTGAAGATGCCCGCGACGATCTGCCAGGGTTTGCGAAAGGTCGCGGCCAGGATGATCGCGAGCAGTTGGGTCTTGTCGCCCATTTCCCCGAGCGCGACCACGCCCGTGGATACGAGTAAGGCTTCCATGATGAAAAGAGAACTCCCTGGGCCAGCGACGCGAAGACCACGCCACTTCCCGGCCCATACCGAGGTGACGTGGTCAAAGGTCTTGCCAGGCTCTAAAGCTGCTCGCGCCATGGCCGAAGGCCAAGTGTGTTGACGCGGGCTCCTGCGTTGCGCAGGTCAGCTACTCCCCAATGACTGAGGCCGCGATCTTAGGGGCGAGCGTCGAATCGCCCTCGTCTTTTCGACGAATGTCCCCGTGTCGAGAGCGAGTTGCATTACCGGGCATGCGCGCTCAGGGCGCGAGCGTGAGCTTGAGGATCTGGTTGCCGTGGTTCGCGCCCACGTAGACGGTGCCGTCGGCGGCCACCGCCACGCCGATCGGGAAGTTGAAGGCGATCGGCGCGCCGGTGCCGTCCTGCAGGGTGCTGATCTCGCCCGCGGGCGTGACCACGCGCGCCACGCCATCCCAGGCGTGGGTCAGGAACACGTTGTCGTGCCCATCCACCGCCACGCCGTACGAATAGCCGAGCTTGGCCGGCGTGGCCACCGTTCCGTCGACCACGCCCGCGCCCGCGTTGCCGTTCGCGCAATCGCCCAGCAGCGTGCTCACGGTGGCGCTGGCCACGTCGATCTTGCGCAGGCAGGGACTGTCGGTGTCGGTGTCGTAGAGCGTCTTGCCGTCGCGGCTGAGCGCCAGGCCCTGCGGGCGCGCGAACTGGGCGGCCGTGCCGACGCCGTCGAGGTAGGCCTGCGTGCCGTCGCCCGCGAGCGTGCTCGTGGTGCCGTCGGCCGCGACCTTGCGCACGCGCTTGTTCTCCGTGTCCGCCACGAACAGGTTGCCCGCGCTGTCGAGCGCGATGCCGGTGGGGTTGTTGAACATCGCGGTGGCCGGGCTGTCGGCGTATCCGCTCGCGCTGCCGCCGACCCAGGTGCTGGCGGTCGTGGCGTTGGGCGCGATCTTGCTGATGCGATGCTGGTCGCTCACGTAGAGGGTGCCGTCGGCCGCCAGTGCCAGGCCGACCGGCGCATTCATCGTCGTCCCCGGCGTCACCTCGGCACCGCTGCCGCTGGCGGTGTCGATCCGATAGACCGAGCCATTGCCGCCCATGGCCACGTAGAGCTTCGCGCCGCTCGCATCGAGTGCGAGCTGATAGGGGCTGCTGTAGCTCACGCCCGTCGTCGCCAGCACGGTGGCGACCCAGGGCTTGACCGTCAACGTGGCGGCGCTGCTCGTCACGCTGCCGCTGGCGCCCGTCACCCGCACGCGCAGTTGCTGGCCGCTGTCGGCCAGCAGGCTGGCGGCCGTGCGGAAGCTGTCGCTTGTGGCACCGGCGACATCGGTCCAGTGGGCACCGCCGTCGGTGCTGCGTTGCCACTGGTAGGCCGTGGCGTGCGCGGCCTGCACCTTCAAGGTGGCGGACACGCCCTGGCCCACGGTGGTGTTCGATGGCTGCGTCGTGATCGAAGCCGCGGCTGGGGCGGGTGCCGGCGGAGGTGTCTGCGCGGCAGGCGCGGGAGCGGGAGCGACCGGGAAGCCGGCAAAGCCCCCGCCACCGCCGCCACCCCCGCAGGCCACCAGCACGAGATTCATGACCAGCAACGCGACGGGTGTGCGCGCTGCACGGCAAACGGCAAGACGGGTGTTCATGAGAGGCCTTCCTTCTTTCAAGTGAGTGGATGAGAAGGCCTCCACGGTAGGGATCGCGACACCTGCGATCTAGTGTCGAAGGTCATCGACTTTCGGCGGAAAAAAGACGCTCAGGCGTGCCTGCGGACGCGCGTCGTTCCGTGTCGCGTCAGCGCTGCGAGGGCCTGCAGCAGCCTGTCGGCCGCCACCGGCTTGAGCAGCACCTGCAGGCCTGCGTCGTGCATCTGCTGCTGCCGTCGTGGCGCGGTTTCCCCGGTGATCAGCAACACCTGCAAGCCGGGGCCGAAGCGCGCGCGCAGCCGCTGCGCCACGGCCAGCCCGTCGGCGCCATCGGCCAGGCGCACGTCGCACAACAACACGTCGACCGGCGAGCCGTCCTGCGCGGCCTGCGCCAGCACGGCCTCGGCCTCGGCCTCGCTGGCCACCGCGTCGATGGCCACGCGATGCGCCTGCAGCAGCCCGGTCACGGCCTGGCGGATCGGCGCCTCGTCGTCGATCAGCAGCACGCGCCGCGGCAAGGGCAGGACGGCGTCGGGGCGTGCGATCGAGGGCGCGACACCCGAGGCCGACACCGCCGGCAGCACCATGCGGAAGCGGCTGCCACGCTGCGGGCGCGAATGCACCTGCAGCGGATGCGCCAGCAGGCGCGAGAGCCGCTGCACGATCGACAGGCCGATGCCCAGCCCCTGCGCGCGATCGCGGCCCGGATTGTCGACCTGGTAGAACTCGTCGAAGATGCGGCCGAGGTGCTCGGGCGAGATGCCGATGCCGGTGTCGCAGACGTCGATCCACACCAGGGGCCCGCGCGCACGGGCGGCCACCACCACGCCGCCACGCGGCGTGTACTTGAGCGCGTTGTCCACCAGATTGGAGAGCAGCCGCTGCAACAGCTGCGGGTCGCTCAGCACCCAGCACGGCGTGGCGCGCAATCGGAGTTGCAGGTCCCTGCCGGCCGCCTGCGCCGCGAACACGTTGTTGAGCGCGAGGAACAGCGGATTGAGTTCCACCGGCCGGATCCGCGGTGCCACCTCGCCGGCATCCAGCCGCGAGATGTCCAGCAAGGTATCGAGCGAATCGCCGAGCGTTCCGACCGCATCCATCAGTCGCACCGCGTGGTCCCATTCCTCGCTGCCCTGCAGCTTCTTCTCGATCACCGCGCCGAACAGCGCGATCGCATGCAAGGGCTGGCGCAGGTCGTGGCTCGCCGCGGCGAGAAAGCGCGTCTTCTCCTCGCTGGCGCGCTGGGTCGCGGCGATCTGGTGGCTCAGCTGCTCGGCCAGCGCCTCCTTCTCGAAACGCATGGTCAGCGAGGCCGTCAGCAGCCGATGGTGCTGCAGCGCGAAGGTGATCATCACGCACATGTAGAGCAGGCAGCCGGTGGCCAGGAACAGGTGCACCGTGTCGCCGCGCCAGGCCAGCGCCAGGGTCAGGCTCGCCATGCTGGGCACGATGAAGCGCGGGATGTTGCGCTTGAGAACCGCCAGCGACAGCGCACCGCCCGCGCAGCCGCCCATCATCATCACGATGACCATCACCCAGAGCCCGAGGTTGCGCCCCGGCGGCACGCACAGCCAGGGCGCGAGGCCCCAGACGCAGGAGCGCAGCAGCACGTTGCGCGCATTGAAGCGCGCCCAGTACTCGGGATGCTCGGCCGCATCGAGGCTGCGCCGGTAGCGCCGGTAGGCGCGTCGCAGCGTCAATGCCAGGTGCAGCGCCATCCACAGCAGCACCTGCCAGCGCCACGTGGCCACGAACAGGCCGATGCCCAGGGCCTGCGCCGTGAGCATGTCCGCGAGATAGGCGGCCGGCGCATTCGCATGGACCGCCGCCACCTGTTCGCGCAGCACCCGCCGGGCCAGTTCGGGCGGGGGTGACTCAGTCATCGCGAGCATGCGGGCATCTCCCATCGAAGGCCGCATGGCGCGGAGAGCTTATCGAAGGCTGCTGATGAGCTGGGCCCGCGAGCGCATGCCGAACAGCAGCAGCAAGGTGGACACATGGTTCTTGACCGTGCCCTCGGTCAGGTGCGACAGCTGCGCGATCTCCTTGTTCGACTTGCCGGCCAGCAGCCAGTCGAGGATCTCGACCTGGCGCGCATTGAGCTGCGGCTGCGGCTCGGCGCGCGCCGGCGTCGTGGGCGCGCTGCTCGAGGTCATCGATGGCCGCGGCGGCAGGCCGATCAGGTCGTTGTCCCTCACGTAGCGCAGCACCTCGCCCAGGTGGCCGGTCTTGGGCAGGAAGGCCTGCGCCCCGAGCGCCATCGCGCCGTGCATCAGCGCATGGCTGTCCTTGCCCGAGAGCACGATCACGGGCGAGGAAGGAAAGGCGCGCCGGAAGCGCACCAGGGTGTCCAGCCCCTGCGAGTCGGGCAGGTCGAGATCGAGCAGCACCAGGTGGTGTGAGGCCTCATGGAGCGCGTAGAGGTGCAAGGCGTCGGCGAGGCAGCGCGCCTCGTACACCGGCACGCTGCCGGTCTCCGCGAGCAGCAGCGCGCGCAGGCCGAGGCGCACCAGCTCATGGTCGTCGACCACCAGGATGCCGCGCGCCGGCAGGGGCACACCGGCTTCGCTGCGCAGCGGCGCGGCATGCGGTGACAGGGGTGTGGCGTGGGCCATGGGCGGGCATCTTAGTGCTGCCTCGAGCGAAAAACGAAATGACCAAAGTCATGAAAACCGCTGCTGCGCGGCGAGCGGCCGGCGCTGTCGGCAAGGGACTCGCCCTTTGGGATATTGCGCGATCCTCGCTGGTGTCGTCGCCAGTCCTGCTGCACGTCGAAAAGGAGCGACCGCATCGAGGATTCCAGTCTTCTGCGGGCTCATTCGCCACGCAAACGCGCTCACCTACGCAAGAAGAGATAGCTCTTCTGGACGCCTCGGCTCATGAGTGCCGCGCAAAGCGGCCCGCGCTCAGATCGCGATCGAAGGCAGTGCCTGCCCCTGCGCGGCGCGTGGTCCCACCACGATGCGCTGAGGCCGCTCCGCGCGCGGCAGCGGCTCGGGCAAGGCCTCGGGTGCGGCCGCGCTCGTGCCGAGCACGCCCCACACGGCGGCGAAGCGCACGTCGGCTTCCTTGCGCAGGCGCGCGATCTGTTCGATCTCCTGGGGTGCGACCTTGATGCGGCCGCCGCGCGTTCGCTGGTGCAGCACGTGAATGGCCGCCTGGGCCGCGTCTTCAGCGCCCACCCATGCCGCAAAGGCGGCGTCCCGGTTGTCTTGCATGCTTGTTCCCCAGCGAAGAAGTTGGGCGCAGTCGCAATCATCTACGCCTTGATACACCGTATCGATCGGACCGTGGGTGTTCTGTAGGTCATTGCCGACTCGGCCTGCCGGTGGAGGACTGCCTGCCACCCGCGCCGGGGGCTGATCATTCTCCCGACCAAGACCTCGAGGAAAAAAACCATGTCCCAGCTCAGCGTCGATCTCTACCAAAGCGTCACCGATCCCGAGAAATTCATGGCCGTTCCGTCCGGCACCGATCCCGCCGAACTGACCGGGCCGATGGTGTTCGACCGGGACTACGGGCAGGTGGTGCGCTACCGCCAGGGTTTCGAGTTCGACCCCACGCAGGACTACGCGGGCGCCAACGCCGCCAAGATCGCCGCTGACGTTCTGACCGTCAGGTGGGCGCTCTACCGCCGCGAAGGCTGAGCCCACGCGAGCGGCTCAAGACGTCCCGATCTGACGCGCCTCCGCCTCGATCACGAGGCGGTCGATGCGTTCGTCGGGCAGGTTGACCAGCAACTCCACGTGCCGGCGGATCGCATGCATGGTCTGCACGAAGGCGTCGTCGCCGAGTTCCGCACCCGGTGCGCGCGGGTCGGGATGCGACCAGTGCGCCGAGGCGGGCTGGCCGGGCCAGACCGGGCAGGTCTCGCCCGCGGATTCGTCACAGAGCGTGACCACGAGGTCCATGTGCGGCGCCGAGGCCGCGCCGAATTCTTCCCAGCTCTTGCTGCGCAGTCCTTCGGTCGGCAGACCCGCGCCGCGCAGTGCCTCGAGCGTGCGCGGATCGGCCTGGCCGTCGGGCGTGGGCGCATGGCCCGCGGAATGCGCGACGAAGCGGCCGTGGCCCAGTTGGTTGAGTAGCGATTCGGCGATCAGGCTGCGCGCGGCATTGCTGTTGCAGAGGAACAGGACGTGGACGGGATGGCCAGGATTCATGGCGTGACGCGAGGCCGCGCGTCGCGGCCCGGTTTGTTGCGGACCCGGGCATTGACGCCGCTTCCGATGACGCACGCATGACACCCCCGCGCCGGCGTGTGTAGTGCCGGCGTCACCTTCGCTGCGCACGATGGCGTCTTTCTCCACTTCACCGAAAGCACCGCATGTCCACCGACGCCAAGCTCATCGCCGCCGCCGAACTCGCCGACCACTACATCGAGATCATCCTGTCGGAAGAACCGGCCCTGCTGGTCGAGAAGATCGCCGACCAGGGCGCGAAGGACATCGCCAAGTCGGCCAAGGCGCTGGCCGAGTTCCGCCTGCAGCTGGCGAAGGCGCTGGCCGAGCAGCCGATCCCCGAGTACTTCGAGGAATCGGAAGAGGAAGAAGAAGAGGAGTCGGAAGAAGAATCGGCCGAGGACGGCGAAGAAGCCAAGGACGAGCACGCCGACAAGTAAGCGGCCCGCTCCCGCGCCGTTCAGCCGCCCACGAGGCTGTCGAGCGCCGAGGCGCGCCGCGCGGCGCCTTCGCGCGCGGCCGGCGCGAATTCGATCGATGCGCCATGCGTCTTCGCGAGGTCCGGCGCCTCGAGCGACGGCGTGGCCGCGGTGTGCAGCACCAGCGCGTACGGCCCCTCGCCGCGCGCGCTGAGCCGCTGCTCCACCGCGCGGCCGATGGGCGTGGCGGCATCCGTCTTCGCGCTGGCGCGCGGCGACGAGAACACCAGCGCGCTGCCGCCGAGCGCGATCACGGCCAGCCGCACGCCGCTGCCCGGCAGCGCCACGGCTTCGCCGACATGCACCGCCACTTCGCCATGCCCGTCGCCGAGCAGCGCGCGGTAGCGCTCGAGCGTGGCGTCGAGGTCGTGCACCGCGAGCGCGAGGCTGCCGACGCCGAGCGCGCCATTGGGATGCGTGCGCGCATCGCCCTCGGGCACGCGCAGCGCGCGCGGCGTAAGGTCGCCGCACAGAAAAGGCAGGTCTGCCGTCGCGGGTCGCGCGGTCTGCCAGCGCAGGCGTTCGCCGTCGGGGCGCACGCGACCGCCGTCGAGCGGGCCGTCGAGCGCGAGCCCGCGCGCCTTGGCCTCCTCGACGGTGATCGCGGTGCTGCGCGGCAGCAGCGCGAAGTCGACGATGCCTTCGCCATGGCGCTGCAGCAATTGCCACCAGCGCTCCTCGGGCGAGGGCGCGCGCCAGGCGATCAGCTCGAAGTAGCTGCCGTCCTGGAACACCACCAGCGCGTTGTGCGTGGTGCGGCCCGGATGGTCGCCGCCGCGCAGCACCTGGAAGCCGAGCGCCGCGTAGTCGGCGATGGCGCTCTCGAGGTCGTGCACCGCGATGACGATGTGGTCGAGTTTCAATGACATGGTCGTGTGTTCTCCCGTGGGGGCGTGTGAAGTTCAGGAGGCGGTGCGCGCGGCGCCGTCGCCGCCCAGGTAGGCATCGCGGATGCGCGGGTCGTCGAGCAGCGCGGCGGCCGGGCCCGAGAGCACGATGCGTCCGGTCTGCAGCACGTAGCCGTGGTGCGCGATCTGCAGCGCGAGGCTGGCGTTCTGCTCGACCATGAAGACCGAGACGCCCTGGGCGTTGATGCGCGCGATCAGCTCGAGCACCTTGTCGACATACAGCGGCGACAGGCCCATGGTCGGCTCGTCCATGCAGATGAGCTGCGGGCGGCCCATGAGCGCGCGCGCCATCGCCACCATCTGCTGCTCGCCGCCCGAGAGCGTGCCGGCCTGGAAGGCTATGCGCTCGGCCACGCGCGGGAACAGCTCGAGCATGCGCTCGAGGTCCTCGGCCACCGCGCGGCGGTCGTTGCGCGCGTAGGCACCCATCAGCAGGTTCTCGCGCACGGTCATGGCCGGGAACAGCCGGCGCGCCTCGGGGACCGAGCCGATGCCCTTGCGGATGATCTGCGGCGTGCTCAGGCCCAGCGTCGAGACGCCGTCGAACAGCACCTCGCCCGAACGCGGCTTGAGCAGGCCCAGCACGATCTTCATGGTGGTCGACTTGCCGCTGGCATTGCCGCCGAGCAGGCTCACGATCTGGCCCTTGCGCACCTCGATGTCGAGGTCGAAATGGGCCTGCACCGGGCCGTAGAAGCTGTTGACCTTGCGCAGCTGGAGCAGCGGATGGACGGCGGTGCGGGCCACGGGGCCAGCGGCCGGCTCGGCATGGTCGTCGTCGCGGCCGTCTCCCCACAAGGGCGACGGCGGCAGGCCCGTGCGGGCGACGGTGGCGATCATGCGGGCACCGCCTCGGGCTGTGCCCGATTCACCTGCCCCACCTGCCGGTGACCGAGGTAGGCCTCGATCACCGCGGGGTCGTTGCGCACGTCGTCGGGCCGGCCCTCGGCGATCTTGCGGCCGTCGTCGAGCACGGCCACGCGGTCCGACAGCTGCATCACGAGGTCGAGCTTGTGCTCGATCAGGAGGATGGTCTGGCCGCGCGCCTTCAGGCCGCGGATGATCTCGAGCATCTCGGCGGTCTCGCTCTCGTTCATGCCGGCCGTGGGTTCGTCGAGCAGCAGCAGCCGGGGCTGGAGCGCGAGCGCGCGCGCGATCTCCACCCGGCGGCGGTTGGCGTACGAGAGGCTGTAGGCCGGGTGGTCGATGCGCGGCGCCAGCCGTTCGCCGAACAGCGCGACGATCTCGAGCGCCTCCTGGCGCAGCGTCTCCTCCTCGCGCCGCACGGCGGCGGGCTGCACCAGCGCAAGCGCCAGCTCGGCCAGCGCGCCCAGGCCCGGCACGCCGCCCACGCGCGGCTTCACGGCGCGCAGCCGGGTGTGCGCGCCGACCAGCACGTTGTCGAGCACCGAGAGGTTGGCGAACACGCGCCCATGCTGGAAGGTGCGCGCCAGGCCGCGCGCGGCGAGTTGCTGCGCGGGCAGGCCCGTGATGTCCTGCCCCTCGAACAGCACCTGCCCCGCGTCGGGCCGGTCCAGGCCGGTCACGAGGTTGAAGAGCGTGGTCTTGCCGGCCCCATTGGGCCCGATCACGCTGAGCAGCTCGCCCTCGGCCACGTGCAGGTCGACCGCGTTCACGGCCGTGAGGCCGCCGAAGCGGCGCACCAGGCCGCGGATCTCAAGCAGCGATGGCATCGCCCGCTTCCTGCGGCGCGTTGGCGGCCTGCGCCTTCGAGTTCACGAGCTTCACCTCGGCACGGATGGTCTGCGGGTTGCGCAGCAGGTTGAGGATCGGGCAGTTGCGCTCGACCGCCTCGAACAGCGCGTCGATCTCGGCTTGGCTCGCGGGCGAATCGATGTGCACCGTGTAGCCGATCTGGTGCGGCCAGATCGGCGTGCTCTCGTGGCCCGGCTTGCCGCCGCGCGGATCGATGAGGCCCGTGACCTCGACCTCGAGGCTTTCCAGCGGCACCTGGCGTTCGGCCGCCTGGATCAGGAAGATGTGCGTGACGCAGGTGCCCAGTACGCCGAGCTGCAGCTCGGGCGAGCTCGGGCCGAGGTCATAGCCCGCGAAGTTCGGCGGGCTGTCGCTGATGACCTGATGGTCGCGGATGCGCAGGCGGCGCACGCCGCTGCGGCCCTCGGCCTTGACGCTGGCCTTCAGTTGCAGCGGCTGCGCGCTGCCCGCGTCGACGGCGGCATTGCGCGCCAGCACGGCGGCGCGCTTCTCGGCGAGGTAGTCGTTGAGGTGGCTCATGGTGCGTGGTTCTTTCTTCAGACGGTGCCCAGCAGGCCTTGCGGGCGGAAACGGATCAGCAGCAGCAGCGCGACGCCGTAGATCAGCATGCGGTACTCGGCGGTGACGCGGAACAGTTCGGGCAGGCTCACGAGCGCGACCGCGCCCAGCAGCGCGCCGCTGATGTTCCCGAGCCCGCCGAGGATCACCATGGTGAGCGCCAGGATCGAGATCTGCGAGCCGAAGGTCTCGTGGTTGATGTACGAATACATGTGGGCCGTGAAGGCGCCGCTCACGCCGGCCGCGAAGCCGCCGAAGCCGAAGGCCAGCGCCTTGTAGCGGTCGGGGCTCACGCCGTAGGCGCGCGCGGCCACCTCGTCCTCGCGCACTGCGCGGAAGGTGCGGCCCAGGTGCGAGCCCAGCAGCCGCCACTGCAGCAGCGCGAGCAGCACCATGGCGCCGAACGAGGCCCAGTAGATCGCGCCGTTCGACGAGGCGTCGCGCCCGAACAGCGACAGCGGCGGTATGCCCGAGACGCCGATCGGCCCGCGCGTGAGGCTCTCCCAGTTGAGGATGGTGAGCGCCACGATCTCGCCGATGCCCAGCGTGGCGATCGACACGTAGTGGCCGCGCAGCCGGAAGGCCGGGAAGATCAGCGCGGTGCCGATCAGCGAGGTGAGGATGCCCGCGAGCACGATGCCGGTGCCCACCGGCAGGTGCAGGTCGAGCACCAGCAGCGAGGAGGCATAGGCGCCGATGGCCAGCAGCCCCGCATGGCCGAGCGAGATCTGGCCGACGGTGCCCGCCACCAGCGTGAGGCTCAGCGCCAGCGCGGCATAGAGCCAGGCATTGGTGAGCGTCTGCAGCAGGTAGGGCGAGGGATCGAACAGCGGCAGCAGCACCGCGGCAGCGAACAGCGCCACGAGCAGGCGGCGCGGCACGTGCCAGGGCTTGCTCGGCGCGATGAAGGTGCCGGTCAGCGGCTCGGGCGGCAGCGCGCGCTTGCGGCCGAACAGGCCGTTGGGTTTCCACACCAGGATCGCCAGCAGCAGCGCGAAGGCGAACAGGTTGCGATAGGGCGTGCCCAGCAGCGCCACGCCGTAGCTCTCGATCAGCCCCAGCAGGAGGCTTCCGACTATCGCCCCGGGCACGTTGCCCACGCCGCCGACCACGGTGGCCACCACGCCCTTGAGCGTGGCCTGGAAGCTCATCGCGGGGCTGATGTTGTTGTAGTACATGCCCACCAGCAGGCCCGACAGCCCGCCGAGCGCGGCCGCGATCGCGAACACGGTCTGGTTCACGCGGTCCACGTCCACGCCCATCTGCTGCGCCGCATCGCGGTCCTGCGCGGTGGCGCGCACCGCCCAGCCCAGCCTGGTGAAGCGCAGGAAGCCGAACAGCACGGCCGCGCTCGCAAGGCCGATGCCCGCGATCAGCAGGTCGAGCGCGCCGATGGTGCCGCTGCCGACCTGCAGCCGCCAGTCGGGCAGCGCCGTGGGCAGCGCGCGCGGGTCGGGGCTGAAGACCAGCTGCACCAGGATGTCGAGCACGAAGCTGATGCCGATGGTGGCCAGGAGCGGCGCGATGCGCGCCGCGCCCTGTAGCGGGCGCAGCCCCACGCGCTCGATCAGCATGCCGAGCGCGCCCGAGCCGAGCACCACCAGCGCGATCGTCACGGGCAGCGGCGTGTGCAGATAAGTGATCGAGGCCCAGCCGATGTAGGCGCCAACGGTGTAGACCGAGCCGTGCGCGAAGTTGATCAGGTGCGAGACGCCGAAGATCAGCGCCAGCCCGACCGCCAGCAACGCATAGATGTTGCCGATGATCAGGCCGTTGACCGTGTAGTCGAAGAAGGAGCCGAAGTTCATCGAAGGACCGCCCTCTCCTCACGGAAAGGCGCGCCGTGCGCGAGCACGCTCATTTGGTCGAGGCCAGCGCCGCCTTCTCGTCGAGCTGCGCCCACTTGCCGTCCTTCACCACCAGGTTCACGCTCTTCACGCCGATCACGCGGCGCGTCTGCGGATCGAAGCTGGCCTTGCCGAAGATCACGCTGGGCACGTCCTTGATCTTGTAGAAGGCATCGCGCACCGCCTTGCGGTCGGCATTGGGGCCGGCCTGGCGCAGCGCGGCGGCCGCGTACACCACGGCGTCGTAGGCATAGGCGTTGAAGGCGTCGGGTTCCTTGTCGTACCTGGCTCGGAAGCTCTTCACGAAGTCGCGCACCTCGGCGCGCGGCTCCTCGGGGAAGAAGGCGGTGTTGGTGTGGATGCCGTTGACCGCGGCACCGCCGAGCTCGATGAACTTGGGCGAATAGACCGAGCCCACCGCCGCGATCGGCTGCTTCAGCCCCACGCTGCGCACCTGGCCCGCGATGAGCGCGCCGTCGGGGTAGTAGGAGATCAGCACCAGGCCGTCGGGGTTGGCATCGCGCACGCGCACGAGCGTGGAGCGGAAGTCCTTCTCGTCGGGCTGGTAGCCCTCGGCGATGGCGAGCTGCGCACCGCGTTCCTGCGCGGCCTTCACCAGAACGTCCTTGCTGGTGCGGCCCCAGTCGGTGTTGAGATACAGCACCGCGATGCGCTTGAAGCCCAGCGTCTTGACCGCGAGATCGGCCAAGAGCGGCTGCGCGTCGGCCTGGCTGATCGACGGGCTCCAGATGTAGTCGCCGCCCTTGGTGAAGTCGGGGTGCGAGTTGGTGAAACCCAGTTGCACCAGGCCCGCGCGCTGGTAGATCGGCGAGGCCGCCATCGAGGCCGGGCTCGAGAAGTCGCCGAGCTCGATCAGCACGCGCTTGTCGTTCACGAGCTTCTGCGCGATCGCGACCGACTGGCGCGGATCGCTCTGGCTGTCCTCGAAGTTGTAGGCCAGCGGCCGGCCATGGATGCCGCCCTGCGCGTTGATGTGCTCGAGCGCGAGGTCGAAGCCCGCCTTCCACTGCGCGCCGTATTGCGCATTCTGGCCGGTCAGCGGCCCGCTGACGCCGAACCAGACGGGCTCGCCGCTGGCCGGCGCGGCCAGGACGGGGGCGGACAGCGCGAAGGCGGCGCCGGCCAGCGACAGCGCGGCGATCCGGTGCAGGAAGCGTTGGCGGGAGATCGGTGTTGGCATGGTGTGGGGGTCCCGGGGCATGAAGATCAGGCCGGCCATTCTTCGCGTTGCCCGGGGCCGCTGGAACGAAAAAAAGCGCTGCGCGATATGCGTTTTCCGAGCAAGGCACGGCGCACTTTTCGCGCTCTTGCAGGCCGGACATATGCATGACTGAAAACATTCGTTGGATAGGCGCGGACCGCGCTCGGACACTCGCCGCTTCGAATATTCCGGTGGAGAAGCCCTGATGACCGACTCTCTTTCCTCGCGCCTGCCGCCTTCGCGCCGCAGCGTTCTTCAAGCCGGCGCCGCTGCCGCCGTCGTGGGCTCCGCGGCCCTGCTCGGCGCCTCGGCCTGGTCGCAGCCGCGCAAGCTGACCTTTGCCTGGAGCCAGGCCGGCTTCTGCCTCGCGCCCGTGCCGGTCGCGCTCGAGCGCGGCTTCTTCGAGAAGAACGGGCTCGACGTCGAGCTGCTGAACTGGGCCGGTTCGTCCGACCAGATGCTCGAGGCACTGGCCACCGGCAAGGCCGATGTCGGCGTGGGCCTGATCCACCGCTGGGTCAAGCCGTTGGAAGCCGGCTTCGACGTGAAGGTGGTCGGCAGCGTGCACGGCGGTTGCCTGCGGCTGGTGGGCGCCAAGGCCGCCGGCGTGACCACCGAACTCGCGAGCCTCAAGGGCAAGACCATCGGCGTGTCGGACCAGAACAGCCCGGCGCGCCAGTTCTATGCGATCCATCTCGCGAAGAAGGGCATCGACATCGACAAGGACGTCGACTGGCGCGTCTATCCGGCCGACCTGCTCGACATCGCCGTGAAGAAGGGCGAGATCCAGGCCATTGCCGACGGCGACCCGAACGTCTACCTGATCGAGAAGCGCAACCCCGGCGTCTTCACCGAAATCGCCAACAGCGCCAAGGGCGAGTACGCCGAGCGCCTGTGCTGCATCGTCGGCGCGCGCGGCGAGTTCGCGCGCAACGACAAGCCGCGCGCCGCCGCCACCGTGCGCGCGCTGGCGCAGGCCTCCGACTACGTGGCCGAGAACCCGAACGAGTCGGCGCGCATCTATGCCAAGTACGCGCCCAAGGTCGCGGTGGAAGACCTGCAGAAGCTGTTCACCGAGCTGACCTACAAGCACCATCCGGCGGGCAAGGCGCTGCGCAACGAGGTGGAGGCGTTTGCGACGGACTTCCGGAATGCGGGGATCCTGAAGAAGAGCACGGACGTGGTTCGGTTCGCGAACCACGTGTCGTTGGACGTGCTGGCTTGAGGGGCTACAGGCCGGGTGGCTTCTCGAAGAAGAAGCAGTCCGGCAGGATGGCCGGCGCGATGTGGTCGATGTCTTTGGCCGACACGCCGCAAGCGAAGAAGCCGTCGCGCCAGTGCCGGATTCCATCGACCAGCCGATCGATGTGCCCGCGCGCCTCTTCGGTCGACAGACCGAAGCGCCCGGCCTGCGACAGCAGGTTGTAGATGCTGGCCGTGCGGCCGTGATCGCCGACGGTCAAGGCCAGGTCGCGCCGCTCCAGGCTGACCATGGGCGCGGGCACGAGGTCGTAGGCCGGGGACAGGCGCCATCCCTTCTGCCTTCGCAGCAGGGCGTGGTTGCGTGGATGATCGTCGTTGTTGGTCACGGCGGCATTGAAGACCATCCGCCTGAACAGCTCGGTGCAGTCGGCTTCCGGCTTGTCGGACCAGCGACGCAGGTTGTCGGCCAGCAGCGGGTAGGACCAGCGTTCCCGGTCCAGGTGGCTGTCGCCGCAGTCGAGCACCGTCAGCCCGCTGACGAGACCGAAGCGCAGATAGCCGTCGTCGGTGTGGTCGCGATCGAAGCGCTGCAGCATCAGCACGTCGCTCTGACCGACCGCTTCCAGCTTGGCCTGGGTGACGTTCAGGCCGCAACGGCGCGCCAGGTCCAGCGTCGCGAACTCGACGCGCTGCAGATTGAAGCGATCGCCTCTGGCGGGAAACTTGCCGAGCCAGAGGCTTTGCGCGTCCTCGATCGTGGCCTTGGGCCGCGCGCCGCCCATGCTGGTGCCTGGATCGAGCTGTTCGAGCAGATGCGCGGCCACCGGTCGGCCCTCTTCGATCGCCTGCGTGGCCGCGATCAGCTCGGCCAGTTGATGCGTGCGGTTGTAGTGCCGCCTGGGCGCGGGCGGTTCGACCTTCAGGCCGAAGCTCAGGTAGCCGGCCCCGTCCTGTGGCCCGTGCAGCAGATAGTCGATCTCCTCGAGATCGCCCGCGCTGCGCTCGAGCTTGTGCTCGATCACCCGCCGTCCCCAGGCGTCGGGGCCGGCGTCCCGCACCGCGCCCGGAATTCCCTTGAGCTGCGTGAACTCGAAGACCTCCTTGGCGAGGGGCAGGCGGAAGGGATCGAGCGCAACCGCTTCCTTGCGCTGAAGGTAACGGTCACCGTAGCGAAAGCGACCGATCCGCGTGCCATCGGCCAGTGTCTGCACCCGGAGCAACGCCGCCGGCACCGTCTCCAGGGTGCCGGGAAGCTGGATGTAGACGTAGGCTTCGCGCTCAGAAGTCATAGTCGTCGCTCGTCTTGCGGACCTTGCCCGCGCGCGTGGGTCGGTGGGATGCTTCGAGCGCCTTGCCGTGCAGATCGCCGTCGGGATCCGCCACGGCGTCCAGGGAGTTGTCGAGGCCCAGCGCCCACAGCACGGTGAAGCACACGCCGATCGCCGTACCCGGCTTCCCGAGTTCCAGCGCGGTGAGGGTGTTGCGGTTGATGCCGGCCTTGCCTGCCAGATCGGCCACCGACCAGCCACGACGTATGCGTGCGACACGGATGCGCTGCCCCAGCCGCGCAACATGCTCGGCGGCTTGGGTGGGCATCGAGAAATTGCTCATTCAGTTAGGCATAAAGTCACTAAATGCCCATTATATTAGGCATTTTGAGCTGATGGCGCAAGCAGGAATACAAGCTCGGCGGGACGGGTTCGGATCGGCCGCTCGCCCCCGCTTTTCCGTATATCCACATGCGCAAAGAGCGCATGCAACCCATGCGAACTTTCCTAGCATCGGGCGCAGCATCCATTCCACCCAGCGCGCCCGCGCTCCCACGCCATGTCCTCCGTGCTTGCCGCCGAACGGCCGACCGTTGCCGAACCTTCTTCCGTTGTCCCGTTCAGGATCGCCGCGATCGACGCATCGCTCGGCGCCGAGGTCACAGGCCTCGATGCCACGCGCCCGGTGCCGACCGCGCAGGTGCGTGCGCTCAAGGAGGCGCTGCTCGACCGGCATGTGCTGGTGCTGAAGGAACAGCAGCTCGACGACGCGCAGTTCGAGCGCCTGGCCAGCTACTTCGGCGCCGTGTTCCGTCCGCCGTCGAACGTGCCGGTGCTGGGCTCCGATCCCTACGGCGGCAACACGCCCGACATCGTGCGGGTGTCGAATGTCGATGGCGGCGTGCTCGGCCATGACGAGCTCGCGGCGCATGCCGACCACCACTGGACGCCGGTGCCGTCGTCGGGCTCGCTGCTCTACGGCATCGAGGTGCCCTCGGAGGGCGGCGACACCACCTGGTACAACCTCGCGGCCGCCTGGGACGAACTCGACGCCGGCACGCAGCGCGAGATCGAGCACCTGCGGCTCATCACCTACAACCCCTTCCTGCGCAAGCTCAAGCCGCTCACCACCGGCTTCCCGCTCTACCGCACGCCCGACATCACGCCGCTCGAGCCCTTCGAGGTGCATCCGCTGGTGCGCACCCATCCGGACAGCGGCCGCCGCATCCTCTACCTGGGCGCGCGCACCGAGGTCGAAGTGGTGGGCGTCGATCCGCAGTACGGCGCCGCGCTGATCGCGCGCCTGCGCCAGCACCTGCTGCAGCCGCGCTTCGCCTACACGCACCGCTGGAGCGTGGGCGACATCGTCTACTGGGACAACCAGGCCACGCTGCATGCGCGCAGCGCCTTCGACAACGGCGAGCGCCGCGTGCTCAAGCGCATCAGCCTCTCGGGCAGCCGCCCGTACTGACACCGCCACCGGCACTTCCCACGCGCACCGCCATGCGCGCCACCGCCCCGCGCGGCGGCGCGCGCGCGAGCCAGCCATGCCCCTTCCCCGCCGTCCCATCCTGCTGAACGCGTTCGACATGAACACGCCCAGCCACCTGACCCACGGCCTGTGGCGGCATCCGCGCGATCGCGCCACCGACTACAAGCGGCTGCCCTACTGGCTCGACCTCGCGCGCACGCTCGAGCGCGGGCTGTTCGACGGCCTGTTCCTCGCCGACGTGACCGGCATCTACGACGTCTGGGGCGGCAGCCCCGAGGCCGCGCTGCGCCACGGCATCCAGGTGCCGATCAACGACCCGGCCGTGCTCGTGAGCGCGATGGCCAGCGTCACGCGCCACCTGGGCTTCGGCATCACGGCCACCATCGCGGCCGAGGCGCCGCATGCCTTCGCGCGCCGCATGTCGACGCTCGACCACCTGAGCGAGGGCCGCATCGGCTGGAACATCGTGACCGGCTTCCTCGACAGCTCGGCGCGCGCGCAGGGCGCGGACGCCGCCACCGGCCACGACCGGCGCTACGACCTGGCCGACGAGTTCATGACGCTGGTCTACCGGCTCTGGGAAGAGAGCTGGGACGACGACGCGGTGATCGCCGACCGCGAGAGCGGCATCTATGCCGACCCCGCGCGCGTGCGCGCCATCCGCCATGCGGGCGAAGGCTGGCGGCTCGATGCGGTGCATCCCTGCGAGCCTTCGCCGCAGCGCACGCCGCTGCTGTTCCAGGCCGGCGCCTCGGCGCGCGGCACGGCCTTCGCGGCACGCCATGCCGAGGTGGTGTTCGTGCCCAACCAGGGCCTGGCCGCGACAGCGGCCGTGGTGCGCAAGCTGCGCGCGGCGCTGGCCGAGGCCGGGCGCGATGCCGATGCGGTGCGCTTCGTGACCACGCTGCTGGTCGTGACCGCTGCGACCGAGGCCGAGGCCCGCGCGCGCTACGAGGAGTACCGCCGCTACGCGCAGCCCGAGGCCGGCCTGGTGCAGTTCAGCAGCGCGATCGGCCACGACCTCTCGCGCCATGGCCTCGACGACGCCATCGGCGGCGGCAGCGCCGACGCGATCCAGAGTTCGGTCGCCTCGCTCAAGGGGCCCGGCGGCGCGCCGCTGACCCCGCGCGCGCTGCTCGCGCAGATGCCGCTGGGCGCGCGCCATGCGCCCGTGGTCGGCACGCCCGCGCAGATCGCCGACACCATCGAGGCCTGGGTCAGCGAGGCCGGCATCGACGGCTTCAACCTCGTGCGCACCGTGAGCCCCGAGGGCCTCGAGCATTTCGTCGACCTCGTGGTGCCCGAGCTGCAGCGCCGCGGCCTGCACAAGCGCGCCTATGCCGAAGGCAGCTGGCGCGAAAAGATCTTCGGCCCGGGCCGCGCCCGGCTGCCGTCCTCCCACACCGGGGTGCGGCGGCGCACCTCCGCATCGCCATGACAGCTCCCTCCTCCCTCTCCACCGGCCCGGTCCACGTCGTGCGCGACGATGCCGAGGCCCTCGTCATCGCGCGCCGCCTCGCGGCCGACTTCGCCACCGGTGCCTCCGAACGCGACCGGCAGCGCCGCCTGCCCTTCGAGGAGGTCGAGCGCTTCTCGGCCAGCGGCCTCTGGGGCATCACGGTGCCGCGCGCCTTCGGCGGCGCCGCGGTCTCGCATGCCACGCTGGCCGAGGTCACGGCGCTGATCTCCGAAGCCGATCCCGCGCTCGGCCAGATCCCGCAGAACCACTACTGCCTGGTCGACGCGGTGCGGCTGATCGGCGATGCGCAGCAGCAGAAGTTCTTCTTCCGCGAAGCGATCGAGGGTCGGCGCTTCGGCAACGCGGTGTCGGAAAGCGGCACCGCCAACGCCAAGGTCGTGACCGCGCGGCTGCGCGCCACGCCCGAGGGCCTGCGGCTCGACGGCCGCAAGTTCTACTGCACCGGCGCGCTGTTCGCGCACTGGGTGCCGGTCGCGGCCAAGGACGAGCAGGACAAGCAGGTGCTGGTCTACGTCGCGCGCGAGGCGCCGGGCCTCGAGGTCGTCGACGACTGGAGCGGCTTCGGCCAGCGCACCACCGCGAGCGGCACCGTCACGGCCGACAACGTCGCGGTCGGCGCGCTGCAGGTGCTGCCGCGCGCGCAACTGTTCGAGCCGCCGACCATCCACGGCCCCTTCGCCCAGGTCCTGCACGCCGCCATCGACCTCGGCATCGGCCGTGCCGCCATGGCCGACCTGCACCATTGGGTGCGCGAGCGCGCGCGGCCCTGGCCCGATAGCGGCGTGGCGCGCGCGGCCGACGATCCGCTCACGCTCGCACGCGTCGGCCGGCTGGTGATCCAGCAGCATGCGGCCGAGGCGCTGCTCGAACGCGCGGGCCACGCGCTCGACCGCGCGCGCGACGAGCCCGGCGCCGAACACGTGACCGAGGCCTCGATCGCGGTCGCCGAGGCCAAGGTGCTGAGCACCGAGTTCGCGCTCGAGGCCGCCACCGCGCTGATCGAGCTCGCGGGCACGCAGTCCACGCTGGCCGAGCACAACCTCGACCGCCACTGGCGCAATGCGCGCACCCACACCGTGCACGACCCGGTGCGCTGGAAGCCGCATGCCGTGGGCAACCACTGGCTCAACGGTGCCAGCCCGCAGCGCCACGCCTCGATCTGACTTTTCTTCGCTATCTCCGAAAGCCATCACCATGGACCGTCGCCGTTTCATCCAACAAGGCAGCGCCGCCTTCTCGCTCGGCACCGTCGCCGGCACCAGCCTGCCTCTGTCGGCCTGGGCCCAGGCGCGCAAGGACACGCTGCGCGTGCTCTCGGAGGGCGCGCCCAATTCGCAGGACCCGCACGGCGAGGGCGTGAGCCGCGAATCGCTGGGCCTGTTCTTCAACGTCTACGACCGGCTCGTCAACTTCGACCGCGCCCAGCTCTCACCGGGCGTCTTCAAGTACGACTACGGACGCTTCCGCGGCGAGCTGGCCAAGCGCTTCGAGACCAGTGCCGACGGCCGCACGCTGACCTTCTTCCTGCGCCGCGACGCCACCTTTCACGACGGCAAGCCGGTGACGGCCGCCGACGTGAAATGGTCGCTCGACCGCGCGGTCTCGCTGCCGGCCAGCAAGCGCCAGCTCGCGACCGGCTCGCTCGAGAATCCCTCGCAGTTCACGGTGGTGGATGCGCACACCTTCCGCATCGCGCTGCCGCGCGCCGACCGCTACACGCTGCCGAACCTCGCGCTGAGCTTCGCCTCGGTGCTCAACAGCGAACTCGCGAAGTCGCACGCCACCGCTGCCGATCCCTGGGCCACCGAATGGGTCAAGGCGCACGAGGCCGGCGGCGGAGCCTTCCGCATCGAGAGCTTCACGCCGGGCCAGCAGGTGGTCTACACCCGCTTCGACGGCTGGAAGGGGGGCAGCGCGCCGCAGTTGCGCCGTGCCGTGTTCCAGGTCGTGCCCTCGGCCTCCAACCGCGTCGCCGCCTTGCTCAAGGGCGATGCCGACGTGGCGCTGCAGTTGCCGCCCAAGGACCTCGATGCGCTGACCGACACCACGCGCGCCAAGGTGGTGTCGGTGCCGGTCACGACCAGCTTCCGCTTCGTCGCCTTCAACACCCAGGCCAAGCCCTTCGACGACGTGCGCGTGCGCCAGGCCATCGCCTACGCCCTGCCCTACACCACCCTGCTGCGCGGCGCCAACCTGGGCCGCGGCGAGGCGCTGTACGGCGCCCGGCCCGGCAAGCCCGCGAGCAGCCGCTTTCCGCAGCCCTATCCCTACGACACCCAGTTGCTCAAGGCGAAGGAGCTGCTGGCGCAGGCCGGCCATCCGCAGGGCTTCAAGACCAGCTTCAGCTACAACGTCGGCGACGCCACGCTGGCCGAGCCCGCGGCGCTGCTGATCCAGGAGGCGCTGGCGAAGATCGGCATCGCGCTGAGCATCGAGAAGGTGCCGAGCGCCCAGTGGGGCACGCTGCAGACCGAGAAGAAGCTGCCCTTCTTCATCGACAGCTCCTCGGCCTGGTTCAACGACCCCGACTACTTCTTCCGCATCTTCTTCCAGGGCGACTGGCGCTGGAACTTCGGCTCGTTCAAGAACGACGAGCTCGCCACGCTGCTCGAGCAGGCGCGCTGGGAGACCGATCGCGCGAAATACGACCGCGCGATCCAGCGCGCGATCGAGATCGCCTTCGAGCAGGTGCCGCTGGTGCCGCTGTGGCTGCCCACCTTCGAGGCGGCGCTGCAGCCCGACCTGCAGGGCTTCACCTACTACATCCATGGCCAGGTGGACTTCCGGCCGCTGACGCGCTCATGAGCTTCGCGCGGCGCGTCGTCTCCAGACTCGCGGCCACCGTTCCGGTGCTCGCGGGCACGGCCGTCTTCACCTTCGTGCTCACGCACGTGCTGCCGGGCGACCCCGCGGCCTTCCTCGCCTCGGGGCCGAATGCCGGGCCCGAGGAGATCGCGCAGATCCGCGCGCGCATGGGCCTGGACCTGCCGCTGCCCACGCAGCTGTGGCACTACCTGCAGGCGCTGGCGCACGGCGACTGGGGCCAGTCGCACACGACGGGGCAGCCGGTGCTGACCGACCTGTGGCAGCGCCTGCCGGCCTCGCTCGAGCTCACCGTCGCGGCCTTCGTGCTCACGCTGCTGGTGGCGCTGCCGCTGGGCACGGCGGCCGCGCTGCGCCCGCGCTCGTTGTGGGACCGCGCCTGCACCGTGCTCACCGTGGGCGGCAGCTGCGTGCCGAGCTTCGTGATCGCGCTGCTGCTGGTCTATGTCTTCTACTTCCTGCTGGGCTGGGCGCCCGAACCCACGGGCCGCATCGACGCGATGATCGAGCCGCCGCCGGTGCGCAGCGGCTTCATGCTGCTCGATGCCGCCCTCTCGCTGCGCTGGGATGCCTTCGCTTCCGCGGCCGGCCGGCTGCTGCTGCCGAGCGTGGCGATGGCGGCCTTCTCGCTGGCGCCGGTGGCGCGGCTCACGCGCGCGTCGCTGCTGGGCGTGCTGCGCAGCGACCCCGTGCGCACCGCGCGCGCGCTCGGCCTGCCGCCGCGCGCGGTGCTGGCCGGCGCGCTGCACCTGGCGTTGCTGCCGGTGGTCACCAGTGCCGGCATGGTGTTCTCGTACATGCTGAGCGCCAACGTGGTGATCGAGAAGGTGTTCGCCTGGCCCGGCATCGGAAGCTATGCGCTCGACGCGCTGATGGCGGCCGACCATGCGCCGCTGCAGGGCTTCGTGCTGCTGGTGGCGCTGATGTTCGTGCTGGTGAATTTCGCGATCGACCTGCTGCACGAGCGCATCGATCCGCGCGTGGGGAATGCGGCATGAGCGCGGTGCCGGGCAAGTTCGAGGCAGATGAGCGGCCGCGCTGGCGCCCGCGCGGCAACGAGGCGCTGGGCCTGCTGCTGCTCGCGCTGCTGCTGCTCGCCGCCATCGCCGGCCCCGCGCTCGCGCCCTTCGATCCGCTGGCCACCGACGTGCCCGCGCGGCTGCAGCCGCCGAGCGCGCTGCACTGGTTCGGCACCGATGCGCTGGGCCGCGACCTGTTCTCGCGCGTGCTGGTGGCCGCGCGGCTCGATCTCTCGATGGCCGCGGGCGCGGTGCTGCTGTCATTGGCGGCGGGCAGCGCCATCGGCGCGCTGTGCGGCTTCGTCGGCGGCCGGCTCGACCGCTGGGTCGGCCGGCTGGTCGACGTGCTGATGGCCTTCCCGTTGTTCGTGGTGGCGATGGCGCTGGTCGCGGCCTGGGGCAATACGGTGATCAACATCGTCTATGCGACGGCGCTGATCAACCTGCCCTTCTACATCCGGCTCGCGCGCAGCGAGGTCGGCGTGCGGCGCGGCGCCGGCTACGTGCTGGCCGCGCGGCTCGGCGGCCAGGGCCCGGCGCGAGTGCTGTTCGGCGTATTGCTGCCGCACGTGCTGCCCATGCTCGCGGTGCAGGGCTCGATCAACCTGGGCTGGGCGCTGCTCAACGGCGCAGGCCTGTCGTTCATCGGCCTCGGCGTGAAACCGCCGACGCCCGAATGGGGCGTGCTGGTGAGCGAGGGCGCGCCCTACATCATCACCGGCCAGTGGTGGCTCGCGGGCTTCCCGGGCCTGGCGTTGTTCATGGCCGTGGGCTGTTTCACGCTGCTGGGCGACGCGCTGCGCGACCGGCTCGATCCACGCGGCGCCGCCGACCGGAGCGGCCCATGAGCGCGCCGCTGCTCGAGGTCGATGCGCTGAGCCTGCGCTTCCACGGCGCGCAGGGCGCGGTCCACGTGCTCGACCGCGTGAGCCTCGAGCTCGCGGCCGGCGAAACCCTGGGCCTGGTCGGCGAGAGCGGATCGGGCAAGTCGGTGACCGCGCTGGCGCTCGCGGGCCTCCTCGATGCGCAGGCCGACGCGGCCGCGCGGCGGCTGCGCTTCCAGGGGCTCGACCTGCTCGACGGCAGCGGCCGTCCGGCGCGCGCGGCCTGGGATGCGCTGCGTGGCCGGCGCATCGGCTTCGTGTTCCAGAGTCCGCGCCGCGCGCTGCATCCGCTGCGCACCATCGGCGACCAGCTGCAGCAGGTGCTGCGGCTGCACCGCGGCCTGTCGGCGCGCGCCGCGCGCCAGGCCGCGCTCGAATGGATCGAGCGCGTGGGCCTGCCCGAGCCCGAGCGCCGGCTGCGCGCTTTTGCCCACCAGCTCTCGGGCGGCCAGTGCCAGCGCGCGATGATCGCGCTGGCACTGGCCGGCGAGCCCGAGCTGCTGATCGCCGACGAGCCGACCACCGGCCTCGACGTGATCACGCAGGCGCGGGTGCTCGACCTGCTGGCCGGCCTCGCGCGCGAGCGTGGCCTGGCGACCCTGCTGATCACCCACGACCTCGCGCTGGCCGCGCAGCGCTGCGACCGCATCGCCGTGATGCATGCGGGCCAGGTGGTCGAGACCCTGCCCCCGCGGCACCTGCGCGAGGGCGCGGCCCATCCCTACACGCGCCAGTTGCTGCGCGCCACGCCGCAATCGGCCAACACGCTCGATGCGTTGCGCGGCGTCGATGGCCGCCTGCCCGATCTCGCACGCACCGACCTGCCGGCCTGCCGCTTCGCCGAGCGCTGCCCGCAGGCCGAGGCGCGCTGCCGGATGCAGCCACCGGTCGCGCAGCGGCAAGGCACCGCGCACCGCGTGCATTGCTGGCTGCCGCTGGCGCCGGCCGCGCGGCCCGGCGCCGAACATCCCGTCCATCCGACACCCGAAGCAGTCCCCGCATGACACAGCCCACATCCGACACCCTGGCCTCGCTCTTTCGCAGCCGCTACGGCGGCGAGTCGCCGCGGTCCGCGCCGCCATCGGCCAACCTCGTGCTCGAAACCCTGCTGGCCCACCGCTCGGTGCGCGCCTTCGATGCCGAGCGCGCGCTGGCGCCGGGCACGCTCGAATGGCTGATCGCCGCGGCGCAGTCGGCGTCCAGCTCGTCGAACCTGCAGACCTGGAGCGTGGTGGCCGTGGAAGACCCCGAACGCAAGGCCCGCATCGCCGAGTACGCGGGCCGGCAGGCACAGGTGCGCGAGGCGCCGCTGCTGCTGGTGTGGCTGGCCGACGTCGCGCGCCTGCGCACGCTGGCCGACGACGCTGCGGTGCCGATCGAGGGCGCCGACTTCCTCGACACCTCGCTGATGGCCGTGATCGATGCCGCATTGGCCGCGCAGAACGCCGTGACCGCGGCCGAATCGCTGGGGCTGGGCACCGTCTACCTCGGCGCGATCCGCAACCGGCCCGAGGAGGTGGCGGCCGAGCTGGGCCTGCCGCCCGGCGTGTTCGCAGTCGTCGGCCTGTGCATCGGCTGGCCCGATCCGGCGCGGCCCGCGGCCATCAAGCCGCGGCTGCCGCAGCGCGCGGTGCTCTCGCACGAACGCCATGCGGCCAGCGACACCGTCGGCCATGTGAAGCACTACGACGCGACCATGCAGTCCTTCTATGCCTCGCAGGGCATGCCGGCGGTGCGCTGGAGCGACCATTCGCTGGCACGCCTGCGCGACCCCGCGCAACTGCGCGGCCGCCACCGTTTGGTGGAGGCGCTCGCCGCGCAGCGCATCGGGCTGCGCTGATCCCATGAGCGAGTCGCAAGCGCTGCTGCGCGTCGAGGACCTGCACGCGCGCCATGCGCTGCCCGCGGTGCCGGCCTGGGGCGGTCTGTTGCATCGCCGCCGCTGGCTGCCGGCCGTGGACGGCGTGAGCTTCGCGCTCGCGCGCGGCGAAGCGTTGGGCCTCATCGGCGAATCGGGCTGCGGCAAGTCGACCCTGGCATCCGTGCTCGCGAGGCTGGCCGATCCGCTGTCGGGCCGGCTGCTGTTCGACGGCATCGATCTGGCCACCGTGCGCGCCGGCCAGGCGGCCGAGGCGCCCTGGCGCCATCGCATCCAGATGGTGTTCCAGGACCCCTACGAAAGCCTGGACCCGCGCCGCAGCGCCTTCGACGCGATCGCCGATCCGCTGCGCCGGCTCGCGGCGTTCGACGGCGCCGCGCTGCGCGAATGCGTGCTGCAGACAGCGCGACGCGTGCAGCTCGGCGACGAGCTGCTGGCGCGCCGGCCGCACCAGCTCTCGGGTGGCCAGGCCGCGCGCGTGGGCATCGCGCGCGCGCTGGCGCCCGCGCCCGAGCTGCTGATCCTCGACGAGCCCACCGCGGCGCTCGACGTCTCGGTGCAGGCCGGCCTGCTCGCGCTGCTGGCGGGGCTGCGCCGCGAGCTCGGCCTGGCGATCCTGTTCATCTCGCACGACCTCGGCGTGGTGCGGCTGCTGTGCGAGCGCGTGCTGGTGATGCGTGCTGGGCGCATCGTCGACGAAGGTGCGCCGCAGGCGCTGTTCGAGCGCCCGCGGCATCCCTACACCGCCGAGCTGGCCGCGGCGGTGCCGCGCTTTCCGGCGGCCGCCTGAGCGGCCGGCCCGGCGGGGCTTCAGGGCTGGAAGTACAGGTCCGCGAAGCTCCCGCGGATGTGCTCGCCGGTCGGCCCGTAGTCGCGCACCTTCTTCGCGAGCACCGTGATCGCCGGATTCGCGCCCAGCTCGATCGAAGGCACGTCGCGGTGCACGATCTGCTGGAAGTCGACGAAGAGCTGGCGCCGCCTGGTCTCGTCCACTTCCACGGCCGCCGCTTCCAGCAGCCGGTCGACCTCGGGATTGACGTAGTGCGCCGCGTTCGAGAACGGCAGCCCGACCTTGAAGTTCTTCGACCAGAACACGCGCTGTACGCCCACCGTGGGATCGAACAGGTTGGTGAGGCTCTCGAGCGTGATGTCGAAGGCGCGCTCGGTGTAGGCCTTGGTCACGTAGGTCGCGAAGTCGTAGCTCTCGACCGCGGCGTCGATGCCGATGCGGCCCAGCGACTGGCGCACGAAGTCGGCCGCGCGGCGCTCCTGGAACGGGTTGTAGAGCACCCGCAGCTTGAGCCGCGTGCCGCCCGCGCCGCGCTTGAAGCCGGCCGCGTCGAGTGCCGCCTCGGCCGCCTTCGGGTCGTAGGGATAGGGCTGGATGCTCGCATCGTGGTAGCGCGAGATCCCCTTGCCGATCGGCGAGGCCGAGGGCGTGCCCAGGCCATACCAGACCGTCTTGGCGAAGGCATTCACGTCGATCGCCTGAGCAATGGCACGACGCACCTCCACCTTCTGCAGCGCCGGCGTGTCGAGGTTGAAGTAGATCTGCTGGTGACTGCCCAGGTAGGGCGAGACGCGCGTATCGATCTCCACGCCCGGCAGCTTGCGGAAGCGCTCCACGTCCGACAGCGGGATGCCGCCGGTGCCGTTGGCCAGGTCGGCCGCGCCCGACTCGAGCGCCGCGGCGCGCGCGGCGGCATCGAGCACGAAGCGCACCACCACGCGGTCGAGATACGGCTTGGGCTTGTCCCAGTAGTTCGGGTTGCGCTCGAGGATGATGTGGCTGCCCTGCACCCACTCCTTGAACACGAAGGGACCGGTGCCGATCGGCTGGCTGTTGTACTTGCTCGCCGCGATGTCCGTGCCTTCGTACAGGTGCTTGGGCACGATCGGCGATTCGGTCGCGGCCAGGGCCGTCAGCAGGAAGGGCGCGGGCTTGCTCAGTACCACCACGGCCGTGTAGGGATCGGGCGTGCGCACTTCCACCACGTTGGCGAAGGTGCCGCGGCCGCGCGGATGCACCTGCTTGAGCGTGAGGATCGAGAAGGCCACGTCGGCCGACGTGAAGTCCTTGCCGTCGTGCCACTTCACGCCCTTGCGCAAGGTGAAGGTGTATTGCAGGCCGTCCGCGCTCAGCGACCAGGCGGTGGCCAGCAGCGGCTTGGGCTTGAGCTCGTAGTCGTAGGTCAGCAGGCCTTCGACGATCTTCGGGCCGATCTCGGCATTGCCGCCGGCCGTGGTCGTCAGCGGAACGATGGAAGCGGGCACGGGATTGACCAGCCAGTTCAGCGTGCCGCCCTGCCGGGGCTGGGCCCAGGCCGCGGGCGCGCCCAGTAGCGCGAGGGCCGAGAGCGCGGCGGCGCCGGCGGCCAGCGCGCGGCGACGCAGCGGGCCGATGTTCTTGTTGCGAGAGGGAGATGTCATGTTCGGATGCGTGTGGCCAACGAAGCTCGCTCAGAACGCCGGGATGACCGCGCCCTTGTACTTGTCCTGGATGAACTTGCGTACCTCGGGCGTGTGCAGCGTCTTCACCAGCTTGGCGATGGCCGGCGACTGCAGGTTGTCCTTGCGCGCCGCGATGAAGTTGGCGTAGGGCGAATTTCGGCCGTCCTCGATGAACAGCGCGTCGCGGCCCGGATCGAGCTTGGCCTCGAGCGCGTAGTTGGTGTTGATCAGCGCGAGGTCCACGTCGGGCAGCGCGCGCGGCAGCTGCGCCGATTCGATCTCGCGGATCACCAGCTTCTTCGGGTTCGAGACGATGTCGCGCGCCGTCGACTTGATGTTGCTTGGGTCCTTGAGCTTGAGCAGGCCCTGCCTGGCCAGCAACGCCAGCGCGCGACCCGAGTTCGACGGATCGTTGGGGATCGCCACCACCGCGCCCTCGCGCAGGTCGGCCGTCTTCTTGATCTTCCGCGAATAGGCGCCGAAGGGCTCGATGTGCACGTCGCTGTTCGGCACCTCGACGATGTCGGTCTTGCGGTCCTTGTTGAAGGAATCGAGGTAGGGACGGTTCTGGAAGAAGTTCGCGTCGAGCTGCTTGTCGCCGACCGCGAGGTTGGGCTGCACGTAGTCGTTGAACACCTTGACCTCGAGGTCCACGCCCTGTGCCTTGAGCTGCGGGCGGATGAATTCGAGGATCTCGGCATGCGGCACCGGCGAGGCCGCCACGCGCAGCGTCTCCTGCGCCTGCGCGGACATCGCGCCCAGACCGGCCACCGACAGCACCATCACCGAGAAGGCGCGCTGAAACGAAAACGTCATGGTTGGAATTCCCTCATCGTCAGAAATGAAAAACGCCGGATCGCCCTGTCCTCGCAGGAAGGTCCGGCGCTGCGCAGGTTAGCGGCGCGATGCCGCCCTCCCAAGCGATGAATCGGCGCTTGCTTATGTGATTTGCGAGCAAGCGACGGGCATGATCCTCAGTTCATGCGCTGCAACAGCACATCGGTCACCGCCACGCTGCCCGATGCCTTCGGGAACCGCAGCGTGACCTGCTTGATGTGTGCGAGGTCCACGCCATGCAGCGCGAAGGCCTTAAGCGGAACCGCCACCATGTTCAGCAGCGGCCGGGTGGTGCCGGTGTCGGCATAGATCGCGTCCGCGGGCGCGTCGACCAGCGGGATCGCGCCGTCGGGCTTGCGCGCGATGCCGTAGAGCGCGTCGCTGAAGTCGCCGCCCTTGATCGCGGCCTTGCGATCCTGCGTGTCGGTCAGCGCGATCTCGACCTCCTGGCCGATGGGAGCCACCACGGCGACGCGCAGGCTCAGCGTGTCGAAGCCCTGGGTGGAGAGGTCGCCGGTGTGGATCGTCATCGCGGCGCCGGCCGCGGTCCATTGCAGCTGGGCCTGGTCCGTGATCGACCAGGTCAGCAGCGTCTTCGCGTCATAGCTGAAGTCGTACAGCGCGCCTTCCTTGAACAGCCGATCGACGGCGAGCTGGCTCACGGGATCGCTGCATGCCGCGTCGCGATCGGATTTGAGTGCGAGGAAACGGCATTGCACGGCCTGGCTGAACTTCTCGTAGGCGGTCGACAGCCCGCTCGGATTCCTCGCGCTGGCGTCGGGGCTGCGGAAGTTCTGCAGCAACTTGCGCTGCGCGGCCGGTTGGTGGATCGTCAGCACGGCGCGCTCGTCGCAGCTGTTTTCGCCCACCGGGCAGCCCGCGGCCGGGATCGGCGCCTGTCCTTTCCAGTACGGCGCGAACTGGAACTCGTCGCCGACGAAGTAGCGCATGAACGACTCCATCAGGAACTGGCCGTTGCGCCGCTGGTCTTCGCGGCTCAGGCGCAATGTTTCCGCCTCCGCGGCCTTGCAGTAGAGCGGTGCCCGAATCTGCGAATCGTCGGTCTTCGACCAGTAGTCGTTGTAGAAGTTGTGGTTGGCGCCCCGCACGAGGACCTGGTACTTGGGCGCGCTGTCGTCCTCGGCGGTGTAGCGGCTCTCGTCGAAGATCTGCCCGCCTTCGAGCGTGTAGACGTCGCCGTCGCAGCTCGGCAGCAAGGTCATGAACGGCACGTGCGTGACGCGCGACAGCTGCTTCTTGTTGATCGCCGCCAGCGAGAAGACAGCGCGGATGCGATGCGGCAGCCCGGTGACCGAGGGCAGCACGACCCCGGAGCGGCGCAGCTCCTCCTCGGATGCGATCTGCTGCAGCCACTGCTCGCTGTTCGCGTTGATGCGCCGCAGCACCGTGTTCATGTTCCTGAGCGCGGCATCCGCCTTCTCGAGGGCCAACTGCTCGGCGTCGAGCCTGGCCTTGGCATCGAGCGCCTCGCGCTGCAGCCGCTCCACCTCCTGGGCCAAGGCATCGATTTCCGACGATGGCGCGGGCGGCGACCGGTCCTGCGCGGCCTTGAGCTGGAGTTTCGCCAGCAGCAGCTGCACGGCCGCGTCGGTGGAGGCGGTCAGGGCCTCGTCGACCCGTTTCTGCGCCGCCTCCTGCGCGGCCTGCAGCGGCAGGGCCGCCAGGCGCAGGGCGCGTGTCGCCTCGATGTTCTGGTAGCTGATGCCCACGCGCTGCCGGTTGAGTTCCACCGCATAGGCCACCGCTTCGGCGCCGCGCGAATGCCCGATCAGGCCCACGCGCTCGAGGTCCATCTTTCCCTTCAGCCCCGGCAGCGCGACGCCGTTGAAGACGCCGCTCTCGTTGCCTTCGCGCAGCAGGTCGAGCGTGGTCATCAGCAACTGCCCGCGCGCCAGCGCACCGGCATCCGAGGCATTACCGTTGAGCCCGTTGATCTTTCCCGCGTCGATGGAGAGGGCCACGTAGCCGTTCTCGGCGAGGCTCTTCTGCAGGTAGTCGTAGCCCTTGGCGTTGTTGAGGTCGGAAGCGTCATGCATGCCATGCAGGAACACCACGACCGGATGGCCGCCGCTGGCCGAAGGCTGGACCTTCGATGTGCCTTGCACGCTGGCCGGCCCTGTCGGATAGCGCACCGTGCCCTGCAGCGGCACCGTGTAGATCACGTCCTTGTAGCGCGCATCGGAAACGGCCGTGGTGCCGAAGCCATAGACGACCTGTTCGGAGGACAGGTAGCCACCCTTCTCTCCGAAGGGCACGGTCGCGGTGAAGCGGGTGACGACGGAAGGATCTTCCGGCTCGGGCGGGGTGGTCACCGGAATCGTCGGCGCCGGGTCTGCCGTTCCGCCGGTGACGGGGGTCGCGGGCACGGGTGGAACCAGGGCCAGGGATCCCGCACCGCCATCGCCTCCTCCTCCGCATCCGCTCGCGAGCGCGAATCCCAGAAGCACCGCGCAGGCTTTCAACAAGCGCATGCAACGCTGTCCATTCATTGATCTTCTCCCAGACATTGTTTCGACGATGGGAGCGATCCGCGATCGAGGCACGACTCGCTCCGAGTGGTGTCCGATTCGCGCATGCGGTTCTGTCGATGCGTCGCCGAGCGACGCCTGTCTCTGGTGGTGTGCGCATCTCGCCATTGCGGACCGCGCGGAGAAGCAATTCACATGCCTTTTAGAAAGGCCATGGAATCAGTCGCAATTGATCTGAATTGCCGTTCTTTTAATTAATATCCAGGCAATTGACCGGCTTCATCGACGCGCGATCCTGTACGCCTGTTCGGCGAAGCTCAGCCGCGATCCGCGTCGTCCCAGACCGCCTCGCGCACCGCGACCGACTTCGGCAGCACGCCGAGCTTGAACAGCCGGTCGGCCGTGCGCTGCTGCGAAGCGAGGATCGCGTTCGACAGCGGCACCACGTCGAAGCCCGCATTGGCGTTGACCTCGGTCACCACGTCCAGCGGCATGCCGGTGGCTGCCGCAACCGACTTCGCGACCTCGGCGGGGTTGGCCCTGGCCCAGCGGCCGGCCTCGGCCGATCCATCGATCAGCGCCTTCACATGCGCGGGCCAGGCCTTGGCGAAGCCGGTGTTGGCGAGCAGGAACGAGGCGCTGTCCTCGAGCACGTCGCCCTGCCACGCGATCACGCGCGTTCTGTTGCGGCGGCGCGCGATGGTGAAGTACGGGTCCCAGATGGCCCAGGCATCGATGTCGCCGCCATCGAAGGCGAAGGCCGCGTCGGCCGCGCCCAGGCCGATGCTGGTCACGGCCTTGATGTCCAGCCCCTGGCGCTCGAGCGCGGCCGCCACCAGGTTGTGCGAGCTCGATCCCTTGGCATAGCCGATGCGCCGGCCCTGCAGGTCGGCGATGCTGCGGATCGGCGAATCCTCCTTCACGAGGATGCCTTCGGAGCGCGGCGTCGAGGGCTGCGCCGCCACATAGGCCACGCGCCCGCCCGAGGCCTGCAGGAAGATGCAGCCCACGTTGCCCGCATTGCCGAAGGCGACGTCGCCGGTGTCCATGGCCTGCAGCAGGTTGAGGCCCGAAGTGAACTCGGCCCATTCGATGCGGATGCCCAGCGGCTCGAAGCGCTTCTCGAACACCTTGAGCTGCCGCGCCACCAGCGGAATGCCGGTCTTCTGATAGCCCAGCGTCAGGGTCGATCCCTTGAGGCCGGTGGCGGCGCTCCAGGCGGAAGGAGCGGCGGCCAGCGAGGCGGCGCCCGCTGCGAAGGTGAATTGGCGGCGGGTCAGCATGGCGGGGGTCGATTCAGCGAAGGAGGGCCAGGGTCACAGCGCACCCGCGCTCTCGGGCAGGATGCCGTTGAGCAGGTGGTCGCCGACCACGGTGAACTTGTGGCGCACCGGGTCGTGCAGCGTGTGCACGCGCGCGTTGCGCCAGTGGCGGTCGAAGGCGTGCGGCGCCTGCGCCGCGCGCGTGCCGCAGAGCTCGAACAGCTTGCTCGAGGCATGCAGCGCGATCTCCGAGGTCAGCACCTTGGCTTCGGCCACCGCGAGCGAGGCCGCGGCGCGGCGCTCGCGGTCGGGCCGGGCGATGGCCTCGTCGAGCGCGAGGCCCGCGCGCTGCGTCATCGCCTCGGCCGCATGCAGGCGGATCTGGATCTCGCCGACCTGCGCGATCACCAGCGCATCGACGATCGCGCGCGGCGCGCCGGCCGGCTGCGCGATCGATGCATGCTCGCGCAGGAAGCGCACCGTGTCGTCGAGCGCGGCCTGCGCAATGCCGAGGTCGATGCCCACGTGGCTGATCTGCGAGACCGCGCCCATCGGCTGCTCGCTGTAGGCGCGGTGGATCGGCAGCACGCAGAGATCGGGCAGCAGCACGTCGTCGAGATGCACGCGGCCGCTCGCGGTGGTGCGCTGGCCGAAGCTCTGCCAGTCGTCCTCGATGCTCAGGCCCGGCGTGCCCGCCGGAATGATCGCCACCGTCTTCTCGCCGGCCGCGTTCAGGCCGATGGCGGACACGTAATGCGCGAACAGCGCGCCGGTGGCGTAGATCTTCTCGCCGCGCAGCAGCCAGCCTCGGGGCGTGCGCTCGATCCGCAGCGGCTGCACGGCACCGTCGCGCGGCGCATCGACGTTGGCATTGCCGAAGCGGCAGCCGCGCAGGATCTCGCCGAGGAAGAAGGCCTTCTGCGCCTCGCTGCCGATGGTCGAGAGCCAGAACACGGCGCTGTTGTGGTTCTGCTGGATCTGGCCGATCGAGGCATCGGCCGCCGACAGGAGCGCGAACACCCGCGCCACGGTGGCGTACGACACGGCCGCGCCGCCATGAGCGCGCGGCAGGTTCATGGCCCACAGGCCGGCGCCCGAGACCTGGTCGAGTTCGCGCTCTGGCAGCAGGCGCTGGCTGTCGCGCGCGGCCGCGCCTTCGGCCAGCGACCTGGCCACGCGCTGCGCGGCTTCGAGCACCTCGGCGTCGGAGTGCAGCCGCTGCGCCGGCTCGACACGGCGCGCGGTCCGCGGCAAATCCGCCCGAACCTCGATCGATGCGGCCAGCGCGCTCATGGCGCCGCGCGATGCCGCGGCTTTCGGCCGAAGAACGGGTGGCTGGGATCGTTGAAGCCCGGGCGCGACGAATGGCCGGTGGTCACGAGGCCATCGACCAGCGCTTCGTCCGCGTCGGTGAAGCGGTACTGCAGCGCGGGCACGTAGTCTTCCCATTGCTCGAGCGTGCGCGGCCCGGCGATGGCCGAGGTCACGAGCCGGTTGTTGAGCACCCAGGCCAGCGCGAACTGGCCCGGCGTGATGCCGCGGCCCTCCACATGCTCCTTCACGCGCTGCGCGATCTCCAGCGATTCGGGGCGCCATTCGGTCTGCAGGATGCGCTTGTCGTCGCGGCCGGCGCGCGTGCCGGGCGGCGGCGCCTCGCCGGGCCGGTACTTGGCCGTGAGCACGCCGCGCGCGAGCGGGCTGTACGACACCACGCCGAGGCCGTAGTACTCGGCCGCGGGCAGGTGCTCGGCCTCGATCTGCCGGTTCGCGAGGTTGTAGAGCGGCTGCGTCGCCACCGGCCGGTCGACATTGAGCGCATCGGCGGTGCGCGCGAACTCGGCGATCTTCCAGGCGCTGTGGTTCGACAGACCGTAGCTGCGCAGCTTGCCCGCGCGAATCAGGTCGCCGAGCGCGCGCACGGTTTCCTCCACCGGCGTCTGGCGGTCCTCGCGGTGCAGGTAGAGCAGGTCGATGTGGTCGGTGCCCAGGCGCTTCAGGCTGGCCTCGACCGAGCGCACGATGCCGTGGCGGCCGGTGCTGCGGTTGTTCGGGCCTTCGATGTCGGGATCGGCATTGGCGAACTTGGTCGCCAGCACCCAGTGATGCCGGTGCGCCGCGATCAGCTCGCCGACCACCGCCTCCGACTGGCCCTGGTTGTAGGCATTGGCGGTGTCGACGAAGTTCACGCCCTGCTCGCGCGCGCGGTCGGCGATGCGTTGCGAGGTCGCGCGGTCGGTCTGGCCGCCGAACATCATGGTGCCGAGGGTCAGCGGCGAGACGAGGATGCCGCTGCGGCCGAGCGGCCGGTAGTCGATGGTGCTCATGGGAGAAGGAAGAAGAGAGGTAGGAAGAGGCGGCGCGCGTGACGCGCCGGAATCAGAAGCGCAGCCCGGCCTGCTTCATCAGCGGCAGGATGCGGTCGCCAAAGAATTCGAGATCGGGCTTGAAGTCGTAGAAGCTCAATTGCAGGCCGTCGACACCCGCGCGCTTGAGCTGCACGAACTGCTCGACCACCTGCTCGGGCGTGCCGATCACTTCGATGTTGCCGCCGATGGCACGCCGCTTGGCGGCGTCGTTGCCGACCCGTCCGCGCCACGCATGGGCGTCGCTGTCGAAGCGGTTGAAGCTGGCCTGCGGGTCGACGTCGGCATGCGCCACGATCGCATCGTGGTAGGCCCAGGTCTCCTTCTCGGTCGCGCGGCTGATGACCATGGGATTGAGCAGCGTGCGCACCTCGCGGCCCACGTCGCGCGCGGCCTGCTTCACGCGCGCCGTGTGCGCCGGCAGCGCCTCGATCGCGCTCGGGAAGCTCGAGCCGGCCGGGCTCGTGATGAAGACGATGTCGGAATAGCGCGCCGCGAACTCGATGCCGGCGTCGGAGCCGGTCGCGTTCACCAGCACGGGCCGCCCGAAGCGCGGCTTGGGCGACACGAAGGCACCGTCGAGCTTCCACGACGACTCGCCCTTGAACGACCAGTTCTCGGTGTCGGCCCACAGCCGCTGCACCGCCTCGAGGAACTCGGCCGCGAGCTCGTAGCGCCGGTCGTGCTCGATACGCTGCGAGCCGAACATCTCGTGCTCGACCGCGCGATGCCCCGTCACCACGTTGATGCCCCAGCGCCCGCTCGAGATGTGGTCGAGCGTGGCCGCGTACTTGGCCAGGTGCAGCGGATGCAGCGGCCCGTAGAGCACGTGGATGGTCGAGATCAGCAGGATGCGCTGCGTCACCGCGGTGAGCGCCGCCGTCGTCATGAAGGAGTCGAGCGCGTTGCCGTTGAACACCCCGCCGTAGCCGCCCTTGGGCAGCCATTGCGAGAGCGCGAACACCAGGTCGAAACCCAGCCGTTCGGCCTGCAGCACCAGGTCGCGGTTGTAGTCGAAGCGCCAGTCGGTGGTGCGCGGCAAGGTCGACGCGCTCCAGCCCCCGGCCTGGATCGGCAGGAACAGGCCCAGCAGCACCGGCTGCTCGAAGGCGCGGGAGATCGGGCTGGCGGCGAATTCGGTCGGCGCGACGAAGCGCTCCCATCCGGCGATGGCGCCGGGTCGGTGTGACAGGGACATTGGAGGATTGCTTTCTGCTGGCGCGGATTCTGGCCAGCGGGGGCGGGAATGGCACGCCCGTAATTCGCATATCGACATGCGGGGAGGCGCAATGGCGAAAGCGGGCGCCTTTTTGTGGGAACACGAGAAAGCGTAGGAGCGTGGGCATGGAACTCCGCTAACCTCCTTCGGCTCGACTTTTCCCGGAGGTACATCCGCACATGTCAGCCACCCCCACCCCACCGCCCTACTACCACGGCACCAAGGCCGACCTGCACCTGGGCGACCTGATCGAGGCCGGCTACAGCTCCAACTACGGCCAGCGCAGGAAGGCTGCCTATGTCTACCTGAGCGCCACGCTCGAGGCCGCGACCTGGGGCGCCGAGCTGGCCGTCGGCGAGGGCCGCGGCCGCATCTACGTGGTGGAGCCGACCGGGCCGATCGAGGACGACCCCAACCTGACCGACAAGAAATTCCCCGGCAACCCGACCAAGTCCTACCGCACGCGGCAGCCGCTGCGGATCACGGGCGAGGTGAAGGATTGGCAGGGCCATGCGCCCGAGCAGCTGCAGGCCATGCGCGAGCGCCTGGAGGAACTCAGGCGCGCGGGCATCGAGGCGATCGAGGACTGAACGCCCACACCTTGTCAGAACACCTTGCCCTCTTCGAGGTGCGTGGTCGTGCCGTTGAGATGGTGGTCGCCGATCACGCGTGCCTTCTGCTGCAGCGGGTTGTGATTGAAGATGGTGCGCAGATTGCGCCAGTGGCGGTCGAAGTTGTGGCGACGCGAGGTGGCCGATGCGCCGCCGGCCTCGAACAGCCGCTCGGCCGCCTGCAGCGCGATGCGACTCACCGCGAGCTGGGTCTTCGCGGTGGCGAGCGCGCCTTCGAGCACGAGCTGGCGCGTGCGCTCGTCCTCCTGATCCGTCGCCGCATCGTGCCGCAGCGCCTGTGCCGAACGATCGAGGCGCCGCGCGTTGTCCGCGACCAGCGCATCGACCGCATGCGTGGCGGTCGCGAGGTCGCCGACCACCCATTGCGTGAAGTGATCCTGCGCCGCGCTGTCGGCCGGGCTGTGCGCGGCCGGCCGCGCATGGTGGCGCACGTAGTCGAGCGCGTCGGCAAAGATGTTGCGCACGATGCCGGCGGCCACGGCCACCAGGTAGAGCTGGCGCAGCGACGAAGCATGGCGGCGCTGCAGGGTCTTGGGGCTGCCGTACACCAACTCGTCGGCCTGCACCTCGAGGCCCTCGAACTCCAGGCTGCCGCTCGCGGTCAGGCGTTGGCCCATGCCGTCCCAGTCGTCCTTCACGTGCAGGCCTTCGCGCTGGGTGGGCACGACGATGGCGACGTCGCGGCCCTCGGGGTCGCGCACCGCGATGCTCGCGTAGTCCGAGAAGGCGGTGCCAGTGGCGTAGTACTTGCGGCCGTTGAGGACCAGGCGATCGCCATCGCGTTCGAGCGCGGTGGTCACGGTGCCCGACTTGGGCGTGCCGAGCTCGGTGAAGGCGCCGCCGAACAGCGCGCCCTCGCGCACGCGCGCCAGCTGCAGTTCGCTGTTCGCATCGGGTGGCGCGGTGGTCCAGAGCTCGATCGCGTTGTAGTGGATGCGCAGCGCATGCGCGACATTGGAGTCGGCCGCGGCGAGCGTCGCGACCACCTCGATCAGGTCCTCGACCGAGCCGCCGGGACCGCCGCGCTCGGGCGGCACGCGCAGCGCGCCGAGGCCCGAGGCGCGGAACAGCGCGAAGGCCTCGAAGGGCAGCACGCGGTCGCGTTCGCGCTGCGAGGCGCCTTGTGCAATGGCGGCTGCCAGCGCGGGCAGGCGATCGAGCAGGGTCTGGAGGTCGGGCGCCAGCGCGGCGCGATCGGGTGCGTTCATCGGTGAAGGTGCGGGCAGCGAGCGGTCGAGGATGAACGCAGTATGGGCGCGCGGCATGGCCGTTTCCCGCATAAGAAAACTCGCATTCCTGCAATGGCGAACGAGCACGGATCGCGTGGAGCACGGCGCATTTCCAAACGCGAAAAGATGCTAAGCGCGCGCTTGGATTTCGCGGGGATATCCCAGACCATCGGCGGCCCAACCGCTAACCAGTCAGAGAATGAAATTCGATCGATGGGCGCTGCGCGTCGCCCTCGCCGCGGCAGTGGCCGCCGCGCTCCCGGGCGCCTTCGCGCAGGGCACCGCACCCTCCCCCCAACCCATCGATGGCGGCACGCTGACGCTCGCGGTGTCGCAGGAGCCGACATCGCTGGTGTCCTTCCTCGACACCAAGACCGACAACCGCAACATCAGTGCGAAGATCACCGAGGGCCTGCTGCGCTACGACGCGCAGTTCCGCGCGCAGCCGCTGCTCGCCACGTCGTGGCAGGTCAGCGCCGATGGCCTGAAGTACACCTTCAAGCTGCGCCCCGGCGTGAAGTGGCACGACGGCCGCGACTTCGGCGCGGAGGACGTGCGCTATTCGATCCTCACGCAGAAGAAGCAGGGACCGCGCGGGCGCATCACGCTCGCGAACGTGGAACGCGTCGACGCGCCCGATCCGCTGACCGCGGTGATCGTGCTGTCGAAGCCCGCGCCCTTCCTGCTGAAGTCGCTGTCTTCCGCCGAACTGCCCATCGTGCCCTCGCACCGCTACGCCGACGGCGAGCCGCTGGGCAATCCCAACGTCACGGCGCCGGTGGGTACCGGTCCCTTCGTGTTCGACCAGTGGGTGCGCGGCAGCCACCTGGTGCTCAAGAAGAATCCGAACTACTGGCGCAAGGGCTATCCGCACCTCGACCGCGTGATCGTGAAGTTCGTGCGCGATCCGGCCGCGATCTCGACCGCGGTCGAGACCGGCGAGGTCGACGCGGCGCTCGGCGTGGGCCTGGCCGACCTCGAACGGCTCGAGAAGAACCCGAAGCTCAAGGTCGACGCCACCTACGACGCCTTCCTCAACAACGCCTCGTTCCTCGAGTTCAACCTCGAGAACCCGGTGCTCGCGAACCCGAAGGTGCGGCATGCGATCGCGCAGGCGATCGACCGCAACTTCATCCGCGACACCATCTACTACAAGCGCGTGGAGGTGGTGAACTCGCCGATCCCGCGCGTGCTGGCCGACTACTACGACGACAGCACCTTCCGCTATCCCTTCGACGTGACCGCGGCCAACCGCCTGCTCGACGAAGCCGGCCAGCCGCGCGGCGCGGGCGGCACGCGCTTCTCGCTGCGGCTGAGCTACATCCCGGGCGCGGAATTCAAGCGCACCAGCGACTACCTGCGCGCGGCCTTCTCGCGCATCGGCGTCAAGGTCGAGATCGTCGACGGCGACCTGCCCACCTTCCTCAAGCGCGTCTACAGCACGCGCGACTTCGATATCAACCTCAACGGCCTGGGCCGGCTGTTCGACCCGACGGTGGGCGTGCAGCGCATCTACTGGGGCGACGGGGTGCGCAATCCGCTGATCTGGATCAATGCCTCGCACTACGACAACCCGCAGGTCGACGAGCTGTTCCGCCAGGCCGCGGTCGAACTCGACGGCGCGAAGCGCGCGACCCAGTTCCGCCAGATCCAGCAGATCGTGGGCCGCGAGCTGCCGGTGGTGCCGCTGGTCACGGTGCATTCGGCGCTGCAGGTCTACAGCACCCGCGTGCACGCACTCAACAACAGCATCGACCTCACGGCCGGCGACTTCGCCGATGCCTGGATCGAACCCCGCAAATAAGACAGACGGACGCAACGCCATGAGCCTCCAGGACATCACGAACGACCAACTCCATGCACTGAGCTTCGCGAGCGCCGGCGAACAGGCCCGCGCGCTGGCCGAGGGCCGCGTCAGCGCGGTGGCGCTGCTCGAGCACCTGCTCGCGCGCATCGACCGCTTCGACGGCGCGATCAACGCGGTGCCCGTGCGCGACGACGAGCGCGCCCGCGCCGCGGCACGCGAGGCCGACGCGGCGCTCGCGCGCGGCGAGCGCCGGCCGCTGCTGGGCGTGCCGGTCACGGTGAAGGAGTCCTTCGACGTGGCGGGCCTGGTCACGAGCAGCGGCAACCCGGCCTTCGCCGACAACGTGGCGCGCGAGGACTCGCTCGCGGTGGCCGCGCTGCGCGAGGCCGGCGCGGTGATCGTCGGCAAGAGCAACGTGCCGCTGGGCCTGGCCGACCTGCAGAGCTACAACGCGGTCTACGGCATCAGCAACAACCCCTGGGACCCGGCGCGCACGCCGGGCGGCTCCTCGGGCGGCTCGGCCGCGGCGCTGGCCGCTGGCTACGTGGCGCTGGAGATCGGCACCGACATCGGCGGCTCGATCCGCATTCCCGCGCACTTCAACGGCGTGTACGGCCACAAGCCGACCGCCGGCCTGGTGGCACTGCGCGGCACCGGCGTGCCCTCGGGCCGCCATGCCGAGCGCGACCTGGTGGTGGCCGGGCCGCTCGCGCGCACGGCGTCCGATCTCGAGCTCGCGCTCGGCCTGCTGATCAATCGCGATCCGCTGCTGGCCAAGGGCTGGAAGGCGAACCTGCCACCGGCGCGCCATGCGCGGCTGTCCGACTTCCGCGTGCTGGTGATCGACCAGTGGCCCGGCAGCGAGCGCAGCGTGCACGAGCGCCAGGTGAGCGAGCGCGTGGTCGACCGGCTTCGCACGCAGGGCGTGCAGGTGAGCCGGCCGGCCGACCTGCCGCCGGGGCTACTGCCCGACCTGGTGCGCTCGCACCGCGTCTACCGCAGCCTGCTGGGCTCGTCGCTGGCCACGCCGCCGGCGCTCAGCGAGGCCGCGCAGCAGCGGTTCGAGGCGCTCTCGCCCGAGGACGACAGCGCCGACGCGGCCTGGCTGCGCGCCTCCACGCTGCGCCACAGCCAGTGGCTGCAGGACCACGAGGCGCGCGTGGCGCTGCGCCACCAGTGGGAACGCTTCTTCGCGCAGTTCGACGTGGTGGTGACGCCGGTGGCGCCACTGCCGGCCTTCCGCCACAACCACGACGAGCCCAAGGATGCGCGCACCTATCCCGTGGCCTTCGAGGACGGCACGCGCGAGGTGCGCTTCCTCGACCTGTTCGCCTGGGCCGGGCTGCCGGTGCTGCCGGGCCTGCCGGCCACCAGCTTCCCGATCGGGCTCGACGACGAGGGCCTGCCGGTGAGCGCGCAGGCGGTCGGCGCCTACCTCGAGGACCGCACCACCATCGCCTTCGCGCGGCTGCTCGAGGAGGCCTATGGCGGCTTCATCGCGCCGCCGGGCTACGAGGACAGCGTGGCAGCGCCCGCGACGCCTGCGACGCCTGCAGCCCCGACCGCGCCCGCCGCATGACGCCGACCCCTCCGATCAGCCGCCGGCATTTCCACCGGCAGCTCGCGGGGCTGCCGCTCGCGCTGGCCGCGGTGCCGGCCGGCGCGGCCAATGCCGCGCCCAATACCACGCCGGATGCCGCGCCGCGCCACAAGCCCGGCAGCGTCGTCACCCTGCTCACCGCGCTCGAGCCGCCCACGCTGGTGGGCCTGGTCAACTCCGCGGCCGGCACCTTCCTGGTGTCGCCGAAGGCGGTCGAGGGCCTGCTGAGCTACGACTTCGACCTGCGCCCGCGCCCGCAGCTCGCCGTGGCCTGGGAGGTACAGCCCGATGGCCTGCAATACACCTTCAGGCTGCGCCGCGGCGTGAAGTGGCACGACGGCCGCCCCTTCACCTCGGCCGACGTGGCCTTCTCGATCCTCGCGCTCAAGCAGTCGCATCCGCGCGGGCGCGCCACCTTCGCGAGCGTGAGCGAGGTGCGCACGCCCGATGCCCACACGGCGGTGCTGGTGCTGAGCAAGCCCGCGCCCTTCCTGCTGACCGCGCTGGCGGCCGCCGAATCGCCGATCGTGCCGCGTCATGTCTACGAGGGCCGCGACCTCGCGAACCATCCGGCCAACAACGCGCCGATCGGCACCGGGCCCTTCGTGTTCAAGGAGTGGCAGCGCGGCAGCCACGTCATCTACGAGCGCAATCCCGACTACTGGGATGCCGGCAAGCCCTACATCGACCGCTTGGTGGTGCGCTTCGTGCCCGACCCCGCGGCGGCCGCGGCCGCGCTCGAGAGCGGCACGGTCGACCTGGCCGGCGCGACGCCGGTGCCGATCCCCGACCTCGACCGGCTCAAGGCGCTGCCGCACCTGAGCCTGGACACGCGCGGCAACGAGTACTTCAACAACTCGACCACGCGCATCGAGTTCAACCTCGACAACCCCTACTTCCGCCACGCCAAGGTGCGCCAGGCGGTGGCCCATGCGATCGACCGCGAGGTGATCCTCAAGACCGTGTGGTACGGCTACGGCCTGGCCGCGCCGGGCCCGATCTCGCCAGTGCTGCGCGCCTTCTACGAGCCCGCGGCAGGCGTGCCGGGCTTCGACCGCAAGCGCGCCGAGGCGCTGCTCGACGAGGCCGGCTTCGCGCGCGGCGCCGACGGCGTGCGCTTTCGCGTGAGCCACGACGTGTTCGACGGCGGCGGCAACCGCGTGGGCCAGTACATCCGCCAGGCGCTCGCGCGCGTGGGCATCGACGTGACGGTGCGCACGCAGGAATTCGGCGCCTACATCAAGCGCGTCTACACCGACCGCGATTTCGACTTCAACAACCAGGGCATGAGCCAGATGTTCGATCCCGCGGTCGGCATCCAGCGCTTCTACTGGTCGAAGAACTTCCGCCCGGGCGTGCCCTTCTCCAACGGCGCGCACTACGACAACCCCGAGGTCGACCGGCTGCTCGAGGCCGCGGCGGTGGAGAACGATGCCGCCAAGCGGCGCGCGCTCTATGCCGAGTTCCAGCGCGTGATCGCGCGCGAGCTGCCGACCATCGGCCTGGTGGCGGTGGCGCAGGTCACGGTGGCCAATCGCCGCATCGGCGGCCACACGGTCGGCGCCGAGGGCCTGTCGGGCAACTTCGCCGATCTTCACCTCAAGGGATGAGCATGCAGGACTGGAACATGGAGCGCCGCGCCTGGCTGCAGGCCGGCGCGGGACTCGGGCTCGCGGGCCTGGCCTCGCCGTTCGCGGCGGTGTCCGCGCTCGCGCAGGGCCGCGACGCGGGCACGCCGGTGCGCGGCGGCACGCTGACCGTGCTGATCGATCCCGAGCCGCCCACGCTCACCACCATCGCGCATTCGGCCGGCGCCTCGGTGCTGATCTCGGCCAAGACCACCGAGGGCCTGCTGAGCTACGGCTTCGACCTCTCGCCGCAGCCGCAGCTCGCGACCGCCTGGAGCGTGAGCGCCGACGGGCTGCAGTACAGCTTCACGCTGCGCCGCGGCGTGAAGTGGCACGACGGCCGGCCCTTCACCTCGGCCGACGTCGCGCATTCGATCGGCCTGCTCAAGCAATACCACCCGCGCGGGCGCGCCACCTTCTCGAGCGTGTCGGAGGTGCGCACGCCCGATGCGCACACCGCGATCCTGGTGCTGTCGAAGCCGGTGCCCTACCTGATCACCGCGCTGTCGGCGGCCGAGTCGCCGATCGTGCCGAAGCACCTCTACGAGAACGGCAAGGCCGATGCCAACCCGGCCAACAACGCGCCCGTGGGCACCGGCCCCTTCGTCTTCAAGGAATGGGTGCGCGGCAGCCACGTGAGCTACGAGCGCAACCCCGACTACTGGGACAACCCCAAGCCCTACGTCGACCGGCTGATCGTGCGCTTCATTCCCGACGCCGCCGCGCGCGCGGCCGCGATCGAGAAAGGTGAGGTGCACCTGAGCCCGGGCACGCCGGTACCGCTGGGCGACGTGGAGCGGCTGCGCGCCAGGCCGAACCTGGTGTTCGAGCCGAACGGCTACCAGTACATCAACAACGTCTCGCGCGTGGAGTTCAATCTAGAGAACCCCGCGCTGCAGGACCTGCGCGTGCGTCAGGCGATCGCGCATGCCATCAACCGCCAGGTGGTGCAGAAGACCGTGTGGTACGGCCAGGGCCGGCTGATTCCGGGGCCGGTGCATCCGGCGCTCGCGAAGTTCTACGTGCCCGACCTGCCGGTGCTGCCGCACGATCCGAAGCAGGCCGAGGCCCTGCTCGACGCGGCGGGCCTCACGCGCGGCAAGGCCGGCCCCAACCTGCGGCTCAAGCTCGCGCTGACGCCCATTCCCAACGAGGGCGGCCAGCGCACCGCCGAGTACCTGAAGCAGAGCCTGGGGCGCATCGGCATCGAGGTCACGATCAACGCGACCGACTTCGCGACCTACGTGCGCCGCATCTATGCCGACCGCGCCTTCGACCTGCACGTGAGCGTGATGAGCAACACCTTCGATCCCACCGTGGGCATCCAGCGCCTGTACTGGTCGAAGAACTTCAAGAAGGGCCTGCCGTTCTCCAACGGCTCGGGCTACAACAACCCCGAGGTTGACCGGCTGCTCGAGGCGGCCGCCATCGAGACCGACGAGGCGCGCCGGCGCCAGGCCTTCGCCGAGTTCCAGCGCCACATCGTGCGCGACCTGCCCGATATCACGTTATTGGCACTCGACAACTACACCATCGCCGACCGCCGCGTGCGCGGCCACACGGTCAGCGCCGACGGCATCGCCGGCAACCTGGCCGGTGCGTGGATCGGCACCTGATCGACAGTGAAAGGAAAACTCTGCATGACCACCGCCACCGCCACCACCGACCGCCCCGACGTGCTCTGGTACACCCGCTGCCCCGTACCCTCGCCACTGGGCATCGCCGCGCGCCAGGGCTGGCTGGCCCAGACCTTCGCCGAGGAAGGCATCGCGATCGAATCGATCATCGACTCGAAGGACCGCAGCATCCGCGAGAGCCACTTCGACCACCACCTGGCCTGGTCCTTCCGTCAGGGCGGCAACATCCCGCCGATCTGGGCCCGCGCCAACGGCCGCGCGACGCGGCTGGTGGCGATCACCTGGACCGACGAGTTCCAGGCCATCGTGACGCTGCCGGGGCGCGGCATCGCGTCGATCGAGCAGCTCGCGGGCCGGCGCTTCGCGGTGCCGCACCGCGTCAACGACCTGATCGACTTCCATCGCGCCACCGCGCTCAAGGGCGTGGTGTCGGCGCTGTCGCTGGCCGGCCTCACGACCGAGGACCTCACGCTGGTGCAGCTGCCGATCGAGGAATCGGTGATCCTCGCGCAGGGCGAGCCCAGCCTGTTCGGGCTGCGCCGGCGCCATCCCTATTTCCGCGAGGTCGAGGCGCTGGTGCGCGGCGAGGTCGACGCGATCTTCGTCAAGGGCGCCGAGGGCCTGGTGGTCGCGAACCTGATCGGCGCCCAGGTGGTGTCCGAGTTCGGCAGCCATCCCGATCCGAAGATCCGCATCAACAACGGAACGCCGCGCGTGCTGACGGTCGATGCGGCGCTGTCCGAGCGGCGGCCCGACCTGGTGCTGCGCCTGCTCGAGGTGGTGGAGCGCGCGGGCCGCTGGGCCGAGGACCATCCCGACGAGACGGTGCGCTTCGTGGCGCGCGAGATCGCCACCAGCGAGGAAGCGGTGCTGGCCTCGAACGGGCCCGAGGTGCACCGGCACCTGGGCATCGGGCTCGACGCGCCGCTGGTCGAGGCGATCGGGCATTTCAAGGACTTCCTGCTGCAGTGGGGCTTCCTGCCGGGCGACTTCGACCTCGGCGAGTGGGTCGATGCCGAGCCCTTGCGTGCGTTGCGTGCCGGCAAGGCGGCAGCGCCAGAAGCCGCCGTGCTCGCCGCCGCATGAGCGCCGCAAACTCCAAACCGGCACCGCGCATCCTCGTGACCGGTGCCACCGGCCGGCTCGGCCGCCTGCTGGTGCCGCGGCTGCGCGAGCGCGGCGCGGTGGTGCGCGCCTTCACGCGGCAGGTGGCGAATGCCGCCGCGCTGGCCGACCAGAGCCGGCACGAACGCGCGCCCTTCGAGGTGGCCGTGGGCGACCTCGAGGACCGGGCCTCGCTGCGGCGCGCCTTCGAGGGCGTCTCGCACCTGTTCCTGCTGTCGCCGATCGTGCCCGAGCTGGCCGCGCAGCAGATCGCGGCCATCGAGGCCGCGGCCGAAGCCGGCGTGCGCCGCATCGTCAAGCTCTCGGGCTCGCACTGGACCATCGAGCCGCCGGGCCGCTCGCTGTCGGGCGACGCGCATGCGCGCATCGAGGCTGCGCTGGCCGCGTCGGGCATCGCGCACCGCGTGCTGCGCCCCAATGCCTGGACGCAGGTGGTGCTGGCGCGGCTCGCGGCCGAGCTGGCCGCGGGCGACGTGCTGCATGCGCCGCCGGGCCTGCCGCGCGTGGCCTACATCGATGCGCGCGACATCGCCGACGTGGCGGTCGAGGCGCTGCTGAACGATGCGGACGACGCGCCGCCCGGCCCCTGGGTGCTGACCGGCGCGCGCGCCGTCGACCATGGCGAGCTCGCGCGCATCGCCGCCGGCCTCAGCGGCCGGCCGGTGGTGGCCGAACCGCTGTCGCCGCAGGCGCTGGCTGCGCGCCAGGCCCAGGCGCCCTCGCCCTACATCGCGCAGGTGCATGCGCAGTTCGCCGCGCTGATCGGTGCCGGCGAGGCAGCCACCGTCACCGACACGGTGGAACGCGTGCTGGGCCGGCCACCACGGCGCATCGAGGACTTCGTGGCCGAATCGCTCGCGGCCTGAACCGCATTTGCTTATGCGGAAGGCTTCGTAGCCGCGCGCGACGGCGGCCGCTAAGGTGCCGCCGGTTCTCACCGTCCCCATCCCATGTCCTCACTCGCCGATCTCGCGGCGCCCGCCACCGGCGCGGCGCCCTCCTCTTCCTCTTCCTCTTCCCCCTCCTCCCCCGAACGCGTGCCCGCCATCGATGCCGCCACCCTGCAGCGCTGGCTGCAGGACGGCGACGAACTCGCGCTGCTCGACATCCGCGAGCACGGCCAGTACGGCGAGGGCCATCCCTTCTTCGCGGTGCATGCGGCCTACAGCCGGCTCGAGCCCGAGGTGGCGCGGCTGGTGCCGCGCCGCGCGACCCGCACCGTGCTGTTCGACGACGGTATCGACGGCGATGCGCTGGCCCGGCGCGCGGCCGTGCGGCTGGCCGCGCTCGGCTGGTCCGGCGTCTCGGTGCTGGCCGGCGGCGCGCCGGCCTGGGAAGGCGCGGGCCGCACGCTGTTCAAGGGCGTGAACTTGCCTTCGAAGACCTTCGGCGAGGTCGCCGAGCATGCCTTCGAGGTGCCGCACATCGACGCGCCCACGCTGGCGCGCTGGCAGCGCGAGGCCGAGCCTTTCGTGCTGCTCGATGGCCGCACGCTCGAGGAGCATCGCAAGATGACGCTGCCCGGCGCCATTCCCGTGCCCAACGGCGAACTGGCGCTGCGCTGGCGCACCCAGGTGAGCGACGAGCGCACGCCGATCGTGGTGCATTGCGCGGGCCGCACCCGCAGCATCGTGGGCGCGCAGATCCTGCGCGACCTCGGCGTGCCCAACCCGGTGTTCGCGCTCGAGAACGGCACCCAGGGCTGGGCGCTGGCCGGCCTCGAGCTCGAACGCGGCAGCCGCCGCGCGCTGCCGGCCGCGCCCGATGCGGCACAGCACGAAGCCGCGCGCGCGAGTGCCGAGGCCGCCGCGCGGCGCTTCGGCGTACCGGTGCTGTCGCGCGCTACGGCACAGGCCTGGCTCGACGACGCCACGCGCACCGCCTTCGTGTTCGACGTGCGCACGGCCGAGGAATTCGCGGCCGGCAGCCTGCCCGGCGCGCGCCATGCGCCGGGCGGCCAGTTGCTGCAGGCCACCGACCTGCAGATCGGCGTGCGCCATGCGCGCGTGCTGGTGCTCGACGACGACGGCGTGCGCGCACCGGTCATCGCGCTGTGGCTGCGCCGGCTGGGTCTCGAGGCCGCGCTGGTCGAGGGCGGCCTCGCGAGCGGGCTGCGCGTGCCTGAGGGCGCGCCGCCGGCGCTGGGCCCGGTGCCCGCTTCGGCTGCGGCCGAACGACTGGCCGCGTTGCCCGAGGGCACGGTGCTGCTCGACCTGCGCCCGTCGCCGGCCTACCGCCAGGCCCACGTGCGCGGCGCGCGCTGGTCGATCCGCCCGCGCCTCCTGGCCGATGCGCGCACCGCCACCGGTGGCGACACGAACCGCCCGCTGCTGCTGATCGCGCCCGACGCGCTGGTGGCACGGCTCGCCGCCGCCGACCTGCGCGATGCCGGCTGGCCCGCGCCCACCTGGACCACGCACGAGGCGCTCGCGGCCGCGGGACACGGCGTCGAGGCCACGCCCGCGTCGCCCGGCGATGCCGAGGCCATCGACTACCTGTTCTTCGTGCACGACCGGCACGACGGCAACCTCGACGCGGCGCGCCGCTACCTCGACTGGGAGCTGGGCCTGATCGCGCAATGCGCGAGCGACGAGCTGGCCGTGTTCCGGCCGCACGGCGAAGCGACCCGAGGCTTGCACGGAAAAGCGCATATCGATAGTTGAAGGCCTTCGTTGCGACGGCAGGCGCGGCCTCGGAAGATCGCCGCCTGCCCTGCTTCGCCCCTTTCATTCGATGACTTCCCGTCCGCGTTCGCGTTTCTCCCCCTCTTCCTCCCGTTTCGCCGCCGCGGCGCTCGCCACCCTGCTCGGCCTGGCCGGCGCGGCCCATGCCGACGCCACGCTCGACCGCATCAAGCAGCGCGGCAAGGTCGCGATCGGCGTGGTGGTCAACGGCGGGCCCTTCGGCTCGATCGACCCGGCCACCCAGCAGCTCGTGGGCTGGAACCCCGACCTCGCGCGCGATCTCGCCAAGCAGCTCGGCGCCGAGGTCGAGCTGGTGCAGGTGCAGCCGGCCAACCGCGTGCAGTTCCTGCAGTCGGGCAAGGTCGACCTGCTGATCGCCTCGATGGAATACAACGCCGACCGCGGCGAGATCCTCGGCTATGCGCCGACGCCCTTCTACCGCGTGGGCGGCACGGCCGCCGTGCTCAAGACCAGCGGCATCGCCAAGTGGGAGGACCTGCGCGGCAAGACCGTGTGCGCCTCGCAGGGCAGCAGCTTCGTGAAGCCGCTGCAGGAACAGTACGGCGCCCAGGTGCGCGGCTTCAAGACCGCGCAGGAATCGCTGCTGGCGCTGCGCGGCGGCAACTGCGTGGCCGCCGTGCACGACGCCACGCTGATCCAGCCGCTGCTGCGCAGCAATCCCGAGTGGGCCGCCTACGCCGCGCCGATCCGCGACGAGATCCTGCCCGCGCCCTCGGTGGTCTGGGCCCGCAAGGGCGAGGCCGACACCATCGCCGCGGTCGACAAGGTGGTCAAGCAATGGCATCGCAGCGGCTGGCTGATCGAGACCGAGAAGCGCAACGGCATCGAGCCGCCGCAGCCGCTGCTGCCCGAACTGCAGGCCAAGCTGCGCGCCGCGCCCTGAACCCACGGCCACGGCCCCGCCCGGCCCGTCCGCATCGCAACCTTCCGTTCGCCGTGAGCGGCGCCCCTGAACCGGCGCCGCGCCCTGCCCTTTCCGTTCGCGCCATGAAGCCACGCTCCTCCACCGACACGCCATCGTCGGCGCGCCAGCCATGAACGACGCCGGACTGCTCGCGCAGGCCGTGGCCGCGCTCAAGACCCTGGGCCTCAACTACGCCTTCGTGCTCGATGCGGGCGAGCGCCAGGCCTTCCTGCGCGGCCTGCTCGTCACCTTCGAGCTCTGCGTGCTGACCGTGCCCTGCAGCCTCGCGGCCGGCGTGGCGATCGCGGCCGCGCTGACCTCGCCGCGGCGCTGGGTCGCGCTGCCGGCGCGCGCCTTCGTGGAGGTCACGCGCAACACGCCGACGCTGGTGCAGCTCTATTGCGCCTTCCTCGTGCTCAACATGCTGATCACGCAGCAGCTCCAGGGCCTCGGCGGCAATCCGCTGACGCCCTTCGTCTGGGTGGTGATCGTGGTCGCGCTGCACAAGGGCGTGTTCCATGCCGAGGCGCTGCGCGCGGGCATCGATGCGGTGCCGCGCGTCACGCTCGAGGCCGCGCGCTCGCTGGGCTTCTCGCAGCGCCAGCTGCTGTGGCGCGTCGAGCTGCCGCTGGCGCTGCGCTTCGCGCTGCCCTCGCTGGTCAACAACCTGGTCGACCTGGTGAAGATGACGGCGGTGGCCTCGGCCATCGCCGTGGGCGACGTGACCTACGAGTCGATCATGATCTGGACGCAGCGCGACAACGTGCTCGAGCTGCTGCTGTTGATCCTGCTGTACTTCGGCCTGCTGACCTGGCTCGTGAGCCTGGCCGGGCGCTGGCTCGAGGCGCGCTGGCGGATGCCCGGCTATGGCCAGTGAGATTGCCGCGACCCCGGCCGCTTCCCCGCTCGGCGCCCATGCCGGCGCAGGCTTCATCGCGCACCTCGATCCGCGCCGCCATCCCTGGCTCGCCGCGCTGGCCGCCGTGCTGCTGCTGGTCGCGGCCTGGACCGCCACCGGCACCACGCCCGTCGCGCTGCGCCATCTGTGGCAATGGTCGCCCACGCTGCTGCTGGGCCTGCTCACCAACGTCCAGATCAGCGTGCTCGCGATGGCGATCGGCACCGCCGCGGGCCTGCTGGTGGGCGCGCTGTCGTTCTCGCCGTTCGCACCGGTGCGCGGGGCCACGCGCTGGTACGTGCAGTTCTTCCGCAACGCGCCGGTGCTGGTGCTGATCTATTTCACCACCTACGTGTTTCCGTTCGAGCTGCGGCTGGTCGCCTGGACCGTGCCCTTCCCCGACTGGCTCAAGGTGGTGCTGGGCCTCGCGCTGCCCACCAGCGCGGTGGTGGCCGAGATATTCCGCGGCGCGATCCAGTCGATCCCGAGCGCGCAATGGGAGGCGGCGCAATCGCTGGCCTTCCGCCGCGGTGAGATCTTCCGGCTGATCGTGCTGCCGCAGTGCCTGCGCCGCATGCTGCCGCCGTGGATGAACCTCTACGCGAGCATCACGATGAGCACGGCGCTGTCCTCGCTGGTCGGCGCGCACGACGTGGTCGACGCGGCCCAGGTCGCGAGCAACACGGTGGCGCGCACCGACTTCACGGTGCTGGTCTATTTCACGCTGCTCGCCGTGTTCTTCGCCTACTGCTACCCGATCGCCCGCGCCACGCGCGCGCTGGAACGCCGCCATGCCCGCCACTGAGACCGCCACCCTCCTCTCCAACACGCCCCTGGTCGCCCTGCGCGACGTGGAGCTCGCCTTCGGCGCCAACGCGGTGCTGCGCGGCATCTCGCTCGAGGTGCAGCGCGGCCAGGCGGTATCGATCATCGGGCCCTCGGGCTCGGGCAAGTCGACCATCCTGCGCTGCATCACCGGGCTGCTGCGCCCGCAGCGCGGCGAGATCCGCGTCGGCGACACGCGCGTGGACGCGCTGCGCGCCGAGGCCGAGTTCATCGCGCTGCGCAAGCGCGTGGGCTTCGTGTTCCAGCAGTACAACCTGTTCCCGCACCTCACGGTGCTCGAGAACCTCGTGATCGCCCCCACGCGCGTGGCCGGCCGCGAGCGCGCCGCCGCCGAGCGCGAGGCGCGCGAGCTGCTCGACAAGGTGCGGCTCTCGCACAAGGCCGCGGCCTATCCGGGCGAGCTCTCGGGCGGGCAGCAGCAGCGCGTGGCGATCGCGCGCGCGCTCGCGATGCGGCCCGAGCTGATGCTGTTCGACGAGGTGACCTCGGCGCTCGACCCCGAGACCGTGGGCGAGGTGCTGACCGTGATCCGCGACCTGGTGCGCGAGGGCCTGACCTGCGTGCTGGTGACGCACGAGATGCGCTTCGCCGAGGAGATCAGCGACACCGTCTACTTCACCGAGGCCGGCGTGATCGTCGAGCACGGCCCGCCCGCGCGCATCTTCCGCGCGCCCGCCAGCGACCGCACGCGCGCCTTCCTGCATCGCGCGCTCGGCGACGGCGCGCGCGACCGCTCCGACGAGGCGGACGCCGCCGTGCCCGCGCGCCGCCCCGCCCCCTTCCCCGAAACGCCGCCCTTCGACCGGCTGCGCTTCGCCCTCTGACCCACCGAGGCTCCCCATGACCACATCCCAGAACGACACGACCGCCATCGCGGCACAGCGCCGCATCGCCGTCGACCAGGCCCTGGCCGACATCCGCGCCATCGCCGCCGCCCAGCCACTCGACCGCGCGGTGCTCGCGCGCATCACGGCGCGGCTCGAGAAGCTCGCGGCCAACGCCGCCCTGTTCACGCGCGAGGACTTCCCGCCGCCGGCCGCGAGCGAAGGCGTGGGCGCCTCCACGCGCTACCGGCTCAACCCCGGGGATGGCGACGACGACGTGGCGCTCTACCTGAACTCGATCAATCCCGGCAAGACCTCGATCCCGCACAACCACACGACCTGGGCCACCATCGTGGCGGTCGAGGGCCAGGAGGAGAACCGCGTCTACCGGCGCACCGACGACGGCAGCGACCCTGCACGCGCGCGGCTCGAACTCGAGCGCGAGGTGACGGTGCAGCCCGGCACCTCGATCGCCTTCCTGCCCGAGGACCTGCACAGCATCCACGTGATCGGCGACCGGCCCACGCTGCATTTCCATCTCTACGGCCAGCCGCTCGAGACGCTGTCGCGCCGCATCGGCGTGAACCTCGAGACCGGCGCGATCGTCAACTACAACGCGACGCAGCTGCAGCCGAGCAAGGCGGTGGCATGAGCGCGGGCAACGGCTTGCACGACGCGACGCGGCTGCTGCATGCGGGCGCGCCGCAACTGCGCGCCGGCTCGGGCCCGGTCAACGTGCCCGTGGTGCGCACGAGCACCGTGCGCTTCGAGAACACCGCGGCGCATGCCGATCATCACCACCGCCGCACCGCGGGCGAGCGCGTGGCCTCCTACGGCCGCCATGGCCTCGACACGCACCGCGCGCTCGAGGATGCGGTGACCGCGCTCGAGGGCGGGCACCGCGCCTTCCTCACGCCCTCGGGCCTGTCGGCGATCACGCTGGTGCTGCTCGCGCTGCTGTCGCCCGGCGACCATGCGCTGGTGGCCGACGGCGTGTATGCGCCGCTGCGGCGCGTCGACAGCACCCTGCTCAAGCGCCTGAACATCACGGTCGAGTACTTCTCGCCCGCGCACGACGACCTCGCGAGCCTGCTGCGGCCCAACACGCGGCTGCTGTACCTCGAGTCGCCGACCTCGCTGCTCTACGAGGTGCTCGACCTGCCCGCGCTCAGCAAGATCGCGCGCGAGCGCGGCGTGACCGTGGCCACCGACAACACCTGGAGCGGCGGCTGGTTCTACAAGCCGCTCGCGCTCGGCGCCAACATCTCGATCCAGGCCGCCACCAAGTACATCTCGGGCCATTCCGACCTGATGCAGGGCATCGTGGTGGTCGACAGCCCCGCGCTGGCCGCGAAGCTGCTGAGCGCGCACGAGGCGCTGGGCCTGACCATCGGCGCCGACGACGCCTACCTGGCGCTGCGCGGCCTGCGCACGCTGCCGGTGCGGCTGGCGCAGCACCAGCGCAATGCCACCGAGGTCGCGCGTTTCCTGCAGCAGCAGGCGCAGGTCGGCCGCGTGTATTACCCGGCGCTGCCGGAGGACCCGGGCCATGCGCTGTGGCGGCGCGACTTCAGCGGCGCGAGCGGCCTGGTGTCCTTCGCGTTCCGCGATGCCACGGCCGCCGAGGCCGATGCCTTCGTCGACGCGCTCACCCTGTTCGGCATCGGCGCCTCGTGGGGCGGCTACGAGAGCCTGGCGCTCGCGGCCCAGCCCGAGCGGCTGCGCGAGCACCGCCAATGGCAGGGCAATGCGCCGGTGGTGCGGCTGCATGTCGGTCTCGAGGATCCGGGCGACCTGGTGGCCGACCTGGCGCGGGCCTTCGCGAAGGCGACGCCGACAGCAACCGCTCCCGCACCCGCGCCGGCCCCCGCCGCGGCGCCGTTTCGTGAATTGAGCGCAGGCGCGCACCTGCTCTGAGTCTTTCCGTCCTCTCCCGTTCTTCCCGCTTCTCCCGTACCGCCGCCATGTCCTCGCACTCCTCCTCCCCCACCGTCCCCGTCATCGACCCCCGCGTGCGCGTGGCGGTCGACGTCGGCGGCACCTTCACCGACATCGTGCTGCTGCGCGGCGAGCGCAAGCACACCGTGAAGGTGCTCACCACGCCGGCCGCACCCGAGCAGGCCGTGTTCGACGGCGTGGCGGAAGTGCTGCAGCACGCCGGCGCGGCCTGGGCCGACGTCGACCTGCTGATCCTCGGCACCACGCTGGCCACCAACGCGCTGATCGAGCGCAAGGGCGCACCCACGGCACTGCTGACCACGCACGGCTTCCGCGACCTGGTCGAGATCGGGCTGGAGGACCGCTTCGCGCAGTACGACGTGTTCCTCGACAAGCCGACGCCGCTGGTGCCGCGCCACTGGCGCCACGGCGTGGTCGAGCGCACCGACGCGGCCGGCCGCGTGGTCACGCCGCTCGACGAGGCCCAGGTGGCCGTGCTCGCGCGCCAGCTCGTGGCCGACGGCATCGAGAGCGTGGCCGTGTGCTTCCTGCACGGCTATGCGAACCCCGTGCACGAGCGCCGCGTGCGCGAGCTGCTGCGCGAGCGTGCGCCGCAGCTGTGGGTGTCGCTGGCCTCCGACGTCTGCCCCGAGATCCGCGAATACGAGCGGCTCTCGACCGTCAGCGCCAATGCCTACGTGCAGCCGCAGGTGGCCGGCTACCTGCGCCGGCTGCGGGAAGGCGCGCGCGAACGCGGCCTGAAGGCCGAGCCCTTCCTCATGACCTCGGGCGGCGCCATCACCACCCTGCAGGCCGGCATCGACGAGCCGGTGCGGCTGGTCGAATCGGGCCCTGCGGGCGGCGCGGTGCTCGCGCGCCAGGTGGCCGAGCAGATCGGCGCCACGCGCGCGCTCTCGTTCGACATGGGCGGCACCACGGCCAAGATCTGCTTCATCGACGACTACCAGCCGCAGCTGAGCCGCAGCTTCGAATTCGGCCGCGTGCATCGGCACCTCAAGGGCTCGGGCCTGCCGATCCGCATCCCGGTGATCGAGATGGTGGAGATCGGCGCCGGCGGCGGCTCGATCGCGCGCGTCAACCACCTGGGCGTGGTGCAGGTCGGCCCCGACAGCGCGGGCTCCTCGCCCGGTCCGGCCGCCTACGGCCTGGGCGGCGAGCAGCCGACCGTGACCGACGCGCATGCCGCGCTCGGCGCGATCGACCCGGCGCGCTTCGCCGTCGGCAAGGTGCGGCTCGATCCGCAGCGCGCGCGCGCCGCGCTGCTGCAGGGCGTGGCGGCGCAGACCGGGCTCGAGGTCGAGGCCGCCGCGCAGGCGGTGGTCGAGATCGTGACCGAGAACATGGCCAACGCGGCGCGCGTGCATGCCTCGGAACTCGGCAAGGTGGCCGAGGAGAGCACGCTGATCGCCTTCGGCGGCGCGGCGCCGCTGCATGCGGCGCTGCTGGCGCGCAAGCTCGGCATCGCGCGGCTGGTGATCCCGAACTCGGCCGGCGTGGGCTCGGCGCTGGGCTTCCTCTGGGCGCCGGTGGCCTACCAGACGGTGCGCAGCCTGCACCAGCGGCTCGACCGCATCGACCACGCGGCCGTGGGCCGGCTGCTCGACGAGCTCACCGCCACCGCCGACGACGTGGTGCTGCGCGCCGCGCCCGGCGCGCCGCTGGTGCGCCAGCGCGTGGTGTTCATGCGCTATGCGGGCCAGGGCCACGAGATCCCGGTCGAGCTGCCCGAGGGCGCGTTCGACGCGGCCGCCAGCGCCGCGCTGCATCAGCGCTTCGAGGCGCGCTATGCCGCGCTCTACGGCCGCAGCCTGCCGCACATCGCGGCCGAGGCCGTGAGCTGGTCGGTCGCGGTGGAGGCCGGCGGCCGCGCCGCGCCCGAGGCCGACGGGCTCGTGGCCGACGAGGGCCGCGCTACGGCCTCGGCCACGCGCGAGCTCTACGACGCCGAGACCGGCCGCTGGCAGGCGGTGCCGGTGTACGAGCGCGCCGCGCTGCGGCCCGGCCTGTGGATCGAGGGCCCGGCGCTGGTCGTCGAGGACGAGACCACCACGCAGCTGATCGCGGGCTTCGAGGCGCGCGTGAGCCGGCTCGGCGCGCTGGTGCTCGACGACACCACGGCCGTGCGGCACGACGAGGAAGAGCAGGCAGCGGCGGTGGCGGCATGAGTGCTGCCAGCGCTGCCAACGGGCGCCAGGCGCTGCGCCAGCAGCTCGTGTGGAGCCGCCTGCTCGCCGTGGTCGAGGAACAGGCGCAGGCGCTGATACGCACCGCCTTCGGCACGCCGACGCGCGAGGCCGGCGACCTGTCGGCCGGCGTGTTCCTGCCCGACGGCCGCATGGTGGCGCAGGCCGTGACCGGCACGCCGGGCCACGTCAACTCGATGGCCGACTCGGTGCTGCATTTCCTGTGCGCCTTTCCGGCCCACACCATGCGCGACGGCGACGTGTTCGTCACCAACGATCCCTGGAAGGGCACGGGCCACCTGTTCGACGTGGTGATGGTCACGCCGGTGTTCCACGGCGGCCGGCTGGTGGCGCTGTTCGCCTCGACCGTGCATGTGGTCGACATCGGCGGCGTGAACGCCGGCCCCGATGCGCTCGAGATCTACCACGAGGGCCTGTTCCTGCCGCCGCTGCGCTTCGCGCGCGACGGCGTGCTCGACGAGTCGGTGCTGGCCATCGTGCGCGCCAACGTGCGCGAGCCCGAGCAGGTCGAGGGCGACCTGCATGCGCTGGTGGCCTGCAACGCGGTGGGCGCGACCCGGCTGCAGCGGCTGCTGCGCGAGTTCGGCATGGACGACCTGCAGGCGCAGGGCGACTACGTGATCGAGCGCTCGGCCCAGGCCATGCGCGCCGCGCTGGCCGACTGGCCGCGCGGCACCTGGCGCAACCACATGACCGTGGACGGCTACGACACGCCGGTCGAGCTGCATGCGGCGGTCACGATCTCCGACGACGGCATCCTGGTCGACTTCGCGGGTACCTCGGGCACGGTGGCGCGCGGCATCAACGTGCCCAAGGCCTACACCGATGCCTACACCTCCTTCGGCATCCGCTGCCTGATCGGCGCGGACGTGCCCAACAACTCGGGCTCGCTGGCGCCGATCCGCGTGATCGCGCCCGAGGGCTCGATCGTCCATGCGCTGCCGCCGGCGGCCGTTGCCACGCGCGCGGCCATCGGCCAGATGCTGCCCGACCTGGTGTTCGGTGCGCTGCGGCAGGCACGGCCCGACCGCGTGCCGGCCGAGGGCGCGTCGTCGCTGTGGAACATCCGCCTGTACGGCGGCCAGCCGATCGAGGGCGGGCCCAACGACGCGCTGCGGCGCGCGCGCCGCTTCAACATCGTGAGCTTCAGCACCGGCGGCACCGGCGCGCGGCCCGGCAAGGACGGGCTCTCGGCCACCGCCTACCCGAGCGGCGTGCGCAACGTCTCGCTCGAGATCCTCGAGACCCAGGCCCCGCTGCTGTTCCGGCGCAAGGAGTACCGGCCCGATTCGGGCGGCGCGGGCACGTCGCGCGGCGGGCTGGGCCAGGTGATCGAGGTCGAGAACGCCGATGGCGACCCGATGGTGCTGTCTGCCACCTGGGACCGCGTGCGCTTTCCGGCGCGCGGCGCGCTCGGCGGCGGCGACGGCGCGCCGGGCACCGCCCGGCTCAAGCATGCGGGCACGACCTTGCGCGGCAAGGGGCGCCAGCTCGTGCCGGCCGGCGAGGTGCTGGTGGTCGAGACGCCCGGCGGTGCCGGCCTCGGCGATCCCGCGGATCGCGATCCGGCGCTGATCGCGCGCGACCTCAAGGCCGGGCTGGTCAGCCACGCGGCCGCCGCCCTTCCCTCTTCTTCTTCCTTCGCCCCCGAACTTTCGGACCACCACGCATGAGCTCCATACCCAAGCCCGCGGCCCCCGCCGGCCGCCAACTGATCCGCCACCAGCTCGCCTGGAACCGCCTGCTCTCGGTGGTCGAGGAGCAGGCCCAGACGCTGATCCGCACCGCCTTCGGCACTTCCACGCGCGAGGCCGGCGACCTGTCGGCCGGCGTGTTCCTGCCAGACGGCCGCATGATCGCGCAGGCCGTGACCGGCACGCCGGGCCATGTCAACTCGATGGCCGAGTCGGTCAAGCACTTCCTGCGCCGCTTTCCGATCGAGACCATGGAAGACGGCGACGTGTTCCTCACCAACGACCCGTGGAAGGGCACCGGCCACCTGTTCGACATGACCATGGTCACGCCGGTGTTCCATGGCGAGGGCGAGGCGCGGCGCGCGGTCGCGCTGTTCGCATCCACGCTGCACGTGGTCGACATCGGCGGCATCGGCTCGAGTCCCGACGGCCTGGAGATCTACCACGAGGGCCTGTTCCTGCCGATTCTGCGCTTCGTGCGCCGCGGCACGGTCGACCCGGCGGTGCACGCCATCATCCGCGCCAACGTGCGCGATCCCGAGCAGGTCGAGGGCGACCTGTTCGCGCTCGTGGCCTGTAATGAAGTCGGCGGCCGGCGGCTGCGCACCCTGCTGCGCGAGTTCGGCCTGGCCGACCTCGAGGCGCTCGGCGACTTCGTCATCGCGCGCTCAGCGCAGGCCATGCGCGAGGCGCTGGCCGAATGGCCGCGCGGCACCTGGCACCACACGCTGGTGGCCGACGGCTACGACGCGCCGATCACGCTGCAGGTGGCCGTGACCATCGGCGACGACGGCATCGACGTGGACTTCGCCGGCACCTCGGGCACGGTGGCGCGCGGCATCAACGTGCCCAAGGCCTACACCGACGCCTACACCTCCTTCGGCATCCGCTGCCTGGTGGGCGCCGACGTGCCCAACAACGCGGGCTCGCTCGCGCCGATCCGCGTCGCCGCGCCCGAGGGCTGCATCCTGCATGCGCTGCATCCCGCGGCCGTGACCGCGCGCCACGTCATCGGCCAGCTGCTGCCCGACGCCGTCTTCGGCGCGCTGCGCCAGGCCCGGCCCGACCGCGTGCCGGCCGAGGGCTCGTCGTCGCTGTGGAACCTGCAGCTCGTGGGCGGCGAGGTGCTGGCCGGCACCGCGCCGGCCGATGCCGAGGCGGTGCGCCGCGGCCCGCGCTTCAACGTGATCAGCTTCAGCACCGGCGGCACCGGCGCGCGCCCCGGCAAGGACGGCCTCTCGGTCACCGCCTACCCGAGCGGCGTGCGCAACGTCTCGCTCGAGATCCTCGAGACCCAGGCGCCGCTGCTGTTCGAGCGCAAGGAGTTCCGCGTCGACTCGGGCGGTGCCGGCACGGTGCGCGGCGGCCTGGGCCAGGTGATCGAGGTGCGCCATGCGCAGCCCGACGCGGCCTTCCTGATCGCCGCCGCCTTCGACCGCGTCGACCATCCGGCGCGCGGCGCGCTCGGCGGCAGCGACGGCGCGCCGGGCCGGCTGCGGCTGGCCTCGGGCCGCGCGCTGCGCGCCAAGGGGCGCCAGCTCATTCCGGCCGGCGACAAGCTGGTGGTCGAGACGCCCGGCGGCGGTGGTCTCGGCGATGCCGCCCAGCGTGCCGAAGCCGCCATCGCGCGCGACCTGCGCGAAGGGCTGGTGACGGCCGCGCCGGTTCCCGCGACCGATGCCGCCGTTGCCTGATTTCTTTCCTCTTTTTCTTCTTTCCGTTCTCGCTCCTCCCACCATGTCTTCCCTGCTCCGCCCCCCGCACCTCCGCCGCGCCGCCGTCGCGCTGCTGCTCGCCGCCGGCCTCGCCGCCGCCACGCAGGCTGCGCCGCCCAACCACAGCGGCACCCTGACCCTGCTGTCGACCAGCGAGCCGACCGCGCTCGTCACCATCGGCAATGTCGCCACGCCGATCCTCAGCGTCAGCGCCAAGGTCACCGAGGGCCTGCTCAAGTACGACTACGACGTCAATCCGCAGCCGCAGCTGGCGACCAAGTGGGTCATCAGCCCCGACGGCCTGACCTACACCTTCACCCTGCGCCAGGGCGTGAAGTGGCACGACGGCAAGGACTTCACCTCGGCCGACGTCGCCTACTCGATCGAGCTGTTGAAGAAGATCCATCCGCGCGGCCGCAACACTTTCGCCAACCTCACGGCCATCGACACGCCCGACAAGTACACCGCGATCCTGCGGCTGTCGAAGCCCGCGCCCTACCTGATCCGCGCGCTGGTCGCGACCGAGACGCCGATCGTGCCCAAGCACGTCTACGAGGGCACCGATCCCGCGAACAATCCGAACAACAACGCGCCGATCGGCACCGGCCCGTTCAGGTTCAAGGAGTGGGTGCGCGGCAGCCACATCGTGTACGAGCGCAATCCCGAGTACTGGGACAAGCCCAAGCCCTTCATCGACCAGCTGATCGTGCGCTTCGTGACCGACCCGGCGGCAGCCGCCGTGGCCTTCGAGACCGGCACCGTCGACCTCGGCTACCGCACGCCGGTGCCGCTGGCCGATCTCGAGCGGCTCAAGAAGGTGCCCGCGCTGCGCTTCGAGACCAAGGGCAACAGCTACTCGTCGAACGTGACCCGGCTCGAGTTCAACCTCGACAACGAGTACTTCAGGAACGAGAAGGTGCGCCAGGCCGTGGCCCATGCCGTCGACCGCGGCGTGATCGTGAAAGTGGTGAACTACGGCTACGGCCAGGTCAGCTATTCACCGATCGCGCCCGGCCTCAAGGCCTTCCACGATCCCGCGCCCTCGCCCTATGCCTTCGACCTCAAGAAGGCCAACGCCCTGCTCGACGAGGCCGGCTATCCGCGCAAGGCCGGCGGCGTGCGCTTCAGCGTGCCGCTGGACTTCAACCCCATCGGCGCCGATGGCCCGCGCCTGGCCGACTACCTGCGTTCGACCCTGGCACGCATCGGCATCGCGGTGACGGTGCGGGCACAGGATCCGAGCGCCTTCATCAAGCGCATCTACACGGACCGCGATTTCGCGTTCACGCACAACGGGGCGAGCAACCTGTTCGACCCGACCGTGGGGGTGCAGCGGTTGTACTGGTCGAAGAACTTCATCAAGGGTGTGCCGTTCTCGAATGGCACGCACTATCAGAGTCCTGTGGTGGACAAGCTGCTCGAGGATGCCGCGGTGGAGAACGATCCTGCGCGGCGGTTGAAGCTGTTCAAGGAGTTTCAGGATACGGTGGCGCGGGATGTGCCGGATTTGAATCTCTATCAGCCTGTGTTCATCACTATTGCCAATCAGCGGGTGCATGACCATTCGTTGACTGCGGATGGGGTGGAGTCGAATTTGGCGGATGTCTACGTTGACGAGGCGAAGAAATAAGCGCTTCGTTCATTCCGGCGAAGCTGGTGCCAGAACTGCTGGTCGCGGATGTGCATGCGAGCCTGCGGTTCTGGTGCGACCTCTGTGGGTTCTTGGTCGTCTATCACCGGCTGGACGAGGGGTTCGCCTACCTCGATCGCGAGGGGGCGCAGGTGATGCTCGAGGAGCGAGGACGGGGGCGCAACTGGGTCACCGGGGCGCTGGAGACGCCGTATGGACGCGGGGTGAATTTTCAGGTGGGCGTGCGGGCGCTGGGGCCGATCCTCGAGGCGCTGGCGCTTGCGCGGTGGCCGTTGTTTCTGGCGGCCGAGCAGAAGTGGTATCGCAAGGGGAACGTCAAGGTGGGGGTGCATCAGGTGGTGGTGCAGGATCCGGACGGGTATCTGGTGAGGTTTTCGGCGGGGATGGGGGAGCGGCCATCGGGCCCGCTTCCTTGACTGCCCTGCGATATGTATATACATTGATATATACATTGCATCTTCAGGAGCGGCCATGCAGCAATCCATCGCCAAACTCTTCGCCACCGGAGGCAGCCAGGCCGTGCGTCTGCCAGCCGAGTTCCGGTTCGACGGCACCACCGAGGTCTACATTCGACGCGACGAGGCCACCGGCGACGTCATCCTGTCCACGCGCGCCCCGGCGGACTGGCGTGCGTTCATCCGGATGCGCGACCAACAGGGTGTCGTTCCTCCCGATGCGCTGCCCGGCCGCGAGCAGAGCGAAGAACAGCGCGATCCTTTCGAAGGCTGGAAGGAATGACGCTGTACATGCTCGACACCAATGCGGCGAGCGAAGCGATCCGTGGCAATGCCGCCTTCGACGCACGCCTGCAAACCTTGACGCCGGGACAGTGGTGCATTTCCGCCGTGACCTGCTCCGAACTGAGATTCGGCATTGCCCGACGTCCCGAGGCCGTGCGGCTGCATCGGATCGTGCAGGAGTTCCTGCGCATCGCGCCGATCCTGCCCTGGGACGCGCAAGCGGCAACGCGGCATGGCGACCTGCGTGCCCACTTGAAGGCGGGCGGTACGCCCATCGGTGATTTCGACGAGATGATCGCAGCCCATGCGCTGGCGGTCGGCGCCGTCGTCGTGACTGACAACACGCGGCACTTCGCGCGCGTGCCGGGCCTGGTGCTCGACAACTGGCTTCGGGCGCCGACCGGGCATTGATCCGGATCCCCGCAAGGTCAGGGAGAAGCGCCCCTTGCTTGCAGAAGTTTCCGATCCGACTTGCTGCAGCGGGGATCGTCGGCCCGGTGGCCCCATCGATCCGCCAATGCTTCTTCCTCGGCCAACCCAATCAACACATCGGCCGGAATCCCCATCCCCTCCGCCGGCGTTTTCGCAGCAACCTCAGGCCGCCTTCCTCTGCTCCGCCCCCGGCACAGCCGCAATCAAGCTCCGCGTATACGCATGCCGCGGCCGATCCCAAATATCCTGATACCCCCCCGTCTCCACGATCTTCCCCTTGTTCATCACCATCACCCGATCCGCGATGTACCGCACCACCGACAGATCGTGCGAGATGAACAAGTAGGAGAGCCCGAAGTCCTCCTTCAGCTCCACCAGCAGGTTCAGGATCTGCGCCTGCACCGACACGTCGAGCGCCGACACCGGCTCGTCGAGCACCACCAGCGACGGCCGCAGCACAAGAGCGCGCGCGATGCCGATGCGTTGGCGCTGCCCGCCCGAGAACTCGTTGGGAAAGCGCCGTGCCGCGTCGGCCGGCAGGCCCACGCGCTCGAGGATGGCGGCGATGCGGTTGCGGCGCTCGGCGCGGTCGTCCACGCCATGCACCTTGAGCACCGACTCGAGGATGTCGAACACGCTGCGCCGCGGGTTCAGCGACGCATAGGGATCCTGGAACACCATCTGCACGCGCCGCCGCCAGGGCTTGAGTGCCTTCTCGGAGAGTGAAGCGATGTCGGTGCCATCGAACACGATGCGCCCGCCCGCCGGATCCACCAGCCGCAGCAGGGTGCGCGAGAGCGTGGACTTGCCGCAGCCCGATTCGCCGACCAGGCCCACGGTCTCGCCCGCGCGGATGTCGAAGGACACACCGTCGACCGCATGCAGCACGCCGCCGCCGCGCGTCGGATAGTCGGTGCGCAGGTCCTGCACCGACAGCAGCGGCTCGCCGGCCGCGGCGCGCACGGGCAAGGCACGCACCTTCGTATTCGGCTGCGGCACGTGCAGCGCGAAGTCGCGCACGCCGGTCGCGGGATCGAGCCGGGTCTGGATCTCGGGCAGGCGCGCATCCGCGTAGTGCAACGCGCTGCCGGCATGCAGCGAGGCGCCGAGCAGGCCGCGGGTGTAGGCATGCGAAGGGGCGGCGAAGAGCTTCGAGGTCGGTGCCTCCTCGACCTTCTCGCCGCCGTACATCACGGCCACGCGGTCGGCCCACTGGGCCACCAGGCCCAGGTCGTGGGTGATCAGCAGCAGCGCCATGTCGAGCTCGCGGCGCAGGCCGTCGAGCAGCTCGAGGATCTGCGCCTGGATGGTCACGTCGAGCGCGGTGGTGGGCTCGTCGGCCACCAGCAGGCGCGGCTTGCAGGCCACGGCCATCGCGATCATCACGCGCTGGCGCTGGCCGCCCGAGAGGTTGTGCGGATGGTCGTCGATGCGCCGCTGCGGCTCGGGGATGCGCACCAGGTCGAGCAGCTCGATGGCCCGCCGGCGCGCCGCGGCGGCCGAGAGCTTCTCGTGGCGGCGCAGCGTCTCCTCGATCTGCGCGCCGATGGTGTGCACCGGGTTCAGCGAGGTCATCGGCTCCTGGAAGATCATCGCGATCTCGCGCCCGCGCACCTCGCGCAGCGCTGCCGGCGACAGCGCGAGGATGTCGCGACCGTCGAAATGGATGCTGCCGCGCAGCGCGGTGCCGGGCGCGAGCAGGCGCAGCAGCGCCAGCGCGGTGGTCGACTTGCCGCAGCCCGACTCGCCGACCAGCGCCAGCGTCTCGCCGCGCTGCAGCGTCAGGTCCAGCCCGCGCACGGCCTGGATCGGGCCGTTCGAGCCGTGGAAGAAGACATCGAGGCCGCGCACATCCAGCAGCGGCGGCGCGATCGTCACTGGTTCGAGCGTCATCTCAACGCCCCCTCAAACGCGGGTTGAAGGCATCGTTGAGGCCGTCGCCCACGAGGTTGAGCGCGAGCACGGTGAAGACGATGGCCGCCCCCGGCAGCGCCGTGAGGTACCAGGCGGTGCGCAACAACTCGCGGCCCTGGCCGATCATGCTGCCCCACGACACCGCATTGGGGTCGCCCATGCCGAGGAAGGACAGCGCCGACTCGATCAGGATCGCGCTGGCCACCAGCACCGAGGTGGTGACGATGACCGGCGGCAGCGCGTTCGGCAGCATCTCCTGGAAGATGATGCGCGCATGGCCGAAGCCCTGGCTGCGCGCGGCGAGCACGAACTCGGTCTCGCGCAGCGCGCGGAACTCGGCGCGCACCAGCCGCGCGATCACGGGCCAGGAGGCCAGGCCGATGGCGAACACGATCACCGGCACCGAGGGCTGGCCGATCGCCACCACCACGATCACGAACAGAAACGAGGGCATGGTCTGGAACAGCTCGGTGATGCGCACCAGCACGTCGTCGACCCGGCCGCCGAAGTAGCCCGCGGTGGCGCCCACGAGGATGCCGATCGCGAGGCTCAGCACGGCCGCGACCACGCCCACCGCGAGCGAGATGCGCGCGCCGTGCGCGATGCCGGCGGCGACGTCGCGCCCGAGCGAATCGCTGCCCAGCGGATAGGCCGCGTCCTGGCCCGGCCACAGCAGCGGCTGCGCGACCATGTCGAGCGGATCGCCCGGATAGAGCAGCGGCGCGAGCAGGGCCAGCACCAGCATGGCCAGCAGCAGCACCACGCCCGCCATGGCGGAGGGGTTGCGCACGAAGGCGCGCAACGCGGCGCGGCGCGCCGAGACCGGGCGTGCGTCGACGGCGGCGACGACGACGGCAGCGGCCGGCGTCGGCGGCGCGGGTGGTTCCGCGCGGCGTGGCGCCGTTGCCGGCGCGGGCGCTTGCGCGAGGTTGGAGTCGAGCAGGAAGGGAGTGGACATCGGTGAGGAACCAGAAGAGCGTGAAGCGGTGCGCGCGCGGAACTCAGCGCACCTGGATGCGCGGATCGAGCAGCGCGTGCAGCAGGTCGACCAGCATGTTGGCCACGATCACCAGCAGCGAGGACATCAGCAGCACGCCGAGCAGCACCGTGTAGTCGCGCCCGGCCACCGAGTCGAAGGCCAGCCGGCCGAGGCCGGGCCAGCTGAAGACGGTCTCGACCACCACCGCGCCGCCGAGCAGGGTGCCCAAGTGCATGCCGGCCACGGTGGTGACCGGGATCAGCGCGTTGCGCAGCACGTGGCGCATCGTGACGGTCCACGGATGCAGGCCCTTGGCCTCGGCGGTGCGCACGAAGTCCTGGCGCGACACCTCGAGCATGGCCGCGCGCGTGAGCCGCGAGAAGATGGCGATGTAGAAGCCCGCGAGCGCGAGCGCCGGCAGCACCAGGTGGCGTGCCACGTCGACCGCGTGCTTCAGCCCGGTGTAGCCCGCACCGATGGTCTCGCTGCCGCCGGTGGGCAGCCAGCCCAGGTGCACCGAGAACAGCACGATCGCCATCAGGCCGAGCCAGAAGCCCGGCGTGGAGTACAGCAGCAGCGCCAGCACAGAGAGCGTGCGGTCCTGCCAGCGGCCCGCGCGGGTGGCCATGATGGTGCCCAGCGCGATGCCGATGGCGAGCGCGAAGCCCAGCGCGGTCAGCATCAAGAGCAGCGTGTTGCCCAGGCGCGCGCCGATCAGCGCCACCACCGGCATGTTGTAGCGCGGCGAAACGCCGAGGCTGCCGTGCGAGAGGTTGTAGAGGTAGCTGCCGAGTTGCTGCAGCACCGGCAGGTCGAGGCCGAAGTGGGCGCGCAGCTGCGCCATGCTCTCGGCCGTGGCCGAGCCCGATTCGGCCGCCACCACGTCGGCGGCGTCGCCCGGGATCAGCTGCATCAGCACGAAGTTCAGCAGGATGACGCCGATCACGGTCGGCACGGCCTGCCAGGCCGTGCGCACCAGGGTTCGGCCGGCGCTTCGCAGGTTCATGGCGCCACCGCCGCGTCGGCCGTGGCGGGCGCGACCAGCCGGATGCCCACGTCGCCTTCGCGCTCGAGCTGGGCCACGAGCCCGATCTCCCAGTCGAGGTACTGCTGGAAGCCGGCATTGCGCGCCGCCAGGTCGGCATGCGCGTAGGGGCTGTACCAGTGGTCGTCGTCGCCGGTCAGCACGCCTTCGCCGCCCTGGCCGGTGGGCAGGCCGGCCGCGACCCAGGCCTGGGTGCCGCCCGCGAGCGCGAGCACCTCGCGCGCGCTGCCGTCGCGGGCCAGCCGTGCGATGAGTTCGGCCGCGACCGCGCCGGCCAGCACGCCGTCGGACGAGACCAGCACCACACGCTGCGTGGCGGGCAGGCCGGCGATGAATTCCTCGAGCCGGTCGGGCACCGCGAAGCGCGCGCCCGCGACATGGCGGCGCTCGTAGGCGGCGCGGCGCTCGATGTCGAACACCGCGACGCTGCCGGCGTCGAGCGCCGATGCGAGTTCCCGCACCGCGATGCGCGGCGCGCGCGCATGCAGCGGCAGCAGCTTCACGGGCTCGGGGCCGAGCACCAGCACCGGCAGCGGCGCCGGCGCATGCACGAAGACCTCATGCCCGCCGAGCTGCGCGAGCCAGGCCGCGGTGGTCAGCGCGCGCACGCCGTCCCAGTCGGCCAGCACGATGCGTGCGCGGCGCACGCCCACGTACTCGTCGGTGGCCTGCACCAGTTGGCCACCGGGCGCCCAGCGCCAGCCCTCGAGATGGCCGGCCTCGTATTCCTGGCGCGTGCGCACGTCGAAGCGGTAGAGCGAGCGTTCGCCCGCCTCGGCCTCGAGCCGTGCCAGGCCCGCGGCGTCGATGCGGCGCACGCCGGCGCGCCGGGCCACGTCCTCGGCCCGCGCGCGCGCCTGCTCGAGGCCGGCGGCCTCGGGCTCGGGCAGCGGCGCGCTGCGGCCGTGCGACAGCGTGCGCCCGGCCAGCAGCCAGGCCATGGTGCCGTCCTTGAGCGAGACCACGGGGTTCGGGATGCCCGCGTCGATCAGCGTCTGCGCGCCGACGATGCTGCGCGTGCGGCCGGCGCAGTTCACCACCACCAGCGTCTCGGGACGCGGCGCGAATTCATGGATGCGGTAGACCAGCTCGGCGCCCGGCAGGCTGTGGGCGAACGGCAGGCTGAAGTCGGCGAATTCCTCGGGCGTGCGGCTGTCGACCACCACGATGTCGTCGCCGCGTTCCACGCGCTGGTGCAGCTCGTCGACCGAGATCCACGGCGTGTGCTTGCGGTGCTCGATGACCTCGCCGAAAGCCTTGCTCGGTACGTTGCTGCCGCTGAACAGCTCGTAGCCCGCCGCGGCCCAGCCCGCGGTACCGCCGGCCAGCACCGACACGTTGCGCCAGCCCAGGCGCACCAGCTTGCCGGCCGCCTGGTGGGCCAGCGACTCGTCGGCGTCGGTCAGCACGATGCGGGTGTCGCGGCGTGGCACCAGGCGGTCGATCAAGAGCTCCAGCCGCCACAGCGGCGCCGAGGCGGCCAGCAGGATGTGGCTGCGCACGAAGACGCCGGTCTCGCGCACGTCGAGCAGCGCGATCTCCTCGCCGTCGGACAGCGCGGCCTTGAGCGCCGCCGGCGCGATCGCCGGATGGCGGACGTTGCGCGGCGGGCCGAACCGGCGGTAGCTGCCGCCGGCCGTGCCTTCGAACACCACGCGATGCTCGAGCCGCTCGAGCGCGCGGCCGTAGAAGTGCAGGTGCCGGCCGTCGAGGCCGTCGACCAGCTCGATGGTGTGGACATCGCTAGGCGTCAGCACCACCGCGCTGCCCGCGGCCACGTCGACCACGCGCGTCTGCACGAGGTCGTCGCGCGCCGGGTCGGCGGTCTTCTCGCGGCGGTAGAGCACGTTGCGCTCGTTGCCTTCGACGCCGGCAATGATCGCCCAGGTCGTGTGGTCGTGCGGCGGCTGGGCCTTGCCGGCCAGGCCCGCCGAGAGATACAGCGCGAAGCCGCCATCGGCGTCCTCGGCCAGCCGGTAGACCTGCGCGGGGCGCTCGGCATCGATCGGGAAATGGGCGGCCGGAAACAGGTCGGCGCGCCGGCCCAGGGCGATCAGCGCATCGGCCACGGGCTGCAGCTGGGCATGGCCCTCGCCGGGGCCGGCGGCCAGCAGGCCGCGCGCCTGCACGAGGAAGGCGTCGACGGCGCGCGCGCGCTCGCTCGCGAGGTCGTTGCCCGCCGTTTCGACGGGGAGTTCGGAGAGGCTCATAGGGGACTTTCGAGGGGAAGGCGGGGAAGCGGGAACACGGCCCGGGGCCGCGGTGTGGGCAGGGTATGCGCCTGACCGGGCCGGCCGAACGAAGTTTTTCTTCTACGCATATCCGGTTTGCTTCGTTGGACGCGCGCGCGCCCGCGCCTACGGTCGGCGCATCCTCGAACAAGACACCCAATGACCTCCCTGCCCTTCCCGACCCGCGGCGCGCGCCGCGCCCTGCTGCGTGCCACGCTGGCCGCGCCCGTCCTGCTCGCCGCCTTCACGGCTTCCGCCCGCGCCGCCACCGACGAGGCGGCCGGTTTCCCCTCGAAGCCGGTCCACATCGTGGTGCCGGTGGCCGCCGGCGGCAGCGCCGACAAGCTCACCCGCCTGATCGCCGAGCGCCTGACCGAGCGCTGGGGCCAGTCGGTGGTGGTCGAGAACCTCGGGGGCGCCAGCGGCACCATCGGCGCCGCGCGCGTGGCCAAGTCGCCGGCCGACGGCTACACGCTGCTGCAGCAGGGCGAGGGACTGACGCTCAACGGCATCCTGTTCGACCGCCTGCCCTACGACGGCCAGAAGGCCTTCACGCCGGTGATCAAGGCGGTGGTCAACCCGCAGATCCTGGTGGTCAACCCGAAGACCGGCATCGCCGACTTCCGCGCCTACCTCGCGCGCGCCAAGGCGCGGCCGCACTCGATCAGCCTGGGGCTGCCGGGCAACGGCGGCATCGCCCACGTGGCGCACGAGATGATCGGCCAGGAGACCGGCGCGCAGGTCAACTACATCCCCTACTCGGGCGGCGGGCCGGCCACGCTCGACGTGCTCGCGGGCCATGTAGACGCCACGCTGATCACGCTGGCCGCCGTGACCGACCACGTGCGCGCCGGCAAGCTGCGCGCGCTCGCGGTCACCACCGACTACCGCTCGGGCGCGCTGCCCGAGGTGCCGACCATGGCCGAGGCCGGGCTGCCTGGGTTCGCGGTCGAGAGTTGGCAGGGCTATTTCGCGCCGGCCGGCACGCCGCCGGCCGTGGTCGCGAAGATCAACCGCGACATCCAGGCCGTGATCGCCGCGCCCGAGACGCGCGCCAAGCTCGAGGACATGGGCTTCAAGGTGACCGGCGGCTCGCCGGCGGACCTGGGGCGCACGCTGGCGGCGGAGCGGATCCGCTATGCGAAGACCATTCAGACGGCGGGGATCTCGCTGCGCTGAGATCCCGCCGTCATCCGTTCAGGCCGCCTGCAGCCGCGCCTCCCCCTGCCACAGCGCGCCCGCATAGAGCTCGGGCCCGAAGTCCGGCGCCACCTCGGCGCGCGTGCGTGCCTCGTGCAGCGGCAGGTCGGCCAGAACCAGGTCCTCGCTGATGCGGCGCACGATGGCCGGCACGTAGCCGCGCATGCCGGGCACGTCGCCCAGCGGCAGTCCGGTGCTCGCGAAGCCGCCCGGGTTGTAGACGTGGATGTCGCGCAGCCACGGCGCCGTGCCCCCCGTCTTCTCGACCAGCTCGAGGCCCGTGCCCAGGTAGGGCGCGGCCGCGAGTTCGTCGTCGCGCTCGTGCGCGGGCGCCTCGAAGCGATCGCGCCAGCGCAGCACCAGGTCGGCGATGCCGGTCAGCTCGGGGCGCTCGCTCAGCTCGTGGCTGTAGCCGGTGCCGGCGATCGCGAAGTCGAAATGGAAATGCTCGTCGTGCACGTGGGCCACGAGCTGGTTGCCGTTCTGCGTGACGCCGCGCCACGGCGCGCCCAGGTGCAGGTGGAAGTTGGGGAAGGCCAGCACGCGCTGCACCGAGTCGGGCGGCGGCGTGGTGCCCAGGCGCCGGTAGCGCGCCGCATGGTGCCAGCGCGTGGCATCGGGCAGCGCGAAGTAGTTGTCGTACAGGCCCGGATAGCCGCGCACGCGCGCCACCGGCGTGGCCGCGAGATGGTCGCGGCGCGCGAACAGGTGCACGGCGGCCGCGCCATGCTCGAGCGCCACCGCGGCCGCGTCGAAGGCCGAGGCCGCCGCGCCGATCACGGCCACGCGCTTGCCTTCGAGCGCCGCGAAATCGATCGCATGGCCGGTGTGGGCCGCGAGCCCGCTGGCCACCGCGTTCGCGAGCAGCTCGGGCACGAAGGGCGCGCCGCTGCCGGCCACGCCGTTGGCGAAGATCAGCTTGCGCGCGGTCTCGATGCGCTCCTGGCCATCGACCTCGAGCCGCACGCGGAAGTGCGGCACCGCGCCCTGCCCCGCCGCCTCGAAGCCGACCAGCCGCGTGCCGTAACGCACCCCGGTGGCGGTGATGTGGCGGAACCAGTCGAGGTAAGCGGCCCAGTCGGTGCGCGGAATGCGGTCGAGCGCCGCATAGGCCTCGAGGCCGTGGCGCGATTCGTACCAGGCCTGGAAGCCCAGCGCGCTCACCGAGCCTTCGGGGCCGACCAGGTTCTTGAGCGTGCGCAGCTTGTGCATGCGCGCGCGCGTGAGCCACACGCCCGCGCGCTGCGCATCGGGCGCGGCATCGATCACGCTGACTTCGGCGATGCCCGCGCGGCGCAGCGCGAAGGAGAGCGCGGCACCGCTCTGGCCGCCGCCGACCACGAGCACATCGTGGTCGATGCCATCGTGGCGCGGCACCCAGTTGGCAGGCGCGGGGCCGAGCAGGCGCAGGGCCTCATGGGCGAAGCGGTCGCGCGGGTCGTTCGGTTCGAGGGACGTGGAGTGGTCGTTGCTCATGAGGTGATCGACAGGAGTGGCGCGGCGGATGCCGCGAAAAAAACGGGCCCCGAGGGGCCCGTTGAAACTGCATCGCCGTAGCGACCAGGAGACACTCACCCTCGAAGGCAAGAGCCCTCATTCTTCAAGAGAGCGCGGCCTTCGCGAAGCACGTAATCCGCATACGTTGATCCGTTTTTGTTCTTTGCCGCGCGGCATCGTCGCGCGATAGCCTGCGGGCACTCCCACCGAGTGCGCGCCCGGAAGGCGCATGCCCCCGCCAGAGACAAAGCCTCTTCCCGTCGCCATGAACTTCCAGCAACTGCGATCCGTGCGCGAGACCGTGCGCTGCGGCTTCAACCTCAGCGAAGCCGCCGTGGTGCTCGAGGCCTCGCAGTCCGGCGTGAGCCGGCAGATCCGCGACCTCGAGAACGAGCTCGGCATCCTGCTGTTCAAGCGCTCGGGCAAGCGGCTCACCGGCCTCACCTCGCCCGGCGACCACCTGCTGCCGATCATCGAGCGCGTGCTCGACGACAGCCTGAACCTGCGCCAGGCTGGCCAGGATTTCCTGGCGCGCGAGGAGGGCCTGCTGTCGATCGCGGCCACGCATTCGCAGGCGCGCTATGCGCTGCCGGCCGCGGTGCAGGAGTTCCGGCTGCGCTTTCCCGGCGTGCGGCTGCACCTGCACCAGGGCACGCCGCGCCAGATCGCGCAGATGCTGCTCGACGGCGAGGTCGACGTGGGCATCGCCACCGAGTTGCCGCAGAACCATCCGCAGCTCGCGGCCATCTCCTGTCGCTGCTGGACGCACCTGGTGGTGGCGCCCGCGGGCCATCCGCTGCTGACCGAAGCGCCGCTCACCATCGAGAAGCTCGCGCGCCATCCGCTCATCACCTACGACAGCGGTCTCACGGGTCGCTCGCGCATCGACGAAGCCTTCGCGCGCCATGGCCTCTCGCCCGACATCGTGCTGGCCGCGATGGATGCGGACGTGATCAAGACCTATGTGGAACTGGGCGTGGGCGTGGGCATCGTCGCCGACCTGGCCTACGACGCGGTGCGCGACCGGCGCCTGCGCGCGCTGGAAGCCGGCCACCTGTTCGGCGAGAACCGCACCCAGCTCGCGGTGCGCCGCGGCGGGCATCTGCGCGGCTACATCCATGCCTTCATCGATGCCTTCGCGCCCGGCATGGCGCGCGAGGCGATCGCGCGCGCCAGCGCGGAAGTGCCGCCCGACGACGCCTAGGCGCCTGGCTGCTGCGGCTCGCCCAGCGAGAGCATCAACCGGTTCGCCCAGTTGAAGAAGGCCGCGCCGTGGATCACGTCAGCGATCGCGAGATCGTCCAGGCCCTGCGCGCGCAATGCCTCGATGTGCTCGGTGCCGAAGCTGGACGGCGTGGACGACAGCGCCACCGAAGCCGCGACGATCGCGTCCCAGCGCTCGCCGAGCGCGGCCGTCGTGCCCTCGTCGAGCAGCCGCTGCACGTCGTCCGAACGCTGCGAGAAATGCGTGGCGAAGCGCGCATGCACCGAGGCGCAGTAGATGCAGCCGTTGTGGCGCGAGGCCGCGGCCGCGGCCAGTTCGCGCTCGGCGCGCGGCAGGCCGGCCTCGGGGTTGTAGAAGATGTCCTTGTCGGTGCGCGTGCGCGCGCCGAGGATGTCGGGATCGCGCGCGAGCAGCCGGAAGTACGGCGACTTGGCGCGCGCCGCATCCACCAGGCCCGCGAAGTGGCGCTCGGTGAGCTCGGCTTCGGGCAGCGGCTCGAGCCAGGGCAGCCATTCGAGCTGCGCCTGCGTGAAGCGCGTGGGGTGCGCGTTGTCCGGATAGCTCAGGGTCGATTCGGTGGCCATGGCGTTCAGTCGACGGAAGTGATGGGATGGCGCGCCAGCGTGCGCAGGCCCGCGACGACGCGGATCTGGAACGCGAGGAAGGCCACGAGCTGCGACAGGGTCACGATGCCGGTGGACGACCAGCCGGCATCGAGCAAGGCCTGCAGCGCGGTGGGGCTGGCATCGCGCGGATGGAACACCAGCAGTTGCGCATGCACGAGCGCGGCCGAGAGGCGCGGGCCCAGCGTTTCGCGGTTCGCATCGGCGACTGCGTACGAGGGGCCGGGCGTGTCCTCGACGCTCAGCGGGCCCGCGGGATAGCGACCGTACGGGCCCTTGGCGGCGGCGCGTTTCGCTTCGTCGGCGATCGCCTCGGCCACGCCCGCGCGTGCGCGCTGCGCGGCCAGGCGCTGCGCATAGAAGCGCGCGACCTCGGGCTGCTCGTGCAGCGCGGTCACGAAGGCCGCGATGGCGAAGCGGTCCGCGATGTCGAAGTCCTCGGGCACGGGCGGCGTCGGCGCGAACAGCGCGAGATAACTCTGCTGCGCGTTGAGGCGTGCCTGTTCGCGCTGCGCGCGCAGGCGGTCGAGCGGATCGCCGGGCGCGATGCCGACCAGCTGGTCGATCACGTCGGCGACGGGAGGGGTGATGGCGGTCATGAGGTCTGGAGGGAAGGAATGTCGGTGGAGGCCACAGCCGTGTCGCGCTGCCAGCCTAGCGCCGGCGCGACCTCGGTGGCGACGAGCTCGATCGAGCGCAGAATCGCCGCATGCGGCGGATCGACCGAGTGCACCTGGCACACGAGGTCGGTGACGCGCGCGAGCGTGCTGTCGGCGGAGAGCGAGGCGATCACGTCCTCGGGCGTTCCCACGTGCACGTCGTAGGCCGCGATCAATTGTTCGAGCGGGGCCTCGGGGCCCGCGCGGTCCGCGAGGCCACCGCCGCCCGAGGCCGCGAAGCGCGCGGCCGAGCGGCGCAGGCCGATCTCGGCCAGACGCAGCGCCTCGACGCGCGTGTCGGCCACGAAGACGCTGCGCGATCCCACGATGCGCGGCGTGGCGCCGGCGGGCAGCGCGGCCAGGTAGGCATCGACGATCGGGTCCTGCAGTTCGGCCAGCGTCGCATCGGGTGCTTCGAGCGTGCGCGGCTGGGTGCGCGAGAGCATCAGGCCGTCGCCGGCCTGGCCCGCGCGCGTGCCGCCACTGACGGAGAAAGTCGCCTGCCAGATCCGGCCCAGCAGTTGCGCGCCCGCGGGGTACAGCGTGTCGCCGCCCGCGAGCGGCCGGCCGGCCCAGGCCGCGCGCACGGCCGCGAGCTGCCGCGCGAACAGCGCCGGACGCTCGGCCGCATCGAGGCCGAAGGCGGCGAAGGCCTCGGGCGTGCCGCCCGTGCCCACGCCGATTTCGAGCCGGCCGCCCGTGAGCAGGTCCAGCACGATGGCGTCCTCGGCCACGCGCAGCGCGTTCTCGAGCGGCAGGGTCACGATGCCGGTGCCCAGGCGGATGCGGCGCGTGCGCGCGGCCACGTGGGCCAGGAAGACGAAGGGCGAAGGCAGCCCGCCCTCGTGTTCGTGGAAGTGGTGCTGCGCGACCCAGGCCGAGTCGAAGCCGAAGGCCTCGGCGTGCGCGATCTGCGCGGCCACCAGGCGATAGCGCTCGGCCGCGGGGGCGTCGTCGAGCAGCCGGCTGAAGAAGCCGAGGCGCTTGCGCACCGTCGGTCGTTGGGCGGAGGGTGCGTGCGAAGGCTCGGGCATGAAGCGGAAATTGTGGCGGCCGAGGCCTGCGCCGCCTGCGAAGAAAAAGTCGCATGCATATGCGCAAACCGAGGCTGCGCCACCCGGCCGCCTTGCCAAATGCAGTGCGCGCCTAAGGAAGTGCGAATCCCTTCTTTCCGCGCGAGCGGGCACCGACTTAACCTGCCGCCGCACTTTTGCGCGCACCCTCCGACCACGAGTTCCCATGGCCACTTCCTCCCGCCAGATCAAGCTGGGCGCCTTTCTCATGCAGACCGGCCACCACATCGCCGCCTGGCGCCATCCGCAGGCCCAGGCCGACGCGGGCAGCAATTTCCGCCACTACGTCGAGCTCGCGAAGCTGGCCGAGGCCGCGAAGTTCGATGCCGTCTTCCTGGCCGACTCGGTGGGCGTGCGCAGCAGCGAACTCGCCTCGCTGTCGCGCACCGCGCGCAGCGACCACTTCGAGCCGCTGACCCTGCTGTCGGCGCTGGCCGCGGTCACCGAGCGCGTCGGCCTGATCGCCACCGTGTCGACCAGCTTCAACGAGCCCTTCAACGTGGCGCGCAAGTTCGCCTCGCTCGACCAGATCAGCGGCGGGCGCTCGGGCTGGAACCTCGTGACCTCGAGCGGCACCGGCGAGGCGCAGAACTTCAACCGCGACGAGCACTTCGAGCATGCGCTGCGCTACGAGCGCGCGGCCGAGTTCCACGACGTGGTGACCGGCCTGTGGGACAGCTGGGAGGACGACAGCTTCGTGCGCGACAAGGACAGCGGCCAGTATTTCCACGAGGACAAGCTGCACGTGCTGCATCACAAGGGCAAGCATTTCTCGGTGCGCGGGCCGCTCAACGTCTCGCGTTCGCCGCAGGGCCGGCCGGTGGTGGTGCAGGCCGGTGCCTCGGAGGCCGGCCGCGACCTCGCGGCACGCACGGCCGAGGTGATCTTCGTCGCCCACCAGACCTTCGACGAGGCGAAGAGCTTCTACCGCGACATCAAGGACCGCGCCCAGGCCTACGACCGCGAGCCCGAGTCGATCAAGATCATGCCGGGCATCTTCCCGGTGGTCGGCCGCACGCAGGACGAGGCCGAGGAGAAGTTCGCGCTGCTGCAGGACCTGGTGCACCCGGTGGTCGGCGTCTCGCTGCTGTCGAACGTGATCGGCGGCTTCGACTTCTCGGGCCTGCCGGTCGACGGCCCCGTGCCCGAGCTGCCCGAGACCAACGGCCCCAAGAGCCGGCAGCGCCTGCTGCTCGACCTCGCGCGGCGCGAGAACCTCAGCATCCGCGACCTCTACCTGCGCATCGCGGGCGCGCGCGGCCACCAGCAGGTGGTGGGCACGCCGCAGAGCATCGCCGACCAGCTGCAGCAGTGGTTCGAGGAAGGCGGCGCCGACGGCTTCAACATCATGTCGCCCTGGTTCCCGGGCGGCCTGCAGGACTTCATCGAGCTGGTGCTGCCCGAGCTGCGCCGGCGCGGCCTGGTGCGCACCGAGTACGAGGGGCGTACCTTGCGCGAGCACCTGGGGCTGCAGCGGCCGCGGCATGGGCAGCGCCGGGCCGCGGTGAGCGCCGCCGCATAGCTGCGCGCGACCGGCCGATCAGTCGATCGGACGCATGCGCTCGGCGATCTCGGCATGGCCGCGCGCGGCCAGCGCCTCGGACGCACCCGCGCGGTCGCGCGTTTCCTTGTTCTGGCTCAGCTTCGACTTGCCGACCAGCGAGGTGAGCGCGATCTCGATGCCGACGATGTGGCCCAGCAGCCCGTCGATGAATTCGGGCGCCGAGTCGCCCATCTTCCAGGGCCTGGGCTCGGCCGCCTCGTGGCGGCGCGTGAGGCGCGCGACGATGCCGCGCACGAAGCGCTCGTCGTCGCGCACGGTGATCGTGCCGTGCGCATGCACCACCTCGTAGTTCCAGGTCGGCACCTGCCGGTGCAGCTCGTGCTTGCTCGGATACCAGCTCGGCGAGATGTAGGCCTGCGCGGCGCGGAAGACCACCATGACCTCGGTGCCGGTCGGGCAGCGCTGCCAGACGTCGTTGGCGCGCGCGACGTGGGCCGAGAGCAGGCCGTGGGTCCCGACCTCGGGATCGAACTCGAAGGGCAGGTGATCGGCATCCAGCCCCGCGGGGCCGTGCGTGACCAGCATGCCGAGCGGATGCTCGCGGATGACGCGCTGGAGCGCGGCGGGATCGGTGACGGCGAAATGCGCGGGGATGTACATCGGGCGTGGGGTGAGAAGCGTGGGGGTGCTTGAATGTCGCCTCGAACCGGCACAATGCGAAGAACCAGTTCGAGCCTTTTTACATGGACCAGTTGTCGCTTCCTTCGGGCCAGGGCGCGGGCCGCCGCATCTACGCGCTGCTGCGCGACCAGATCGCCGACGGCACCCTGCCCGCGGGCGCGCCCGCCCCGTCGACCCGGGCCCTGGCGGCCGAGCTCGGCGTCTCGCGCACCACGGTGACCGCGGTCTACGAGCAGCTCGCTGCCGAGGGCTACCTGCTCACGTCCGCAGGCCGTGCCGCGCGCATCGCGAGCCCGCCGGCGGCGACGGTGGCGCGCCCCGCGTCGCCCCGTGGCCGCGCCCGGCCCGCGCCCACGCTGTCGGCCTACGGCCGCCGCATCGCCGCGATGGCGCCACCGCCCGCCCTGCCGACCGAGCCGGCGCGCATCGACTTCCTCTATGGCGCGGTCGCCTCGCGCGACTTCCCCGCGCTGGTCTGGCGGCGCGCCTACCAGGCCGAGCTGCTGCGCCAGCAGCGCAGCCTGAGCTACGCGCCGCCCGAAGGCGACGAAGGCTTGAGGCGCGCGCTGCAGGGCTATCTGCGGCGCGCGCGCGGACTGGTCTGCGACGCGGAACAGATCGTCGTGGTGCAGGGCTCGCAGCAGGGCATCGACCTGTGCGCGCGGCTGCTGCTCGATCCGGCCGATGCCTTCGTGTTCGAGAACCCCGGCTACCTGATGGCGCGGCGCTGCTTCGAGGCCACGGGGGCCGCGCTGCTGCCGGTGCCCGTCGATGCGCAGGGCCTGGACACGGCCGCGCTGCCGCGCGACGGCCGCGCGCGCCTGGCCTATGTCACGCCCTCGCACCAGTTCCCGCTCGGCGGCGTGCTCGCCATCGGCCGGCGCCTCGAACTGCTGCAATGGGCGCGGCAGCAGCGCGCCTGGATCGTGGAAGACGACTACGACGGCGAGTTCCGCTACGGCCAGCGCCCGATCGATGCGCTGCGCGCGGTCGATGCCGACGGACGCGTGCTCTATGTGGGCACCTTCTCGAAGGCGCTGTCGCCGCAGATGCGGCTCGGCTACCTGGTGCTGCCGCCCGAGCTGGTGCCGGTGTTCCGCCAGGCCAAGCGCATGGCCGACCGGCATGCGCCGCTGCTCGAGCAGCGGGTGCTGGCGGCTCTGATCGACAGCGGCGCCTACGAGCGCCACGTGCGGCGCGCGCGGCGCGAGAACGAGCGCCGCCGCACGGCGCTGCTCGAGGCGATCGCGCGCCATCTGCCGGCCGAGGCGCAGGTCGCGGGCACGGCGGCCGGGCTGCACGTGGTGCTGTGGTTGCCGTGGCTGCGGCCGCGCGACGAAGCCGCGCTGGTCGCCGCGGCGCGGCTGCGTGGCGTGGGTGTCTATCCGCTGTCGCCGCTCTACGCGGGCAAGGCCACCGGCAGTCGTTGTGGCGGCCTGATCCTCGGCTATGCGAGCCTCACGGTCGAGCAGATCGCGCAGGGCGTGCGGCTGCTGGCCGCGGTGCTTCAGGTGTAGCGCTGTTCCAGCGCGTCCCACTCGGGCTTGCCCACGAGCCGCTGGCGCTCGGCGAAGGGCGTGACCAGGCCGCTGGACTCGCGCACTTCCTTCTCGTCGCGCAGCACCGTCAGCGCCTTCTGCATGCCGGCCACCGCGCCCTGCAGCGCGGCATTGGCATAGAGCACGATGCCGTAGCCGAGCTCGCCGAGCTCGGTCGCGTTGAAGATCGGCGTCTTGCCGCCGATCACCATGTTCATGAGCTGTGGCCGGTCCAACCGCCGCGGCAGCGCGCGGACTTCCTCGGCGCTGGTCACGGCCTCGACGAACAGGATGTCGGCGCCGGCCTCGGCGAAGCGCTGCGCGCGCTCGACCGCGGCCTCGAAGCCATGGACCGCGGCCGCGTCGGTGCGCGCCATGATCAGCAGGTCGGGATCGCGGCGCGCATCGACGGCCGCCTTGATCTTGCTCACGGCCTCCTCGGTCGAGATCACCTCCTTGCCCGAGAAATGACCGCAGCGCTTGGGCGCGACCTGGTCCTCGAACTGGATGCAGTCGGCGCCCGCGCGCTCGAGCGTGCGCACGGTGTGGCGCACGTTGAGCGCGTTGCCGAAGCCGGTGTCGGCATCGACGATCAGCGGCACCGACACGGCATCGCGGATGCGCGCCGTGTGGTCGGCGATCTCCGACAGGCCCATGAAGCCCTGGTCGGGCATGCCGAACCACATGTTGGTGACGCCGGCGCCGGTGACGTAGATGGCCTGGAAGCCGAGGTCCTCGACGACGCGGGCGGAGAGCGCGTTGAAAGCGCCCGGAACGATCAGGCCGCGGCGGGCCTCGGCGAGGGACTTGAGTTGCTTGCGGGTGGACATGGGGAGGATCCGTCTTTCAGAAACTGTCGCCGGGCACGCGCACCCAGCCTTCCATCAATACGCGCGCGCTGCGGCTCATCAGGGCCTTGGTCACGACCCATTGGCCATCGACCGCACGCGCCTCGGCGCCGACGCGCAGCGTGCCCGATGGATGGCCGAAGCGCACTGCCTGGCGCTCGCCGCCGCCGGCCGCGAGGTTCACCAGCGTGCCGGGGATCGCGGCCGCGGTGCCGATCGCGACCGCGGCCGTGCCCATCATGGCGTGGTGCAGCTTGCCCATCGACAGGGCGCGCACCAGCAGGTCGACATCGGCGGCGCGCACCGGCTTGCCGCTGGACGCGACGTAATCCTTCGGCGGCGCGACGAACGCGACCTTGGGCGTGTGCTGGCGCTTCGCCGCCTCGGCGATGTCCTGGATCAGGCCCATCTTCACGGCGCCGTGCGCGCGGATGGTCTCGAACATCGCGAGCGCCTGGGGATCGCCGTTGATCGCGTCCTGCAGCTCGGTGCCGCTGTAGCCGATGTCGGCGGCGTTGACGAAGATGGTGGGGATGCCGGCGTTGATCAGCGTGGCCTTGAAGGTGCCGACACCGGGCACCTCGAGGTCGTCGACGAGCTTGCCCGTGGGGAACATCGCGCCGCCGCCATCGCCCTCCCCTTCGTCGGCCGGATCGATGAACTCCAGCGGCACCTCGGCCGCCGCGAAGGTCACGCCGTCGAGCTCGAAGTCGCCGGTCTCCTGCACCTGGCCGCTAGAGATCGGCACATGGGCCACGATGGTCTTGCCGATGTTGGCCTGCCAGATGCGCACGGTGCACACGCCATCGGGCGGCACGCGGGCCGGATCGATCAGGCCCTGCGCGATCGCGAACGGACCCACGGCGGCCGACAGGTTGCCGCAGTTGCCCGACCAGTCGACGAAAGCGCTGTCGATGGAGACCTGGCCGAACAGGTAGTCGACGTCGTGGCCGGGCCGCGTCGAGCGCGAGAGGATCACGGTCTTCGAGGTCGACGAGGTCGCGCCGCCCATGCCATCGATCTGCTTGGCATAGGGGTCGGGGCTGCCGATCACGCGCAGCAGCAGCGCGTCGCGCGCCGGGCCCGGCTGTTGCGCGGCCTGCGGCAGGTCCTGCAGGCGGAAGAACACGCCCTTGCTGGTGCCGCCGCGCATGTAGACGGCGGGAATCTTGATCTGGGGAATGGATGCCATGGTGATGGGTTCTCAAGCGGCCGCGGTGTTCGCGGCCAGGAAGTCTTGCGCAAAACGCTGCAGCACGCCGCCGGCCTCGTAGATGGACACTTCCTCGGCAGTGTCGAGGCGGCAGGTGACCGGCACGCGAAGCACTTCGCCATCGCGCCGATGCACGATCAGCGCGAGGTCGGCGCGCGGGGCCGGCTCGCCGGCCACGTCGTAGGTCTCGGTGCCGTCCAGCCCCAGCGTGAGCCGCGTGGTGCCGGGCTTGAACTCGAGCGGCAGCACGCCCATGCCGAGCAGGTTGGTGCGGTGGATGTGCTCGAAGCCCTCGGCCACCACGGTCTCGACGCCGGCCAGGCGCACGCCCTTGGCGGCCCAGTCGCGCGAAGAGCCCTGGCCGTAGTCGGCACCGGCCACGATGATCAGCGGCTGGCGGCGGTTCAGGTAGGTCTCGATCGCCTCCCACATGCGCACCACGCGGCCCTCGGGTTCGATGCGCGCGAGCGAGCCCTTCTTCTGCACGCCGTCGACCACCGCCATCTCGTTCACGAGCTGCGGATTGGCGAAGGTGGCGCGCATCGCCGTCAGGTGGTCGCCGCGGTGCGTGGCGTAGGAATTGAAGTCCTCTTCCGGCAGGCCCATCTTCGCGAGGTACTCGCCGGCGGCGCTGTCGCGCAGGATCGCGTTCGACGGCGAGAGGTGGTCGGTCGTGATGTTGTCGGGCAGCAGTGCCAGCGGCCGCATGCCGCGCAGGGTGCGCGGATTGGCCGCGAGCGCGCCGACGCCCTCGCTGTCCCAGTAGGGCGGGCGGCGGATGTAGGTGGACTGCGGGCGCCAGTCGTACTGCGGGCTGGCCCTCTCACCGTGGTCGGCATGGATCGCGAACATCGGCTCGTAGACCTGGCGGAACATCTCGGGCCGCACCGAGGCGGCGACGATCGCGTCGATCTCCTCGTCGGCGGGCCAGAGGTCGGCCAGGCGGATCTCCTTGCCGTCGACCACGTCGAGGATGTCGCGCTCGATGTCGAAGCGCATGGTGCCCGCGATCGCATAGGCCACGACCAGCGGCGGCGAAGCCAGGAAGGCCTGCTTGGCATAGGGATGGATGCGGCCGTCGAAGTTGCGGTTGCCCGAGAGCACGGCGGTGGCGTAGAGGTCGCGCTCGACGATCTCCTGCTGGATCTTCGGATCGAGCGCGCCCGACATGCCGTTGCAGGTGGTGCAGGCGAAGGCGACGATGCCGAAGCCCAGTTGCTCGAGCTCGGCGAGCAGGCCGGCATCGCGCAGGTAGAGCTCGACGGCCTTCGAGCCCGGCGCCAGCGAGGACTTGACCCAGGGCTTGCGCACCAGGCCCAGCCGGTTGGCGTTGCGCGCGAGCAGCCCGGCCGCGATCACGTTGCGCGGGTTCGAGGTGTTGGTGCACGAGGTGATGGCCGCGATGATCACGGCGCCGTCGGGCATCAGGCCCGCGGCCTCCTGCTGGCGCGCCTCGTGCAGGCCGATGGCGATCTCGCGCTCGGCCAGCTGCGAGGTCGGCAGGCGGCGGTGCGGGTTCGACGGGCCCGCCATGTTGCGCACCACGCTGGAGAGGTCGAACTTCAGCACGCGCTCGTAGGTGGCGGATGCCAGCGCGTCGGCCCAGAAGCCCGCGGTCTTCGCATAGGTCTCGACCAGCGCGACCTGCGCGTCCTCGCGGCCGGTGAGCCGCAGGTAGGCCAGCGTCTGTTCGTCGATGTGGAACAGCGCGGCGGTGGCGCCGTACTCGGGGCACATGTTGGAGATGGTCGCGCGGTCGCCGATGGTGAGGCTGCGCGCGCCCTCGCCGTAGAACTCGAGGTAGGCGCCGACCACCTTTTCCTTGCGCAGGAACTCGGTCAGCGCCAGCACGATGTCGGTGGCGGTGATGCCCGGCTGGCGGCGGCCCGTGAGCTCCACGCCGACGATCTCGGGCAGCCGCATCCACGAGGCGCGGCCGAGCATCACGTTCTCGGCCTCGAGCCCGCCCACGCCGACCGCGATCACGCCCAGCGCGTCGACGTGCGGCGTGTGGCTGTCGGTGCCCACGCAGGTGTCGGGAAAGGCCAGGCCGTCCTGCACGTAGACCACGGGCGACATCTTCTCGAGGTTGATCTGATGCATGATCCCGTTCCCCGCGGGGATCACCTCCATGTTGGCGAAGGCGCGCTTGGTCCACTCGATGAAATGGAAGCGGTCCTCGTTGCGCCGGTCCTCGATCTCGCGGTTCTTCTCGAAGGCCCGCGGGTCGAAGCCGCCGCACTCCACGGCCAGCGAGTGATCGACGATCAACTGCACCGGCACCACCGGATTCACCTGCGCCGGATCGCCGCCCTCGGCCGCGATCGCATCGCGCAGGCCCGCGAGGTCGACCAGCGCGGTCTGGCCCAGGATGTCGTGGCAGACCACGCGCACCGGGAACCACGGAAAGTCGCGATCGCGCCGGCGCTCGGCGATCTGCAGCAGGCATTCGTCGAGGATCGCGGGATCGCAGCGGCGCACGAGGTTCTCGGCATGCACGCGCGCGGTGTAGGACAGCGTGTCCCAGGCACCGGGGCGCAGCGCTTCGATGGCGGCGCGCGCGTCGATGTAGTCGAGCGCGGTGCCGGGGAGTTTTTTTCTGTGGCTTGAAGTCATCGTGGGAAGCGGGCAGGAAAGCGATGCGGCCCCGCTGCGAGGGGCCGCGCGGGGTTCATTCGGAGCGGATGTCGTTGTCCTTCACGACCTTGGCATAGCGCGGGATCTCGGTGCCGATCAGCGCGCCGAACTGCTCGGCGCTGCCGCCGGCCGGCGACACGCCGGTGGGATCGAGCTTCGCGACCAGTTCGGGCGCCTTGAGGCCGGTGTCGAGCGCGCCGTTGAGCTTGGCGAGCACGGACGGCGGCACGCCCCGGGGCGCGATCAGGCCGTGCCAGGCCACCACGTCGTACGCGGGCAGGCCGCCGCTCTCGGCGATCGAGGGGATGTCGGGATAGGCCTGCAGCCGCTTCGCCGTGGTGACGGCGAAGGCGCGCAGCCGGCCCGACTGCACGTGCGGCATCAGCGCCTCGGTGCCCGCGATCAGCATGTCGACGTTGCCCGCCACCAGGTCGGTGACGGCCGGCCCGGTGCCGCGGTACGGCACGTGCGTGGCCTTGACCTTCGCCATGCCGAACAGGTACTCGCTCACGATGTGCAGGTGGCTGCCGTTGCCGGCCGAGGCGAAGGTGAGCTTGCCGGGGTTCTGGCGCGCGAAGGCCAGCAGTTCCTGCAGGTTCTTCGCGGGCACCTTCGACGGGTTGACGCACAGCACGTAGGCGCCCTTGGAGAGCTGGATCACCGGCGTCATCTCGGCCACCGGATCGAAGCGCAGCTTGTAGAGCGAGGGATTGACCGTGTAGCTGCCCGCGATCAGCAGCAGCGTGTAGCCGTCGGGCGGCGTGTGCAGCGCGTACTCGGTGCCGATGGTGCCGCCGGCGCCGGGCCGGTTGTCCACCACCACCGACTGGCCCAGCTGCTGGGTCAGCACGTTGGCCGCCACGCGGGCGATGAAGTCGGAGCCGCCGCCCGGTGCGAAGGGGCAGACGATGCGCAGCGGCTTGTTCGGGAAGGCCTCCTGGGCGCGGCTCAGGGTGGCGGCGGGCAGCGTCAGTCCCGCCAGGGCGGCGGCCGAGAAGGCGCGGCGATTCAGCGTCATGGTCTTGTCTCCAGTGTTGTGCTTCGATGTGGGAGCGCCGCCCCGCGGGGCGGCACCGCAGAGTGTGCTCCGAGCGACATCAGCCTGGAAGGACTTCACCGCGCCTCAGCCTCTCGCCTCAGGCGCGCGCCTCGATCGGCACGAACGCCAGGTCCTCGGGACCGGTGTAGTTCGCGCTCGGGCGGATGATCTTGTTGTCCACGCGCTGCTCGATGACGTGCGCGGCCCAGCCGCTGGTGCGCGCGATCACGAACAACGGCGTGAACATGGCGGTGGGCACGCCCATCATGTGGTAGCTCACGGCGCTGAACCAGTCGAGGTTGGGGAACATCTTCTTGACCTCCCACATCACCGACTCGAGCCGCTCGGCGATGTCGTACATCTTGGTCGAGCCGGCCTCCTGCGACAGGCGCCGGGCCACGCCCTTGATCACCACGTTGCGCGGATCGCTCACGGTGTAGACCGGGTGGCCGAAGCCGATCACCACTTCCTTGGCCTCCACGCGGCGACGGATGTCGGCCTCGGCCTCGGCCGGGCTGTCGTAGCGCTTCTGGATCTCGAAGGCGACCTCGTTGGCGCCGCCGTGCTTGGGGCCGCGCAGCGCGCCGATCGCGCCGGCGATGGCCGAGTGCATGTCGCTGCCGGTGCCGGCGATCACGCGCGCGGTGAAGGTGCTGGCGTTGAACTCGTGCTCGGCGTAGAGGTTGAGCGAGGTGTGCATCGCGCGCACCCAGGCCTCGGAGGGCTTCTGGCCATGCAGCAGGTGCAGGAAGTGGCCGCCGATCGAGTCGTCGTCGGTCTCCACGTCGATGCGCTTGCCCTGGCTGCTCCAGTGGTACCAGTACAGCAGCATCGAGCCGAGCGAGGCCATCAGGCGGTCGGCGATGTCGCGCGCGCCCGGCAGGTTGTGGTCGTCCTTCTCGGGCAGCACGCAGCCCAGCGCCGAGACGCCGGTGCGCATCACGTCCATCGGGTGAGCGCCGGCCGGCAGGCTCTCGAGCGCTTCCTTCACGCTCGCGGGCAGGCCGCGCAGCGCCTTGAGCCGCGCCTTGTAGGCCTTGAGCTCGGCGCGCGTGGGCAGCTTGCCGTGCACCAGCAGGTGCGCGATCTCCTCGAACTCGCAGACCTCGGCGATGTCGAGGATGTCGTAGCCGCGGTAGTGCAGGTCGTTGCCGGTGCGGCCCACGGTGCACAGCGCGGTGTTGCCCGCGGTCACGCCCGAGAGGGCAACGGATTTCTTGGGGCGGAAGCCCGCGGGGGCGGTGGTTTCGGTCATGGGGTTCATGCGGTTTCTTCGTTGAGGTAGGCGCGATCGATGGCGGCGGGACGACCGGCGGCGTCGACCGCCACCATCTCGAACACGCCCTTGAGGACTTCTTCGGCCGGCGCGCCTGGCACGTCGGCCAGGCCGGTCACGCACACGGTCATCGAACTGCGGCCGATGCGGCTGACCCAGCCGCGCAGCAGCAGCTGGTGGCCCACCGGCACCGGCGCGAGGAAGTCGACGCCGGTCACGCCGGCCATCACCACCTCGCGCTGCGCCAGGCCGCGCGCGGCCAGGAAGGCGGCCTTGGTCATCAGTTGCAGGCCCTGCCCGGCGAACAGCGTGCCGCGGTGGTTGGCATGCACCGGCAGCACCAGTTCGCGCAGTTCGGTCGTTCCAGCGGGAGTTGTCATGCTTCGCAATCTACGCAGAGAATGCGGTTTGCAGAAGGACTGAAAAGGCAAATTCTTGCGAACCCCAATCCTCCAATTTGCAAATTTTGCGAATTTCCCCGCATTCGCGGCGAAGGCGAAACGATGAAGAAGACATTCATGGGCGTGCGCCTGCGCAGCCTGCGCGCGGAGCGCGGCCTGTCGCAGGTGGCGCTGGCCAATGCGCTGGAGCTGTCGCCCAGCTACCTCAACCAGCTCGAGCAGAACCAGCGGCCGCTGACGGTGGCGGTGCTGCTCAAGATCAGCCGCGCGCTCGGGGTCGACATCCAGCAGTTCTCGGAGGACGAGGAGGCGCGGCTGGTCGCCGGCATGCGCGAGGCGCTGGCCGACGCCGCCGAGCCGGTGGCGCTGCCCGAGCTGCAGGAGGTGGCGGCGCAGATGCCCGCGCTGGGCCGCGCGCTGCTGGCGCTGCACCGGCGCAACATCGAGGCGATGGAGCAGCTCGAGACCATGGCGCTGCGCCTGGGCGACGAGCGCTCGGGCCTGGCCGCGCCGCGCGCCATGCCCTTCGAGGTGGTGCGCGACTTCTTCTTCGCGCACCAGAACCACTTCGACACGCTCGACCGCGCGGCCGAGGCGCTGGCGCAGGAAGCGCAGCAGGCGCAGGCCGCACCGGGCGCGCGCGAGCACGGCGGCCATCTCGCCGAATGGCTGATCGAGCGGCTGCGCCAGCGCCATGGCGTGCGCGTGCTGCTGACCGACGACACCGAGGTCAGCAAGCGCCGCTACGACGCCGCGCAGCGCAGCCTGCGGCTGTCGCCCGCGCTCGAGCCGGGCCAGCAGGCGTTCCAGCTCGGCACCCAGCTCGCGCTGCTCGAGCTCGGCGCGGCGATCGACGCGCTGGTCGACGCGCCCCCCTTCACCGAGGACCCGGCCTCGCGCAAGCTCGCGCGCATCGGCCTGGCCAACTACTTTGCGGGCGCCCTGCTGTTGCCCTACGGCGCCTTCCTCGAGGCCGCGGAATCGCTGCGCTACGACATCGACCTGCTCGGCCAGCGCTTCGGCGTCGGCTTCGAGACCGTGTGCCACCGGCTCAGCACGTTGCAACGGGTGGGCGCGCCCGGCGTGCCCTTCTTCTTCGTGCGCGTGGACAAGGCCGGCAACATCTCCAAGCGCCAGTCGGCCACGCACTTCCACTTCAGCCGCACCGGCGGCACCTGCCCACTGTGGAACGTGTACGAGGCCTTCGCGCAGCCCGAGCGCATCCTGCCGCAGCTCGCGCGCATGCCCGACGGGCGGCGCTACCTGTGGATCGCGCGCTCGGTCTCGCGCGGGCAGCGCGGCTGGGGCTCGCCGCGCAAGACCTTCTCGATCGGACTGGGCTGCGACATCCGCCATGCGCCGCGGCTGGTGTATGCCAAGGGGCTCGACCTGCAGGACCCCGAGGCCGCGACGCCGATCGGCATGGGCTGCAAGGTCTGCGAGCGCGAGCGCTGCCCGCAGCGCGCCTTTCCGTTCATCGGCGAGGCGCTGGACGTGGACGAGAACCAGAGCCGGTTCGCGCCCTATGGGTTCGAGCGCTAGCGACGATCGCGAGCGCCGCGATCGTCGTGACCCGGGTCACTTGTCGAAATAGCCGGCCTTGATGGTCGAGCCGATGAGATTCACGATGAGACGACCGGCCGTGACCAGCGTCAGCTTGCTTGCGTTGTCCTTCGAGGGCTGGATCTCCACGATGTCCATGCCCACGACACGACCCTTCCTGACCAGGCCATGTATCAACTTTCGCGCCTGCAGGAAGTCCATGCCCCCAGGGGCCGGTCCGTCGACGGCGGGCATGATCGTCGGGTCCATGCCATCGGCGTCGATCGACAGGTAGTAGTTGCCGCCGTCGGGAATCCGCGCCAGCACGGCGTCGATGCCGATGTCGTGCAATTCGTAGGCGCTGATGAGCTCGGCCCCGTAGCGGCGCGCGGTCTCGTAGTCCTCGGGGCGACCGCTGCCTTGCGCGCGCAATCCGATCTGCACGATGCGCACCACGTGCTTCATTTCCGATGCCCGGCGGATGGGGCTGGACAACCCGTCCTTGACGCCGTTGACGTCGTCGCGCCAGTCCAGGTGCGCATCCACGTGCACCAGCGTGATCGGCCCGCTCTCGCTGTAGGCGCGAAGCACCGGCGTGGTGATGCCGTGGTCGCCGCCGAGCACGATCGGAAGGCCTCCGCCCTTGAGGATCTGGCGCACCGCCAGTTCCACGCGCCGATAGTGGTCACCGGGCTTGCCAAGGTCGGGGATCACGTCGCCGCAGTCCACGAAGCGGATGTCGGAGCGTCCTTGCAGCAGGGGCCCGTCGATGTCGAAGTCGAAGTGGCCAGGCGCGCGAACGATGCGGTCGGTGACGTCGCGAATGGCCTGAGGTGCATTCGTCTGGTCGTTGGTGAAGGACCGCGCGCCATAGGCCGAGCCGAAGGGCATGCCGATCACGGCGATGTCGGCCTTCAGGTTGTCCAGGTCCGTCACCAGCTCGGAATAGAGCAGGGTCGCATGTCCGGTGCGCGGGGGAACGGTCAGTTTTTCCATCAGTATCTCCAGGGTGAGTCGGTGTGTTGTTGCAGTTCGGGACTGCGTGTCAGCGATGGCTCCAGCGGCGCACTCGCGTTTCCATCGCATGGCCGAGCGTCTCCATGAGGACGCTGCAACCCCAATAGATCAGCGCCGTGGTACCGAGCACTTCCAGGTACGCGAAAGTGTCGGCGGTCTTCAGGTTGCTTTGGTAGGTCAGCTCCGGAAGACTCATCACCGAGAAGACGGCGGAGTCCTTGAACATCATGATCGTGAGGCTCACCGTCGGCGGAAGCAGGAAGCCGAAGATCTGCGGCACCACGATGAGCCGCTGTACATGCCAGGTGCTCATGCCCAGCGCTTTCGCCGCTCGAAGCTGCCCTGCTGGAACACTGCGCAAAGCGGCCCGAAGGATTTCGCAGAAATAGCCGCCGGTGTAGAAGGCCGTCGTTCCGATCGCGATGTAGAAGGCGGAGGCCAGCAAGCCGAGCTTCGGAAGTCCGAAGAACGACAGGTACACCAGGATCAGAAACGGGATATTGCGCACCAGCTCGACGTAGCCGAGTGCCACGGCGCGCAGGGCTCGGTGGCCCGAATCCGCCATGTAGGCGGCAACGACACCCAGTGCGATGCCCAGCGGGATGCCGGCGCCGCTGACCTGGGCCGTCACCTTCAACCCCTGCCAGAGGGCGGGAGCCGATTCTCGAACGATGCCGAAGTCAATGGACATTGGGAAGCATCCTGGCGAAGCGCCGCTCGATGCCGCGAGACAACGATGAGGCACACAGCAGCATGAGGAAATAGACCACCGCGGTCGCGGCGAACACCTGCAGCGGCAGGTCGCTCTGCAAGGTGGCGTTGCGCGCGACGGTCGCCAGGTCGTTGACCGCGATGATCGAGAGCAGCGAGGACGCCTTGAGCAGCACCGTGAACTCGTTCGTCAGTGGCGGGATCGAGCGATGCAGCATCTGCGGCAGCAAGACCTGCATCCAGACATGCCAGGGCTGCATGCCCAGGGCCTTGGCCGCGGCGGTCTGGCCGCGCGGAATGGTCGACAGCGCGGCCCGCATGATCTCGCTGCCATACGCGGCCGTGTTCAACGCCAAGGCCAGGATGCCGGCCGCGATCGGCGAGATGGTCACGTCGAGCACGCCCGGAATGACGTAGTAGGCGATGAGCAGCTGAATCAGCAGAGGCGTGCCGCGTATGGCGCTCACGTAGGTTGCCACCGCCCATCGGGCGACGGCGCCTCCCCCGACACGGAGCACGAGCAGCGCAAGGCCGATGGCGACGCCTGCCGCAAAAGCGAGGGTGCTGCAGAAAAGCGTGACGCCCGCACCCTGAAGCACACCGTCATAGAGCGGGCGCAGCGCGCCGCCCGCAGTCAGCCAGTCGATCATCGGGCGGCTCGCTTACAGCGCGCCCTTGGGCAGGTAGTCGGACGTCGGCAGCGTCAAGGTTTCTCCGAACCACTTCTTCTGCAGTTCGCCGAGCTTTCCGTTCGCGCGCATCTCTTCCAGCGTGGTGTTGATGAAGCTGCGGATCTCTTCGTCCTTGGGGTTGGCGACCCAGGCCAGCAACCGGGGCGAGCCGATTTCACCGACCGACCTGAAGGCGTTCGGCTGGCGGCGCATCTGCACGCCGAGGACGTTCGAGGGCAAAACGCCTACGTCGAGCGTGCCGTTGCTGAGCGCGACGCTGACGTCGGGATACGCCTGGAGCAGCTTCAGCTCGGCATAGCCCTTGCCATGCTTCTCCTTGAGCTGTCGATCGAATTCCTGGGCCACCGGTTGTGCCTGCGATCCCATCTGCGTGCCGACGATCTTTCCTGCCAGGTCTTCCGGGCGATTCACGCCCTTGCTGGTGTTGCTCACCACAAGCATCGAACGGACGATGCCGATCGGACGGCTGAAGGCGAAGCGCTTCGCACGCTCTTCCGTGATGCCTACGCTCGTCGCCACGAAGTCGAAGCGGCGCGACATCAAGCCCGGCAGCAGTCCCTGAAACGGCAGATTGAGCTGAACCAGCTTGACGCCCAACTTGGCCGCCATGTAGTCCAGCACATCGCGGCCATAGCCCACCACGACGCCGTTCTCGACGAATTCATACGGTTCGTACGCCGCTTCCGTTCCGACCGTCAGTTGGCCGCGTGCCTTGATTTCGGCGAGGCTTCCGCCCTCGGCCAGCGCGGCTGTGTACATGCAGGCCAGCACCGTGGCCACGGCCAGGGTCTTCAAAGAATTTCTTCGAATCGAATCGATCATGGTGCCAGCTCCAGGTGGGGTGATTTGGTCTGGAGCGGAATCTATCGATCGTTCAGTGCGATGAAAAATGATTCTTTTGATGCCAAGGTTTCGAGAATCGATACCTTCAGCTGGTGAACGGGCTCGATCCGCTGGATCGAATCGGACCTTCGATGGCCGGTTCAGGCGTCCATGGCTCCGGTATGGAGTCCCCTCAACACCTCGAGAAACAGCTTCGCGCGTTGCGTGAGTGGACGAGAGGCTTCGGTGATCGCGCAGATCGTGTTCTCGAATACGGGCCCCGACGTCAATGCGACGAGCGAATGTCGCTTCGCCACCAGCTTCGCGTAGTGTTCGGGAAGCAACCCGGCATAGTTGCCCGTCGCCACCAACACGCCGATAGCCTCCAGTCCACCGACGTCGGGCCCGCGCTCGAAGCCATGCTCCGCGATGGCCTGCTCCACGAAGGGATGAGGGCGGTACACGAGCGGGAGCAGGCGCCTGCGTCCCCGCGCGCCTTCCTTGCTGACATAGACGCGGTGCACTTCGACAAAAAGCTTCTGGTAGTCGAACACCCGGTCCTTCTTGTACATGCCCCGGATCGCCACTTCGACCCGCCGCTCTCGCAAGGCATCGTTCAACTGGGCGAAGTTCATTACCGTCAGCTCCGGCTGGACGCCCGACGCGCGTCGTCGCAGCGTGGCCAGTGCTTCGGGGATGCGGCAGTGATCGTGAGTGATGACGTGCTCGGTCATGCCGATCGACAAGGTACCTGACAGCACGCCCCTCACCGCGTCGATCTCGGGGCGGATGCGCTCCAGCGACTTGAGCGCATTGGAGGCGAGATCCACCGCCACGATCCCGGCTGCGCTGAGTTTGAAGCCGCCTGGTCCGCGCTCGCAAAGCCGCACGCCCAATCGCTCCTCGACCTCGCGAACGTGGCGACTGATCGAGGCCTTCGACAGATTCAGCCGGTGTTCAGCGGCAGCAAAGCCGCCTGCCTCCGCCACGGCGCAAAAGATGCGCAGCGAGCGCAGATCTCGTTCATTGAAGTCAAGGTAGGGCATTCAGCAAGTATCACTTTCTGGAACCATCACGTCAAAAGAATCGTTTTTCTAACGACAGGCCGATGACTAGAGTCCCGCCCATTCCCACCTCGCCCGAGGCAAAACCATGATGAACCCCTGTAGACGCACCGAGAGGGAAACCTCGTTCGCGGCATCCATGGCCGCTGATTCCTCGTCGCGGATCGACTCGACCGCCAAGCCGCTCATTCGCTTCGAAGGCGTGGAGAAGCGATACGGGACGTCGGTGGTACTGGACGACCTGAATCTGGACGTTCACGAGGGCGAGAAGCTGTCGCTGATCGGCCCCAGCGGTTCGGGCAAGACCACGATCCTGCGCATCTTGATGACGCTCGAGAAGATCGAAGGCGGCCATGTCTGGATCTACGGCGCGCCGCTGTGGCACATGCCGAGGAACGGCCAGCTCGTCCCTGCCGATGAGCGGCACCTCGGGCGCATGCGCGCGTCGATCGGGATGGTCTTTCAGCACTTCAACCTGTTCCCGCACATGACCGCGGGACAGAACGTCTCCCGGCCTCAACAGATTGTGAAAGGCCTGGACAAGACGACCGCGGATCGAGTGGCTCGGGAGCTTCTCGATCGGGTGGGCCTCGCAGCCAAGGCCGACAGCTATCCGTCCATGCTCTCGGGCGGTCAAAAGCAGCGGGTCGCGATCGCGCGCGCACTCGCCATGGAGCCGCGAATCATGCTGTTCGACGAGGTGACGTCGGCACTCGACCCGGAGGTGGTGGACGAAGTCCTGCAGGTGCTCCGGAACATTTCATTGGAAAGCCGCATGACGATGCTCATGGTGACCCATGAAATGAACTTCGCGCGGGAGTTCTCGGACCGCGTCCTCTTTCTCGATGGCGGAAGGATCGTCGAGCAGGGTCCTCCGGACCAACTTTTCCACGCGCCTCGCGAACCCCGTACCAAGTCCTTTCTCAAGAAGATCGCAGCCGCCGGACAGCGTGTCGACTAATTTTCATGGAGTTGCTCAAATGCTGAAGTTCATTGCTCTTGCGCTCACGGCGCTCGTCTCTTTCTCGCCGTCGTGGGTGACGGCACAGGCACAGCCCAAGGTGAAGGAAAAGATCGTCGTGGGCCTTGCCCACGAGCCGCCATACACCAACTTTCAAGCCGGCGGAGCACTCAGTGGCGCAGCACCTGATCTCCTCTTTCGAATCATGAAAGATTTCGGCGTGAAGGAGCTCGACCCGAAGGTCCTGGAATTCGGCGCGATGATTCCGAGTCTGCAGGCCGGCCGCGTGGACGTCATCTCCACTGGCTTGTACATCAATCCAATGCGATGCAAGGCGGTGTTGTTCTCCGAGCCTGATCTTTGCACGGCCGAGGGATTCATCGTGCCGAAGGGAAATCCGAAGTCTCTCAACTCGTTTTCGGATGTGGCGGTCAACGACAACATTCGCTATGGAGTCTGCGGAGGCTGCTCCGCCGAGAAGCGCGCCACCGAACTTGGCGTTACTAGAAGCCGGATCACGATCGCGCCCGATCATCAAAGCGGAATCAAGATGCTCCTGGACGGTCGGATCGATGTCTACGCTGCGCCTGACCTGGCACTGCGTTCCGCTGCCGAGGCCATGGGCGTGACAGACCGATTCGAGGTCCGCCCGGTTGCAGGCGAACCGGCCAAGTGCTCGGGCATCGCGTTCAGAAATGATCAGCGGGAACTGCGTGATCTGGTGGATAGGAAGCTGGAGGCGCTCAAGCAGTCTGGCGAGTACGACAAGATCGTTTCGAAGTACGGGTTCGATCCGAAGCTGGCCAGGACGGCCAAGCGCGCGGACCTGTGTGGCGGGGCCAACTAGGGTTTAGCGGCATGGAGCCACAAAGCGCTATCGATATCGTTGGGAAGTTCGCGCAAGCGACCTTCGTGACTGTGCAGATCACCTTGGGCGCCGGCCTTGTTGCATGGCTGGCAGCGTTCGCCGCAGGGTTGTGCAAGCTCTCGGAATTTCGCCTCGTCAATTGGCCGGTCACGGCTATCGTGGAGGCGGTTCGTGGCACCTCGTGCTACGTACAACTGTTCTGGCTGTATTTCGTCTTGCCCTTTATCGGAGTCGAGATCAGCGCGATGACCGTCGCCATACTGGCCATCGGCTTGAACGTTGGCTGCTACGGTTCCGAGGTGGTGAGGAGTTCCATCCTGGCCGTGCCCCGCGGGCTGCGGGAGGCGGCGCGGGCGCTGAACATGAGCCACACGCAGACGATGGTGAACGTCGTTCTGCCCGATGCGTTTCCGCGAATGCTTCCTCCCATGTGCAACCTCATGGTCGATCTCTTGAAGATCACGCCGCTGGTTTCGCTCGTGACCATCGCCGACCTCACCTTCCTGGGACAGATCTACCGGCAGGAAGCCGGAAGCCCGCTCCAGGCCTTCGGCATTCTCCTGGTCATCTACTTCTTGCTGTCGTCCTTGATCATCCACGGCTTCAGGCGCGCCGAGATCTGGGCCAGCAAGGGCTTCGAAGGGACGCGCGGATGATGCTCTGGGATCCACAAACCGCCGCCGAGGTGGTGCCGAGGCTTCTGCGGGGTCTTGCCGTGACGGGACAGGTGACCTTGCTGGCCACGATCCTGGCGCTGTGCGTAGGCCTTGCCTTGGCGGTTGCCTCGCGCATGCCTTCTTTTCTCGTGCGCAAACTCGCTCATGGGTTCATGGAAGCCACGCGACGTACGCCCCTGTTGATCCAACTCTTCTTTGCGTTCTATGTACTGCCTGAAGTCGGACTCCGCCTCGATGCGGTCGTTTGCGGCGTGCTCGTTCTCGGCCTGCACGTCGGCTGCTACATGGCAGAGGTCTACCGGGCTGGAATCGACGGGGTGAGCCGTGGGCAATGGGAGGCGGCCAGGGCTCTCAACTACTCGATGTACCGGCAGTGGACGGAAGTGGTCTTGCCGCAGGCCATACCGCCGATGATTCCCGCCTTGGGAAATTATCTGATCCTGATGTTCAAGGAAAGCGCCTTGCTCTCGGCAATCGCCGTGCTCGATCTGATGGGGGAGGCACGCGTCTTCTCGAACGAGAGTTATCGCTACGTCGAACCGATGACATTGGTCGGCGTCTTCTATCTCGCGATCAGCAGCTCGAGCGCGATTGCGATTCGGTACCTCGAGTACAGGATATCCGGGTCAAGAAAACTCTCCTGACAAGGAGCGACTCATGTTTGATTCCTACAGCCACGCCCATGAACTCCTGGCGCACGCGGGCGTCATCGAGACCCACTACCATGTCGGCCCCGAGCTTGTTGCTCGTCGTTACGACGTCCAATCGCTTGCGGAGGCTGCTCGTCCGTTCGGCGCCGTACTGGTACTGAAGAACCACACCTTCTCCACCACGCCACTGGCGTCACTCGCACGCGCTCGCCATGGAGTGAGGTTCTACGGTGGCGTTGTTCTCAACAGCTACGTTGGAGGGCTCAACCCGGCAGCCATATCAGGGGCGGTTTCAGGCAACAAGGCGGAGGTCCGGAACGCGCAGCCGGACAACGCACCGATCGTCGTGTGGATGCCGACCGTGGACTCCGTCTCCCACGTCAAGACCCATGGTTTCGGATTCGATCCGAATTGGTCGGGCTGCTGCGGGTCACAGCCCTCCGCGCTCTCGGCGGATGATCTTGGCGGGCGTGAACTCGTCGTTGCGTTCACCGAAGACCTGCGTCCCACACCCGGGCTCCTGGAGGTGCTGGGCACCATTGCCCGGCACGGCTGCGTGCTGGCGACGGGTCATCTTTGCGCGGCGGAGATCATGGAGCTGGTGCCGCTGGCAATTTCATTGGGTGTCGGAAAGATCATCGTCACGCACCCGCACTATCCGGCCGTCGGTCTGACAGACGAGCAACTTTGCTCGCTCGTTCAGTACGACGGGGTCTACGTGGAGCATTGTTTTGCCATCCACACACAGGACGGGGTGGACCTGAACAGGTTTGCCGATTCAATCCGGGCCACCGGTCCAGGCAGGGTGCTGCTTTCCACGGATTTCGGGCAGGTCAACAGCGACGCATTTCCGGCCGGAACCGTGATCTACGCCTTGGAGCTTGGAAAGCTCTTGCGCGATTTCATGAGCCTTTCGGATTTCATGTCGATGTTCTCCTCGAACGGTCACGCTGCATTGGGCATTTCCCCTTTCGCCCGTTGACGATCGAAGAGCCCCGGACCGAGCTTTCCGGCCGTCATCAGGTGGATGCCAGATGTCCAGACGTTCACGCGCGGACGCCGTCCGACGGCTTTTCGGGGCGTGCGCCTGCGCCGTTGCATGTCCCCGGAACCCGCTTGGCGTTCCGGAAAAAAAGCGCCCCGCGTTACGTAACGCGCGACGAAAAGCGGTGTTACGCATGTTCCCGCCGCGTGTTACCCCAATTGCGAAAAGCCTTTTGAATCAACGAGATAAGTCGATCACGGTGCCGTAACAAAGGCCTGCCATGGCGGCAGCGCGAAGGCGGCACGCATGTTGCCCCTGTAGGCCATATCTTTGTCACAGAGGCCGCCATGACTACAACAGAATCATCGACTCCGACGACCCCTGGCACCACCGTAAACGGTGGGGCGCCCGTGGTCCTCGCTCAAGCCACCGCCTCGCCGATCGCCCCGATGGGCGCGACCGCGGCAGTGCCCTCCTCGGCACCCGCGGCCGCCGCACCCGCCAGCATCGGATCGCTATCGAATGCGACGCCCGGCACGACCATCGTGCGCGACGGCGTGAGCATCCCGGTGGACGGCAACCAGTCGCTGATCGCCGGCGACCGCGTGATCGTTCCCGATGGCGGCCAGGCCAACGTGCTGTTCCCCGGCTCGGCCACCAACAAGGCGCCGCTGGCCGGCGTCTTCGCGGGCGGCACCGATGCCACCGTCACGTCGACCAAGCTGCCGGGCGGCCTCGAGCAGGTGAACGTCGACGTGGCCTCGGGCGACCTCGCGGTCACCCCGCCCGATGCCGACGCCGATGCGGCGGCGCTGGCGGTCACCAAGAAGCTCGCCACCGGCGGCGGCCTCGGTGTCGGCGAGTTCGCGCTCGGCGCGCTGGGCGGCATCGCGCTGGCCGCGGCCCTGGGCGGCGGCGGCAGCGATTCGAGCGTTCCCTTCTTCATTCCCGGCGTCGGCGATTCCGATGCGGATGCCGATGCGGACGCGGATGCCGACGCCGATGCGGACGGTGATGCCGACGCGGATGCGGATGCCGATGCGGACGCCGATGCCGACGCTGACGCGGATGCAGACGCCGATGCGGATGCCGACGCAGATGCGGATGCCGACGCTGACGCCGATGCGGACGCGGACGCCGACGCGGATGCCGACCACCTGCTGGATCCGGGCGACGGCACCGTCGGCCACGTGATCGATGCGGTGGACAACACCCTCGGCCTGGGCGGCGCGCTCCAGACCGTGAAGCCCATTGTCGACAGCGTCACCGACGTGATCGACGACGTGCTCGCGCCGATCGCCGGCAGCGACTTCACGCCCAACGATCCCAACGAGTTCGATCCCGTGGACAACGTGGTCGACCATGTCACCACCAACCTCGGCGGCGTGCTGTCCCCCGTGGTCGACGGCCTGCTGGGCGGCGGCACCACCGGCGCGATCATCGACACGCTCAATGGCCAGGTCGACTACCTGACCGATGCGCTGAACAACATCCTCGAGAACGTGCTGGGCAGCGATGGCCTGCTGGGCGGCGTGACCACCGGCCTGGGCATCGACGGCCTCGTCGATGGCCTGCTGGGCGACGACGGCGTGGTCGGCCAGGTGCTCGACGGCCTGCTCGGCGAGCACAGCCTGCTCGGTGGCCTGCTGGGCGAAGACGGCCTCGTGGGCGGCCTGCTCGGCGACGACGGCCTGCTCGGTGGCCTGATCGGCGAAGGCACGGCGGTCGGCAGCCTGCTCGACACCCTGCTGGGTGACGGTGGCCTGCTCGGCGGCCTGGGTGGCGAAGACGGATTGCTCGGCGGCCTGCTGGGCCCGGCACTCGGCGAAGGCGGCCTGCTCGGTGGCCTGCTGGGCGACGACGGTGCCCTCGGCGGCCTGCTCGGCGAAGACGGCATCGTGGGCAGCCTGCTCGGCGACGACGGCCTGCTGGGCAACCTGCTCGGCAGCGAAGGCCTGAGCGGCGGCCTGCTCGGACCGGACGGTCTGGTCGGCAGCCTGCTGGGACCGGATGGCGTGGTCGGCAGCCTGCTGGCCGACGGCCCGCTCGGTGGCCTGCTCGGCGGTGAAGACGGATTGCTCGGCGGCCTGCTGGGTGACGACGGCCTGCTGGGCGGTCTGCTCGGCGACGACGGCCTGCTCGGTGGCGTGCTCGGCGAAGACGGCATCCTCGGCGCCGGTGGCCCGCTCGGCGGCCTGCTGGGCGACGACGGCCTGCTCGGCGGTCTGCTCGCCGATGACGGTTTGCTCGGTGGCCTGCTCGGTGACGACGGCCTGCTCGGCGGCGTGCTGGCCGACGACGGTCTGCTCGGTGGCCTGATCGGCGGCGATGGCCTGCTGGGCGGCCTGCTCGGCGACGACGGCCTGGTCGGTGGCCTGCTGGGCGACGACGGCCTGCTGGGTGGCCTGCTCGGCGAAGGCGGCATCCTCGGCGGCGTGCTGGGTGAAGACGGCCTGGTGCCGAGCCTGCTCGGCGACGACGGCCTGGTCGGCGGCCTGCTGGGCAGCGACGGCCTCGTGGGCGGCCTGCTCGGTGAAGACGGTCTGCTCGGTGGCTTGCTGGGCGGCGTGCTCGGCGGCATCGGCGGTGGCGGCGGCGGCACCGGTGCCCAACTGCTCGACCCGACCGACAGCATCGTCGGCGGCCTGGTCGACGGCCTCAACGACGGCCTGCTCGGCGAGCTCGGCCTGGGCGACGTGCTCGCCCCGGTGGTCGGCCTGACCGACAGCCTGACCGATACGGTGAGCGGCCTGCTGGGCCCGGTGCTCGGCGACACCTTCACGCCGAACGACCCGAACGTGCTGGATCCGGTGGACGACCTCGTGGGTCAAGTCACCGACGGTGTCGGCGGCCTGCTGAGCCCGCTGACCGACCAGCTGCTGGGCGCCGGCACCACCGATGCACTGCTGGGCGCGGTGGGCACGCAGGTCGACTTCCTGACCGATGGCGTGGCGAATCTGATCGGCGGCGATGGGCTGCTGGGTGGCGTGCTGGGTGACGACGGTCTGCTGGGCGGCCTGCTCGGTGGCGACGGTGGCCTGCTGGGTGGCGTGCTGGGTGACGACGGTCTGCTGGGCGGCCTGCTCGGTGGCGACGGTGGCCTGCTGGGTGGTGTCCTGGGTGACGACGGTCTGCTGGGCGGTCTGCTCGGTGGCGACGGTGGTCTCCTGGGTGGCGTGCTGGGTGACGACGGTCTGCTGGGCGGTCTGCTCGGCGGCGACGGCGGCCTCCTGGGTGGTGTGCTGGGCGACGATGGTCTGCTGGGCGGCCTGCTCGGCGGCGACGGTGGCCTCCTGGGTGGTGTCCTGGGTGACGACGGCTTGCTGGGCGGTTTGCTCGGCGGCGACGGTGGCCTGCTCGGCGGCATCCTGGGTGACGACGGTCTGCTGGGCGGTCTGCTTGGTGGCGACGGCGGCCTGCTCGGTGGTGTCCTGGGCGACGACGGTCTGCTGGGCGGCCTGCTCGGTGGCGACGGTGGCCTGCTCGGTGGCATCCTGGGTGACGACGGCTTGCTGGGTGGTCTGCTCGGCGGCGACGGTGGCCTGCTTGGCGGCATCCTGGGTGACGACGGCCTTCTGGGCGGCGTGCTTGGTGGTGACGGCGGCCTGCTCGGCGGCATCCTGGGTGACGACGGTCTGCTGGGCGGCTTGCTCGGCGGCGACGGTGGTCTCCTGGGTGGCGTCCTCGGTGACGATGGCCTGCTCGGTGGCCTCCTGGGCGACGATGGTCTGCTCGGCGGCGTGCTGGGTGGTGACGGCGGCCTGCTTGGCGGCATCCTCGGCGATGACGGCCTTCTCGGCGGTCTGCTGGGTGGTCTGCTCGGCGGTGGTGCCGATGCCAGCGCCTCGGCCAGCCTGTTGGTCGCGGCCGATGCGCCTGCCGACGGTGGCCTGCTCGGCGGTCTGCTGGGTGGCGAAGGCGGCCTGCTCGGCGGCATCCTCGGTGACGACGGCCTGCTGGGCGGTCTGCTCGGCGGTGACGGTGGCCTGCTCGGCAGCATCCTGGGTGATGACGGCCTGCTGGGCGGCGTGCTCGGTGGCGACGGCGGCCTGCTCGGTGGCGTCCTGGGCGACGGTGGCCTTCTGGGCGGCGTGCTCGGTGGCGACGGCGGCCTGCTCGGTGGCGTCCTGGGCGACGACGGCCTGCTGGGCGGCGTGCTCGGTGGCGACGGCGGTCTGCTCGGCGGCATCCTGGGTGACGACGGCCTGCTGGGCGGCGTGCTCGGTGGTGAAGGTGGTCTGCTCGGCGGCATCCTGGGTGACGACGGCCTGCTGGGCGGCGTGCTCGGCGGTGACGGCGGCCTGCTCGGCGGCGTGCTGGGCGACGGCGGCCTGCTGGGTGGCGTGCTCGGCGGTGGCGAAGGCGGTCTGCTCGGCGGCGTCCTCGGCGACGACGGCCTGGTCGGCGGTCTGCTCGGCAACGACGGCCTGGTGGGCAACCTGCTGGGCAGCGACGGTCTGGTCGGTGGCCTGGTGGGCGGCCTGCTCGGCAACGACGGCCTCGTCGGCAGCCTGCTCGGCGCACTGGGCGGCGACGGCCCGGTGGCCAACATCCTGCAGCCGGTGACCGAGATCGCCAGCGGCCTGAGCGACACCCTCGCTCCGGTGGTCGATACGCTGACCAGCGCCGGCTCCGGTGCCCTGGCCCCGGTGACCGACATCCTGGCCGGCGCGACCGCGGCGGCGGCGCCGGTGGTCGCGACCGTGTCCAACGTGGTCGAGAACGTCGATCACGCGGTGGGCTCGGTGGTCAGCGACGTGGTGACCCCGATCACCAGCCAGGTCGAGCACACGGTGGGCAACGTGGTGACCCCGGTCGCCAACATCCTGCACGGCCTGCTGGGCTGATCGCGCACCGCGGCTCGCGCCGCGGCGCACGACGAGAAGGGGCGGACCGGCGACGGTCGGCCCCTTTTCTCATGGCGCCCCGCGGGGCACGGTCCCGTTCAGGCGCTCCCGCGCTCGATCAGCTCGAAACCCAGGTCGCGCTTGCGCGCCGCCGGCGTCTCGCTGCGCAGCCGCTGCACCAGCATGCGCGCGGCCTCCTCGCCCATGCGCACGGTCGGCACCGCGATGGTCGTGAGGCCGGGGTTGAGCTCGCGCGCGATCTCGTAGTCGCCGAAGCCCATGATCGCGAGCTGCTTCGGCACCGCGATGCCCAGCCGCTGGCAGGCCAGCAGCGCGCCCGAAGCCAGCAGGTCGCTCGAGAACAGCAGCAGGTCGCTGTCGGGGAAACGCGCACGCGCGGCCTCGAGCAAGGTGCTGCCGCTGCCCATGGTGTAGGGCAGGTCCTCCACCACCAGGCTGCGCGGCGCCTGGCCCGGGTAGTGGCGCGCCATGCCGGTGGTGTAGCCGTCCAGGCGCTCGCGCGCGCGGTCGTCGCCGGGGCGCGCGGCGCCCACGAAGGTGGGATGGCGGTAGCCGCGGCGCTGCGCATAGGCCACGGCCGCGGCCAGCGCCTCCTGGTTCGAGAAGCCGACGAGCTGGTCGATCGGCTTGCGCGTCCAGGCCCAGCTCTCGACCACGGGAATGGCGGCGCGCGCGAGCATCTCGCGCACCGCGTCGGTATGGCGCGTGCCGACGAGGAAGAAGGCGTCGGGGCGGCGGCCCAGCAGGCTGCGCACCACGGCCTCCTCGCGCTCGTGGCTGTAGTCGGTGTGGCCGATGATCACCTGGTAGCCGGCCTGCAGCAGCACGTTCGACAGGCCCTGCAGCGTCTCGGCGAACACCGAGGCCGCGATCTGCGGGATCACGGCGGCCACCGTCATGCTGCGGTTCGAGGCCAGGTGGCTGGCCGCGAGGTTCTGCACGTAGCGGGTGCTGCGGATCGCCGCCTCCACGCGCTCGCGCGTCTGCGGCGTGCAGCCCTCGGGGTCGCGCAGCACGCGCGACACGGTCTGTGCCGACACGCCCGCCACCTGGGCCACGTCGGCCATGGTGACGGAGTTGGTGCCGAAGCGGCGGCGGCCCTGTCTTTTTTCGGGTTCTGTCATGGGTGGCCCGGATTCTGCCGCCAAGCGCGCCCGGCCACCGCCGCGCTCAAAGCCGCCCGCGCGCGGCGAGGTTGCGCATCAGCGCGCCAATGCCGAAGGTCCACGGCGGAATGCGGTCGCTGCGCCCGACCCGGTTGAACAGCGTGCCCAGCCGCTCGGCGCGGATCGCGACGCGGTCGCCCTCGTGGTGGGTGAAGCCGGCGCCGGGCGCGTCGCGGTCCTGGATCGGCGCGAACATGGTGCCGCAGAACAGCAGGATGCCGTCGGGGTACTGGTGGTGCGCGCCCATGGCGTGGCGCACCAGCTCGAGCGGATCGCGGCTGATCCGCGCCATCGAGCTCGAGCCCTCGAGCACGAAGCCGTCCTCGCCCTCCACGCGCAACTCGACCACGGTGGCGCGCAGGTCGTCGATGCCGTAGTGGGCGTCGAACAGGCGGATGAACGGGCCGATGGCGCACGAGGCGTTGTTGTCCTTGGCCTTGCCCAGCAGCAGCGCGCTGCGGCCCTCGAAGTCGCGCAGGTTGACGTCGTTGCCGAGCGCGGCACCGACGGTCCGGCCGCGGCTGTCGACGGCCAGCACGACCTCGGGCTCGGGGTTGTTCCAGGTCGAGCCCGGATGCAGGCCCACCTGCACGCCGGTGCCCACCGAGGCCAGCGGCGCGGCCTTGGTGAAGACCTCGGCGTCGGGCCCGATGCCGACCTCGAGGTACTGCGACCACAGGCCCTGCGCGAGCAACACCTGCTTGAGCTGCATGGCCTCCGGCGAGCCCGGCACGATGCCCGAGAGGTCGTCGCCGACTACGGCCACCACCTGGCGGCGCACCGCCTCGGCGCGGCTCGCGTCGCCGCGCGCCTGTTCCTCGATCACGCGCTCGACCATGCTGGCCGCGAAGGTCACGCCGGCGGCCTTCACCACCTGCAGGTCGTTGGGCGCGAGCAGGTGGCGCTGCGCGGGATCGGGGCCGTGCGCGGCGGTGCTCGCGAGCCATTCGGCCAGCGTGCCGAGCAGCACGCCCTCGGCATCGCGCACCGCGGCAGCCGCGTCCTCGCGCTCGAGCAGCGCCGAGACCGTGGGCGCGAGCGCGCCGATGTCGACCAGCTGGCCTTCGCGCACCGTCACCAGCGTCGGGCCGCCCTGCTCGCCCGGCAACCAGGCGCGGCCCACGAGCAGCGCTTTCTCCGCATCGATGGGCAGCGTGGCCGCGGCATCGACCATGTCGGGAATCGCCTGCATCTCAGCGCCCCTCGAACACGGCCGGACGGCGTGCCTTGAAGGCCGCGCGGCCTTCCTTCGCATCCTCGGTCGCGAAGCACACGGTCTGCAGGTCGCGTTCGTACTGGATCGCGGTCTCCAGCGGCATCGCATAGGCGGCGCGCAGGTTGGCCTTGGCGGTCTCGACCGCGATCGGCGGGCGGCTCGCGATGGTGGCGGCAATGGCCTGCGCGCGCGCCAGCAGCTCGGCGGCCGGCACCAGCTCGCTCACCAGGCCCCACTGCAGCGCCTGCTGCGCACTGACGGGATCGCCGCCCATCAGCATCAGCGCGGTGTTCGAGGCGCCGATGCTGTGCGCGAGCATGTACGACATGCCGCCGCCGCCGATCCAGCCGAGCTTGACCTCGGGCGCGCCGAAGCGCGCGTGCTCGGCCGCGATGCGGATGTCGCAGGACATGGCGGTCTCGAGGCCGCCGCCGAGCGCATAGCCGTTGATGGCGCAGACCACGGGCTTGCGCAGCGCGCGGATCGCGTCGCAGTAGTCGGGCCGGTTGCGGAAGGTCCAGGGCGTGTCGTAGCCGTCGAGCTCGGCGATGTCGCTGCCGGCGCAGAAGGCCTTCTCGCCGGCGCCCGTGATGACGACGGCGCGCACGTCGGCGCGCGCGTTGCAGTCCTTCACGTGGGCGACCAGCGCATCGGCCATCTCGGGCGTGACGGCGTTGAGCTTCTCGGGACGGTTGAGGATCAGGGTCGCGACCTGGTCGCGGACCTCGAAGAGGATGTGGTTCATGGCGGATGTGGACTGAAGAAGGGAAGACGGGCTCAGACTTCGCTGCCCGCGGGCCGGTGGGCCTGGTAGAGGGACTGCAGCCGCTCGAGCGCGGCCCTGGCCGCGAGCCGGTCGGCGAGCATCTCGCGCACCAGCGCCGAGGCCGCGGTCTGGAACGGGATGTAGCCCGGATGGCGCGGCCGCACGATCGCGGCCTCGAGCGTGGACTGGGTCTGCGCGAAGAAGCCGTTCCAGGCGCCGTTGACGCGCGCATGGCTCCAGGCGCTGCGCGCGCTCGGCTGGCCGTCGGCGAAGGGAATGAAGTCTTCCTGCATCGCCGGGCTCATCAGCGCGACGAGGTGGGCGCGCAGCGCATCGCCGACCGTCGCGCGCCGGCTCACAGCGAGGCCGGTGCCGCCGAGCGTCGAGCCGAGGCCGTGCGAACCCGCGGGCACGTCGGCGAAATGCAGTGGCTGCGTGCCGGCGCCCGCCACCGCGTAGTTGACGTAGCCGTAGACCAGCGGGCAGTACACGGCCCGCGCATCGCGCGACATCGCATCGAGGATGCCGATCGGGTTGAGCCCGGCCCAGCCGCGGAAGGCCAGCGCATGCAGTTCCGACAGCAGCTCCCAGGCCGTGGTGGCACCCTGCCCCGTGAACAGGCGGTCGGGCTCGCTGCCCGTGGGCGCGTCGCCGTGCGCGGCCGCCATGCTGAACAGCGAGAGCGCCGCATGCGGGCCGGCCAGCGACAGGCACACCGGCTGGCGCGCGGCCAGCGCGAGCACCTCGGTCCAGCTGCTCGGCAGCGCGCCCTCGAGCCGATCGGTGCGCGCCACCGCCACCTGCGTGGCGGCATCGAGCGGCAGCGCCCAGTGCACGCCGGCATAGCGGTAGCTGTCGAACGAGCGGCCGATGCTCTGTGCGCGCCAGCGCGCGAGGTCGTCGGCCGCGAACAGCGACTCGAGCGGCTGCAGACAGTCGCCGGCCACCGCGTCGCCGATGTGCGGATGGTCGAGCACGATCAGGTCGTAGCGCTCGGCCAGGTCCTCGATCGGATGCGACTCGAAGCCCTCGAGCGGCTGGCGCTCCCAGTGCAGGTCGAGGCCTTCGGCGCGCGCGCGTTCGGCCGCGCGCTCGAGCGCGACGTAGCCGCGCGGATGGTCCCAGGTCAGGCCCTGGATCGGCGCGCCGCTCACAGCGTCTCTTCCCCGATCACCTTGGCCGCGAGCAGACCGTCGATGCGCTCGGTGCTCCAGCCCAGCTCGCCGAGGATCTCGCGCGTGTGCTGGCCCGCCAGCGGCGCGCCGCGGCGCACGCTCGAGGGCGTGCGCGTGAACTTGATCGGGAAGCCCGGGGTCTTTACCTTGCCTTCGGTCGGATGCTCGTACTCGACGAAGGTGCCGTTGTGGACGATCTGCGGATCGTTCATGACGTCGGCGTAGCCGTAGACCGGGCCGGCCCAGATGTCGGCCGCGCGGAACACAGCGAGCCACTCGGCGGTGCTGCGATGGCGCAGCTTCTCGCGCGTGATCGAGAAGATCTCGTCGCGCCGCGCGAAGGTGTCGCGCTCGTCGTCGAAGTCGGCCAGCACCGGCGCGCCGATGGCCTGCGCCAGCGCCGCCATCTTCGGGAAGGCCAGCGCGAGGAAGCCGTCCTGCGTGGCAAACACGCCGTAGGGCGCGCGGATGTAGACGTGGGCATGGGGCTCGGCCGTGCGCTCCTGCGGCTTGCCGGCCACGCTGAACACCGACAGCTCCTGCATCTGCAGCGCGACGATGGCATCGAGCATGTTGACCTGCACCAGCTGGCCCTCGCCGGTGCGCTCGCGGTGCAGCAGCGCGGCGATCACGGCCTCGAAGGCGGTCGAGGCCGTGATCGCGTCGACCAGGTACTGGCCCGCGGGCGACGGCGGCTCGCCGGCGCGGCCGGTGGAGAGCATGGCGCCGCTCATCGCCTGCAGCAGCAGGTCCTGCCCGGGCCAGAGCTTGTAGGGACCGTCCTCGCCATAGCCCGACATCGAGACGTAGACCAGCCGCGGGTTGATCTTCGAGAGCGTGGCGTAGTCCACGCCCAGGCGCTCGGCCACGCCGGGACGGTAGTTCTGCAGGAACACGTCGGAGCCGCGCACCAGTTCGTAGAGCGCGTCGCGGCCCTCGTCGCTCTTGAGGTCGACCGCGAGGCTGCGCTTGTTGCGGTTGAGCGAGAGGAAGGAGACGTTGATGCGGTTGCCGCGCGCGCCGCCGGCCGAGACATGGCGCTGCCATTCGCCGGCGACCGGCTCGACCTTGATGACGTCGGCGCCCAGGTCGCCCAGGCGCTGGGCCGCGAAGGGGCCGGCCATGGCGATGGAGCAGTCGAGGACGCGGAAGCCCTCGAGGATGGCGGAGGATTTGTTCATGGAGTGTGTTGGCGATGAGGGGTGGGAAGAATTCAGTGCGTGCGCGGCGCGGCGGCGAGGTTGCGGCCCGTGGCGGCGTCGAACAGCACGGCCTGCGTGGCATCGAAGCCGACCGCGACCGAGTCGCCGTTCGCGAGGTCGGTGTAGCCCGGCACCGTGACCATCAGGTCGGCGTTCGCGGCGCCTTCCTCGTCGTGCAGCGTGCGGGCGTCGGTGAGCGCGACCGCCACCAGCGACTCGGCGCCGACATGCTCGACCAGCGCGATGCGCCCGGCCAGGCCCTGGCCGCCACGTGCCACCGTCAGCGCGTTCGGCCGCAGGCCGAGCACCACCGCGGCGCCGGGCGCGGCCAGGCCGCGCAGGTGGGCGGGCAGCGGCATCGAAGCTTCGCCGCCGAGCGCGAGCGCGCTGCCATCGGCGTTCACCGTGGCCTGCAGCAGGTTCATCGGCGGCGTGCCGATGAAGCGCGCCACGTAGAGGTTGGCCGGCGCCTCGTAGATCTCGCGCGGGCTGCCGAACTGCTGCACCACGCCGTCCTTGAGCAGCGCGATGCGCGTGCCCATGGTCATCGCCTCGACCTGGTCGTGCGTGACGTAGACGAAGGTGCCGCCCACGCGCTGGTGCAGCTTCGAGATCTCGGCGCGCATGGTGGTGCGCAGCTTGGCGTCGAGGTTCGACAGCGGCTCGTCCATCAGGAACACCTGCGGCTCGCGCACCATCGCGCGGCCGAGCGCCACGCGCTGGCGCTGGCCGCCCGAGAGCGTGCGCGGGTATTTGTCGAGCCAGTCGGTCAGCGCCAGCGTGCGCGCGGTGCGTTCCACCAGCTGCGAGACGGCCGGCGAGCGCTCGATGCGCCGCTTGGCCATGCCGCCGAGCAGCGGGATGTGGAACCACCACCGGTGCTGCCGCATGATCAGCGGAAAGGCGATGTTGCGCCGCACCGTCATGTGCGGGTAGAGCGCATAGGACTGGAACACGAAGGCGATGTCGCGTTCGGTCGGCGGCAGTTCGTCGACGCGGCGCTCGTTGATGTGGATCTCGCCGCCGCTGATGCTCTCGAGCCCGGCGAGCATGCGCAGCAGGGTCGACTTGCCGCAACCGGAGGGGCCGAGCAGCACGAGGAATTCGCCGTCGGGCACGTCGATCGACACGCCCTTGACGACATGCTTGTCGGCGAAGTTCTTGGTGATGTCCTGGAGCTTGATGGAAGCCATGGCTGTGTGTTCGGTTCGATGGTTCGGGATCAGCCCTTGACGCTGCCGGCGGTCATGCCGGAGACGACGTGGCGCTGCACGATCAGGTAGAAGATGACGGCCGGCAGCGTGTACATCACGCCCACCGCCATCACGGCATCGAGCGGCGTGCTCAGCTCGCCGATGAAGCCGGCCAGGCCGACGGAGGCCGTGTGCAGCCGCTCCTCGGTGATCAGCGTCTGCGCGAACACGTACTCGTTCCAGCCATGGAAGAAGGAGATCACGGCGGCCGCGGCCAGCGTGGGCGCGATCAGCGGCACCACCACGCCCAGCACGATGCCGATGCGCGAGCAGCCGTCCACCCGCGCGGCCTCCTCGACCTCGATCGGCACGCCGTCGATGGCGCCCTTGAGGATCCAGGTGATCACCGGCACGGTGAAGGCGGTGTTCGCGAGGATCAGGCCGCTCAGGGTGTTGAGCAGCTGCATCTGCGCGAAGATCGCGTACAGCGGCACCACCAGCATCGCCTCGGGCAGCATCTGGGTGGCGAACAGCCCGAAGCCGATCGCGCCCTTGCCGCCGAAGCGGAAGCGCGACAGCGCATAGGCCGGGAACACCGCCAGCGCGATGCTCAGCACCGTGGTGCCGATCGCGACGCAGGCGCTGTTGAAGAGCCAGCTCGCCACCGGCTTGATGGCGAACACGCTCGCGTACACCGGCAGTTGCCCCAGCGACGGCAGCAGCTGCGGCCGGTCGGCGAACAGCGCCTCGGTCGGCGTGAGCGAGGTCACCAGCATCCAGTAGATGGGGAAGGCCGCGGCGCCCAGCAGCACCAGCACCGCGAGCATGCGCAGCGCCTGTCGGCTCATGGCGGCGTGCATCAGCGCTCTCCTTCGCGTTCGGCGCGCGCGGTGTAGCGGAAGTACACCAGCGTCACGGCCAGCGCGATCGCCACGCCCACCATGCCGACGGCCGCGGCCTGGCCCAGGTGGTGGTTGACGAAGGCGCGCCGGTAGAGGTCGATCACCAGCGTGTTGGTGGCGCCCACCGGCCCGCCCTGCGTGAGCAGCCAGATCAGGTCGAAGCGGCGCAGCGACCAGATGGTGGAGAACAGCGCCAGCAGCGCGACCGAGGGCCGGATGGTGGGCCACACCACGGCCTTGAACACGCTGAGCCGGTCGGCGCCGTCCATCACGGCCGCCTCGCGCAACTCGGACGGCACGCCCTGCAGCGCCGCCAGCAGCACCACCGAGGCGAACGGGAAGATCTGCCAGATGGTGGTGATCAGCACCGCGGGCATGGCGTGCTGCATGCTGTCGAGCCAGTTCTCGCTGCCCGCGGCGATGCCGAAGAAGCGCAGCGTGTGGCCGAACACGCCGTACTGGGCGTTGTAGATCCAGATGAAGATCAGCGCCACCGCGACCGGCGGCGCGGCCCACGGGATGGTGACGGCGGCGCGCGCGATGCCGCGGCCGCGGAACGGCGCGTCGAGCAGCAGCGCCGAGGCCAGGCCCAGCCCGATCGCCGAGGCCACGCAGGCCACGGTGTAGAGCAGCGTGGTGAAGATCACGCGGTGGAAGTCGGGATCGTTCCAGAGGTCGGCGTAGTTCTGCAGCCCGACCCATTCGCCCTGCGAGGCCGCGAGCAGCGAGGTCGAGGTGAAACTCAGCACCAGTTCGCGCAACAGCGGATAGCCCTGGAACACGAGCAGGTAGAGCGTGGCCGGCAGCACCAGCGCATAGGGCGCGAGCGGATGGCCGTCGAGGCGCGCGCGGCGGCGCGCACCCTCGCGGCGGGCCACCGCGGCGGCGGAGGACAGCGTGGCGTTCATCGTCACGGGATGTGGCGCGGGTTCAGCGCTTGAGCACGCGGCTCAGCACGGTCTGCTGCGCGTCGTTCATCGCCTTGGCGGGATCGACGCCACCCTGCAGCACCTTGATGACCTGCTCGATCACGATCTGCTGGATCTCGGGCGCCTTGACCTCGAGGCCCTGCGGCAGCGCAGGCACGCTGTTAGCGGTCTGCTGGTCGTAGACCGAGATCCAGGGCCACTTGGCGACCTCCTCGGCCGAGCGCGGCACGGCGATCGCGACGCTCGAGGCGCCGTGGATCAGCTGCAGCTCGCGCTGCGCCTCGGGCGTCAGCATCCACTGCAGGAAGGCACCGGCGGCGGCCTTGTTCTTGCTGTTGGCGTTGATGCTGATCGGCGCCAGGATCATGCCCTGCGCCTTGGTGGGGAACGGCGAAGGCGTGGCGCCGAACTCGAAGCCCTTGGCCTGGGTCGCGAGGTTGGCGGCCACGCCGCCGTTGTCGACCTGCATCGCGATCTTGCCCTCGGCGAACATGCGCCGGTAGGTGGCGGCGTCGGCGCCCTTGGGGATCGCGCCGGCGTCGTAGACCTTCTTGTAGGCCGCCACGCCCTCGATCACCTTGGCGCTGTTGATGGTCGGGTTGCCCTGCTCGTCGGACCAGCGGCCGCCGAAGCCGTAGACGTAGTTGCACAGGTCATACCAGAAGCCGCCGCGCTCGGCCATGGTGGCGCGGTAGGCGTAGCCGTAGTTGCCGGCGGCGGTCGCGGCCTTGGCGGCGGCCAGGAACTCGTCGAAGTTCGAAGGCGGCGTGCCCTTGAGCAGCGCCTTGTTGTAGACCATCGCGTAGTTGCTGACCTCGAACACCACGCCGTAGCGCTTGCCGCCGATCTTCATGTACTTGTCGGGGCCGGTGAGCGGGAAGGCGCCGTCGGCGATCACGTCGTCGATGGGCACGAGGCGCTTGGCATCGACCGCGGCATAGAACTCGGGCAGGTCGAAGCGCACGAGGTCGGGGCCGGCATTGCCGCCCATCTGCGTGAAGACGGTGCTCGCGAAGGACGAGAACGGAATCGTGACCGGCTGGATCTCGACCTTGTCCTGGCTCTGGTTGAACTTGCCGATCCAGGCGCGCATCTTCTCGCCGCGGCCGGGCTCGGCGAAGCTCGATGCGGCGAAGGTCACGACCTGCTTGCCGGCGGCCTGCGCCTGGGCGCTGCCCGCGGCGAGCAGCTGCAGGGCCGGAACGATGGCGATCGCGGCGAGGGCCGCGCGGCGGCCGGTGAAAAGGCGTTGCTTCATGTGTGTCTGTCTCCGATGACGGCAGGCCCTGCCGTGGGATTCGAGGCGTCCGGCCGAAGCCGTCGCGCTGCTGTTGGCGAGATTATTAGCGCTAACTGTTAGCGCTAACAAGTACGACTTTAGCGTTGCAGCCCGTGGCTGCGATCACGGGATTTCCCTAGTTGGTGGTCGAGATGTCGAGTGGAAAGGCGGGGGCTTCGGCGGCTACTGCATCACCCAGCCGCCATCGACGTTGAGCGTCTGGCCGGTGACGAAGCCGCTGCCCTCGGCCGCGAAGAACAGCATCGCGTTCGCGATGTCGTCGGGCGCCCCGCGGCGCTTGACCGACTGGTGCTCGAGCACGAAGCGCTCGTAGCCCTCGGGGTCGGGATGGATCTTCTCGGCATCGGTCGGGAAGGCGCCCGGCGAGACCGCGTTGACCGTGATGCCGTGCGGCCCGAGCTCGCGCGCCATCGCGCGCGTCATGCCCAGCAGCGCGCCCTTGGAGGTGACGTAGGGCAGCAGCAGCGGCCAACCGCCGTACATCGTGATGCTGACAACGTTGACGATGCGGCCGAAGCGCTGGCGCTTCATGTGCGGCAGCGCGGCCTGCACGCAGACCAGCGCCGCGTCGACGTTCACGCCCTGCACGCGGCGATGCTCCTCGATGCTGAACTCCTCGATGCTGCGCGAGGGATAGATGGCGGCGTTGTTGATCAGCACGTCGATGCCGCCCTGGGCCTCGAACAGCGCGGCCAGCTGCGCCGCGAGCGCGCCGAGGTCGGCGAGGTCGCCCTGCACGAAGCGCAGCCGCGCGCGCACCTCGGCGCCCTCGCCCTCCCCGGCCGCGACCAGGCGCTCGCCCTTGGCCGGATCGATGTCCAGCGCCAGCACCTGCGCGCCCGCGCGCGCGAAAGCCCAGCAGATGCTGGTGCCGAGTCCGCCGGCGGCGCCGGTCACCAGCACCTTCTTGCCTGTCATGTCCATGGTCGTGTCGTGTCTTTTGAAGTCGTGGGAGGAAAGGAGGGTCAGGGCAGGTTCTCGCGCACCGCGATGCCGGCACGCACCGGCTCCACGCCCGCGAGCGCATCGCGCCCCGCCCGCAGGTTGGCGAAGATGCGCACGCAGTTCATCACCTCGGTCTGCGGGTTCTGGTTGATCGCCGCGTCGAGCGTGCCGTCGATCAGCATGGCGCGGGTGTCGGGCGTGATCTCGTGGCCGATGAAGACCACCTTGTGGTCCAGGCCCGCCTCCTTGAGCGCGCGGCCGATGCCTTCGGAGGCGCCGCCGATGTTGTAGAGCGCCACCAGGTCGGCATGCTGGCGCAGCAGGGTGCGCGCCTGGCGGTAGTTCTGCGCCACGTCGTCGTGGCCCTCGCGCAGGCCCACCACGCGCAGCCCCGGGAACTGCTCGGCCAGCACCTGAAGGAAGCCGACCTCGCGCTCCTCGTGGCCGCGGTAGCTGAGGCTGCCGGCGATCAGGCCGACCTTGCCCGACTTCCGGTCGAGCATGCGGCCCATGAGGTAGCCCGCGGTACGGCCGGCCGCATGGTTGTCGATGCCCACATAGGCGGCGCGCCGCGAGCCCGGCAGGTCCGACAGCAGCGTGAGCAGGTGCACGCCCTGGTCGGCCAGCGTCGCGACGGCCTCGCGGACCGCCGGATGCTCAAGCGGCACGAAGGCGATGCCGTCGCATTGCCGTCCATGGCGCAGCAGCCGCGCGGCCAGCACCTCGGCATCGAAGCCCTCGATCTCGACGCGGCGGCAGCGCACGTTGAAGGGCTCGAGCTGCTTCTCGACGATGCCGACGTAGTCGCCGAGCATGCGGATGAACTGGTTGGTGCCGGCCGGCAGCAGGAAGATCAGCTCCATCGGCCTGGGACGCAGCACCTGGTGCAGGCTTTCGTCGGGCAGGTAGCCCAGCTGCGCGGCCGCGCGCACCACGCGCTGCACCGTGGCCGAGCGCACGCCCTTGCGCGCATGCAGCGCGCGGTCGGCCGTGGCCTTCGAAACGCCGGCCACGCGCGCGACGTCGGCCAGGCGCGAGCGGCCGGGAGCCTCGGCGGAGGGCGTCGATGTCTTCGTCTTCATGTCGCCGAGTATTCCGCGCAACGAGACGCCCTGCCGCGATGTCCGCACCGGCTCGCCCATCTTCTTCGCGCCTCAGTCCCAGCGGCCGGTGATGGCCGGGTACTCGTCGGCGGGCTGCGCGCAGATGGCGCGCACGCGCTCCTCGAAGGCCGCGATCTCGCCGCGCCCGTCGAGCACCGAGAAGCGCGTGGTGTAGCGGCGCTCGTCGCCGTGCTCGAGCCAGATCAGCTCGCCGCGCTCGCGCGCGAAGGGCTTGCCCAGCACGTGGTTGGTGCTCGGCTCGATGCCCATCGCGTACTGGCCGCGCTGGTAGTTCTGCCACTGGAACTGGCACGGGAACTCGTCGCGGTGGACCTCGACCGCGAGGCCGATGCCACGGCCACCGTCGAAGCCCTCGTTGACCAGCGCGACCGGGATGCGCCCTTGCGCATCGGCCGCCATCGCATGCTCGTAGACCTGCTCGTGGAAGTCGGCTTGCGGTCCGGGCTGGGTGCGGTAGCCCACCGACTGCTTGCGCAGTGCGTCGGCATGCGCGGCCCAGGGCGTGTGGCGGATCGGCGCGATGTAGCGGCTGCCCTCGTCGAGCACCGGATGGCCGGCGTTGATGTGGTAGCAGAACATGTGCGGCGTGCGGTAGAAGCCGTGGTTGACCACGCGGTCGTGCAGCGTGAAGCCGTGCTCGCCCACGCGCGCCTCGATGCGCCGCACCAGGTGCAGGTCCTCGCCGAACACGGCCGACTGCTGCACCACGCCTTCGCACCAGAGGATGCAGTCGTCGCCTTCCCAGCGCTCGCCGTAGCCGGTGAGCCGCGCGGGAATGTTCGCGATGCGGCCGTGCAGGCCGCTGTCGACGCTCTTGCGCGGCGTGTAGTGGTAATGGCCGGCCGGGTCGCTGTCCATGAACAGCGTGTGGTCGAGACCGCAGGTCACGAGCAGGCCGGAGAAGGAGCGCAGCCAGCCGAGGCCGCCCTCGTCAGCGTTCTCGTGCAGCCCCGGATGCCGGAAGCCCGTGGGCGATTGCCAGCCGATGGCCGCGCCTCGGTATTCGCAGGCGCCCACGTCCATCGCGCGGTCGACCAGCACCTGGAACGCGAAGCCGGTGCCGGTGCGGAACTCGAGGCAGCGGATGCCGCGCTCCACGCCGTCGCCCAGCGTCACCAGTCGCACGCCCGCGAACTGCGCGAGCGTGCCCGCGTGTTCGCGCAGCGCGCGCCGGGTCCAGTGGCGGCCGTGGAGCTGGATCACGCGCCGGCCTCCAGCAGCTTGTCGTCGAGGAAGCGCTTGGCGCGCGGCACGTCCGATTCGTCGAGGTGCTCGATGATGATCGGGATGTTGGGATGGTGCTGCGCGAGCCGCTTGAGGTAGAGGTCGTAGTTCAGCGCGCCCAGGCCCGGCGCCGGGAGCTCGATCTCGCCCACCCCGCGGAACTGGTGCGCTTCGGAGGCGTCGATGTCGGCGAACTTCTCACTCTTGTCATCGCCCGCGGCGCGCTTCACGTCCTTGGCATGCGCGATGCGGACCTTGTCGCCGAGCGCGTCGAACATCTGGTTCAGCACCTGGTCCATGCGGTCGATGTTGTGGGTCTCGAAGTAGTTCGTCGGGTCCATCAGCAGGCCCAGGCCCGGATGGTTGACGTCGGCGAACAGGCGCAGCGTCTCCTCGACCGAACCGATGATGTTGTTGACGTAGGTCTCGACCAGGAACACCGCGCCGTGGTCGTGCGCCTCCTGCGCGAGCTCGCGCACCACCTTCACGCAGTCGGCGTAGGCGCGCTCGCTCTTGTTGTCGGGATGCGATGACCAGTCGCTGTCGGGGTTGACAGTGCCGGTCTCGCTGATCACGTAGGGCGTGCCGCAGTCGCGCGCATGGCGCAACGTGGCCTTGAGGTAGTCGTTGCGGCGCTGGCGCTCGCCGGCGTCGGGATGGACGATGTTCGTGTACGCCGACATGCAGCTGATCGGCAGGTCGTGGCGGCGGAAGGTGTCGCGCACACGGTGGCACTTCTCGCGCGTGATGGCTTCGGGCGTGGAGAAGTCGATGTCCTTGAACGCGAGGTCGAGCTGCACGGTGTTGAAGCCCTGCGCCTTGATGCGGCGCGCGGACTCCTCGAGGGCATAGGGGAAGTAGCCGCTGAAGATGCCGACTTGGATCATGGGTTGTCTCCGATGGGTTGTGGGTGGGGATGCGGGGAAAGCGCGCGGCTCAGACGCCGAACTCGGCCAGCGGCACGGCGCGCCGCTCGGCGAGCGATCGGTAGCCGGCCTCGACCAGCGCCATGGTCTTCACGTTGTCGGCGACATCGAGCATCGGCGCCTCGCCCTGGGCGAGTGCCCATTGCAGCTGCTCCATCACGCCCGCGAAGGCCTGCGGGAACCAGCGCGTGGACCAGCTCGGTGCGACCCATTGGCCGCCCGTGCCGTGGCGCGAGCTGTAGCGCAGCGTGCTCGGACTGCCTTCGGGATAGTCGGGCCAGCCGATGGTGCCTTCGGCCACGCCCTCGGTGCCCTCGACGCGCCACTTGATGAAGATGCCGGCATCGAAGCCCTCGCCGTGCGGGCCGGTCCAGACGTCCTCCATGCTGAGCGCCATCACGCCGCTGCGAAAGCGCAGGGTCGAGCAGACGATGCCGTCGCTGTGTTCGAAGCCGGTGCGCGGATCGGGCCGCGCGGCGGTGTAGATGTCCTCGGGCTCGCCGAACAGGAAGCGCAGCACGTCGAGGTGATGCACGCTCATGTTGGCCAGCGTGAGGCGGCCGTAGCCGCGCAGGAACTCCTGCCAGTGCGGGATGGCGCGCATCTCGATGGTGGCGAGCACCGGCGTGCCGAGCTCGCCGCGATCGAGCAGTTGCTTGAGCACGCGCATCGACTGGTCGAAGCGCATGTTCTGGTTCACCGACAGCGGCTTGCCGGCCGCGCGCGCCTCCTCGGCCAGCGCGCGCGCCGTGTCGAGATCGAGCGCCAGCGGCTTCTGCGCGAGCACCGCCTTCACATGCGGCTGCGCGAGCGCGAGGCGGATCAGCTCGGGCTGGCGGTCGGGCGGGAAGGCGATGTCGACGATCTGCACCTGCGGGTCGCGGATCAGCGCTTCGGGCGTGTCGTGCACCGTGGGGATGTTCCAGCGCTCGGCCACGTCGGCCGCCTTGGAACGGGTGCGCGAGGCGATCGCCACCACGGGGAAGCCGGCCTCGCGGTAGGCCGCGAGCTGCACGTCCGCCATGATGAAACCGGCGCCGATGGCACCGATGCGGAAGTCGCGGCAGCGGATCGGCGCGTCGGGTTCGAAGCCGCGGGCATCGGCGGCCGGCGCGGCGGTCGCGCTCGTTGGGGTCATGGCTTGTCTCCTGTCCTGGGTCGAATCGAGGCAGTGCTTTGCTGCCTCGCGACCGAGGTTAAGGGACGCGACGACCCGGACCAATCAATCGGGATGAGGTTTTTTGAGGCGAATCAGCGGGGCATCCCGCGACGCATCAGGAGGCTTCGGCGTCGATGCCGAGCGCGAAGATGCCGGGCATGCCGATGAAGCCGGGGATCGACTTGACGCGCGCGATCCAGCGTCGCAGCGCGGGATAGCGCGTCAACGCGATGCCGCCCTCGGGCGCGAGCGCGATGTAGGGGAAGCAGGCGATGTCGGCGAGCGTGGGCGTGGCGCCGACCAGCCAGCCTTCGCCCGCGGCCTCGCGGTCGCCCAGGTGGTCCTCGATGTGCGCGAACAGCTTGTGCGCGGCCGCGCGGCAGGCCGGTGCGTCGAAGTCATAGCCGAAGGCATCGTGCAGGCGCGCGGCCGAGGCACTGCGCGTGATGTCCTCGGCCACGGTGAGCCACAGCATGACCTGGGCGCGACGCTGCGGATCGGCGGGGAACCAGGTGCCGGCGCCGTCGTGGCGGCTCGCGAGGTAGACGAGGATGGCCTGCGCGTCGCGCAGCACGAAGCCGTCGTCGTCGATCACGGGCAACTGGCCGAAGGGATTGAGCGCGAGGAATTCGGCTTCCTTGTGTTCGCGTCCGGGATGGAAGTTGACCGGCACGCGCTCGTAGGCGATGCCGAGCAGCGCCATGAAGAGCCGCAGCTTGTAGCAGTTGCCGGACATCTGTTCGTTGTAGAGCTTGATCATCGCCAGCCCTCAGAGATCGAGCACCAGCGTCGCGGAGCGCGATCGCGAGACGCAGGGCAGCATCTGCATGCCGGACGCCTTCTCGCCCGCGCTCAGGTACTGGTCGCGATGGTCGGGCTCGCCTTCGATGACGGTGCACAGGCAGGTGCCGCACACGCCCTGCTCGCAACTGGTGTCGAGGTGGATGTCGATCGCGCGCAGGGCCTCGACGATGGTGGTGTCGCTCGCGACCTGCACGCGGCGGCCGCTGCGCGCGAGTTCGACGGTGAATGCGGGGCCGGTGGCCTCGACGGGCGTGGTGCGTCGGAAGTATTCGAAGTGCACGCGCTCGGCGGGCCAATGGAGTTCCGTCGCGACGCGCTCGATGCACTGCATCAGCGGCGCGGGACCGCAGGCGAAGGCATGCGCATCGCCACCGGCTTGCAGTGCCTGCCGCATCCGGTCTTCGGTCTGTTGTGGCGACAGGCCCAGGTGCAGATGCAGGTTCGCGCCCAACAATGCCTCGAGTTCGGCACGGTAGGCCGCATGCTCGGCCGAGCGGCAGAAGTAATGGAGGGCTGGCCGCTTTCCCCTCGCCGCGAGATCGCGCGCCATCGCGAGGATCGGCGTGATGCCGATGCCGCCCGCGATCAGCACAGCGTGTTCGATGCGCGGGTCGAGCCGGAAGTTGTTCTTGGGCAGTCCGATCTCGAGCTGCATGCCGGCCTGCACCGACTCGTGCAGGGCGATGGAGCCGCCGCGCGAATCGGCCTCGCGCTTGACGGCGATGGTGTAGCCCTCGTCGTCCTGGCCGCAGACCGAGTACTGGCGGATCTGGCCGTTCGGCAGGTGCACGTCGAGATGCGAGCCCGCGGTGGCGCTAGGCAACGGGCCGCGCCGTGGCGAGCGCAGCCTGAACTCGACGATGTCCTGCGCCACGGTTCTTTTTCCGGCCACCTCCACGCTGAGCCGCGGCCGCGGCTCGGTGCTCTGCGCCTCGATGCCCCAGCGCAGATGGATGTCGCGCAGCCAGCGGCGGAAGGTGCTCGAGGCGGCGTCGGCGCGCGAAGGCACCTCGATGCGCGGATCGAGCGGCAGCTTCTTGTGGACGTGGTTCTCGAGGATCGGCTTGTCCTGCCCGAGGATGTTCTGCTGGAAGGCCATGATCTCGCCGCTCGAGCTTTCGGCATCGAACAGGCTGATCGCGAAGTGCGCGATGCAGCGCTCTTCGTCGGTCGGCTGGATGAACAGGAAGATGATGTCGGCGAGCTCGGCCGAACGGCCCGCCGGATGCTTGTAGAGCATCGGCGAAAACGGATTGACGACGCGGTAGACGTAATCGACGTCCGCCCCGCCCTTCGCGTCCGCCGAGGCCAGCGGCTGGATGAACTTGCAGTCGCGCGCCCAGAGCTCCTGGCGGGCGTCTAGCTCGACCTCGTAGCCGCGCACTTCGGTCGCTTCCTCCGAGCCGAGGATGTGGGCGTGGACGAAGGGGAAGTGCGCCATGTCGAGGAAGTTCTCCACCACCCGCAGCGGGCCGCTGTGGATGCCGAAGCCGCCCATGTAGAGGAAGCGGCGCGCGGGGTTCGCGAAGGCCGCCAGTTCGAACAGTGGCTTGGGCGCATCGCCGAGGCACAGGAGGATGAAGCCGCAGTGGTCGGTGGCGTGGCAAGGCCTCGTGGGTTCGGCCTCGAACCAGGCCTCGAGCGCGCCGTCGGGCTGGCGGCGCACGTGGAGGTCGTGGCCCAGCAGTCGGGCTCGACGGCCCGTGCCGGGCGCGAGGCCCAGGCTGTCGCCGATGGCGAGCCAGTCGGCCGCGATCGCGGGATCGATGGTGTCAGGCATGTTCGGTCTCCGTCGGGGCACGGGCCTCGGCCGTCCATTGCGCGATGTGCGTCTTGATGCTTTCGATGGCCCGTTGCTTGTCGAGACTCGATGCACCCCGCGCGACGAGCAGGTGGACGATCGAGGTGCCGGGCAGCAGCGGCTGGATCAGCAGGGCCGATGCACCTTCCTGCCAGACGCAAGTGCTCTGCCCTTGCAACCAGCCCGCGCGTTCGGCCTGCAGCGCGAAGGTGCCGGCATCGAGGTCGACCGTGAAGCTGCGCGACGGCACGAGGTCGTCGCCAAGGCGCGGCGGATAGCCGGCCGGCATACGCGCGAGGCTGGCCCAGACGATGCCGTCGCTCTCGCGACTGAGGTAGGTGCGCGCGCAGGCGGCCGGCGGGCTCGCGTCCTTCGGCGACGAGGGCACCGACACGCAGTGGCCGTCGCGGCCGTAGCGCCAGCCGTGGTAGCGGCAGACCAGTTCTTCTCCGACGACGAAGCCGAGGCTGAGCCGCACGCTGCGGTGCGGGCAGCGGTTCTCCCACACCTCCATCGCGCCCGAGGCCGAGCGCCAGAGGGCCAGTTCATGGCCGAGCAGCGTGGACTGCAGCACCTGTCCCGGCAGCAGGTTGCGCGAGAACTCCACGGGAAACCAGTCGGCGGAGGTCGCCGCTGTGTCTGCGGTCTGGTTCATGGCCGGACCTCAGCGCGGGATCGCGCCCTGGATGCCTTCGGCGAACCAGTTCATGCCAGCGACCTCGGCATCGGACAGCGCGGCGCCTGGGGCCGCGCGCTGCTTGCCCGTGTTGTCCTTGAGCGGGCCGGCGAAGACCTTGAGCTTGCCGGCCACGATGTCGGCGCGCGCCTGCTTCGCCATCTGGACCACGTCGGCCGGCACGCCGCGATTCCAGTCCGCGAGGCTCACGCCGCCGTTGGCCAGGGTCGCGGCATAGGCCGTGCCCTTGAACTTGCCGTCGAGCGTGTCCTGCACGGCCTGGCGCAGGTAGGGCGTCCAGTCGTGCGTGAGCGAGGTCAGCAGCTTCTGTGGCGCGGACTCGCGATGGTCGGAGAACATGCCGATCGACCAGACGCCCTTGGCCTCGGCCGCCTGCAGCACGGCCGGGTTGTCCTGGAAGCCGGAGCCGATCACGTCGGCGCCCTGCTGCATCAGGGTGTTGGCGGCATCGCGCTCGCTGCCGGGGTTGAACCACTCGTTGACCCACACCACCGAGACCTTGGCGGCGGGATTGCTCTTCTGCGCGCCGAGCGCGAAGGCATTAATGGTCGAGACCACGTCGGGGATCGGCAATGCGCCGACGTAGCCGAGCTTGTTCGACTTCGTGACCTTGCCCGCCACCAGGCCGGCCACATAGGCGGCCTCGTACCAGCGCGCGTTGTAGGTGCCGAAGTTGGCGGCCTGCCTGAAGCCACTGGCGTGGACGAAGTTGACCTTGGGGTTCTCGGCAGCCGCCTTCAGGCCGTCGTTCATGTAGCCGAAGCTGCCGAGCACCATCAGCCCCGCCCCGTTGCCGACCAGTTCGCGGATCACGCGCGCGCCGTCGGGGCCGGCCTTCACGTCCTGCACCACCTGGGTCTTGATGCGGTTGCCGAATTCCTTCTCGAGCTGCTTGCGCGCGCTTTCGTGCACGGCCACCCAGCCGACGTCGGACACGGGGCTTTGATAGACGAAGCCGATCTGCAGCGGCTCGGCCGCGAACGTGGGTGCGGCGCAGAAGAAGGCGGCAAGGGCCGCGGCAGCCAGTTGAAAGGGGGTCATGGGGTGTTGTCCTCGAGGGTGGGAGTTTTGTCGGATTCCGTTTCAGTACTCTATATCGGTATACCGATTCAGTCTAATTACAATCCCGGACCATGTCTACCAAGAACGAAGAAATCAGCGACAGCATCCGGGAAGCGGTCGCTGCCCACCGCCTGCTGCCGGGCACGCAGCTGCGCGAAGTGAGCCTGGGCAAGCTCTACGGCGTGAGCCGCACGGTGGTGCGGCAGGCGCTCCAGAGCCTGGCGCGCGAGGGGCTGGTGGACCTCACGCCGGGCAAGATCGCCTCGGTGGCCAAGCCCACGCCGAAGGAAGCGCGCGACACCTTCGACCTGCGCTGGGCGATCGAGCGCCACTCACTGGAGAAGCTGTCGCAGGCCCATAGCAAGAAGGACCTGGCGGCGCTGCGCGCGCACGTCAAGCAGGAGCGCGCGGCGCGCGTGGGCAACGACATGGAAGAGGTGCGCCGGCTCGGCGCGGGATTCCACGTGCTGCTCGCGCGGCTCGCGGGCAACGACCTGCTCGCGCAGACGCTCGATCAGCTGGTCGGGCGGATCGCGCTGATCCTGCTGCTCTACCAGCACGAATACGACAAGCACACCGAGTGCCTGCAGGACGAGCATGCGCAACTGATCGCCCTGATCGAAAGCGGATCGACCGAGGAAGCGCTGGCGCTGCTGCGCAGCCATCTCCACACGGTGGAAGTCAGCCTGGGGGCGGATGCGCCCGATGACGAGGAAGCGGATCCGCATCTGAGCCGGGCCCTGCGCCGGCGCTGAGTTCAGCGCCGGGCCGGGATCGGCTCAGGCGCCGGCCTTGGGCGCGCCGGGCCGCAGCACGCGTGCGACCGACGATCGGATCGCCCGATGCCAGGGCGCGCGGCTTGTGGCGGCCTCTTGCTTGGGAGGGACGTTCCCGCGCTGGCTCGGCGGTGCCGGCGCGGTGTCCGCCCCCGGATCCGGAAAAAACTGTGCGAGCCATTCGCACTCGGCACGTGCCATGAACTTGTCCATGCCTGATCCTCGGCTGTAACACTATTGAAATCATTTTAATAAGAATGATTCTTATTGGCGCGGTTTCACACAAGCTTTACGTGGACTCGAGGGCCGGATCGGGCGGCACAAAGAAAAGCGCCCGGCACGAGGCCGGGCGCGAAGCCTAAGTTGCTGTCACACACTAGGCGCCCAGCCGAGGGAGGAACGGCCGGACACAAGGATGTTCGAGCCTGAAACAGTCATCTCACGTCAGACGACACCGACATTTCTATGGGAGGGCGGGCTTTTCGGCATCCCATATGAATAATTCTGAGCAATTCTTCACGATTTTTGCAATGGCCTACACGCGCTGCCTCCCAAAGGCTGACGCGTCTCTTACGGCTTCGCATCGAACATGGCGTCGCTGTCACGCACCAGGGTGCCAAGAAGAGCAAGAAGAACCTCCCTCTGGGCCCGCAAGGGATGCACCCGCTTCGGCGGGTGTTTTTTTGGGCGCTTCATTTGCGCGCTTTATTCGTGCGCTTTCTTCGGGGATTCAGTCCTCGAAGTAGTCCGGATACCGCGCCGAAATGCCCTCGATGAAACCCTCGATCAGGCGGATGTGCGCCTGCAGCTCCTTCACCAGCACCTCGGTATCGGCCGCCACCAGCGCCGCGGCGATGCGCTCGTGCTGCTCGGCGGCCTTGATGTTGCTCTGCAGTTCGGGGATCGCCATGCGGCGCACGCGCTCCATGTGAGCGCGCGCCTGGCGCACCGGCTCCCAGGCGCGCGGATGGCCCGACAGGTCGATCAGCCCGCGGTGCAGGTCCTCGTCCTTGTTCAGGCCCTCCTCGATGTCGCCGCGGTCGACCGCCGCGCGCTGGCGCAGCATCAGCCGGTGCAGCGCCTCGCGCTCCTCGAGCGGCGCCTTCACGGCCAGGCGCGCGGCCGCGCATTCGATCGACTCGCGGATGAACAGCGCGTCCATCAGCTCGCGCCGGCTCATCTTCGAGACCACGGTGCCCACCTGCGGCACCACCTTGAGGAAACCCTCGGCGGCCAGCCGGCGGAACGATTCGCGCACCGGCGTGCGGCTCACCTCGAGCTGGTTCGCCATCTCGATCTCCGAGATCGCGCGGCCCGGCGCCAGCGTGGCATTGACGATGGCGGTGCGCAGCAGTTCGTAGACCTGCTGGCTGGTGCTTTCGCGCGGCGGCATCTTCAGCGCGGGCTTCAGCAAAGGCGCATTCATCTTGTTCGGAAAGTGGGATCGCGGCCGATTATGGGCCGGCCGATCGCGAAAGAACTTGATCCGGCTCAACTGGTATACTAGTATCCCAGAACGCCGCACAGAAGGCGTCATGAGCGACAACCTCGGAAACCGGAGACAAGAAATGAAGCTATCCCTGCGGGCCGCGCATCTGCTGCGGGCCATGGTGGCGGGTGCGGGCATGGCCGCGGCCATGTCGGCGCATGCCGATGTCACGATCACCTATTCGGACTGGCAGCTCGCGCAGGACGTCTGGGGCAAGTCGCTCAACGGCGTGATCGACGCCTTCGAGAAGGCCAACCCCGGCATCAAGGTCAAGCGCGAGCCGGTGCCGCTGGCGCAGCGCGACGTGAAGTACAGCACCGCGATCCGCGCGGGCGAAGGTCCCGACGTGTTCGCGCTCGACGCCAACCCGGTGCGCCAGTACATCGCCGAGGGCTGGGTGCGCGACCTCACGCCCTACATCCAGAAGGAAGGCGGCAACTTCCTGGCCGACTTCTATCCGAACTCGCTGCTGCCGGTCACCGTCACCGGCAAGACCTACGGCATCCCGATGAACACCGTCGCGATGACCCTGGTCTACAACAAGAAGCTGTTCGCCGAGGCCGGCGTGGCCGGGCCGCCCAAGACCTGGGACGAGTTCCGCGCCGCCGCGAAGAAGCTCACGCGCTCGTCCACCGGCGGCTCGGCGATCGACCGCTGGGGCTTCTCGGTGGTGCTCGCGCCGGCCGGCTTCGACCTGCGCGTGTCGTCGATCCTGCGCGGCTTCGGCGCCGACTTCATCACGCCCGACGGCCAGCGCTCGGCGCTCGACACGCCCGAGGCCAAGGCGGCCTTCAACTTCATCGTCGACCTGATCCTGGTCGACAAGTCGGTGCCGCCGGGCGCCGCGCAGGTCGACGCCAACGGCTCGCGCCGGCTGCTGGCCAACCGCACCGTGGCGATGAAGATCGGCACCACCTGGAGCTACCCCGAGGTCAGTGCGATGAACCCGCAGCTCGACGGCTGGAACGTGCTGGCGATGGCGCCGATGCCGCAGCCGGCCGGCAACAGCAAGCAGGTGCGCACCACGCTGTTCCAGAAGTCGATCTTCGTCGGCAAGAACAGCAAGCATCCCGACGAAGCCTGGAAGCTCGCGAAGTACCTGACCGACAGCGCGAGCATGAAGAAATGGTTCGACGACAACAACATGCTGTCGTCGCGCAAGAGCGTGAACGAGGGCTACGACAAGATCGCCAACAGCGAATCGGCGCGCATCGTCGCGGCCGAGATCGCGCACGGCGCCTTCCTGCCGCAGACGCCGAAGTGGCCGCAGGCGCTGGAGATCTTCCGCCAGAACCTGCAGGCCGCGGTGGCGGGCTCGAAGCCGCGCGAGCAGGCGCTGGCCGACGCCCACCAGCAGATCGAAGCGCTGCTCAAGCAGTAAGCCCCCGGCGTTCGAGCGAAGGAACCGACGATGTCCGACGAGTCCCGCGGCGCGGGCTATGCCTTTGTCATGCCCGCCGTGGTGCTGATGGTGGTGATCCTGGGGTTCCCGGCCATCGCCTCGGTGTTCCAGAGCTTCGGCGCCGGCGGCAGCGCGCCGATGGGCCTGGGCGCCTACCGGCGGCTGCTGGGCGATGCCGAGTTCGCGCGCACCCTGTTCAACACCGCGCTGTTCGTCGGCACCGTCGTGAGCCTGCACCTCGTGCTCGGGCTGGGCGTGGCGATGCTGCTCAACCTCGACATGAAGGCGCGCTGGCTGTTCCGCGTGATCGCGATCCTGCCGTGGACCATGCCCGACGTGATCGGCGGGCTGATCTTCCGCTTCATCTTCGACACGCTCACCGGCGGCATCAACGCCGTGATGCAGCGGCTCGACCTGCCCGGCCCGATCGACTGGCTCGGCGATCCCTCGCTGTCGCTGCTGTCGGTGATCATGGCCGAGACCTGGCGCGGCTATCCCTACGTGATGCTGATCCTGCTGGCCGGCCTGCAGGCGATACCGCGCGACCAGTACGAGGCGGCCGAGATCGACGGCGCCGGCGCCTGGAAGAAGTTCCGCCACATCACGCTGCCCAACCTGCGCACCATGATCCTGCTGGCCGTCGTGCTCGACGCGATCTGGGAATGCCGGCTGTTCGGCATGGTCTACGGCATGACCGGCGGCGGCCCCGGCTACGCCACGCAGAACCTCTCGCTGCAGGTCTACAAGAACTACTTCCAGTTCTTCGACACCGCCTATGCCTCGTCGATCGCGGTCGTGCTCGCGGCGATCCTGATGGTGCTCGCGGTGCCCTACGTGCGGCTCACGCTCAAGGAGGATAAGTGATGCGCACCCACGACGAGAGCGGCGGCGGCTTCGCGCGCTGGCTCGGCCTCTACGCGGCGCTGGCCGCGATGGCGCTCTACAACCTGCTGCCCTTCTTCTGGATGGTGTCGTCCTCGTTCAAGACCGACATCGAGGTCACGAGCTTTCCCGCCACCATCCTGCCGCAGTCCTTCACGGTCGACGCCTATGCGCGCATCTGGGGGCAGGAAGGGCTGGTGCGCTACTTCCTCAACAGCCTGCAGGTGTCGGGCGCCACCGCCCTGCTCTCGGCCACCATCGGCGTGTTCTGCGCCTACGGCTTCTCGCGCTTCCGCTTCCGCGGGCGCGACACCATGATGGTGATGTTCCTCGCGAGCCAGGTGATCCCGGGCGTGCTGCTGGTGGGGCCCTACTTCAAGATGATGTCCTTCGCGGGGCTCTACAACACCCACCTCGGGCTGATCCTCGCGCAGACCACGCTGACGCTGCCGTTCTCGGTCTGGATGCTCAAGGGCTACATCGACAGCGTGCCGCTGGAGATCGACCAGGCCGCCGAGATCGACGGCGCCTCGCGCCTGCAATGCCTGTGGCACTGCATCCTGCCGAACATCCTGCCCGGGCTGGTGGCGACCATGGTGTTCGCCTTCCTGCTCGCCTGGGGCGACCTGCTGTGGGCGCTGTGCCTGATCAGCGAGCCGAGCAAGCAGACGATGACGCTGGGCATCACCAACCTGGTGGGCCAGTTCCGCGTGCTGTGGTCCGACATCATGGCCGCCACCGTCATCGGCTGCGCCATTCCCGCCGGGGCCTACGTGTTCCTGCAGCGCTACCTGGTCAAGAGTTCGGCCGGCTCGGCCGTGAAGGGATGAAGCCGATGGACCACTTCACGCTGGGCGCCAGCGGCATGCGGCTCTCGCGCATCGTGCTCGGCGGGCATGAGTACCTGCCCGACGGCCGCTCGCGCGCCTTCAACGAGGACCTGCGCCTCGCGGTCACGCCCGGCCACCTGTTCCCGGACTTCGGCGGGCCGCTGCGCCGCTCGGTGCTCGAGCGCGCCTACGCGCTGGGCATCGACAGCTTCGACGTGACCATGGATTCGGAGAAGGAAGCGCTGGGCCGCAACCTGCGCGAGCTGCCGCCGCCCGGAGCGGCCGTGGTGCAGACCCGGCCCGAAGGCATGGTCTACGGCTACGACCCCGGCAACCGCCGGATGGTCGCACCGGGCCAGTTGCGCGAAGAGGTGCTGCGCATCCTCGCGCTGATGGGCCGCGAGCGCATCGACATCCTCAATCTCGGCATCCTGAAGGACGCCATCGAACAGGACCACGCCTTTCCCGGCAAGCTCGCGCAAGCGGTGCGCGCGCTCCAGCGCGAAGGGCTGATCCGTTGCGCCGCGGCCGACAGCTTCTCGGGCGCGGCCACCTACCTCGCGCTGCTCGAGACCGGCGCCTTCGCCTCGCTGAACCTCAACTTCAACCTGGCCGACGACGGTGCCCTCGAGCGCCTGATTCCCGCCGCGCGGGCCATGGGCGTGCGCGTGGTGGTGCGCGAGGTCTTCATGAAGGGCGAGCTGTTCCGCATCGCCGCGGCCGCCGGCATCGACGACCGCGCCGCGGTGGCACGCGCCGCCATGCGCTGGACGCTCGCGCAGCCCGGCGTCGACGGCCTGATCGTCGGCGCGGGCACGCCCGAGCAGCTGTCGGCCGGCGTCGAGGCCGCCGCGCGGCCCGAGCTGTCCGACGCCGACCAGGCGCTGCTGCGCACCCTGCTCGCGCACCCGCAACTGCAGCAGGCGCGCGAGCGCAACCGCCTCGCCTTCGCGCAGCCGATCGGCAACGCCTGATCCACCGCACAGATCCACTTTTCCAGGCCTTCATCCATGACCACCTCCACGACCCCGACCCTCAGCCCCGAGCGCGCGGCGCAACTGCGCGGCATCAGCATCGCCACCCTGTCGACCGCGCTGTTCAAGCGCGGCCTGCGCAATGCCGTGGTGCAGGGCGCGCTGCCGCTCAACCGGCGCGCCGCGCGCATGGTGGGCCTGGCGACCACGCTGCGCTACATCCCGGCGCGCGAGGACCTCGACCACCTGGGCGTGTTCGCCGACCGCGAGAACGCCCAGCGCAAGGTGGTCGAGACCATCCCGCCGGGCCACGTGCTGATGATCGACAGCCGCGGCGATGCCAGCGCGGCATCGGCCGGCGCCATCCTGATCACGCGCATGCTGCGGCGCGGCGCCGCGGGCGCGGTCACCGACGGCGGCTTTCGCGACACGCCCGAGCTGCGCGAGCTCGACTTCCCGGTGTACTGCCGCCAGCCGGCCGCGCCGACCAACCTCACCAAGCACCATGCGATGGACATCGACGTGCCCATCGGCTGCGGCGGCGTGCCGGTCTACCCGGGCGACGTCATCGTGGGCGACGCCGAGGGCGTGATCGTGATCCCGCCGCACTTGGTCGACGAGGTGGCCGAGGAGGCCGCGCAGATGACCGAGTTCGAGGACTACGTCACGCGCCAGGTCGACCAGGGCGCGTCCACCTTCGGCCTCTACCCGCCCTCGGACGAGAGCCGCCGCGCCTACGAGGCATGGCGCGCCGCGCAAGCGAAGGCCTGAGCGCGCCATGGCAGCGATCCAGATCGACAAGGTCAGCAAGTCCTTCGGGGACACGGCCGTCATCAAGGAGGTCAGCATCCCGATGGCCGACGGCGAGTTCGTGGTGCTGGTCGGGCCTTCGGGCTGCGGCAAGTCGACCCTGCTGCGCATGATCTCGGGGCTCGAGCGCGTGAGCGCGGGCGAGATCCGGATCGGCGAGCGGCTGGTGAACCACCTGCCGGCCAAGGAGCGCGACATCGCGATGGTGTTCCAGAACTACGCGCTCTACCCCCACATGACGGTGGCCGACAACATGGCCTTCGCGATGAAGATGCGCAACGAGCCCAAGGCCGAGATCGAGCGCCGGCTGGCCAACGCGGCCGCGATCCTCGGGCTCGAGCCGCTGATGCAGCGCTTTCCGAAGCAGCTCTCGGGCGGCCAGCGCCAGCGCGTGGCCATGGGCCGCGCCATCGTGCGCGATCCGCAGGTGTTCCTGTTCGACGAGCCGCTGTCGAACCTCGACGCCAAGCTGCGCGTGCAGATGCGCGCCGAGATCAAGGCGCTGCACCGCCGGCTCGGCACCACCATGGTCTACGTCACGCACGACCAGATCGAGGCCATGACCATGGCCGACCGCATCGTGGTGATGCGCGACGGCGTGGTCGAGCAGATGGGCGAGGCGCTCGAGCTCTACGACCGGCCGCGCAACGTCTTCGTGGCGGGCTTCATCGGCTCGCCGGCCATGAACTTCGTGCCGGGCCGGGTCGAGTCGCCCGACGGCGGCGCGCCGGTGCTGCGCACCCCGGAAGGTCTGGTGCTGGCGCTGCCCGAGGCGGCACGGCGCTGGGCCGGCCAGGACTGCACCTACGGCGTGCGGCCCGAGGACATCGCGCTGGGCGGCGGCGGCGCGGGCGAAGCTTCGGCCGTGGTGCGGTCGATCGAGCCGACCGGGCCCGAGACCCACGTGGTGCTCGGCATCGGCGAGACGCTGCGGCTGAACTGCGTGCTGCGCGAGCGCACCCAGGCCCGGGTCGACGACCGGGTCGGCTTCCTGCCCGACGTGCGCAAGGTCCATTTGTTCGACACGCGAACGGGACTGAGACTGCCTGTAGACGCCTGAACCCGGGCATCAGACTGCCCTTCGGGGCTGCCGGCGTTACGGGCGTTACGCTCCCTCGGGAACAAACGAAACGTGACACGGAACAAAAATGTGTCAAAAAGTGAGGAAAACTGCACAGCCTTGAAGGCAGGTTTCGCCGGCGGCCCTTGTGCCTCCGCCGGGCCTGCCTAGCATGCAGTTAATGATTTTTAACAATTTCATCGCCGAGATCTTTCCGGGTGTGGAGACCGCCCAGATCCGCGTCCATTGGCGCTGGGATGTGCGCCACCACGAGGACGACGAGCACCACGATGGCGGCATGTGGGTGCCGGCCACGGCCGCCGCCCGCCGCGAGGCCCGCATCGTGTGCGAGGTGCAGAACGCGGTCTATGGCGCAGGCTCCCACTGGATCGAGGAGCGCGACCGCCCGACCTTCGCGCTGCCGCGGCCCCACCTGCGCCGCGCCTTCTCCGCGCGCGAGCTGATGATGTCCAAGTGCTCCCCATTTTCCGTGGGCAACTTTGTGGATAACTCAGGTACTGCGTTGTAAAAGCGATCTAAGCTGTTGTTTTCAAAGGGGAAACAACAGTCTGCTTAAAGTTTGTGCGGTGCACAGCTTTGTCCGGCAGCTTCCTGGCGCCATCTTTTCCCTGACCAACGCCCCCCACCGCTGAGGGCGCGAGCGCCAAGCCCCTTCATCCTTTGGTATTCCCTCCGCCCGGTCGCCTTCGGCCCCGGGCGCGCCGCGCATGGGCCTTCGCATGCCCGCAACACCCCGTCGACCAGCGTTTTCGCGCCGCCAGCCACCGGCTTGCACCGTTTCGATTCGTCATATAGGATATATCCTGCATCCAAACCCAGACCATGACCGACATCGAAACCCTCTCCCCCGACACGGCGCGCCACAGCGTCGTCGGCAAGGCCGACACGGCACACCACCTGCATTCCCAGACCAACCTCCAGACCCACCGCAGCCGCGGCCCGCTCGTGATGGTGCGCGGCGAAGGCGCCTACGTGTTCGACGAGCACGGCCAGCGCTACCTCGAGGGCATGGCCGGCCTGTGGTGCGCCTCGCTGGGTTTCTCCGAGTCGCGACTGGTGGACGCCGCGCTGCGCCAGATGCGCCGGCTGCCCTACTACCACACCTTCAACCACCGCTCGACCGACGTCGCCTCGCTGCTCGCGGCCAAGGTCGCGGCGCTGGCGCCGATGCGCGATGCGCGCGTGTTCTTCGCCACCTCGGGGTCGGAGGCCAACGACAGCATGGTCAAGCTGGCCTGGAACTTCCACATCGCGCGCGGCGAGCCGGCGCGGCGCAAGATCCTCGCGCGCCAGCGCGGCTTCCACGGCTCGACGGTGATGGGCGCGAGCCTCTCGGGCCTGCCGAACATGCATGCCGCCTTCGGCCTGCCGATCCCCGGCATCGTGCGGCTCGAATGCCCCTCGGCCTACCGCCACGCCCTGCCCGGCGAGAGCGACGCGGCCTTCGTCGACCGGCTGGTGGCCGACCTGGAGCACACCATCGAGCGCGAGGGCGCCGGCACCATCGCGGCCTTCATCGCCGAGCCGATCATCGGCGCCGGCGGCGTGCTGGTGCCGCCCGAGGGCTACTTCCCGCGCGTGCAGGCGGTGCTGCGGCGCCACGGCATCCTGATGCTGTCCGACGAGATCATCTGCGGCTTCGGCCGCACCGGCGAATGGTTCGGCGCGCAGTCCTTCGGCTTCGAGCCCGACATGATGGCCTGCGCCAAGGGGCTGTCGGCCGGCTACGCGCCGATCTCCTGCGTGGTGGTGGCGCCGCGGGTCTACGAGGTCATCGAGGCCGAGAGCGGCCGCACCGGCGGCTTCGGCCACGGCTTCACCTACTCCGGCCATCCGCTGGGCGCGGCCGTGGCGCTCGAGGCGCTGTCGATCTACGAGCAGATGGACCTGCCGGCCCATGCCCGTCGCCTCGGCGAGCGGCTGCACGCGAGCCTGGCGCCGCTGGCCGCGCATCCGCTGGTCGGCGAGATCCGCGGCAGGGGCTTCATCGCGGGCATCGAGCTGGTGCGCAACCGCGACACGCGCGAAGCCTTCGATCCGACGCAGGGCGTGGGCGCCCAGGTCGAGCAGGCCACGCGCGAGCGCGGGCTGATCGTGCGCAACATGGGCGACGTGATCGCGCTGAGCCCGCCCTACGTGCTCGACGAGGCCCAGGTCGAATGGATGGCGCGCACCCTCGGCGCCGCGCTCGACGAGGTGGCCGCGCGCGATCCCTGGAAGGCACCCGCCGCAGCGCGAAAGGAAGCAGCGTGAACACCACGGCCGAACGACCGCTGATCGAGCTGATCGGTGTCCAGAAGAGCTACGACGGCGAGCACCTCGTCATCCCCGACCTGAACCTGGAGATCCGCCGCGGCGAATTCCTCACCCTGCTGGGCGCCTCGGGCTCGGGCAAGACCACCACGTTGATGATGCTGGCCGGTTTCGAGAACCCGACGCGCGGGCGCATCCTCATGGACGGCCGGCCGATCCAGGACGTGCCGCCGCACAAGCGCGGCATCGGCATGGTGTTCCAGAACTACGCCCTGTTCCCCCACATGAGCGTGGCGCAGAACCTGGCCTATCCGCTGAGGATGCGCGGCATCTCGGGGCAGGCGCTGCGCGACAAGGTCGACCGCGCGATGCAGCTGGTGCGGCTCGCGGGCATGGCCGAGCGCAAGCCGGGCCAGCTCTCGGGCGGCCAGCAGCAGCGCGTGGCGCTGGCGCGCGCGCTGGTGTTCGATCCCGAACTGGTGCTGATGGACGAGCCGCTCGGCGCGCTCGACAAGAACCTGCGCGAGCACATGCAGTACGAGATCAAGCAGATCCACCGCGAGCTGGGCGTGACGGTGGTCTACGTCACGCACGACCAGGGCGAGGCCCTGACCATGTCCGACCGGGTCGCGGTCTTCCACGACGGCCGCATCGAGCAGCTGGCGCCGCCGCGCACCATCTACGACGCGCCCGCCACCGACTACATCGCCACCTTCATCGGCGAGAACAACCGGCTCGACGGCACCATCGAGGCCGCGGGCGTGCTGCAGCTGCGCGACGACCTGCGGATCCCGCTGCCCGAGGCCGGCCAGGGGCAGGCATCGCATCCGGCGGGCGCGGGCTGTGCGCTGGTGCGGCCCGAGTGCGTGCGGCTGGCCGACGGCCAGGGCGTGCAGGTCAGCGCCGAGGTGGTCGACCTGGTCTACCTGGGCGACCACACGCGGCTGATCGCACGGCTGCGCAACGGCGACCAGATCGTGGCCAAGCTCGGCCACGGCACACTGCCCAGCGATACCGTGGTGGGCGCGGACGTCGCTCTGGGATGGCAATCCCGCGATATGCTCGTTTTCGCGCGACCCGCCTGAAAAGAACCCGTGAAACCCAAGATCAAACCCATCGACAAGACCAACCTCGCCGCGCGCGTGTACTCGGAGATGCGCGAATCGCTGATCGCCGGGCGCTTCATGCCCAGCGACCGGATCCGCATCAGCGAGGCGGCGCAGATGTTCGGCACCAGCGACACGCCGGTGCGCGAGGCGCTGCTGCGGCTGGTCAGCGAGCATGCGCTCGAGATGGAGACGGCCAAGCAGATCATCGTGCCGCCGCTGAGCCTGGAGCGCTACATCGAGATCCGCACGGTGCGCGTGGCGCTCGAGAGCGCGGCGGTCGAGCAGGCCGCGCTCAAGGTCAGCGACAAGGACGTGGCGGAGCTGGTGCGGATCAACAAGAAATTTGCGCAGGCCGAGGCAGCGCACCATCCCGAGAACCAGCTGCGCTACAACCGCGAGTTCCATTTCGGCGTCTACGAGCACTGCGGCCTGCCGCGGCTGCTGTCGATGATCGAGAACATGTGGGCCTCGATGGGCCCGATCCTGCGCGCCTTCTACGAGAAGTCCGACGGTTCGTACGACCAGGGCTACGGCCAGCACGATGCGCTGCTCGACGCGCTCGCGCGCCGCGACCCGGCCGCCGCCGTGACGGCCATCCGGGCCGACCTGATGTCGGCCGGGCCGAGCATCGAGCGCTTCCTCAAGGAATACGAGCAGAGCCTCGAGGCCGCCGAGGCCTGATCGGCCCGCGCGCTCAGCGCCAGGCGCCGAGGAACGCCACCAGCGACGCGCCGACCACCGCGGGGTTGTACCCGCCTTCCTGCACCAGCACCGTCGGCAGCCCCAGCGATGCCACCTGCCGGCCCATGCCGGCGAAGCCCGTTTCGGTGAGCCGCAGTCCCGCGGCCGGGTCCGCCACGTGGGCATCGAGGCCCAGCGACACCACCAGCGCCTGGGGCGCGAAGCGGTCGATGCGTTCGAGCGCAGCCGATAGCTGCAGCAGGTAGTCGGCGTCGCCCGTGCCCGCGGGCAGCGGCAGGTTCAGCGTGAAGCCCTCGCCCTCCCCTTCGCCGCGCTCGTCGGCATGGCCCGCGAAGAACGGGTGGTAGTCGACAGGATCGCGATGCAGCGAGACGAAGAGCACGTCGGCGCGGCGCCAGAAGATGTCCTGCGTGCCGTTGCCGTGGTGCACGTCGAGGTCGAGCACCGCGACACGCGCGAAGCGCTGGCGCAGATGCTCGGCGGCGATCGCGGCATTGTTGAGGTAGGTGCCGCCACCGGCCATGTCGGCATAGGCATGGTGGCCGGGCGGCCGGCACAGCGCATAGGCGCAGCGCGCGCCACGCAGCACGCGCTCGGCGGCCTCGACGGCCAGGTCCGCGGCGGCGCGCGCGGCCTCCCAGGTCGTGGGCCCGATCGGGGCCAGCTGGTCGTGGAAGTGGAAGGACGCACGGCCCTCGACCGAGCGCGGATAGCCGCCGCCGTGGCGCCGCATCGCGAACACGTTGGCATGCACCTCGGCCGAAGCACCCCGAACATTTGGCAGCGCCGACCACTCGGCATGCGCGGTGGCGAGAAAGTCGAGATAGCGCGCATCGTGCACGCGCGCCAGCGGCGCCAGGCCGTGCGAGACCGAGCCGTCCTGCACCGTGAAGCCCGCCTCGCCGAGCGCGGCGCGCATCGCGTCGACACGCTCGGGCACGTCGCGAGACGTGCGCCATCCGCCGCGCGCGCCCAGCAGTCCAGGGCGGTGCAGCGCATGAAGCGGCGTGTGCAGGATCTGCAACCCGCTGGCGTCAGCCGCCATCGCCGTGCCGCTCAGTTCGACACCCACTTCGCGAAGCGCTGCTGCAACTCGTCGAGATGGTCGGCCCAGAAGGCGGTGTTCTGCAGCAGCGGCTGGTCGATGTTCTGCGGCGCGTTGGGCAGCTTGTCGAGCACGGCCTTCGAGAGCAGGGCCTGCGCCTTCGGATTGGCCGGCCCGTAGGGAATGGTCTCGGCGAACAGCTTCTGCTGCGCCGGCGCGCTCATGTAGTCGATCAGCGCGAGCGCCTTGGCCTTGTTCGGGCTGCCCTTCACCACCACCCAATCGGTCGGCCCGTAGACCTGGTTCTTCCACACCATGGCCAGCGAACGGCCTTCCTTGTTCGCGGCATCGATGCGGCCGTTGTAGGCCGAGGCCATCACCACCGCGCCCGAGGCCAGCCATTCGATCGGCTGGGCGCCGGCCTCCCACCACTGCACGTCCTTCTTGATCTGGTCGAGCTTGGCGAAGGCGCGGTCCTGGCCGGCCTTGGTCGCCAGCAGCTTGTAGACCTCGGCGGCCGGCACGCCGTCGGCCATCAGCGCGATCTCGAGCGTCTGCTTGGCCTGCTTGCGCAGCGCGCGCTTGCCGGGCCAGCGCCTGGTGTCCCAGAAATCGGCCCACGATTTCGGACCGTCGGGCAGGCGCTTGCTGTCGTAGCTGAGCACCTTGGCCCACAGCATGGCCGGCACGCCGCAGGGGTTCATCAGCTCCCTGGGCAGGTCGCGCGTGGCGGGCGCCGCGCTGGCCCAGTCGATCTTCTCGAGCAGGCCCGAGTCGCAGCCGACCACCACGTCCTCCTCGTCCATCTGCACCAGGTCCCAGATCACGTTACCCGACTCGACCATGGCCTTGACCTTGGTGAGGCCGACCACGTTGCTGTCCTCCACCAGCTTCTCGGACTTCGCGGCGGCATAGGGTTGCCAGTAGGCCTTGCGGAAGGACTCCTGCAGCGCGCCGCCGACGCTCACGACGGTGAGGTCGCGCGCCTGGGTCCACGGGGCGGCGAAGGCGAGGCCGGCCAGGACGAGGCCGCGCAGGGAAAGCGAAAGGTTCATGGGAACTCCGGGAGAAAGGAACGGGGAGGAAGAAAGGAACAGGCTCAGGCGCGCAGGCCGCCCGTGAAGCCGTCGAGGAAGTGCACGAGGTTGGCGCCGATGTGGTCGCAGTCGTAGCCGCCCTCCTGCACCATCACGCTCGGCATGCCGAGCCGGCCCAGGCGCTGGCCGATGCGGCGGAAACCCTCGGTCGTGACCTTGAGGCCCTTGAACGGGTCGTGCTCGTGCGCGTCGAGGCCCAGCGAGATCACCAGCGCGTCGGGGCTGTAGGCCGCGAGGCGGCGGCAGGCGTGCTCGAGCGCGGCCAGGTAGGCGTCGTCGCCGGTCTCGGCCGGCAGCGGCAGGTTCAGGTTGTAGCCCAGGCCCGCGCCGGCGCCGCGCTCCTGCGCGTAGCCGCAGAAGTAAGGGTGGTAGTTCGTCGGGTCGCGGTGCAGCGAGACGAAGTAGACGTCGGAGCGCTCGTAGAAGATGCCCTGCGTGCCGTTGCCGTGGTGCACGTCGATGTCGATCACGGCCACGCGGCGGCCCTGGCGGCGCAGCAGCTGCGCGGCGATCGCGGCGTTGTTGAGGTAGCAGACGCCACCGCCGCGCTCGCGGTAGGCGTGGTGGCCCGGCGGCCGACAGATCGCGTAGGCCGCCTTGGCGCCCTGCAGCACGCGCTGCGCGGCATCGGCCGCGAGATTGGCCGAGGCGAAGGCCGCGGCCGCCGTGCCCGGGCCGATCGGCGAGGCCAGGTCCTGCATGTGGTAGCCGGCCTGGCCGACCACGCGCTCGGGGTAGCCGTGCTGCAGGCCCGGCACCGCGAACACGTTGGGCACGATCTCGGGCGCTGCGCCCGGAATCTCGGACCAGCGGCGATGGCCGTCCTGCAGGAAGCACAGGTAGTCGGGCGTGTGCACGTCGGCGACCGGGCCCAGGCCATGCTCGGCGGCGGCCACGAGTTCGCAGCCGGCCTGCACGGCCGCGTCGCGCAACTGCTCCGCGCGGTCGATGCGCTCCTGCGCGGGCGTGAAACGGCCGGTGACGAAGAAGAACGAGGGCTCGTGCTCGCGGTGAATGGGGGTGTAGAGGACGGGAAGCATGGGTGTCTCGCTATCGAAGGAAGGAGCGTTCAGGCGCGCGGCGCGCCGGGCAGCGGCGGCGTGCGGTAGCCGGCGGTTTCGCCGCCGTCGACCGTGAGCACCGCGCCGTTGATGAAGCTGGCCTGCGCCGAGAGCAGCCAGCAGACCGTGGCGGCCACTTCGCCGGCCTCGCCGAGCCGGCCGGCGGGAATGCGCCGCGTGAGCGCGGCCAGGCGGTCGGCGTCGGCGATCACGCGCGCCATCATCCGCGTGGCGATCTGGCCCGGGCACACCGCGTTGAAGCGCACGCGCTCGCCGAACTCCAGCGCCAGCGCCTGCGTGAGCGCGATCACGCCGCCCTTCGAGGCGCAGTAGGCCGCGAGCCCCTCCTCGCCGACCTTGCCGGCGATCGAGGCCACGTTGACGACGGCGCCGCGCTGCGACTTCTGCAGGGCCGGCAGCGCCTTCTGGCTGAACAGGAACACCGAGCGCAGGTTGACCGCCATCAGCCGGTCCCAGTCGTCGACGCCCAGTTCGAGAAAGGCGCTGCGCGAACCGGCGCCCGCGTTGTTGACCAGCCCGTCGATCACGCCGCCGCCCAGCGCCTCGGCGCGCGCGACGACCTCGGCCACGGCCGCGGGGTCGGACGCGTCGGCGGCCGCGAAGTGGGCGCCGGTGTGCTGCGCCAGCGCCTCGCCGGCGGCGGTGTCGCGGCCGGTGAACAGCACCTGTTCGCCGTTGCCCGCCAGTTGCGCGACGATGGCCGCGCCGATGCCGTGGGTCCCTCCGGTGACGACGATCATGCGAGCTCCTTGCCGCCGCGCGCGGCGGCCATGTTCTCGTAGGGCACGGGGGTGTTGCGCGGGTCGTCCGCCGCGCGCTGCCAGTACATGCGCTGCAGCTGCTGCGTCAGCGGACCGACCTCGCCGTGGCCCACGCTGGCCTCGTCGAGCCGGGTCACGGGCATCACGCCGCCGGCGGTGCTGGTGATGAAGATCTCGTCGGCCTCGCGCAGCCGCTGCACCGGGATGTCGGCCAGTTCGCAGCCGATGCCGAGCTGGCGCGCGAGCTCGATCACGGTGCGCCGGGTCATGCCTTCGAACACGTTGCGCCGTGGCGTGAACAGCGCGCCATCCTTCGCGCCGAAGATGTTGAAGCCCGCGCCCTCGGTCACGTTGCCTTGCGCATCGGGCAGCGCCGCGACCAGAGCGCCGCGGTCGTAGGCCTCGAAGATGCCCATGGTCAGGTCGAGCCAGTGGAAGTTCTTCACGCGCGTGTCGATCGCCGCGCTCGCGATGCGCTGCACCTGGCTGATCACCATCGCGAGCCCCGTGCGTTGTTGCGCCGGCGTGCCGATCCAGACGAAGGGCTGCGAGAAGGCATAGAAGCGGTTCTGGCATTCGCGCGGATCGCGCGAGCCCGGCGGCGGCACGCCGCGCGTGCAGGTCATCTGCACGTAGGCGTCGCGCAGGCCGCTGAGCGCCACGCATTGCTCGAGGATGTGGCGCATCTCCTTCTTCGAGAGCGGCAGGCTCATGCGCAGCTCGCCCATCGACCACAGGAAGCGGTCGATGTGGTCGTCGAGCCGGAAGAAGCGGCCCTGCCAGACGTGGGCCACGTCGTAGGTGGCGTCGGAGCGCACGAAGCCGCGGTCGACGAGGGGGATGCGGGCGTCGCGCAGCGCGACGTACTGGCCGTCGACGTGGGCGACGCCGGCGGAGAAGTCTGGGTTCATGTGGAGCTTCCGGAGTCCTGGGGGCGTTGAACGGGAGCCGCGCGCTGGCTCAGCCAGGCCGACAGCGTGAGCGCCACCGCCGCGACGACCATCAGGAAGGTCGACATGGCGATGATCGAGGGGTCGATGGTGTCGCGGATGCCGTCGAACATCTGGCGCGGCAGCGTGCGCTGGCCGGGACCGCCGATGAAGATGGCGACCACGACCTCGTCGAACGAGGTGATGAACGCGAACAGCGCGCCCGAGACGATGCCCGACATGACGATAGGCACCACCACGGTGAAGAAGGCGCGCACGGGCGAGGCGCCCAGGCTGTAGGCCGCGCGCAGCAGGCCCATGTCGAACTGCTGCAGCGTGGCCGTGACCGTGATGACGACGAAGGGCGTCGACAGCACCGCGTGCGCGATCACCAGTCCCGGCAGCGAGGCCGTGAGCCCGATGCGCGAGAACAGGAAGTACATGCCCAGGCCGGTGATCACGGGCGGCACGATCATCGGCGCCATCAGGAAGCCCAGCAGCGTGCGCCGCGCCGGCAGGTTGCGCCGCGCGAAAGCGAAGGCCGCGAGCGTGCCGAGCACGGTGGCGATCAGGGTCGAGCACACGCCGACCACGAGGCTGTTGCGCAGCGAATCGAGCCAGGGGCCGGGCGAGAACACGCGCTGGTACCACTGGGTCGAGAAGCCGGGCAGCGGGTAGGACAGGAAGGAGCCGGCGCTCAGCGAGATCGGTGTCATCGCGAGCAGCGGCAGCAGCAGGAAGCACACCATCAGCGCGCCGTACAGGTAGTGCACGGCGCCGGCGGCGCGGGCGAATTGGCGGTGGGTCATGCGAAGGGGTTCCCGTCTTTCACTTGATGCCCGCGAGCTGCTTCACGCCGAGCGTGGAAGCCGCCACCAGGTACACCGCCATCACGCAGGCCAGCAGCATCAGGCCGAGCGCCGAGGCCATGCCCCAGTTGACGGTGTTGTTGGCGTAGAAGGCGACGAAGTAGCCGAGCATCTGCTCGCGCGCGCTGCCGACCAGCGAGGGCGTGATGTAGTAGCCCGCGGCCACGATGAAGGTCAGCAGGCCGCCGGCCGCCACGCCCGGCAGGCTCAGCGGCAGGTAGACGTGCAGGAAGCCGCGCACCGGGTGCGCGCCGAGCGAGGACGAGGCGCGCATCAGGTGCGGCGGAATACTCTTGAGGCTGTTGTAGATCGGCAGCACGGCGAAGGGCAGCAGGATGTGCACCATCACGATGTAGAGGCCGGTGGCATTGAAGATCAGCGCCAGCGGCTGGTTCACGACGCCGATGGCCTGCAGCAGCGCATTGACCAGCCCGTTCTCCTGCAGCACCACGATCCAGGCCGTGGTGCGCGCGAGCAGCGAGGTCCAGAAGGGCAGCAGCACCGCCAGCATGATCGCGAAGGCGATCGGCTTCGGCGCCTTCACCAGCAGTGCCGCGAGCGGATAGCCGAGCAGCAGGCAGGCCAGCGTGACCGCGCCCGCGATCGACAGGGTGCGCCAGAGGATGTCGAGGTAGATGCGCTGGTCGGGCTCGGCGCGCACGATGCGGCCCTCGTCGTTTTCCGCCATGTCGAGTGCGGCCAGCAGGTAGCGTCCGGTGTAGGGCGTGGCGGCGCGGCGCAGCGCGCTCCAGTAGGCGGCCTCGCCCCAGCGCGGATCGACCTCGAGCAGCCAGGCCCTGGCATCGGTTGCGGCGGGCGCGTCGGTGCCGGCGCGGCGCGCGGTCTTCATCACCAGCGTGCGGTAGCCGCTGATCTCGTAGTTCATGCGGCGACCCAGCTCGCCGATGGCGCGCGTGCCCTGGGCCTGCGCCATGTCGGCGGCCAGCGCGGCGAAGGCGGGGTCGCCGGGCAGCGAGCCGGCCACGGACTGCCAGTCGGCCAGGACCTGCGCGGTGCGCGGCAGCGCCTCGCGCACCTCGGGGTTGTCGACGGCGCGGTGGATCATCATCGCCAGCGGCAGCAGGAAGAAGACGGCGCCGTAGAGCAGCAGCGGCGCGACCAGCAGCAGCGACACCAGCCGCTGGCGCCGGCCCGCGCGATGGGTCGAGCGCCTGAGGGCCGCGCCGGCACCTGCCGACACAGCGGGAACGGCGAGCGAGACGGCGGAGGAACCGGGGGACATCGTCGCGGGCCTCAACGTTGCGACACCCAGCGCGTGAAGCGCTGCAGCAGCTCTTCCTCGTGGTCGACCCAGAAGGCGGTGTCGAGCAGCAGCGCGTTGCGCAGGTTCTGCGGCGAGGTCGGCAGCAGCGGGCGCAGCGCCTCGGGCATCGCGGCGGCGGCGCGGGTGTTGGTCACGCCATAGGGAATGGCCTGCGCGAAGGCGACCTGGCGCTGCGCGTCGAACATCGAGTCGAGCAGCGCGTGGGCCTGCTGGCGGTGCGGGCTGCCCTTGACGATGGTCCAGTAGTCCATGCTGTAGAGCTGGCCGTCCCAGCTGAAGCGGAACTGCTTGCCCTGCTGGTTGGCCGAGGCGATGCGTCCGCTGTAGGCGGCGGTGGCGGCCAGCGTGCCGCTCTCGAGCCATTCGAGCGGCTGCGCGCCCGACTCCCACCAGACGATGGAAGGCCGCAGCTGGTCGAGCTTGGCGAAGGCACGGTCCTGCCCGGCCTTGGTGGCGAGCACCTTGTAGACATCGGCGGCGGGCACGCCGTCCGCGAGCAGCGCGATCTCGAGCGTCATGCGCGGCTGCTTGCGCAGGCCGCGCTTGCCGGGCCAGCGCCGGGTGTCCCAGAACTCGGCCCAGGTGCGCGGCCCGTTGTCGCCGAACTTGCGGCCGTCGTAGGCCAGCACCTTCGACCAGACGAAGGCGCCCACGCCGCATTTGGCGAAGGCCGCGGGGTTGATGTCCTGCGCCTTCGCGAACTGCTTGCGGTCGATCGGCTCGAGCAGGCCCTGCTCGCAGGCCGAGGCCATCTCGTTCTCGTCCATCTGCACCAGGTCCCAGGTCACGTTGCCGGTCTCGACCATGGCCTTCTGCCGCGCGTAGCCGCCGGGGTAGCTGTCCTCGACCAGCGCGATGCCGCCCTGCTTCCTGAACGGCTCGAAGTAGGCGCTGCGAAACGCTTCCTGCAAGGCACCGCCGAAGCCGACGACCGTGAGATCGGCCGCCATCGACGAGGTGGCGGCGGCGGCCAGCGCGAGCAGCGCGGCGAGTTTGGAAATGCCTGCGCGACAGCGGGAACGCGCGGATACGACTGTCATGGACGACCTTCTGGACAGTGGGGAGGAAATCGGACTTTGCAGGTCCCGATCGGTGATGTAGGATATATCCTATATGTTGATTTCGAGCGAGACAAGTCTTTTTTCGCTCGATCCGTTGATGGAAAACCCGATGGAGGACGCAGGCCCGGCACCACGCTCCCGAACCCTTTAGCCCGCCCGCGGCGCATGCCCATGCGCGCGGGCTTCTTTCACCCTCTAGCCACGCAACCGATATGCCATTTCCGTCCGAATCACCGCCCGCCCCGTCCGCCCTGTCCGCGGAAGAGCTCCACCGCCTGCGCGAGAAGGCCCGCTTCATCCGCCTCGAAACGATCCGGCTGATCGAGATCGCCAAGGTCGGCCACTACAGCTCGGTGTTCTCCGCCGCCGAGCTGTTCGCCTCGCTCTACTACGACGTGATGGCCATCCGCGCCAACGAGCCCCGCTGGCCCGATCGCGACCGCTTCCTCATGGGCAAGGGCCATGCGGCCGTGGGCCTGTTCCCGATCCTCGCGGAGTACGGCTACATCGACCGCGCCACGCTCGACGGCTACACCCGCCTGGGCAATCCGCTGGGCGACCACCCCGACATGCGCAAGGTGCCGGGCATCGACTTCAGTTCGGGCTCGATCGGCCATGCGCTGTCGGCCGGTGCCGGCATGGCCTTCGGCGGGCGCATCGCGAAGCGCGGCTTCGACACCTTCGTGATGCTCGGCGATGGCGAGATGCAGGAGGGCCAGGTCTGGGAGGCGGCGATGTTCGCGGCCCACTACCGGCTCTCGAAGCTCATCGCCATCGTCGATCGCAATGGCTTCCAGCTCGACGGCCGCGTCGACGACGTGATCGGCATCGAGGGCCTGGCCGACAAATGGCACGCCTTCGGCTGGGAGACGCACGAGGTCGACGGCCACGACCTCTCGGCCCTCACGCAACTGCTGCGCCGCCTCAAGCAGGACGCGCGGCGCGAGCGGCCGGCCTGCGTGATCGCCCACACGGTGAAGGGCAAGGGCGTGTCGTACATGGAGACCGAGCCCGGCTGGCACCTGGGCTACCTGTCGCCCGACGACGCCGCGCGCGCGATCGAAGAAATCATGCAAACCGAAATCTGACCACGAGGCCCACCCGATGTCCCAACCCCTCTCCCCCGAAAGCTGGCAGTACCGCTCGCTCAACGCCACCACGCCCGGATTGAGCATGCTGTCGGACGCCCTGATCGAACTCGCCGAGGCCGGCCATCCGGTCGTGGCCGGCTCGGCCGACCTGCAGTATTCGAACGGCCTCAACAAGTTCGCGGCCGCCTTTCCCGAGCGCTACATCCAGTTCGGCATCTCGGAACAGAACATGGTGTCGGCCGCGGCCGGCCTCGCGACCACGGGCCAGATGCCCTTCGTGGCGACCTTCGCCTCCTTCCTCGGCCTGCTGTGCTGCGAGCAGATCCGCATGGACGTGGCCTACAGCGCGCTGCCGGTGCGGCTGATCGGCCACCACACGGGCATCTCGCTCGGCTTCTACGGTACCTCGCACCATGCGACCGAGGACATCGGCACCATGCGCTCGATCGCCGGGCTCACGATCATCTCGCCCGCGGATGGCCACCAGCTGAAGGCCGCGATCAAGGCCTCGGTCGACTGGCCCGAGCCGATCTATTTCCGGATCGGGCGCGGCCGCGATCCGGAGATCTACGCGGGCGGCATCGACTTCCGCATCGGCAAGGCGATCGCGCACGGCCAGGGGACCGACCTCACGATCATTGCTTGCGGCATGCCGGTCTACTCCGCGCTCGAGGCGGCCAAGGCGCTGCGCGCCGAGGGGCTGTCGGTCGGCGTGCTCGACATGGCCACGGTGAAGCCGCTGGACCGCGAGGCGGTGCTCGAGGCCGCCGGCCGATCGAAGCTGCTGATGACGGTGGAGGAGCACAACGTGCTCGGCGGCCTCGGCGCCGCGGTGGCGGAGGTGCTGTCGGATGTCGGCGGGTCGGTGCGGCTCGTGCGCCACGGCATCCACGACGAGTACAGCCTGATCGCGCCGCCCACGCACCTGTACCGCCACTACATGCTGGATGCCGAGGGCGTGGCCCATGTCGCGCGGCGCGCGATCGCGGGCGAGACGGTTCGGCCCGGCGCGGTGCCTGCCTGAATCAGGCCGTGCTGTCCGGCGATCGAGCCTGCTCGATCGCCGCCTGCACGATGGCTCGTGCCCACGCGGGCGTGGCGGCCAGCGCCGCGGCGTCCTCGGGCGCCGGGTGCGTGACCCGGCCACCGACGACTTCGAGCACCAGCAGGGGATCGTCGATCTCCTCGCCCGGCGCGGCCTCGGCGCTGTTGTCGAACACCTGCAGCCGCGCGAGATGCGGCAGCAGCCGGATCAGGTTGGCGCGCGAGGCCGTCCAGCGCTCGCGGATCCTCGCTTCGGGGATGTCGTGGCCGCCGCGCAGCACGCGGGCGCGCACGCGGTGCAGATGCTGCTCGGGCGAGGCCAGGCCGCAGAAGATCATCGAGACGTCATGGCTGCCCGCGGCGTGGGCCAGCAGGTCGGGGATGGTGCGGGCACCGAGCGTGGTCTCGAAGGCGAAGTTGCGGCCGCTCTCGACGGCGGCCGCTAGCCGCGCACGGCCATGCTCCCAGGCGCGGCCGTTCGCATCGGCGATGTCGATGCCGAGCGCGGCCACCAGCTCGCGCGCGAAACGGTCGGGGTTGTACCAGTCGAGGCCGTGCTCGGCCAGCATCGCGCCGCCGACCGAGCTCTTGCCGGCGCCATTGACGCCGGCCAGCACGAAGATGAACGGCCGCCGTGCCGCGGCGGCGCCCATCAGAAGCTTTCGCCGGCCCGCGGACGCCGGCGCTGCTTGCCGCGCGCCTCGAACAGGCCGTCGAGCTTGCCAGCGCTGTCCTCCTGCTGCAGCACCGCGAGCCGCGCATCGAAGCGCGCGCCGAGCTCCTCGAGCACGTTGGCCTCGCGCGAGCGCAGGGCCTGCAGGTCGGTGGTCAGTTGTTCGTAGGTGGCCGCGTCGAGCAGCACCATCTCGACATTGGCGTGGTTGGTGATCGCCACGCTGCCCGACTGGCGCACCTGGCGCACGACCTCGCCCCAGCGGTTCTTGACCTGCGAGGCGTTCTGACGCGGCAGTTGATCGAGCGGGGGCCAGATGGCAGCCATGGACTTCTCCGAAGGAGGAATCTGGCCATTCTAGCCCTATTGGCTATTTTTGACCGACGGGGCTGTTTTCCGCTCCGTATCGGCTGCCGATCAGTTCTGCGACGACGCCTCCTTGGTCTTGCCGAGACCGCGCAGGTTCATGGCGGCCAGGCATACCTGGAGCGCGATCAGCGCCCAGGCGCTCGAATACACGCCCCAGATGCCCCACAGCACATTGCTCGCGAGAAATACCCAGAACCCCGTGTTGCGCCTGCCCTTCGCGTTCGATGCCACCAGCCAGGCGGCGCCGACCGAGGCGACGAAGGCGGGCCATTGCAGCCAGGAGATCCAGTCCATGGGGGCTCAGTTCGCGGAAGGCGGCGGCTGGCCCGTGGCCGCCGAGCGGCTCTCGATCCACGCCAGGCACTGCTCGCGCAACAGGTCGATCGATGCCAGCGCATTGCGTTGCGGCTCGAAGATCGGCAGCTCGCAATGCCGTTCGCCCTGGCGATGGATCTGCGCGGTGCCCGAGAAGGTGGCGCGCGCGGGCACCGGCGCAAGGCTGTAGTGGAATTCCCATCCCTGGTGCTGCTCGGAATGCGAGAGCGTGTCGCGGCCGATGCCGCTCGATGCGGGCGTCTTCGGCTGCTTCCGGAGAAAGAAGGGATGGAGGGACGGTGGCAGAGGCATCGAGGACATGTCGCGTGACGCAGAAGCAGGCGTGGCTGGAATCGGGTCCCGGTGTCACCCGGGTCTGCCGACGAGCGTAGTCAGCGGCCTTCGCCGCGCCTGTCGGAAGAGATGCCGACACGCGCAAGACGGCTGCTCGCCGACCGACCGATGCGACTCGCTAAAGCCGGGACTGGTTCCGCTGCGAATGCCTCTTCCCGTTCAGCGACCGGCCTCGGGCTCGCGCAGGTTCCACATCTCGAACACCTGCTCGCGCGCGATCAGTCCGTCGCGCATCTCGAAGTGGTGAACGAGGCGCAGCGCCACGCGCGAGCCGATGGCCACCGGCGCGTTGACCATGCCCGGTCCCACGAGGCGCAGGTGGACGAGCATGTCGTCGACCACCCGGTGCTCGGTGGCGAAGCGGTCGAGCGGCGTGATCTCCACCTCCGCCATCGACGGCCACATCGCGAGGTAGTTGGCACGCACGGCATCGCGGCCGACGAAGCGCAGGCCGCGGCCCGGGACCTCGAGCACGATGTCGTCGGTGTAGAGGTCGAGGATGGAGTCGACATCGCGGGCCTCCCCCTGGATATGGCGGTCCACCACCGCCAGGTTGTGTTCGATCGTTTGCAAGCCAAAGCTCCTGATGCAGGTGACGCCTCTGCCGGGACGTCGCTGAAAGACAGAATGTCTGCCAATTATTGACAAAGGCCCTGTCTTTTCCATCGGCCATTGGTCATAGGCGGGATCGCAGATGGACAGGTGGACTGTCGTTCGAGATACTCGCGCGATGCCACAGGAAAAGCCCTTCACCGACACCCACCAGACCCTGGGTGCCTTGCTGCGAATGCCCTACGAGCGCATGTCCGGGTGGCTCTATGCGGAGCTCCGGGAAAGCGGCTTCGACGACATCCGGCCGGCCTTCAGCGCGGTGTTGCGCAACCTGGGGCCCGGCAGTTCGCGCGTGAGCGAACTCGCGGCGCGCGCGGGCATGACCAAGCAGAGCATGAGCTACCTCGTCGAGCAGATGCAGGGCTGCGGCCTCGTCACGGTCACGCCCGATGCGCAGGACCGCCGGGCCAACACGGTGCAGCTCACCGCGCGCGGCGAGAAGGCGGTGCTGACGGGGATCGTGCTGTCGAAGAGCTACGAGGAACGGCTGGCCGGGCTGCTCGGCGAACGCAAGATCGCGCAGCTGCGCTCGATCCTCGAGGAACTGGCCGCCAAGCTGGAGACGACCGACACGCGCTGAAGGCGCCGAGGCATCGGCTCAGGTCGGAATGCGCTCGTGTGGACCCTGTGCGTTCAGTGCCACCCAATCAGCCGAGCGGATGCCAGGCTTGTAGATGCTGGCTCCCCGCTTGGCCATCAGGCCCGCGAAGTCCGCCTGGGCCCTGCCCTGCTGCAGCAATGCGACGGCCTCCGAACGTTCGTAGTGATGGACCGGAATCACATTGAGCAAGGGCGTTCCGAGCAGACGCGCGAGCCTTTGCTTGCGTTGCGACAAGGGCTCGCTGGTGAGATCGATGCCCTGCACCATCAGCAGGTCGAAGACGAAATAGAACACCGGCCTGGCGCCGCGATACCACCCGCGCCGCTTGGCACGCTCGCTGAGCCCTTCGCGGTCGCAGCGGCCTCTGTCATCGAGCACACAGGCCACGCCATCGAGGATGCAGGGCCCTTCCTTCAACTGGGCCAGGCTCTCCACCACCTCGGGAAACCAACCCGTGGCGTCCGAGCCGTCGCGCGTCTGCAATTGCACCTTGCCCGATCGAGTGGGCGTGCGGGTCTGCGCCAGCAGGCGGCAGCCGCTCAGTCGCTGCTCGTAGATCCAGCCCGACTCGCTCAGATCGATGGTGCGCGAGTCGGCCAGCATGGGTGAGAGGGCATTCAGGCTCAGCATGCGCTGGAACTTGCAGCGTCCCCACGAGATGGCCTGTCAGAGGGCATCTCGGCGGCATCGGGCGATTCTTGAAAACGGCTGCCCGACAAGTTGCCAACGGAAAACGGTAGTGCGATGGGTCGGGTTGCAACAGGTCGGCTCGTTGGAGTCGAAAAGATGTCTCTTTCAGGCCTCGATCAGCAGCGGGAACATGGTCCTGTAAATACACTAACGGCCTACTCTTAATACGAACCCCTTTCTAAGTCTCCGCCGAAACAAACACCGTTCCTCAACAACAAACCTAAGCCGTTAGCGTATTTTCATGGTCACGCCTTCCCTCTTCGATACCGACCCCGTCGGCAGCCCGCATGAAACGGCTTTCCAGGAATGGCTCGCGGCCCGCAGCGCCGCCGGCACCCTGCGAGAGGCCTCGTCGATGGCCGTCTACCGCGACATGTGGAACGGCTTCACCTCGTGGTGCCTGGGCCAGTCGCCGCGGGTGACACTGGAGTCCCTGTCACCCGCCGACCTCGACGCCTTCAAGGCCGCGCGCTACGGCATCAAGAGCAGCGACCTGTCGCTCTCGCCGCGCCATGCGCTGCGGCTGGTGCGCTTGATCGACCACGTGCTGCGGCATCGCTGCGCCATGCACGACCTGCCCCCGAGCACGGCGGCCGCCGACTGGCTGCTGGCCCACCCCGAGATCCGCTATGCCGAAGCGGCCAGTGCAGACCCGCCGCCCGAGTTCCTTTCGGCGTCCGAGGCCAAGCACCTGATCCTCTTTCTCTCCAGTGCCCGCCCGCGCCCCGGCGCCTCCTCGGAAGGCCGCGGCCAGCCGCTGACCTGGCAGCAGTTGCGCAACCACGCGGCGGTCGGCTTGCAGCTCGGTGCCGGCCTTGCGCCGGGCGACGTGCGCGCGCTGGCCATCGACGCCCCCACCACCGCCGGTGGCCGCGTGGCCGACCGCCCCTGGAAGATCGCCGTGCCCGGGAACGGCAACCTGCCGCCGCGCGAAACGCCGATCGCGCCCTGGGCCGCCGAGCTGCTCAAGCACTGGCTGCAGGTCCGCGCCGAACTGGGCATTCCGGGGGAGCAGCTCTTTCCCTCGACGCGCACGGGCAAGCCCTGGGGCAAGGAGTCGCACTACCGATGCGCCCGCGAACTGCTCTCACAGGCCGGGCTCGACAGCGCCGAGGGCGGTTCGTTCCGGCTGCGCCACACCTTCGCGTTGCGCCAGCTTCGCCGCGGCACGTCGGTGGAACAGGTGGCGCGTTGGCTCGGCCTCGAGGTCGAGGCGATGAACAAGTACACGCGGGTGCTGATCGCCCCGGCCGACGTGGTCTGAGCCGTCGCGTCAGTGCCCGCCGTGACCCGAGCGCGCGGCCTGCCGAGCCGCCTGCGGGCTCAGCCCGAAGTGGCGCTTGAAGGCGGTGCTGAAGTTCGCGGCATGGCCATAGCCCACATCGAGCGCGATCTCTGTCACGCTCTGGTGCCCCTGTTCCAGCAGCACCCTGGCGCGCGCCAGCCGCGCCTTGCCCACGTACTCGAACAGCGAACTGCCGTAGGCTTGCCGAAAGCCGCGCGCGAGGCGGCTCTCGCTGAGCCCGAAACGGCGTGCCAGGCTGCGCATGTCGAAGACCTCGCCCAGATGCGCGTCGATATGGTCCTTGAGCGGCGCCAGCCGCTCGCGCGCCGCGGCCGTGGCGCCATCGACCGGCGCATCGCCGAAGCCGCGCGTCAGAAAGCCATGCAACAGCTCGAAAGCCTTGGCCTCGGCATAGAGCCCTCTGAAGCGGTCGCCCGATCCGTCGTCGAGCAGCGCATCGGCGATCTCATGCTGCGCGGTGCTCAGCGGAAAGCGCAGCAGCTCGAAGCGATCGGGCCGCGCCTGCATGAAGGCGCCGAAAGGCCCATCCAGTGGCAGCTCGAGCAGGCCCAACTCCTCCGACAGGAAATCGCGCGAACAGCACAGCGTGACCGAACGCTCGCGCACCTCGCTCGCGAAGAACTCCTCCTTGGCCGCCCCGGGCGGCTGCAACAGCGTGCTCACGCTCATCGCGCTCACCGTCTGCGCGCCCGCGCTGCCGGGCTGGCCGACCCGGCTTTCGCCCTCGAGCCGGAAATGCAGCTTGATGAAGTCGCCGCTGCGATAGACCTCGCGGCTTTCTTCCAGGTGCGTGACATGGCCCAGCGACAGATAGAAGCCGGGCCGGAAGCACAGGAACTCGCGCCGGCCGCGTGCCGCGCCGGTCGGCGTCACCGTCAGTCCCTGGGTGCGGCCCCAGCGGCGGGTCGACGCGAGGCGATAGGCGGAAGGCAGGCTGAACGGCGTGTCCATCGCTTGGGTCCGTGGGCGGGTTCGAAGAGGCGCCGAGGATACTCCCGCGCCCGAGTTTTCCTGCAGGCGGAACAAAGCTTTCCGCCGAGGGCGCTTCATTGCGCTCGATGGAACACCTAGATTCGCTGGCACTGCGCGCACCCCGCGCTTCAACCAGCCGGCACCCAAGTCCGGCCCACCGGAGACAACCATGCCGACCGCGATCCGCCCCTTCTTCCAACGCGCCGCCTGGACGCTGGCCCTTGGCCTCACCGCCGCCGCCTGGGCCCAAGCCCAGGACAAGTACCCGAGCAAGCCGATCCGCGTGGTGGTGCCGTTCCCCGCCGGCACCGCGCCCGACGTGATGGCGCGCTACTGGGGCGACCGCATCTCCAAGCAGCTGCAGCAACCCGTGGTGATCGACAACCGCGCCGGCGCCTCCACCATCGTCGGCACGCAGGCCGTCACCACCGCGCCCGCCGACGGCTACACCTTGCTCTACACCGCGAGCGGCACGCTCACCATCAATCCCTTCGTCTACAAGAAGCTGCCCTACCAGCCGCAGGACCTGGTACCGGTGACGCGCATGCTGTCGATCCCGCTGGTGGTCTCGGTGCCGGTGCAGTCGCCCTACAAGACGCTCGCCGACCTCATCAAGGACGCGAAGGCCCGCCCCGGCGAGGTCAGCTATGCCTCGTACGGCGTGGGCACGGTGCCGCACATGTCGATGGCCTACTTCGCCAACAGCGCCGGCCTCGCGCTCAACCACGTGCCCTATCGCGACGGCGGCCTGACCGACGTGCTCGGCGGCCGCGTCAGCACCGCGTTCTCGCCGATCGCCGACGTGCTGCCCTACATCAAGGCCGGCAAGGTGCGGCCGCTGGCCGTGTCGAGCACGCACCGGCTCGAGTCGCTGCCGCAGGTGCCGACCGTGGCCGAGGCCTTCCCGGGCTTCGAGGGAGACTCGTGGCACGGGGTCTTCGCGGTCAAGGGCACGCCGCAGCCCATCGTCGACCTGCTCGCCAGCCTGTCGCGCCGCATCGCCGAGTCCGACGAGTACCGGCGCTACCTCGGCGAGTTCGGGCTGATTCCGGTCGGCGGTTCTCCGGCAGACTTCTCCCAGCTGGTCGGCACCGAGTCGAAGCGCTGGGTCAAGGTCGTCAAGGACAACAACATCTCGCTCGAGTGAGCGAGCTCATCCTTTCCCTGTTCCAACTCTCCAAGGATTCCGAATGACAACCCGCGACATCGTCGCCCTCTGCGGCAGCCTGCGCGCCGCCTCCGTGAACCGCCACGTGGTCCAACTCGCGCGCGAGGTCCTGCCCCAAGGGGCCTCCCTCGCCCTGCTCGAATGGCGCGAGGTGCCCGTGTTCGATGCCGACGACTACGCGCGCGGCCTGCCGGCATCGGTCGCCACGCTGCGCGAGCGCATCCGCGCCGCCGATGGCGTGTTGATCGCCACGCCCGAGTACAACTTCAGCATTCCTGGCGGGCTCAAGAACCTCATCGACTGGCTCAGCCGCGGCGAGGACCAGCCCTTCAACGCCAAGCCGGTGGCGATCGTCAGCGCCGCGCCGGGCCCGCTGGGCGGCGCGCGCGTGCAGTACGACCTGCGCAAGGTCATGCTGTTCCTCAACGCCATGCCGCTGGTCAAGCCCGAGGTCTTCATCGGCCACGCGCCCACCAAGTTCGACGCCGAAACCGGCCGCTGCACCGACGACACCACGCGCAAGTTCGTGACCGACCAGATGGCGGCCTTCGTGCGCTGGATCGACGCGGTCGAACGGATGCGCGGCTAGGGCCGGCGATGGCGCGCGGAGGGCCGGGCCGATTGCCTACTCCATTCCGCGCCTCGCCGCATCATTCCATCGTATCCCCCGTCCCCCCACGGAGGTCGTTTGGAAAGGTCATCGGATGCTCGTAGAGTGGACCCGCTTTCAACCCACGACGAGAGGACGCCCCATGAGCAACCCATCCGATCCCCAGAACAAGACACCCCTGACCACCGCCTTCGGCGCGCCCGTGGTCGACAACCAGAACAGCCTCACGGCCGGCCCGCGCGGCCCGCTGCTGATGCAGGACGTCTGGCTGATCGAGAAGCTCGCCAACCTCAACCGCGAGATCATTCCCGAGCGCCGCATGCACGCCAAGGGTTCCGGCGCCTTCGGCACCTTCACCGTCACGCACGACATCACGAAGTACACGCGCGCCAAGCTGTTCAGCGCCGTCGGCAAGAAGACCGAGATGTTCGCGCGCTTCACCACCGTGGCCGGCGAACGCGGCGCGGCCGATGCCGAGCGCGACATCCGCGGCTTCGCGTTGAAGTTCTACACCGAGGAAGGCAACTGGGACCTCGTGGGAAACAACACCCCCGTGTTCTTCCTGCGCGACCCGCGCAAGTTCCCCGACCTCAACAAGGCGGTGAAGCGCGATCCCAAGACCAACATGCGCAGCGCCACCAACAACTGGGACTTCTGGACCTCGCTGCCCGAGGCGTTGCACCAGGTCACCATCGTGATGAGCGACCGTGGCATTCCTTCCAGCTACCGCCACATGCACGGCTTCGGCTCGCATACCTACAGCTTCGTCAACGCGGCCAACGAGCGCTTCTGGGTCAAGTTCCACTTCAAGACGCAGCAGGGCATCCAGAACCTCACCGACGCCGAGGCCTCCGCACTCGTCGGCGGCGACCGCGAGAGCCACCAGCGCGACCTGTTCGATTCGATCGGCCGCGGCGACTTCCCCAAGTGGACCCTCTACGTGCAGGTCATGCCCGAGGCCGATGCGGAGAAGGTGCCCTACCACCCCTTCGACCTCACCAAGGTCTGGCCCAAGAAGGACTACCCGCTGATCGAGGTCGGCGTGATGGAGCTCAACCGCAATCCCGAGAACTTCTTCGCCGACGTCGAGCAGAGCGCCTTCGCGCCCAACAACCTGGTGCCCGGCATCAGCGTGTCGCCCGACAAGATGCTGCAGGCGCGCCTGTTCGCGTATTCCGACGCGCAGCGCTACCGCCTCGGCGTCAACCACCACCAGATCCCGGTCAATGCCGCGCGCTGCCCGGTGCACAGCAACCACCGCGACGGCACCATGCGCGTGGACGGCAACTACGGCGGCACCCTGCACTACGAACCCAACAGCTTCGGCCAATGGCAGGAACAGCCCGACTACCGCGAGCCGCCGCTCAAGCTGCGCGGCGACGCCGACTTCTGGAATTTCCGCGAGGACGACGCCGACTACTACAAGCAGCCCGGTGACCTGTTCCGCCTGATGAAGCCCGAGCAGCAGCAGGTGCTGTTCGACAACACGGCACGCGCGATGGGCGATGCGCCGGAGTTCATCAAGCGGCGGCACATCGACAACTGCAGCAAGGCCGATCCGGCGTATGGGGCGGGGGTGGCGAAGGCGCTGGGGCTCTGATATTGGCTGGTGCGGGTCGGGCAAGGGGCCCGAACCCGCACTTCATTTCAGAAAAATTTCGAAGGGAGGAGTTCGGATGAGTGAAGTCTCGAAGTATTTCGTTCCAAAAGATGACACGCGATTGTTCGGAAAAGAGCATGAGATCGCAGAGCGTTTCTGGGCAATCGGTGTGTTCGTGACGACCCCGGACCGCTTCATCGATGAACGTATCAAGGAGTGGGCAAGTGCCGGGCGATCGCTCCCCACGTCGGCTCATGATTTCTCGTTTGCGGAAATGGGCTTAGCTACTTCACCGCTTCATGACCCGGTTCCCAACTTGATCTATGACTTGGCATGCCCGCAATGCGGAGCATCGCTCAGCCAAGTTGCGAACGAGATATGGGAAGACGAGGAATCTTCCCTGGCTCTACCGTTGAGGGAGGTCGCGTGTCCTGACTGTCATGCGATCTCGAAGCCCGACGCTCTTGTGTCGCCAGAGGCCTACACTTTCTCTCGCGCCTACCTCTGGGTTTCAGATGTCGATCTGGAGGATTGGGATAGCAACTTCATTCACACCGTAGAAAGTGTCCTCGGTCCCTGCGTGGAGTACACCTCTTTGGAAACCTAGACCTAGACGCGAGACCCGCCTTTCCTGATTTGGACACGTGGGCAGAATGCGGCCAGAAAGCGACTTCCACGACCGGAACCTCATGCACATGGCACGACCACTATCGGCGGAACGAGAGCGAGAGTTCCAGGAGCTGTTTGCTTTCGTCGATTTCTATTCGACCCATGTCTCGAAGACCGCTTCTATCTCTGGTACGAGCATGGCTGAAGTCTGCGCCGGCATCACTGAAAAGTATGGTCGGTCGAAGGCACTGGAAGGACTGCGCGAAGCGACCAATGACATCATTGAAGATCTGGCTCATGTTCGTTCGGAAGACCTTGCTTCGATCGATGAAGCCATGCGTGCGGTGGGCATCTTGCCGCTGTCCGAACTCCGCCGTCGGTACGCTTCCGCGTACAAGCGCATCGTAAAGCGTGGCCAGATCCGCGGCGATACCGAGTACTACCTGATCAAGAACGTCGTGGTCGACCTTGCGAGTTCGGTGTCCGATGCCGAGCGTGATGAACTTCAGCGTCTTTTAGACGCGTACGAGTCGGCCGTAGCGCGCAGGCAGGGGGAGTTTCCGCTTTCAAAGGGCACTTGAAACGTTGGTTCCGAGCGTCTGCTTCTTGTCGCGTCCAATTTCCGTTACGAAGCACATGCCTGCTTTTCGCATGGTTCAAGGCGTGTACTCGCGCGAAGCCATACAAACAATGATGAAAAGCGCGATGTTGGAACGCACATCAACCCATCTCATAAGCCCGCCCCGCCAACGCCCTCGCCAACACCTCCGCCGGATCCACCAACCGCGCCCCCGCATGCCCCGGCACACCATGCAGCGCCAGCGGTATCTCCGTACAAGCCAGCAGCAGGCTGTCGCACCCATGCCGCTCGACCATCCGCCGCGCCACCTCGGCAAACAGCCGCGTCGCGAGCCCGAGATTCCCGGCCTTCACGCCATCGCGGATACCGCGCATGACCTGCTCTCTCTCCGGCTCCGTCGGCAGATGGCAGGCGATGCCGCGCTGCGCCAACGCCGCCTGGTAGAAGCCCAGGCTGTAGGTGCCCTGGGTCGCGAGCAGGCACAGAGCTTCGATGCGCTGCACCTCGAGGTACTTCGCGGTCTCTTCGACGATGTGCAGCAGCTCCACGCCGGGATGCGAGCGCTGCAGCTTCGCGTGCCACGCATGCGCGGTGTTGCAAGCGATCGCGATACTCGCCACGCCGTGGCTTTGCAGTCCCTCGATGCCGCTCACCATCCCTTCGAAGGGCGAGGGGCCGTCCTCGAGCAGCGCCAGGGTGCGGTCGGGCACCGGCAGCTGCGCGAGCCAGTGTTCGGGAAAGGCCTGGTCGGGCACGGGACTGCCGCTGGCTCGCAGCCGCGCCTCGCAGGCGCCGACGAAGAGCCGCAGGAAATCCGCGCCGGCCGCGGGACCCATGCCGCCCAGGATGCCGACCTTGCGAGTGCTAGGCACGCCGGGCACCTTGCTCAATAGTCCGCCGGATTCGGCGAATCCGTCGGCTTCGCGATCACCTTGGCCAGCGCATCGCTCATCGGGAAATGCAGGTTCACGCCGCGCGGCGGAATCGGCGACTGGAACCACTTGTCGTAGAGCGCCTTGATCTCGCCGCTGGCGAACAGCCGCGCGATGGCCTTGTCGGCCACGGCCTTGAACTCGGGCTCGCCGCGCGGCAGCATGACCGCGTAGGGATCGCGACTCAGGGTGTCGGTGCTCAGGCTGAAATCGGCCGGATTGAGCGAGAACGAGATCTGCCCGACCAGGTTGATGTCGTCCTCGAAGAAGGCATCGGCACGGCCCGAGGTGAAGGTCAACATGCTGTCCGAGAAATCCTTCGCCTGGATCAGGTTGAGGTTCAGGCTTTCCTTGCGGTCCATGCCGCGCAGGCGCATCACGGTGTTCGACCCCGTGGTCGCCACGACGGTCTTGCCCTTGAGGTCCTGCAGCGTGGCGAGCTTGTCGGCCTTGCGCGAAACGAACTTGGTGCCGACCACGAAGTAGGTGGTGCTGAAGCTCACCAGCGCCTGCCGCTCGGGGTTGTTGACGGTCGTGCCGCACTCGAGGTCGATGGTGCCGTTCTGGATCAGCGGAATGCGGTTCTGCGAGGTCACGGCCTGGCGCTTCACCACGAGGTCCGGGCTGCCGATGGTGGTCTTGATGTCCTCGACGATTCTTTGGCAGATGTCCTGCGCATAGCCGATGGGCTGGCCGTTGCCGCCGAGGTAGGAGAACGGGATCGAGGACTCGCGGTAGGCCACGGTGATGGTGTTGCGCTCCTTGATGGTCTTGAGGCGGCCGGTCAGTTCGGCGGCGTTCGCGCCCAGGCAGGCGAATGCGAGGGCGGCGATGGCGAGATGCGGAAGACGGGATTTCATGAGAGGTTCGAGGAGTGGCATTCAGAGCAGGTAATCGGGATCGGTCTTGAGCAGGCGCCGCTTGATGCTCGCCAGGTGCTGGACCGCGCTTTCGCTGCCGCCGCTGCGCATCTGCGCATAGGTGGCCGCGGCCAGTTCCGGCGGCACGGGACTGAGCTTGCGGCCCGTGGACTCGGCCAGCACCTGCACCTCGCAGGCGCGCTCCAGGTAGTACAGGTCGTTCCAGGCCTCGGCGATGGTCTTGCCGACCACCATCACGCCGTGATTGCGCATGAACACCACGTCGGCATCGCCGATCGCCGCCGCGATGCGGTCGCCTTCCCTCGCATCGAGTGCGAGACCGTTGAAGTCGTCGACCGCCGTGCGCCCGTAGAACTTGAGCGCGGTCTGGCCGGCCCATTGCAGCGGCTGACCTTCGACCAGCGCGAGGCTGGTCGCATACGGCATGTGCGTGTGGAACGCGACGCGGGCGCGCGGCAGGCTCCTGTGCACCCGCGCATGAATGAAATACGCGGTGATCTCGGGCGGCCGGTCGCCCTTGAGCACGCGGCCGTCGAAGTCGCAGATGATCAGGTCGGAAGCGCGGATCTCGTCGAAGGCCAATCCGAAGGGATTCACGATGAAGCAATCGTCGAAGCCCGGCACCACCGCCGAGAAGTGATTGCAGATGCCCTCTTCCATGCCGAGCCTCGCAGCCATGCGAAAGCAGGCAGCGAGGTCGACGCAGGCCTGCCGCACCTTGGGCGTGTCGAACAGGCCTGGATCGATCTCGTGTCGTGCGGTGTCGTCCACCGCCAATGAATGCGCCATAGGTTCCCGATGCCGGTTGTTGCCATCGACTTCCGGCGTGCGCCATGATCAGCGCGCCCCGGCTGTCTTCCATGCATCGAAGTCTCCGATCCGGGGCCGGGGAGCGTCAAATCAGAATTTGACGCAACGCGATAAGGTCTTCTAATGGCCCCCCTATGAAACTCAAGCACATCGAGGTCTTCAACGCGATCATGCTGTCGGGCAGCGTGAGTGCCGCGGCGCGCATCCTCAACGTCACGCAGCCCGCGGTGACGCAGACGCTCAAGCACGCCGAACAGCAGCTCGGCTATGCGCTGTTCGTGCGCGACAAGGGCGGCATGAAGCCGACGCCCGAGGCGCGGCAACTCCATCTGCGGGCGCAGAAGATCTTCGAGCAGGTCGACGAACTGCGGCGCCTCGCGCAGTCGCTGCGGCCCGACCACCTGGCGCAGTTCCGCATCGCGATCGTGCCCTCGTTGTCCACCACCTGTCTGTCGCGCGCGCTCGCGTCGTTCAAGGCGCGCCATCCGCGCAGCGCGGTCTCGATCAAGATCCTCCATTCCGACGAGATCGCGCGCTCGGTGGCGCTGCGCGAATGCGACCTGGGCATCGCCTATGGCGAGATCGATGCGCCCCCGATCGATGCCGAGGTGGTGGGCACGGGCCACCTGGTGTGGGTCGAGCGCCGCGAGGCCGGCGCCAGGAAGCGCGCCGATACCGCGGACATGCCGATCGCCGAGATCGCGGCGCGCGACTTCATCGGCATCGACAAGGACGACCTCGTCGGCAAGGCCCTGCTGGGCCTGCTGTCGGAGAGTGCGGTGTTCGCGGGCACGCGGCTCTCGGCGCAGACCTACCAGTCCGCGCTGCTGCTCACGCTCGACGGCTTCGGCCCCTGCGTGATCGACTCCTTCACCGCGGGCTTCTCGCGCGGCGAATCGCTGTCGATCCGCAGCGTCTCGCCGCGCATCCCGGTGACGGTGTCGGCGCTGTCGGTCGCGGAAGGCCGCAGGCGCGCCGATTTCGACGACCTGCTGCAGGCCTTCCGGACTTCGCTGGCGCAGGTCGACAACGCCTAGGACGTCGAGGCTTCAGGCCTCGCCCAACCAGCGCAGCGCGTTCGCGATCACCTGCCGCGACTGGTCGACCAGGCTGCGCTGCCACGCGGGCTCGCCCGGATAGAAGAAGCGCAGCAGCTCGCGCCGCGTGTCCGACAGCTGCGTGCGACCGATGCCCGCCGTCCATTCGCGCTGGTCGCGCACCAGCAGCTCGAGCATGCGCTGCGGCCGCGCGGTGCCGAACTCGAGCACGGCCGCCGTCACGCGCGCCTGCGGCAGAGCGCGTTCGTAGCCCGGCGTGCTGTGGCCCGTGACCGGCGCGAAGTCCTCGGGCGCGCCGCTCTCATGCACCGCCACCACCCACTCGCCGAACACCTCGCGCATACGCGCCAGCGCCTCGCCCTGTTGCAGCGCGACCAGCGAGCCATAGCCGTAGGGGCCGAGGCCCGTGTGGTAGTCGACCAGGCAGACCTCGCGCGCCGACGCGCCATGGCGGCGCAGCACGGCCTCGATGGTCAGGCGCGACCAGGTGGGCGCCTGCCCGCCGAAGCCCATGCCCTGCGCGAAGGTGTACTGCCCGGCCATCAGCGCGTTGTAGAGCGCCTCGCTGCCATGGACTCGCGCGAAGTCCGCGAGCAGCGCATCGCCCGCGGCCACGGCCGAGGCATCGCCGGGATCGAGCGCGATCGCCGCATGCAGCGGCGCGTACTTGTGCGAGGGCGGCGCCTGCGCGTGGTCGATGAAGTTGCGGCAGAGGTCGACGTTGTCCTCGGTGTAGCGCCGCAGCCAGGAGGCGCCCCAGGGATTGATCGCATGCACCAGCACCACGGCGGTGTCGGGCGGCAGGTCCTCGGCCGACTGCGTCAGCAGCCAGTCGATCTGGCAGCCCGAGCCCGCGAACAGCTCCACGCCATGCACGCCCGAGGTCAGCACCAGCACGCGCTGCGCGTCGGCCGGGCCGATGCGCACCACGTCGGTGGCGAGCGCCTCGCCCTGCGCGCCCGCGAGCGGATGGCCATGCACCTCGGGCGCGAGGCCGCGCAGCGCGCAGGCGGCCAGGAACTTGCGGCGCGCCGTCGCGTAGTCGGCGCTGAACAGCGTGTCGGTGGGGATCATCGGCGCTCCATTCGTCAATCGATCTGGAAGCCGGATTCCCGGATGATCGGCTGCCACAGCGCGAGTTCGCCGCGCACCGCCTCGCGCAGCTGCTGCGGATTGCCGGCCGCTGGATCGAAGCCTACGTTGGCCAGGCCCGCGGTGGTGGACGGCAGCGCCGCGATCTCGGCCACGGCCGCGCTCACGCGGTCGACCAGTGCCTGCGAGGTGCCGGGCGGCGCGAACAGCCCGACCCAGCTCGAGCTGCCGAGCGCGCTGAAGCCGAGCTCGCCGAAGGTCGGCACCTCGGGCACGCTGGCCGCGCGGCGCGGGCCGGTCACGGCCAGCATGCGGATCTTGCCGGCGCGGTGCGCGCCCAGGAACCCGCCGAGCGCATCGACGGCGGCCGGAATCTGGTTGCCCATCAGGTCGGCCAGCAGCGGCGCGCCGCCCTTGTAGGGCACGGGCAGCAGCTCGATGCCTTCCTTCTTGCCGACCACGTAGCCCACGAAGTGCGGCGAGCTGCCGGCGGCGGGCACGCCGAAGCTGCGCGCCTCCTGCTTCGCGCGCGCCAGCGCGAGGTACTCCTGCAGCGTCTTCGCGGGCTGCGCCGCGCTGACCGCGAGCGCCACCTCGAAGGTCGCGAGCCGCGCCACCGGCGCGAAGTCCTTCACCGGGTCGTACTTCACCGAGCGCGAGGTCAGCGGCAGGGTCGAGAACATGTGGCTGTTGCCCAGCAGCAGCGCGCTGCCATCGGGCGGCAGTGCACGGAACTGCTCGGCCGCGATCTGGCCGCCCGCGCCGGGGCGGTTGTCCACCACCACGGTGGCGCCCAGGCGCTTCTGCAGCTCCTCCGCATAGAGGCGCGCCACCGCGTCGGCCGTGCCGCCCGCGGGATAGCCGACCACCAGGCGGATGGTGCGGCCGGCCGTGGCGGACGGCTGCGCCGCGGCCAGCGGCGGCAAGGCAGCGGCGATGACGCCGGCGGGCAGCAGGGGCAGGAAGGCGCGACGCTTCATCGGGGGTTCTCCGAAAGACAAGGGACGGACGGCAACGAGCGGCTGGCGGGCGCGACGCGCACCCACCGGCCACGGAACAACGAACGCAACGAAGAGGGAAAGCCGGCGCTCAGGCCTCGAGCAACTGCTCGCCGCGCGCGAGCTGGCGCGCGTAGGTCTCGGCATCGAGGTTCGCGCCGCAGACGATCAGCCCGGTGCGCTGCCCGCGCAATTCCTCGCGCAGGGGCCCGAGCAGCGCGGCCAGCGCCGTCGCGCCGGCCGGTTCCACCGCCAGCTTGGCATCGCGGAACATCACGGCCATCGCGCGGCAGATCTCGTCGTCGCTCACGGTCACGATGCGCTCCATGTGGCGGCGGCAGAGCCCGTAGGCCATCGGCGTGGTCATCGGCGGCGCCAGGCTGTCGGCAATGGTCGAGAGCTTCTCCATGCGCTGCGGCGAACCGGCCTCGAAGCTGCGCCGCATCACGTCGGCGCCCTCGGGCTCGATGCCGATCACGCGGCAGCCGGGCATCAGCTTGCGGATCGCCGTGGCCACGCCGCTGCCGAGGCCGCCGCCGCCCACGGCCACCAGCACCGTGTCGAGGCCCGGCACCTGCTCGGCGAACTCGAGCCCCACGGTGGCGGTGCCCAGCGAGGTGCCCTCGCCCTCGAAGGGATGGATGAAGGTGCGGCCCTCGTCGCGCACCAGCGCCTCGGCCATCGCGAAGCCGGTGGCGCCGTCGGGCGCGATCAGCAGCTCGGCGCCGTAGGCGCGCGCCATCGCCACGCGCGCCGGATTGGCCGAGGCCTGCACCACGATCTTCGCGGAGACGCCGGCCTCGCGCGCCGCGAAGGCCGCGGCCACCGCATGGTTGCCGGCGCTCATCGCGGTGATGCCGCGCGCTTTCTGCTCGCTCGACAGTCGGCGTGCCACGTTGAGCGCGCCGCGTGCCTTGAAGGTGCCGGTGCGCTGGAACAGCTCGAGCTTCATGTGCACGTCGGCGCGGCCGAGCAGGCGCTCGACCGTGGGTCCGTGCAGCGGCGCGACCGGCGTGCGCAGCAGCGCCTGGGCATTGGCGCGCGCGGTCTCGCGGATGGCCTCGAGGTCGAGGTCGGGCAGTTCGGAGGCGGCTGGGGATGCGGTGCTCATGGCGTCAGGCTCCAGGTGCGCGGCGGGCGCGGCGTGCATGCGCGATAGCTTCGATCTCGACCAGCGCGCCCGGCACCATCAGGTCGGCGCGCACCGTCGATCGCGCGGGCGCGGGGCCCGCGGCGGGATCGAAGCATTCGGCATAGCTGCGGTTGAATTCGGCGAAGTCCTCCACGCGCGACAGCCACACGGTGGTCTTCGCGACATCGACGAGCCCCAGGCCTTCGGCCGCGAGGATCTCGCCGATGCGACCGAGGCAGCGCCGCGTCTGCTCGCCGACCGTGCCGCCCTCGATGCGCCACTGGGCGTCGAAGGCCATCTGGCCGCTGACGAAGACAAACTCGCCCTCGCGGCGCGACGGGGAGAAGAACGGAGGGGCCACGGCGGGCGTCGGGTCGGTCTGCATGCGGGGCAGTCTATAGACGGCCGCGCGGCGCGTCCTTTGCGCGACGGGCAAAAACTTATGCGCGAGCGACGCCCCGCATGGGGACTTTCCCTCAGCCCGCCGCCAGCAGCGCGCGCACGTCCGCGGTGAATTCGCTCGCGCTCTGCGCATAGCGCATCACCACGCGCATGCGGCCCTTGCGGTCGATCAGGTAGGTGAAGGCCGAATGGTCCATGGTGTATGAAGTGCGCGTGGGGACCTTCTCGTAGAACACCTTGAACTCCTTCGCGGTCGCCTCGGTCTGCGAGGTCGCCGCGCAGCCCGAGGAAACTCGGGTCGAAGGCCGCCGTGTAGGCGCGCATCACCTCGGGCGTGTCGCGCTCCGGGTCGACGGTGACGAAGATCACCTGCAGGTCGTCGCCGGCCGCGCCCAGCTGCTGCTTGACTTCCGCCGCGCGCGTCAGCGCGGTCGGGCAGATGTCGGGGCACTGGGTGAAGCCGAAGAAGATCATCACCACCTTGCCCTTGAAGTCGGCCAGCGTGCGGCGCTTGCCGTCGGGATCGCTCAGCGCGAAGTCGCGGCCGTAGTTGGCGCCCGTGATGTCGGTGCCGGTGAAGCTCGGCTTCGGCTCGGATTCGCCGCAGGCGGCCAGCGCGGCCCACAGGGGCAGCGAGGCGGTGCCCAGCAGCAGGCGGCGACGGGTCGTGGTGAGTACGCGGGTCATGGATGTTCCTTCGAGGGAGTGAATGGGGGAATGCGCCGGGCCGCCGGCTTCGGTGTCAGCTTTCGGCCCAGCCGGCGCCAGCCGATCACCACGCCCGTGAGGCTCAGCGCTGCGCCGCCGAGGCTCAGCAGCACCATCGCCAGGTCCCACAGCGGGCGACGTTCGAGCAGCGGGCGCCAGTCCCAGCTGTGCAGCATCGCGAACAGCCAGCGGCTGGCGCGGCGGTGGCTGTCGCTGCGGTTCAGCAAGGCGCCGGTGCGCGGATCGACGTGGGCCCAGGTGCCGGCCTCGTCCGCGAACACCACGCGCCAGATGGGCAGCGGCTTGTCGCCGCCGCCGGTCATGGTGTGCGGCTCGCGCGTGTAGTAGTGGCTGTCGTAGGCGGTCAGCACCTCGATGCGCGCGACCGGTGCGCTCGATAGCTTCGCGACCGCGGCCTTCAACATGTCGGCGTCCAGCGCCGTGGGCGCGGCGCTTGCGGCATCGAGCACCGTGGGGCGCAATGCGGTGCCGCGCGCGAGCACGAGATCGCGTCCCGCGGCGCGGGTCCAGCGCAGCTCGCGCACCGTGCCGCCCGCCGCCGCGATCAGCGCCTGGGGCGAAGCGGCATCAGCCAGCGGCACGAGCGGCCCGCCGTTCATCGCCTCGGTGCGCAATGCGGGCGCGCCGCTGTCGAACACGCGCCAGGGGTTCATCGACATCAGCCCGCTGAAGATCCAGGTCAGCGTGACGGCCGCGAACAGCAGGCCCGTGATGTGATGCCAGCGCATCATGAAGCCGCGGTACGGCGAGCGCGAGCCGCTGCGGTAGCGGCTCGCGAAACGCCAGCGCAGGATGCCGACGGCCGTGCCCATCAGCGTGACCGCGATGCCGAGGATCGAGAGCCAGTTGACGATGTCGGCCCAGTACGGATCGAGCGCGCCGCCGCGCAAGGGGTACAGCCAGTGGATCCACGCGCCCGCGTAGTTCCACAGCCGCTCGGCGCGCGGCGCGTCGCGCACCACCTCGCTGGTGCGGCCCGAGACATAGAGCCGCGTGTGCGCGGCATCGACCAGCGCCACCTGGTGCAGCGGGCGGTGCGCGTCGAGCGCGCGCGAATGAGTGAACGCGTCCTCGTCGAGCGTGCCCTCGTACACCAGGCCGATACCCGGCCCCGCGAAGGCCGCGGCGCTGGCCATCGCGAGTTCGCGGTCGACATGGCGCAACGGCGTGCCGGTGGCCGCGTCGATCACCACACCGGCCTTGGCGCCCTTGCCACCCGCCGGCTGCGCGAGATACACGGCGCGGCCGCCGCTGGCCACAGCCAGGCGCAGATCCTTGAGCGGCCCCGCGATGCCCGCCGCATCGAGCGCCTCGCGCGGCCCCAGCAGCGCGGCATCGGCCGCGAGCGGCGGCAGATGCAGCAGCCGCTCCGACTCGGTGAGCTTGGGATAGCCCACGTACATCATCACCACGCCCGAGACGAACCACATCGCGAAGAAGGCGCACACCACGATGCCGAGCCAGCGGTGCAGCAGGAACAGCCAGCGCTTGAAATGGGCCATGGACCAGCCCTCCTCAGAACGCGACATGCAGGCTGAGATCGCCGGTGCGCGGCGCGCCCAGGTAGGCGAAGGTGCTGCCGAGGTTGGCCGCGTAGATGCGGTCGGTGGCATTGCGCACGCGGCCCACCAGCGTGAGCGAGCGGTTGATCTTCCACGACAGGCCCAGGTCGACCAGCGTGTACGACGGACAGCGCGCGCTGTTGGCCGCGTCGGCGTAGGTCTTGCCCACGTGGCGCAGCCCCACGCTGGCCTGCAGCGCGGGCGTGATCGCGTACGACACCCAGAGATTGGCCACCACGGCCGGCGTGTTGGTCGGCGTGCGGCCCGCGAGCGACACGCCGTTCTGCACGAAGTTGTCGTACTTCGCGTCGACGTAGCTCAGGTTGCCCTGCAGCGACCACTGCGGCGTGGGCTGCAGGCCCACCGCGATCTCCACGCCCCTGGACGACTGCTCGCCCACGAGCACGGTCAGCGCGCTGTTGTTCGGGTCCTGCGTGGCGATGTTCTTGCGCGAGAGGCGGTAGGCCGCCACGGTCGCCGTGCCCTTGCCCTGCCAGAAGTCGAGCTTGGCGCCGACCTCGGCCTGCCGGCCGGTCGTGAGCTCGCTGTTGTTCATCACGTCGGCGAACGAGGCGGTCGACAGCACGCCCGAGGGCGGATCGGCCGCGGTCGCGTACTGCGCATAGAGGTTGGCGCCGGGCGCGAAGTCCCACACCAGGCCGACGCGTCCCGTGGTCGGGTTGTAGTTGCGCCGGTAGCTGGCCGGCGCGCTGGCGCTGATGGCGCGTCGATTGGTCAGCGCGAGTTCGATGCGATCGTGGCGCAGCGCACTCACGAGGTGCAGCGAGGGCGCGAGCGCCGTGCGGTTCTCGATCGACAGCGCGGTGGTCGTCACCTTGTTGTCGCGGTCGGGGTTGAAGCCCGGCCGCATGCCCGGCACCGCGAAGAAGGGCTCGGTGGCGAAGAGGTACGGATTCACCGTGCTCACCGTGGCCGGCAGGCTGTTCGGAAAGCGCATCTGCTTGTTGACGCTGAAGTCCAGCCCGAAGGACCAGTCGCTGCGCAGGCCCGCGATCTGCCCCTTGTAGAGGCCCTCGATGCGGTCGCCGACCACCTGCTGCTCATGGCGCTGCAGCAGGGCCGCCGAGCGGATCACGGCCGTGTTGCTTGCATTGAAGCGGTAGCTCTCGACGTTGCGGTAGTCGCGCAGCGCGTCGTAGGCATAGAAGGTGTTCTTCAGCTGCAGCGCGTCGGACACGCGCCAGTCCGCGATGGAGCGCAGCCATTGCACGCGCTGCGCATAGATGCCGTCGGCGCTGTTGTAGTTCTTGAAGCGCGTGGCTGGGTCCACGCGGAGGCTGCCAACCACGGGATTGAGCAGCGGCGTGCCCCAGTACGGGCGGTCCACCCATTCGTCCTGGTACTCGTAGGCCAGCGTGTGCGTGACGCCGCCGCCGAAGTCCGACAGCAGCGAGGCCGCGAGCTGCGTGGCGCGCGTGTGCGTGCCGTCGGTCCAGCCGTCGGCATCCTTGCGGTTGAGGTCGATGCGCGCGTAGTGGCTGCCCGCGCCGCCATCGCCCGCGATGCGGCGGTTGAGCCCGATCGAGGCCTCCTTGAGTTGCTGCGTGCCCAGGCGCAGCCGGGCCTCGGTGAGGTCGCTGCGCTCGGCGATCTTGCTGATGTAGTTGATCGAGCCGCCGACCGCGCCCGCGCCGAACAGGAAGCTCGAGGGTCCGCCGATGACCTCGACGCGGTCGTAGATCCAGCTGTCGACCGGCCGCGCGGCGATCGAATACTGCACGTTGATGCCGTTGAACATCTGGCTCAGCGAGCCGGCGCCGAAGCCGCGGTAGCTCACGCCGATGTTGCCGGGCGCGTTGTGCGCCGTGATGCCGGGCACGGCGCGCAGGATCTCCTGCGTGTCCTGCGCGCCGCGCGCCTCGATGGTGGCGCGGTCGACCACGCTGACCGAGGCCGGCGTCTCGCGCGGCGTCAGGCCCAGGCGGCTGCCGGTGTCGGAAGGCGTGTCGAGGTTGAGGCGCCCGTTGGGCGCGGGCGCGGGTGGCGGGTCGACCTCGATCGCTTGCAGCGTGGTCTGGACCTGGGCGTGCGCGAAGGGCGCGGCGAAAGCGCCGAGCGCGAAGCAGGACAGCGCACGCGCGCGCAGGCGCTCGGCACCACGGCCGTGGGGAATGGCAATGAAAGGCACGGGATCTCTCTTCTCGCAGCGCGTGGCTGCGCTGACGGCGCAGCGGCGCGTGGCCGCGCATGCCGTCGACGAACGATGGGCGCCGCGCGCGGACCGGCTCGCCCGCGAGGCGACGCCAGGGTCCGTCGTGCGACGGATTCAGCGGTTCAGGCGAAGAGGAAGGAAGGAGGCCCCCGCGCCGGCAGCGGCGCGGCGGTGGCCGCGGCGATGCGCGCGGCGGGGATCGAACGCAGGGCGTAGGACAGCGGTGCCGGCATCGGCACCTCGACCTGCGCGATCGCTGGCGGCAGGCCGCCGATCACGCACAACGGGCAGTCCATGCCCATGCTGCCCATCGGCACCGCGCCATCCTCGGTCTGCACGACCATCGTGACGTGGCCCGAGGCCGAGCACACGATGTCGATCTGCTGAGGCTTGACGATCGGCGACGCGACCGCGACGGACAGGGACAGCACGAACCACGCCAGCACGAGGCGATGCAGGGTCGAGAGTTTTCGAAGGACGTGCACGGGCGCCATTATCGCGACGAATCATGGATCGCGAAGCAACAGCCCGTGCTTCCTCTGTGGCTAGTCGATGGCGACGCTCGTCTTCTGCTGCTCGATGATCTCGACGATCAGCTTGCCGGTATGGATGACGTGCTCCGTCACCATCGCCTTCGCGCCCTGCGCATCGCCGGCCAGGCACAGGCGCAGCAGCTTCTTGTGCTCGGCCTCGGAGCGATCGACGTTGGTCTTCGACTTCCACGGCAGGTAGAGATAGCGCCCGAGGTTGAGCCGCGCGGACTCGACCGACTGCAACAGCAGCGGCCGGTCGGCCTTGGCATACAGGCTCGCGTGGAATTCATGGTTGAGGCGGAACACCTCCTCGACCTGCCTGGCCTTGCCGAGCTCGTCCAGCAGCCCGGTGGCACGCGCGATGTCGGCACGCGAGAGATGGGGCACGGCCAGCTCGATGAGCCGCCCTTCGAGCAGCCAGCGCAGCTCGATCAGCTCGACCGCCTCGCGCGCGCTCAGGAAGGCCACCGAGGTGCCCTTGTTGAGCCGGGCCGTGGCCAGACCCGCGGCGACGAGCCGCGAGAGCGCCTCGCGCACCGGCACATGGCTGACGCCGAAGCGCGCCGCGATGTGGTCCTGCTTGAGCGGCGCGCCGGGTTCGAGCACGGCCGTCGCTATCTCGGAGCGGAGCGTCTCGTAGACCGATCCCGCGGCCACTTGCGAGCTGCTTTCCTTCATGTTGCGCCTTTTCTCAAAGTATATATACTTTCTTCACTTTATATATAATCATGCACCAGGCCGGACTTCCACCTCCGCCTGGGCACTGGAACTATGGCCGAAAAAATCCCTGGCTTCTGCGCCCTCTGCCGCTCGCGCTGCGGTTCGATCAGCGTGGTGGAGAACGGCGTGCTGATCGCCCAGGAAGCCAACCCCTCCCACCCGACCGGCAAGGCCCTCTGCGTGAAGGGCCGCGCGGCGCCGGAGCTGGTCGCCAATCCGCAGCGGCTGCTGCATCCGCTGATACGCACGGCGCCGAAGGAGGCCGCCGATCCGCTCTGGCGCCAGGCCTCGTGGGACGAGGCACTGGACCTCGTCGCGCAACGCATCGGGCGCATCCGCGACGAGAGCGGTCCCGAGTCGGTGTCCTTCGCCATCACTTCGCCGAGTGGGTCGCCGCTGTCCGACGGCATCGTCTGGATCGAACGGCTGGTCAATGCCTTCGGCAGCCCGAACCTGTGCCGCGGCACCGAGATCTGCAACTGGCACAAGGACGTCGCCCACGGCTTCACCTTCGGGCGCGGCATCGGCGCTCCGGACTTCTCGAACACGCGGTGCATCGTGCTGTGGGGCCACAACCCGTCGGCCACCTGGCTCGACCATGCGACGGGCGTGACGGAGGCCTTCGCGCGCGGCGCGAAGATCGTCGTGGTCGATCCGCGCAAGGCGGGCTTCGCGATGCGTGCCCACCAGTGGCTGCGCGTGCGGCCGGGTTCCGACGGCGCGTTGGCGCTGGCCATCGCCGGCGAGATGATCCGCAACGGCGAATACGACATCGACTTCATCCGCCGGCACACGAACGGGCCGCTGCTGGTGCGCGAGGACACGGGCGCGTTCCTGCGCGAAGCCGACCTCACCGGCCTCGCCTCGCAGCGGCTCGTGGCCTTCGACGAGGCGAGCGAGTCCATCGTGCCCTACGACCCCGGCACGGCCAGCTACGCGTCGCAGGACTGCACCCTCGCGCTCTTCGGCGCCAGGACGCTGCAAACGACCGCGGGCCCCGTTCGGTGCCGGCCCGCCTTCGCGCTCTATGCCGAGCTGTGCGAGGCCATGTCGCCCGAGCGCGCCGAGGAACTGTGCTGGGTTCCCGCGCAGCAGGTGCGCGACACCGCGCGGCTGCTGTTCGCGCACCGCCCCGTCAGCTACTACGCGTGGTCGGGCGTCGGCCAGCACACCAACGCGACGCAGACCGACCGCGCGATCGCCCTGCTCTACGCGCTCACGGGAAGCTTCGACGCGGCCGGCGGCAACGTGGACTTCGCGCACCCGCCGGCGCGCAAGGCATCGGGCAAGGAACTGCTGTCGGCGGCGCAGCTCGCGAAATGCGTGGGCATCGACGAGCTTCCGCTCGGCCCGGCCGCGCAGGGCTGCATCGGCAGCGACACGCTGTACCGCGCCATCCTCGAAGCCAAGCCCTATGCGATCCGCGGCGTGATCGGCTTCGGCGCCAACCTGCTGCTCGCGCATGCCAACCCGCTGCGCGGCGCCGAGGCGCTGCGCCGGCTCGACTTCTTCGTGCATGCCGATGTGACGCTGACCCCGACCGCGCACTACGCCGACGTGGTGCTGCCGATCGGCACGCCCTGGGAACGCGAGGCGCTGCGCATGGGCTTCGAGGTGAACCAGGGCGCCGAGGAGCTGGTGCAGCTGCGCCCGCGGATGGTGGCGCCGGTGGGCGACAGCCGCTCCGACGCATGGGTCGTCTTCGAACTCGCGAAGCGGCTCGGGCTGGCCGACCGGTTCTGGGGCGGCGACATCGACGAAGGCATGCGCTACATGCTCGAGCCGCTGGGGATCGGCCTGGAGGCACTGCGGCAACACCCCGAGGGCATCCGCTACCCGCTGGAGACGCGCTACCAGAAGCACCACGGCGCGGGCTTCCGCTTCGCGACCGACACCGGCAAGGTCGAGATCTATTCGGCGCTGCTGCACCGGCATGGCCAGTCGCCGCTGCCGGTGTACGTGCCGCCGCTGCCGAAGCTGCGGCTTCGCGAAGGAAGCTCGGACTTTCCGCTCGTGCTGACCTCGGCCAAGCTGCCCCAGTACTGCCACAGCCAGCACCGGCAGGTGGCGTCGCTGCGCAGCAAGGCCCCCGACCCGCTCGTGGCCATGAACCCCGCCACGGCAGCGGCGCGCGGCATCAAGCCCGGCATGTGGGTGCGCGTGCGCTCGCCGAGCGGCTCGGTGCGCTTCAAGGCCACGCTCGATCCCAGCCTCGATCCGCGCGTGGTCTGCGCGCAGTACGGCTGGTGGCAGGGCAACGAGCAGCTGGGCCTGCCCGCGCACGCACCGCTCTCCGAACAGGGCTCGAACTTCAACCTGCTGGTCGACGACGGCGATCTCGACCCGATCAGCGGCTCGGCGCCGCATCGTTCCTACATCTGCGAGGTCGTGGCCGAAGCCGGGCCAGCCGCCTGAACACCGAACCGAACGCCATCCATCCACCCACTCCGTCGATACCCATGCAAGTCAAAGTCCAACGCAAGGTGCCCGAGGCCACCGACATCTGTTCCTTCGAGCTGGTCGCCATCGGCGCCGAAGCGCTTCCGCCCTACGAGCCCGGCGCCCACATCGATGTCGATGTCGGTGGGGGCGAAACCAGGCAGTACTCGCTGTGCGCACCCCATGGCGAGGGGCGCTATGTCATCGGCGTGAAGCGTGATCCGCGCTCGCGCGGCGGCTCCCGTTTCATGCACGAGGCCGTGAACGAAGGCGACGTCCTCACCATCGGCGCGCCGAAAAACCACTTCCCGCTCGCGCAGGACGGCGAGCGCTTCATCCTCGTCGCGGGCGGCATCGGGATCACGCCGCTGCTGTGCATGGCCTCGCACCTGAGCGGCGCCGGAAGAGCGCTCGAGCTGCACTACTTCGCGCAGTCGGCGGAACACGTCGCCTTCCGCCGGCATCTCGAGGACGCGGCCCTGGCCCCTGCCGTGAGGCACCACCAGGGTCATGGCCCCGACGCGCTGCCCGAGCTGCTGGCATCGATCGTCGGCGATCCGGCGCCGGGCAAGTACCTCTACCTGTGCGGACCGCGCCCCTTCATGGAACTCGTGCGCCAAGCCGCGGCGCAATGGCCGGCCGACCAGGTCCGCTTCGAATACTTCGGCGCGGGCTCGACGCCCGCCGCTGCATCGGCGCCGCAGGCCGCGTTCGAGGTCTGCGCCGCCGCCTCGGGCATCTCGGCGCAGGTGGAAGCGGGCCGGAGCATCGTCGAGGTGCTGCGCGCCCACGGCGTGCACATCGAGACCTCGTGCGAGGAAGGCCATTGCGGCACCTGCATGACAACGGTGCTCGAGGGCCGGCCCGAGCATCGCGACTCCTTCCTCACCGAGCCCGAGAAGGCGTCGGGGACGTTGATGCTGCCGTGCGTGTCGCGCAGCTGTTCCGCGCGGCTCGTCCTCGATCTCTGAGCTTCAGAACGCCGTGACGTTCCACTCGTACTCGGTCGCGACCTCGCCGAGGATGCGCAAGCGCTGCGCGGGCTCGGCGGCCAACGCGGCCAGGATGCGGGTGTTCAGGGCCACCATCGTGGCCTTGGCGTTGTCGGCGAACTCCACCGTGATGCCCTGGTCCTCGTACTTCTGGACGAAGGCCTGGGCCGCCACCCCGATGACGAAATAGAGGCCCGCGTTGTCGAGGTCCGACTTCATGAGGTCGAAGGCGCCGCGGTACAGCAGCTTGAAGGCGTCGGAGCCCGACAGGTCGTTCGCGAAGCGGGTGCTGATGTCCTGGAAGTTCATGGTGCGTTGCTTTCGATGTGCTCAGTGATGAAACCCTTGCCGCCGTGCGCCGCGGACCACGCGACCGGATCGCGCAGGAAATCGTCGAACTCGGCGATCACCTCGCGGCCGAAACTGCCTCGTTGCGCCGCGACCGCGCGGATGTCGTGCCAGTTCGCCAGCGCATGGACCTTCAGCCCCAGCGCGGCCAGCATGCGGCCGGCGCCGAACATGCCGTAGTCGAACAGCACGAGCACATCGCCGACCTCGGCACCCGCGGCGCGCAACGCGCGCGCGAAATTGGCCTTCGATGCGCCGGCCGCCATCATGTCGTCGACCAGCAGCGCGCGCTCGCCGGCGCGCACCACGCCCTCGACCTGGCGGGCGCCGATCGCGCGCTTGCGGACGTACTGCATCGGCAGGTCCAGCGCATCCGCGATCCAGGCCGCCAGCGCGATGCCGCTGGACTCGCCGCCCGCGATCGAGCCGACGCCGGCCAGGCAGCCATCGGCTTTGAGCAGCTCGATGGCATGGCCCACCAGCGCGCGGCGCGCCTCGGGAAAGGAAACGAGCCGCCGGCAATCCATGTAGACCGGCGTCGCCCATCCCGAGGGAAGCCGGAAGGGCTCGTCGGTGCGCAAGGTCACGCAGCCGGCATCGAGCAGCCGGGCGGCGACATCGAGGCGGGTCGGAGTCGAGTCTGGGGCAGTGGTCATGGCGGTCGTGCCTTCGGCTAGTGAATTCGGTCGAGCAATTTGCGCAGGTGCATCGCACCCGCCTTGCCCTTGTAGGCAGCTTTCCAGAGCCGGCCGATCATGGCTTCGTACATGCGCACCGCCTCGGGCGAGGCGGTCACGGTCGCGATGCCGTTGCGCACGTTCGGCAGCTCGCCGAGCCGGAACGGGCTCACGGCCAGCACGCTGCCGGCGCGGCCGGAGAAGACCTGGAAGGTCGCGGTCGGCATGGCGTCGTCGATCAGTCCGATCTGCACGTCGATCGGCTCGCTCTCCATCAGGTCGGCGATGCGCTCGACCTCGCGGCGCGCCGCCAGCCGGCGCTCGGTGCGCACGCTCTCCGGCAGGTCGATACGGCCGACCAAGCCGGTGTCGACGAAGCGCTCGAGCTCGCGCAGCCCGATCAGGCTCACGATGTGCGGCCGCCGGCGCTGGAAGAAGGCGCGGCGCTCCTGCATGATCTGCAGCATCTTGTCGATGTCGGCCGAGGTCGGCCCCTTGCCCGCGCCCTTGGGCGAGGCCTCGATCAGCATCTGGCGCAGGATCGGCAGGTAGTCCTCCGAGGTCAGCAGCAGCGAGATGGGCTCGAAGTGCGCGAGGATGCGGTCGGACGATTCCTCGAGCTGGCGCATGCGCTCGAACAGGCCCAGCGCGGTCGAGTAGTACTCCACCTCCACGCCGAGCAGCGACGCCAGCGTGGTGTCGAGCAGGTGGGCCAGGCGCTCGAGCGTCTCGATCTTGACGATCTCGCCCTTCTCGAGCCGGTACACGACAGCGCGCGAGATGCCCAGCCGCTCGGCCACGTCCTCGGCCAGCAACGAGGCACCCACCCGGTAGGCACGCAGGCGGTTGCCCAGCGCCACGTAGTCGATCGATGACTTGAAGGTCGAATTCGCAGCTTCCATCTCGTTTTCCACTTTATGGATCGAAAAAGAAACTATAGGCGAATTCAGGCACCCGCGGTCTCCGGCGAGGCGCGAGGCGGTGCGGGAACTCACGCCGCGACCGGCTCGGGCACGGGCGCATCCCGTAGGGCCCATGGCAGGCGGCTGCCGCCGAGGAAGGGATGGAGCGCCCCGCCGGCCGCGAGCGCCACGTCCTGCGGCACCTCCCAGGGCGAGCGCTCCAGCGTCACGCTCGCCTCGTTGGGCGCGAGACCGTAGAAGCGCGGACCGTTGAGGCTCGCGAAGGCCTCGAGCCTGTCGAGCGCGCCCTCCTCCTCGAACACGGTGCAATAGCTCTGCAGCGCGACCGGCGCGTTGAAGATGCCGGCACAGCCGCAGCTCGCCTCCTTCAGCGTGCGAAGGTGCGGCGCGGAGTCGGTTCCGAGGAAGAAGCGCGCATCGCCCGAGGTCGCCGCCTTGCGCAGCGCCAGCCGATGGCGCTCGCGCTTGAGCACCGGCAGGCAATAGAAGTGCGGCCGGATGCCGCCCGTGAAGATCGCGTTGCGGTTGAACATCAGGTGCTGGGGCGTGATCGTCGCCGCGAGGCGCCCGCTCGCATCGGCCCTGACGAAGTCCGCGGCCTCCTCGGTCGTGATGTGCTCCAGCACCACCTTGAGCGCGGGAAAGTCGCGCAACAGCGGACGCAGCGTCGAGTCGATGAACACCGCCTCGCGGTCGAAGACGTCGACGGCCGGATCGGTGCTCTCGCCGTGCAGCAGGAGCGGCATGCCGATGGCCTGCATCGTCTCGAGCACCGGCGCCACCTTCGCGATCGACGTGACGCCATGCTCGGAATGCGTGGTCGCGCCGGCCGGATACAGCTTTGCCGCGGTCAGCACGCCGTCCTCGAAGCCGCGGCACAGGTCGTCGGCGGAGGTGCCGTCGCAGAGGTAGACCGTCATCAGCGGCACGAAGCTGGCACCGGGCGGCAGGGCCGCCACGATCCGCTCGCGGTAGGCCCGCGCGAGCGCGGTGGTCGTCACGGGGGTCTTGAGGTTCGGCATGACGATGGCGCGGCCGAACTGCGCGGCGCTGTAGGGCAGCACCGTCTGCAGCATGGCGCCGTCGCGCAGATGCAGGTGCCAGTCGTCGGGGCGGCGCAGGGTGATGCGGGGGGTCATGAACAAGCTCATTTCAATCGGGCGAAGGCCGCATCCATCGCGCCGACGCCGAGCATGAAATCCTCGATGTCCATCGCTTCGTGCGGGTTGTGCGAACCGTTCTGGTTCCGCACGAACAACATGCCGCTCGGGATGCCGGCATTGGCGAACAGCGAGGCGTCGTGCCCCGCGCCGCTGGGAATGAGCTCGAAGGCCGCCTCTTGCGCGGCGCAGGCTTCGGACAGCACGCCGCAGAGCTTCTCGTCCATGGTCGCGGGATCGCTGAGCAGGCGCCGGTCGAATTCGAAGCGCACGCCGCGCTCGCGCTCGATCGAGCCGCATTCGGCGCGCACCAGCTGGTAGAAGGCCTCGAGCGCGTCCGTGCTCTTGCTGCGCGCCTCGAGGCTGAAGCTCACCTGCCCGGGAATGCGCGAGATCGAATGCTCGGCCGGATCGGTGCTGACGATGCCCGTGGTCACGACCAGGTCGGTGCCGCGCTCCAGCAGCACGCGCCAGTGCTCGTCGATGCGCATGATCAGGTCGGCGACCGCGAACATGGCGTCATGGCGCAGCCAGCGTGGCACCACGCCCGAATGCTGCGCATCGCCGTGGCAGACCACGCGGTTGTGCCGCACGTTGCCGCGGATGCCCGAGACCACGGCCAGCGGGAGCTGGCGCGCGACCATCACCGGCCCCTGCTCGATGTGCAGCTCGAGGTAGGCCTTGATGCGCGCCTTGTCGAGCAGCGGCTGCTGCGCGCGGATCGCCTCCACGTCGGCGCCGCAGCGCCGCATGCAGGCCTCCATCGATTCGCCGGTGCTGCGCTGCTTGAGCGCGAGGTCGCTCTCGCTGACCTTGCCGAACAGCGCGCCAGAGCCCATGTAGGCCTTGCCGAACCAGGCGCTCTCCTCGCCGCGAAACGCGACCACCTCGAGCGGGCGTGCGTAGGGCGTGCCGCCGGCCTTCTGCGCGACCAGGCACAGGAGGCCCGCGACCACGCCCGCGTAGCCGTCGAAGTTACCGCCCTGCGGCACCGAGTCGATGTGCGATCCGCACCAGGTCACCGCGCTCGCCGCCGCGGTCTGCGGCAGCCCGAACACGAGGTTCGCGGCCCGGTCGGCCCGGACCTCGAGCCCTTCGCTCGCGGCGAAGGCGCGCAGGTAGTCGGCGGTGTCCGATTCGCCGCGGCCGTAGCTCTGCCGCGTGACGCCGACCCCGTCGAAGGTCAGCTCGCGCACGTCGGAGAACAGCTTCTCGGCCATGGGGCGAAGTCCCGGCAGGCTCATCATCCTTGCCCTCCCCTAGCCCGACTGCTGCGCGAAGCGCAGCCAACGGTCCGAGAGCTGGCGGTCGAGTTTGACCTGGCCGGTCAGGTCGCGGATGTTCTTCACGCCCATCTCGTCGCAGTACGCGACCAGGCCGTCGATGATCTTCTGCATCGCGCCCGGATCGATGAAGGAGGCCGTGCCGACCTGGACCGCGCTCGCGCCGGCCAGCATGAACTCGACCGCGTCGTGCGCGCTCGCGATGCCGCCGCAGCCGATGACCGGGATGCGCACGCTGCGATAGCACTGGTGCACCATGCGCAGCGCGATCGGCTTGATGGCCGGTCCCGACAGGCCGCCCATCACGTTGCCGAGCATGGGCTTGCGGGTGCGTACGTCGATCGACATGGCCAGCACCGTGTTGCCCATCACGAGCGCGTCGGCGCCGGCTTCTTCCGCGGCCCTCGCCACCGTTGCCACGTGCGAGGCATTGGGCGTGAGCTTGGCCCACACGGGATGATGCGTGCGGCGACGGATCGCGCTCACGACCTTGTAGGTGGTCTCGGGCGTCATCGCGAAGGCCATGCCGTCGGCCTCGAGGTTGGGGCAGGAGATGTTGGCCTCGATCACCGCCACTTCGGGCAGCGACATCTCGGCCACCGCATCGGCGAACTCGTCGACCGTGTCCGCCGAGATCGAGACCACGACAGGCGTGTCGAAGCGCGTGTAGGGCGGCAGCACCGTCTCGCGGTAGTAGTCCAGGCCCTTGCTCGGAATGCCGATCGCATTGAGCATGCCGCCACGGGTTTCCGCCACGCGCGGCGTCGGGTTGCCGGCACGGCTCTTGGGCGAGACGCTCTTGATCACCAGCGCGCCCAGCCGGTTGAAGTCGAGCGCTTCCGCGTACTCGATGGCGAAGCAGCCCGAGGCCGGCATGACCGGGTTGCGCAGGCCCACGTCGCCGACCCTGACGTTGAGATCAGCCAAACTCCACCTCCCCGACCACGTCGCCGATGGGAAACACGGGACCTTCGCGGCAGACGCGCAGGAATTGCTTGTCGCCCTCGCGGTCGAACAGCCTGACGCAGGACAGGCACACGCCCATGCCGCAGGCCATGCGCTGCTCCATCGCCACCTCGCCCCGGGTGCCGGGATGGTCGGCGAGGATGCGCTGCAGCAGCATCAGCACGCGGTGCGAGCCGCAGGTGTAGACGGCGTCGTGGTGCCGTTCGCCGAGCAGACGGCGCACCAGCGTGTCCATGGCCTCCACCGAGGAGCTGCCGTCGGAGTCGTAGACGCAATGCACGTCGGCCTCGGCGCCACGCAGGAACTCGTCGCGCATCAGGTCCTTGGGGGCGCGCGCCGACATCACAGCCGTGATCGCGATGCCCATCCTGGCCGCCTGCTGCAGCAGCGGCGCCATCGTCGCCAGGCCGACGCCGCGCGCGACGACCATGATGCGTTCGTCGTCGGGCGGCAGCGTGAAGGTGTTGCCCAGCGGGCCGACGATGTCCATCGCGCCGCCGACGGGCAGCGAGGCCAGCGCGTGGGTACCGGTGCCGGTGACGTTGTAGAGGAACTCGATCGTGCCCGCCCCCGGCCCCACGCCGTAGACGCTCATCGGGCGCAGCAGGAAAGGCTGGAGGTCGTTCGTCGTCGGGCACTTGAGCTGGTAGAACTGCCCGGGCCTGGTCGCGCCCGCCAGGTCGGCCGGCGCGCTGAGCTTCAGGTACTTGTAGCGGTCGTTGACCCAGCGGTGCTCGGCGACCTCGCAGTGGTACGAGGCCACGGATTGCGCGTTGCGCTGGAAGCAGGCGCCCTCGCCCTGCAGCGCGGGCGGATGCACGGGCCGGAACGCGGGCGATTGGTGGTCGATGGCGGCGAGCATCATTCGAGCTCCTTGCCCTTGAGTTCGGGAATGAGGAAGTAGGTGGCGACCATGTCGACCAGGTAGATCGCGGCGAGCAGCGCGATGGCGATCTGGAACGAGTAGGCGGCGACCAGCGCGCCGACCACCACCGGGCCGAAGCCGCCGATGCCGCGGCCGAGGTTGAACAGCACGTTCTGCGCCGTGGCGCGGGCTTCCGTGGGATAGGCCTCGGAGATCAGCGCGCCGTAGCCGCCCAGCATGCCGTTGACGAACATGCCGAGCACCGCGCCGACCCACAGCAGCGAGACCGGATCGGACAGCTGGGAGTACGCCAGCACCATCGCCACGGCACCGGCCTGGAACAGCAGGAAGCTCGGCTTGCGCCCGATGCGGTCGGCCAGCTGGCCGAAGACGAAGATGCCCAGCATCATCCCGAGGATGGTCACCGAGGTCCACATGGCCGACTTCGTGAGGTTGAAGCCGAGCTTGTTGGCCAGGAAGCTCGGCATCCAGATCATGATCCCGTAGTAGCCGAAGTTCTGCACCGCGCACAGCACGACGATGCCCAGGCTGGTGCGGGTCGTCTGCGCATCCTTGACCAGCAGCTTGAAGGACCTCAGGCGCGAGCCCCGGGCCTTGGGCTTGCGCACGAACACCTCGGGCTCGTGCAGCTTGTTGCGGATCACCCAGGCCACGAGCGCGGGCACGACGCCGACCAGGAACATGCCGCGCCAGCCGATGTGGGGCATCAGCAGCGGCGTGAGCAAGGCGGCGCCCAGCACGCCCAGCTGCCAGCCCAGCGCCACGTAGGAAGAAACGCGGGCCCGATGCCTGGCGGGCCAGGCCTCGGCCGCCAGCGCCATGCCGATGCCGAATTCGCCGCCCAGGCCGATGCCCGCGATGGTCCGGTAGACCAGCAGGTCCCAGTAGCCCTGCGCGAAGGCACAGAGCCCGGTGAACACCGCGAACAGGACGATGGTCCAGGTCATCACGCGGATGCGCCCGAAGTGATCGCTGAGCGAGCCGAAAACGATGCCGCCGATGACGGCGCCGACCAGCGTCCAGCTCACCAGCGAGCCGGCCTGGCCCGGCGTGAGGTGCAGGTCGGCCGAGATGGCGGTGAGCATGAAGCCCAGGATCAGCAGGTCGAAGCCGTCCATCGCATAGCCGATGGCGGAGCCGGCCAGCGCCTTCCAGGCGTAGCCCGAGACGGCGTCGTCGCGTGGCGCGGAGGCGGTCGAATCTGGGGTGGATGACACGTCAGGACTCCTGGTTCGACGCGGAAAGCCCGGCGCCGGCGGATGGATGGGCCATCGAAACGGTCTCGGCATGGAGTCCGTTTCGCTCATTTGCGATACTAGTATCAAAAACGATATCGATCAAGAAAAAGTTCACCGGGCTTGTCTCTGTGGATGGATGAAAGGAACGAGGGAAACCGGGGGATCGAGCCTGGCGTCGGCTCGCGCGGCCGCTAGAAGCGGTGGCGGATGCCGACGCCGAAGCTGTTGCCGCCCGCCATGGCGGTCGCGCGATCGCGCATGAGGACGGCATAGACGTCGGTTCGCTTCGACAGGTAGTGATCGTAGGCCAGGCTCACCGTCGTGCGGGTGCCGTCGTAGGAGCCGGCGATCTTCGTCCTCGCGACGGCCGCGAGGATCTGCCCCGCGGTCGACCCGACCGGCACGCTGGCGCCGAGGGAACTCGTGGTCCCGCGATAGCCGGTCGCGTCGGCCTTCGATCGGCCGTAGCTCGCATAGGCCTTGAGCAGGCCGAAGTCGTAGGCGCCGCCCAGCATCCAGTCCTTGCGCGTGGTGGGCACCACCGCGCCGTCGACCGTGGCCGTGATGACGCCCGGGTTGACCGGGTTGGAGATCTGGTCGCGCTCGTAGAAGCCCGCCACCGTGAGCGGCCCGCTGACGTAGGTCGCGCTGATGCCGGTGTTGTTCTTGCCCTTGTAGCCGGTGTCACTGGACTGCTCGCCGAACTGGTAGTGCAGGTTCACGCGCAGGCCGCCGAAGCTCGGCGTGCTGTAGATGAACTGGTTGCTCCAGCCCGTGTCGGACGGCGAGGTGCGGTACAGCCAGCGCGCGGTGTTGACGTTGGCATGCAGCACCAGCGGCGAGAACGCGAAGGAGTTGCCGAAGGGGTTCACCAGCACGGTGGGGATGAAGTTCGGCGCCGCGGCGCGCCCGAGCTGCAGGCTGCCGTAGGCACCGGCGATGCCGACGTTGGCATCGCGCGCGAAATAGGGATCGCCATCGAAGCGACCCGATTTGCCGGTATCGGCACGGAAGAAGGCATTGAGCGCGAAGTAGGCCTTGAGCCCGCCGCCCAGGTCCTCGGTACCGGCGAAGCCGAAGAACGAGGTGGTCATGCCGCCGCTTCCGAGGACCTTGGTGCGGCCGAGGTCGCCCGCGTAGCGCATCGATCCCGCGTATTCGTCGATCAATCCCTGCACCGACACACTGCTCTGCGCACAGGCGCAACAAGCCGTCGACAGCGCGACGGCGGCAACTACAAGACTCTTCATGGGTGGCTCACTTCTCAAGGCTCGATGGAACGCCGAGCGCCCCCTCGCGGCACGCCCGAACGACGGACAGGTGGCTCTGGCACGGGTGCACCGCCATGAGGCGTATCGCCTCGAAAACTCGGCACATCCGATTAAAAAGCACCATTAAAGAAACCAGGATCAAAAACGAGACCGGATTCTGGCGCGGTTCCGCAAGATCGATGCCAAGGGTTTTCGAGCGGTCGGGGCCGAGCGCTTTCGCGCTATTCGCGTGCGCTCGACGCGGGGTCGAACGGACCGGAGTCCGGCGGCCGATTGTTCAGTTTGGCTTCAAAGGCCTTAGCGACTTCGGGCCTGTGTGCCGGCGATGCGCGTCCCTAGACTTTGCGCACCCCAACATGCCCACGGACCGCACCATGCCCTTCACACTCCACATCAACGGCACCTCGCGCGAGGTCGATGTCGACGGCGACACGCCCTTGCTCTGGGTGCTGCGCGACGTGCTGGGCCTGTACGGCACCAAGTTCGGCTGCGGTGCCGGCCTGTGCGGCGCCTGCACCGTGCACCAGGACGGCGTCGCGATCCGCTCTTGCATCACGCCCGTCGAGTCGGTGGGCGCGCAGCGCATCACCACCATCGAAGGCATCGGCGCGACGGCGGTCGGCCAGGCGGTGCAGAAGACCTGGCTGGAACTGGACGTCGTGCAATGCGGCTACTGCCAGTCGGGCCAAATCATGTCGGCCACGGCACTGCTCGCGGCCACGCCGCGCCCCACGCCCGCGGACATCGTGGGCGGCATGTCGGGAAACATCTGCCGCTGCGGCACCTATGTGCGCATCCAGGCCGCGGTGCAGCGCGCCGCCACGCTGATCCCGATCAAGGCGGCCTGACATGAAGAACGACCGCATGCCCATGGCCGATGCCGCCTCCTCCCACGGCCTGACGCGCCGCGCCTTCGTCGCCACGGCGCTGGCCGCCGGCGGCGGGCTGGCGCTGACGGTGAGCCTGCCGCCGCTCGACGCCAAGGCCGCGGGCGCGCAGCCCGAGGCCTTCGCGCCCAATGCCGTGGTCCGCATCGGCACCGACGGCCTCGTCACGCTGGTGATGCCGCGCGTGGAGATGGGCCAGGGGATATACACCGCGGTCGCGCTGCTGATCGCGGAGGAGCTCGAGATCGATCCGCGCCGCGTTCGTCTTGAGCATGCGCCCGCCGACGAGACGCGCTATTCGAATCCGCTGACCGGCGGGCAGATCACGGGCGGCTCGACCTCGGTGCGCAGCACCTGGGAGCCGATGCGCCACGCCGGCGCCACGGCCAGGCTGCTGCTGGTCGAGGCGGCGGCGCGCCAGTGGAAGGTCGATGCGTCGACCTGCCGCGCCAGCGACGGCGCGGTGGAGCACGTGCCCACGCGCAGGAAGCTCGGCTATGGGCAGCTCGCCCATGCGGCCGCGGGCCTGCCCGTGCCCGCCGAGGTGCCGCTCAAGGACCTGGCGACGCTCAAGCGGATCGGCCAGCCGCTGCTGCGCCTGGACGGACCCGACAAGGTCAACGGCCGCGCGCGCTACGGCCTCGATGCCAGCGTCGCGGGCATGCGCATCGCCGCGATCGCCCACTGCCCGGTGATCGGCGGGCGCTTGGCGTCGGTCGACGACACCCGGGCCATGGCGGTCAAGGGCGTGCGGCAGGTCGTGCGCATCGACAACGCGGTCGCGGTGGTGGCCGACCACATGGGCGCGGCGCGCAAGGGCCTGGCCGCGCTCGAGATCCGCTGGGACGAAGGCACCAACGCGGACTACTCGACCGAGAAGCTGATCGCCGCGCTGGCCAACGCCTCGTCGCGCTCCGGCGCCGTGGCGCGCAAGGAAGGCGACACGGTGGCGGCCGCGCGCGGCACCGCGCGCACGGTCGATGCGGTCTACCAGCAGCCCCTGCTCGCGCATGCGCCGATGGAGCCGGTGAACTGCACCGTGCACGTGCGGCCCGATGCCTGCGAGCTCTGGGTCGGCACGCAGATGCCTGCGCGCGCGCAGGCCGCCGCGGCCGAACTCACGGGCCTGCCGATCGAACGCGTCGAGGTCTACAACCACCTGCTCGGCGGCGGCTTCGGCCGACGGCTGGACATCGACTTCGTGATCCAGGCCGTGAAGATCGCGAAACAGGTGAATGGCCCCGTCAAGGTGGTGTGGGCGCGCGAGGAGGACACGCAGCACAGCACCTTCCGCCCGTACCACTACAACCGGCTCAGCGCCTCGCTCGATGCGCGTGGCAGGCCGGTGGCATGGCATCACCGCGTGACCGCCTCCTCGATCCTCGCGCGCTGGGCACCGGCACGGTTCCAGAACGAGCTCGACGGCGATGCCATCCGCGACGCAGCCGGACCCTACGGCTTCGCGAACGTGCTGGTCGAGTACGTGCGCGAGGAACCGCCTGCGGGCATCACCACCGCCTTCTGGCGCGGCGTCGGCCACATGCAGAACGCCTTCCCGGTCGAATGCTTCGTCGACGAACTCGCGCACCTGGCGGGCAGCGATGCCATCGCCTACCGGCATGATCTGCTCGAGAAGCATCCGCGCGCGCGCCACGTGCTGGAACTGGTGGCGCGGAAGTCCGGCTGGGGTGGCGCCCTGCCCGCCGGCAAGGGCCGCGGCGTCGCGCCGACCTTCTGTTTCGGCAGCTACGCGGCCCAGGTGACGGAGGTGAGCGTCGATGCCGACGGCGCGGTGCGTGTCGATCGCGTAGTGATCGCGGTGGACTGCGGACGCCTGATCAGCCCCGACACCGTGGTCGCGCAGATGCAGGGCGGCACGGCCTTCGGACTGTCGGCGGTGCTCTACGGAAACATCTCGATCAAGGACGGGCGCGTCGAGCAAGGCAACTTCGACACCTATCGCGTGCTGCGCATGGACGAGATGCCCGTCATCGAGACGCACCTGGTGCCGAGCACCGAAACGCCGGGCGGCATCGGCGAGGTCGGCACCGTGCTGACCGCGCCCTCGGTCCTCAACGCCGTGTTCGCGGCGACCGGCAAGCGCATCCGCCGGCTGCCGTTCGCCGCGGAAGAACTCAAGCGGGCATGAAGCGCCGCGCCACCCACGATTGGAAATCCACGATGACAACGAACGAGCTCGGACCGAAGCTGATCGCCGCCTGCCTCGCGGCCCTGGGAGGGATCGGCGCGGCGCAGGCGCAGACCGTCGACCCCGGCGCCGGCGACCTGGCGCGCGGCAAGACCACCTTCGCCCGCTGCGCCGCCTGCCACTCGGTCACCGGCAGGGACGGCATCGGCCCGCACCTCGACGGCGCCTTCGGCCGCGTCGCGGGCAAGGCCGAGGGCTTTCGCTATTCGCCGGGCATGGCGGCCTCGACCCGGCCCTGGGACGTGCAGGGCCTCGAGGCCTTCCTCGCGGCGCCGACCCAGGCGGTGCCCGGCACCACCATGCCGCTGAACGTGCCCGGCGCGCAGGACCGCGCCGACCTGATCGCCTACCTGCGCTCGCTCGCCACGCCGCGCTGATCAGCGCCGCCGCGGGCCCGTGCGCTGCTGCATGAAGTCGATGAAGGCGCGCAGCTTGCGCGGCACGTGCATGCGGCTGGCGTGATAGAGGTGGAAGCCCGGGAAGCTGGGCCACCAAGGCTTGAGCAGGGGCACGAGCCGGCCGCTCGCGAGGTCGTCGTGCACCTGGGCCTCGAACACGCAGGCGATGCCGGCGCCGGCGCGCGCGGCGCTCAGCAAGACGTCCCCGTCGTTGGTGAGGATGGCGGCATCGACCTCCACCTCGAAGTCGCGGCCCTTGTTCGAATACTCCCAGCGGTAGACGCTGTTGCTCAGCCGGATGTTGATGCAGCGGTGCTGGCTCAGCTCCTCGGGCGTGCGCGGCGCCGCGCGTCCCTTCAGCTAGCTCGGCGCCGCGATGGTCGCGATGCGATGCGGGCCGCCGAGCGGCACGGCGACGACCTCCTGCGCGAGGTTCTCGCCGAGCCGGATGCCCGCGTCGAAGCCGCTGCCGATGAGGTCGACCAGCGCGTTGTCGCAATGCAGCTCGAGCTTGATGTCCGGATAGGCCTGCGCGAACGCGGCCAGGTGCGGCAGCAGCAGCAGCTCGAACGCGACGCGCGAGAGGTTGATGCGCAGCAGGCCGGCCGGCTTCTCGCGCACCTCGTTGACGCGCTCCACGGCGGCCGACAGCGCCGCCAGCGCGGGCGCCGCATCCTGCAGGAAGCTCTGGCCGATCTCCGTGACGCTGACGCGCCGCGTGGAGCGGTCGAGCAGCCGCACGCCGAGCCGTTTCTCGAGTGAGCGCAGCGTCTGCGACAGCGCCGAGGGTGACACGCCGAGCTCGGCCGCGGCGCGCGTGAAGCTGCCGTGATGCGCGACGCGGGCGAAGACCGCAATGAACGGGATGAGGTCGGGAGCCATCGCTTCATTATGAAGCTCGACTTCAAACCGCATCGACCCGATCCATATTTCAATTCAGCAATCGGCGGCCTATCGTCGGGTCCAACGCTTCACCATTCAAAGGATTCACCATGACCCATCTCGCAGGCAAGGTCGCCATCGTCACCGGCTCCTCGAAGGGCATCGGCGCGGGCATCGCCGAGCGCCTCGCACGCGACGGCGCCAGCGTCGTCGTCAACTACGCACGCAGCGAGAAGGAAGCGGCCGCCGTGGTCGACCGGATCACCGCCGCCGGCGGCCAGGCCGTGGCGGTGCAGGCCGACATCTCCCGGCCGGCACAGATCCAGTCGCTGGTCGATGCCACGCTGGCGCGCTTCGGCAGGCTCGACATCCTCGTGAACAACGCCGGTACCTACAGGCTGGATTCGCTCGACACGATCACGCCCGAGAGCATCGCCGAGCACTTCGACCTGAACGTGCGCGGCCTGCTGCTGATGACGCAGGCCGCCGCGCGCGTGCTGCCCAGCGGCGGCACGGTGGTCAACATCAGCTCGGGCGTGGCCACCAGCCCCTCGCCGCAGGCACACGTCTATTGCGCGACCAAGGGCGCCGTCGACGTGCTGACCCGCAGCCTCGGTATGGAGCTCGGTCCGCGCCACATCCGCGTGGTGGGCATCGCGCCCGGCTTCGTCCTCACCGAGGGCAACGCGGCCGGTGCCGAGGCCTATTCGGCCCACTTCGTGCCGAAGACGCCGCTGGGCCGCGCCGGCCAGCCGCGGGACATCGCCGGGGCGGTGTCCTTCGCCGTCTCCGAGGATGCGGGCTGGGTCACGGGCTGCACCATCGACGTCGCGGGCGGGATGGTTTTCTAGCTCGCGGACAGGCGTTCCACCGTCGCGTCGACCAGGGCCCGCAACCGCCCGAGGCGGCGCAGGTCGCGGTGGAACCCGACCCAGACGTCGCGCCCCGGCGGCAGTCCGCCCAGATCGACGACCTCGAGCGCCGCGCAGGCATCGCCCAACGGCGCGGGCAGCACGGCCAGGCCCACGCCCGCGGCGCACATCCGGGCCTGCGCCTCGCGGCTGTTGCTGCCGAAGGCCACGCGCGCCTTCGGCAGCTTCTTGCGCAGCCAGGCCGCATCGGGAAAGTCCTGGTACGCGCTGTCGAGCGTGATCAGCGGCACGCCCTGGCCATCGCTTCGCACCGGATGCGCCGTGCCCTTCGCGCGGTAGACGCGGTAGGCGACGTGCACGGCCTTGCGCTGCACCACGTCCGCTTCGTCGAAGGGCTGGATGCGGAACACCAGGTCCGCCTCGCGCCGCGCGAGGCTGAACAGGCGCGCATCGGTGATCAGCTCGATGTTGACCAGCGGGTGCTGTTGCACGAACTCCGCGAACACGGGCGTGAGGATGTGCACGCCGAACCAGTCCGACGACGACACGCGCAACTGGCCCTCGAGCTGCTGCGCCTGGCCGGCCAGCCGGCGCTCGAAGGCCAGCGCCTCCTCTTCCATCCGCTCCGAATGCGCGAGCACCGCGGCCCCTTCGTCGGTCAGCACGAAGCCGTCCTTGCCGCGCTGGAACAGCGCCTGCCCGACCTCGCGCTCGAGCACGCGCAGCCGGCGCCCCATGGTCGGCTGCGACTGGCCGGTGAGGCGCGCGGCGCCGCCCAGCGAACCGGCCCTGGCCACCGCCAGGAAGATCTTCACGTCGCTCCAGTCCATGGTCTTCAACCCATCAAAAATGAATGGATGTGATGCAGTTCTGTGAGTTTACGTTCAGTTTTGAAGATCGAACAATGGACGCCTCTTCAAGCCACACAAGGAGTTCTCCATGTCGAAAGACGATTCGATGCGCGCACTGATGGTGCGCGAAGCCGGCGGCCGCTTCGAGGCCGTCCGGGTGCCCCGCCCCGTACCGCGCGAAGGCGAGGTGCTGGTGCGCATCCATGCGAGCGGCGTCAATCCGCTCGACTCCAAGATCCGTGCCGGCGCCGCGGCCCATGCGCGCCATCCGCTGCCCGCGATCCTCGGCATGGACCTCGCCGGCGTGGTCGAGCAGGTCGGCCCCGGCGTCACGGCCCTCCGCGTCGGCGACGAGGTGTACGGCCTCACCGGCGGCGTCGGCGGGCTGCAGGGCTCGCTGGCCGAGTTCGCCGCGGTCGATGCCGACCTGCTCGCGCCCAAGCCCGCCAACCTCTCGATGCGCGAGGCCGCGGCCCTGCCGCTGGTCGTGATCACGGCGTGGGAAGGCCTGGTCGACCGCGCGCGCACCCAGGCCGGGCAAAAGGTGCTGGTGCATGGCGGCGCCGGCGGCGTCGGCCATGTGGCAGTGCAGATCGCCGTCGCGCTCGGCGCGCAGGTGTATGCCACCGGCCTGCCCGTCCAGGCCGAGACCATCCGCGGCTTCGATGCCACGCCGATCGACTACACGAGCACGACGGTCGAGCAGTACGTGGCGGCCCACACCGGCGGCGCAGGCTTCGACGTGGTCTACGACACCGTGGGCGGCGCCACGCTCGACGCCTCGTTCGGCGCGGCGCGCCAGTACGGCGGCCATGTCGTCAGTTGCCTCGGCTGGGGCACCCACAAGCTGGCGCCGCTGTCCTTTCGCGCGGCCACCTACTCGGGCGTCTTCACCCTGCTGCCGATGCTCAGCGGCAAGGGACGCGCCAACCACGGCCACATCCTGCGCGAAGCCGCGAAGCTGGTCGAGGCCGGCCGGCTGCTGCCGCTGATGGATGCGCGCCGCTTCGACTTCGACGCGGCCATGCAGGCCCATGAAGAAGTCGAGGCGGGACGCGCGAAGGGAAAGATCGTGGTCGAGATCGGCGGATAGAAGGAGCCGGGGTGGCTCAGCGGCCCTGGAGCAGCAGGCCCAGCGGCGCGAGCGGGCCGACCGGCATGAACTCGTACTGCGCGAAGCCGCCCGTCACGAGCGGCAGCGCATCGATCGCGGCCTTGGCCTGCACGACGGATTCGGCGCTCATGAGGAACACGACGCCGGGCTTGTCGCTGCGGTACCAGTGCTGCTCGATCCTGCCGTCGAGGTAGAGCTGCAGGGTATCGGGCACCTCCTTCGACATGACCTGCTGGCGTTGCTCGGGCGAGAGCGGCTTGACGATGGTTCCGATGGCGAGAACTTTCATGATGGAGTCCTGATGCAATTGCGTTGCGTTGTTGAGGAAGACCGAGGTTAGGTGCCGGCGCGAGAAAACCGAACAGGCGCGAACGACAACTTCACGGTCATTTCCGCCAACCTGGCCGAAGGGTTTCCGCCCCGCTTGCGCGCCGAATGCCTATAGTCGCAAGCGACGTCTTTCCCGCCATTTCCGCCATGCACATCTTCCTGCTCGCCCTCGACGGCGTGTTCGACACCGGCCTCACCGTGATGCTCGACGCCCTCGGTCTCGCCAACAAGTTCGCGGCCCGCGAGATGGGCGGGTCACTGTCCTTCGAGGTGACGATCGTGGGCATGCGCCGGCGCGTGCGCTCGGGCCAGGGCTTCGCGATTCCCGTGAAGCCGCCACCGCCGGGCCTGCGGCCCGACTGGGTGGTGGTGCCCGCGCTGAACACCTCGACACCCGAATCGCTGGTGCCCGCGCTCGCGCGGCCCGACGTGCGCCAGGCCAAGGCCCAGCTGCGCACCTGGCATGCACAGGGCGCACGGATCGCGGCCTCGTGCATCGGGACCTTCCTGCTCGCCGATGCCGGCCTGCTCGACGGCGGCCAGGCGACCACGACCTGGTGGCTGGGCCCGCTGTTCCGCCAGCGCTATCCCAAGGTTTCCCTCGACGAATCGCGCATGCTGGTGCCCTCGGGCCGGGTGGTGACGGCCGGCGCGGCCATGGGCCACCTCGATCTCGCGCTGTGGCTGATCCAGCAGGCCAGCCCCGACCTCGCGGCCATGGTCTCGCGCTACCTGCTCGCGGACCTGCGCTCCTCGCAGGCACCGTACATCGTGCCCCACCATCTCGCGCAGGCCGACCCCGCGATCCTGCGCTTCGAACGCTGGGCGCGCGACAACCTCAAGCAGGGCTTCTCGCTCGACACCGCGGCGCGGGCGCTCGCGACCAGTCCGCGCACGCTGCAGCGGCGCTGCCAGGCCGTGCTCGGCAAGTCGCCGCTGGCCTACATCCAGGACCTGCGGATAGAGCGCGCCCGCTCGCTGGTGCACGGCAGCGACCTCGACCTCGAGGCCATCGCGGCCGAGGTCGGCTATGCCGATGGCTCCACGCTCGGCGCGCTGCTGCGCGAGCGCCTGGGCCGCGGCGTGCGCGAGTTGCGCGCCGACCTGCTCTGAAGTCCGCGGAACAGAGGCGCTACCAGCCGCCGCCCAGGGCGCGGAAGGTGGCGACCGCGGCACGGCCGCTGTCGGACTGCACGCGCACCAGCCGGTCGCGCGCGGCGAGCAGTTGCCGATCCTGCTCGAGCAATTCGAGCAGGCTCACCGCGCCGCCCGCGTAGGCCTGCTGCGTGGCGCCGCGCGCGCGCACATCGGCATCGACCTCCTGCAGCAGCGCAAGGCGCTCGGCATCGAGCTGCCCTTGCCGGATCAGCGCGTTCTCGACGTCCTCGGTGGCGCGCAGCAGCGATTGCCGGTAGCGCGCCAGCGCTTCGGCCTTCGCGCCCTCGGCCTTCGCCACCTCCGCGTCGACACGGCCGAAATCGAACAGCCGCCAATGCAGGCCGACCGCGGCCAGCGGCTGGAAATTGGCCGACGACGGCGTCGCCGTGCGCAGGCTCTCGAAGCCCAGCAGCGCCGACAGCGAGACGCTCGGGTAGTACTCGGCCGTTGCCACGCCGATGCGGGCGCTGGAGGCGGCGAGGCGCCGTTCGGCGGCGATCACGTCGGGGCGCCGGCGCAGCAGCTCGGCCGGCGTGAGCGCCGTCGCCAGCGCGGGCAGCACCACGCGGGCGGCGGGCGTCGCGAGTTCGGCCGCATGGGTGCCGGGCGTGGCGGCCATCAGCACGTCGAGGCGGTTGAGTTGCGTGTCGCGCTCGGCCTGCAGCGCGGGCAAGGTGCCCTCGACCTGCGCCACCCGCGCCTCGGCCTGGGCGCGCTCGCGAGCGGTCGACATGCCCTGGCTCAGGCGCATGCGCACCAGGCTCAGCAGTTCGCGGTCGGTATCGAGCTGCGACTGCGCGACCGCGAGGCGGGCCTGCGCGGCGCGCACGCGGAAGTAGGCATCGGCGGCCTCCGCGGCGATCGAGATGCGCACGCCCGCGTGCTCGGCCTCGGCCGCCTGCGCTTCGGCCGCAAAGGCCTCGGCGCCGCGGCGCAGGCCGCCCGCGAGGTCGAGCTCCCAGCTGGCGCCGATGCCGCTGTCGTAGAGCGAGGCATCGCGCTGGTAGCCGGGGTGCGCGCTGGCCAGCGCGCCGAGCGGGCTTTCGAGCGACTGGCGCTGCCTCGCGGCCTGCGCATCGGCGGCGATGGCCGGGCGCTCCGAGGCCACCGCGCGCTGCGCCGCGGCACGCGCCTGCGCGACGCGCGCGAACGATGCGGCGAGGTCGAGGTTCTGCGCGAGCGCGCGTTCGACGATGCGCTCGAGCACCGGATCGCCGAAGCCCTTCCACCAGGCCTCCAGCTGCACCTCGGGTGCGGGCGACGGCAGCGCGGCGTGCTGGAAGCGCTCGGGCATCGCGGATTCGGGCTTCGCGTAGTCCGGGCCGACGGCACACGCGGCGACACCGAGCGAGGCGATGGCGATGCCGACGTGCAACCGGCGGAAGCCGGGCCAGCGCAGGCGGCGGGGCGGTATCGGCAACAGGGTCTGGCGGAGGTTCATGGAGGTTCCTTGGCGGCGGGATTCGAAGGTCGATCGGTCAGTTACTTGCACGATGCAAGTCGCAACTGTATAGTAACTTGCATATTGCAATCCACATGGATGCAAGCCACCCGATTCCCATCCGACCAAGGAAAACAACACATGACGGACTCCTCCGTTGAAAAGGCCCCGGCAGGAATTCCGCGGCACCGGCGCCCGCATGGGCGCAGCCTCGTCGCGAGCTGCGCGGCCATCGCCGTGGTGCTGGCCGCGGCCGTCTATGGCTGGCACTGGTGGCACGGCGGACGCTTCGTCGAACGCACCGACGACGCCTACGTGGGCGGCGACATCACCGTCGTCAGCCCCAAGGTGCCCGGCTACATCGTCAGCGCCGCGGCCACCGACAACCAGGCGGTGCATGCGGGCGACCTGCTCGTGAAGCTCGACGACCGCGACTACCGCGCCGCCCTCGACAAGGCCGAGGCCACGGTCGCGAGCCAGGAGGCCGTGCTGGCCAACCTGCTCGCCACGCGCAGCCTGCAGCAGGCCGTGATCGCGCAGGCCGAGGCGAGCGTGAACGCCGCCGCGGCCGAGACGCTGCGCGCGCGCGACGATGCCCAGCGGCTGCAGAACCTCTCGGCCACCGCGGCCGTGTCGGTGCAGAGCGCGCAGAAGGCCGAGGCCGACTACAAGCAGGCCGTGGCCAACGGCCAGAAGGCGCAGGCGAGCAAGCTGGCCGCCGAGCGCGAGCTCGACGTGATCGCCACCCGCCGCCAGCAGGCGCAGGCCGCGCTCGCGCAGGCCACGGCCGAGCGCGACATCGCGCGGCTCAACCTCGGCTACACCGAGCTGCGCGCGCCCATCGACGGCACGGTCGGCAACCGCAATGCGCGCAACGGCGCCTTCGCGGCGGCCGGCGCGCACATGATGTCGATCGTGCCGGCGCGCGGCCTGTGGATCGACGCCAACTTCAAGGAAAGCCAGCTCGCGCGCTTCCGGCCCGGCATGCCCGCCATCGTCGAGGCCGATGCCGTGCCGGGGCGCCGCTTCCACGGCCACGTGGCGAGCCTCTCGCCGGCCACCGGCGCGCAGTTCAGCGTGCTGCCGCCCGAAAACGCGACCGGCAACTTCACCAAGATCGTGCAGCGCGTGCCGGTGCGCATCGTGCTCGACGACGCCGACGGCGTGCTCGGCTTGCTGCGCCCCGGCCTGTCGGTCACGGCCGAGGTCGATGCGCGCGACGTGCAGCTCGCGAACGCACGCACGGGCACGGCAGGCGAACCATGAGCCAGCCCGCCTCGGGGATCGTCGACCCCGCCGGCATGACCACCTCCGCCAAGGCCCTGGCCTTCGCGGCGATGTGCGTGGGCATGTTCATCGCGCTGATCGACATCCAGATCGTCTCGGCATCGCTGCGCGAGATCGGCGGCGGCCTGTCGGCCGGCACCGACGAGACGGTCTGGGTCCAGACCAGCTACCTGATCGCCGAGATCATCGTGATCCCGATGTCGGGCTGGCTGTCGCGCGTACTGTCCACGCGCTGGCTGTTCGCCGTCTCGGCCGCGGGCTTCACGCTCACCAGCCTCCTGTGCGGCATCGCCTGGAACATCCAGAGCATGATCGCCTTCCGCGCGCTGCAGGGCTTCCTCGGCGGCTCGATGATCCCGCTGGTCTTCACCACCGCCTTCGCCTTCTTCCAGGGCAAGCAGCGCGTCTTCGCGGCCGCCATCATCGGCGCCATCGCCTCGCTGGCGCCCACGCTCGGGCCCTCGGTCGGCGGCTGGATCACCGACAGCTACTCGTGGCACTGGCTGTTCTTCGTCAACCTCGTACCCGGCATCTTCGTCACCATCGCCGTGCCGCTGCTGGTGAAAATCGACCGCCACGACTGGTCGCTGCTGCGCAACGCCGACTACCTGGGCATGGTGCTGATGGCGCTGTTCCTCGGCTGCCTCGAGTACACGCTCGAGGAGGGACCGCGCCTCGACTGGTTCGGCGACCCCGCGATCGCGGGCGCCGCCTGGGTCTCGGGCGCGGCCGGCGTGCTGTTCGTCTGGCGCTCGATGACCTACGCGCACCCGGTGGTCGACCTGCGCGCGCTGAAGGACCGCAACTTCGCGCTCGGCTGCCTGTTCTCGTTCATCACGGGCATCGGCATCTTCGCCACCATCTACCTGACGCCGCTGTTCCTCGGCCGCGTGCGCGGCTTCAGCGCGCTGCAGATCGGCCTGGCCGTGTTCTCGACCGGCGTGTTCCAGATCCTGGCCATTCCCGTCTATGCCTTCTTCGCCAACCGCGTCGACCTGCGCTGGCTGATGATGTTCGGGCTGGCCTGCTTCGCGCTGTCGATGTGGCAGTTCACGCCGATCACGCACGACTGGGGCCCGGCCGAGCTGCTGCTGCCGCAGGCGCTGCGCGGCATCGGCCAGCAGTTCGCGGTGCCGCCCGCGGTCACGCTCACGCTCGGCGGCCTCGCGATGAACCGGCTCAAGCTCGCCTCGGGGCTGTTCAACCTGATGCGCAACCTCGGCGGCGCGCTCGGCATCGCGGCCTGCGCCACGCTGCTCAACGACCGCACCAACCTGCACTTCTACCGGCTGGCCGAGCACCTCACGCGCAGCAACGAGGCCACCACCGCGCTGCTCGACGGCGTGGGCAGCCGGCTGCAGGGCGCCACCGACCAGCTGGTGGGCGCCTCGGCCGCGCTGCGCCAGCTGTGGAACCTGACCTTCCGCGAGGCCCTGACGCTGACCTTTTCCGACGTTTTCTTTGGCATCATGGTCTGCTTCATCATCGCCACCGCGATGGTGCCGCTCATGCGCAAGGTCGGGCCGCCGAAGGCACCGTCCGCCGACGCGCACTGAGTCCCGCCGACTTCCGCGCCACCGACGTTTCCAAGAAGAGCCGCCCATGACCCCGAAGACCCCCACGCCCATAAGCCCCGAGCAGCGGATGAAGTACTGCCCCATCGTGCGCAGCCTCGAGCGCGTGGGCGAGCGGTGGAGCATCCTGATCCTGCGCGACGCCTTCTACGGCATCACGCGCTTCGACGACTTCGTCAACAGCCTGCAGATCGCGCCCAACATGCTGACGCGCCGGCTCAACTCGCTGGTCGAGGACGGCCTGCTCGAGAAGCGCCAGTACAGCGAGCGCCCGCCGCGCTACGAGTACTGCCTCACGCCGCTGGGCCGCGACTTCCGGCCGGTGCTGCTCTCGCTCGTGACCTGGGGCAACCGGCACTTCGCCACCGAGGGCAAGAGCGTGGTGCTGCAGGAGAAGGAAACGGGCCGGCAGATCGATCCCGTGCTGGTCGACCGCGCGAGCGGCGAGCCCATCACCGAGACCACGCACGTGCTGGTGCAGCGGCGCCCGGCCGCGCGCACGGCCGGCGCCGCCAAGGCGTCCTGAACGGAGCAGGGATTCGATGGACGGTCTCGAGCACCTGCGCACCTTCCTCGAGGTCGCCAAGCGCGGCAGCTTCTCGCGCGCCGCCGACATGCTGGGCATCTCGAAGGCCAGCGCCAGCAAGCATGTCGCACAGCTGGAGGCCAGCTTCAGCGTGCGGCTGTTCAACCGCTCGACGCGTTCGGTCACGCTGACCGACGCGGGCCGGCTGCTGCGCGAGCGCAGCATGCCGCTGATGGAGATGGTCGAGGACACACAGAACGAGCTGCAGGCCCATGGTGCGCGCCCGAGCGGGCGGCTGCGCGTGGCGGCACCGCACGGCCTCGTGCAGACCGACTTCCCCGGCCTGCTCGGCGAGTTCATCACCCTGCATCCCGACGTCCACATCGACCTGCACCTGAGCAACCGCGTGATCGACCTGGTCGAGGAAGGCGTGGACGTCGCCCTGCGCGTGGGCCGCATCGGCGACGAGAACCTGATCGTGCGCAAGCTGCGCCCGATGGCGCTGGTGCTGTGCGCCACACCCGGCTACTGGGCCCGGCGCGGCATGCCGCGGGTGCCCGACGACATGCGCCGCCACGAAGTGCTCGCCTACTCGGCCGGCGGCGGCCCCGCGCACCTGCCGTTCGAGGTCGACGGCAAGCCCCACAGCGTGCCGGTGAACGCACGCATGGACGCCAACGATGCGGCGGCCCTGATCGCCGCGGCGCTCGCGGGCGTCGGCGCCGTCTGCGTGCCCGCGCTGCTCGCGCAGCCGCACATCGACGGCGGCCGGCTCGTGCCCGTGCTCGAGGACTTCATGCCCAGCGACCTCTGGCTGTTCGCGGCCTACACACAGCGCCGCCACAACAGCGCGGCGCTGCGCGCGCTGCTCGACCTGCTGGAGGCGCGCATGCAGACGGCGAGCGCGGCGCCGCCGAAGGCCGCGCCGGCGAGCCGCCAGCGCGCCGGTTCGCACTGGCATCCGTTCCAGGCGCTCGGGCACGCGCAACCCGCCTGAGCCCGGGCCCGGCGCGGCGCTCAGAGCCCGTGCAGCGCCGCCATCTCGTCGATCAGCCCGCGCTGGAACGTATCGAAGCGCGCCGAGGGCTGCTGCAGGCCGAAGAAGTCGCTGAACGGATCCTGCACCTCGGTGCGGTGGCCCGAGAGTTCCTCGACCACCGCGAGACCGCAGAAGGGCACGCAGGCCTCGGAGTAACCGCCCTCGTGCACCACCACCACGCGGCCTTCGCTGTGCCGCGCCGCGAGCGCGTTGACCTGCTTCATCATCTGGCGGAACGACTCGGGATGCAGCTGCATGCGCGCCAGCGGGTCGACCGCATTGGCATCGAGGCCGCTGGCCACCACGATCAGCTCGGGGCGGAAGCGCTCGACCACCGGCGCCACGATGCGCTCGAAGGCATACATGTAGCTCGCGTGGCCGCCGCCGGGCTGCAGCGGCACGTTGACGTTGAAGCCCAGGCCCTCGCCCTCGCCGCGGTCCTCGGCGCCGCTGTAGCCGGGCGGGAAGCAGTTCTCCTGGTGCAGCGAGACGGTCAGCACGTCGGGGCGGTCGTAGAAGATGGCCTGCGTGCCGTTGCCGTGGTGCACGTCCCAGTCGATCACGGCCACGCGCTTGACGCCATGGCGCGCCTTCATGGTCTCGATCGCCACCGCGATGTTGTTGAACAGGCAGAAGCCCATGCTGTGCTCGCGCAGGCAGTGGTGACCCGGCGGCCGGGTGAGCGCGAAGGCGTTGCGGTGGCGGCCCTGCAGCACGCTGTCCATGGCGGCGATGGCCAGGCCGGTCGAGAGCTTCGCGATCTCGTAGCTGCCGGGACCGAAGGGCGCGACCTCGCCGAGATCGCCGCCGCCCGCATCGCTGGCGGCCTTGAACTTCTCGAGGTAGCTCGCGGGATGCACGCGCCGCAGGTCCTCCTCGCTGGCCATCGGCGCGCCCAGCAGGTCGAGCTGCGCGCTCAGGCCCGACACGTCCATCAGCGACTTGATGCGGCGCTTGGAATCGGGCGACTCGGCCATGCCGCTGCCGGCCATGGGCTGGACCCAGCCGCCGACCGGCAGGAACAGGGCGTGCAGCCCGCCCGGCACGTGCCAGAAGGTGCGTTCATCGTGAAAGAAGGCGGTGTTCTTCATGCGTTGCGTCCTCGGTGGTGGGGGAAAAGGAAGAAGGGGAAATCGATGCCGCCCTGTGGGGCGGATGGCGCTGCACGCTGAGGCCGCGCCAGCCCCAGCGCTCGCGCGCCAGGCCCCAGAGGCCGCGCGGCGCCAGCAGCATCACGGCCACGGCGATGCTGCCCATGGCGATCAGGTACCAGCCGCCCGACATCGCGAACCAGGTGTTGAACAGCTCGCGCAGCCCGAAGTAGATCAAGGTGCCGATCAACGGGCCCTCGATGGTGCCGATGCCGCCGATGATGACGATGAACATCGCGGTCACGACCCAGTTGATGTCGAAGGCCGAGTCGGGCGAGACGAACATCGTGCCCATGAAATGCGCGCCGCCGGCCAGCCCGAAGCCCAGTCCCGAGAGCACGAAGGCGATGAAGCGGTTGCGCCAGACGTTCACGCCGATGCTGGTGGCGGCCAGTTCGTTGTCGCGCACCGCCATCAGCCCGAGGCCGAAGGGCGAGCGCATCAGCAGGTAGACGCCGGCCACGGCCGCGAGGCCGATCGCGCCCGAGATCCAGAACGCGTTGCGCTGGAAGGTCTCGGCATCGACCAGCCGCACCGCCTGCAGCGGCACGCCCGATTCGCCCCCGAACAGCGGGAACTTGGCGACCAGCAGCCGCACGATCTCGGCCAGCACCCACATGCCGATCGAGAAGTAGGCATCGCGCAGCCTGAACATCAGCGGCGCCACCGCGGCCGCCAGCAGCGCCGCGCCCACGCCGGCCAGCGGCACCATCCAGTAGGGCGAGAGGCCGAGCCGGTCGGAGATCACGAACACCAGGTAGGCGCCGATGCCGACGAAGGCCTGGTGCCCCATCGACACCAGGCCGGTGTAGCCGGCCAGCAGGTTCCACATCTGGGCCATGGCCAGCACCACGAGCACCTCGCTCAGCAGGCGCAGCAGGCCGGCATCGGCCACCGTGGGCGCGAAGGCGATGGCGAGGGCCGCGGCGAGGAAGCCGATCGAGGGGAGAAGAGAGGGGTTGCGCATCGGATGTCAGGCCCGTTGGCCCGCGATGCCGTTCGGGCGCACCATCAGGACGATGAAGAACAGCAGGTGCGCATAGAGCGCGCCCGCATTGGAATCGAGCCGCTGCCCCGCGAGCTGCGCCACGCCCAGCGCGATGCCGCCGGCCAGCGCGCCCCAGAACGAGCCCATGCCGCCGATGATCACGACCTCGAAGGCACCGAGCAGCCGCTCTACGCCCGAGAACGGCGTGAACGAGCTGCGCAGCGCCAGCAGCAGCCCCGCCACCGAGGCGAAGGCCAGCGACAGCCCCATGACCACGCCGTAGACATGGCGCGGCCGCACGCCCATGGTGCGCACGATCTCGCGGTGGTCGGAGGTGGCGCGCACGATCAGGCCGAAGCGCGAGTGCCGCAGCAGCCACTGCAGCGCGCCGAAGGCCAGCACCGCGAGCCCCAGCACCAGCACCGGGTACCAGCCGATGCGCAGGCCGCCGATCTCGAAGCCGGCCGTGGCCAGCGCGCCGCCGTCGAGCGCGCGCGGGTCGGCGCCGAACAGCTCGACCATCAGGTTGCGCAGCACCACCGCGATGCCGAAGGTGACCAGCACCGGCGTGAGCGGATCGTCGGTCGCCACCGCACGGTTGAGCAGCAGCCGCTGCAGCAGGTAGCCGGTGCCGAAGGCGGCCAGCGCCACCGGCACCAGCAGCAGCAGCGGCGACACCTGCGGGAACTGCGCGGCCAGGAACACCGCGAAATAGGCCGCGAGCACGACGAACTCGCCGTGCGCGAGATTGACCATGCGCATCACGCCGAAGACCAGCGCCAGCCCGAGGCCGAAGAGCGCATAGAGGCCGCCGAGCAGCACGCCGTTGATGAGGGTTTCGATCCAGGCCATGGTGCTTTTCTCAGTGCCCGAAGTAGGCGTTGGCGATCTGCTGCGCGCTGAAGTCCGACGCGCGGCCGGCCAGCGTGACGCGGCCCTTGAGCAGGCAGTACACGCGCTGCGCGATGCGGCAGGCGCGCGTCACGTCCTGCTCCACGATCAGCAGGGCCGTGCCCTGCGCCTGGATGTCGCCGAAGGCGCGGTAGATCTGCGCGATCACCACCGGCGCCAGGCCCAGCGAGATCTCGTCGCACAGCATCAGTCGCGGGTTGGCCATCAGCGCGCGGCCGATGCTCACCATCTGCTGCTGGCCGCCCGACAGCCGCGTGGCCGGCCGGTGCCGGAACTCGCGCAGGATCGGGAACAGCGCATACACGGTGGCCAGGTTCCAGTGGCCAGCCCGGCCGCACAGCGCGCCCATGCGCAGGTTCTCCTCCACCGTGAGCGAGGCGAACAGCATGCGGCCCTCGGGCACCAGCGCGATGCCGCGGCGCGCGATGCGCTCGGCCGGCTCGGCCTCGATGGGCTGGCCGTCGAAGCGCACCGTGCCGCGGCTGCGCCGGCCCAGGCCCGCGATGGCGCGGATCAGCGTGGACTTGCCGGCCCCGTTGGCGCCGATCAGCGCCGTGGCCTCGCCCTCGCCCACGTCGAGCGAGAGGTCGAACAGCGCCTGCAGGTCGCCGTAGTGGCTGCAGAGCGCGCGCACTTCAAGCAACGGCATGGGCGACCTCCTCTGCGTTTTCTCCAACGCCCATGTAGATCTCGCGCACCTCGCGGCTGGCCATCGCGGCGGCCGGCGCGTCCTCGAGCAGCTTGCGGCCGAAGTTCAGCACCATGATGCGGTCGGCCACCGCCATCAGCGCCTGCGCGATGTGCTCGATCCAGATCATCGCCACGTCGCGCTTGAGCTCGAGCACCAGCGCGACCAGCACCTGCACCTCGGCCTCGGTCAGGCCGCCCGCGATCTCGTCGAGCAGCAGCAGGTGCGGCCGGGCCGCGAGGCCCTTGGCCAGTTCGAGCCGCTTGCGGTCGAGCAACGGCAGCCGGCCCGCGGGCACCTCGGCGCGGTCGGCCAGGCCGGTGCGCTCAAGCACTTCCCAGGCCAGCTGCGCGGCCTGTGCGCGCGGCAGCCGCGCCGCGAAGCTGGCGGCGGCCAGCGCGTTCTCGTAGGCGCTCAGGTGCGCGAAGGGCTGCGGGATCTGGAAGGCGCGCGCCACGCCCAGCCGCGCGCGCGCATCGGCGCGCAGGCCGACCAGCTCGCGGCCCTCGAGCCGGATGCTGCCGGCATCGGGCACGGCCACGCCGGTGATCAGGTTGAACAGCGAGCTCTTGCCGGCCCCGTTGGGCCCGACCACGCCGAGGCACTGGCCGCGCGCGAGCGCGAGCGACACGCCGTCGGCCACCACGATCTCGCCGTAGCGCTTGCACAGGCCGTCGATGACGAGGCAATCGGTCATGCGTCGCGCGCTCAGGCCTTGAGCTGCGACAGCAGCTTGAGTTCGTCTTCCACCGGGATCTGCTTCGCGGTGCTGTTGTGCGTGATCACCAGCTCGTACGGGAACTTCGCGCCCGCGGCGGTCTTGCGCCACTGGCCCGCCACCATCGGCGTGACGGCCACGCTCTTGATCGGGCTGCCCTTGAAGTCGATGCGCCCGACCACCGAGTCGAGCTGCAGGTTGGCCAGCGCATCGCGCACCGCCTTCTTGTCCTTGGGGTTGGTCGCGTTCCTGAGCGCCGCGATGCCGACCTCGAACAGCGCATGGCCGTAGCCGATGGGCTGGGTCCACTGCTTGCCGGTGGAGCTCTCCCAGTCGGCCGCCAGTGCCTTGGCGCTCTGGCCGGTCAGCGAGGACTTGAACGGGAAGTTGGGCGTCCACCAGACCTCGGTCGACATGCCGTTGCCGGCCGCGCCCAGCGACTCGACCGCACTCGGGAACAGGAAGGCCGCCGCCATGGTCACCACCTCGGGCCGGTAGCCCGACTGCTGCGCCTGCTTCCAGAAGGTGGCGAAGTGGTTGGCATAGGCGAAGCCCGAGACGATGTTCGCGCGCGCCGCCTTGAAGCTCGAGACCTGGTTGCTGAAGTCGTCGGTCGCGATCTTGAAGAAGCCGCCGGTGGTCTCCTTGTAGCCGCGCTGCTTCGCGCCGCCCGGGATGCCGGTGGCCGGATCGGCGAAGGCATGGCCCGGGCCGTTGTCGATGTAGAGCGTGCCCAGCGAGCGCTCCACCTTGAGCGGCTCCCACATGCCGAAGAAGTTCTTCAGCACGTCGTCGGCGCCCCAGAAGAAATGGAACGAGAACGGAAAGCCCTTCTGCGGCGTGGAGCCCCGGCCGAAGGTGATGGCCTGCCACGGGCCCATGGTCGAGACCATCGGCACGCCGTTGACGTCGCAGAGCTGGCCGGCCGCGAGCGCGGCATCGCTGTCCTGCACCAGCAGCAGGTCGACCTTCTCGCGCAGCAACAGCTCGCTGGCCATCGTGGCGCCGCGGTTGGCGTCGGACTGGGTGTCGCGCACCACGATCTCGACCTTGTAGTTGGTGCCGGCGATGGTGAGGCCGTCCTTCAGCGCGGCGCGCACGCGCTCCAGGCTCCAGGGGTCGGCCTCGCCGAAATTGGCGCGCACGCCCGACAAGGTCGTGAGGTAGCCGATCTTGATCGTCTTCGACTGCGCGTGCGACAGCGCGGGCACGCCGGCCAGCGCGGCCGCGCCGCCGCCGATGACGAGTTGGCGGCGCGTCAGCGCGCCGGAGGCTGCAAAAGGGAAAGCGGCGGGCATGGAATGCTCCTTGGCGATGGAGGATGGACAGGGCCGCATCCTCCCTCCGCGCACCGGCTCGCCGTTATCGAAAACTGGCAAATCGCGGGCCGCGGCCGCCGCCCTCATTCGGGGCGCAGGTTGACCGACTTCGCGATCGCGCGGTAGCGCTCCACGTCGGCCTGGTAGCCGCGGCGCAGCTCGGCCAGCGTCTGCTCGGGCGCCACCTTGCTGCCGCCGAGCTCGATGGCGCGGCGCAGCTCGGGCTTGCGCATCATCTCGTTGAAGGCCACGTGCAGCCGCTGCTGCGTCTCCTCGGGCACGCGCTGCGACACCTGCGCGCCGGCCCAGAGGCTGTAGACGAAGTCGTCGAGCCCCTTGCTGGCGCGGATCAGGGGAATGGCGCCGAAGCGCTCGTGCGGCGTGGCGGCCGCGATGCCCAGCGCCTTGACCTTGCCGGCGTCCAGCAGGTCGGGCACGTTGCCGGCCAGCGGCGCGAACACCAGGTCGATCTGGCCACCGAGCAGGTCGTTGATGATCGGCGCGAAGCCCTTGTAGGGCACGTGCAGCATCTTCGTGCCGGTCTGCTGCGTGAAGCGCTCGCCCAGCAGGTGGTAGAGCGAGCCCGGGCCGATGCTGCCGTAGCTCAGCTCCTTGGCGTCGGGCTTGCGCAGCTGCGCGATCAGCTCGTCGACGCTGCCCGGGCCCAGGTCCTTGCGCGCCAGCAGCACCATCGAGGTCACGGCCATCATGCCGATGGGGCGGAAGTCCTCGGCCTTGTAGCGCGCGCTCGCGAGCGTGAGCGGCGTGAGCATCAGCTCCATCGGCGAGCCCATCAGCAGCACCGAGCCGTCGGCCGCGCCGTTGGCGGCCTTCATCACGCCCAGCGACCCGCTGGCGCCGGGCACGTTGTCGACCACGGCCGGCTGGCCCAGCAGCCGCGACAGCTCGGGCGCGGCCAGCCGCGCGTTGATGTCGGAGCCGCCGCCGGCCGGGTAGGGAACGATCAGGTTCAGGGTCTTGCCGGCCAGCCCCTGGGCCAGGACGGAGCCGGCCATGGTGGACAGGCCGGCCGCCAGGCCGGCACCGATCATCGAACGTCTGCGCATGCGCTTTCTCCTCGGGTGGTTGTTGTGTGTTCTCGGAAATCAGTCCGCGGCCAGCAGCGGCGAGCGCGCGTCGGCGAAGGGCACGGCCTGGTGCCAGCCGTGCGCGAGCCGCAGCACCTCGAGGTCGGCGCCGGGCCGGCCGATCAGCTGCAGGCCCATCGGCAGGCCGCGCGTCGCGCCGTCGGGCGAGAAGCCGGCCGGCACCGCCATCGCGGGCAGGCCCGCGAGCGAGGGGCCGATGGTCACTTCCATCCAGCGGTGGTAGGTGTCCATCGCGCGGCCGCCGACCTCGCGCGGCCAGTGCAGCTCGGCCGGCAACGGAAAGGCCTGCGCGGCCGGCAGCACCAGCACGTCGAAGCGCTCGAACAGCTCGAGCAGCGTGGCATGCCACCGGGTGCGCGTGACGGCGGCCTCGTGCAGCGCGGGCACGGCCAGCCGCTGGCCCTGCTCGATCTCCCAGCAGGCCTCGGGCTTGAGCTTCGCGCGCAGCGCCGGATCGGCATGCAGGCCCTGCAGCGCGCCGGCCACGATGAAGCCGCGCAGGCGCAGCCAGGCGGTCCACAGCGCGTCGAAGTCGAAATCGGGCACGGCCGGCTCGACCGTGCAGCCCAGGGTGTCGAAGTGGCGCAGCGCCGCCTCGCACAGCGCCATCACGCCGGGGTCCATGGCCAGGTGGCCGCCGAGGTCGCCGAGCCAGGCCACGCGCGTGCCGCGCAGCTCGGCATCGAGCGGCTGCGCGAAGGCCTCGCCGTCGCCGGCCAGGCTCAGCGGCGAGCGCGGATCGTGGCCGGCCTGCACCGACAGCAGCCAGGCCACGTCCTCGGGCGTGCGGCCCATCGGCCCTTCGCAACCCAGTTGCTGGAAGAACAGCTCGGGGCCGGGCCCGGTCGGCACGCGGCCCAGCGAGGGCCGCAGGCCGTAGACATGGTTCCAGGCCGCCGGGTTGCGCAGCGAACCCATCATGTCGCTGCCGTCGGCCACGGGCAGCATCTGCAGCGCGAGCGCCACCGCGGCGCCGCCGCTGCTGCCGCCGGCCGCGCGGTCGAGGTTCCAGGCGTTGCGCGTGGCGCCGAACACCGTGTTGTAGGTGTGCGAGCCCAGGCCGAACTCGGGCGTGTTGCTGCGCCCGACGAAGATCGCGCCGGCGCGGCGCAGCCGCTCGACCATGATCGCGTCGTGCGGCGTGAGCTGGTGGGCGAACAGCGGGCTGCCCATGGTGGTGGGGATGCCCGCGGTGGCGACGAAATCCTTGGGCGCCATCGGAAAACCGTGCAGCCGGCCCACCGGCTCGCCGCGCGCCAGCCGCGCGTCGCAGGCATCGGCCTCGCGCAGCATCCGTTCGGGCGGCTGCAGCGAGACCAGCGCGTTGACCTTCGGGTTGAGGCTGTCGATGCGCGCCAGGCAGGCCTGCATCAGTTCGCGGCACGAGAACTCGCGGCGCTTCAGCGCCGCGGCGAGCGCGCGGGCGCTCGGCAAGGTGGACGGAAAGGACGACATATGGCGATCGACGATAGCGATCGCGCCGCGAAGCGGGTATCAAGAATTGGCAAACCTCGCGTGCCGCGGACCCCGGGGTTTCCCCTGGGGTCGCCCGGTCGGCCCTTCAGTGGTGCATCAGCGCGGCGCCACGCAGCGTCTGCGAGGGCAACTCGCCGAACTGGCGCCGGTAGTCGGTCGCGAACTGGCTCAGGTGCCAGAAGCCCCAGTGGGCCGCGACGTCCTGCACCGAGCCGGCCCCGAGGCGCTTGAGTTCGCGTCGCACGCCGTTGAGGCGCAGCGCCCTGAGGTAGCGCGCCGGGCTCAGGCCCAGCGTTTCCTGGAAGCAGTAGTTGAGCTTGCGCTGGCTCGCGCCGATGCGGCTGCAGACCTCGAGCATCGACAGCGGCTCGTCGGGCCGCGCCATCATCAGCTCGCAGGCGCGGCGCACCACGCGGCGCTGCGCCTCGGTGGAGCGCAGCTCGCGCAGGTCCACGTCCTCGGGCAGCGCCTCGAGCCAGGCCAGCAGCACGTCGTCGCGCAGCTGCGCGGTGGCGGTCGGGTCGGCGAGCAGCGCGGGCATCGCATCGAGCGCGGCGAAGGCGCCGAGCAGCGTGCCGCGCAGCGCGCGCATGGTCGCGTCGTCGAAGTGCAGCACCACGCGCCGCGCCAGCCAGGCCGGCGGGCCGCGCTCGTCGAGGCGCTCGGCCAGCGACTGCAGCAGCGCGTTGTCGACCACGATGCCCATCAGCTCGAAGCCCGGCGGGCTGCACAGGTCGAGCTCGTCGCAGCGCCCGACCATCACCGATCCGGTATCGAGCCGCTGGCCCGAGAAGCGCGCCTCGCCCTCCTGCCGGCAGGTCAGCGCGAAGCCGCAGCACTCGGGATTCATCTCGCCGTGCTGGCGCAGCGCGCGGTTGGTGGTCTCGCGCACCAGTCGCAGGCCCGGCAGCTGCACATGGTCGAGAAAGCCCGCGAAGCTGCCGCCCGACAGCATGTCGCACTCCAGGTGCCAGCCGCTCTGGCTGCTGGCATAGGCGTCGATGTCGTGCGTGGTGAGGGTCCAGCGCTCGATGGGAAGGCGGGGGGTGGAGGCGGTCTGGCAGTTCATGGCGGATATCCACGGGGACGGGGGATCCCCTGGACCGAAGCAATCTCCAGACCAGATTGTTTCGTTGACAACGATCTCAAAGCACCGGGAGAAACCCTCGGCGCCCGGGCCTGAATTCCTTCGGATCCACGCGCCCCGAAGAGAATGCGTGGCGATCCACGAACGCCAGGAGACCTGCATGAGCCCCCAAGCCACCGGCCGGCTTCAAGGAAACGACCTGATCATCGAGCGCAGGTTTCGCGCGCCCATCGACGACGTCTGGGCCAGCATCACGAGGCCCGGGAAGACCGCGCTCTGGTTCGGGCCCTGGGAAGGCGAGGCTGGCCAGGGCATGACGGTGCGGCTCCAGCTGGTGCACGAAAAGGACCAGCCCTGGACCGACCTGAGGATCGATGCCTGCGAGGCGCCGCATCGCCTCGCGGTCGCGACCGTGGACGAGTTCGGCGAGTGGCGCCTCGAGCTGACGCTGGCGCAGCAGGACGACATCACCACGCTGCGCTTCGTGCAACGCCTGGACGATCCGGCGCTCGCGGCAGAGGTGGGACCGGGCTGGGAGTACTACCTCGACATGCTGGTCGCCGCGCGCGAGGGCCGCGCGCTGCCCTCCTTCGGCGACTACTACCCCGCGCAGAAGGCCCACTACCTCCAGGGCCCGTAACCCGCCTACTCGAGCTCGCCGCTGGGCTCGAAGCCCGTGGTGCTGTCGAACAGCTTCTGCACGATGGTCTGCAGCACGCGCCGCTCGTCGGCCGAGAGATGCGCGAACAGCCGCTGCGCGGTGTCGTGCGCGAGCGGCACCATGTCGCGGTAGAGCGCGAGGCCTTCTTCCTCGAGCGAGACGATGACCTTGCGCCGGTCCTCGGCGGAAGGGTGCATGTTGGCCAGGCCGAGGTCGACCAGCCGATGCTGCGCGCGGCTCACGCGTGCCTTGTCCATGCTGGTCTTGCGCGCGATCTCGAGCGCCGACAGCGCGCCGTACTTACCGAGCACCACCACGATGCGCCACTCGGGGATCTGCAGCGCGAAGCGGCCGGCGATCGCCTGGCCCACCGACTGGCTCACGCGATTGGCGACCACCGAGAGCTGGAACGGCAGGAAAGTCTCGAGGTCGAAGGCATCGGCGATCGAGCGCGGCGGCGAGGAGTTGCGTGAACGGGGCACGGTGCGAGCGAGGAGGTGAAGTGCGCGGACAGTATAGGAACGCCCTCGCTCATCGCGACCGCGCGGCGACGATGGACGCACGAGGTTTGCCAGTTTTCGATAACGCGGCAGGGGGTGCGATCCCTATCGTCGCGGCATGGACTATCCCGAACTCGCCCTGCACATCGCCGGCCGATGGCGCACGCAGACCGCAGGCGGCCAACGCGCCGTCGTCGATCCCGCCACCGAAGCCACCCTCGCGCAACTGCCGCTCGCCAGCCGCGACGAACTCGCGCAGGCCGCCGAGTCCGCGCGCCGCGGCTTCGCGCTCTGGCGCGCGAAGAGCGCGCTCGAGCGCTGCAACATCCTGCGCACCGCCGCGCAGACGATCCGCGACCGGGCGAAGACCATCGCGCAGGTGCTCACGCTCGAACAGGGCAAGCCGCTGGCCGAGGCGCTGCGCGAGGTCACGCTGTCGGCCGACATCGTCGACTTCCAGGCCGAGGAGGCCAAGCGCCTGTACGGCCGGCTGGTGCCGCCGCGCGTCGAAGGCATCCTCTCGCAGGCGGTCACGCGCCAGCCGGTCGGCCCCGTGGCGGCCTTCACGCCGTGGAACTTCCCGGCCAACCTGCCGACGCGCAAGCTCGCGAGCGCACTGGCCGCGGGCTGCAGCGTGGTCATCAAGCCGGCCGAGGAGACGCCGGGCACCTGCATGCTGCTGGTGCGCGCCTTCCTCGACGCGGGCGTGCCGCCCGATGCGCTCAACATGGTGTGCGGCGATCCGGCCGAGGTGTCCTCGTTCCTCATCGACCATCCCGCGATCGCCAAGGTCTCGTTCACCGGCTCGGTCGCGGTGGGCCAGTTGCTCGGCGAACAGGCGGCGCGCCACGTCAAGCGCTTCACGGGCGAGCTCGGCGGCCACGCGCCGGTGATCGTCTGCGAGGACGCCGACTTCGCGTTCGCGCTCAGGAATTCCATCGCCGCCAAGTTCCGCAACGCGGGCCAGGTCTGCGCCTCGCCGATCCGCTTCTACCTGCCGCGCGCGCGCTTCGATGAATGGGCCGAGGCCTTCGTGCAGGCCGCGCGCGCGCTGCGCATCGGTGCCGGCACCGATCCCGCGACGCAGATGGGCCCGCTCGCGCATGCACGGCGCATCGAGGACATGCAGCGCTTCGTCGACGACGCCGTCGACCGCGGCGCGCGGCTGCTGTGCGGCGGCCGGCGCATCGCGCGGCCCGGCTACTTCTTCGAGCCCACGGTGATCGCCGATGCGCCCGACGACAGCCGCGTGATGCGCCAGGAGCCCTTCGGCCCGATCGCGGTGCTGCAGCCCTACGACACGCTCGACGAAGCGATCGCCGCCGCCAACGCCCTGCCCTACGGCCTCGGCGCCTATGCCTTCACGCGCGACCTGCAGACCGCGCACCGCCTGGGCGAAGCGCTCGAGGCCGGCATGGTCGGCATCAACCACTTCGGCGTCTCGCAGCCCGAGATGCCCTTCGGCGGCTGGAAGCAGAGCGGCATCGGCCAGGAGATGGGCGCCGAGGGCCTGCTGCACTACACCGAACTCAAGACCATCACCGTGGGAGTCCCCGCATGACAACGACAGACATCGACGCACTCAAGGAAGACAACGCCCGCTACCTGTGGCACCCCATGGCCCATCCGCAGGCCATGCAGAAGAGCAAGCCCGACATCGTCGCGCGCGGCCAGGGCTGCTGGATCTGGGACGTGGACGGCCACAAGATGCTCGACGGCGTCGGCGGCCTGTGGGCCGCGAACCTGGGCCACAGCAACCGGGCGGTGCGCGACGCGATCGTGGCGCAACTCGACGAGCTGCCGTTCTACAACGTGTTCCGCGGCACCACGCATCCGCGCGCGATCGAGCTGTCGAAGCGCATCGTGCAGACGATGGAACCCGATGGCGTGGCCGCGGTGTTCTTCAGCAACGGCGGCTCCGACGCGGTGGAGGGCGCGCTCAAGCTCGCGCGCCAGTACTGGAAGCTGCAGGGCCAGGCCGACCGCTACAAGTTCATCGCGCTGCGCCAGGGCTACCACGGCGTGCACTTCGGCGGCATGAGCGTGAACGGCAACCTCAACTTCCGCCGCGCCTACGAGCCCCTGCTGCCCGGCTGCTTCCACGTCGACACGCCGTGGCTCTACCGCAATCCCTACACGCAGGACCCCGAGGAACTCGGCGAGATCTGCGCCACGCTGCTCGAGCGCGAGATCCAGTTCCAGGGGCCCGACACCGTGGCCGCCTTCATCGCCGAGCCGATCCAGGGCGCCGGCGGCGTGATCGTGCCGCCACCCAACTACTGGCCGCGCGTGCGCGAGATCTGCGACAAGTACGGCGTGCTGCTGATCGCCGACGAGGTCGTCACCGGCTTCGGCCGCGGCGGCGCGCTGTTCGGCACGCGGCTGTGGAACGTCAAGGCCGACCTCTGGTGCCTGGCCAAGGGCATCTCCTCGGGCTACGTGCCGCTGGGCGCCACCGCCATCGGCGCCAAGGTGGCCGAGGTCTTCCTCAACGACCCCACGGGCCAGGCCGCGGTGGGCCATGGCTACACCTACAGCGCGCATCCGGTGGCCGCGGCCGCGGCGCTCGCCACGCTCGACCAGATCGAGGCGCTCGACGTGCCCGGCAACGCGGCGCGCGTGGGCGCGCATTTCCAGGCCCGCGTGCGGCCCTTCGTCGACCGCTTCAGCTTCGTCGGCGACGTGCGCGGCATGGGCCTGATGCTCGGCATCGAGATGGTGGCCGACAAGGCCACGCGCACGACGCTGCCGCGCGGCAACCCGATCGCCGCGAAGGTGGCGCAGGCGGCCTACCGGCGCGGGCTGATGGTGCGCATCTCGGGCCCGAACCTGATCCTGTCGCCGCCGCTCGTCATCACGCGCGAGGAGGTCGACTACATGGTCGATGCGCTCGAGGGCGCCTTCGCCGACGTGGAAGCCACGCTGTGAGCAAGGTGCCGACCGTTCTGCTGATCGGCACCGCCGACACCAAGAGCGCCGAGCTGCTGTTCATGCGCGAGTGCATCGAGGCCGGCGGCGGCCGCGTGGCGGTGATGGACGTGGGCGTGCTCGACGGCGCGCCCTTCGTGCCCGAGATCACGAATGCCGAAGTGGCCGCGGCCGCCGGCCGCAGCGTGGCCGAGGTGGCGGCCAGCGGCGACGAGAACAGCGCCATGACCCTGATGGCGCGCGGCGCCGCGAAGCTGGCCGCGCGCTGGCATGCCGAGGGCCGCATCGACGGGCTGCTCGCGCTCGGCGGCACCATGGGCACCGACCTCGCGCTCGAGGTGGCGCAGGCGCTGCCGCTGGGCGTGCCGAAGGTGGTGGTCTCGACCATCGCCTACTCGCACCTGCTGCCGCCCGAACGCATCCCGCCCGACCTGATCATGGTGCTGTGGGCCGGCGGCCTCTACGGCCTCAACAGCCTGTGCCGCTCGGCGCTGAGCCAGGCCGCGGGCGCGGTGCTCGGCGCCTGCCGCCAGGCGCGCGCGCCGGCCTTCGAGCGGCCGCTGGTCGGCATGACCTCGCTGGGCTCGAGCGCGCTGACCTACATGAAGACGCTCAAGCCCGCGCTCGAGGCGCGCGGCTACGAGGTCGCGGTGTTCCACACCACCGGCATGGGCGGTCGTGCCTTCGAGGCGCTGGCCGCCGAGGGCCGCTTCTGCGCCGTGATGGACTTCAGCCTGCAGGAACTGGCGAACCAGCTCGGCGGCTCCTGCGTCACTGCGGGGCCCGACCGGCTGCTCGGCGCCGGCCGCGCGGGCACGCCGCAGATCGTGGCGCCGGGCGCCATCGACATGCTCGACTTCCCGGCCTGGCAGCCCACGCCCCGAGGCCTCGAAGGCCGGCCGGCCCACACGCACAACCGGCTGCTGGCCTCGGCGCTGAGCGCGCCCGCGTTCCGGCGCGGCGTGGCGACCGAGATCGCGAGCCGCCTGGCGCGCGCGGAAGGCGCCACCTGCGTGCTGCTGCCGCTGCAGGGCATCGAGGGTTGGGACCGGCCCGGCGAACCGCTGCACGATCCCGAAGGCCTGGCCGCCTTCACCGCCGCGCTGCGCGACAGCGTCGGCGCCACTCGCATGATCGAGCTCGACGCCCACATCAACGACGCCGCCTTCTGCGAGGCCGCGCTGCAGGTGTTCGATGCCTGGGTCGCCGACGGCACCGTGCCCGCGGGGAGGCCTGCATGAGCACAACGCAAGCCCTGGTGCTCGACTTCGGCGGCGTCATCAGCCGCACGCTGTTCGAGACCCATGCGCTGACCGAGGAAGCGCTCGCGCTGCCGCGCGGCACGCTGACCTGGCGCGGCCCCTTCGACCTCGCGAGCGATCCGCTCTGGCGCGACATGCAGGCCGACAAGCTCTCGGAGCGCGACTACTGGATGGCACGCACCCGCGAGGTCGGCGCGCTGGTGGGCGAGCGCTGGGACGCGATGGAGACCTTCGTGCGGCGCGCGCGCGGCGCCGATCCCGAAGCCGCGATCCGGCCCGAGGCGCTGGCCGCGATCGAGGCCGCGCGCCGCGCCGGCTGCCGGCTCGCGATCCTCTCGAACGAGCTCGACCTGTTCTACGGCGCCGACTTCCGCCGCCGACTGCCCTTCATGGCGGCCTTCGACGTGGTGGTCGACGCCACCCACACCGGCATCCTCAAGCCCGACGCGCGCGCCTATCGACAGTGCCTCGACGAACTCGGCCTGCCGGCCGAGGCCTGCGTGTTCGTCGACGACCAGCTGCGCAACATCGCCGGCGCCGAGCGCGTGGGCCTGCGCTGCGTGCACTTCGACGTGATGCAGCCCGCCGCGAGCTACGCGCAGGCCCTCGCGCTGCTGGGCATTCCCTCTTCCTTTTCGCAACGACCATGACCCCGACCTTCGAACCCACCGTGCCGCGCGAACGCGTGCAGGCCCTGATGCGCGCCGAGCAGGAGCGCTACGCGCGCACCCATGCGCGATCCGGCGAACTCTTCGCGCAAGGCCAGCAGGCCTGGCTCTACGGCGCGCCCTCGCACTGGATGCGCCGCTGGATCGGCGGCTGGCCGCTCTACGTGCAGGACGCGAAGCTGCCCTACGGCGCGCGCTTCGTCGACGTCGACGGCCACGGCTATGCCGACTTCTGCCTCGGCGACACCGGCGGCATGTGCGGCCATGGCCATCCGGCCGTGGTGGAAGCGCTGGCGCGGCAGGCGCGCATCGGCAGCTCGCTGATGCTGCCCACCGACGACGCGGCCTGGGTCGGCGAGGAACTCGCGCGCCGCTTCGGCCTGCCCTACTGGAACCTCACGACCTCGGCCTCGGACGCCAACCGCGCCTGCATCCGGCTCGCGCGCATGGTCACGGGCCGGCCGCGCGTGCTGGTGTTCTCGGGCTGCTACCACGGCTCGGTGGAAGAGGCGCATGTCGAGCTGCGCGACGGCGCGGTCGCGATGCGCAACGACATCCACCCCAACGGCTTCCCGCACGACCGCCTGTCGGCCGTGGTCGAGTTCAACGACCTGCCCGCGCTCGAACGCGCGCTGCGCGCGGGCGACGTGGCCTGCGTGCTGGCCGAGCCGGCCATGACCAACTACGGCATGATCGCGCCCGCGCCCGGCTTCCACGACGCGCTGCGCCGCCTCACGCGCGAGACCGGCACCCTGCTGGTCATCGACGAAACCCACACCATCTCGAGCGGCCCCGGCGGCTACACGCGCGCGCACGGCCTCGCGCCCGACATGTTCGTGATCGGCAAGGCCATTGCCGGCGGCATTCCCGCCGCGGCCTTCGGCCTCAGTGCCGAGACCGCCGAGCGCGTGTGGCAGGTGCTGCCCAAGCTGCATCCCACCAAGCGCCAGTCGGCGCATGCCGGCTTCGGCGGCACGCTGGCCGGCAATGCGCTCACCGTGGCCGTGATGCGCGCGGTGCTGTCGCAGGTGCTGACGCCCGAGGCCTTCGAGCGCATGCTCGCACTCGCCGAGCGGCTGGCCGATGGCGTGAACGCGAGCATCGCCAGGGCCGGCCTGCCCTGGCACGCGACCCAGGTCGGCGCGCGCGTCGAGACCCTGTTCTGCCCCGATGCGCCGCGCAACGCCGCCGACGTGCGGCGCACGCGCGACGGCGAGCTCGAGGCGCTGCTGCACCTCTACATGATGAACCGCGGCGTGCTGATCACGCCCTTCCACAACATGATGCTGTGCTGCCCCGGCACCACCGCGCGCGAGGTGGACGAGCACGATGCGGCCTTCGCCGATTTCGCGCGGGAGTGCAGCGCATGAGCGGCAACGATCCCTTCGGCCTGCATGGCAAGGTCGCGCTGGTCACCGGCGGCGGACGCGGCATCGGCGCCGCGATCGCGCAGGCCTTCGCCGAGGCCGGCGCCTCGGTGCTGATCGCCAACCGCACCGGCAGCGCCGGCGAGGCCGTGGCGGGCGAGTTGCGCGCACGCGGCTTCGACGTGCAGGCACTGGCCTGCGACATCGGCCGGCGCGACGAGGCCGAGCGCGCGGTGGCCGAGGCGGTGCGCGTCTTCGGCGCGCTCGACATCGTGGTCCACAACGCCGCGGTCAATCCCTGGGCCGCCATCGACGCCATGAGCGACGAACAGCTCGAGCGCACGCTGGCCGTGAACCTCAAGGCCTGCTTCTGGCTCGCGCAGGCGGCGGTGCCGCACCTGCGCGCGCGCGGCGGCGGCCGGCTGCTCGTCACCTCCTCCGTGACCGGCCCGCGCGTCGCCATGCCCGGCAGCGCCCACTACGCGGCCAGCAAGGCCGGCGTCAACGGCTTCATCCGCAGCGCCGCGCTCGAGTACGCGCGCGAGGGCATCACCGTCAACGGCGTCGAGCCCGGCTACATCGCCAAGCAGGGCGGCTCGCTGCTGTCCGATCCCGCGAAGGCCGCGCGCATCGCACGCCACATCCCGATCGGCGAGCTGGGCCGGCCCGAGGACATCGCCCTGGCGATGCGCTTCCTGGCGAGCCCCGCCGCGCGCTACATCACCGGGCAGACCATCGTGGTCGATGGCGGCTCGACCCTGCCCGAAAGTCCCTTCTTCGCGGAGCAGGCATGAGCAGCGGAAGGTTGCAGGGCAAGGCCTGCCTCGTCGTCGGCGCCGCGAGCGGCATCGGCGCCGCGGTGGCCGCGCGCTTCGCGAGCGAGGGCGCGCGCGTCGCGGTCGCCGGCTGGCCACGGCCGCAACCGGTGGGCGACGGCCCCGCGCTCGATTGCGACGTGACCGACGACGCCGCCGTGCGCGCGGCCGTGGCCGCGGCGATCTCGGCCTTCGGCCGCATCGACGTGCTCGTGAACTGCGCCGGCATCGTGCGCAACGACGACGCGGCCGACATCGACGACGAGGACTGGCGGCGGCTGCACGAGGTCAACCTCGGCGGCACCATGCGCTGCCAGCGCGCGGTGCTGCCGGGCATGGTGGCGCAAGGCGGCGGCGCGATCGTCAACATCGCCTCGGTGGCGGCCTTCAATGCCGGTGCCGGCATGGCGAGCTACGCCGCCAGCAAGGCCGGCGTGGTCGCGCTCACGCGCTCGGCCGCGCAGGCCTACGGGCCGCGCGGCGTGCGCGTCAATGCGCTGTGCCCTGGCTGGGTCGACACGCCGATGAGCCGGCAGGAGATGCGCGACCTGGCTGCCGAGCGCGACATCTCCGAGGAAGCCGCGCATGCACAGACCGTGGCGCGCATCGCGCTCGGGCGCATGGCCTCGGCCGAGGAGATGGCGGCGGCGTGCCTGTTCCTTGCGAGCGACGAGGCGTCATTCGTGACGGGTGCGGCGCTGGTGGCGGATGGGGGGGCGCGGGTGCCGGCTTCGGCGCGCTCGGCGTAAAGCCGGAACGCGCTCGCCGGCCCGCGCTACCGGATTTCCTGGCAGCCGCCGGCAACGCACCTGACGAGCAACGCATAGCCGCTGTCGCAGGCGATGGTGAAGGTCTCGTCGTTGGCGCCGCGCCCCACGAAGCTGGCCTGCGGCGCCGCATGGCAGCTGCGCTGCCGCGCGAAGTCTTCCGCGCTCGCGATGTTGAGCGGCGAGGCGGGCTCGACCGCCGCGGGCGGTGGCGCGGGCCGGCTCGGCGCCGGCCGCACGGGTGCCGCCGCGACGCGCGGCGGATTCGTCGCCGGCGCCGCTGTCGCGAGCGGTGCCGCCTGCAATGGCGGCGCTGCGGCAGCGGGTTGCCCGGTCGGCGGATCCTGCGCCGCCCGCACGAAGGTGCCGGGGGTCGGACCGTCGCCGCGGTTCTCGATGCGGTCGAACAGCCGTTCCTGGCCGAACACCAGCTGCATCCAGCTCGGATAGCTGAAGCCGCCGCCGGTGCCCGCGTCCACCGCCACGCCGATCAGGCCGCCGATCATGATGTTGCCCACCATGCCCACGTTGGCACGCGAGATGGCTTGCCCCACGGCGGCCGGATGGTTCGGGTGCGTGCAGCGCACCATCAGGTTCCCGCCCGAGCGGCGGACCTTGGTCTCGACGCCCGATGGCGCACTGGCCGTGCCCTTGTCGTTGGACATCTGGCAGTCCGCCTGGGTCACGACCTCGCCCGCCTCCGTGCGGGTTTCCAGCTTCACGTTCTGCTCCGTGCCATGGGTGATCGATGCACAGCCGGCCATCCAGCCGCTCAGCACCACCACGCTCGCGAGTCCCCACCTCCGAATACCGGTCATCGTCATTCCATCTCCTCCAGTGTTGTTCTTTCGCGCGGCGGAGGATAGCCGCAGCGCGCGGGCTTGGGTTGCCTGTTGCATGGTGTGTCGCGCGGATGCCGCACCGCACGCGTTTCGCCTATTGCGTTTCCCTATTCGCCGTATCGCCGCGGCGGTTTGACGCTGCTTTTCACGACGCTGACACTTGAGTCACACCCCCGCGGCAGCGCCGCATACAGATTCAAGGACCCCCGCATGACCGCCTATTTCGTGATCGAACTCGACGTCGAGGACGGCCCCAGCCTGGCCGAGTACGAACGCGAGGTCACCGAACACGTGGTGGCCGCCGGCGGCCGTTTTCTCGTGCGCGGCAACGACTACCGCCCGATCGAGGGCGACTGGCATCCCAAGCGGCTGATCGTGATCGAGTTCCCCGACCTCGACGCGGTGGAGCGCTACTACCACTCGGAACCGAACCAGACCCTCAAGCGCAAGCGCCTGGCCGGCACCGCCGGCAAGCCCGCCCGCGCGATCGCGATCCAGGGCGTGGCGCAGAGCGCCACCACCGGCGGCGCCACCGCGGGCGGTCCGCGCGAGATCGGCGTCGACGCCAACGGCGCGGTGATCTGGGGTGCCTGAGGCACCGAAGGACGGCGCGATGAAAGCATCCGACGCCTCGTCCGAGGCGCCGCACCGGCTCACGCTGGTGCAGGCGGCTTCGCTGCTGCGCGACGGCGCGCTGCGCGCCGAGGACTACGCGGCGGCGCTGCTGGCACGCTGCCATGCGGGCGCCGGGCTCAACGCCTTCAGCGCCATCGACGACCAGGCCGTGCTCGCGGCGGCGCGCGAGGCGGACCTGGCGCGCGCCGCCGGCCAGCCGCTGGGCCAGCTGCACGGCATTCCGCTGGCGCTCAAGGACAACATCGCGAGCGAGCGGCTGCCCACCACGGCCGGCACCGCGGCGCTGGCAGGCGCGCCCGACGCGGCCGGTGCGCGCGACGCGGGCGTGGCGGAACGGCTCTATGCCGAAGGCGCGCTGCTGCTCGGCAAGAACACCATGCACGAGCTCGCGATGGGCTGGACCAGCGACAACCCGCACTTCGGCCGGGTCGGCAACCCGCACGCGCCGCAGCGCATCGCCGGCGGCAGCAGCGGCGGCAGCGCCGCGGCGGTCGCCGCATTCATGGTGCCCGCGGCCATCGGCAGCGACACCAACGGCTCGATCCGCATTCCCGCGGCGCTGTGCGGGGTGGCGGGCTTCCGTCCTTCGGTCGGGCGCTATCCCACCGAGGGCGTGGTGCCGCTGTCGCACACGCTCGACACGGTGGGTCCGATCGCGCGTAGCGCGGCCGACCTGGCGCTGCTCGACGCCGTGATGTCGGGCCAGCCGCCGCAGGCGCCGCCGCGCGGCCTCGCGGGCGTGCGCCTCGCGCTCTCGCCGCGCTACTACCTGTCGCGGCTCGAGCCCGAGGTCGAGCGCGCGTTCGATCAGGCACGGCGCCGGCTCGCCGCGCACGGCGTGTGCTGGGTCGAGGCCGACGTGCCGGACCTGCATTCGCTCGCCGACGGCATCGCGCCCACGCTGATCGGCCATGAATCGGCGCGTGCCCTGCCCGACTGGCTGGCGGCGCGCACCGGCGGCGTCTCGATGGACCGGCTGATGGCCGAGGCCGGTGCCGACCTGCACGAGGCGCTGCATGCCGCGCAGCAAACCGTGAACAGCCCGGCCGCGCGCGACGGCTACCGGGCCGCGCTGCGGCGGCGCATGGCGCTCGGCGGCGCGCTGCAGCGCTACTTCGCGCAGCACGCGGTGCTCGCGCTCGTGCATCCGGTGGCTCGCGTGGCGGCACCGCTGGCCAGCGCGCCCGAAGCGCGACGTTCGCCGGCACCGGCCGTGCCGCTGGCCGCGGGCGGTCTGATGACGGCACGCGAAGCCTTCGGCCAGAACGTCTCGCCCGCCAGCATCGCGGCACTGCCCAGCGTGGTGCTGCCCGCGGGCTTCACGCGCGAGGGCTTGCCGGTGGGCATCGCCTTCGATGCGCCGCACGGCAGCGACGCGCGCCTGCTCGCGCTGGCCCAGACGCTGCAGCAGGCGCTGCAACACCCCCCAGAACAGGACGCGCCCGGTGCCATGCCGGGCAGCGCCGTGCACACCCTCGAACCACAGGCCCTGCCATGAAGAATTTCCAGCTGAGCGCGGTGCGGACCACCGGCACCGCGCCGCCACCCACGCATTCCACACCCGATTCACCAAGAGCCGATGGCATCCGGCTCGCCCACGTGGCGCGGCGCTTCGGCAGCGGCGACGCCGCGCTGACCGCGCTGCGCGACATCGAGCTCGAGGTGCGCGCGGGCGAGTTCCTCGCGATCCTCGGCCCCTCGGGCTGCGGCAAGTCGACGCTGCTGCAGATCGTCGCGGGCCTGCTGGCGCCGAGCGCGGGCGAGGTGCTGTTTCGCGGCCGGCCGGTGACCGAGCCACCCGAGGGCATGGTCTACCTGTTCCAGCAGTACACCAAGTCGCTGCTGCCCTGGCGCAGCGTCGCGGGCAACGTGGCGCTGGCCTTCGAGGCCGACCGCCGCCTCACCCGCCAGCAGGTCCAAGCGCGCGCGTCCGAGTACCTGGGCCTGGTCGGCCTCGCGGGCTTCGAGAAGCACTATCCCTGGCAGCTCTCGGGCGGCATGCAGCAGCGCGTGGCGATCGCGCGCGCGCTCGCCGCCGAGCCCCGCGTGCTGCTGCTCGACGAGCCCTTCAGCGCGGTCGATGCGCTGACCCGGGTCGAACTGCAGGCGCTGGTGCTCGAGCTGCGGCGCCAGCGCGGGCTGACGGTGGTGCTGGTCACGCACGACGTCGACGAGGCCGTGTTCCTGGCCGACCGCATCGCGATCCTCTCGAAGCGGCCGACGGTGGTCGAGGAGATCGTCGAGACCCGCATCCCCCATCCGCGCGACGCCATCGAGACGCGCGAGCTGCCGCGCTTCCTCGAACTGCGGCACACGCTGATGGAACGGCTGCTCGGACGGGAGCCGCGGCCATGAGCCGCGCACGCCTCGTCGAACGCTGGCTGCCCGGCACGCTCGCCGTCGTGGGCGTGCTCGCGGCCTGGGAACTGCTGGGCCGCGGCGGCACGCTGAACCCGGCGCTGCTGCCGGCACCGTCGGTGGTGCTGGCGACGCTCGTGGACGTGGTGCGCGACGACGCGCTGGCCCAACCGATCGCGCGCACGCTGGCGCTGATGGCCACCGGCTACCTCATCGCCTGCGCCTGCGGCATCGCGCTCGGCGTCGCGATGGGCCGCAGCGAGGCCGTGCACGCGCTGATGGAACCGCTGGTGGAACTGGTGCGGCCGATTCCGAAGCCCGCGCTGATCCCGCCGCTGTTCCTGTTCCTCGGCATCGGCCTGCAGACCATGCTGTTCATCGTGGTGCTGGCCGCGTTCTTTCCGGTGCTCATCAACACCGTGCAGGGCGTGCGCGGGGTCGACCCGGTGCTGCTGGACACCGCGCGCACGCTGCGGCTGACGCGCCGGGCAACGGTGCTGCGGGTGGTGCTGCCGGCCGCGCTGCCGATGGTGGCCACCGGCATGCGCGTGAGCCTCGGCCTCGCGCTGACACTGGTGGTGGTGGCCGAGATGCTGGCCGGCGAGAACGGCGTCGGCTTCCTGATCCTCGACATGCAGCGCGCGTTCCAGATCCAGAAGATGTATGCCTGGCTGGTGGTGCTGGCGCTGCTGGGCCTGCTGCTCAACGGCGCCTTCGAATGGGCCGAACGCCGCGCGCTGCCGTGGCGCGCCCACCTGTCCTGAGGCCGCCATGACTGCGTCGCACATCTCTTCTTCCTTGCGCGCGCTGCCACGCCTCGCGCGCGCCGCCTCCGGCATCGCGCTGGTGATCGCGCTGCTGGCGCTGTGGGAGGCCTCGGCCCGCCTCGGCTGGGTCGACAGCCTCAACTGGCCGCCATTCACCGCGGTGCTGGCCGCGCTGCGCGACGGCCTGTGGTCCGGCGAGTTGCCCGCGCTGCTGGGCAATACCCTGGGCTACATGCTGGTCGGCTATGCAGCCGGCAGCGCGGCGGGCATCGCGCTGGGCCTGCTGCTGGGCCTGTCGCCGCTGCTGATGCGCATCGTCAGCCCGCTGGTCGAAGCCCTGCGGCCGATCCCGATCTCCGCGATCGTGCCGCCGCTGATCCTGTTCCTCGGCGTGGGCGATGCGCTCAAGATCTTCATCGTCGCCTTCAGCAGCTTCTTTCCGGTGCTGATCAACACCGTGGCCGGGGTGCGCGACGGCAGCCCGGTGCTGCGGCAGACGGCGCGCACCCTGCGCCTGTCGCGCGCCGCCACGCTGCGCAAGCTGGTGCTGCCCGGCGCGCTGCCCGCGATCTTCGCGGGGCTGCGCACCAGCCTGGGCATCGCGCTGGTGGTGGCGATCATCGCGGAGATGGTCGCCGGCGCCAGCGGCATCGGCTACTTCATCGTGCAGGCCCAGTACGCGATGCAGCCCGCGCCCATGTACGCGGCCGTGCTGTGCCTGTCGCTCGCGGGCTATGCGCTCAACCGCGCGATCCTGCGCTTCGAGAAGACCGCGCTGCCCTGGCACGGCCGCGCCTGAAACGCGCTTCCTCTTTCCCTCACTCCGGAGATCCCCATGAAGAATGCTTTCACCGCATTGGCTTTCGCCTGCGCGTCGCTCTGCGGCGGCGCCTCGCAGGCGGCCGAACTCGCCAAGGTCCGCGTCAACGTGCAGACCATCATCGACTGCGTTCCCGTGATCGTCGCGATCCGGCAGGGCTACTTCGCGCAGGAAGGACTGGAGGTCGACACCAGCACCTCGGCCGGCGGCGCCGTCGGCATTCCCGGCCTGGTGGGCGGGGCCTACGACATCGCGCAGAGCAACACGGTGTCGGGCCTGCTGGCCTTCCACCAGGGGCTGGACGTGCAGGCGATCGCGCCGGGCGCCAAGATGCAGCCGCAGGCTCCCACCACCGAGATGGTGGGCCGCAAGGGCGAAACGTTCAGGAGCGGCGCCGACCTCGAGGGCAAGTCGATCGGCGTCAACAACCGCAACAGCATCGTGTGGCTCTATGCCCGTGCCTGGGTCAAGGCGCGCGGCGGCGATCCCGCGAAGGTGAATTTCCGCGAGGTGCCGTTCCCGCAGATGGAGGACGCGGTGCGTCGGCGCAACGTCGACGCGGCCTTCATGGTCGAGCCCTTCAAGAGCGCCGCGGCGCGCCATGCCGAACTGGCCGTGGTGGGCTCGCCCTTCAACGAGGTGCAGCCCGGCGCCGACGCGGGCCAGTACCTGACCACCGGCAAGTACGCCGCGCAGCATCCCGAGAACCTGCGCAAGTTCACGCGCGCGCTGCGCCGCGGCATCGACTGGTACAACGCCAACCTGCGTTCGCCCGAGGCGCTGCAGGTGGTGTCGGACTTCACGAAGCTGCCGGTGCCGGTGCTGCAGCAGATCAACCTGCCGCCGATGCCCACGCAGATCGAGGTGGCGCAGATCCGCAAGACGGCCGAGCTGATGCGCGACAACGGCATGCTCGCGAAGCTGCCCGACGTGGAGCGCTTCGTGAACGTGCCGGCGGCGGGCAATTGAATGGAAGCCGGGCGGCCCGGTGCCGCTTCAGGCCGCGGGGCCGGGGTCGCGGCGCTCGAGGTTGTCCGCCACCAGGGCCTGCACCTTCGCCACGTCGAGCGCGTGCAGGTCGTCGCCGAGGAAGGCGGCCGCCGCGGCCGCGGCGCCCATCGCCATGCAGGGCCCGATCACGCGGATCGCGCCGAGCGCGAAGGGCTCGGCATCGACGCAGCGGCCGGCCGCGACCAGGTTGCGCAGATCGCGCGCGACCATGGCGCCCAGCGGAATCCAGGTGATGTGCTCGTCGCCGAAGGTCTCCCAGTGCACGCCCTCCTCGCGGCCATGGAACTCGATCGGCCAGGCGCAGCGGCCGATGGCGTCGGGCAACCGTTCGCCGCTGCGCACCTGCGCGGTCGACAGCGTGCGCAGCGCCGCGATGCCGCGCGTCTGCCGCACGCCAGGCTGGCCCACCGACTGGATGCGCGCGCCGCCGAAGGCCTGCGGGAACTCGCCGCGCAGGAAGGCCATGACGCGGTCGATCTCGCTGCGCGCCTCGAGCGCCACGCGCGACATCGCCACGGCATCAAGCGGGGTCTGGAAATGCGTGAGGTTGACCAGGCACAGGTCGCGGCCCGGAAACTCGAAGACGAAGCCGTCGCGCCGCGCGAGCCCGTAGCGCGGCGCGGCCTGCTCGAGGCGCTCGATCACGGCGGCGCGCGTGGGCACGGGCCGGCCCAGCCCGGCGATCGAGAACATGCGGGTGCCATACACGGGCAGCTCGGCCTGCTGCAAGGTGGCGCCGGCCAGCGCGCCGAGCGCGGCATCGCCGCTGGCATCGACGAAGCAGCGCGCCGTCACCGACAGCGGCCCATGGCGGGTCCAGGCATCGATGCGCCGCAGCCGATCGCCTTCGCGCTGCGCCTCGGCCAGCACCGCGCCGAGCACCACCTCCACGCCCGCGGCGCGCAGGTGCCTGGCATAGCTGCCGGCGAGCTCGTGCTCGTCGTACAGCCCCACGAAGCTGCGCCGGCCGGGGCGCCATGCGAGCGCGCCGGCCGCCTGCAGGTCCGCCAGCACGTCGGCCGCGAAGCCGTAGCTCAGCTGGTAGGGTGCATCGCCCATCGAGAAGAAACCGCAGAGCGTGCCGATCAAGCCGTTGACCGACTGTCCGCCGATCTGCGCGAGGCTGTCCACCAGCACCACGCGCAAGCCGAGCCGGCCCGCCTCCACCGCCGCGGAGACACCGGCGGCGCCGGCGCCGACCACGCAGAGGTCGGCCTCGAGCACGCGCCGCGCCGGCCGGCCCGGCACCGATTCGATGCGCCGCGGCTCCTTCATGCCGCCTCCTTCACGCAGCGGTTGCGCAGCACGCCGACATGGCCGATCTCAACTTCCACCTCGTCGCCTTCGGCCAGCCACAGCGGCGGTTGGCGCTTCGCACCCACGCCGCCCGGCGTGCCCGTGACGACCACGTCGCCGGGCTGCAGCGTCATGAAGGTCGACACGTAAGCCAGCAGCCGCGGCACCGGGAAGATCATCCGGTCGGTGGACGACTGCTGCAGCGCGCGGCCGTTCACGCGCGTCTCGACGGAAACGACGCGGTCGACCGGCAGCTCGTCGAGCGTCACCAGCGCCGGGCCGAAGGCGCCGGTATGCGGGAAGTTCTTGCCGGGCCCGAATTGATGCGTGTGGTTCTGCCAGTCGCGCACGCTGGCGTCGTTGAAGCAGCTCACGCCGGCGACGTGTGCCCAGGCCTCGTGCTCGGCGATGCGGCGGCCGGCCTTGCCGATGACCAGCGCGAGCTCGCCCTCGTAGTCGAACTGCGACGATTCGCGCGGAATGACGAGCGGCGCGCAGTGCGCCTGCAGCGATTCGGCGATGCGCAGGAACACCGTCGGATGCGGCGCGACCGGACGCGCGGTCTCGGCGCGGTGTTCCTCGTAGTTGAGGCCGATGCAGACGATGGTGCCCGGATCGGGCAGCACCGGCAGCAGCGCGACCTGGTCGAAGCGCAGGTCGGGCGCCTCCGCACGCAGGGCGGCGGCGCGCGCGAGCGCATCGGCCGCGATCAAGGCCTTGAGCGTGGGCCATTCGGGCGCGAAGCGGCGGCCGAGGTCGAGCAGGCCGCCGGGAACCTCGAGGCCGTAGGAGGCACGGCCTTCGATGCTGTAGCTGAAGAATTTCATGGAGTGCTTTCGATGGAGTTCAGGAAAAGGGGTGCCCGTGCCGATGCCGCGCCGAGTTCGCCGATGGGCACCACGCGCGACCAGTAGCGGTCGGGCCGCAGCACCAGGGCCTCGGCCTGCAGCGCGTCGAGGAAGGCATCGAGCGCGCCGCTGCCGTCGCGCGCCTGCGCCAGCTCGGCGTTCGCCGCGAACGACAGGAAATCCTCGCGCGCGCGGCGCAGCGCGACCACGCGCAACGGCACGCCGGGCGGTGCCAGCGAGCGGGCGCGGGCGCGGAAGGCCGGCGAATCCCAGCCGATCACCGCGAAGCCGGTGCCGAGCAGGTCGTCGAGCCGGCACAGCGAGCGGTCGGGCAGATCGACCATCGGCTGCGGCAGCAGCTCGGGACGGCAGGCCGGCCGGTCGACCGGCTGGTGCAGTTCGAACCAGCCATCGCGCAACCGCGGCCTGGGCTTGAAGCGCAGCTGCAGCACGTAGTCGCGCAGCGGCGGCACCAGGCAGGCGGCGCGCAGCAACGTCTGCATCGCGGCCGCGCCCGCGCGGCTCTTGGGCTGCATGAAGGCACCGATGCGCAGTGCCATGCGGATCAGCGCCTGCGCATGCGGGCGGCGCTCGGTCTCGTAGCTGTCGACCAGTTCCTCGGGCAGGCCCCAGCGCGTGACGGCCGCGAGCTTCCATGCGAGGTTGGCGGCATCGCGCAGCCCGCTGTTGAGGCCCTGGCCCGCGAACGGCGGCGTCAGGTGCGCGGCATCGCCGGCCAGCAGCACACGGCCGTGGCGCCAGCGTTCGGCCACGCGCGCGTGGAAGGTATAGACGGCCTTGCGCACCAGCGGCAGCGCGCGGTCTTCGGGATGGCGCGTGGCCATCCAGCCGCGAAAACGCGCTTCGTCGAGCGCGAAGGCATCGTCCTCGCCCGGATGCAGCATGAATTCGTAGCGCAGCGTGCCGTGCGGTCCGGGAAGCCGGATCGCGGGGCGCAGCGGATCGCAGAAGGTCTGGGTGTGGCGCAGGCTGCTGGTGCGCTCGGCCAGGTCGACGATGAGCCATCGCTCGGCATGGGTGTCGCCCTGCAGCCGGATGCCGCAGAGTTCGCGCACGCGGCTGCGCGCGCCGTCGCAGCCGACCAGCCAGCGCGCCTCGACGCGCAGCTCGCCCGCGGGGCCGCGCACCCGGCAGCGCACGCCATCGCCCTCGTCATCGAAGGACTCGAGCGCGTGGCCGAACAGCACGCGCGCGTCGTCCGCGAAGCGCGCGAGGCCCTCGCACAGCGTGCGCTCCAGCCGCGGCTGGTTGAAGGCATTGCGCTTCGGGTAACCGTACTCCTGGCGCGTCGGCTGGATGCTCGCGAAGGGCTTGCCGCGCCAGGAGAAGTACTGCACGCCATAGCCGAGCACCAGGTCGCGCACCACCGCCTCGGCAAGGCCGGCCGACTGCAGCGTGCGCAGGCTCTCGTCGTCGAGCGTCACGGCGCGCGGCTCGCGCACGGTGGCCTGGTTGCGCTCGATCACGAGCGTGCGCACGCCATGGCCGGCCAACAAGTTCGCGAGCATCAGGCCCACGGGGCCGGCGCCGACGATCAGCACGTCGGCGCGCAGGGTTGGGGAGTCGTTGGAAGTCCGCACGCCGCTCAGCTCCGCATGATCGCCATGCCCCAGCGGTTCAGCGTGCTCGGGTGGTGCGGCCAGAGGCCGGGCTCGCGGTCCTCGGGGCAGGACTCGAGGTCGCAGGAGATCTCGGCCAGGTTGCCGTCGGGATCGGCCACCATGAAGAAGGTGTCGTTGCCCGGCCCGTGCCGACCCACGCCCCAGACCAGCGCGATGCGCTCGCCCGCCATGTGGTCGGCCCAGTCGCGCAGCCGCTCCCAATCGCGCGTCTCGCAGGAGAAATGGTCGAAGCGCACCTGCGGCGCATGGAAGATCGCGAGCGCATGGTGCTCGTGGTCGGTGCGCAGGAAGGCGGCGCGCAGCACGCCGGCGGCATCGCGCACGAAGTCGGAGACGACGAAACCCAGTTCGTCGGCATAGAAGCGCGCGAGGCGCTCGGGGTCGGGGGTGCGCACCGCGTAGTGCTGCAGCCGCGCCTCGGCGCGATCGCCGGGCGACGAGGCCGGTGCCGGTCCGGCAATGAAGCACAGCCGCCGGCCCTCGGGATCGTCGAGCAGGAGCCGTGGTCCCGGCGCGCCCGTCTCCTCGAAGCGCGCGAAGGCGCGGCCCGTGAAGCGTCCGGCATAGGCGCGCAGCGCGGCCTCGTCGGCGAAGCGGAAGCGGCTTTGCGCGAGCTGGTTCGGCGCGCCCTCGCGCAGCGCCAGCACGCGCTGCGGCGCCACGCAGCGCAGCCCGTTCCCGCCCGCGGGCTGCGTCTGGCAGCGCAGGGCGCGCGTGTAGAAATCGGCCGCCAGCGCGGGCTGGGGCGTGGTCAGTTCGATCGCGTCGAGCACGGCACCGAGCGTCATTCGCGGTGCTCCCTCGCGGCCGACGCGGCGATGCCGAGCAGCAGGTCCGCCAGCGCCCGCGGTGCCGTGAGGAAGGGCGAATGCCCGCTGTCGAGTTCGTGCACGCGCGTGCGGTGGGCGGGCACGAACGCGTCGGCATCGGCGATGAAGCGGCGCGCGAGCGACGGCGGCACCGCGTTGTCGCGCAGGCAGAGCAGGTAGTGGCGCTCGATCGCGCCCCAGCGGCGCGCGCTCAGAGCGATCGGCGTGGTCATGGGTGCGAACGGCATGTCGGGCGACAGCAGGTGCAGCGCCGCCTCGGCGTCGGCATCGGTGGCGTCGTTGTAGAAGGCCTCGCGCAAGGCGGCCCGGTAGGCGCCGCGGGTGGCGAGCGGGTCGATGCGGAACGCGCCCGTGGTGGCCGGGTCGCCGAGCAGCACGGGGTTCACGCGCGCGGAGGCCGCTTCGGGCAGCCCGAAGTACGCGCCGATCGGCACGCCGGTCCCGGGCATGTTGCCGGCGATGTAGACCAGCGCGGCGATCTTCTCGCTCGCGCGCTCGCCCACCGCATGGAGCACGATGCCGCCCATGCTGTGGCCCGCGAGCACCACGCGCCGATGGCCGGCGGCGCGCAGGGCGTCGATGGTGGCGATCACGCTGTCGGCGTAGTCGTCCAGGCCGACGCCCGCGAGCGGCGAGCGCTCGGCGAGGAAAGCGGCCTCCTGGCCGGGCCGGCCGTAGCTGGCGGGAAAGCGCGCGCCGAGCCCGTGGCCCGGCAGGTCGCGCGCCACGGCCACGGCGCCGCCGGCCGCGAGCAGCGGCAGCAGGCGCTCGTAGCACCAGGCGCCGTGCCAGCCGCCGTGCACGAGGACGATGGCGGTTCTTTCGTGGGGAGTCGTGCCGGCGGCCGGGCCGCCGGCCATGGCCACCGAAGCGGCGGCGGCCTTGAACAGATGTCGTTTGAAGATGTCGGGCATGGTGTGTCGAAGGGTTCGGGCAAGTGTTGATTTGCCCCGCCCCTGCGTCAAACCACCGGCCCGATTCCTAGAATTGCGTTTTGCAATAGGCGCGGGACGCGCGGCGGGCAACCATCGCCGCATGCCCGAGCGCCGCGCCCAGCCCCTTCCGTCCTCCGACCGATCGCACACGCCCATGTCCAAGCTCGACCTCGAATGGCTCTCGGTGTTCGACCGGGTCTACGAGACCCGCAGCGTCTCGCGCGCCGCGGAGCATCTCGGCATCGCGCAGGCGACGGCCAGCATCGCGCTGAACAAGCTGCGCGCGCATTTCGACGACAAGCTGTTCACGCGCACGCCCTCAGGCATGCAGCCCACCGCCCGCGCGAGCGAGATCCTGCCCTCGATCCGCAAGGTGCTCGAGCTGCTCGAGCAGACCCAGAGCGAGCGCATCGCTTTCGACCCGCAGGCCTCGGCGCGCGTCTTCCGCGTCGGCATGACCGACATCCGCCAGGTGGTGATGCTGCCGCTGCTGGTGAACCGGCTCAAGCAGATCGCGCCCGCGGTGCGCATCGAGGCTGAGACGATCTCGAGCGACAGCCCGCGGCTGATGGAGGAAGGCCGGCTCGAGCTCGCGATCGGCTACATGCCGCAGCTCGAGGCCGGCTTCTTCCAGCGCACGCTGCTCGACGAGGGCTTCGTCTGCCTGGTGTCGGAGCGCCATCCGCGCATCCGCCAGCGCATCGACAAGCGCGCCTTCCTCGCCGAGAGTCACATCCTCGTCACGATGTCCGGCACCGGTCCGTCGATCGTCGAGCGCACCCTCGCGGCGCTGAAGATCAAGCCCGGCATCGGGCTGCGCGTGCCGAGCTTCCTCGGCGTGTCGCGCATCGTGGCCGAGACCGAGCTGCTGGTGGTGGTGCCGCGCAGCCTCGGCGAGGCCTTCGCGGAAAGCGAGAAGCTGCGCGTGCTCGAATCGCCGATCGCGTTCCCGCCCTACTCGGTGCGGCTGCACTGGCATGAGCGCCAGCATGCGGATCCGGGCAACGTGTGGCTGCGGCAGCTGGTGGCGCAGATGTTCGCGCGCGACGAGCGGCTGCCGGCCACGGCGAGCGGGAAACGGGCCGCGGGTGCGCGTTGAGGCTCAGGCGTCCATCAGCTCGTAACCGGTACTGCGCCCACCTCCCATCGACTTCTTCAGCACCCCCAGCGCCAGCAACTGCGTGATGTCGCGCAGCGCCGTGTCCGGCGAACACTTGGCGATGGCCGCCCACTTGCTGCTGGTGAGCTTGCCTTCGAAGCCGTCGAGCAGACGGTTGAGCAGCTTCGACTGGCGCTCGTTCATCGGCGTGCCGGCCCAGCGCTGCCAGAAGCGCGCCTTGGCCAGCACGCCGTCGAGCGTGAGCTGCGCGCTGGCGGTGGCCCGGCCCAGCGTGCCGAGGAACCAGGCCAGCCATGCGGTGACGTCGAGCGAATCCTTCTGGGTGCGCTCGAGGATGTCGTAGTAGGCCTTGCGCTCGCGCTGGATCTGCGCCGACAGGCTGTAGAAGCGCTGCCCCGCGCCATCGGCGCGGGCGAGGAACAGGTCGCCGACGGCGCGCGCGATGCGGCCATTGCCATCGTCGAAAGGATGCAGGGTGACGAACCACAGGTGCGCCAGGCCCGCCTTGAGGAGGGCCGGCTCGTCCGTCTCGCGGTTGGCCCAGGCCAGGAAAGCGTCCACCTGCGCGGGCAGCGTGTCCGCCGGCGGCGCCTCGAAGTGGACCTTGCGCCGGTTCACCGGACCCGAGACGACCTGCATCGGACCGGCCGCGTCGTCGCGGCAGCGGCCCACGGCGATCTTCGACAGGCCCGAGTAGCCGGTCGGGAACAGCGCAGCGTGCCAGCCGAACAGGCGCTCGGCGGTCAAGGGCTCGCCGCTGCGCGCGCTCGCGTCGTGCACCATCTCGACCACGCCTTCCACCTGCCGGTCCACGGGCGCCAGCGCGCCGATGTCCAGCCCGAGCCGACGCGCGATGGACGACCGGACCGAGGCCACGTCGAGCAGCTCGCCCTCGATCTCGCTGGTCTTGACCACGTCGTCGGTCAGCGCCGCCAAGCTGGCCTGGTCGCGCAGCGCGAGCCCCACGTCGGCCAGTCGGCCCAGCAAGGTGCCTTGCGAGCGGCTGACATCGGCCAGGGGCTGGACCAGGGCCGACAGGTCGTAGCGCCATCGCGGCCAGTCGCCGGCCTGCCAGATGTAGAGGTTTTCTCCGCTATCCATGCGGAGATTAGACGCCGGATTCGCCGCAGGGGCAACTTATTCACCGCAGAATGTGCGGTGAATTGACCGCGCAATCTCCGCGCGGGAGCGCGGGAATGGGCTCGAAACCGCCTGCCTCTGGAAGACTCCCGAACCGTTCGTCGGCCACCCGTGGCAACCAGGCCACGCCCCGGCCCACCCACCGAAGTCCGTAGGACACAATTGCAAACTTCTTCATTCATGCCGCCTGGCAGCGGCGCGTCTCCGTTTGCCCCATGTCCCTGGAATCCGCGTTCGTCCGGTCTCGCGCCTTCGAGGATGAGGACGGACCGGCACGCCCACGCGCCGCGCACCGCGCGCCCCGGCACTGGCTGCTGGCGCTGTGGCTGCTGTTCGCCGCGCTGACGCCGGCCCTGGGCGCGCCGCCGCCCGACACCCGAGCGCCGGTGCTCTCGCTCGCGCGCCAGGCCGCCGGCCTGCCCGCGGTGCTGCAGCTCCAGTTCTTCGAGGACACGACCCGCGCCCTGAGCATCGACGAGGTCCGCACCCCGGCCCAGGAAGCGCGCTTCACCCTGCCCGACCAGCCGCTGCGCGGCCAGGAATCCGACCGCGTGCTGTGGTTCAAGCTGCAGATGCAGCTGCAGGACCCGGCCGATGCGGCGCGCGAATGGCTGATGCTGGTGCCCACGGTGTCGACGCGCGACATCCGCTTCTACGGCCCCTTCGACACCACCGGCCACGCGCTGGCCGAGCCGGTGGTCACCGGCATGCGCCACCCCTGGGCCACGCGGCCGGCCGCCTCCGAGCAGATGGCCTGGCGCTTCGAGCTGCCGGGGCCGGGCGTCTACACGGTGTACTTCCGCGTCGAGTCGACCTTCGCGCGCATCTACGACGTGACGCTCTGGGACCCGGCGGACTACCTGCAGTCGACGCAGGACAAGCGCATGTTCGACGGCGTGAGCTACGGCCTGCTGCTCGGGCTCACGGTTTACGGCCTGGTGCTGTTCGTGGTGTTCGGCGAGGCGCTCTACGCCTACTACATGCTCGCCTGCCTCTGCGGCCTGCTGGCGCTCGCGAGCATCAACGGCCATGCGCTGCGCTATCCGTTCGCCCACTGGCCGGCCGGCGCCGGCTTCGCCTACACGGCCGGGCCGGCGCTGTGGGCGCTGTGCAAGCTGCAGTTCGGCCGGCGGCTGCTGCGGCTGTCGCACTTCGCGCCGCTGCTCGACCGGCTGGTGCAGGCCTTCTCGGTCGCGCTGCTGCTGGCCATTCCCTACGCGCACTGGGGCGCCCATCCGCTGATCACCTTCCGGCTGGTGCAGATGTCGGTGGTGGCCTCGACGGCGGTGATGGTGATCGGCGCGATGTTCGCGATCCGCCGACGCTACTGGCCGGCCGTGCTCTATTGCATCGGAGTCGGACTGCTGCTGGCCGGCATCGGCGCGATCGTGTTCGCGAGCTGGGGCTGGATCGAATGGGCGCCCGGCCAGATGAACGTCTCGCAGGCGGCGCTGGTGGCCGAGTTGGTGGTGTTCGCGGTGGCGATGGCCTCGCGGCTGCGGCTGGTGCTGCGCTCCGAGCAGGCGCTGACGGCGCGCACGCAGCAGCTGGTGGAGGCGCTGGGCACCGACGCGCTGACCGGCGCCGCGAGCCGCGCCGGCCTGGAGAGCCGCGGCGAGGAATGGCTGCGCAATGGCCAGCCCTTCGCGCTGATGCTGCTCGACCTCGACGGCTTCAAGGAGGTCAACGACGGCCACGGCCATGCGGTCGGCGACGCGGTGCTGGTGCAGACGGTGGCGCGGCTGCGCTCGCAGCTGCGCGCGAGCGACACGGTGGCGCGCCTGGGCGGCGACGAGTTCGCGATCCTGGTGCCGGGCCGGCCCTCGCGCGAGGCCCTCGCGCAGATGGCGCGCCGCATCGTCGACGCCGGCCTGCAGCCCATCGAGGCCGATGGCGCCGAAGTGTCGGTCGGCATGAGCCTGGGCATCGCCTGCAATCCCGAGGACGGCCGCACGCTGGCACAGTTGCTGCGTTGCGCCGACCAGGCGATGTACCGCGTCAAGCAGCAGCGCCAGGGACCGGGCTTCGCCTTCTTCGGCGACACGCACGCGGGCCCGGCGCGCCCCACCCAGGCCGGGCCGCTGGCCGGCGGAACGGGCATCGCCTGATGCGCCCGCCCACGCGAAGAAGGAGCCACGCCATGCCCCGCCTGCTCGCCGCCCTGCTGCTGCTCGCCGCGTTCGCCTGCCAGGCCCAGACCACGCCGGCGCCGGACACCCCGGTGCAGCGCCTGCGCATCGTCGGCGGGCTCGGCGGCATCACGCAGTACACGCGGCACGAGGAGAACTTCTGGGCCCGGGAGCTCGCCGAACGCACCGGCGGGCGCTACAGCGCCAGCATCGTGCCCTTCGACCGCGCGGGCGTGCCGGGCCAGGAGATGCTGAGCCTGATCCAGCTCGGCGTGGTGCCTTTCGGCACCGCGCTCATGAGCCAGATGGCGATGCAGTTTCCCGAGCTCGGCACGCCCGACATGGCCGGACTCAACCCCGACATCGCGACCCTGCGCCGGGTGGTCGCTGCCTTTCGCCCCTACCTCGCGGGCGCGCTGCGCGAGCGCTACGGCGCCGAGCTGCTGGCGATCTACATCTACCCGGCGCAGGCCGTGTTCTGCAACCGGCCGGTCGCGCGGCTGGCCGACCTCGCGAAGCGGCGCGTGCGCGTGTCGAGCGCCACGCAGGCCGACTTCATCCGCGCGCTCGGCGCCACGCCGGTCTACACCGAGTTCGCGGCCATCCTGCCGAACATGCGTTCGGGCAACACCGACTGCGCGATCACCGGCACCATGTCGGGCCACACGCTGGGCCTGCATGCACTCACGAGCGCGCTCTACACCATGCCGCTGAGTTGGGGCCTCGCGGTGTTCGCGGCCAACCGCGAGAACCTCGAGGCGCTGCCGCCCGACCTGCAGGCGGTGCTGCGCCAGGAGCTGCCGAAGCTCGAGGCCGCGGTGTGGGCCGAGTCCGAACGCGAGACCACCGAGGGCATCGCCTGCAACACCGGCGCCGACGCCTGCACCAAGCCCGTCCGGGGCCGCATGACCGCGGTCGCGCCCACGCCGCAGGACGAGGCGCGGCGGCGCGAGATCTTCGCCACCCGCGTGCTGCCGGCCTGGCTGCAGCGCTGCGGCCCGGTCTGCGCGCAGGTCTGGAACGACACCGTCGGTCCCGTGGTCGGCATCCGCGCCCCGCTCGTGCGATGACGCAGCGCTTCTCCCGTCGCGTCGCCGCCGTGGTCTATGGCGTGGCGCTGCTGTTCCTCGGCACGCTGGCGACCGTGGCCGCCAGCATCACCTGGGAGGCGCGCGGCCGGGCGATCGAGAACGCCGAGACCCAGGCCATGCGCTTCGTGGGCGGCTCCGAGGCGGCGCTCAACCGCGCGCTGCTGAGCATCGACATGCTGCTGGCCGGCGCCGGCGAGCAGCTGCGCGCCGTGCCGCGCGAACGCCTCGCCGAGGAGGCCGGCCGGCCCGAGGTGCAGCGGCTGATCGTCAACCTGGTACGGCAGAACCTGCTGGTGCGCTTCGTCGCCTTCGTCGACGCGGACGGCACGCCGCTCGCTTCCTCCGACCGCCGCGGCGCGCGGCTGCCGATGGCGCTGCCCGAGGGCTTCGCGCGCTCGGTGCTGGCGCAGCCGCTGTCGACCATGGCCGTGAGCGCGCCGATCGCCAGCCCGGCCACGCTGCAGAAGGTGGTGTTCTTCGCGCGCGCCGTGCCGCTGGCCGACGGCAGCCGCGTGCTGGCCGTGGCCGAGGTGCAGATCTCGCTGCTGGCCATGGTGACGACGCAGGGCGCGGCGATCCCGGGGCTGGAGATCACGCTCGAGCGCGATGCCGGTCCGCTGCTGGTGAGCGTGCCGGCGCGCGACGACCTGCTGGGCCGGCAGCTCGGGCCCGCGCTCAGCGAACAGACCAGCGACGGCAAGCCCGTGCGCATGGCCGCGCGCCTGAGCGGCGTGCCCGCGATCCTGGTGGCGCGCCCGACGCTGCACCGCAACCTGCTGATCGTCGCGAGCATCCCGCTGGCCGCGGCGCTGCGCGACTGGCGCGAGGAGCGCGACCGCATCGCGTGGACCGGCGCCGTCATCGGCGCGCTGATCCTCGCGATCGCGGCCTTCACCCACCTGCAGCTGCGGCGCCAGTGGCAGTCGCGGCAGGAACTGGTGCGCTCCAAGGCCACGCTCGACCAGGCGCTCGAATCGATGATCGGCGGCTTTGTGCTGCTCGATGCCGACGACCGCGTGCTGGCCTGGAACCGCAGCTTCGTCGCGATGTTCCCGTGGGCGCGGCCGCTGCTCGCGCCGCAGCTGCCGTTTCGCGAGCTGGTGGCCGAGACCGCGCGCCACGTGGTGCACGAGGGCGGCCCGCCCGGCTGGATGGCGCTGAACATGCCGCAGCTCGCGCAGGACCACTCCGAGCAGGAGGCGGTGCTCGAGGACGGCCGCGTGCTGCATGCCACGCGCAGCCGCACGCCCGACGGCGGCACCGTCTGCGTCTACCAGGACATCACGGAGAAGCGGCGCCACATGGCCGCCATCGTCGAGAGCAAGGCCCAGCTGCAGGCCACGCTCGAGGCGCTGCCCGACCTGCTGCTCGAGGTCGGCCTCGACGGCATCTGCCACGGCCACCATGCGCCGCGCGTGCCGCTGCCGGGCATCCAGGTCGACCAGCCGGCCGGGCGCCGGCTGCAGGAGCTGCTGCCGCCGCAGGCGAGCGCGGAGGTCATGGCGGCATTGAAGGAAGCCAATGAGACCGGGCGCTCGAGCGGCCGCCAGTTCGAACGCCGCTACGCGCGCAGCAAGGCCTGGTTCGAGATCTCGGTCTCGCGCAAGGCCAGCGGCGCGCAGGCCGATCCGCGCTTCATCGTGATCCTGCGCAACATCACCGAGAGCAAGCAGGCGGCCGACGAGGTCGAGCAGCTCGCCTTCTACGACACGCTCACCGGCCTGCCCAACCGGCGGCTGCTGGTGGACCGCATCAAGCACGCCATCGATGCCGTGCCGGGGCGCTCGCGCTGGAGCGCGCTGCTGTTCCTCGACCTCGACAACTTCAAGACCGTGAACGACGCCCACGGCCACGACACCGGCGACGTGATGCTCAAGCAGGTGGCGCAACGCCTGACCGCCTGCCTGCGCCGCGGCGACACGGTGGCGCGGCTGGGCGGCGACGAGTTCGTCGTGATGCTGGCCGAGCTGCACGAGCGGCGGCTGATCGCGACCTCCGAGACCGAGGCCATGGGCGCGGCCATCCTCGAGCAGCTCAACCGGCCCTACCAGCTCGGCGGCCAGCAGCACCACAGCACCTGCAGCATCGGCGTGGCGCTGTTCGACACCGCCGATGCCTCGCTCGACGAGGTCATCAAGCAGGCCGACATCGCGATGTACTACGCCAAGACCGCCGGCGGCAACGCGCTGCGCTTCTTCGAGACCAGCATGCAGACCAGCATCACCGCGCGCGCGGCGCTGGAGAACGAACTGCACGCGGCCGTCGAGCAGCGGCAGTTCGTGCTGCACTACCAGAGCCAGGTCACGAGCGAGGACCGCGTGGTCGCCGCCGAGGTGCTGGTGCGCTGGCAGCATCCGACGCGCGGCCTGCTGGCGCCCGGCGAGTTCATCGCCGCGGCCGAGGACACCGGGCTCATCATCCCGCTCGGCCTCTGGGTGCTCGAGACCGCCTGCCGCCAGCTCGCGGCCTGGAGCGAGGACCCGCGGCGCGCGCACCTGCAGCTGTCGGTCAACGTGAGCGCGCGGCAGTTCCGCACCGACGACTTCGTCAAGCAGGTCGCCCGCGTGCTCGAGCGCACCGGCGCCGATCCGCGCCAGCTCAAGCTCGAGCTGACCGAGAGCCTGCTGCAGTTCAAGGTCGCCGACACCATCGCCAAGATGAAGACCCTGGCCGGCATGGGCATCCAGTTCTCGATGGACGACTTCGGCACCGGCTTCTCGTCGCTGTCGTACATGATCCAGTTGCCGCTCAACCAGATCAAGGTCGACAAGTACTTCGTGCACGGCATCGGCCTGAACCCGAAGGTGGAGCTGGTGATCCAGACCATCATCGGCATGGCGCTCAACCTCGAGCTGCAGATCGTGGCCGAGGGCGTGGAGACGCAGGCGCAGCGCGAGTTCCTCGCGCGCCACGGCTGCCACCTGTACCAGGGCTATCTGTTCGGCAAACCGAAGGCGCTGGAAGCCTACGAGCAGGACCTGGACGCGCAGGCCTGATCGGGCCGCACAATGGCCTCCGGTGAACCACGCGAGGCGATCGACATGAAACTGCTGCTGTTGGGTGCGACGGGATTGGTGGGCGGCCGGGCACTGCAGCTCGCGCTCTCGAATGACGCCTTCTCCGAGGTGATCGCGCCGACGCGAACGCCGCTCGCGGCCCACGCCAGGCTGGTCAACCCGGTCGCCTCGCGGCTCGAGGACCTGGTGCCGGCCTGCATCGCGCACCGGCCCGATGCCGTGGTCTGCGCACTGGGCACGACGCAGGCGAAAGCAGGGTCGAAAGAGGCCTTCCGCCACGTCGACCACGAACTGCCGGTCGCCTTCGGCCAGGCCGCGCACGCCGCCGGCGTGGGCACCTTCGTGATCGTGACGGCCATGGGCGCCTCGGCCAGCTCGCTCTTCTTCTATCCGCGCACCAAGGGCGAAGTGGAGCGGGACGTCCGCGCGATCGGCTTCCGCTCGCTGACGATCTGCCGGCCCAGCCTGATCGGCGGCGAGCGCCATGAAGAACGGCGCGCGGAAGGCATGGCGCTGACCTGGGCGCGGCGCCTGGGGCCGGTGCTGCCGGCGCGATGGCGTGTCAATCCGGCAGCGGCCATTGCCGCGGCACTGCTCGACGCGGTCATCGCCGCGAAGCCCGGCTGCCACTTCATCGCCTCCGACACCATGCATTGAGCGGCAACGCGAAGGCCACGGGTGACCGGGTCCTTCGCAGCGCCCCCAACCTTCGACTGGGCCACGAGTTCGACCGGGTTCATGCGAGCCCCATCGGCCGCGTCACTCGGGCTTGATGCCCGCGGCCTTGACCAGCGGGCCCAGCCGGTCCATGTCCGCGCGCAGGGCGCGCGCGAGCTGCTCGGGCGCGCCGCCGAGGATCAGCGCGCCATCGGCCTCGAGCCTGGCCTTCACGTCGGGCGTGCGCAGCGTCTCGTTGAGCCTGGCGTTGAGCGTCGCGACGATCGCCGCCGGCGTTCCGGCCGGCGCCACGATGCCGTACCAGCTCACGAGCTCGAAGCCCGGGAAGCCGCTCTCGGCGATCGTCGGCACGCCCGGCAGCGCGGGCGAGCGCTGCGCCGAGGTGACCGCGATGCCGCGTACCTTGCCGCCGTCGATGAAGCCGCGCATCGTGACGCTGGTCCCGACCCAGGCGTCGAGCCGGCCGCCGAGCATGTCCGGCATGCCCTGCGCGATGCCGCGATAGGGAATCAGGTTGAACTTCGCGCCCGACTGCTTCTGGAGCAGCTCGGTCGCCAGCAGCGGGCTCACGGTCGGATAACCGATGCTCACCGAGCCCGGGTCCTTCTTCGCCTTCGCGATGGCGGCCGCGAGATTCGCCGCGCCGCTGGCCGCGTCGACCGTGAACACATAGGGCGTGGAGGCGATCAGCCCGATCGGCTGGAAGTCCTTCACCGGGTCGAAGGGCAGCTTGTCGTAGAGCGAGGGACTGAGCGCGATGTGATCGGTGAGCGTCAGGCCGAGCGTGTAGCCGTCGGCCCTGGACTTGGCCACCGCCTGCAGCGCGATGTTGCCGTTGGCGCCCGCGCGGTTGTCGATGATGACGCTGGTCTTGAGCAGCTCGCCGAGCGTCGGCGCGAGCACGCGCGCCAGCTTGTCGCCGCCGCCGCCCGGCGGGAAGGGCACGATCAGGCGCACGGGCTTGTCGGGGTAGTCGGTGTCGGCGCGCGCCGGCAGGCACGAGGTGAAGGCGAGCGCGAGGCCCAGGAGGCTCGCGACGGCGAGGCCGCGGCCCCGCGTGTTCGATGCGCTGTGGGTGTGGCCCATGAGATGTCTCCGGTGGGTTGTTGTGTGGCAGGCGGCCGCGCCCCGGCCGCCGGCGTTCGAGCCAGCCGTTGTCCGGCCTCCACGCATCCGCGACGTTGCGGTGCACGAAGGGATTGCCGGGGCCGCGGGCCTCAGACGTGCGCTTCGGCGCCCAGCAGCGCGGTGCGAAAGCGGCTGCGCAGGAACGGGCCGTCGCGCGGCGGCAGCGCCGTGGGCGCGGGATCGGTCGTGACCTTGATGGTTGCGAGCACCGGGCCCTGGCCGTGGAGGATCCTGTCGACCGCCTCCTCGAGCTCCGCGGCCGTGCGCACCGTCAGCGCCTGCGGGAAGCCCGTGGCCTTCGCGACCTCGGTGATGTTGACGCCCCGGCCCGCATGGGCCGGCTGCATGCCGGTCTCGGCGTAGTGCTCGTTGTCGATCACGACGACCGTGAGGTTCTCGGTGCGGTCGACCGCGGCGGTCGCCAGCGAGCCCAGGCCCATCATCATCTCGCCGTCGCCGACGAACACGATGACGCGCTTCTTCGGCTGCGCGCGCGCCAGGCCCAGGCCCACCATCACGGCGCCGCCCATCGCGCCCCAGAGGTAGAAGTTCTGCGGACCGTCGCCCGCGGCGGCCACGTCGAAGGTCGGGTTGCCCAGGCTGGTGATGGCCAGCGCCTCGCCCCGGTCGCGCAGGATGCGCGCCACCACTTCGCGGCGATTCAGGACGGCTTGGTTCTTGGCTGTGGATGACATGGCGGTGCTCACTTGTTGAAATTCTTCGTGCCGATGACGCGCTGCCCGATCAGCACCGCGACGCTGCGCCCGGTCTGGTAGGCGAACTTCGCGCCGGCGATCACGGTGGGCGGAACCTCCTCGGGCGAATCGGCGCGGTACACGTAGACGCCCGAGTCCTCGAGCACCGCCTGCGTCGACTTGCCCATCGCGACCTGCCAGGGGTTGAACTCGCCCCACTCGCCGCGCATCGTCACGATCATGAACAGCGGCATGCGCGTCTCGTGCTGCAGCGACAGCATGTTGATGCAGTTGCCGACGCCGCTGGACTGCAGCAGCAGCACGCCGCGGTCGCCGCCGAGCCAGGCACCGCCCAGCATCGCGACGCCCTCCTCCTCGGTGGTGAGCGAGACCGCGTGGATCTCGGGGTCCGCCTCGCACAGGCGGATCAGCTGGCTGTGGCCCGCGTCGGGGACGTAGGCGACCTGCCGGACGCCGAGGTTCTTGAAGCCTTCGAAGATTTGCTGAGGCCAATCGATGGTGGACATGGGAGTGAGTGGGGTGGTGAATGATGGAAGGAAGGGATCGATCGATGCTCAGCGCATGACGAAGGGGTTGGCCGTCGCCGCGCCGGTGTTGATCCAGACGCTCTTGGTCTGCAGGTATTCGTTGATCGCGTCCATGCCGTTCTCGCGGCCCAGGCCCGAATCCTTGTAGCCGCCGAACGGCGACATGAAGCTCACGGCGCGGTAGGTGTTGATCCACACCATGCCGGCCTGCAGCCGCTCGGACATGCGGAACGCGCGGCCCATGTCGCGCGTCCACACGCCCGAGCCGAGCCCGAAGCGCACGTCGTTGGCGATGCGCACCGCGTCGTCCTCGTCCTGGAAGCGGATGATCGAGAGCACCGGGCCGAAGACCTCTTCCTGCGCGATGCGCATGCCGTTGTCGACGTCGCCGAAGATCGTCGGCTGCACGAACCATCCGGTGCCGCAGGCCTCGCCCGTGGCGGGACCGCCGCCGAGCAGCAGCCGGGCGCCCTCGTCCTTCGCGATCTGGATGTAGCTCAGCACCTTGTCGTACTGGGGCCGCGTGGTCACCGGGCCGACCTGGGTGTCCAGCGACATCGGGTCGCCCATGCGCGCGGTGCGCGCCAGCGCCAGCAGGCGCTCGACCACCTCGTCGTACACCGCGTCCTGCACCAGCAGGCGCGAGCCCGCGATGCAGGTCTGGCCGGTGGCGGCGAAGATGCCCGAGACCGCGCCGTTCACGGCGTCGTCGAGGCTCGCGTCCGCGAAGACGATGTTGGGCGACTTGCCGCCGAGCTCCAGGCTCACGTGCTTGAACTGGCGCGCGGCCGCCTCGTTGATGGCGCGGCCGGTGGCGTCGGCGCCGGTGAAGGTGATCTTCGCGACCCGCGGATGCTCGACGAGCGTGGCGCCCACCTCGCGGCCGAAGCCCGTGACCACGTTGACCACGCCGGCCGGAAAGCCCGCCTCCTCGAACAGCCGCGCGAACTCCAGGCTCGATGCCGAGGTGAATTCCGAGGGCTTGATCACCACCGTGCAGCCGGCGGCGAGCGCGGGGGCGATCTTCCAAGTGGCCAGCAGCAGCGGCGAGTTCCAGGGCGTGATGGCGGCCACCACGCCGAGCGGCTCGCGGCGCGTAAAGTTGAAGTAGCCCGGCTTGTCGAGCGGCATCACGCGGCCCTCGACCTTGTCGGCCAGGCCGCCGAAGTAGTAGAACCACTGCGGGATGTAGTGGAGCTGCCCCAGCATCTCGGCCAGCAGCTTGCCGTTGTCGCGCACCTCGATCTCGGCCAGCCGGCGCGCATCGCGCGCGATCAGGTCGCCGACGCGGCGCAGCAGCGCACCGCGCTCGGTGGCCGTGAGCTTCGACCAGGGCCCCTCGGTGAAGGCCCGGTGCGCCGCCTGCACGGCGGCATCGACATCGGCCGCGTTGCCCGAGGCGATCTCGGCCCAGGCCTCGCCGGTGTAGGGGTTGTGTGTTTCGAACCAGCTGCCGCCGAGGGGGGCGGCATCCTGGCCGTCGATCCAGTGTGAGTAGCGTTTCATATCGGTGGACGAAGCTTCCTACATCGATGCGCGCGGCGCCATTTGCGATTCGCAAACAGGCACTTCAGGAGTGATCAAGACGGCCCGGCCGGTGTTTGGCCACGCGCAATGGCGGCTTGTGGAAGCGCAAATTGCGCGGCCCGCGCGCGGTGGGCATTCTTCAGGGCGAACTCACTGGCGAAACCATGACACTGCCCCAACGCTCCTTCCTCTTCGTGCCCGCGAACCGTCCCGACCGCTTCGACAAGGCGCTGGCCTGCGGCGCCGATGCCGTCGTCATCGACCTCGAGGACGCGGTGCCTCCCGAGAACAAGACCGAGGCGCGCCATGCCGTGGCCGCCTGGCTGGCGGCCCACCATCGCGTGATCGTCCGTATCAACGCGGCCGACACGCCCTGGTTCAAGGACGACCTCGCGCTGGCCCGGCTGCCCGGTGTCGCGGGCATCATGCTGCCCAAGACGGAGCGCATCGACGAGGTGTTCAGCGTGTCGTGCATCGGCGCGGGCACGGCGGTGTTTCCGATGATCGAGACCGCGACCGGGCTGCACAACGTCCACACCATCGCGCGGGCGCAGGGCGTGCAGCGGCTGGTGTTCGGCTCGATCGACTTCCAGCTCGACCTGGGCATCTCGGGCGACGAGCTCGAACTGCTGCCCTACCGCGCGCAGCTGGTGATGGCCTCGCGCCTGGCCCGGCTGGCCGCGCCCATCGATGGCGTCAGCACGTCGATCGACGACCAGGCCGCGCTCGCGGCCGACACGCTGCGTTCGCGGAGGCTCGGCTTCGGCGCCAAGCTGTGCATCCACCCGAAGCAGGTGGGCGCGGTGAACGCGGCCTTCTGCGCCACCGCCGAGGAACTCGCCTGGGCGCGCCGCGTGCTCGAGGCGGCCGCGCGTTCGGCAGGCGCCGCCGTCGCGGTGGACGGCAGGATGGTGGACCGCCCCGTCATGATGCGTGCCCAGGCGATCGTGCAGGAAGCGGGCGAACGTGCGTTGCGGCTGGCCGGCGCGGCAGCGGCGCAGTCATGAAGAAGAGCGACCCGGTGCTCGCGCCCTGCTCGAGCCCGGGGTCCGAAAATCAATCGGCCTCGCCGCCCGAAGACCGCGTGGCCGACAACGCATCGGCCTTCAGCAGCTCGACCAGGTCGCGCGCGAAGCCCGGCAGCGCCTCGAGGCTGCGAAAGCAGATCTGCAGGTTGCGCAGGGCCCAGTCGTCCTCGAGCTGGATGACCTGGACCGCCATGTACTGCCGGTAACGCTCGGCCGAGGTGCCCGGCATGATGCTGATGCCGACGTTCGATTCGGTCATCTTGCAGCAGGCCTCGAAGTTGCCGACCTGGATGCGCGGCTTGAGCACGCGGTTCATGTCGCGGGCGATCTGGTTCAGGAACGAATGGATGGCCGTGCCCTCGTTGAGCACCACGTGCTCGTATTCGAGGGTCTCGGCGAAGGGCACCGGCGAGCGGGCCGCGAGCGCATGGCCATCGGGCACCACCAGCACCAGCCGGTCCTCGCGATAGGGCACGACCTCGAGCCCCTCGGTGCGCACGCGTCCCGAGACGATGCCGATGTCGGTGTGGCCGTCGGACACCGCGCGCACGATGTCGCCGCTGCCGCGCTCGCGCAGGTCGACGTTCACGTCGGGATGGGTGATGAGGTAGCGGCTCATCACGGCCGGCAGGAAATCGGTGATGGCGGTCGTGCTCGCGAACACGCGCAGATGGCCCTTGATGCCGCTCGCGTACTCCTGCAGGTCGTTGCGCAGGTGCTCGAGCTGGCCGACCACCAGGCGCGCGTGATAGGCCAGCGCCTGGCCCGGCGGCGAGAGGGTCACGCCCTGGCTGCTGCGGTACAGCAGCTTGGTGCCCACGCTTTCCTCGAGGTTCTTGACGCGGATGCTCGCCGCCGAGACCGACATGAACGTGGCCTCGGCGCCGCGCGTGAGGCTGTTGGCTTCGGCGATGGCCAGGAACAGCCGCAGGTCTACCAGATCGAAATGGATCATCTTGCTTTCCGACTTTGCCCCTCGCCCGCCGCCGCCCTTGCCTGCGTCAACGAGGAACGACGGGCTCCAGCAGGGGACCGACGCGCGGCACCGACATCAGCGACCAGACCCAGCCGATGACGCTCTGCATCTCGGCGGCCGTGGCGCCGTGGCGGTAGAGCGCCAGGCGCGTCGCCTTCTCTTCCAGTTCATGGCGCTCGAGGGTGTTGCCGGGATCGCCCTTGGGTTCGTCGACGCGGCCCTCGAGACGACGGCCGTCGATGGTATCAACATGCACCTTGCCGATCCATCGCGCCGGGTAGGCCCGGTCCACCTCGGGGTCGAGGACCATGCGCACCTTGTCGTGGAAGGCCGAGACCGCGGCGTCCTTGAAGTGCCCGTCGAACTCCGCCAGGCCCGCACGGCCATGCACGGCCACCAGGCCGAGCACGGTGCCCATCGAGAACTTCGACTGGTGCACGGTCTGCGGATCCGTGACCGGGCCGAGGACGTCGATGGCGGCCTGGTGCACCTGCGCCGTCACCGCCTTCACGTCGCCGGCCGCGAGCTGGTGGCGCTGCAGGAGCTGCTGCAGTGCATCGGCCGCGGGATGCGTGTGGCGGCACGAGGCGTGGAACTTGAACGAGGTCTCGGGCAGCGCCCAGCGCGTACCGAGGCCGTCCGTGAGCCGGGCCGGATCGGCATCGATCGACATGCCCGCGGCCATGCCCTGCGCGCCGGTCAGGATGCGCCGCGCGCCCGTGAAGTCGTCCTTGGCGAGGTAGGCGGCCGTGAGGCCGGCGCCGGCCGCGTGCGCCGTGTGCAGCTGCTTCGAATCGGCGGCGTCGCGCAGGAACTCCCACAGGCCCGAGGCCTGGGTGCCCGCGGAACCGATCGCATGCAGCATCTGGTCGGGCGTGAGCGCCAGCAGGTGGCCGGCCGTCACCGCGGCCGCCACCGCACCCGCGGTGCCGGTGGTGTGGAAGACCTTGTAGTGCGAGCGGCCCAGGAACTCGCCGACGCGGATGCCGACCTCGTAGCCGGCGACCGCCGCGGTCAGCAGCTGCGCGCCGCTGAGGCCATGCGCCTGGGAGATCGCCAGCGCCACCGGGAACACCACGGCCGCCGGATGGAACACGGAGCCGTTGTGCACGTCGTCCTGCTCGGCGAAGTGCGAGGCGGCCGCGTTCGCCATCGCGGCCATCAGGGGGCTGGAGCGCGTGCGGTGGATCAGGATCTCGCTGCGGCCATCGCCCGCGCCCATGGCGGATGCGAAGCGGGTGATGGTCTCGACCGGGCGCGCGCCCTTGCCGGCCAGTGCCGAGCCGATCCAGTCGAGGAACAGGTCCTCGGCGCGGCGCAGCACGGCCGGCGGGATGTCCTCGGCCTTCAGGTCGGCGGCGAAGCGCGCCAGGATGGACTCGGGGGTGTTCGAAGTCGTCATGTCGGAGGTTCTTTCAGAGGATCTGGCTGGCACGCAGGCGCGCGATGTCTTCGGGACCATAGCCCAGCGCTTGCAGGATGGCATCGGTGTGCTCGCCCAGCGCGGGAACCGGGTCCATGCGCGGCGCGAAGCGGTCGTTGTCGGCCGGCGGCTTCAGCGCCGGGATCGGCCCGACCGGCGACCTCACCTCGCGCCAGCGCTCGCGGGCGCGCAGCTGGGGATGGGCCCACACGTCCGCGATGTCGTTGACGCTGGCGTTGCCGATGTGGGCGGCATCGAGCCGCTCGATGCACTGGGCCGCCGTCAGCGGCTGCAGCAGCGACTCGATCAACTGCTTGAGCTCCACCCGGTGGGCGCTGCGCTTGGCATTGGCATCGAAGCGCTCGTCGGTGGCCAGCTCCGGGTGCGCGAGCACCTGTTCGCAGAAGGCCTTCCACTCGCGCTCGTTCTGCAGGCCGAACAGCACGGTCTTGCCGTCGCCCGCGGTGAACGGGCCGTAGGGATAGATGCTCGGATGGCTGGCGCCCGCGCGCGCGGCCTGCGGCTGGCCCTCGAAGCCGTAGTAGAGCGGGTTGCCCATCCATTCGGCGAGGCACTCGAGCATCGACACGTCGATGTGGCTGCCCTCGCCGGTGATGCCGCGCTGGATCAGCGCCGCCAGCACCGCGCTGTAGGCATACATGCCGGCGGCGATGTCGGCCACCGAGATGCCGGCGCGCGCCATCTCCTCGGGCGATCCGGTCACCGACAGCAGGCCGGCCTCGGCCTGGATCAGCAGGTCGTAGGCCTTCTTGTCGCGGAACGGTCCCGCGCTGCCGTAGCCCGAGATGTCGCAGACGATCAGGCGCTTGTGCGCGGGGCGCAGCGCTTCCTCGGACAGGCCGAGCCGCGCCGCGGCGCCGGGCGCGAGGTTCTGCACCAGCACGTCGGCCTGGCCCAGCAGCTTGGCGAGCACCTGCCGCGCCTCGGGCTGCTTGACGTCGAGGGTGATGCTTTCCTTGGACCGGTTGATCCAGACGAAATAGGAGGCCTCGCCCCGGACCCGCCGGTCGTAGGCGCGCGCGAAGTCGCCGGCGCCCGGGCGCTCGATCTTGATGACCCGCGCACCCATGTCCGCGAGCTGGCGAGTGGCGAAGGGCGCCGCGACCGCGTGCTCGAGCGTGACGACGGTGATGCCTTCGAGCGGACGCCTGCCTTGGGTTCGCGTCATGGCGCTCAGAAGGAACGCGGCAGGCCGAGCAGGTGCTCCGCCACGTACGCGTAGATCAGGTTGGTGGAGATCGGCGCGACCTGGTAGAGGCGCGTCTCGCGGAACTTGCGCTCGATGTCGTATTCGTTCGCGAAGCCGAAGCCGCCATGGAACTGCAGGCAGGTGTTGGCCGCTTCCCAGCTCGCCTTGGCCGCCAGGTACTTCGCCATGTTGGCCTGCGCGCCGCAGGGCTGGTGCGCATCGAACAGCTCACAGGCCTTGAAGCGCATGAGGTTGGCGGCCTCGACCTCGATGTAGGCGTCGGCGATCGGGAACTGCACGCCCTGGTTCTGACCGATCGGGCGGCCGAACACCACGCGCTCGTTGACGTACTTCGTCACGCGGTCGATGAACCAGTAGCCGTCGCCGATGCACTCGGCCGCGATCAGCGTGCGCTCGGCATTGAGCCCGTCGAGGATGTACTTGAAGCCCTGGCCTTCCTCGCCGATCAGGTTCTCGGCCGGGATCTCGAGGTTCTCGAAGAACAGCTCGTTGGTCTCGTGGTTCACCATGTTCGGGATCGGCCGCACCGTCATCCCGCTCTTCTCGGCCGCGCGCAGGTCGACCAGGAAGATCGACATGCCCTCGGACTTCTTCCTGACCTCGGCCAGCGGCGTGGTGCGCGCGAGCAGGATCATCCAGTCCGAATGCTGCACGCGCGAGATCCAGACCTTCTGGCCGTTGACGACGTAGCGGTCGCCCTTCTTCACGGCCGTGGTCTTGATCTTGGTGGTGTCGGTGCCGGTCGTGGGCTCGGTCACGCCCATGGACTGCAGGCGCCATTCGCCCGAGGCGATCTTGGGCAGGTAGAGCTGCTTCTGCTGCTCGGAGCCGTGGCGCAGCAGCGTGCCCATGTTGTACATCTGTCCGTGGCAGGCGCCGGAGTTGCCGCCCGAGCGGTTGATCTCCTCCATGATCACCGAGGCTTCGGTCAGGCCCAGGCCAGAGCCGCCGTACTCGGCGGGGATCAGCGCCGCGAGCCAGCCGGCCTTGGTCAGCGCATCGACGAAGGCCTCGGGATAGGCGCGCTGCTCGTCGATCTTGCGGTGGTATTCGTCGGGAAACTCGGCGCAGAGTGCGCGCACGGCATCGCGGATGTCCTGGTACTTGTCGACGGCGTTCTTCGTCATTGGATCGCTGCTTGCTTGCTGGTTAGAAAAAACTGGCGCGGGCTTCCATCGCCAGCGCGCCGTCATGGTTGCGTGCCCACAGTTTCTGGGAACCGTCGGCCTCGGCCTTGCCGCACAGCTCGAAGGCGGCGGTGTCGAACAGGGGACGCACGGCCCGGAAGGCGAAGCCGCGCACGCGGCGCTGCGGCAGCCGTCGGCTCGCGAGCCCCAGCAGCAGCGTGGCCACCATCGGGCCATGGACCACCAGGCCCGGGTAGCCCTCCACCTCGGTGGCGTAGGGCCGGTCGTAGTGGATGCGGTGGCCGTTGAAGGTCAGCGCGGAATAGCGGAACAGCAGCACCGGATCGGGCACGACGGTCTCGCGGTAGTCCTCGTCCGTCGCCGCCTTCGTTCCCGCCGGGGCGGGCGCGCCCGCGGCCGGCATGTCGCGATAGACGATGTCCTGCTCCTCGGTGATGGCCAGGCCCCTGGCATTCGAGATCTCATGGCGGACCTTGACGAAGACCAGCGGCCCGCTCTTGCCCTGCTTGGCATCCACGTCGAGGATCCGCGACTGGCGCGTGATCTCGTCGCCCACCTGCAGCGGATGATGGAACTGCAGCTCGCCGCCGGCCCACATGCGGCGCGGCAGCGCGATCGGCGGCAGGAAGCCGCCGCGCACCGGGTGGCCATCGACGCCGATCTGGTCCTGGCGCGCCAGCGGGATGAAGTGCAGCCAGTGCCACAACGGGGGCACGTCGCTGCCCAGGTTGAAGGCGAGGTCATCCCGGTCGAACGTGGCGGCCAGCGCCGACAGGGACGCGGCGCCCACGTCGTCGCCCCTGCGCTCGGTGCGGCCGATCCAGGCCCGAAGGTCGACGGAGGTCTCGGTAGTCATGGCCGCAGCATTGCCCGATCCGGCGGAATGCGCAATTTGCCATTCGCAAAGTGCGCCTTGTTGGACATTCAACGCGCTGGCAGCCGCCCGGTGCCGGACGCCTTCGCGCCCATGCCATCGGGGTCAGTGCCCGGCCGGCCGCGCCTCCTCGGCATCGAAGGCGCCGCGCCCGCCGCGCTGCAGCCGCAGCCCATAGCCGCGGATCTTCGCGTAGAGCGTGGGCTTGGCGATGCCGAGCCGGCGCGCGGTCTCGGTCACGTTGAAGCCGCAGGCACGCAGCGCATTCGCGATCGCCTCCTTCTCGACCTCCTCGAGCGTGCGCACCTCGGAGGCCGGGCCCACCGGCGGCGGCGGCGCGGCGTCGGGCTTCGGGCCGCCGGAGAACCATGCGGGCAGATCGTCGACGCAGGCGGTCTCGGCATCGGTCATGTTCACCAGCCGCTCGACGGTGTTCTCGAGCTCGCGCACGTTGCCGGGCCACGGATGCGCGACCAGCCGCTGCATCAGGGCCGGCGAAACGCGGAACACGTTCTTGCGCAGCAGCTGCGCGTACTTGCGCAAGAAGTGGTGCACCAGCACCGGCACGTCCTCGGGCCGCTCGCGCAGCGAGGGCAGCTCGATGCCGATCACGTGGCAGCGGTAGTAGAGGTCCTCGCGGAACTCGCGCCGCTCGATCATGGCCTGCAGGTCGCGGTTGCTGGCCGAGATCACGCGCACGTCGATCGGGATGCTGCGCGTGTCGCCCACGCGCACCACCTCGCGCTCCTGCAGCACGCGCAGCAGCTTGGCCTGCACGTCGATCGGCAGCTCGGAGATCTCGTCGAGGAAGATGGTGCCACTGCTGGCCGCCTCGAACTTGCCGGGCCGGCCCTCGCGCGTGGCGCCCGTGAAGCTGCCGGGCGCATAGCCGAACAGCTCGCTCTCGATCAGGTCGCGCGGCAGCGCGGCGCAGTTGATCGCGATGAAAGGCCCCGCGGCGCGCGCGCTGGCGTTGTGGATGGCCTGGGCGAAGACCTCCTTGCCGACGCCGCTCTGGCCGATCAGCAGCACGTTGGCGAAACCGCGCGCGGCCTTGCGCGCGGCCTCGACGGCGGCCACCAGCGGCGGCGCCGTGCCCACCACGTCGTCGAAGCTGTAGCGCGCATGGTTGCCCGCGATGCGGTCGGCCATGCGGCGCGCGCGCTGGATCTCGCGAAACGAATTCACGATCGACACCACCTGGCCCGCCGCGTTCTTGATCGGCACCGCGGTGTCGACCAGGTGCAGGTGCCGCTGCGGCGAGTCGATGATCAGTTCGCGGTCGATGTAGCCCTCCCCGGTTTCCAGCAGCGGCTGGATGATCGGCGCGAAATCGAGCAGCGAGCCGAAGGGCTTGCCGATGCTCTCGCGCGGATGCAGGCTCAGGATGCGGCCGGCCGCGGCATTCATGTGCTTGACGATCAGCTCGCGGTCGACCACCAGCAGACCGTCGGTGATGTGCTCGACGATCGCCGACTGCTCCTGCAGCAGCGCGCCCTGCTGCTCGGCCACCAACTCGGCCGAATGCGCCGCGGCCCACAGGTGGGCCAGCAGGCGCAGTTCGTCGCCGAGCTCCGCGCTGTCCGGCCGCGCGAGCAGCGCCACGAACAGCGCTTCGCCGCTCTTCGAGGCGGCGGCGCGCAGGTGCAGGCGATCGAAGCCCCGCGGCTGCGCCACCGGCAGGCAGGGCGCCCACGCGGCGCCCTCGGCCGGCAGCGCGGCCATCAGCGCCGAAGCCTCGATGCCGGGCGCGGTCCAGGCGCGCCGCAGCACGCGCCCCGCGCCGAACAGCAGCGCGCCGTGGTCCTGGGCGACCGCCCGCTCGACCAGCACGTCCCAGACCTCGTCGAGCATCGGCGTCATCGCGTTCCTTGTCCTCGTCAGCCCGGTGCGCGTGGCGAGGACGCCGCGGCCGACCGGTCGCGCCGATTCTGCCAAGGAAGCGCGGGCGGCGGAACGCTGGCGCCATCCGCCGGGGCGCGCGCGCTCACGGCTTGCGCTCGACCGGCACCAGCTTGCCGCCGGCGATCTGGTAGGCCGTGACCGGCGCCTTGAGCCACTCGCCGGTGGCATCGAACTGCACCGGGCCGAGCATCGACTCCATCTTCAGCGTCTTCAGCGCGGCCGTGACCTTCTTCGGCTCGTCGCTGCCGGCCTGCTGCATCGCGCGCGCGACCACCAGCGTCGCCACGTAGAAGGCCGGCGCATAGGCATCGATCGGCGCGTCGAAGGTCTTGGTGAAGCGCTCGCGGAAGGCCGGGCCGCCCGGCAGGCTGTCGAGCGGGCGCCCGCTCTGCGCGCAGAAGTAGCGGCCTTCGAGCAGCTTGCCGCCCAGCGGCACCACCTCGGCCGTGCAGATGCCGTCGCCGCCGAGCAGCAGCGCGTTGATGTCGAGCTGGCGCATCTGGCGCGCGACGCCCGCGCCCTGCGCGTAGTAGCCGCCGAGGAACACCGCCTCGGGCGCGAGCCCCTTGAACTTGGTCAGGATGGCGGTGAAGTCGGTGGCCTTGTCGTTGGTGAACTCGCGCCCCACCACCTCGAGGCCCAGCCCCTTGGCGGTCTGCACGAAGATGTCGGCCACGCCGGTGCCGTAGGCGGTGCGGTCGTCGATCACCGCCACCTTGCGCAGGCCGCGCGCGGCGGCGAACTCGGCCATGGCCGCGCCCATCACGTTGTCGTTGGCCGCGAGCCGGAAGATGCTCGCGAAGCCCTGGCGCGTGAGCTGCGGGTTCGAGGACGCGCCCGTGATCATCGGGATGTCCTCCTGGCTGTAGATGCGCGAGGCGGGAATCGAGACGCCCGAGTTGTAGTGCCCGATGACCGCGCGCACGCCGGTGTCGACCATCTTCTGCGCCACCTGGGTGCCGGTGCGCGGGTCGCCCTGGTCGTCCTCCGAGACCAGCTCGAAGCGCGCGCGCCTGCCGCCGATGCGAAAGTCCTGCGCGTTGAGATCGGCGATGGCGAGCTTCACGCCGCGCTCGTTGTCGCGGCCCGCGTTGGCCTGCGGACCGCTGAGCGGGCCGGCATGGCCGATCTTGACGACCAGGTCCTGCGCGCTGGCCGGCAGGAGGGAGGCCCACAGGCCCAGGGAAGCAGCAAGAAGCAGGAGACGGCGCATGGTTCTGTACCTCGAAGTGAATGGGAAAGATCGGACTAATCCAGGAGGGCGAGCACGCCCTCGAGAGTGGGGAACTCGTGGTCGGGCCGCGGCTGCCAGACGCTCAGCCGCTCGGCGCCGCGGTTGATCCAGGCCACCTGCATGCCCAGCGGCTTGGCGCCGTCGATGTCGGCCCAGCTCGCGAGCGAGCAATGCAGCACCGACTCCGCCGGCACCGCGAGGCGGTCGAGCGCGAGCCTGAAGATCGATTCCGAGGGCTTGTAGGCCCGTGCCATCTCGGCCGTGGTGACCTGGTCGAAGAAGCGCACGAGCTGGCTGCGCTGCCACAGGTCGCTGTCCATGTTGGTGATGGGCATCAGCGGAAAGCGCTCGGCCAGCCGTTGAAGAATGGCCTCGACCTCGGGATGGGGCGGTGCCGACTCGACCAGGTGGCCGAGGTACAGCTCGTTGAGCAGGTCGATGTCGAGCCGCGCCGTGACGCCGGGCTCGATGGCCTCGAGCGTCTCGCGCAGCGCCTCGCGCGCCACCTGGCGGTAGGGGCGCCAACGCCCGCCGCGGTAGCGCTGCACGTTGCGGATGTCCCAGTCGAGGTAGAGCTCGAACAGCGGCCGCTCGGTGCGCAGGCCGGCCTCGGCCAGCACGGCCTCGATGCCGGCCATGCCGCCGCGGTCGACGTCGACCAGCGTTCCGAAGTAGTCGAAGGTGATGGCGCGGACGTTCATCGCGGTCTCCCTGCTCAGGCGCGACGGCCGAACTTCAGCACGCGCTCGGCGGCGTCAGGCGTGGCGAAGGCGGCCACGGTGGCCTCCTGCTCGAGCTCGAGCGCCACCGCGAGGTTCGACTGCGCCTGCATCGTCACCACGCGCTTGAGCCGCGACACCGAGCCCTGCGACTTCGAGGCCACCATCGCCGCCACCTCGAAGGCGCGCGCCAGCACCCGCTCCGGCGGCACCACCCAGTTCGCGAGCCCGAGGCGCAGCAGGTCGGCGGCCGACTGGCGCTCGCCCAGCAGCCAGAGCTCCATCGCGCGCTGGTGGCCCACGGCCTGCGGCAGCAGCCAGGTCACGCCGCCGGTCACGAACTGGCCCCAGTCCATTTCCGGAAAGAAGCACACCAGGTCCTCGGAGGCCACCACCAGGTCGCAGTTCAGCAGCCATTCGAAGCCGCCGCCGACCGCGAAGCCGTGGATCGCGCCGATCACCGGCGTGCCGCCGAACATCAGGTCGCGCGTGATGGTCTGGATGCGCTCGATGTGATGGCGGATCGAGGCCGGCGTGCGCGTCTGCTCGCCGAACTCCTTGAGGTCGTCGCCGGCGCAGAAGGCCCGGCCCGCGCCCGAGAACACGATTGCGCGCACGTCGGCCGAGGACTGCGCCTCGCGCAGCGCCTCGTGCAGGTCGTCGAGCACCACGGCGCTGATGGCGTTGAGGCGCTCGGGCCGCTGCAGCCGCACGTGCGCGATGCCGTCGCTGGTTTCGAGGGTGACGTAGTCCATGGCGAAAAATCCTTTGCTCGTTCGTTGGTCCCTGGCGGGTCTTCAGTGCTTCTCGACCCACTGGGTCTTGCCGTCGGTGCGTTCGTAGAACTCGAACGGCACCATCTCCACCAGCGCACTGGCGCCCGCGCGCTCGCGCACCGCGATCTCCAGGCGGCGCGCGGCCGCGTCCCAGTCGGCCGGCGCGAGCCCCGCGGCGGCCTCGGCCCGCACCTCGACGCGGTCGTAGGGGCCGGGCCCGCGCAGCACGATGCGAAAGTGCCCCGAGCTCAGCGCGGGCAGCGATTCGATCGCCGCGCGCACAGCGCTCGGAAACACGTTGATGCCGCGCACGTTGAACATGTCGTCGGTGCGCCCGCTGACGCGGAAGCGCCAGGCAGTGCGGCCGTCGGGACCGGGCTCGGTGCCGGTCACCGTCACCACGTCGCGCGTGCGGTAGCGCACCAGCGGCTGGCACTCCTTGCGCAGGTGGGTGCAGACCAGCTCGCCGACCGTGCCTTCTCGGATCGGCAGCCGCTGCAGGGTGGCGGGATCGAGGATCTCGGCGAACACCACGTCGCCGGCATGGAACAGCAGGTCGGTGGTCCAGTCGGTCTGGCCGCCGAGGATGCTCATCACCTCCGACAGGCCGAAGTTCGCGTTGCGCACCTTGAAGCCCCAGCGCGCCTCCATCTGCGCGCGGAACTCGGCGTTGTCGAGCCCCGCCTCGCCGCCGAACAGGCCCAGCTTCAACCCCAGGTCGGCCGGCTGCAACCCCGGATAGTGCTGGCGCAGCACGCTCTCGAGCAGCGCCGGATAGGACGGCGTGCACGAGATCGCCGTGATCTTCAGGTCGAGGATGGCATCGATCAACTGCCGCGTGTTGCCCACGCCGAAGGGCAGCACGGTGGCGCCGGCCGCCTCGAGCGTGGTGTGGTCGGTGAAGCCGCCGGTCCACATGCAGTAGTTGAGGCAATGCACCACGCGGTCGCTGGGTCGCAGGCCCGAGGCCCACATCGAGCGGCCGCCGACCTCGGCCACGATCTCGGCGTCGCGGCGCGAATTGGCGAGGATCAGCGGCCGGCCCGTGGTGCCCGAGGTGCGGTGCAGCCGCACCACGCGCTTCTCGGCGCAGGCCACGTAGTCGCCGAACGGGTAGTCGGCCTCCTGGCTCAGGCGCAGTTCGTCCTTCTCAGTCAGCGGCAGTTCCTGCAGCTCGTCGAGCGTGAGCGCGCGGTCGAGCCAGCCCGACAGCTTGCGCCGGTAGAAGACCGAGCTGGTGCGCACGTAGCGCCACTGCTCGGTCCAGCGCGCTTCCTGCAGCGAACGCAGGGTCGCGGGCGCGAGCGTCTCGACCTCGGGATGCAGCATCGCGGCGGTGCTCATCGCGCAGCCTCCGCGGCGTCGTTCGCGCGGCGCAGCGCCGTGGCCTCCACCGCGGCGGCCGGCACGATCGCGCGCGAATGCTCGCCCGTGGCCACGACGCCCGCGTCGTCGCGCGCCTCGACCTCGAACACGTAGAGGCGCTTCTCGCGGCGCAGCAAGGTCGCCTTCGCGCGAACCACCTGGCCGGGCGCCGTGGGCGCGCCGTGCACGAGCTGGACCCGGTGGCCGACCGACATCTCGCCCGCGCGCAGGGCGGGCACGAGGATCGCCGCGCAGGCGCGCTCGAGCAGGCCGACCAGGGCCGGCGTGGCGAGCACCCGCGGATAGGCTTCGCCGCTTTCTTCGGCGAAGGCGCTGGCCAGGTGCTTCGGTGCGACGACGAGCGCCGCGCTGCCGGTCGCGCCCTCGCGGATCGCGGGCCGGCCATCGGGATCGGCGCCGTGCGCGCCGGGTGTTTCGGGGGTGGCTGTGGTGGAGGTCATGCACACGACATGGCAAGCGCCGTGCCAACGCCAAACCTCGTGTTTTGCACGCCGAAAGCGATGGTTTCGAGGCTTTTCAGCGCCTTTGGACGCCCTTCATGCCGTCCACGCGCGGCCACCGAACAACTCTTGAACGTTCAGCTTCTGAACGGGCGGCAGCATTCGACCCACCCGCCATGGTGGCGGTCGCCGCAGCCTGTCAGTGCCGGATGTCTTCGCGCCCCACCACCGCCATCAGCGTGGCCGTCATGGTCGCGATCAGCGACTCCTTTCCTTCGCGCAGCGCATAGGCGCGACCGTCGCTCACGCTGATCGTGCGGCCCGCCTTGGTCACGCCGGCGCGGAACACGAAGCGCTCGCCGGCCGCCGGGGCCAGCAGGTTGATCTTGAACTCGACCGTGAGCACGGCCGCCTCGGGCGGCATCAGCGAGAAGGCCGCATAGCCGCAGGCGCTGTCGAGCCCGGTGGCGACGATGCCGGCATGCAGGAAGCCGTGCTGCTGGGTCAGTCGCTCGGAGGCCGGCATCGCGAGTTCGACCTCGCCGGCCCGCACCTCGACCAGTTCGATGCCGAGCGCGCGCATCGCGTTCTGCCGCTCGAAGCTGGCCCTCACCCGTTGCGCATCGGCGGGGTCGATCGTCTCTCGCACCATGGAATCGCTCCGTTCATCACGTGGAAACCAGGGTGTGTACCCGCTGCCGCAGCGCCGGGTCTTGGAAGAATCGGCCAACATCGCCGCCGGCCTCGGCGCGCGAGCGCGCGGCGAAGCGTCCGGGCGAGGTGCCGGCGCGGCGCTGGAAGTCGGCCGACATGTGCGACTGGTCGGCATAGCCGCGCGCCTGCGCGGTGTCGGCGAGGCTGGCCGGCGAACGCGCGAGGTCGAGCAGCGCGCCGCGAAAACGGTGCAGCGCCTGCCAGGCCTTCGGGCCCAGGCCAACACTGGCGTCGAAGCGGCGCCGCAGCGTGCGTTGCGACACCGCAGCCATCGCCGGTGCCCCGCCGAGGCGTGGGCACAGGTCGGCCGCGAGCGCATCGAGCGCATGGACCACCGCGTCGAGCGATCCCTCGATGCCGATCGGCCCGAGCTCCGGCAGCGCGCCGGGCGATGGCTGCGCATGCGCGCGAAAGCCGACCACCATGCCCGCGAGCGCGCGCTGCCGGGGCCGCGCGGCGGCCACGGGTCGCGACCACGAGGCCTGCCATGGCGGATCGTCGTCCGGCCGCCGCAGATAGCGGATCTCGGAGAACGGCGTGGCGAAGCGATGCCGGCCCGGCGCGGTCAGGGTGCCGTCGTCGACGAGGATGAACAGGTGGTCGAGCAGCGCGCGGTGCGCCGCGAGCGGCGCCAGCTCGACGTAGACGCTGTTGCCGCGCCCGCCGCTCACTCGGCGCTCATGCGGCACTCTGGCACCGTGCCACCGGCGCCTCGTCGTCGACCGCATCGCCGATCGCCGCGCGCGTGAGCACCGCCTGCTGCTGCAGCCATGCGCCGAAGGCCTGGAGCTCGGGCCGGCCGGCGCTGCGCGGGCCGCTCACGAGCCAGTAGGCCATCGGCGAATCCATGCGCTGGCGCGGCAGCACCTCGACCAGGTCGCCGTTGGCCAGGCTCTCGGCGATCAGCGGGCTGCGCGCGAGCACCACGCCCTGGCCGGTCAGCGCGGCCTGCGCCATCTGGTAGTCGTAGTTGAAGTAGAGCCAGCGGCGCGGCTGGATCCGGGCCAGGCCGTTCGATTCGAACCAGCGGCGCCAGACCAGCCACTCGACATAGCTGGGGTGCGCATCGCCGACCTCGATCAGCGTGAAGCGCGCGAGGTCCTCGGGCTTCTCGATCGGCGGGTTGCTCTTGATGAGCCAGGGGCTGGCCACCGGCGTGAGGTGCTCGCCGAACAGCCGCACCGCGCCCTCGGGCATGTGCTCGGCGCGGCCGTAGCGCAGCGCGAGGTCGATGTCGCTGACCTCGAGGTCGATCACCGCGTCGGAGGCATCGATGCGGATGTCGATGTCGGGATGGTCGCGCTGGAAGGCCTCCAGGCGCGGGATCAGCCACATCGAGGCGAACGAGGCGAAGGTGGTCAGCCCCACGCTCTTGCGCGACGCGCTCTGGCGAATCTGGCGGATGGTGGCGTCGATGCGCGGCAGCGCCTGCTGCACCGACAGCAGCAGCAAGGCGCCCGCGCTCGTGAGCTCGACCGCGCGCGTGTGGCGCAGGAAGAGGCGCACGCCCACCTCCTCCTCGAGCGCCTGGATCTGGCGGCTCACGGCCGGCTGCGTGAGCGACATCTCCTCGGCCGCGGCGCGGAAGTTCAGGTGCCGCGCCACGACCTCGAAGGCGCGCAGGTTGCCAGCGCCGATGGGGCGCGTGCGCAGGAGGAACGGGGAATGCTGCATGGAGGATCGGCCGGTGGATGCGACACGGTGGCCGGCGGGCCAGCGGGTGCAGCCGCGATTGTGGCGCCGCCGCGCGGGAGCGGCAAACCGCGGCTCAGACGATGCGCCCGAACCACAGCACCGACAGCCCCGCGCCCGTGATCGCGAGCAGCGCCGACAGCAGCGCCAGCAGGCCCGAGAGCTCGTTCTCGCGCGGCTGCACCTGCACGCGCGAGCCGAGCTTCTCGTAAACGCCGTGCAGCGCCTCGGCGGTGCCGGCATGGTGGTACTCGCCGCCGGTCATGCGCGCCACCTCGCGCAAGGTGGGCTCGTCGAGCTTCATGTAGATCGCCATGCCGTCGGGCGCGGCGATGTCGCCGTCGAGCGTGCCCATGCCGATCACGTAGACGCGCACGCCGCGGTCGGCCGCCATCTTCGCGGCCTCGAGCGTGTCGATGCCGGTGGTGCGGCGGCCGTCGCTCAGCAGGATGATCGCGGCGGCATCGTAGGAGCCGGGCGCCACCGGCGTGATCTGGCGCGGCGGCGGCTTCGCCTTGTCGTCCAGGCTGCGCCCGCGCGGCGCGTTGCCGCCGAAGGTCATCTCGCCGAGGCTGATGTTGTCCTGCGGGAACAGCTCGGCCAGGCACAGCACGATCGCGTCGCCGACCGCGGTGCCCATCTGCATCTGGAAGGCGTCGATGCTGGCCGCGAGCGCGTCGCGGTCGAGCGTGGCGCGCTGCGCGACCTGGCTGCTGCCGGCGAAGGTGACGAGCCCGACCTCGATGCGCCGCGGCAGCTCGCGCAGGAAGGACTTGGCCGCCGCCTGCGCGGCCTCGAGCCGGGTCGGCTTGACGTCGTTCACGCGCATGCTCAGCGAGACGTCCATCGCCAGCATGATCGAGGTGCGCGCCCAGGGCAGCGGCACGCGCGCCACCGGCCGCGCGGCGGCGAACAGCAGGCCGGCGCAGGCCAGCAGGAACAGCGCGGGCGGCAGGTGCCGGCGCCAGCCACGCCGCAGCGACGCGGCGCCCTCGGTCTGCAACCGACCATAGCGCTGGGCCAGCCGGCCGCGGCGCCGCAGCAGCCAGGCATAGGCCAGCGGCAGCGGCGCGAGCGCCAGCAGGAACCAGAGGTAACCGGGCCACAGGAAGGACATCGGCGCTGCCTTGGAGGTGGAGGATGCGGATCGGTCGTACGCCGGCGCATCCGCAAGCATCGTGCCCATGAAGCCGCGCCCGCGCAATCGGCCGCCCGGCCAGTCCCTGCATTGATGCGGGGCTCTTATCAGTGGGGCGGCTGCATTTCATTGGACCGCGCCAGGGGCGCCGGGGATCATCCTGCCCCGAAGCGCGCCGCGCCGCGGCGCCTCGCCAGGAGACTCCCCGATGAGCGCACGCACGCTGCTGACCTCGATGTTCCGCTACAAGGCCTGGGCCGACGAGGGCCTGTTCGCGGGCCTGCTGGCCGCGCGAGGCCGGCTGCCCGAGGACGACCTCGAGGCGGCCTGGGCCACCCTCGACCATGCGTACGCGGTCGACGGCATCTTCAGGGCCCACCTCGAGGGCCGGCCCCATGGCTACGGCGGCACCCATTCGCCGGCGCGGCTCGCACCCGGGCACCTGCTGCAGGCGGTGCGCGACAACGACCGCTGGTTCCTCGCGCACGTGCAGGCGATCGGCGACGACGAGCTGGCGGCACCCCTCGCCTTCGACTTCACCGACGGCTCGGCCGGCCGCATGTCGCGCGAGGAGATGCTGGGCCACGTGATCGCGCATGGCGGCTACCACCGCGGCGAGGTCGGGCAGATCCTCACGCGCCACACGGGTTCGTCGCCGCGCGACACCTTCACGGCCTACCTGCACGAGGCCGAGCCGGCGCGCCGGCTGCGCGCTTAGCGCCTTCCTTTTTTTCTGCGACACCCCCGCGCCTGCGGGTTGGCACGGATTTGGCTTCCTGCATGGATTGTGCACAATTTCTTTTGAAGAGCGCACAATTTTTGGGCTGACTGGCGGCTGCCACGGCCTTCCATCCACCCATTTGGGGCATCGCCCCCCAAGGACATGCAGATGAATCGCTCAGCATCCGGCCTCTCGCGCCGCGCCTTCGGGCAGGGACTCCTCGCCGCCTCCACGCTGGCCGCGCCGGCCTGGGTGCGCGCCCAGGGCAAGGGCCGCGAACTCGTGGTCGGCGGCGCGGGCAGCCACAAGGCCTTCCTCGATCCGCTGATCCCGGTGTTCGAGAAGCAGACCGGCTGCAAGGTGATCTTCGAGGGCACGCGCTCGCTCGTGAACCTCGAGAAGATGGTCAACAACAAGGGCCGCCAGTACATGTCGGTGGTGCTGATGGACGATCCGGTGATGATCCCGGCCGTCAAGGAAGGCGTGCTGGAGCCGCTCACCGCCAAGGACATCCCCAGCCTCGCGAAGCTCAAGCCCGGCACGGTCCACATGGACGGCATGTGGGCCAACTACATGCAGTCGACCACCGGCGTGGCGGTCAACACGGGCAAGCTCAAGCAAATGCCCTCGTACGCGGCGCTGTGGGAGCCGGCCAACAAGGGCAAGGTCGTGATCCCCTCGCTGCAGAACACCGAGGGCCTGTCGATGTTCCTGGTGGCGGCCGCGCTCGAGACCGGCAAGCCGATGAAGGATGCGCAGTACCAGCCTGAGGCCGCCTTCCGCAAGCTCAAGGCGCTCAAGCCCAACCTGCTGACCGTCTACACCCAGCTGCCGCAGGCGCTGAACCTGCTCGAGCAGGGCGAGGCCACGGCCATCGCGGGCATGATCGGATTCAACGCCTTCGACCGCAAGGCCAAGGGCGCGCCGATCGACTTCGTGCTGCCGAAGGAAGGCGGCATGGCCATGCCGACCGGCATCGCCAAGGTCCGGGGCGGCCCGCAGGCCGACCTCGCCAATGCCTTCGTCGAGGCGATGCTCGGTGCCTGGCAGCAGCAGATCGCCGAGATCTCGCTCGCGATGCCCACCAACACCGGCGTGGCCGCGCCGGCCGGCCTGCCCAAGGGCGAGGTGTTCATTCCCGACTGGGCCTACATCGCCGAGAACCGCAAGGCTTGGGTCGAGCGCTGGGACCGCGAGATGGCGCTGTGAGGCGCATCTCATGAGCACCCTCGAACTGAGCGGGATCGTCAAGCGCTACGGCGCGCAGACGGTCGTGGACGGGCTGGACCTGCAGGTGGGTTCCGGCGAATTCGTGTCGCTGCTCGGCCCCTCGGGCTGCGGCAAGACCACGCTGCTGCGCATCGTCGCCGGGCTCGCGGCGTGCGACGCCGGCACGGTGCGCGTGGGCGGCAGCGACGTGACCGCGCTGCCCGCGCACCAGCGCAACATCGGCGTGGTGTTCCAGAGCTATGCGCTGTTTCCGCACCTCACGGTCAGCGAGAACATCGCCTTCGGCCTGAAGGCCCGCGGCACGCCGCGCGCCGAGCTCGCGCGGGCGGTGGACGCGGCGCTGCGCTCGGTGCGGCTCGCGGCGCTCGCGGACCGGCCGATCTCGGCGCTGTCGGGCGGCCAGCAGCAGCGCGTGGCGGTGGCGCGCGCGATCGCCACGCGGCCGCGGCTGATCTTGCTCGACGAGCCGCTGTCGGCGCTCGACCGCAAGCTGCGCGAGACCATGCAGGTCGAGCTGCGCCAGATCCTGCGCGACGCGGGCATGACGGCGATCTTCGTCACGCACGACCAGGAAGAGGCGCTGGTGATGTCCGACCGCATCGCGGTGATGAACCGCGGCGCGATCGAGCAGCTCGACGCGCCCGAACATATCTACGGCCAGCCGCGCACCGAGTTCGCGCTCAACTTCGTGGGCCTGTCCTCGCAATGGCGCGGCACGCTCGACGGCGCGCGCGTGCGCACCGCCTGCGGCGAGATCGAGGTGCCCGCCGAGCGCGCGCGCGACGTCGGCGCGGGCGGCCTGCGCCACGAGGTGCTGGTGGGCGTGCGCCCCGAGCGGCTGCGCGCCTCGCGCGATCCGCAGCCCGCGGCCGCGGGCATGAACCGGCTGTCGCTGGTGGTGAGCCAGACCGTCTACCGCGGCGCCAACCGGCTGGTCTACTTCAGCGCGCCCGGCGGCGGCGCGACGCTGCTCGCGGAATTCCCGGCCCACGACGACCTGGCGCCGCGCCCCGGCGAGACGCTGTCGGTGCAATGGCCGGTGGCCGACACGCTGCTGTTCGCGGCCGAGGCGGCGCCATGAGCCGCGCCGAGGGATCGCCGGGCTGGCTCGCCGTGCCGGGCGCGGGCTACCTCGTGCTGCTGTTCGTGCTGCCGTTGGCCGCGCTGCTGGCCACCAGCTTCCAGGGCGAGCAGGGCGGCTTCTCGCTCGCGGGCTACGCGCGCTTCGCGACCGATCCCTTCAGCGCCGTCGTGGTCTGGAACACGCTGAAGATCGCGCTGCTCGTCACGCTGCTGTGCCTGCTGATCGGCTATCCGGTGGGCTTCGCGATGGCGCGCGCCTCGCTGCCGGTGCAGGGGCTGATGTTCCTCGCGCTGATCCTGCCGCTGTCGGTGGGCGTGGTGGTCAAGAGCTTCGCCTGGACCATCCTGCTGCGCAGCAACGGCCTGGTCAACCAGGTGCTGCTGGGCCTGGGGCTGGTCGACGAGCCGGCACGGCTGCTGTTCAACGAGCGCGGGCTGGTGATCGCCGCGGTGCACGTGTTCCTGCCCTTCATGGTGCTGCCGGTGTTCACGGTGGCGCGCCAGATCGACTCGCGCCTGGCCGAGGCCGCCGCCACGCTCGGCGCGAAGCCGCTGCATGCCTTCGTGCGCGTGACCTGGCCGCTGTCGCTGCCGGGCGTGGTCGCGGGCTCGGCCTTCGTGTTCTCGATGGCGGTGTCGATGTACGTGATCCCCGCGCTGCTGGTGGGCGACCGCTACCAGACCCTGCCCGCGCTGCTGGCGCGCGCCTACCTGTTCATGCGCGACCGGCAGTCGGGCTCGACGCTGGCGGTGATCCTGCTGGCCATCGCGGTCGCGGTGGTGGTGGGCAGCACGCTGCTCACGCGCCGGCTGCAGGCGCGCGGGCAGGCGCAGGGAGCGGCAGCATGAGCGCGCGCTGGAACCGCATCGCGGGCGGGCTGCTGATGGCGGCGACCGCGGTCTTCATGCTGGCGCCGCTGGTGGTGGTGGTGCTGGTCTCGTTCAGCCCCTCGCCGGTGTTCAACCTGCCCGAGGGCCAGTGGTCGCTGCGCTGGTACCGCGCGATGCTGGCCAAGGAGGGGCTGGCCGACACCGTGCTGCTGTCGGCCGCGGTGGCCGCGGGCGCGACGCTCGCGGCGCTGGTGCTCGGCACGCTGTGCGCGATCGCGATCGAGCAGGGGCGCTTCCGCGGCCGCGAGGCGCTGCTGGCCTTCCTGGTATCGCCGCTGATGATGCCGGGGCTGGTGATCGGCGTGGCGCTGCTGCAGGCCTTCCGCGCGGTCGGGCTGGCCAACGTGTTCTGGAGCCTGCTGATCGGGCACGTGGTCATCACCCTGCCCTACGTCACGCGCACGGTGCATGCGAGCCTGGCGCTGTTCGACACCCGGCTGCTCGAGGCGGCGCAGACCTTGGGGCTGTCGCGCCCGCGCGCGCTGCTGCAGGTGATGGTGCCGGCGCTGGCACCGGCCTTCCTGACCTCGGGGCTGTTCGCCTTCCTGGCCTCGATGGACAACTACCCGATCTCGATCTTTTTGACCGACGCGCGCAGCAAGACGCTGCCGATCGAGATCCTGCACTACCTGGAGGAGTCGCCCGACCCCACCATCGCCGCCATCTCGGCCTGCCTGATCCTGCTGGCCGCCGTGGTGCTCTTCATCGCCGAAAGGCTGATCGGCCTGCGCCGGCTGGCCCAGTTCTGACCATGGCCGATTCATCCCCTGCTTCCACTCCACCCTCCACGCGCGACTTCATCGGCTACGGCCGCGACCTGCCCGCCGTGCGCTGGCCCGAAGCGGCGCGCGTGGCCGTCTCCTTCGTCGTCAACTTCGAGGAGGGCGCGGAGTTCTCCATGACCGACGGCGACACCCGCAACGAGGCCATCTACGAGGTGATCGACGGCCAGCCGGTGCCCGACCGCTGCATCGACAGCCACTTCGAATACGGCACGCGCGTGGCCTACTGGCGCATCGCCGACCTGTTCGAACGACATGGCGGGCACTTCACGCTCAGCGCCTGCGGCCGCGCGGTGGAACGCTCGCCATGGCTGGCGCGGCATGCGGCGCAGGCCGGCCACGAGGTCTCGGCGCACGGCTGGCGCTGGGAGCGCGGCATCGACCTCACGCTCGACGAGGAGCGGCTGGCCATCGATCGCTGCTGCACCGCGATCGAGGCCGCCACCGGGCGCCGCCCCGTGGGCTGGCACACGCGCTCCAACCCGAGCCCGCACACGCGCCGCCTGCTGGTGGAGCGCGGCTTCCTCTACGACAGCGACGCCTACAACGACGACACGCCCTACCGCGTGGCGGTCGACGGCCGGCCGCACCTCGTGCTGCCCTATGCTTTCGACACCAACGACATGCAGTTCCAGAACACCCAGCGCTTCGATACCGGCGACGCCTTCGCCGACTATGTCTGTGCCGCCTACGACTGGCTGTGGCGCGAGGGCGGCCACGCGCCGCGCATGCTATCGGTGGGCCTGCACCTGCGCATGATCGGCCGGCCCGGGCGCATCGGCGCGCTCGAGCGCATCCTGCGCCACCTCCACGACAAGGGCGGCGCCTGGGTGACCAGCCGCGAACGCATCGCCCGCCACTGGCTGGCGCACACCAATGAGGGCAGCACCGCATGAAGGAACGCGAGGACGCGGTCTACGACACGCTCTCGCGCGCGCTGCTGGCCGGCGCGCTGGCGCCCGGTGCGCCGCTGCGCGAGACCGCGCTGGCCGAGGTCTTCGGCGTGAGCCGCGAGCGCATCCGCAAGATATTGCTGCGGCTGGGCACCAACCGGCTGATCGAGATGATCCCGAACCGCGGCGCCTTCGTGGCCGCGCCCTCGCTCGAGCAGGCGCGCTCGATCTACGACGCGCGCCGCATCCTCGAGGGCGGCATCGTCGCCCACCTGGCGCAGAACGCGGGCGCCGAGGCGCTGCGCCGCCTCGACGAGCACATGGAGCGCGAGCAGGCCGCGCTGGCCGAGGGCGACCGCGCCACCTCGGTGCGGCTGTCGGCCGACTTCCACATGATCCTGGCCGAGGCCACGGGCAACACCTTCATCCTGCAGCAGATGCAGGAGCTGGTGAGCCGGACCTCGATGCTGGTGGCGATGTACGAGGCGCCGCATTCGGCGCAATGCGCCTGCGACGAGCACCGCGACATCTTCACCTCGCTGCTCAAGGGCGACGGCGGCGGTGCCGCGCGCGCGATGCGCTCGCACCTGTCGCTCGTCGAGACCCGGCTGCGCCCCGGCGCGGCCGCGCCCTCGCAGGACGTGGTGGGCGTGCTGCTGCGCATGTGGGCCGGCCAGCGTGCCGCGCAATCCACGGACGAAGGGCGATGAGCGAAGCCACGCTGCTGGTGCTCAACCCGAACACCAGCGAGGCGATGACCGAGGCCGTGGTCTCGGCCGCCCGCGCGCTGCTGCCGCCGGGCCTGCGGGCCATCGGCTGGACCGCCTCCGCCGGCCCGCCGGTGATCAAGGACCGCCCGAGCTACGACGTGGCCGCGGCCGCGATGCCGGCGCTGCTGGCCGAGGCGCCGCGCGCCGACGCCATCCTGCTGGCCTGCTTCGGAGACCCCGGGCTGGCGGTGCTGCGCGAGCGCGCCGGCGTGCCCGTGACCGGCCTGGCGGAGGCCGCCATCCTGGCCGCGCGGCAACGCGGCGAGCGCTTCGCGATCCTCACGGCGGGCGCGGCCTGGGTGCCGATCCTCACGGACTGCGTGGCGGCCGGCGGCGCGTCGCACCTGCTGGCGGGCGTGTTCGCGCTCGATGGCGACGGCGCGGCGCTGCGCGCCGATCCCGAACGCTTCCGTGCGCAGGTGCGCGCGCTGTCGGCCCGCGCGCGAGCGGCCGGCGCAAGGCGGCTGGTGCCCGGCGGCGCGGCCTTCGAAGGGCTGCGCTTCGACTGGGCCGAAGGCCTGGCGGTGGACCGGCCGGTCGAGGCGGCCGTGGCCTTGCTCGCACACGCGCTGCCCAAGCCCCCGGCCTGAGCGCCGGGCCCGGCACGGGCAGGTTGGATTTCGATACAAAATTCCCGCCGCCTCGGCGGCCCGCGCCGCCCCTGGCGAAACGCGGTTCGCGCCACTGCCAGCGGGCCCGGCCCCGGGATTCCCCCGAGGGTCGGCGGTGTAGACTGCCGGGTTTTTCCGACTCTGGCATGGCGCACGTTCCACAGCGCACTGGTTTCAACGGTTCGGCGCTCGTCCGCTTGCTTTCCCGACTGACCGATGGCGACATCCGCGAATCCGAACAGGCTTCGGCGGACCGGCTGAGCCTATGGTTCGGCTGGACCGACGCGATCTCGCTGTCGGCCGCCCTCAACGGCACGCCGGCCAGCCTGCCGCCGGCCCCGCGGGGTTCGGTGCGCGCCGATGAAAGCGAATGCGCGCGCGTGCGCGCCGCGCTGGCCCAGGCGATCGCCGAGGACGGCAGCTTCGCGCCCGCCAAGGCACGCGCGGCCACCGCCGACGCCCAGACGCCGCCCGACTTCGCGCCGATGCGCCAGCGCTACCTCGCGCGGCAGCAGGCGATGGAGACGGCCATCGGCCCGCTGCGCGGCCGGCTGCGCGCGCGGCTCGCGGCCGGTTCGCACGACATGGCGCGGCTCGCCGCCGTCGACGTGGTGATGGAACAGGTGCTGGGCGCGCGCGAACGCAGCCTGCTGGCGAGCGTGCCGATGGCGCTCGAGAAGCGCTTCGCGCGGCTGCGCAAGGCCCGCCAGAGCGAGGAAACGACGGGGGAAGACCCCGGCGCCAGCGGCCATGCCGACTGGCTCGCGGTCTTCCGCAAGGACATCCAGGACGTGCTGCAGGCCGAACTGGACTTTCGATTTCAACCGGTCGACGGGCTGCTCGAAGCCCTGCGCACCGGTCACAAGGGCTGACTGGATACACATGACCCGATTTCTCCATCACGCCGTGTTCGTCGCGGGCCTGGCCGTCGTCGGCTGGGTCGGCGCCGGCTACATCGGCACGAACACGCTGGCGCTGGCCGTCACCGGGCTCGTGGCCGCGTTCTACCTGATGGGCGGGCTCGAGCTGCACCGCTTCCAGCAGGCCACGGGTTCGCTGGTGCAGGCGACGAACGCGCTGTCCGAGCCTCCGGCCAGCCTCGGCGACTGGCTCGCTTCCCTGCATCCCTCGCTGCGCAACGCCGTGCGCCTGCGCGTCGAGGGCGAACGCGTGGGCCTGCCCGGGCCGGCGCTGGCGCCCTACCTCGCGGGCCTGCTGGTGCTGCTGGGCATGCTCGGCACCTTCCTCGGCATGGTGGTCACGCTCAACGGCACCGGCGCGGCGCTGCAAGGCGCGACCGACCTCGAAGCGATCCGCGAATCGCTCTCGGCCCCGGTGCGCGGCCTCGGCCTCGCCTTCGGCACCTCGGTGGCCGGCGTGGCCGCCTCGGCGGCGCTGGGCCTGGTGTCGGCGCTGTGCCGGCGCGAACGACTGCAGGCCTCGCAGGCGCTCGACGCGAAGATCGCGAGCACCCTGCGCGTGCACTCGCAGGCGCACCGGCGCGACGAATCCTTCAAGCTGCTGCAGCGCCAGGCCGACCTGATGCCCGAGTTGGTCGGCCAGCTGCAGGCCATGATGGGCGCGATGGAGCGCCAGACCCAGGTGCTCAGCGAGCGCCTGATCGGCAACCAGGCCGAGTTCCACGGCAAGGCCGAGGCGGTCTACGCCGGCCTCGCGAGCTCGGTCGACCAGTCGCTCAAGCACAGCCTGATCGAGAGCGCGCGCGTGGCCGGCGCCGCGATCCAGCCGGTGGTCGAGGCCACCATGGCCGGCATCGCGCGCGAGACCGCCTCGCTGCACGGCAGCATCGCGCAGACGGTGCAACAGCAGCTCGAGGGCCTGTCGTCGCGCTTCGAGGCCAGCACCGGTCGCGCGGCCGACACCTGGCAGGGCGCGCTCGCCGCGCACCAGCGCACCAGCGAGGCGCTGTCGAGCGACCTGCGCGGTTCGCTCGAAGGCTTCGCGCAGAGCTTCGAGCAGCGCTCGACCGCGCTGGTCGATGGTGTGTCGACGCGGCTCGAGACCACGGTCGGCAAGGTGTCCGACACCTGGCAACAGGCGCTTGCGCGGCATCAGGAGACGAGCGACAGGCTCTCGGGCGACGCGCAGCAGGCGCTGTCGGCCGCCGCCACGGCCTTCGAGGCGCATGCGGCCTCGCTGCTGCGCACCGTGGGCGACGCGCAGGGCGAGCTGCAGGCCGCGCTGGCCGCGCGCGACGAGCAACGGCTCGCGGCCTGGACCGAATCGCTGACCTCGATGGGCGCGGCCCTGCAGAAGGAATGGCAGCAGGCCGGCGCGCAGGCGCTGATCCACCAGCAGAAGCTGCTCGACACCCAAGCCGATCTCTCGTCGCGCGACGAGGAGCGGCTGTCGGCATGGACCCGCTCGCTCGCGGCGATGGCCGCGTCGCTGCAACAGGAATGGCAACAGGCGGGCAGCCATGTGCTGGGCCATCAGCAGAAGCTGCTCGAAACGCAAGCCGACCTCGCCGCGCGCGACGAGGAGCGCCTCGCGGCCTTCACCGGCTCGCTCGAGGCCATGGCCGCTTCGCTGCGGCAGGAATGGCAACAGGCCGGTGCCCATGCGCTCAACCATCAACAAAAGCTGCTCGAGACGCAGGCCGACCTCTCGTCGCGCGACGAACAGCGCCTCGCCGCCTGGACCGGATCGCTCGAGTCCATGGCCGCCTCGCTGCAGCGTGAATGGCAGCAGGCCGGCGCCCATGCGCTCGACCATCAGCAGAAGCTGCTCGAGACGCAGGCCGACCTCGCCTCGCGCGACGAGCAACGCCTCGCGGCCTGGACCGGCTCGCTCGAAGCCATGGCCGGCGCGCTGCGCCAGGAGTGGCAGCAGGCCGGTGCGCACAGCGCCGACCAGCAGCGCCAGCTGCTCGATGCGCTGACGAGGACCGCCGGCGAGATGTCGTCGCAGAACGAGGCGCATGCCAAGCGCACCGTCACCGAGATCGCGCAGTTGCTGCAAGCGGCCGCCGAAGCGCCGCGCGCCGCCGCCGAGGTGGTGTCGGAACTGCGCCAGAAGCTGTCGGACAGCATGGCGCGCGACAACGCGATGCTCGAGGAACGCAACCGCCTGCTCGAGACGCTGGGCACGCTGCTCGACGCGGTCAACCATGCGTCGACCGAACAGCGCAGCGCGGTCGACGCGCTGGTCGCGGCCTCGGCCGAGGCCATGGAGCGCGCGGGCAGCCGCTTCGCCGAACAGGTGGAGACGCAGACCGGCAAGATGGCCGAGGTGGCCGCGCAGGTCACGGGCAGCGCGGTCGAGGTCGCGAGCCTCGGCGAGACCTTCGGCTTCGCGGTGCAGCGCTTCGGCGAATCGAACGACAAGCTGGTGGCGCACCTGCAGCGCGTGGAAGGCGCGCTCGGCAAGTCGATGGCGCGCAGCGACGAACAGCTGGCCTACTACGTTGCGCAGGCGCGCGAGGTCATCGACCTCAGCATCATGTCGCAGAAGCAGATCGTGGAAGACCTGCAGCAGATCGCCAGCCGGCAGCCCGCCGCCGTGGCCAGCGAGGCGTGATGCGCCAGGACGCGGACATCGACGACGCCGGTCTCGACACCAGCGTGCCGGTCTGGGCCGTCTTCGGCGACCTGATGTCGGGCCTGCTCGGCGCCTTCGTGCTGATCCTGGTCTGCGCGATCGGCATGCAGCTCGACCTCGCGGCCAAGCTCGAATCCGAGGTCAAGCAGCGCCAGGCCGAGGCGCAGCGCCGCGAGGCGCTCGAGAAGGCGCTGGCCGGGCCGCTGGCCGCGGGCCGCGTCACGCTCAACAACGGGCGCATCGGCATCAGCGGCAGCGTGCTGTTCGCCTTCAACTCCGCCGACCTGCAGCCCGAGGGTCGGCAGGTGCTGCGCAGCCTCGCGGCGCCGCTGGCCACCTACCTGCGTTCGCGCGACGAGATCCTGATGGTGAGCGGCTTCACCGACAACCGCCAGATGCGCGAGGGCGCACGCCTGTTCGCCGACAACTGGGAGCTCTCGGCCCAGCGCGCGCTGACCGTGACCCGCACGCTGATCGAGGAAGGCGTGCCCTCGTCCGCGGTGTTCGCCGCCGCCTTCGGCGCCGAACAGGCCGTGGCCTCGAATGCCGATGCCGATGGCCGCGCGAAGAACCGGCGCGTGGAGATGGCGCCGACGCCGCGCCCCTCCTATGCGGCAAGCACTGGCACCGCAGCGAAGGCCCGTGAGTAGCGACGCGCCCATCGACGCGAACGACGACCCGCTCGCGGCCGTCGCGGCCTGGCGCGCGCGCGGCGCCGGGCGCTTCGATCCCGTGCGGCTGCATTTCATCGAGACGCTCGCGAAGCGCACCGCGGCGCAGCGTGGCGAGGCCAGGCGGCTGCTCGACGAGCGGCTGCGGCAACTGCTGAGCGCGTATGGCGAGGACTTCGGGAAGGCGGTGCCGGAGGCGGCGGCCGCAACGTCGCAGCCATTGCCGCGCAGCGCGCTCGCCGAGCTCGTCGAACACATCGCGCGCCAGTCGCCGCTGCCCGAGGAAGCCCCGGCACCGAGCGGCGCCGTGCCGGCTCGCGCCACTTCGGCAAGCCTCGCCTCGTCCGTCGCCGCCGCGCCCGCCGAGCTCAAGACCATGCGCTACTTCCGCGGCACCTGGTCGCGCCTGAGCGCCGATCGCCGGCTCACGCAGTCGCTCGCGAAGATGCCCGAGAACGCGGGTCCGCTCAATTCGCACCACCTCGTGCACCGCGCGCTGATCCTCATGCGCGATCTCTCGCCCGAGTACCTCAACCGCTTCATGACCTACGTCGACACCTTGCTGTGGGTGGAGCAGTTGCAGGCCAGCCAGGCTTCGGCACCCACGGCGCGAGCCGAAGGCGCCAGGAAATCCGGTCGCGGCAAGACGCCCTGAGCGGGCACTCCCCTCGAGCCCACGCGGCTCTCCAGCTCATCGACCCGCTTCGTGACTTCGGGCGCACGCGCGTGCCCCGGGTTTACCCCAGATAGTGACGCGTTCATCAATGCATACATTAATAAATGCATGAGCACCCCACCCCCTGACATCCCGCGCCTCTCCCCCGCCAGCGCCGCCTGGACCGGCACCGGCCTGCACCGCCCCGAATGCGTGCTGGCCACGCGCGCCGGCGATCTCTACTGCGCCGACTGGCGCGGCGGCGTGACGCGCATCCATCCCGACGGCACCCAGACCGCCTACCTCGGCCACGAGATCGACGGCGAGGTCATGAAGCCCAACGGCATCGCGCTGCGCGCCGACGGCAGCTTCCTGATCGCCCACCTGGGCGCGCAGACCGGCGGCGTGTTCGCGCTCGAACGCGACGGCCGGGTGCAACCGCTGCTGCGCACGGTCGACGGCCTCGACCTGCCGCCGACCAACTTCGTGCTGCCCGATGCACGGGGCCGGCTCTGGATCACGGTCAGCACGCGGCAGACGCCGCGCGCGCTCGGTTATCGCCACGATGTGGCGGATGGCTTCGTGGTGCTGGTCGACGCGCGCGGCGCGCGCATCGTGGCCGACGGCCTGGGCTACACCAACGAGTGCCTGGTCGACCGCGACGGCGCCTTCCTCTACGTCAACGAGACCTTCGGCCGCCGGCTCTCTCGCTTCGCGATCCGGCCCGATGGTTCGCTGGGCACTCGCGAGACCGTGGCCCGCTTCGGCGCCGGCACCTTTCCCGACGGCCTGGCGCAGGACGTCGACGGCGACTTCTGGATCACGAGCATCGTGAGCAACCGCCTGATCCGCGTCGGCCGCGACGGCGCGCAGTCGGTGCTGCTGGAAGACGCCGACCCGGCGCGCCTCGACGCGGTGGAAGACGCCTTCCAACAGCACCGCATGGGCCGCGAGCATCTCGACACCGTGCACGGCCACACGCTGCGCAACATCTCCAGCCTCGCCTTCGGCGGGCCCGACCTGCGCACCGGCTACCTGGGCTGCCTGCTCGGCGACACGCTGGCCACCGTGCGCATGCCGGTCGCCGGCCTGCCGCCCCTTCACTGGAACCACGCATGAACACCAAGCCCTCCACCACCGCCGCGGGCGCCGACACCACCACGCTCGTCGATGGCGCCTACCAGGCGATCCGCCGCCGCATCCTCGACAACGTCTGGGCGCCCGGCTACCAGGCGATGGAGCAGGAGATCGCGCTGCAGCTCGGCATGAGCCGCACGCCGGTGCACGAAGCGCTGATGCGGCTGCACGGCGAAGGCCTGATCGAGGTGATCCCGCGCCGCGGCATGCGCGTGCTGCCGGTGTCGCCGACGGCCATGCGCGAGATCTACGAGATCCTCGGCGCGCTCGAGAGCGCCGCCGCCGAGAGCTTGGCGCGCAGGAAGCCCGACGCGGCCGAGCTGCAGCCGCTGGTCGAGGCCACCGAGACCATGGCCGCCGCGCTGCAGGCCAACGACCTCGACGCCTGGGCGCGGGCCGACGAGTCCTTCCATGCGCAGCTCGTGACCATGGCCGGCAACAAGCTGCTGGCCGACGCGGTCTTCAACCACTGGGATCGCGCGCACCGCGCGCGCATGGTCTCGCTGCGGCTGCGGCCCGTGCCCCACAACTCGACGCAGGAACACATGGAACTGGTCGAGCGCATCCGCGAGGGCGATGCCGAAGGCGCAGCCCGCGTGAACCTCGAGCACCGCCGGCGCGCGAGCCGCGAGCTGCTGGCCATCTTCGAGCACTACCGCTTCCAGCATCTCTGATGCACCCCGGGGGCGCCATGCAGGGCCCCATCCAAAAATCGACAGGAGACAGACTTGAAACGCAGGACTTTCATCCGTGCGGGCGCCGCCGCGCCCCTGGCCGCGACACTGGGACCGCGGGCCTTCGCGCAGAACGACTATCCCTCGCGCCCCGTGCGCATCGTCGTGGGATTCTCGGCCGGCGGCGGCGTCGACCTGGTCGCGCGCCCGCTCGCGCAGCGGCTCGGCGAGGCGCTGGGCCAGGCCACGATCGTGGAGAACAAGGCCGGCGCCAACGGCAACCTGGCCGCGATGTACGTCGCCACCGGCGTGCCGGCCGACGGCTACACGCTGCTGCAGATGAACTCGGCGATGGCGACCAACAACCCCTTCCTCTACAAGTCGGGCGTGCCCAACTACCTCGAGGAGTTCACGCCGATCACCGGCATCACCGAGACGCCGCAGGCGGTCATCGTGCCGGCCTCGCTGGGCGTGAAGACGCTCAAGGAATTCGTGGCGCTGGCGCGCGCGCCCAAGACCGAGATGAACTTCGCCTCGGGCGGCGTCGGCACGCTGGCCCACATCGTGTTCGAGCTCTTCAAGAAGGAAGAGTCGCTGCAGATGGTGCACGTGCCCTACAAGGGCACCGGGCCCGCGATCCAGGACATGCTCGCGGGCCGCATGCACCTGATGATCGACAACGTGAGCCAGGTCAAGGGCCAGGTCGAGAGCGGCAAGCTGCGCGTGCTGGCCGTCACGGGACCGCAGCGCGTGTCCTACCTGCCCGATGTGCCGACCACCGCCGAGGCCGGCTTCCCCAAGCTGCTGGCCATCGGCTGGCAGGCGCTGCTGGCACCGGCCAAGACGCCGCCGCAGGTGCTGCAGAAGCTGCGCACCGCCGCCAGGAGCGTGGTCGACAAGAAGGACTGGACCGACTTCATGGCCGAGCGCGGCGCCGTCGCCAAATGGGCTTCGCCCGAGACCGTCACGCAGCGCATCAAGGACGAGAGCGCCGTCTGGGGCGAGGTCATCCGAACCGCGGGCATCACCGCAGACTGAAAGAGAGCATGAGCGACACCACCGTTTCGATCCAGGGCGACCAGATCCTCATCAATGGCCGGCCGACCTACGAAGGCCGCCACTGGAAGGACCAGAAGATCCAGGGCCTGCTGTTCAACAGCCGCATGGCCAACGCCATCGCCGACGACGAGAACCCGAGCACGCGCGGCGTGTGGGCCTACCGCGACGGTCCGTGGGACGCCAATCGCAACACGCGCGAGTTCTGCGAGGCACTGCCCGAGTACCGCGCGCACGGCCTGCTGGGCGTGTGCCTCAACCTGCAGGGCGGCAGCCCGCACGGCTATTCGCAGATCCAGCCCTGGACCATCAGCGCCTTCGAGGCCGACGGCACGCTCAAGGCCGCGTGGGCCGAGCGGCTGCGGCGCGTGCTCGAGGTCACCGACCGGCTCGGCATGGTGGTCGTGCTCGGCCTGTTCTACGGCCCCGCCACGCGCCACCTGGCCGACGAGCAGGCGGTGCGCCGCGCGGTCGACCAGAGCGTGGACTGGCTGGTGACGCAAGGTGCGCGCAACATGCTGCTGGAGATCGGCAACGAGATCGATCACACCGTCTACCACCACCGCATCATCGAGGCGCCGCGCTGCCACGAGCTGATCGAACAGGCACAGCGGCGCTCCGAAGGGCGGCTCGACACGCCGGCCGGCCGGCTGCTGGTGGGCGCAAGCCTCTTGAAGCCGCGCACCGACGCGCACAACATCATCGGCGCGAGCGACTTCCTGCTGCCGCACGGCAACCACGTCAACGGCCTCGCGGGACGCGAGCAGTCGAACCCCGACGGCATCCGGCTGCAGCTGCTGCGCCTGCGCAACTCGCCCGCCTACCGCGGCCAGCCGATCTTCTACAACGAGGACGACCACTTCGATTTCGAGCACGAGGACAACCACCTGCTCGCGGCCGTCGAGGGCTATGCGGGCTGGGGCTACTTCGACTACCGGCGCTCGCGCGAGAAGCTCGAGGACGGCTTCCAGTCGCTGCCGGTGGACTGGCGCATCGGCTCGGCGCGCAAGAAGGCCTTCTTCGGCAAGCTCAAGGAAATCACCGGGGGTGCGGCATGAAGGCCAGCCACCACATCGCCGTGCTGCCCGGCGACGGCATCGGCCGCGAAGTCATGGACGCGGCGGCCCAGGTGCTGCATGCGGCGGGTGCCAGGGCCGGCATCGGCTTCGAGCTCGACACCCGCCCCGCGGGCGCCCAGCACTACCTCGACAGCGGCGTCGCGCTGCCCGACGAGACCCTGGCCGTGTGCGAGCGCGCCGACGCGATCCTGTTCGGCGCCATGGGCCTGCCGCACGTGCGCGGCAGCGACGGCACCGAGATCATTCCGCAGCTCGACCTGCGCTTCCACTTCGACCTCTACGCGGGCGTGCGGCCGATCCGCACCTTCCGCGGACTGCGCACGCCGCTGTCGGACCCGCGCGCGCAGCAGATCGACCTGGTGCTGGTGCGCGAGAACACCGAGGGCCTGTTCTATGCGCGCGGGCGCGGCGATGCGCGCCGCGATGCGCAGGGCCGCACTGTCGAGGTCTTCGACACCATGCGCATCACGCGCCACGGCACCGACCGCATCTGCGCGTTCGCCTTCGAGCTCGCGCAGCGGCGCGCCGAGCGGCTGGGCCGCGCGGGCCGGGTCACCAACGTCGACAAGGCCAACGTCTTCGAGTCGATGGCCTTCTTCCGCGAGGTGTTCGAGGACGTCGCGTCGCGGCACCCGGCGATCGGCGCCGACAGCGCCTATGTCGATGCGATGGCGCTGAACCTCGTGCTCAAGCCGTGGAGCTACGACGTGCTGGTGACCGAGAACATGTTCGGCGACATCCTCTCGGACCTGATCGCCGCGCTGGTGGGCGGCATGGGCATGGCGCCCTCGGCCGACCTCGGCGAGCGGCACGGACTGTTCCAGCCCGCGCACGGTACCGCGCCCGACATCGCGGGCCAGGGCAAGGCCAATCCCACGGCCATGATCCTGTCGGCCGCGATGATGCTCGACTGGCTGGCCGAACGGCATGGCGACGCGCGCCTGGGCGATGCGGCACGCGGCATCGAGCGGGCCGTCGAGGCCGTGTTCGCGGGCGGCGCCGTGCTGCCCTTCGAGTTCGGCGGCGGCGACGGCACGCGCGCGATCACCGAGGCGGTGCTGGAGCGGTTGCGCCATGCCTGAGGCGCGCGGCGGCACACGCCACCGGGTTGCAGTGGTCGGCGCCGGCTACTTCAGCCAGTTCCATCTGCGCGCATGGCAGGCGCTGCCCGGTGTCGAACTCGTCGGGCTCTGCGATGCGCAGCCCGAGCGCGCGGCCGTGGCCGCCCGCGGCTTCGGCGTGCCGCGCGCCTTCTCGCGCCTCGACGAGATGCTCGACGCCACGGCGCCCACGCTGCTGGACATCGTGTCGCCGCCGGCCAGCCATGCGACGCTGCTGCCGCAGGCGCTCTCATATGGCATCGCGACCATCTGCCAGAAACCCTTCTGCACCGACTACGCGCAGGCACGCGAGCAGAGCGAACGCTTCGCGCGAGCCGGCGTGCCCTTGGTCGTGCACGAGAACTTCCGCTTCATGCCCTGGTTCCGCGAGGCCCGGCGGCTGATCGACACGGGACGCATAGGCCGCCTGCACGGCGCGAGCTTCCGGCTTCGGCCCGGTGACGGACAGGGGCCACGCGCCTACCTCGACCGGCAGCCCTACTTCCAGCAGATGCCGCGGCTGCTCGTGGCCGAGACCGCCATCCACCTGATCGACAGCTTCCGCTTCCTGCTCGGCGAGGTGGCCGATGTCTCGGCGAGGCTGCGACGCCTCAACCCCGCGATCCAGGGCGAGGATGCCGCCACGATCGAACTGGGCTTCGCCGGCGATGCCATCGGCCTCATCGACGGCAATCGCCTCAACGAACACGCGGCCGCGAACCAGCGCCGCACCATGGGCGAGATGTGGCTCGAGGGCGAAGGCGGCGTGCTGCGGCTCGATGGCGATGCGCGCCTGTGGCTCAAGCCGCATGGCGAGCCCGAGGCCGAACTCGCCTACGACAGCGGGCCGTCCAGCGAATTCGGCGGCGGCGCGGTGGCCGCCCTGCAGGCCCATGTGCTCGACGCGTTGGAGCGCGGCATCGCGCCCGAGAACAACGCCTCGGACTATCTGCAGAATCTGCGCATCCAGGAAGCCGTCTACGAATCCCACCGCAGCGGCCGGCGCATCCGCATGAGCGACTTCGAGCCTGCGGCCGATGCGCATCTGCGGCCGGTCTTCTGATCCATCGAGAATCCATTCGCCATGCACATCGTCACCGTCCACTTCCACATCGCCCCCGACCACCGGGAAGACTTCCTCCGCGAGATCAAGGCCAACGCCTCGCGCTCGGTCGAGCACGAGCCCGGCTGCCGGCAGTTCGACGTCTGCGTGGCGCCCGACGACGCGGGCCATGTCTTCCTCTACGAGGTCTACGACGACCGCGCGGCCTTCGACGCGCATCTCGCGAGCGCGCACTTCCAGCGCTTCAATAGCCTGACGACGGACTGGGTGGTCTCGAAGCAGGTGGAGCGCTTCGAGCGGGTCTGAGGCAGCGCCCTCAGCCCTGCTTCGCGGCCGGTTCCTGGGCCGCGAGCACGGCCTTCAGCAGGCCGGGAAAGCGCTTGTCCACTTCCTTGCGACGCAGCTCGTTCACATGCGCGGGGCCGTCGGTGCGGGTGCGCACGATGCCCGCCTCGCGCAGCACCCTGAAGTGATGCGACATGCTCGACTTCGCCCTGCCCCCGCCCAGCGCGGCACAGCTGGCCTCGCCGCAGCCGGCCAGCTCGTGCACCACGCGCAGACGCTCGGGATCGCTCAGGGCATAGAGGACCTGGGTCAGCGAGACATCGTCGAGGGCCGGATGGTTGAGGCTGCGCATCGCGCGACCATAGCACGGATCGGCTTTTGTCCTATTGTTCGATAGTTATCGAACTAGTGTACGATCAATCCTTGTTCTTCACACGTTCTCCAGGGATCCGATGCCAAGCCTCTTCTCGCCTTTCACTCTGAAAGATGTCACGCTGAAAAACCGCATGGTCGTCTCGCCGATGTGCCAGTACTCGGCCGTCGACGGCGTGGTCAACGACTGGCACCACGTCCATCTGTCGGGTCTCGCGCGCGGCGGCGCGGCCCTGGTCATCGCCGAGGCCACGGCCGTCTCGCCCGAGGGCCGCATCACGCCCGGCTGCGCCGGGATCTGGACCGATGCGCAGGCCGAGGCGTGGCGCAAGATCGTCGCCTCGGTCAAGGCCGCCGGCGCCGTGCCCGGCATCCAGATCGCCCACGCCGGGCGCAAGGCGAGCGCCAACCGGCCCTGGGAAGGCGACGACCACATCGCCGCCGACGATGCGCGCGGCTGGCAGACCATCGCCCCCTCGGCCGTCGCGTTCGGCGGCGGCCTGCCGAAGGTGCCCGAGGCCATGACGCTGGCCGACATCCAGCGCGTCAAGGCAGACTTCGTGGCCGCGGCCCGGCGCGCGCTCGATGCGGGCTTCGAATGGCTCGAGCTGCATTTCGCGCACGGCTACCTGGCGCAGAGCTTCTTCTCGACCTGGTCCAACCTGCGGACCGATGCCTACGGCGGCGACTTCGAAGGCCGCGCGCGCTTCCTGATCGAAACGCTCGCCGCCGTGCGCGAGGTCTGGCCCGAGCGCCTGCCGCTCGCGGCCCGCTTCGGCGTGACCGAGTTCGCGGGCCAGGACGACCTCGAGGAAGGCATCGAGCTCGTGCGCAGGCTCAAGGCGGCCGGCCTCGATTTCATCGACGTCAGCATCGGCTTCTCGACACCCAAGGCGAAGATCCCATGGGGCCCGGCCCTGATGGCGCCGATCGCGCAACGCGTGCGCCGCGAGACGGGCCTGCCCGCCACCACGAGCTGGTTCATCAGCGAGCCCCGGCAAGCGGACGAACTGGTCGCCGGCGGCACCGTCGACCTGGTCACGCTGGGCCGGCCGCTGCTTGCGAATCCGCACTGGCCGTACCGCGCCGCGCTGGAGCTCGGCGTGGACAAGGCGGCCTGGACGCTGCCCGCGCCGTACGCGCACTGGCTGGAGCGCTATCGGTCTTCGTGATCGCCGGACGCGCCAGCCGAGCTGCGTGGATCCAATTTAGATCCCCTGGTCATTCGCGGCCGCTGGCACGCATCGGGGCGACGACTTTCTCCTGCCATCGTCGAGAAGGACCCGGTCGGGGCGAAGAGACTTCCGCCCACGCTGTCTGACCGGACGCATGGGCGCAATAGTCCAGGGCCTGACGAAGTGCAGTGTCCACCCTGCGCAGGGAGATGCAATGCCGGTCCGCCACGTCCTGGCGGGTCATCTCCTCTATTCGCAGCGCAACGAGTACCGAACGATGCCGATGCGAAAGCCGCTGCATTGCCTCCTCGACGGCCTCCACGGCCGAACGCGCCTCGGCGATGGCATCCGGGCCGGGCGCATGATCGACCAGGAGATCGAGCGCGCTATCCCACTCGGCCACGTACTGCCAGGACCGATCGTGGCGCAAGCGATCCATGGCCAGGTTGCGAGCCGTTCGGTAGACGTAGGCCCCGGGACTGCGCACGGGCTCCGATGCCGTCATGTCGCCCAGCCGCAGCCAGGCGTCGTGCAAGCACTCGCTGGCCCGATCGGAACAGCCGAGATCGCGGGCCAACCGGCGATGCAGGTACGCGTAGTTCGCCGTCAGGAACGCCCGCAGCACCACGCCGGGGAGCTCGCCGTTGCCCACGAACTCAGGATCGGGATCAAGAGACGATGCATCGGCCGCGCCGGCGACGCCCGGACAACACGAAGAATGTGCATTCATAGCGGACCGCCTTCGCTCATCGCCCCTGGGAGCAAGGACCGATACCGAAGTCGAGCGGGGAAAGCGTCTTACTTGGCATGCCGCAACCTGGTCTTCTCGGTTTCGGTCAGCAACGACATCACGGACGCGTCGAACTGGTTGCCGTGTCCGAAGACCTGCACGGAGTGGGCAGGGTCGTATCGAAGCGAAACGCTCGATGGCGAGCCGGGGCGCGGCGGCGGCGATGTATCCGCACCTCCCGGAGACAGGCTTTCGTTGCCGAAGCCCAGCACCCGCACCGTGAACACCGACGGCAGGCTGCGCCGCGCTGCGTCCCGCTCGTTTCGCAGGGATTCCTGCGCCGCCATGGCCGCCGACGCCGCCGCCGCGCTGGCGTTGGTCAGTGCACCGATGTTCACCGCCGCCACCATCGGCAGACCGGTCGCTTCGCCTTCGACTTGGATGTTGTCGGCGTTGAGCACCTGCAGCGCGGCAATGTTGAGGTTGCTGGCGACCCGGATGCCGGCATCGCCCGCATCGATGGTTCCCCTGGGCGCGACCAGGTCCACGTCGCCTTCGCCCACGGTGCCGATGCCGGCGCCGCTCATGTCGCGCTTTTCCTGCACGGTGATGTTGCCGTCCGCGTCCGACGTGACTTCCGGCGCCTGCGGGATGCGCACCGTCTTGGCGCCGCGGCCGGCGTCGATGTCGCCCTGGCTGGACCACAACACCTGGTCGCTGCCCAGGGGCTCGGCCTGCGAGACGAAGGACAGGATGCGCGAACGGTTCACGATGATGTCGCGGTCGGCGAACACATTGACCTGCCCCGGCGAGGCCAGCGTCACCAGGCCGTATCCGTCCGGCACCACCGCGCCCAGCCCCGCCACCTGCAGGCCGCCACCGGGGGTGAAGACGTTGATGTCGCCCCCCTGGTGGGTGCGCGCCGCCATCCGGGTCGCGGCGATGCTGCCCACGCCGGACCAACTGCTGCGCCAGTTGTCCGGCAGGTCCGCGGCGTAGCGAACGGGCTGGCCTTCGGCCGTCGCACCGCGGAACAGCGTGTCGATGGCCGCGGAGCCGCGGCGGTAGCCGCCGTTGATCGGACCGTTCTGCCCGTCGCCCCCGTTCTGGTCGCGCCCTCCTTCGCGCAGTTCATAGACGAAGACCTGGCGCAGGAACTGCTCGCGCACCAGGGACGGCAGTTGCCGGTATTGCTCCCACGCCTGCTGCGGGCTCAGCTTGCCGTCCGCGCGGCCGGTCAGGCCGGCGACCTTGTCGGCACCGAGCACGCCTTCCACGAAGGACACCAGGCCCCGGCGCGTGAGCTTGGGCAGGTCGCCGCGGTGGTCCACGCCGTCGGTCAGGTACAGCGGCGCCACCGTCCCGTCCGCCAGGGTGGTCTTCAGGTACTGCGGCATGGCGGCCACGTTGGCCGGGTTCAGGTAGGCCGACTCGAAGGCATCGTAGCTGGCGGCCTTGTTCATGCCGGCCATCAGGGTGATGTCGGCACCCTCGACGGGCAGGGCCTTGATGATGTTCGTTTCCTCGCCGCGCGGCGTGGCCGACACGTAGTCCCAATAGCGATTGCCGTTGGTGTACAGCGAGAAGTTGTTGCCCTGGATGTCGCGCCCGGCCAGCAGCAGCAGCTCCCCCGGCCCTTGCAGCGCGGTGCGGCTGCCCCTGTCGTAGTAGTACGAGGCCGCGCCTCCGCTGGCTCCCGCATAGGGATGCGACAGGAACCGGTTGGCGACAGCCAGGATGTCGTTGCCCGCCGCCAGCACCGTGCTGTCGGTGGCGCGCAGGTTTCGCGCGCTCAGCTCGAAATTGCGGATGTCGGTGCCGGCCTGCACGCGCACCGATTCCGACGCGATCAGGTTCAGGTCGCTGATGGAACCGCCCCCCGCGTAGAGGCGGCTGGGCGCGAAGTCGTGCGCCTGCATCGGCAGCGTCTCCGGGTTGTCGAACAGCTCCGCCCCCCCATTGGCGCTGTTCGTCAGGAAGGCATTCGTCACCGAGAAGCCTCCATAGACGGACTTCAGCGGCGCGCCAAACGCCGACGCACCGCCCAGCACGGTCGTGAGGCCTGTCCACGGGCGGAAGATCGAGGGCCACTTGTCCAGCGTGGTCTGGGTCATCACGATGGCCCCCGTGTTCAGCAGGCTGCTGCCGCGCAGGAAGCGCAGATCCTGGGCAGCCAGCAAGGAGAGGTCGGTGGTGTTCGCCGGCGCCATCGCCAGCAGGCCTGCGATGTCGATGCTTCCGCTCAGGGCCGACACGCTCAGCTTGGCCGGATACAGGCCCACCATGTCCGTCTGGAGCTTGGTGTCCGTCATGCCGTTCACCAGCTTGGTGGTGTTGCCCGTGTCGTTGCCCGCCACGTACTCCGACTGGTTTTCCAGGCGCACGTTGCCGCCGGTGGACACCAGCGTGACGGCGCTGCGCTCGGTCTGGCTGCTCATGAACATCGCATGGCTGGCCCCGCCACTGGTGTCCTTGTCGGCCTGGTCGATGTAGGCCCGGCGTATCTGCATGGGGTCGATCACGGTCTGCAGGACCAGGTCGCCCAGCGTCTGCAGCTTGAGCGTGGCGTCCGACAGCGCCAGCACGGGCGCGATGTCGTAGGCATAGGTGGCGCCGGACCCGTTGCTCGACGTGCCGGTCATGACGTAGCCGGCGGCGCTGGTGCCGGCGTCGATCTCGCCGGCGCCGCGGCCCACGTAGTACTGGCCGGCCTTCAGGGCGCCGCCTGCGCTCACCTGCAGCTGCCCGCCGTTGCGCGTCACGATGGAGGCCGCGGCATCGCCGGCGGAACGCCCGCCCGTCACGCGCATGGTGCTGGGCAAGGCCACCACCAGGTTCACCAGGTCGCCGCCCGCCGACAGCTTCACGTTGCCGCCGCCCAGCGCGCCCAGGCCCTGCTGGAAGCTGGCGTGGTTCACCCACCAGCTCGGTTGCTGGCCCCGCTCGGACATGACCGGCGCCCAGCTGTCGCCCATGTTGTACGCGTCGTAGTAGCCGGTGGGGCTGCCGAACTCGCCCCCGTAGCGCCCCTGGCGGAACAGCCATTCGGTCAGGATCTGGTCCGAACGCACGCCCTGCTGGGTCGGCGCGCGCACGCTGCCCTGGACCGCGACGTCCAGGTGACCGCCCGCGGTGCCGTACTGGGCATCGACGCTGGCGGTGTCGAAGCCGCCACCCAGGGTGGGATCGGCCTCGGCCCGGCCCGCCGTGTACAGCGCGGACTCCTTGTGGGCGAGCACCAGGTCGCGCCCGGCGCGCACCGTCAGGTCGCCGCTGCCGGTGCGCACCAGCTTGCCGGCGCCCGACTCGGCACCGGCCGTGCCCACGCGGATCGTGCCGGCATCGCTCGCGAGCGCACCCGGCGCCCGCGTGGCCAGTGCGTCGACCGAATTCAGGTCCGCGCCCGCCACCAGGCGCAGGTTCCACGACGCGGCCTGCTGCAGCCGCGCCGCCCGGCCCGCGCCGTTGTCGCGGCCCGCCACGTCGAAGCCGTCGCTCAGATGGCCGTCGATGTTCAGGTTGCCGCCGGCGCGCAGCGTGAGCGTGCCTTCGCGGTGCGCCGCACCGAAGCTGTCGAACAGATTCCAGTCGCGGCCCAGCGTCAGGTCGCCCGGGCTGGTGATCTCGATGCCCGCCGCCAGCGTATAGGCGCCGGCGTTGCCGCCCAGCCGCGTCAGGATGCCGGTATGGCCGGCAAAGGCATTGGCCTCGGCGATCGCCTGCGGGGCCACGGATTCCACCGTGCCGTCCGTGCTGGCATGGCGGCGCACGCCTTCGAGCACCGCGGAGCGCGCGCCCTGCACGGCGGCGTTCAGCGCCGTGACGTTCAGGCCGTCATTGCCTGCGGTGCGCTGTGCCCGCAGCCGCAGCTTGCCGCCTTCGCCGCCGCTCAGGTCCAGTGTGCCGCCGGCCAGGTTCAGTTGGCCGTCGACCGCTTCCAGGTCGATGCGGCTGCTGCCCAGGCCGTCGATGGCGTCGGTGGCATGGGCTGCCAGCACCGCGCCAGGCTGCATCGTCAGCCCTGCCCCGCCGACCAGGCGGATGCTGCCGCCGTAGGCCGCGTTGGCCTCGACGCGCGCCGTGCCGTCGACAGAGATCACGCCGCGGTCGGTGATGACTTCGAAGTCGGCCACCCGCGTGGTGCCCGCGATCGTCAGGTCGCCCTGGCGGACGCGGAACTGCCGCGACCGGCTGAAACCCGAATCGTTGAGCGTTCGCGCCAGCGCGCCGAAATCGTCCAGCCGATCGATGGCCAGCGCAAAGTTGCCGCTATTGCCGCCGGCACCGGCCTGCGCCTGCAGCGTGCCCCCGAAGTGGACCCGGCCGCCGGCCGATGCATCCACCGTCAGGCGGCCGGCGTCGCCGCCGTGCGGATGAGCGGACAGGTCCAGCAGGCTGCCCGCGGCCAGGTCGATCAAGCCGCCCCGCGTCGCGAGGCTGATCTGGCCCGCATCCACGTACCGGGCCGCGTCGAAGAAGACTTTTTCTAGGCCCCCCGCGTGCAGGCGGCCCGACTCTGCGACCGTGAGGTTGCCCGTGCCGGCATCGACCGCAATGCTGCCGCCCAGCGCGAGCACCGGCAGCGCCACGGTCACGCCCTGGCCCGACAGGCTCAGGCGCGCGCCCAGGCTGGCGCGGCCCAGTGCCGCCATTTCTTGCGCATCCAGTTGCGCCTCTTGCTGCAACACCAGCTGCCCCTGCGTTCGCAGGGCCTGCTCGGCGCCGGACACCCCTTGCAGCACCGGCGTGCGCAACGTCAGCGCCGCCGTCCCGGCGTCCAGGCCCCCGGTGCCTTCGCCGGCGATGCGCCGGCTGGCCGACAGCAGCACCTGGTCGAAACCGGACATCGTCTTGTCGCCCGCGCCCAGCACCAGTTCGCCTGCCGACAACTCGAGGCGACCACTGCCCGTGCCCGCGCTGCCGAGCGCCGCGCCCGTGTTCTGCAGCGTCAGGCGGGAGGCCTGTACCTGCACGGCATCGGCGCCATGACCGCGCAGGGCCGCGGCGTCGAACACCACCTGTGCCAGGCCGCGCATGTCCAGCGAGCGATAGAAGTCCAGGCTGCCGTAGCTGTGCAGCGTCAATGCCTGCGCGCGCGACAGCTGCGCCAGGGCGTCGGCGTCCAGCACCAGGCCGCCGCTGCCGCCGCCGATGCCGATGCGGCTCGCGGCCACCGACAAGGCCTTGCCCGACAGCTGCGCGCCGGCAGCCATCTCGGTGTTGCTGGTGGCGTCGAGCAGCAACGCCTCGCCGCCCTGCAGCAGCGCACCGGCGCCGATGCGCACCTGGCCGCCGACCGTGGTGTCGACGTTCTCGCGCAACGCCCGCACGGCCTGGCCGCTGCTCACGCGCACCAGCGCACCCCAGTCCCTGGAGGGTGTGACGATGTGGTCGTCGCTGGTGTCGTTCGGCGTGTTGTTGTCGCTCCACACGGCCGCCACCTGCGGCTTGAGCACCAGGTTCGCCTCGTCGCCCGAGGCCCGGCCGTCCGCGCGCAGCACGCTGCCCGACTCGATCGACACCGCATTCGCCGCGGCCAGGATCACCTCCGGGCCGCTCAGCGCGGTGCCTGCGGTGTTGCGCAGCACCACGTCGCTGGCGGCCACGTCCACCTGCAGGCCCCGCACATCGCCCGTGCGCGTGCCGCCCACCAGCAGGCTGCCCGCGCCGAAGCGCGTCAGGCTGCCGGCGTCCACGACCAGGTAGCCGTCGGCACGCAGGTCGTTGCTGTCCTGCCCCGCGCCGACGATGGCGATCTTCGCGGCGGCAATGTCCACCAGGCTGCCGCGCCCGCCCGCATCGGGTTGCGCGCGCAGCTCGCCGTCCAGCGTCAGCGCGCGGTCGGCCTTGAACACCACCGCGCCGCCATCGCGGGCCAGGCGCGGGGTCACGACGTCCTGCCCTGTCAGGCGGTATTGCGTCAGCTTGAACGCATCCGACGAGAAGAAGGCGTTGCCCCGCGCTTCGTTGTATTCGCTGACCTTGCGCACCAGGCTGCCGGGCAGCACGCGCCAGCCCGAGGCCGTGGCATCGCGCGCGCCGCTGATCGTGTCCTGTTCCCCCCCGGCCACGATCGTCGAGCCGTCACGCAGGTTCACCACCTCGCCACGGGACGCAGCCCACGCCGGCAAGGCCTGGCCCGTGCTCTGCACCGCAAAGGCGCCGGGCAGCAGCGCATAGCGTGCCGGCAGGAGCGTGTACCAGCCGGCCCCCAGGCCGCCGCCGGCCAGCCAGACCTTCCGGCCGGCCGCACCGCCCGCCACGGGCGACAGGCCCTGGTAGCCCGGCAGCACCGCGTACATGCCGGGCAGCGTCAGCACGTCGTGCGAGCCGCCCGAGCCGGGCACGTGCTCCCACGCATGCAGATCGCCCCCGCCCGCGATGTCCACCACCGCGCCCGCGGCCATGGCCACGTCCGGCGCTTGCAGGAGCACGCGCTTTTCCGGCAGGGACGACAGATAGCGGTTTTCGTCCAGGGAACTGGCATCGCCGGCATTCGCACGATTGCGGCCCTGCGGGTTGGCAGGGTCCAGCCAGTATTCGGCGTTGCGCAGGCTGCCGTAGAGCACGTCCAGGCCCGCGCCGGACACCGAGGTCAGGCTGTTCGTGCCCAGCGTCAGGCGCTCGCTGGCATTCAGCGCAATCTGCCCGAAGGGCGCGCGCAGCACGCCGTCCTGCTCGATGACGGGCGCATTCAGCGTCAGGCTGCCGCCGGCCGACAGCGGCGCCGCGGCGCTTCCGTTGCCGCGCACGGTGATGGACCGGTCCGAGTTGATTCGCGCCGTGACGGCCGTGGCCGGGTAGACCTGCGCGGCCTTGATCTCCAGCGCGCCACCCACGTCCAGCGTGGCCCTGAGCTGGGAGTCGTCGTAGTCGGTGCCGCCTTCGCTGTAGGCCCCTGCCACGAAGCGCAGGTCGGCGGTGTCCAGCACCGTGCGTTCGAAGCCGCGCATCTTGACGTCGACGGGCGACGCAGACTCGCCCTTCGCACCCCTGCCTGCGATGTCGATGGCCTGGCTGGCCGACAGGATCAGTTCGCCGGCATTGCCGGCCGTGGCGTCGACCGTGCCTGCCAGCGGGTTCAGTTGCAGATGGCGGGCGTGCAGGCGCACCACGCCGCCCTGCCCGTCGCTCCTGATGACCGGGGCGGTGATGCCCAGGCGACCGGCGACGCTCAGGTCGACGCCGCCGGCCAGCCGCACGCCCACTTGCGTGGAATGCAGATCGACCGCCGAGAAGCCCGTGTCCTGCAGCGCCCTCGCCGACACGTGCAGGGTGCCATCCGAGGTGGCGATGTTGCCGATGTCGATCTTGTGGGTCAGTGCCGTTCCGGTGCCGCTCCAGAAATACTTGTTGAGCAGTTCGACCACCCGCTTGTCGATGCCCGCGTCGTGCTCCCACGGCGCCCTGTCGGCGCCCGGTCCCGCGGCAAGCGCCGCGCCCGCGTCGAGGACCAGCCCCTGGCTGCTGGACACCGACGTCGGCAGCATCGTGTTGAGCGCGGTGCGCATGGCACTGCTCATCTTGACGTCGCCGACGTACTCGTCGTGGACGTCGAGGTTGCCGCTGGTGCCGATGATCCGCGCGTACCTTTCGCCGTTGAACGTGTACGTTCCGGTGGGGCTCTTGTAGTAGAGGAAGGAGCCGATGTCCGGCGCCACCAGGTCCCCGGACGCACTCCCGGCCGCGCTGGTGTCCGTGATGGACAAGGACCCGCCCGCCGCCTGGGCATTGCCGCCGTGGGCGCGAAGCCTGGCATTCATCGCACCGCCGGCCGCGGCCGTCATCACGACCGCGCCGCCATCGCTGCCCAGCTCCTGGTTCACGCGCCGCAGGGCGCCGAGCGCACCCGTGCCGCGATCCCAATACGCCACCGTGCCCCGCGCGCCCGACACGTCGATCAGCGCACCCGCTTGCGCATCCAGCGTGCCGGCGTTCAGCGTGACCGTGCCGCCCGGCAGCACCCTGCCCTGGGGCAGGCGCATGACCGGGTCGTGGAAGATTTGCGCCATGCCGGGCAGCAGCAATTCGGCCCCATCGGCCAGCGTCAAGGTGTTCTTGGCGCGGATGTTCAGCGTCCCGGCCGGCGCCTGAAGACGGCCCGCCACAAGCACGGAAGCCCGCCCGGACCCGTCGGCGTCCAGCGAGATCGCGCCGCCGGTTTCGGTCTGGATGCTGGCGTTCGCGTCGATGCGGATGCCGCCGCCGGACGCGGCGGTCGCCAGCGACAGGCCGCCGGGCGCGCGCGCGGCGCGGCGCGGCTCGCTCGGTTCGTCCAGTGCCCTGGGGGCCAGCACATCGCCCAATGCGCTGCCGCTGGGCAGCGTGCGCAGCGTCGATACCGCGGCGGGCATGTCCCAGCTCGCGGGTTGGATGTGGACCCGTGCGCCTTCCGCGACCACGATGTCCCCGCCGAGCGAACGGATGCCGATCGTGCCGAAGCCGCGCTCGGCGTACAGGGTCTGCGGCAGGTGCAGCGGCTTGGCTGCGCCCGATGCACTTCCGCCCGTTGCCCCGCCCGCGGGCGCGGAGCCGCCCACCTGCACGTCACCGGTCGCGGTGATGGTGAGCCGGGACGCATCGCCCCCCGCCCAGCCGCGCAGGTCCAGCGTGTCGAGCGCCGTGTTGTCGAACGCCGTCAGGGTGATGGCCCCGCCATTGCCCGCCTGCACCTTGCCCGCCTTGCCGCCCGACGTGACACCGGACAGCCAGCCGCCGCCGGACACGTCCAGCGCTGCGCCGGCGGCCACGTCCACGTTGCCGTACACCGTGCCGAGGCCCTCTTTCATCGGGGTCCCCAGGGCAATCGAGCCACCATGGATGGCGCGGCCCAGCGTGACGCCCCCAGCGGTGTCGTTGACCCACTGGCCCGCGACGCTCAGCAGGCTGTTCGCACCCAGGCGCAGCACGCTGTCCGCCTGGCCGCCGGCGCTCAGGGCAATGGAGCCACCCGGGGCGATGAGCTTGCCCTGAATGTCGAAGTTGCCGGGGATGCCCTGGCCGTCGTAGACCGCGGCCGTGAAGCGCGCCCCCGGCTGCAGATTCACCACCGCGTTGTCTTCCAGCACGAAGCCCGTGTTGAGGTTCAACTCGATGGCGCCCAGGCCTGAATGGCTCAGCCCCGCGGCGGACAGCCACGTGGTGCGGCCCACGCCCGCGCCGGCGCCGGGGGATTGCCCTTCCGGCTCGGTCAGGAAGGCATCCCTGCCCAGCGGGCTGTCGATGGAGAAACCCGCCGGCAGCAGCGCGGGCCTGTCGCTGATGATGACCTGCCCCAAGGTCCACATGCCCTCTTGCGCCCGGTTGGAACCCACCGTGAGGCGGCCGGCCCGAGGCAGCTCGGACGCTTCCTGCACCCGGTCGCCGGGCTGCACCGAGCCCCTGAACTCACCCTCCAGGATGAAGGCGCTGCCGGCACGGATGTCGATCGAACCGGCATTCCGGCCTTCCTCGTAGCCCGGCTCCCAGCGCCGCCCCGACAACAGCGGATTGACATAGGTCTGCGTGACACCCCAGCGCGCATGCGTGTACTGGTACTGGCCCGCGATGCCCTCGTAGGTCATGTCCGCCGGAGCGGACGACATGGTGTAGCTGCGCCCGTCCACGCCTCGCAGCAGCGTTTCCGTGTTCCAGCCGTCGCTGTAACGCACCGAGCCGCCGGACACGTCCAGAATGGATCCCGGCCGCGTGATCACCGAGCCGTTGGATTGGATCGTGATGTCGCCGCCTCGCGCCGCCAGCTCGGACAAGCCGATCAGGCCGTTGCCCACCCAGCCCGTCACGTCCGCCAGCGGGGTGCCGACCCAGACGCCCTTGACCGCCTTGCCGGACTCGTCGGTGACCCATTCGACCCCCGCCATCAGCCCCTTGAAGGTCCCCGACTTGCGTCGATCCACGACGACCTTCCGGCCGTACAGCCAGGTATTCGCTTGCAGGTGGGAGTCGCGCAGTTCGTTGATGCGCAGTTCGGCTTCGATGAAGTTGCTGGCCATGTCCACCGGCATCTGCATCAGTCCCGCGGTACTGACGGTGGCATGTTCACCGATGAGGATGCGGCTGCCGTCGCCCACCTGGGTGTTGCGCTGCAGGGCCGCAGGGTTGGCCTGGGCCTGGATGTCGATGTTGCCTGCAGCGGCGGTGACCTGGGCACGGGTCTGCACGTCGATCGTCTTGCCGTGGAGCTCGATGCGGCCGGGCTGGTAGCGGTTTGCCAGCGAGCCGCTTTCGATCCGGGTGGTGTCCTGCCAGTCGTTGACGACTTGCGTGATGCTGTCCGGCCCCAGGGTCAGCGTGCCGCCCGACCAGGCCGCCAGGTGCGAGACGTTGGCCGCCAGATTGATGTCGATGTTGTGGACGCCCTGGCCCCAGGCGTGCAGGCGGATGGAGCCGGTCCGGTTGTTCAGCGCGGTGCTGGCTTGCAGGATGCCGTGCTGGTTGATTTCGCGCGACACCATGGTGATGTCGCCGTGATCGGCCTGGACGATGCCGGTGTTGAGCACGCTGTAGCCGACCTGGGCCGCGCGCTGCTCCATCAGCGGCAGGATGTCGGACACGATGCGCCCGATGAGGTAGGGCTGGAAGGCGGGCGCTGTCTGCGGATTGATCAGGAACTTGGCCGGAAAGACCCAGGGCCGCACCGACGAGGCGACGGCATCGAAGCCGCGCACGGTGGGGCTGATTTCCCTGGCTTCCAGCCACACGTTCTCGCCGGCGCCCAGCAGCGTCTGGCCACTCGGCGTCCGGATGCTGCCCGCATTGCTGACCTTGGGTGCGAACATCAGCACGTGGCCACCCTGGCCCGTGATCTGCGCACCGGCCAGCACCTTGACGTCGCCCGGCGGCTTGCCCGGATCGAAGGCCGGGCCCATGTCTTCGAACAGGACGTTCGAATCGGTCGGCATCTGCTTGGGGTTCTCGCCGAAGGTGGGAATCCCGACGCCGACTTCCAGGCCGCTCCAGTAACCGGGGTCGCCCGCTTTCGCGCCCAGGCGCGTGTTGAGACCGGCCTTGAACTGTTCGTCGCTGAGTTTCAGGCTGGAGGCGACCAGGTTGCGCACGTTGACCTGGCTGCTGCCGGTGAACAGGATGCCGTTGCGATTGATGAGGTAGACGCTGCCCTCGGCCTCTATGCGGCCGGCGATCTGGCTGGGTCGGCCGCTGGGATCGTTGATGCGGTTGAGCGCGATCCACTCGTTGACGCCGGTCTTGGCCTGGGTGCCGGCACGCTGGTCGAACTTCACCGTCGTGTTCTTGCCGACATTGAAGGTCTCCCAGTTCAGGATGGCCTTGTCGGCGGTCTGCTCGATGGTGACCGTGGTCCTGCCGTCCGCTGCTGCTTGAACGGGATTCCTGGCATTGAGCCAGCCGGCCGTCAGCGAATGAGTGTCGACCTTCAGGCCGCCTTCGGCCAGGCCGTCCGGCGGAGATTCGCCGCTGGCCAGCGCCTCGGCCCGCTTCTGTGCCTGCTGCGCCTGTTGCGCGGCGATCGTGCGCGCGGCCAGGTTCAGGTTGTTGATGGAAGCCTGCAACTGCTGGCTCGCCGCGGCCGATGGCTGCGTCGGGTTGATCAGGCTGGACGCCGGCGTGCCGTTCGGCAGTTTGCCCGTTGCGATCACGCCCGCCCGAGTGGCGCCCTTGTCGGCGAACCACGCCGGACCGAACACCCGCTGGGCGTGCGCGCTGCCGAGGACCCCACCCGCGGCCAGCGCCACCGCGATGGCCCGCGCGACTGGCGCCATCCTGAAAACCTGCCGCGCCGCGCGTGTCGGTCGATTCTTCTCGTTGTACCCACTGATGGTCATTTCTTGTTCCCGCCGAAGTAAGGACTGTGCCGAAGGGGCTGCACGCTTCGCGCAGGCAAGCCGCATTCAAGAAGCCCCCCGCGATGGCGATCAAGAGCCAACGCGATAGGAGCCGTCAGTTCCTTGACGGGACGGAAACGTCGAATTCCAGAAGAATATTTTTGGACTCGTTGCGGGCACGCGCTTGCCGCTGCGGCCTCCATCTGAAAAGTCCTTGCAGATCAACGACGGGGACGCGCTGCACTTCGGCAAAGTCACGAAAGCTTCACAGTGGCTGCGCACGACAACCATGAGACGCCTCGACAACGCCACCGATCATTCGACGTGGACCCGACGCGACATCGAGACAGGGTCACCACCCGACCCCTGGGCCTGTCCCTAGCTCAGAACCAGCACACCGGCGGGGAGCGACCGAGCGTTCAAGCCGAAGGAACGCTGCATCTGGAGCAATGCCAGATCGAGACGGTCGAGCCTGAAGGTCGCGGTGACCGTTTTCCCCCGCAGCGAATCCACCATCAGGACCACGCGCCCGGGGCGGTAGCGATTGATCTCATCCAGCACCGCGGACAAGGGGACCTGCTTGAACACGAGTTCACCGCGCCGCCAGGCAGAAGCCACCTTGGGGTCGACGGTGGCGATGCCGCTGATCGAGTGATCGCGGTAGACCGCTTGCTGGCGTGCGAGCAGCAGGCGGTCGCCGGCCGGATGCTCGATGCGTACGCGCCCCGCCAGGCAGGTAACGCACACCCGTCCTTCCAGGCGGCTGATCTCGAAGCGAGCCGATTCGGCAATGCTGCGACCGGCGCCAGCCACGACGCTGAAGTCGCGCGCGCTGGCCAGCATCTCGATCGCCGCTTCGCCGTTCAGCAATTCCAGCCCCACGGTCTGGCCGTCCGAGGTCAACCGGCGGACGCTGGTCCGGGTGTTCAAGGTCACGCCGATCTGATCGGACAACGCGATCGCACGCTGCTCGCCGGCGACCGTGCGCCAGTCCGCGTTCCATTCATTGGCCGCGGGCCACAACCCCAAGGGCGAATAGACCGCCACCCCCGCGACACCAGCCACGGCTGCCGCTCCAGCCGCGCCCAGGAAGGCCCGGCGGCTCGCCTCGGGCGTGCGCAGGGTTTCGCGGTGAAGTTTCGCCGCTTCGGCGTCGCTGCGCACCAGACTGTTCAGCGCGGGTTGAAGCACTCGCCACTGCTGCCGGGCCTCGATGAACGCCGCTTGATGCGCGGGACTTGCGTCACGCCAGCGCCGGAACGCCTGTGCCTCCCATTGCGTCGCGGCGCCCGAATGCAACTTGCGCACCCAGGCGCGCGCGTCTTCGCGCAGGGTCTCGGGCAGCTTCAGTGGTTGAGGGTGCGTCGTCATGATGGTCTCAGGGGGCCCGTACCTTGTAGACGGTTGCGGACGCCGCAATCCTCAAACTGTTTCTTCGTGCCGTCATGAAAACCCGCCGGATTTCGGTTCCAGTCGTGAGAACAGAAAATCCTGCGCGGCTTTCAGTTCGTACTCGACGTTCCGCACGGGAATACCGAGCCGCTTGGCCACGTCCCGCTGGGACCAGCCCTCCAGCCGAACCAGCAGCAGGATTTCGCGGCGGCGCGGCGGCAAGCGCGACAGAAGGTCATCCAGCGCCTCCAGCTGCGAACGGGCTTCGGCCACCTCGGCGGGACCGGGCGCCGGGTCCGGCAGTTCGTTCATCAGCGCCTCGATGTCGTCGGACAGCAAGACCTGGCTCTGCGCGCGCCGCACATCGATGGCCAGGTTGACCGCCATGCGCAGCAGATACGCCTGGGGCGTGGCAATGGGCCCCGGAATGGACTGGCTGCGCTGCAGCTTCAGCCAAGTCTCGTGCAAGGCGTCTTCCGCCAGTTCGGCATTCCCCAGCCGCAGGGCCAAGCGTTGCTTGAGCTGATCGTAGCGTTGAACCAGGAAGCTGCGCAGCAGCGGGATGACGTCCTCCGTCATGCGTCAGTGCACCGTGGCACAGCGGGGTCCGGGCAATACGTCGTGCGGGAGGATGGCGAGCGTGAGCGGCAGAGCCAGGTCCGCTGGTGGTGGGCGGTCCATCTTCAGATTCGCCAATGCCGCGAGCATGGCCGCATCCCGCCCAGGATCTCCCGAAGACGAAACCAGGCTTGCCTGGCTGATGTGGCCCGACGCGGCCACCCGCAGTTGCAGGATCGAGCGGTAGTGGCCGGGGGCAGTGCGGAGATCGGCACACAATGCCTCCCAGACACGGGCCTGAACCAGGGCGTCGTACCGGCGTTGCGAACCGGCAGCCGATGCCACCACAGGCGCCCCTGCGACACGCTTCAGTATGAAGGCACCGGAAAGCTGGGTGTCCACGTCATGCGCAGTGAAGCCTGTGCCGGCCAGCAAGATCCGCAAGGCTGCATGCGAGGTATAGCGCCCTCGCACCGGCGCGGAAGTTCGCCCGGCCACCCATTCGTCGATGAACATCACCGATCGCCCCGACACCGTGGCGTATTGCGCCAAGGCAGTCACCAATGGCTGCGCCGGCACATCGAAGTCCAGCATCTGCGATTCGGACGAAGCGCCAGTGGCGATATCCACCGACTGCGCGTCGGTACCCGCGGCGACCGCCTTCGCTGTCGATATCCAGGCGATGCAGACGCAAACTGCGGTACACGTCAGGCCGGAGGCAACGGCTCGCACGAGCCTGTCGTCCTTGCCCCGGCCAGAGCCCCGTACGACAACTCGCCCACAACCACCATGCACGGAAGCCGACAAGGAAGAAGAGGATCGTATCGGCAAGCTTGTGGACGGTATTTCAACTGCTGCGAGGATCACATTCGCGAATGACGGTCTCGTGACCGCCGGCATGGCAGCCCCCTCACCCATGCGTCCACCGCGCATGCAGCCAGCGCGCCAACGCATCGAACAGATCGCCCAGCGCCCCGATCAGCACGATCCAGTTGATGCCGATGGCCAGCCGGATGCCCGTGAGCAGGTCTAGGGAGCGCAGTTCAGCGGCCGGGAAAGCCTCGCCTTTGCCGGTCCGCATAATAGGGATCGATCATTCCCTATATACTCGCCGCCCATGTCCTCCTCCCCTTCGATCCAGGTCAACACCACGCGGGGCCGCGGCCGCCCACGCGAGTTCGACATGGACGAGGCGCTCGACAAGGCCGTGCTGGTCTTCCGCGAACGCGGCTACCACGGCACCTCGATCACCGACCTGACGGCCGCGATGGCGCTGACCTCGGGCAGCGTCTACAAGGCCTTCAAGGACAAGCGCGGCATCTTTCTCGCGGCCTTCGACCGCTACAAGGAGAGGCGCGACCCGCTGATCCGGGCCCAGGTCGAGCGCGGCGCCACGGGCCGCGAGCGGCTGTTCAACGTGCTCGGCTTCTTCGCGGGCTCGTCGCATGGCGTCGAGGGCGAGCGCGGTTGCCTGGTGGTCGGCACGGCCACCGAACTGGCCACGCTCGACGACGAGGTCGCGCAGCGCGTCAAGCGCTCGCTCGACAGGAACGAGGCGCTGCTCGAGGAACTGATCCGGCAGGGCAAGGACGACGGCTCCATCGCCACCGCCCTCGACGACAGGACCGCCGCGCGCCTCGTGCTGTGCGTGCTCCAGGGCATGCGCGTGGTCGGCACCACGGGCCGCAGCAAGAAGGAGATGCTGGCGGTGGCCGAGGCCGCGATGCACATCTTCGACTGACCTTCGACTGATCTTTTTTTTGCCAATTTTGGACATGAACATTTCCTTATTTGGCACTCTCCTTTCTTCCACGCTCTCACGCTCCCCATGACGACCTCCACGAACACGGCGACGCCACGCGCCACCGCCGCGCAACCCCATGCCTGGCTGGTGCCGCTGGTGGCCACGGCCTGCGGCCTGGCCGCGGCGAACCTCTACTACGCGCAGCCGCTGGCCGGACTCATCAGCGCCGCGCTCGGGCTGTCGCCCGCCGCCACCGGCCTGGTCGTCACGCTGACGCAGCTCGGCTACGGGCTGGGCCTGCTGTTCATCGTCCCGCTCGGCGACCTGGTCGAGAACCGGCTGCTGGTGCTGGTCCTGCTGTGCATCGATGCGTTGTCGCTGCTGGCCGCGGGCCTGTCCACGCATCCGCTGCCCTTCCTGGCGGCGGCGCTGTTCATCGGGCTCGGCACCGTGGCGGTCCAGGTGCTGGTGCCCTACGTCACCCACCTGGTGCCCGAGGCCCGGCGCGGCCGTGCCGTCGGCAGCGTGATGAGCGGGCTGATGCTGGGCATCATGGGGGCGCGGCCGGCGGCGAGCTTCGTCGCGCAGCTGTCGTCATGGCACATGGTGTTCGTGCTGTCCTCGGCGCTGATGCTGGTGCTGGCCCTGGTCCTCGCGCTGGCGCTGCCGACGCGCACGCCGTCGCACCGGCTGCGCTACGGCGAGTTGCTCGCATCGATGGTGCGGCTCGCGCGCACCACGCGGGTCCTGCAGCGGCGCGCGCTCTATCACGCCTTCCTGTTCGCATCGTTCAGCCTGTTCTGGACCGTCACGCCGCTGCTGCTGGCGAGCAGCGCCTACGGGCTGTCGCAGGCGGAGATCGCCCTCTTCGCGCTGGTGGGCGTGGCGGGCGCCGTGGCCGCGCCCTTGGTCGGCCGCGCCGCCGACCGCGGCTGGAGCCGCGGTGCGACCATCGGCGCCATGCTCGCGGTGGCGGGCAGCTTCCTGCTGGCCCACTTCACCCATGGCGGATCGCCGCTGTCGCTGGGCCTGCTGGTGGTCGCGGCGGTGGTGCTGGACTTCGGCGTGGCGGCCAACATGACCCTGGGGCAGCGCGCGATCTTCGGCCTTGGCGCCGAACTCCGCTCGCGGCTCAACGGCCTCTATATGGCCACCTTCTTCCTCGGCGGTGCAGTGGGGTCGGCACTCGGTGCTTGGGCCTATGCGAAGGGCGGATGGCCGCTGGCGTCGTGGATCGGGTTCGCGTTGCCGGCGATGGCGCTGGCGTGGTTCGCGACGGAATGAGCGCGACCGTCGAGGTCGTCACGCCCGAAGACCCGGCAGCGCGATCAACGCGCCGACGAGGAAAGCGCACGCAGCCAGCGTTCGCGCTCTTCGTCTTCCAGCGCCAGCAAGCTCTCGGGTGAACCGCCGCCGCCGACCACCTGCAGGTCTTGCAGCTGCTTGCGCACCTCGGGCCTGGCCAGCACCTGGGCCACGGCTTGCTGCACGGTGCGATTGGACGCGGCATCCGAATTCGCCGGTGCCCAGAGGCTGAAGTGGTCGTACGTCGCGTAGCCGGCCAGCGGCGCGCTCGAGGCCAGCGTCGGCCACGGCACACCGTCGAAGCTTTGCGGGCGCGCCGGGTCGGCGGTGGTGCCCAGCACGCGCAACTGGCCGCGCCGTACCGCGACCGCCACGCCGTTCACGGGCGCGAACAGCAGGTCCACCGCATGCTCCTTCGTGATGACGTCCGAGTCGGGGTACATGCCCTTGAAGACCACGCGTTGCACGTCGACGCCGCTCAGCGCGCGGAACTGGCCGAAGGCGAGGTGGCCGGTCCAGCCGTCTTCGCCCGTGCCGATGCGCAGGCTGCCGGGGTGGGCCCGCGCATAGGCGAGCAGGTCGTCCGTGTCGTGAATGCCCAGCGCATCGGCCTTCGTGCTGTCGATGGCCAGCACCAGCGGCTGCGACGCCAGCAGCGTGACGGGACGAACGGCCTGCATCAGCGCATCGATCGGCGGGCCCTGGTGCACGCCCTCGATCCCTCCGCGCGGCAGCCTCAGCGCCGCGAGCAGGACCTTCTCGTTGCCGCCCTCCGCCATCAGCCGGCGGTAGTCGGCCTCGGTGGCTTGCGGCACGTGATCGACCTGCACGCCGCGTCCCAGCAGCCTGGGCAGGTGGCTCGCCAGCATCCCGGCATAGTGGCTGCTGCGGCCACCGGGTGGAAACGGCACGGTCACGTGCAGCGTGGGCTGCGGCACGGCGGCCAGCCATTGCCCGGCATCGTCGAGCAGGCCGTAGCGTATCTCCCATGCGCCGGCGGTGGACGCGTTGCGCACCAGGGCTTCGGCCACCCAATGGCGGCCCATGCGGTGGAACTGCCGGATGATCGGCCGCTCGTCCTGCCACCCGGGCGGCCGCCAGTCCGGGGGGAACGCGCCCGCGACGACGGCATAGCCATGACGGAACGCTCGCGCCTCCTGGAACTGCGGCGCGATCGCCCATTGGCCCTGCGCGTTCCGGTAGCCCCATCGGCCGGTGTCCGCATCCTTGGCCGGCCGCAGTGCGGCGTCGGTGTTGCTGCCGTGCAGCCGTTGCCAGCGGCACGCGCGCGGCGTGCTGGCGTTGCGCTGGCGATCGAGTCCGACGGCGGTGCACAGCCGGATGCGCCGCTGGGCCGTCGCGTCGGGCAGCCCGCCGAAGATGAACGGGATCACCATCCTGCCTCGCGCGTCGATGAGGCCCGAGCCGGTGGAGCCAGGTGTCGGCATCTGCCGCTGGTAGTCCATCCATTGCGCCGTGGTGATGTCACGCGGCGGCGGCGGCGTGCGCCACTGCCCCGCGGCATCGCGCAAGCCGGGCTGTGCGTAGACCGTGTCCACCTGCAGGTCGGAAGCCGCTGGCCTGGATTCGTCGGGCATCAGGTAGGAAAGAGCGGCGGGGGAGTCGATGGACGTCGTGTCCTTGCCATCGCAACGCACGGGCGGCACGGCCCACTGCCCTTGCGCATCGATGCGCCCGATGCCCACGGTGGTCCGTTGACCGCCGCCAGGCTTCTGCTCCACCAGCCATACCTTGAACGCGGGCTGGAGCGCGGTGCCGACGCCGATGATGCCAATGCGCTCCAGCCACACGACCTGCCAGCGGCCATCGCAGAAGCTGCGCGCCGTCGGTGACAGGAAAAGCACTCGCCCATCGAGGGCGTCGAACAGCGCGGGCGCGCGCTCGCTGTTCCTGCCCGGATTCAGGCTCAGCCAACGCGCCTTTTCGATCAGGTCCGGGGCGATGCCGATGGTGAAAGTGAAGACGTCTTCCCAGGGCGGCGCTGATGCATTCACCGGCCGCAATTGCCAGGTTGGCTGCATCGGCACAGTGCCCGGGTCAGCCTGCAGATCCTGGTAGGTCGGCGGCGCCGCGTTGGCCGAGCCGAGGGCGATGCAAAGCCACAGCAGGATTGCGAAGAGAGGCAGGCGCTTCATGAAGCTCGCCTGGTCGTGGCAGACAGGGGGATCGGTCTTTCGCTCATGGCTTCCGGTTCTTTTGCCGGTTGATTCTGCTTAAAAAACCAATGTATTCAACGCTTTATATGAAGTCCTTGCGTCATTCAGAAGGCTGAATTTTCCAGTTCGCTTTCCTGTTCGGTTGCCCCTGCCCGCCGCACGCGCCCCCCTCACCCATGCGTCCACCGCGCATGCAACCAGCGCGCCAACCCATCGAGCAGATACCCCAACGCCCCGATCAGCACGATCACCGCCATCAGCTCCGAATAGGCGAGCCGGTCGCGCGTGTCGAGGATGAAATAGCCGAGCCCGGCCGACACACCGAGCATCTCGGCCGGCACCAGCACGATCCAGATGATGCCGATGGCCAGCCGCACGCCCGTGAGCAGGTGCGCGGTGATGCCCGGCAGGATCACGCGCAGCACGGTCTCGCGACGCGTGGCCGACAGGCTGCGCGCGAGCGTGAGCCAGTGCGGGTCGAGTTGCGCCACGCCGGCCGCGGTGTTGAGCAGGATCGGCCACACGGCCGCGAAGGCCAGCAGGAAATACACCGGCAGGTCGCCCACGCCGAGCACCATCACGGCGATCGGCATCCACGACAGCGGCGAGATCATGCGCAGGAACTGGAACACCGGCGTGCTGGCCTGCGCGAAGCCGCGCCACAGCCCGGTGAGCACGCCCAGCGGCACGCCGAACACGATCGCCAGTGCGAGGCCGATGGCCACGCGCTGCAGGCTCAGCAGCGCGTGCTGCCAGATGTCGGGACCGGCGACGAGACGCACGAGCGCCAGCGCCGATGGTCCGGGCGCGAAGGCCGCGGCGATCGGCGTGCGCTGCGCGAGCCAGGCGCTGCCGGCCCACCACAGCACGAGCGCGAGCGCGAGGCCGGCCAGCGGCAGTCCGAGGCGGCGACCCACGTCAGACCGCGATGGTCTCGCGCCGCTGGTAGTCCGGCGCCACGCCGAACACCTGCGGCCCGCCCACGGCCTCGATCGCCTTGCGCACGAAGCGGTCGTCGACCAGGTCGCGCGCCACGAACTTCGGATCGAGCGCGCGCAGGAAGGCGTTCTCGCCCTCGACCCGGGTGCCCTGCACCGCGCGCACCAGCTGCTCGGTGTAGGAAGCGAAGGGATAGGGCTGGAAATCGATGCGCCGCTGGCTCCAGCCCTTGTGGCGCACCACGCCGCTGGCCTCGTAGCTCGCGTAGTCGGTGGCGGCCAGCACCTTGGCCAGGGTCTGCGGCGGATGCGGCGTGTAGCGCCGCTCGCCGGCATTCGACAGCAGCCGTGCCGCGTCGAGCCGGTTGTCGCGCGTCCACAGCTGCGCCTTGACGATCGCATGGGTCACGCGCTGCGCCCATTCGGGCTTCTCGGCGATGTCGCGCTCGGCCAGGAAGGTGACGCAGCAGGCATGGTCCTTCCAGACATCGCCCGAGAAACGCAGCACCTTGCCCACGCCCGCGATCTCGGCCGCCGCGTTGAAGGGCTCGGCCACGATGAAGCCCGCGATGGAGCGCGCGGCCAGCGCCGACACCATCTCGGCCGGCGCCAGCACCACGAGGTTGACTTCCTTCGGACCCACGCCGCCCCCGGCCCCCGCACCCTTGGTGACGGCACTGAGGCCCTCGGCGCGCAACATGTCCTGCAGCAGCACGTTGTGGATCGAATACCAGAACGGCACCGCCACGGTCTTGCCGCCGAGGTCGGAGAGCTTGCCGATCTCGGGCAGCACGGTGAGCGCCGAGCCGTTGATGTGGTTCCAGGCCGCGATCTTGGCCGGAAATTTGGAGCCGTAGCGCACCCACAGCGTGGCCGGCGTGAGCAGGTGGATCACGTTGACCTGGCCCGCGACGAAGGCCTCGACGATCTGCGCCCACGAACGGAACATGCGCGGCGCCTCGGCGCGCAGCCCCTCCTTGTCGAACAGCCCGCGCGCATGCGCGATCAAGAGCGGTGTGGCATCGGTGATCGGCAAATAGCCGATCTTCACGGGCTGGTCGTCGCCCTTGAAGCCTTGGGCCATCGCATCGCCGGCCGAGAGAAAGGGCGCCGCCACCGCCGCGCCGGCCAGGGCCGACAGCCGCAGCATGTCGCGCCGCGTGAGGCCGCAGTCGCAGGCGGACGAGGCGCAGACATGGGTGGCGCGCGGCGCGGCGCCGTGGGCGGGATTCGGGTCGGTCATTCGACGGGCTTTCTTTCTGGCATGCCGGGTGGCGATTCGATGGAGGTATGACGGCGCGTGGCCTGCAGCGCGGCGAGGATGTCGAGCCGCAGCGCGGTGAAGGCGGCGCCATCGCTGCGCGGGCGCGGCATGTCGACACGCCACTCGCGCACGATGCGGCCGGGACGCTCGCCCATCAGCAGGATGCGGTCGCCGACGAGGATCGCCTCGTCGATGTCGTGCGTGACCAGCAGCGCGGCGGTGCGCCAGCGGTGCACCACATCGACCAGCAGTTCCTGCATCTCGGTGCGGGTGATGGCGTCGAGCGCCGAGAAGGGTTCGTCGGCCAGCAGCAGCACCGGCTCGCGGGCGAGCGCCCGGGCCAGCGCCACGCGCTGCGCCATGCCGCCCGACAGCTGCGACGGATAGAGCCTGCCCTGCCCTGCGAGCCCCACGGCCGCGAGCGCATCGCGCACGCGGCGCGCGCGCAGCTCGCGTTCGAGCTTCGGCTGGCGCGCGAAGTCGAGCCCGAAGCCCACGTTGCGCGCGGCATCGAGCCATGGCAGCAGGCCCGGCTGCTGGAACACCAGCGCCGCGCGCGGATGCGGTGCGCTCGAGGCCTCGCCGAGAAAACGGATCTCGCCCTCGGCATGCCCGAGGCCGGGCACCTCGAGCCGCGCGAGTTGCCGCAGCAAGGTGGACTTGCCGCAGCCGCTGCCGCCGAGCAGGCAGACGATCTCGCGCGGCGCCACCGCGAGCGACACGCCGCTGAACACCGGCCGCGCCGCATCGAAGCCGAAGGCCAGATCGCGTGCCTCGAGCACCGGGTGCGGCGCGTTCGCGGCCTCGTCGAGGCCGATCTCGGCAGCCAGGGCGCTCACGATGCGGACTGCGCCGCGCGGCGCGCGAGTTCGCCACGCAGTTGCACCACGCTCGGCGTCACGATCGGCACGAACGCCACCTCGCGCCAGTGCCGCGCCAGGCTCAGCGGCTGGTCGCGGTGGTAGCCACGGCCGCCGCTGGCCTGCAGCTCGAGCTGCACCGCGGCCTGCGCGATGTCGGCCAGCGCGAGCCGGGCGCGGAACAGCGCCTCGGGCTGGGTGCGGAAGCGGCCATCGGCGATGCCCGCGTAGAGCCCATCGACCGTGGCATCGAGCGCCTGCCGCTGCTCGGCCAGCGATGCGTCGAGCACCGCGCGACCGGCGCCGCCGATCTGCGCCGCGGTCGCGAGCGCGGCGCGCGCGAGCCCGATCGACAGCCCGCATTGCAGGCCGAGGAACTCGGGCCGTGCCGTGGGCAGGAAGCGGTTGGCATCGTCATGGATCAGTTCGTCGGCCGCGAGCCGCGCGCCTTCGATGCGCAGCGACGCGGTGTTGCTGCCGCGCAGCGCGATCAGGTCGAGGTCGGCGCTGCGTTCCACGCCCGCCTGCCCGCCCTGCAGCGCGGCCACCAGCGGCGCGCCGCCATCGGCACGCTGCACCACCACCGCGGCCACGAAGCCCTGCGGCCGCAGGTTGGTGCACCACGGCACGCTGCCATCGAGCCGCCAGCCGGGCGCTCCCTCCTGCCGCGTGGCCGTGATCTGCAGCGCCTCGATGCCGCCGAGGAACTTCATCGCGTTCGACAGCCCCGAGGCACCGGCCAGCGAGCCGTCGAGCAGCGCGGGCAGCCAGCGCTCGCGCAGCGCCTGGTTGGGCGACTGCAGCAGGTATTCGATGAAGACGCGCTGGCCCCAGAAGGTGAAGGCCGCCGCGAGCGAATGGCCGGCCACGGCGGCGATGGCCTCGATGGCATCGCGCGTGTCGCCGCCCTGCCCGCCGATCGCACGCGGCACGCCCAGGCCGAACAGCTGCGCGCCCGCGAGCCGCGGCAGCACCGCGTGCGCCTGCGCGTTGTCGCCGTCGAGCGCCTCGGCCTGCGCGTCGAGCCAGTGCCGGTCGGCCTCAGCCAGCATGGGCGGGCGCTGCGTCGGCGCGCAGGTTCTCGGGCAGGTAGGGCTGCAGCTGCGGATTGACCGCGCTGCCGGCCAGGCTGTTGGCGAAGTTGCACAGCGTGGCCAGGCTCACGCCGAGCACCACCTCGAGCACCTGGCGCTCGGAGAAGCCCGCGCCGCGGAAGGCCGCGAGCGCCTCGTCGCTCACCTTGCCGCGGCTCGCGATCACGGCCTCGGTGAAGGCGCGCACCGCATCGAGCCGGGCCTCGCCCGTGGCCTCGCCGCGCTGCAGCGCCACCACGGCCGAGGCCGGCAACTTGGCCTGCTTGAGCGCCGCGGCCGAATGGCCGGCCACGCAGAAGTCGCAGCCGTGGATGCGCGCGGCCGTGATCTGCAGCACCTCGCGCTCGGCCAGCGTGAGTTCGCCGCGCGCGGTGGTCTGGGCCACGCCGAGGTAGGTCTCGAGCGCCTGCGGCGAATTGGCGAGGATGCCGATCAGGTTCGGCAGGAAGCCGTTGTTGGCGGCGGCGCGCGCCACCAGCGCACGGCTGGCTTCGGGCGCGGAGGTCTCGGTGTGCAGGGTCAGGCGTGTCATGTCGGTGCGGCTCGTGTAGTGCGGAAACTGGCACCGATTCTTCGCGGCGCGCCCGCGGGCATCAATGACCGGGCGTCTCGGATCTGTGCCGGTTCGTCTCGCTGGCGGTCACGCTGGCGGCCTCGCTGCGGTCGAGCCGGCGCGCGCGCTGCCAGGCGCCCGGCTGCTCGCCGATCACGCGCTTGAAGGTGCGCGAGAACGCGGCATAGGAGTCGTAGCCCACGGCCTCGGCAGCCTGCGCGATCGACTCGCCCTGCGTCAGCTTGCGCGCCGCGATCTGCATGCGCAGCAGTTGCAGGAACTGCAGCGGCGACTGGCCGCAGGCCTCGCCGAACTGGCGGAAGAAGGCCGCGCGCGAGAGATGCACACGCTGCGCCATGTCGGCCACGCTCCAGGGCCGCTCGGGCGACTGCAGCAGCGCCGCCAGCAAGGGCGCGAAGCCGCGCCGGCGCAGCAGGCCCCAGAAGCCGCGCGCGTTCGCGTCGCTGCGCGCCACGTGGCGCAGGCCATAGAAGAACAGCAGGCCGGCCAGCCGGTCCATCAGCACCGAGGGCTCGGTGCCGGCGCGCAGCGCCTCGCTGCGCATCAGGTCGAACAGGGTCGCGGCCGAGGCCATCGCGAGATCGTCGGCGCGCAGCACCAGGCAGTCGGGAAAGGACTGCGCGACCAGGTCGCGCAGCGGCCCGTCGAACGAGAAGAAGCCGCAGGCCAGCGCCGTTTCGCCGAGCGCGGGGCTGGCCGACAGCGGCTGCATCGCGCGCGGCGTGCAGTCGATGCCGGGGTCGGCATAGGGCGAGAGGAAATGCGGCACGTCGCGCATCAGGAACACGCCGTCGCGCGGCGACAGCGCCACCGATTCGAGCCCCGGCCGGTGCAGCCAGCAGCGGCCCTCGAGGATCAGGTGGAAGCTCGCGCGCGCACGGCCCGCCGTCGAGGCGCGCCAGCGGCCGCAGTACTGGCCCACGTGGAACAGCGTGGCGTTCCATTCGAGGCTGCCGAGCAGCCAGTCGGCCACCCGGTCGGCCTGGGCATCGAACCCGGCATCGGCCGACGGGCTGGCTGCGTCGGGAATGACGGTGAGGGAAGGCATGGGCCCGCCAGTGTGGCCTAGACCTCGCGCGGCGCCAAAGAACGAATCGCTGTGAGCTTATGACCCGGAAATGGGCAAGGCGCAGGCGGCCAGGATGCGCCGCGCGGCCTCGTCGGACGAGACCCGGGCCGTGTCGATCACCAGCCGCGGCGTGGACCAGGGAACGTAATCGTGAGCCTGCACCGAGGCCCAGGTCGGCGGCACCAGGCCCGGCAGGTCGCTGGCACGCGTCTCGACGCGACGCCGGTGCTCGACGAGGTCGGCACAGACCAGCTCGACCTCGATCGACGCTGCGCCGGTGGAACGCGCGACCTCGCGCCAGGCCGCGCGCGTGACCTCGAGCGGATTGACGCTGTCGGCCACCACGGTCTGCCCGAGCGCGAGGTTGGCACGCGCCAGCGCATAGGCCACGGCATAGCCTTCGATGCCGACGCTACCGCCGTGCTGTGCCCGTGTCGCGGCGATCGCCTGCTCGATCGCATCGATGCGCAGGAACACCGCGGGCCGCTGCGCGACGATGGCGCGCGCCACCTGCGTCTTGCCGACGCCGGGCAGGCCGGCGAGCACGATCAGCGTGGCGGAGGGGGAGTTCGTCATGGCCGCGCAGCATATCAACCGCCGGCGGCCTGCAGCGTGATCCGCGCGCGGCCGAGCTCCGCGCTCACGGCGCCGCTGAGCGTCTCGAGGTCGAAGGGCTTGCGCAGCACGGAGTGCGAACCCACCACCTTCTGCACCTCCGCCATGTCGGCATAGCCGGTCGCGACCAGCACCGGCATCTGCGGATAGAGCCGGCGCGCGGCGGCCGCGAGCTCGGCGCCGTTCATGCCCGGCATCAGGTAGTCGACCATTAGCAGGTCGGGCCGGCGGCGCTGCAGCTCCTGCAGGCCGCTGTGGCCATCGCTGGCCTCGCGCACGGTGTACTGCAGCAGGCGCAGGCCTTCGGCGATGCCCTGGCGGACCTCGGTGTCGTCCTCCACCACCAGCACCTCGCAGCGCGGGTCTCCTCTGGCGGGCGCGGCGCCGTTGCCCTGGGCCGTCGATGCGGCGCCGGCAACCTCGTCGGGCTGCGACAGCGGAAAGCGCAGGGTCACGGTCGCGCCCTGGCCCGGCGTGCTGCGGATCTCGGCCTGGCCGCCCGACTGGCTGGCGAAGCCGTAGACCTGGCTCAGCCCCAGCCCCGTGCCGTGGCCGTTGGCCTTGGTGGTGAAGAAGGGATCGAATACCTTCGACAGCACCGCGCTCGGTATGCCGCTGCCAGTGTCCTCCACGCTCACCAGCACCTGCGGCGAACCGTCGGGCGCGCTCGCCAATGCCGTGCGGATGGTCAGTTGCCCACCCTCGGGCATCGCGTCGCGCGAGTTCACCGACATGTTCAGCAGCGCCATCTCGAGTTGCGCGCCATCGAGCATCACCCAGAGTTCGCTGGGCCAGAGATCGAATGCCACCCGCACCTTCGAGCCGACCGAGACCTCGATGAGCTCGCGCAGATTGGTGACCAGCGCATTCACGCCATGCAGCCGCGGCACCAGGCTGCGCGCCCGCGCGAACGACAGCAGCTGCCCGGTCAGGCGCGAGCCGCGCGCCACCGACTCCTTCGCGCGGCGCGCGTAGTCGGTCAGCTTGCCCTCGGGCGCCAGCCGCGCGATGAACTCCAGGTTGAGGTTGACCACGTGCAGCAGGTTGTTGAAGTCGTGCGCGATGCCGCCGGTGAGCCGGCCGATGGCCTCGAGCTTCTGGCCCTGCACCACGTTGGCCTGCAGCCGTTCGCGCTCGGCGATCTCGCGCATCAGCCAGTCGTTGGCGCCCGCGAGCTCGGCCGTGCGGGTGGCGATGCGCCCTTCGAGCTCGGCATTGAGCCGCTCGACCGTGGCCTTGGCGGCCTCGATGTCGTTCAGGTGGCGGCGCGTCGCGTACTGCCGCTGGCGCGCGCGCAAGGCGGAACGCGCGGCGCTCGCGAGCGTCTCGGGATTGAGCGGCCGCTCGAGCAGCACCGAGTTGCCCAGTTGCTGCAGCGAGGCCTGCGCGCTGGCCGAACGCCGCCCCGACTGGCGCATCGCCAGCACCACGAAAGGCAGGTCGGACCAGGCCGGCTGCTTCGCCAGGCGGGCGCCCAGCGCACCGTCGAAGCCGTCCGCCAGCGACTCCTCGGTCACGATCGCGGCCGCGGCCGCAGTCTCCAGTTCCGCCAGCAGCGACGCCGCATCGGGGCAGACCAGGCACTCGATGGCCTGGCCTTCGAGCACGGCCCGGATCACCTGCGCATCCCGGCCGCGCGGCGCGAGGATCAGGATGCGGTTTTCCACACCGGCCCTTTCATGGGGTCGGCGTGGCGATATCGCTATCGCCCAGCAACGGCTGCGTGCCCGTGTAGCGGGCCGCGCCCGACAGCACCCCCTGGAAGTCGCTGAGCGCCTTGCCGACCTCGACGCCGTGCGGTCCGAGGCGGAACTCGCGGATCGATTGCTCGTGCGCGTTGGTGCGGCTCTTGATCACCGAGATCGCCTTCAGCAGGTTGCCGCGCGCCTCGAAGTACCTGAAGTTCAGCATCGCGTCGCTCAGGTAGCTCAGGTCCACGTCGGCGCGCACCTCGCCCACGGTGCCATGCAGCGACAGAATCAGCAGCGTGGTGAGCCCGCGCAGGTTCAGGTAGGCCAGCAGCTCGTGCATCTGCAGTATCAGGTACTTGCCGCCGGGCATGGCGTGCAGGTAGGCATTGAGGCTGTCGATCACCACCATCTGCACGCCGTCCTGCTCGACCGCCATGCGCACCGAATGCGCGAACTGGCCCGGCGAGACCTCGGCCGGATCCAGCGTGCGGATCGAGATGTGGCCCGAACTCATGTAGGGCTCGACGTCGAGCCCCAGCGCCCGCGAGCGCTGCCGCAGCGTGCCCAGGCCTTCGTCGAACAGGTAGTAGGCGACCTTCGAACCGCGCCGCGCGGCGGCCACGGCGCAGCTGATCGCGGTGGTGGTCTTGCCCACGCCCGCGGGCCCGGCCAGCAGCAGGCTGCTGCCGGGCGTCAGGCCGCCGCCGAGCAGGGCGTCGAGCGCCGCGGTGCCGGTCGAGACCAGCCGCTCGTCGATCTTCTGCTCGTGCTCGCTGGCCACCAGCCGCGGAAACACCTGCAGCCCGCCGCGGTCGAGGTTGAAGTCGTGCTCGCCGCTGCGGAACTTCACGCCGCGCAGCTTCACCACGCGCAGCCGCCGCTTGTCGGCGCCATAGTCGTTGGTGTTCTGCTCCAGGTGCAGCACGCCGTGCGCGATGCTGTGCAGGTGCTGGTCGCCATCGCCGCCCGAGCGGTCGTCGAGCATCAGCACCGTGCAGCCGCGCTGCGCGAAGAAGCGCTTGAGCGCGAGGATCTGGCGCCGGTAGCGCAGCGCGCTCTGGGCCAGCAGCCGCATCTCCGAGAGGCTGTCGAAGACCACGCGCTGCGGCTTCTGCTCGTTGACCAGGCGCATCACGTCGCGCGTGGTCTCGCCCAGTTCGAACTCCGAGGGATGCAGCACGGTCTGCTCGGCCTCCTCGCTGAGCCCCTCGTCGCTCACCAGGTCGTAGACCTCGATGCCCTCGAGCGACCAGCCGTGCGAGGCCGCGACCTGGGTCAGTTCCTCGGAGGTTTCGGACAAGGTGACGTAGAGCCCGCGCTCGCCCGCGGCGCGGCCGGCCTGCAGGAACTGCAGCGCGAGCGTGGTCTTGCCCGTGCCCGGCGTGCCCTCGACCAGATAGAGGTGCTGCGCGGGCAACCCGCCGCCCAGGATGTCGTCGAGGCCGGGAATTCCCGTGGAGGTGAGGGATGACGAGGATGGCATGACAGCGAGGGCGGTTTTTTTGGAAGGAACACACGCCCGGGGCGACCGGAGCCTGTCTTCGTGCAACGCGAACGACCTGGGGAGGTTCTGGCCGGATTTTCCAATGCGCCATGCGCCGCGACAGGGGCGGTTCGGGCACTTCGCGTGTAAGCCGCCGCCTCGTGAAGGCCCCGCGCGGCGGCGCCATGCCACCGCGATCGGTGGCGCTCAGCCGTGCGCGATCGCGGCCCAGGCCGCGGCGAACAGCGTCGAACCCGCGGCAGCCAGCAGTCCGCCCACCAGCCATTTGAGCGTGCGCGGCTGCAGCCGGTTGGGCAGCCGGTGGTGCAGCCGCGTGGCCCCGTAGACCACCGGCATCGCGCAGGCCGCGAGCAGCGCGGCACGCCACGAGAAGTGCCCAGTCGGCACCACGATCACGAGCCGCACCAGCGAGTTGAACGCGAACATCAGCAGCAGCGCGCGCCGCACCAGCTCGCGGTCCAGCGGCTGCCGGTACATGTGGAACACGATCGGCGGCCCCGAGCTCGAGAACAGCCCGCCGAGCACGCCCGACAGGCAGCCGACGATGGCGAAGCTCTTGCGCCCCGAGATCGCGGGCAGCGGCTTCGCCTGCAGCACCAGCAGCACCGCGCAACCGAGGATCGATACCCCCAGCAGCGCGCGCAGCCAGTCGACCGCGCTGCCGCTGAGCCAGGTCAGCAGCATCAACCCGACGATCACGCCCACCGTGCTGCCATTGAGCGCCGGCTTCATCAACTGCCACGGCACCGGCCCGGGCCGGGCGCGGAAGTAGGTCCAGGCATTGATCAGGCTCAGCACCGTGGCCGCGTTGGCCGCGTCGCTGACGCTCGCGATATGGAACACCGAGACCAGGCCGAGCAGGATCAGGCTGAAGGCGAAGCCGGTGAGGTTCTGGGCGTAGGTGGCGAGGGCGACGCAGGCCATGAAGGCCAGCACCGGCGGGGCGCCGGAGAGGAGGTCTTGCACGGGGCGGGCTTCAGCGGCGCGGGGCGCGCAGCGCTTGCGCGCCCACAAAGCCGTTGCGAAACCGCGGGAGCGAAGGGCGATGCGTGGGAAGCGATCCGGCTGGATCGGGAACGAACGGGGGCACGGGCGAAGGCATGGGGAAGCGGGGAAGGCGCGATCGCGAGAGGAAGCGCCTGCATTCGAGGGGGGATGTCAGGGGCGGACATCGGCCGTGAATTATAAGTAGGCCACCAGCGAGGGCCCGGGCCGCCGGGAGAGCCGCGGCCCGAACGCCTCATCGGAAAGGCGGTCTCGAGCCCGCGGTTCCCGCCATCACCGAACCAGATCACGGCCCCGATCAAGGGTCGGCCGGGAAAAAAAACCCGCGCCAAAGATCACACTTTTTTCCGGAGATCGCAGCGCATCCTGACCAATTGTCGCGGCACGCAAGCAGCCTTCCCGCTCCCTCGCCACCATCCAGGACTCGAGCGCAAGGCATGCCGCCAGCGACAACCAGAAACCCCGACCATGGCCCTTGCCGCGACAGCACCGGATGCGGACACCGTGATGCCGGGGCCCTGGCGGCATGCCATTGCGCCTTCCCGGTTGGAGCTCCCGGCACCCGCGCACAGGCATGTCAGCAAGATGGAAATGAAGACGCCCTCCCTCGACAGGACCGATGGGGCCGGCGAGGCGCACGTGGCATTGATCGACGATCGGCACGGCGATGGCGGCCGCCTGCTCGGCCAGTTGCGGCGCATGGGCCACGACGCCGTCGCGTTCGCGGGACCGACGAGCTTCCTGGCCGCGCTGAGTGCCGGCGAGCACTTCGACCTGCTGCTCGTGGCGGTGGAAGACGAACTGACGCGCCGCAGCCTGTTCGCCGTCTGCCGCACGCTGGAACTGCCCACGCTGCTCGTGGTGCGCACGCGGCAGTGGGCGCAGCTCGCCTCCTGGCACGGCGCGCCGGGCTGGGACGACCTGATCGAGTTCGACGAGGTTCCGAGCGAGAGCGCGACGACCGAACTCGAATGGCGCCTGCGGGCGCTGCTCTCGAAGCAGCGGCCGCCCCGCAACACACCGGCCGCCACCTCGGGTTTCGGCGCCTGGGGCGACTACCGTTTTCTCGGCACGGCCAGCACGGTGCTGCACCGCCAGCGCAGCATCCGGCTGCAGCCGCGCCAGTACGCATTCGCGCTGACCCTGTTCCGCCACCTCGGCCAGGTGGTCACGCGCGAATGGCTCTGGCAATCGGTCTGGCAGACGCCCACGCCGCGCGCCGGGGCGCGCGTGCTCGACGTCTGCGCCACCAACGTGCGCAGCCGGCTCGACCTGCGCGCCGAGAACGGCTTCGTGCTGCGCGCGGTGTACGGCCAGGGCTACCAGATCGTCGCGGTACCGGCCGAGCCCGCGCAGCCATAGCGGCCGTCTTGCGTCAGGCCCGTGCGCGCAGCGTGCCGCGGCCCCAGGCCGCCAGCGTCTCCAGCCAGGCCAGCAGCTGCGCGTCCTCGACCGGCGAGCACAGCAGCTGGAACGACCGGCCCGCGCGCAGGGCGGTCGGCACGGCATCGACGGCCTGCAGCTCGCTGCGGTGCGTCACGTACACCAGCGGCAGCGCACGGCCGGCCGCGGCCTCGAGGTCGGGCACGCGCGACAGCGTCCGCCGCGCATCGGCATGCAGGCCCACGACCACGCCGTCGAACTTCTGCCGGGCATCGAAGGCGCCGACGAGGTCGGCGAGATGCACGAAGGGCACGACGTCGGCCCCGAGCGCGGTGAGCGAATTGGCGGTGCAGGCACGCTGCAGCGCGTCGGCGTCGACCAGCGCGATCCGCAGCCCGAGCTGGACGCGCTTGCCCATCGAAACACCGCCGTGCGTCGCGCCGCGATGCGGGCTGGCCAGGGGGCGGCTCGGCGCCGCGCGCATGGCTTACTGCTCCCCCGCCACGTCGATCTCGACCCGCCGGTTGGGCTGCAGGCATTGCAGCAGTGCCGGCGATGCGCGCGTGCCCTCGCAGTCGCTGACCACGGGCTGGCGCTTGCCCATGCCGGCGGTCCGGATCAGCTTGCGCTCGATGCCCTGTTGCACGAGCAGGTCGCGCACGGTGTTCGCGCGCGCGAGCGACAGGGCCTCGTTGTAGGCATCGCCGCCGAGCCGGTCGGTGTGACCGGTCACGACGACGTAGTGCAGCGCGCGGAAGCCGTGGCGCAGCTCGCCGGCCAGGCGCTCCACCCGCGCACGGCCCTCGGGCAGCAGGTCGGTGGCCGCGGCGCCGTCGAAGCGGAACAGGCCGTCGGCGCTGAGCGTGAGCTTCTGTGGCGGCGCGAGCCTGGCGCTGGCGGGAATCGGCGTGGCCGCGGGCGGCTGCGCGAGCAGCGCGCACTCGGGGTCCTTCCACCATGCGCCGGTCGCCAGGTTGTCGGCATTGAAGCGCACCATGTACTGGCAGGTGGTGTAGTCGCTGCCCTTGCCGTTGTAGAAGTGGAAGATGTAGTTCCACTCGCGCACGCCCCACAGGCCCTCGCTGAAATGCGGCCAGCCCAGCAGCTCGCGCAGCGGGTCCTTGCCCATGCCGGGGCGCACCCGCTCGAACGCCTTCGGTGCCGGGAACGCGCCCTGCTTCCAGTTGGCCCTGGCCGGATCCGGAAACTCCTCGGGCTTCGGCGGCGCGGGCTGCTCCGCGGCGGCGCGCGCCTGCGCCTCCTTGTCGATCGCCGCACCGGGCGACGCGCAGCCCTGGATCAGCGTCCCCGCCATGACCAACAGGGCCAGCCCCGCCGTCTGCTTCGTTCGACTCGTGCTCATCGTCCTTCTCCCCGTGCTCAATTGAAGACCCATTCCGCGCCCACCGTGGCCGACGCGCCGGCACGGCTCAGGCCGACGCCGCCGGTCAGGCTCCAGGCGTTGCTCTCGGCCGTGCGGCGGAAGCTCACGCCCATCGCGCTCTCGCCCTTGAAGACGCCGTAGCCCATGCGCATCACCGTCTTGCCCGGCACGTATGAGCCCGGCATCTGCACCGCCATCGCGGCCGCGACACCGGCGTAGGCATTGCGCGCCACGCTGCGGATCTCGTTGCCGAGCGCATTCGCGCGCATGTCGGTGTAGGCGTTGTTGGCGGCGCTCGACTGGTTGAGCTGCTGCACGTTGACCGCGTCGGTGGGCGCGACGCCCGGCGCCACGTTCTGGATCGTCACCGGCCCGCTGGAGGCGCCGTTGCCCATCGTCACGCTGTTGTAGTTGACGGTGCCGTCGGGGTTGGTGTCGTAGCGCACCGTGCTCTGCTGCACCGCCTGCAGCTGCCGCACGTTGACCGCGTCGGTGGCCTGCGTGCCGCCGGCCACGTTGGTGATCTGGCGCTCGTTGCCGCTCGCGCCGACCGACAGCGCGCCCTGCGCGGAAGCCACGGCCACGCCCGAGAACATCTCGCGCTGGCCGTTCATGCCCGCGCGGTCGGCCACCGCGCCGTTGCCCAGCGCCACGCCGTTGCTGCTCGAGGCCAGCGAGTTGCCGCCGAGCGCGAGGCTGCCCGCGCCGATGGCGCGCGCGCCGTTGCCGGTGGCGACCGCGCTGTGGCCCAGTGCCTCGGCGCGCGGGCCGATGGCCACGCTCTCGGCGCCGGCGGCGTTCGAGTCCGCCGCCTGCGAGTTGGCATGGAAGTACTTGATGCCCGAGCCGGTCTGGATGTTGTTGATGGCCTGGTTGGTCGCGTAGAGCTGGCTGCCGTTCACCGCGTCGGTGCTGGTGGCGCTGATCTCGCCGGCCGCGACGTTGGTGATCTGGCGCTCCTTGCCTTCCGAGCCCACGCTGACCACGCCCACCGGCTTGGCGCCGGCGAACTTGTAGGTCGTGCCCTGGATCGTCACCTCCTCGGTGGGCCTGGCCTTCGAGGTCGTCGAGTCGTTGCCCAGCGCCACGCTGTTGTCGGTGCTGACCACGGCACCGGTGCCGATCGCCACGCCCCTGTCGGCCTTGACGACCGCGCCCGATCCCACCGCGGTGCCGTCCTTGCCGCTGGACGTCGGCGCCACGTAGGTGGTCGGCGAACCGGTGATCCACTTGTTGCCCGCGCTCGCGGCCTGGCTGGCCACGGCCTGCAGCTGCGCCACGTTGACCGCATCGGTGAGCGCCGAGCCCGCGGCCACGCCGGTGATCTGGCGCAGCAGGCCGTTGGCCGCATCGCCGACGCCGACGGCGCCCGCCGTGGCGGTGGTGGAGGCGATCGCCTTCGATGACGCGGCATCGGCGCCCGGCGGCACATAGCCCGCCGTGCCCGCCGCGCGGTCGGCCACCGAGAGCGCGCCCAGCGCCACGCCGCCATCGGCGGTCGCGGTGCTGCCCGCCCCCACGGCCACGCTGGCCGTGCCCGCGGCGGTCGAGGCCGCGCCGGCCGCCACGCTACCGTTGCCCAGGGCCCGCGACCAGGCACCGAAAGCGGTGCTGTCGATGCCGCCCGCGGTCGAGAAGTAGCCCACCGCGGTGCCGCGGTCGCCGAGCGCCCAGGCGGCGTTCCCGAGCGCCGTGGCGCTGGCGCCGGTGGCCTGCGCCGCCGTGCCCATGGCCACCGCGTTGTCGCCCGCGGCCTTCGCGTCCTTGCCCGAGGCGATGGCGTCGGCACCGGTGGCGCCGTCGTTCTGCGCGTTGCCGCCGCCGGTCGAGTTCACGCTGTAGTACCTGGTCTTGCCCTTGTCCACCGTGTCGTTGAGCTGGCTCACGTTGACCGCGTCGGTGTCGGCCACGCCCGGCGCGACGTTGGCGATCACCTTGCCGCCGGCATCGATGCCCGAGGTGGTCACGCTCGGACCGCCCGCTATCGTCAGGCCGGTCGATCCGAGCTTGACGTCCGGACCCACGGCCACGCCGGCGTTGTTCATCACCGTGTCGCCCACGGTCACGCTGTGGTTGACCTTGACGTCGTCGGCGAGCTTGAAGTCGAGGTCGGTGCCCGTACGTTGGATCGCGATGTTCCCGTCGGAGCTGCCGAAGTTCACCTTGCCGCTCGGCGCCACATTGCCGCCCGTGGCTTCGCCGTTGGCGGCCACGTTCCAGCCCGCGCTGGCGGTCTGGTCGACGAGCTTGAGCTGTTCTTCCGTTGCAGCACGGCCCACGGTCGCAAAGCTCGGATCGGTCAGGGTCTTGTTGCTCAGGCCCTGGATGTCGTTCGTGACACCGCTGAGCTTGACCGTGCCGCTGGTCACGCCGCCCGCCGACACCGCCGTCGTGGTGGTCCCGTTGTTGACCGTCAGGCCTGTCGTGTTCACGACGCTCTGGCCCACCGTCACGCTGTTGTTGACCTTGACGTCGTCGGCGAGCTTGAAGTCCAGATCGGTGCCCGTGCGCTGGATCGTGACGTTGCCATCCGAGTTGCCGAAGTTCACCTTGCCACCCGGCGCCACATTGCCGCCCGTGGCTTCGCCGTTGGCCGCCACGTTCCAGCCCGCATTGGCGGTCTGGTCGACGAGCTTGAGCTGCTCTTCCGTTGCAGCACGGCCCACGGTCGCGAACGTCGGATCGGTCAGGGTCTTGTTGCTCAGGCCCTGGATGTCGTTCGTGACGCCGCTGAGCTTGACGGTGCCGCTGCTCACGCCTCCGGCCGACACGGCCGTCGTGGTGGTCCCGTCGTTCACCGTCAGGCCCGCGTTGTTGACGAGGCTGTTGCCCGTGCTCAGGCTGCCCGCGGCCGTGAGGTTCACGTCCTTGTTGAGCGCCACCTTCACCTGGCCGTCGTTGGCCACGCCGTTCTGCGTCACGGTCATGTTGCTGTCGCCATTGAACGTGACCTTGCCGTTCGGACCGATGTTGGCCATGGTCGATCCCGCGCCATTGGCCGTCACGTTCCAGCCTGCGCTGGCCGTCTGGTCGACGAGCTTGAGCTGCTCTTCGGTTGCAGCACGGCCCACGGTCGCGAACGTTGGATCGGTCAGCGTCTTGTTGCTGAGGCCTTGGACGTCGTTGGTGATGCCGCTGAGGTTCACCGTGCCACTGGTCACGCCGCCGGCCGAGACGGCCGTGGTTGTCGTGCCGTTGTTGACGGTCAGGCCCGTCGTGTTCACGACGCTCTGCCCCACCGTCACGCTGTTGTTGACCTTGACGTCGTCGGCCAGCTTGAAGTCGAGGTCGGTGCCCGTGCGCTGGATCGCGATGTTGCCATCCGAGTTGCCGAAGTTCACCTTCCCACCCGGTGCCACATTGCCGCCCGTGGCCTCGCCGTTGGCGGCCACGTTCCAGCCCGCGTTGGCGGTCTGGTCGACGAGCTTGAGCTGCTCTTCGGTCGCTGCGCGGCCCACCGTCGCGAATGTCGGATCGGTCAGCGTCTTGTTGCTCAGGCCTTTGATGTCGTTCGTGACACCGCTGAGGTTGACCGTGCCGCTGGTCACGCCGCCAGCCGACACGGCCGTCGTCGTGGTCCCGTTGGCAACCGTCAGGCCCGTCGTGTTCATGACGCTCTGGCCGACCGTCACGCTGTTGTTGACCTTGACGTCATCGGCGAGCTTCACGTCCAGGTTGGTCCCGGTACGGGTGATCGTGACGTTGCCGTCCGAGTTGCTGAAATCGACCTTGCCGCCCGGCGCCACATTGCCGCCGGTCGCTTCGCCATTGGCGGCCACGTTCCAGCCCGCGTTGGCGTTCTGGTCGACCAGCTTGAGCTGCTCTTCCGTTGCGGCACGGCCCACGGTCGCGAACGTCGGATCGGTCAGCGTCTTGTTCCTCAGCCCCTGGATGTCGTTCGTGACACCGCTGAGGTTCACCGTGCCACTGGTCACGCCGCCCGCCGACACGACCGTCGTCGTGGTCCCGTTGTTGACAGTCAACCCCGTGGTGTTGAGCACGCTCTGCCCCACCGTCACGCTGTTGTTGACCTTCACGTCGTCCGCGAGCTTCACGTCCAGGTTCGTACCCGTGCGAGTGATCGTGACGTTGCCATCCGAGTTGCTGAAGTCGACCTTGCCGCCCGGCGCGACATTGCCTCCCGTGGCTTCGCCGTTGGCCGCCACGTTCCAGCCGGCGCTGGCGGTCTGGTCCACGAGCTTGAGCTGCTCTTCGGTCGCAGCACGACCCACGGTCGCGAAGCTCGGATCGGTCAGCGTCTTGTTGCTCAGGCCCTGGATGTCGTTGGTGACGCCACTGAGGTTGATCGTTCCGCTGGTCACGCCACCAGCAGAAACCGCCGTCGTGGTGGTTCCGTTGTTGACCGTCAGCCCCGTCGTGTTCACAACGCTCTGCCCCACCGTCACGCTGTTGTTGACTTTCACGTCATCGGCCAGCTTCACATCGAGATTGGTGCCCGTGCGGGTAATCGTGACGTTGCCATCCGAGTTGCTGAAATCCACCTTGCCGCCGGGCGCAACGTTCGCGCCTGTGGCTTCTCCGTTGGCCGCCACGTTCCAGCCCGCATTGGCGGTCTGGTCGACGATCTTCAATTGCTCCTCGGTCGCCGCACGGCCGACAGTCGCGAATGTCGGATCGGTCAGGGTCTTGTTGCTGAGGCCTTGGACATCATTGGTGACGCCGCTGAGGTTCACTGTGCCGCTGGTCACTCCACCTGCCGAAACCGCCGTCGTGGTGGTTCCGTTGTTGACCGTCAGCCCTGTCGTGTTCACCACGCTCTGGCCCACCGTCACGCTGTTGTTGACCTTCACATCGTCGGCCAGCTTCAGGTCCAGGTTCGTACCCGTGCGAGTGATCGTGACGTTGCTATCCGAGTTGCTGAAATCGACCTTGCCACCAGGCGCAACGTTCGCACCCGTGGCTTCGCCGTTGGCTGCCACGTTCCAGCCCGCATTGGCGGTCTGGTCGACAATCTTCAGTTGTTCTTCAGTAGCGGCACGGCCCACGGTCGCGAAGCTCGGATCGGTCAAGGTCTTGTTGCTCAAGCCCTGGATGTCATTCGTGACCCCACTGAGGCTCACTGTGCCGCTGGTCACGCCACCGGCAGAGACGGCCGTCGTGGTGGTTCCGTTATTGACCGTCAGCCCTGTCGTGTTCACAACGCTTTGGCCGACCGTCACGCTGTTGTTGACCTTCACGTCGTCAGCCAGTTTCACATCGAGATTGGTACCCGTGCGAGTGATCGTGACGTTGCCGTCCGAATTGCTGAAGTCGACCTTGCCGCCAGGCGCAACGTTCGCACCCGTGGCTTCGCCGTTGGCCGCCACATTCCAGCCTGCATTGGCCGTCTGGTCGACGATCTTCAGTTGCTCTTCGGTCGCCGCACGACCGACAGTCGCGAACGTCGGATCGGTCAAGGTCTTGTTGCTCAGGCCCTGGATGTCGTTCGTGACACCGCTGAGCTTGACCGTGCCGCTGCTCACGCCACCCGCTGACACCGCCGTCGTGGTGGTGCCGTCGTTGACCGTCAGGCCCGTCGTGTTCATGACGCTCTGGCCCACGGTCACGCTGCTGTTGACCTTGACGTCGTCGGCCAGCTTGAAGTCCAGATCGGTGCCCGTGCGCTGGATCGTGACGTTGCCATCCGAGTTGCCGAAATTCACCTTGCCACCCGGCGCCACATTGCCGCCCGTGGCTTCGCCATTGGCGGCCACGTTCCAGCCCGCGTTGGCGGTCTGGTCGACGAGCTTGAGCTGTTCTTCGGTCGCCGCGCGGCCGACGGTCGCAAAGCTCGGATCGGTCAGGGTCTTGTTGCTGAGGCCTTGGACGTCGTTGGTGACGCCGCTGAGGCTCACCGTGCCACTGGTCACGCCACCGGCCGAGACGGCCGTCGTGGTGGTTCCGTTGTTGACCGTCAGTCCCGTCGTGTTCACGACGCTCTGCCCCACGGTCACGCTGTTGTTCACCTTCACATCGTCGGCCAGCTTCACGTCGAGGTTGGTGCCCGTGCGAGTGATCGTGACGTTTCCGTCCGAATTGCTGAAGTCCACCTTGCCGCCCGGCGCCACGTTCGCACCCGTGGCCTCGCCATTGGCGGCAACGTTCCAGCCTGCGTTCGCAGTCTGATCTACAAGCTTCAATTGCTCTTCGGTCGCCGCCCGGCCGACGGTCGCAAAGCTCGGATCGGTCAACGTCTTGTTGCTCAGTCCCTGGATGTCGTTGCTCACACCGCTGAGATTCACCGTCCCGCTGCTCACGCCCCCAGCCGACACCGCCGTCGTGGTGGTCCCGTCGTTGACGGTCAGGCCCGCGTTGTCGACCCGGCTGTTGCCCGTGCTCAGGCTGCCCGCCGCCGTGAGGTTCACGTCCTTGTTGAGCGCGACATTCACCTGGCCGTCATTGGCAGCCCCCGTCTGAGTCACGGTCATGTTGCTGTCGCCATTGAACGTGACCTTGCCGTTCGGTCCGATGTTCGCGGTCGACGAACCCGCGCCATTGGCCGTCACGTTCCAGCCCGCATTGGCGGTCTGATCGACCAGCTTGAGCTGCTCTTCAGTCGCCGCACGCCCCACGGTCGCAAAGCTCGGATCGGTCAGCGTCTTGTTGCTCAGGCCCTGGATGTCGTTGCTGACACCGCTGAGATTCACAGTGCCACTGGTCACGCCACCCGCCGACACGGCCGTCGTCGTGGTCCCGTTGTTGACCGTCAGCCCCGTGGTGTTGAGCACGCTCTGGCCCACCGTCACGCTGTTGTTGACCTTCACGTCATCGGCCAGCTTCACATCGAGATCGGTCCCGGTGCGGGTGATCGTGACGTTGCCATCCGAATTGCCGAAGTCCACCTTGCCGCCCGGCGCGACGTTGCCTCCCGTGGCCTCGCCGTTGGCCGCCACGTTCCAGCCCGCGTTCGCGACCTGGCTCACGGCCTTGAGCTGGCTCACGTTGACCGCGTCGCTGTCCGCGGCGCCCGCGGCCACATTGGTGATCTGGCGCAACTGGCCATTGCCGCCCACGCTCACCGCCGCCAGCGTGCTGGTGGTGTCGGCGATCGCCGTGCCGCTCTTCGCGGCGGTGCCGGTGCTCGGGTCGTAGCCGACCACGCCCGCGGCCGTGTTCGCCAGCGAGTTGCTGCCCAGCGCCACGCTGTCGGCCAGGGCGGCGGACGCACGCACGCCGAGCGCGGTGCTGCCGTCCTGGAACGCGCGGCTGGCCGCGCCCACGGTCACGGCGCCGACGCCCTGCGCATCGGTGTTGGAACCCACGGACACCGACGCGAGGCCGGTGCCGGTCGCACCGGGGCCGACGGCCACGGCCGCGGTGCCCACGGTGGTCGCGTTGAAACCGATGGCCGCGCCGCCATTGGCGGCCTTGGCCTGGAAGCCGGCGGCCACGGCATTGGTGCCGGCGCTGCTGCCCGCGCCCAGCGAGGTCGCTTCCGAAGCCAGCGCGCTGGCATCGCCGCCGAGCGCCGTCGAGTTCGAGAAGCTCGCGGTCGCGCCGCTGCCGATCGCGGTGGCGCCATGGTTGACCGCCCCGCCGCTGGAGGTGAAGGCGCTGGCGCCGCGGCCGATGGCCACCGAGCCCCCCGACGTGCCGTCCGCCACCGCCGAGGCACCGACGGCCACGCCGTCGTTCGCCTTGGCCGCGGCGCCCACGCCCGCGGCCAGCGCGTTGGTTCCGGTCGCGCCCTTGTTGTCGTAGTTGTCGCCCGGCGTGCCGTTGTCGTTCACGCTGTAGTAGTGCGTCTGCGCGGCCTTGAGCTGGCTCACGTTCACGGCGTCGGTGTCCGCGCCGCCGGCGGCCACGTTGGTGAGGCGCCGCTCCGCGCCCGAGGCGCCGACGCTCACCACGTTGCTGCCGGTGGCCGTGCCGGCCACCGCGGCCCCATTGGGCGCATACGACGCCACGGTCGCCGCGCTCACCGTGCTGCCGTTGCCGATGCCCACCGCGCCATCCAGACCCGCGGCGATGACCACGTTGTTGCCTATCGCGAAGGCGTTGTTGGCCGCGATGTTGTTGTTGTTGCCCACCGCATAGCTGCCCGATCCGCTGACGATGTTCGGGTCGCCGATGGCACCGCTGTTGTCGCCGCTGACGACGTTACCGGTGCCGATGCCGATGCTGCTCGCGCCGAGGGCCTGCGCGCCGGTGCCGATGGCAATGGCGTCCGTCCTGCCGCTCGCACCGGCGATGGCGCGCTTGCCCAGCGCGATCGAACGGTCCGAGTCGGTGATGGCATGGTTGCCGACGGCCACGGTGTCGTTGAGCACGGTGCGCGGCGGCGTGGCCGCCACCTTGTTGCCGTTGCGGTCGGTGAGCAGGCCCGTCTTGGTGTCGATGAAGTAGCCGGTGCCGGCCGAGGTACCGACCGCGACGTTGTTGTCGCCCTGGAGGGCGAAGCCGGCCGCGCTGCCGGCGACATGGTTGTCGCTGCCTTGCAGGTTCATTCCCGCGAAGGTGCCGACGGCGACGTTGCGGTCCCCCTGGGTCGACAGGCCGGCGGAAGTCCCGACGATGGTGTTGTAGTCCCCCGCCAGCTTGTAGCCGGACGTGGTGCCCAACGTCGCGTTGTAGTTTCCGGTCGCGCCAAGGCCCGCGCTGCTGCCGACGTAGGTGTTGGACGCACCCTTGGAAGCCGCGCCGGCACTCGTACCGACATAGGTGGCATAGTCGCCGCCGGTCACGCCATTGCCGGCATTCCCGCCGATGGCCGTGGTCTGCTGGCCCCGCGCCTGCGAAGAATTGCCCACGGCCACGCCGCCGCCGCCCGAGGCCACGGACGAAACGCCGACGGCCACCGACTGGTCCGCCGTCGCCGCGGCATTCACGCCCGCCGCCAGGCTGTTGATGCCCGTGGCCCCGTTGTTGTCGTGGTTGCCCTGGGGCGTGCCGTTGTCGTTCACGCTGTAGTAGTGCGTCTGCGCCGCCTTGAGCTGGCTCACGTTCACCGCGTCGGTGTCGTCCGCGCCCGCCGCGAGGTTGGTGATGCGGCGCTCCTTGCCCGCGCTGCCCACCGACACTTCGCCCACCGGCGCGCTGCCGGCCACCGCGGCGCCATCGGGCGCATAGGCGTTCTTCAGCGCCAGCGCGGCCGCATCCTGCGTCGCCTGCGATCCGGCGCCCAGCGCCACGCCGTCGGCCGCGCTGGCCTGGGCCTCGCGGCCCACCGCGACCGCGCCGTCCTTGCCGGCCACGGCGCTGCTGCCGATGCTCACCGTGTCGCTGGCCTCGACGTTGACGCCCGCCATGCTGCCCAGGGCCACGTTGTTGTCGCCCTGGGTGCCCAAGCCCGCGTAGAAGCCGGCGGACAGGTTGGCGTTGCCCTTGATGTCGGTGCCCGCATAGTGGCCCTGGGCCGCGTTGTACGAGCCCTCGGTGCGCGTGCCCGCGCCCTCGCCCACGCCGAGGTTGAAGTCGCCGGCCACGCCGTTGCCCGCATTGCCGCCCAATGCGACGTTGCTGGTGCCGGTCACGTTCTGTCCGGCCTTGGTGCCGAAGGCGGCGTTGTAGGCACCGCTCGAGCCCCGGCCCGCGTTCGGGCCCACGCTGAGGCTCTCGTCGCCGTTGGCCTGCGCACCCGGGCCCATGGCCACGGCCTCGAGGCCGCTGGCCTCGGCGCCCTTGCCCACCGCGATCGCGCGGTCCTTCGAGGCGTAGGCGAGGTTGCCGATCGAGACCGTGTCGTTCGCCTTCGTGGCCGCCGGCTGTCCCGCCAGCAGGTTGCCGCTGCGGTCGACGTAGCCGCCGCGGTCCAGGTCGAGCATCGCCGCCGTGCCGGCGCCCCTGCCGATGGAGACGTTGTTGTCGCCATCGACCACGCCGCCCGCGCCCTGCCCCACGCCGACATTGCCGCTGCCCTTCACGAGGCTCACGGCCCCCGTGCCGAGCGCGGCGTTGTCGGTCCCCGTCACCACGCTGCCGGCCACCGTGCCGACGCCGACGTTGCGATTGCCCTGCACGCCGTTGCCCGCGCTGCTGCCCAGGCCCAGGTTGTCGTTGCCGTCGATGCTGTCGCCCGCGTTGTTGCCGACCGCCACGTTGCGCGCGCCCTTGGCGCCGGTCCCCGAGTCGTTGCCCACGAAGGTGTTGCGGTCGCCCTGGGCATCGACCCCGGCCGAGGTGCCGAGGCTGGTGTTGGCCTCTCCCGTGACGCCCGTGCCGGCGCCGCTGCCGAAGGCCGCGTTCTCGCTGCCCGTCACCGACGCACCGGCCGAGGCGCCCACCGCGGTGTTGCTCGCGCCCGGCGTGCCCTGGCCTGCGCCCACGCCGACGGCCGTCGAGCCGGCACCGGCCGCCTGGGCGCCCGAGCCGACCGCGGTCGCATGGTCGCCTGCCGCCGCGGCATCGACGCCGGCCGCCAGGGCATTCAGACCCGTGGCGCCGTCGTTGCCGTGGTTGCCGCCCGTCACACCGTTGTCGTTCACGCTGTAGTAGTGCGTGCTCGCCGCCTTGAGCTGGCTCACGTTCACCGCGTCGGTATCGACCGCGCCGGCCGCGACGTTGGTCACGCGGCGCTCGGCGCCCGCGCTGCCCACCGAGACCTCGCCCACCGGCACCGCGCCGGCCACCGAAGCCGCTCCCGGTGGCACGTAGGCCGCGTTGGCGTTGAGCGTCACCAGGTCCTTCGAGGTGGCGCTGTTGGCGCCCAGGGCCACGGTGTTCGCGTAGGCAGCCGTGGCGCCCGTGCCCACCGCCACGGTGTCGCTGGCACCGGCCTGCGCACCCTTGCCGAGCAGCACCACGCCGCTGGCGTTGTCCGCGACCTGGCCGCCATCGGCCAGCACCACGCTGGAGCTCACACCGTTGAGCGTGGTGTCCACGCCGCCGACGAAGTTCTTCTCGCCGCCGGTCACGCTGAGGCCCTTGCCGATCACGCTGGTGGCCGAGGTCGCGCCGACCTTGTTGTTGGCACCGATCACGCTGGTCAGCGAGGTGCCTTCCAGCGTGTTGACCGTGCCGAGGACGCTGGTGTTGTCGTTCTTGCCCGTCAGCGCGTTCTGGTTGCCGATCACGCTCACCAGCCGGTTGCCGTCGCCCGTGATGCTGTTGTTCCGGCCGATCTGGCTCGTGCTCTGGTTGTCGTTGCCGCTGAGCTCGTTCTGGTAGCCGATCAGCTGGTTGTATTCATTGGTGTTGCCCGCGATCGCGTTGAGCCCGCCCGAGACGATCGCACCGTAGTTGCCGCTGCCCGAGACGCTGTTCTGCTCGCCGTTGGCGAACAGGTAGCTGCCCGTGGCATCGGTCAGCGCGTTGTTGTTGCCCTGCGCATGGCTCGAACTGGCGGCGATCGTGTTGTGGTTGCCGACCGCATAGGAATTGTTGCCGCTGATCGTGTTCGGATCGCCGATGGCGCCGCTGTGGTCGCCGTTGACGACGTTGCCCGTGCCGATGCTGATCGACTGCGTGCCGTTGGCCTGCGCGCCCGTGCCGATCGCCACGGCCGAGACGCCGGAAGCCTGGCTGCCGCTGCCGATCGCCACCGCGGCCTTCTCGCCCGCGACCGCCGAGGAGCCGATGGCCAGCGCGTCGTCGCCGGTGGCGCGCGAGAGGTAGCCGATGGCCGTGGTGCGGCTGGCGTTGGTGCCGGCCACGCCGTTGCGCTGCGAGGCGCGCACGAACGAGTCCTGCAGCTCGGCGGCCGTCACCACCACGTTGCCGCTGCTGGCCTGCACCACGTTGCCAGCGCCGTCGATGGTGTAGCTGCCGTCGTCGATGCCGGCCTGCGTCACGCCGCGCGAGGCGAGGAAGCCCATGAACTCGTTCTGCGCCGCCAGGCTCGCCGCCTGCACCACGGCCTGGGGAATGGGGCTGTTCGGATCCTGCGCGGCCAGCGCCAGGTTGGCGCCGGCGCCGGTGCCCAGCGCGATGTTGTTGCTGCCGGTGGACTGCAGCCCCGCGAGCGTGCCCTGGTGGATGTTCTGGTCGCCGGTCACGACCTGGCCCGCGCGCTGGCCGAGCGCGATGTTGCGGTTGCCGGTGGTCAGCCCGCCCGCGCCGAAGCCCATGCCGACGTTCTCGTCGCCGGTGACGATGGCGCCGGCCTGGTTGCCGACGTAGGCGTTGCGGGCACCGCTGCCCGCGACGCCGGCGCCGCTGCCCACGAAGGTGTTGAAGGCATTGCTGAAATCGTTGGGATCGGACTTGGCCGGCCGGCTCATGCCCGCGTACATGCCGACCGCGACCGTGTCGTAGCCGGCCTCGGCACGCGAACCCAGCGCCGTGCCGCGTCCCTCGGCCTTGGCCGAACCGCCGACGGCGACCGAGTTGCTCTCGGTGGCCGCGGCATAGGCGCCCAGCGCCACCGAGCTCCAGTTCTCGGTCGGGCTGTTGAGGTTGTTGCCGCCGCTCGCCAGCGCGCCCCGGCCGATGGCGATGTCGCCGAGCTTGCGTGCCTCGGTGCCGTTGCCCATGGCCACCGTGTCGCCCGCGCTCGCCTTGGCGTCGGGCCCGATCGCCACGCTGTTGGCGCCGGTCGCGCCCGAATTGGCGAGCGTCGAATTGCCGGCGGCGGTCGCGTTCACATGCAGGTAGGGCGTCTCGTCGACGCTCACCCAGCGCCCGCCCTTCCAGGTCACGAGACCCTGCGTGAGGCCGTTGGCGGCCGTGCCGGGGGTGGTGTTGAACAGCACCATGCCGTCGGCCGGCACGCCGCCGGGCAGGCCCCAGACGGTCGCGTCGGTCAGCGCCACGCGCGGCATCATCACGCCGCGGGTCGAGGAGTTGATGTCGAGCACCGCGCCGGGCACCGGGTCGGGGTTGGCATGCCCGGTGCCGTCATGGATGCCGGCCTGCGCCCAGGCATCGCCGGCACCCAGCGCCGTCACCGCCGCCAGGCCCGCGGCCAACACAGCCGCGCGTACGCGACCGCCTCCCTTGCCGCGGGCCTTCACCGTTTCCGACGCCGCCACCCAGGCTCCGAGCGCTTCGTTCCAGACCGACCGGTACGTCTTGTTCATTTCTTCGTGATCCTCAAAATCAGATGGGCCGCATGCGCACGACCTGGCCCATGGCTGGGGCCCGAAGGGCGGCGATGCGATGGGAGGGCAGCGCTTGTTCGCTGCACAGGCGGCGGATGATGTCGAGGGGCCCTGCCGGGCGAGAGCGGCGCGCGAGGTTTGGTCAGATTTGCAGAAAGCTTCTGCCTGCATTTGTGAATTTCTTTACTACTTTCTTGCAATTGCAAACAATGGGACGTGGCGTCTCGCCTGCGTGAATTCGTCAGATTTCGCGTCGGGATTCACTGTCAGAATCGCCTCGCTACCTCTCGGACCATGCGCATTGCCATCCTCGAAGACGACCCCGACCAGCTGTCACACCTGGTCCGGACACTGGAGCAGTTGTTAACAATTGGCGACACCACGGTCAGCTGCACGGCCCTCTCCGACGGCCTCGCGTTGCAGCAGGTGCTGCGGCGCGAAAGCTTCGACCTGCTGGTGCTCGACTGGAACGTGCCGGGCCTGGCCGGCGTCGAGCTGCTGCGCTGGCTGCGCACCTGGCAGGCCGACCAGGTGCCCACGCTGATGCTGAGTTCGCGCGCCTCCGAGCAGGACGTGGTGGAGGCGCTGAGCCTCGGCGCCGACGACTACATCGTCAAACCGTTTCGCCCGCTCGAGCTGCGCGCGCGCGTGCAGCGCCTGATGGCGCGCCGCGCGCCGGTGGAAAGCTCGCCCGGCGAGCGCTTCGGCCGCTGGGAGTTCGAGCGCCTCACGCACAGCGTGCTGATCCATCCGGCACCGGGCGAGGCGGCGGCGCCCGAACGCCATGCGCTGTCGGACCGCGAGTTCAGCCTCGCCCTCACGCTGTTCCAGCACCTGGGCGGCATCGTGTCGCGCGCCCACCTGCTCGAGAGCGCCGGCTACAGCAGCGACGAGCTGCCCTCGCGCACGCTCGACAGCCACATCTACCGCCTGCGCAACAAGCTCGGCCTCGAGGCCGCGCGCGGCCTGAGCCTGCGCACGGTCTACGGCCGCGGCTACCGGCTCGAGGCCATGCAGCAGGTGGAATCCTGATGGCGCCGTGGCGCGCCGCCACCCGGCTCGCGCGGCGCCTGGCCGGCGCGCTCGCGGTCTGCGCCGGCCTGGCCGCGCCGCTGGCCATGGCCCAGTCGCCCCACGTGGTGCAGCCCGGCGAAACCCTCTGGGGCATCTCGAACCAGCACCTGCGCACCCCGCTGCGCTGGCCCGAGGTGCAGCAGCGCAACCAGGTCGGCGAGCCACGGCTGCTGCAGCCGGGCAAGCTGCTGTATTTCGCCGACGGCCGCCTCGTGCCCGAGGGCGCCGCCGTGGTCGCGGCGGTGGAGGGCCGGGCCTCGCGCCAGCGCCCGGGCGGCCCCGAGCAGGTGCTCGCGCCCGGCACGCCGATCCTGCCGGGCGACGTGCTGGTCACCGGTCCCGATGCCTTCGTCACGCTGGGCCTGCCCGGCGGCAACCGCGTCGTGCTGCCGTCGCAGAGCGCGCTCGAGGTGCAGGCCATCGACACCCAGACGATCCAGCTGCGGCTGATCCGGGGCCGCGTCGAATCGCAGGTGCAGAAGCAGCAGCCGGGCCAGCAGTTCGAGATCCGCGCGCGCTCGATGGGCCTCGGCGTGCGCGGCACGCACTTTCGCGTGCGCGACGAGAACGGCACGCTGGCCAGCGAGGTGATCGAGGGCGAGGTGGTGGTGCGCCAGGACCGCGGCGCCGCCGAACCGCCGCTGGTGCTGCGCGCCGGCAGCGGCGCGGTGCTGCTCGACGGCGCCGGCGCGCAGGCGCGCACGCTGCTGCCGGCACCGCAACTGCTGGCCTCGAACGCGCCGCGCGCCGATCGCGCGCTGCAGTTCGAGCCGGTGGCCGGTGCCCAGAGCTATCGCCTCCAGCTCGCGCGCGACGAGCGCTTCCTGCTGCCGGTGCACGAGCAGCGCGGCGAGGCCCCGGCCTTCACGGCGCCGGCCGACCTCGAGGCCGGCTTCTACCAGCTGCGCCTCACCGCCTTCGATGCGAACCAGCTCGAAGGCCTGCCGGGCGACAGCACCGTCTACCTGCCCGCGGCCGCCGGCGCCGACACGGGCCGCGGCAGCGCGACCCTGCTGTCCGATGGCCGGGTCGAGATCCGCTGGCCGGGCGCCACGGGCCAGCGCTACGCCTTCGAACTCTCGCGCGGCCCCGACTTCTCGGTGCTGCTGATCGACGAGCCCGCGGCCCATGTCGCCGGCATGGTGGTCGGGCCCTTCGTGCTGGGCGGGCGCTACCACTGGCGCGCGCGCCCCGTGGGCGAGGGCGAGGCTGGCGCCGCCGGCTTCGGCGGCAGCTTCGAGATCCCGGCGCGCTGAAGCCGTCATGCCCTCGACCCGGCTCGTCGTCGAACGGCTGCTGATGGCGCTGCTGCTGCCGCTGGCCATGCTGGTGCTGGCCCAGCGGCCCGGCCTGCTGCAGATGGATGCGTTCATCCACGACCGGCTGCTGATCCTCGCCTCGCACACCGCGGCGCCCGAGATCCTGATCATCGCGATCGACGAACGCAGCCTCGGCGAACTCGGGCGCTGGCCCTGGAGCCGCGAGATCCATGCGCGCCTGCTCGAGCGGCTGGCGCCGGCCGCGCCGCGCGCCGTGCTGCTCGACATGTTCCTGACCGAGCCCAGCACCGATCCGCGCGAGGATGCGCGGCTGGCCGAGGCGATGGGCCTGCTGCCGGTCTACCTGCCGCTGCTGCATGCCGGGGCGCATGCGGGGCCGGACGCGCTCGACGAAGGCACGCACCCGGGCTTCCTGGCGCCGCTGCCGCGTTTCGCCGAACGCGCGCGCGGCCTCGGCCACGCCGGCCTCGCGCCCGATCCAGACGGCGTGGCGCGCACGCTCTACCTGCGCGAAGGCTACGCGGGCCACCTGCAGCCCTACGTGGGCGCACTGATCGCCGGGCGGGTGCCGCCGCCGCCGTCGCCGGAGGCCGGTCGGCCCGGCGACTGGCTGCGCCAGGACCCGCTGCGCCTGGTCTTCGCGGGCCCGCGCGGCAGCTACCGCACGGTGCCCTACGTCAGCGTGCTGCGCGGCGAGGTGCCCGCCGAGCTGCTGCGCGACAAGCTGCTGCTCGTGGGCGCCACCGCGCCCGGCCTCGGCGACCAGACCCTGACGCCGAACGCCGGCATGCGCGGCGTGCTGCCCGGCATCGAGGTCAATGCCAACGCCATCGACGACCTGATGAACGCGCGCAACGTCGCGCTGCTGCCGCCGGCCGGCTACGCGGCCTGGACCGTCGTGCCGCTGTGGATCGCGCTGTGGCTGCTGGTGCGCCTGCAGCGCCATGCGCTGCCGATCGCCTTCGGCCTCGCCGTCGCCTGCCTGCTGGCCAGCGGCATCGCCATGCTGGGCTGGCACTGGTGGCTGCCGCCCGCGGCGCCGATCGCCGGGCTGTTCCTGCTCTACCTGCTGTGGAGCTGGCGCCGGCTCGAGTCGCAGCTGGCCTACCTGCGCCAGCGCGCGCGGGTGCTGCATGCCATCCCGAGCGGCGCGTTCGAGGTCATGCCCGCGCCGCCCGCGCTCTCGGGCGACCCGGTGGTGCATCCCAAGCAGGCGCTCGACCGCGCCATCGCGCGCGTGCAGCGCATGCAGAAGCTGATGGACGAGGCGATGCATGCGATGCCGGTGGCCATGCTGATCTGCGACGACCAGGGCCGTATCGCCTCGGGCAACGCGGCCGCTTCCCGCCTGCTCGGCGGCGGCGAGCTCGCGCAGCGCGACAGCGATCCCGATGCGCTGCGCGGCCTGTCGCTGCCGCAGCTGATCGCGCCGATGACGGCGGCCGCGAAGGCCGATGCCCCGGGCTCGGCGCGACTGCACTGGACGATCCGGCTGCGCGACGAATACACCACCGCCGACGCGCGCGTGTTCCGCCTCGAGGCCGCCGCCTTCGGCGCGGACGCGCCCGACGACCGCGGCTGGGTCGTCATGCTGCCCGAGCTCACGACCGAGCGCGAGGCGCAGCGGCAGCGCGACGAATGGCGGCGCTTTCTCTCGCACGACCTGCGCAGCCCGCAGGTCACCATCCTGAGCCTGCTGTCCATGCACGAGGGCGACCCGGACGCGGCTGGCACCGCCGACATGCGCAAGGCCATCCGGCGCGAGGCCAAGCGCACCCTCGACCTGGCCGAGGGCTTCATGGATTTCGCGCAGGCCGAGTCGGACGACTACCGCTTCGCCGACACCCACGTGGGCGCCGTGCTGCTCGATGCCCGGGACCAGGCCTGGCACTACGCGCAGGCCAACGGCGTGCGCATCGATGCGCGTCTCGACGACGCCGACGAGACCCTCGTGCGCGCCGACGGCTCGCTGCTCACGCGCGCCATCGTCAACCTGCTAAACAACGCCATCCGCCACAGCGCGCCGGGCGCGCGCATCGAGCTGCGCATGGACCTCGAGTCCGCCACCCCCGACGCCGCGCCGGACCGCGTGCGCATCACCATCGCCGACCAGGGCTCGGGCATGACGCCCGCACAGCTGCACGCCCTGCTCCATGCGCCGCGCGGGCAGCGCGCCCAGTTCGCACCCGAACCCGTGGCCACGCCGCGCGCCGATCCCGATGCCTCGGCGGCCGCCGCGCCGCGGCGCATGGGGCTGGGCTTCGCGGTGGTGCGGGCCGTGGTCCAGAAGCATGGCGGGCAGCTCGGGGGCGAGAGCACGCCGGGCACGGGTACGCGGTTCTGGCTGCTGTTGCCGCTGCGGCGGGAGCTGCGCTGAGCCGATGCCGCAGCGACCCGCGAGTGTCCAGTTCGCAGATGCGCGCGGCTGTCTTGGCCTCAATGCCCCAGCTCGGCCGCTTCCAGCACCGTGGTCATGAAGCGATAGCCGTGATTGGCCTGGTAGCGGACATCCCGCTCGCAACGCGCCATGAACTCCGAGTGTCCGGCGCGCGACTGTCCGACCAGGCACCCGGCGCTCGTGTTCCCGACGTTGTTGTCCGGCGCGTCGTAGCCCGAATGCTGATTGATCGACGAGGCGATGGACACGCGCTCGCCCTCGTCGCGCCTGAAGTTCTTGTCGAGATCGCGATAGATGACGATGGGCGCGGTTTGCACGAGTGCCGGTTGCGTTCCCTTGTGAAAGCCCACGCTCCATGCCTTGAACTGCCCCAGGGCAATGCGTGCGACCCCGGGGGTGCCGTCCAGCGGCTTCATCGTGTAGACCAGTCCGGGCTCGGTGGAGGCCTCCCAGCAGCCGACCCATTCGGCCTTGCCGCCCGGCGCGATGCGCAGCAAGGTCCGCAGATCGTTGAACCGGTTCGGTTCGTTCGCGTTGGGTGTGCCATCGCGCTTCATGCCTTCGACATAGACGATGTTGACGGCGTCCGGGTGCCGGCACAGCCAGTAGCCCTTCTTGAGCATCGCGGCCGCCGTGCGGCCCGCAGGCGAGTGATCGAGCACGATCGGATACAGGGCTCTTGCCTCGCTGGACAGCAGCATCTCGGCCAATCCGGCATCGACAATCTCGGCCGGGGCGGCATTCATCGCCTTGCCGAATTCTCGCAATGCCCAGAGCGACACGGGTCCGAAAACACCGTCCGCGGGCGGATCGAGCAGTCCGATCTCGGCGAGTGCCGTCTGGATTTCCCTCGCGAGCCCCTTCTGGGTCCCCAATTCTTCAAGCGAAACGGCGCGGCCACCCGACGCAATACCCTGCAGCAGCGGCATGGTTCCATTCGCCCCTCCGTTGCCGGGAGGTGAAACGGATGCGGGCACGTTGCGCGGCAACAGCTTGGCCGCTGCACCGGGTGCCATGCTCAGAAGCTCGTCGAGCTGGATCTCCGTCAGTTGACCGGTCTCGCCGTAGCCCTTGGCGCGTTGCCACTCCAGGATCGCCTGGCGGGTGGCTGCATCGAACTGCCCGCTGAGCTGTGCGCCGAGAAGCCCCAGCGCCATCTGCACCCGCCGCACCTCGCTGACAACGAGCTGCTGCTCGTGGGGACTCGGCCCCTTGATCACCGGTCCCTGGTCCGCTTCGGTTGGCGCCTCCGGCTTCGGGCCGGGCTTTGCGCCACCATCGTCTGCGTGGGTGCCTGCGTCTGCCGCTCCACCATCCCCGCCACCTTCGTCCGGCGGCTCCGAAGGCAGGGCCATGGTGGAGCCGCCCGGTGGCGTTCGCACGGTCCCCGCGTCCTCCACCTCGGACGGCTTGGCGCCGGAAGCGCGCAGCTTGCCGATCTTGCTCAGGAGGTCGAACCAGAATGGAGCGCCCAGGCTGGCGGCCACCGCCGTGATGAGCCAGCCGATCGCGATGAGCAAGGCATTTCCCACCCGCTCTGCATCCCAGCAGTCCGAGCTCTGCACGCATCGGGACTTGAACACCTGGGGTGCGATGAACGGCTCCCAACCGATGGGCAAGCCGATGGATTTCAGCGAGTTCATGGCATCCAGGCGCTCGCAGAAACTCTCGACTTCCCTGTCGCTCCCGGGCAGGACCGTGTCCTGCCTGCACCCGGCATCCACGACCGAGCCCAGCAGTCGAGACTGCGCCCTCTTCTCGGCATCCATCGCCTTGCGCAGCGTCGTCACGAGCGACTGAAAGCCCGCTGTCGAAACGCTTTCCAGTGCTTTCATGCGCGCATCGACGTTGGCATCGGCCTCGAGCTGCCGACGTATGCCGCGGAACGACCCACTCTCGGGAACACGCGTGGCGTCGAGCGCCGAGCGCAGGGCCAGCAGTTGTTGATAGCCGTCGTAGGCCTCTCGCCACACCGGCGTGGAAGCGGACGCACCTGGCTTGTCCAACACCTGCTCGAAGGCCAGCTTCAATGCCTGCAGGCTGCGCTCGGTTTCCTCGACCGAACTGCGGTGCCGCTTCTTTTCCTCGGCCTGCGCCGGAGCAATCGCCGAGCGGGCCGCTCTCAGCGCGGCGGCATCGATGTCCGCGCCGTTCGAGGCGTTGGCTGCCGCGAATTCTTCGCCCGCGGTCTTTCCCGCCGCAGCAAGCGCCTGTCGCATGGGTGCGTCTTGCCAGAGTCGAGGCGCGATCGCTATCGGGTTGATGTTGGCGGCCGCGGCAACGACGAAGCCGAAGATCAGCAGGGTGACCTGGTTCTTTCGCTTGAACCACCCGATCGAGCGCTCGGTGACGGCGTCGTACCAGGCGCAAAGCCGCGCTTCGAAGCCGGGCCAATCGCTCTCCACGCCATGGATCAGGCTGCGCATCGCGCGAAGCAGCTTGGGGTTCGGAACGAAAGCCCTTCGAACCCCGGAGCCGTCCGCAGCGAACTCTGCCTGCGCATCGCCCCGATTCGCGGGCGTGTCCAGAAACTCGCGCACCCCATCGAGAAACTTCGCGGGCGTTGCGGGGCGCACGCCCTGAAGACAGGTCTCCACGAGCGAAGCGATCAGCGAGGTCACGACGATGTCGGCGCCCATGTACGACGGCGTTCCACCTTCTTGCTTCTTGCTCAGGGAAGTGAGCAGCGGATGCGCCATCAGCGTGCTCGCGAGCGCCTTGTTGTCGCCCAGGAAGGAAGTCAGGGCCTGCTGCAGCACCTTGCCACGGGATCCCCAGGCCGACGCCCAAAGTTCGCGCAAGGCTGTCACGAGCAGGCTGGTCAACGCAAAGATCAGCGCCAAGCCGAGCGCCACCTCAATCATTCGCATGTCCATTTGGCTGCCTCACTTGACGTCGTTGTAGAAGACGTGTTTTCCGATGTGCGCGCAGATGGCGTGGCCTTCCGTCCACCATGGCGGCGGCACCAGGCTGCTCGCGTGGTAGTGGGTTCCCCCGTTCGTGGGGTCCTGTGCGCTGACTCCCGCACGGGCATCGGCGAGCATCTGGGTGGCGATCGTCAACGCCGACCTGAACCAGGGATCGTTCGCGCCGACCGCCTGCAGCAGCGGAAGATTGGGATCCCCCGGGTTCCAGCAACTGAAAGCCGAGGGATAGCGGCACACCTTGGCGACGTCGGAGCCCCAGTAGCTTCTGCGTTGCACCCGGTTGCGCACGACGAAGGCGATGGCGCGCATGCCCGGTTCCTTCTCGCCACGCGCCTCGCCCCAGATGGTGCGAGCGAGGATCTCGGCGTGGGCATCGTCGAACGGCGATGGCTTCGACGCGACGATCGGCTGGACCGGCTGGACCGGCGCACGCTCGACGGTGCTCGCGAGGGGCCGCCGGCCGCGGACCGCCGCAAGAGCGTTCGACAACTCGTCCCTCACGACCAGGTCCGCGTTGAAATAGCGCAGGATCGTGTCGATCGGTATGAAGAAGGGCTGCGCGGGATCTCCGAGCCGGATCCCTCCGTGGATGCCGACCAGTTGGTCCTGATCGTTCCAGACCGCTCCTCCGCTGTCGCCTCCCTGCGTCCCGCCCGGTGCGTGCCAGGCCTGCACTGGCGACAGCGTGTATGCCGGACCGCCCGCCTCGACGCGCACCGACACCGCAACACTGTTCTGCGCACTGCCGTCGACCGGCCCCCGATCGCTCGTCAGCAGTCGCAGCGCATCACCGCTGCGCGCGATCGCGGCACCGACGGGCCAGAGCGCGGATTGCATCGCGAGGTCCCGCAGGTCTTCCTGCGCCACGAGCACTATCGCCGCATCCACCGCTCCGGTCTTCGCGTCGGGCGGGAAAGTCGGCGCCCAATCGACCAATCCTCCCGCGAATTGCAATTGCCCGGAAGAATCCGCGAAGGCGATGACGTCTCCGGCCGTGGTGCCAGGATCGGCCCCGACGGCGTGTCCAGCCGTCAGCGCGTAGAGCCGGTGCGGGAGCCGCCGGTCGCGCAGGATGGCGCCGAGAGTGCCTCCTTCGCCCGAGCGGCCGCGTGCCGAATTCTCAACCGATGGCCACATGCGCGCCCCCTTTCTTGCTGGAGCCTGGCTTGAGGAGGGCATCGCCCGCGCCCGCCGGCCTGCACGGGTGCGCAGCGGTGAAAACTATCATTGAGGGCTTCTCGCTGCCTCTCATGATTTCACCGCCGGAACTCGGGCGGATTGCAACGGCGCGACGATCTTGACGTTGACCGTTCTCGACGGACCCGCAGGATCCGTGAAAAGGATCTGGTCGCCTTGGGGCGCCGCGCCTTCCGCCGGTGCCGTGTAGATGAACGACCTCTTTCCGCTCTCGTCGCCCGCCTTGATCGTTCCGGGCTTTCCACCTCCGCGGCTCGTTGCGAACCAGGCCAGGCCCTCGCCTGCGCCCATCACGTAGAAGGTCTGCTGGGAACCGGCCGGCACTTCGATCTCCTCCAGATCCGGCACGAGGGTCAGTGTGCGCCCCGGCACCTGCAGCTTGCAGGTCGCCTTGGGCTTGTCGACCTCCAGAAGGATCGGACCGACCAGTTTGCTCAGATCCATCGTCGCGGCGGCCAGGTACTCCGTGGCTTTTGCGATCTCCCGTTCGAGATTGCGTGCCTTCGCATCGAACGGCCGCGCCCTGGACTTGCCGCCGATCGACCCGCTTTGGGCGACGCTCGGCACGGGCTTCAACGCATCCTGGCCGCCTATCGCAAGGGCGGTGGTCTTTATCTTCTCGCTCGCGGCCAGGAAGGATGCAATGTCCGGCACGGTCTTCGAGACCTCCCTGCCCACATTGAATTGGATCTCTCTCGATCGGAAGCGCAGGTCGCTGGCCGCGCCAGCGATCCTGGTGCGCAGCGCCTTCACCCTGGCATCCAGAGCCAGGGCATCCGCGACCGCCACGTCGGCACGACCAACCGTTCGCTGCAAGACCGGATCGGCCGTCAATACCGTCGTCGTCTTCTTGCCGGGCACGGCGCACTCCTGATCCCTCGTCGCCTTTGCCGCCAGGCACGACGTGGTGAGCCGGTTCCTTTCCTCGGTCGTCATCGCCGTCAGGCTCTCGGGTTTGAGGTTGCAGTTCGGCGCGGGCTCCGCCTTGCAGCTCTGCGGCTGTGCCCTCGCCGGTGCCGCAGCGAGCGCCGTGTCCCGGATGGCACCGGCATGGATGCGCAGCAACTCCTGCAGTTCTGCGAGACGCGCGTTCATCGATTGCTGCGACGCGTCCCAAGTGCCCGACGTCGACGCCGCGACATTGAACGGCTCGCTCGCGGCGATGACGCAATTCAATGCGCTGGCGCCAGCCATGTAGATTTCCTCGCGCTGCTTCGACACGAGCGTGCTGCCGTAGGCCACACCCGCCGATCCCCCGACCGCAACCTTGGCGAGCGCGGAGCCCGAGGGGTTCGTGACGCCCTTGATCACCGCGACCGCGCTCGAAAGGATCAAGGCGGCTCCCACGCGGGGGTTGAAGCTCGACAGTTCCTGAACAGCGGCGATATAGCGCCGGATCGCCTGTTCCGCGTCTTTCCTTGCGTCTGCGTACGACAAGGTTTCGGAACTCCGCGAAGCGTCGAGAAGCAGATCGTCGGAATAGATCTGGGGAGAAAGGGTGGCACAGCCCGCCAATAGCACGGCGGAAGCCAATGCGACGATCCGAAGTCGCCTCGATCTGCGAAATCCCAACGGAAAGCCGTGGCCGCTCGGACCAGGTCGCGCTTGGCATTGCATTCTTCCGCTCCTCGAATTTTGAGTAGCTTTTAGCAGTACCTAATTGCGCCGGCATCCCCTGTTTGAGGGATGCACCCTCACCTTTGGAGGAAGGCGATCCATGACTTCCCCGAGGGTTTCGTTGCCGCCGATCCATTCATCGTCAACGTATTTCGAAATTTCGTCCCATTGCAATAACTCGATTCGCGCAACATGACATTCCCATGTCATACCTGATCCAGATGATGGACAGCCAATTGGCATTGCTGCACCATCGCCGTCCCGAGCGATCCACCGACCTGCACGCAACACCGGATCATCGATCGACCGGACTTTTCATCAACCACGCGAAGGGGGAAGAGATGGCAACCGGAAAAGATTTGCTGAAGCTGGCCGAGAAGCGCATCGGGGATAAATACGAGAATGTGCTCGTTCCGAAGGACAATTCCAAATGGACTGGCCCTTGGGACTGCGCCGAGTTCGCGTCGTGGGTCGTCTTCCAGATCACGGGAGAGCTCTACGGCTGTACCGACAACCGAGGGAATCCCGCCACCACGGAAGCCTATTCAGGCTCGTGGGTCCGGGACGCCGAAAACGGAACGCTCACCCCAGTCACGAAGGCCGTGGCAAACAGCACGCCCGGCGTCATTCTGGTTCGCAGGCCTCCCATGCCGAAACAGATGGGACACGTGGCGATTTCAGATGGAAATGGTGGAACTGTCGAGGCGGCCGGAAAAGGGCTGGGCGTCAAACGGGGCAAGGTCGAAGGACGCATCTGGCACTTCTACGCACAGATTCCCGGAGTCCAGTACAGCGCCAACAACGTGAACGTCACGCCGAAGCCGCTACCGTTCATCCTCACCCTGCAATCGCCCAATATGTCGGGGCCGCTGGTCAAGGCCGTACAACGCGCACTGAAGCAGGCCGGCTTCGATCCCGGAGCGATCGATGGCGAATATGGCCCGCACACCGTTGCCGCTGTTCATGCATATCAGAAACAGAACCGCTTGGTCGCCGATGGAGACACGGGCCCGCTCACAGCGCGAAAACTCGGCATTGCCTGGCCTGCGTGACCGCCTATTGCGTCAGCACAGGCTTCGCGACGATTGGATCGTCGGGCGCTATCCATACCTCGATGTTTCCGGGTGTCGGTTGGAGCCGCGCGGACAGACGTTCGACCTTCCAGTTGGGAGGCTTCTCATTGCCTGACGCGTTCTGGGAGATCGCATCGGCACAGGCACGGCTGCCCTCGTCGTGATATCGCACGATGGTCGAGCCGACCGGTTTCGGATCGGGCCTGCCGGCGCGCCTTGCCGCATCGTTGACGTTCTCGATCGGAGGAACGCTCGCCCCCAGGGCTTGCCATACGGGTCGGAACTTCCTCACGGCATCGCGTTGCGCAGGCCCGTAGATCTGCACGTACACCGTCTTGCGGCGGCAGATGTTGCTGTCTATCGCGGGCAGGTTGCTCGGCCGATTCGCAGCCGAAGCGGCGGAGGATGCAGGCTGTGCGGAAGCACTCGCCGGTGGAGACGCGGAAGGAAGTGGTGGCTGGGTCGGCTGCACCTCCGAGACGGACTCCGTGGAAAGTTTCGGTGTGTCTGTCGGCGGCGGGCTGCTCACAGGCGAGGATTGCCAATTGCACGGCTTTTGCGTGTCCGGTCGATCTCCTGCCTGGCGAAGCTTCAGCTTCGCTCTTTCTCTCTCATGGAGCTTTTCATCCTCCGCGAGCTTGGCCAGCTGCGGATCGCAGGGGTGCATGGTTCCCACGGCCGCATCCATCGTGTAGTCGTAGCCCCAGTACCTGACCTGCGCCGCTGGAAGCAACTTGTCGTCGTATCGCAGGCAGCCCGGGAGATTGCTCCGTACCGTGGGATTGTCGGCCTCGAGCAGTGCGATGCATGCCGGCGTCTTGGGAGTGACCAGGAGCTGGCAGGCGGAGACCGCCGTCGTCACGATGTGATTGCCGAGTTCGGACCGCTTGAGCCATCCGGCCTCGTCCCCAGGGCACAGGCTGTCGGAGGTTCGAACGATCGCCGCCGCCAGTGCCGAATACGGATCCGAAGCACCACGCTCCAGATTGCCCGTGCGGATATCAGAGGCCTCCGATCGGGCCTGGTTCACCTCCGCCAGCAGCGTTTGATCGACGGGAAGAGGAGGCAGCCTGGACCACAGTTCCGTCAGCTCCTTCATGGCCTCGCGCCGCGACTTGACCTGATTCGCTTCGGCCACGCGGGCGCTGTCGAGCGCTTGCCACAGCGAGATGCCCACCGTGGCAGCCGCGCCCAGGCCCAGGGTTGCACCCACCGCCGCAACGTTGATGCGGGTGGGTAGACGCCGCGTCTTCTCCTTGTCCTCGGCGCCCGATTTCGAGTCCGCGCTTTCCTTGGGCTTTTCGGGCGTCGCCGCCGAATCCTTGCCCTTGACGGGGAAGATATCCTCTTCGAAGTAGAGGCCTGGATCCGCGATCAGCGACTTCAGAAATTTCGGCTCGAGCTTCTCCGCGAGAAAGTTTCCCAGCTGGAAATAGCTTTCCCACTGGGCCTCCGAGAAGAACTGATCGCCGGTGCTCTGCTGGGGAAAGTCGGGGCACTGCGCCTTGTAGTTGATGAGGTCCATGCCCAGGCCTTGGCACATGTTGGGCTTGATCAGTATCAGCAACCCCTGGGATCGGTCTTCCGAATACTCGACCTTGGCGATCGCTAGGCAGGCCGTGCTGTCCGGCGACACCAGATCGTTGAGCGAGCCGAAATACGTCATTTGCGACGGCCATCCCGCAGGAGCTTTCTGCTGCGCTTCGACGGCGTTCGTGGCACTCGAGAAGACGGGTCTCTGGAACTTGATGTCGGCGCCAAGGTCGATGCGCGCCCGGCGCACCAGGTTCTCCAGATCATGGAACTGGTACTCGGGGTCGGCACCGCAGTCGACGAGCACGATGACCTTGGCCCTCTCCGCCAGCAGCGCGTAGGCCCCCGTGTTCTCGAAATGGCCGCCGTCCGACAGGAACCAGTCCTTGCCGCGAGCCCCGTCGAAGATGCCGAAGGTCTCGCGAAGCAGGCTCCACGTCTTTCCGAGGGCGAGGAATCCCGCGGCTCTGCCGTTGCGTGCCGCCTCGGTGAGCCAGAAGCCGAGCCGGATGCCGGCAAAGGTCAGAAGCGCAGAAAGACCTCGGCTGGTCCGGTATCCGAGCCCCGGGGATACTGCCGCACCCGACACCGCCATCCAGGTTCCGAGCCCTCTTTCGCGAAGACCGCTGCTCACGGTCCAGCCTTCCTGGCTGACCTGCGAGCGTCCGCCTGAAGCGATGGTCAGCGACAGGCCCTTTCGGTCCTGATTGAAGAGCGCGCCTTTGGGATCGGCGGTCTGGTTGATGCAGACGTTGATCAGGTGGATCGGACCACCGAAACGCTGCGGTTTGTAGTTCTTGAGAAACCTGTCGTCGTCTCCGTGAACTTCGCCGACGTTCGAACCCACGGGCGCGGTATGCGCCCACCGCTCCATCGGCTCGAGAGCGCCATCGAGCGGCGACCTGTCGAAGCGCGCGCCGTTGGCCGCTCCGAGGTAGCTCCTGACGAGCCGCGCGCGATAGAAGGCATGCAGCGAGGACAGATTCAGGAATTCGAGGTTCGACCCCGACAAGAGCATGTACGCGCCCAGGATCACGGAAGCGAGAAGGATCGGCGCCAGCGCATTGCTGAACGTGAGCTCCCTGTCCGTAAAGACGGTGCTGGCGATCGTCTTGTGGATCACCGCGATCCACCACACCAGGAGCGCGAATGCCAGCAGGATGCCGGCGAAGCGCGCCACCGTGCCGGCGAACGCGGAGATTCGGGGAGCCCGCGTGCCGGAGGCGGCGATCGCGGGCAGGATGCCGCGCAGCAGCACCGCCGCCAGGCCCAGCGCAAGCCCCAGGTCCAGGGTCAGCGAGGCCTCGAAAGCGACCCGCCAGGCCAGCCGATCGACGATTCCCGCCGCGAGCACCGCTGCAGTCAGCATGCCCCAGGTGGCGAGGCTCGTGGTCATCGCATTCCTCGCCCGGTCGATCGACCCCTCCCGCAACCCGATGCTTCGCGCCAATGGCACGGCCCAAAGACCGACGAGCCAGATCGCCAGGATGACGGCGGCGATGGCGTCGCGAAAGGATTGGGCGATGGCGGCGCTGCGTGGGAACCAGTAAAGGTACATGAAGCTCGCGACGCCGAGGGCCGACGCGGCGACGCCCCACCACCAGGCGAGCGCGGCCCCATCCGATCGAGTGGCCCAGGGCAGTTGCCAATAGGCCAAGGCGTAGCGCGCCGCGATCGCCGCCGGAATGGGCGCGAGCAACCAGGCTGTGGGCAACCACGGCTCGAGGCCGCGAAGATGATCGAACACGGATGAGGATGCATACCCCATGCGGTCCAGCACCGCCCACACGCCGAGATCGAGGCCGGTGATCAAGAGGCCGATCAGCAGGCCGACGAGCGCGAGCTCTACGTGAATGCCGAGGAGATTGCGCATGTACAGCGCCAGCGCGAACAGACGGTCGGCGCCACCGCCGGGCGCGAGGTATCGGCCATTGGAGCGCAACCACCATCCGAACCTGCGCGTCTCGGCGCCGGCCATCGAATCCTCGACCTTCACGACGTCGTCCGGCACCGTCGCCCGGTCGAAGAGCCTGCCGAGCATCCCGCCCACGTAGCCGCCGCCCGACACCGTCGAGAGCAGGTCGAAGCGCAGAAGCAACTTGTGCTGCGCCAGCGCACGCAATACACCGAAGCAGAAAGTCGCGCTGCGGATTCCTCCCCCGGACAAGGCCAGTCCCCAGATCTCGCCACTGCCTTGCGGGGCACTCTCCCTTCCCGCCGCATTCGCGCCTCGTGCCCGCGCCAGTTGCCTGCGTCGACGCTCCACCAGCCGGTCCAGGCGTTCGACGGACTTTTCCTTCTCCATGTTCACCTCCGCCTCGATGAGGATGATCGGATCCAGGCGCGGAGAAAGCGGCCGCGCACCAAGGCTGCGGACCTACCCGGGCATGCCGTAGCGGCTGAACCTCTGCAGGATGAACGAAGAGAACGGTTGGCCGAGCTTTTCCGCACCGGAGGTGCGCAGGTGGATCTCGTTGACCCAGTCTCCGCTCGGGCCCGTGGCGTCCGGGTCCGCCTGATCGAGGGGGATCGCGGCGGAGTCGAACACATGCACGTTCGGGAGCCGGTATCCGCTCCTGGCATCCGTATCGAGGCCGAGCAGGAACAGCCGCAGTTTTCCGAACACGATGTCGGTCACGCCCTGGTGCAGATCCTTCGGCACGCCATTCCTGACCAAGGCGGGATGGAGCCAGCCCTTGGACTTTCCGGGCACACCTGCCGGGCGCGCGACGGGCACCGAGTAGGTATGCAGGAAGACAGGGCGCCCCTTGCTCTGGCCCGCATCCCGCCACTCGACCAGGCTCGCGAACCACCACAGCAGATAACCCGCCAGCGCGTTCATGCCGGCCTCGCTGACATAGGCATGGGGATCCGATGCGTCGATCGCCTCCGCCTTGGTGAGAAGAATCCGCTCCCGAGCCGGACGAAGCTGGCCCGTGGAGTCGTTCGGCGTGACGTTGATCGCATCGATGAGGTCGTTGCCCGACGCGGACACCAGGATCGCGAGCCACCAGCGTTGCTGCAGAAGCATCTTGAACTGCGGGTTGCGCTTGAACATCTTCCCTGCGATGTCGCCAGGGGCTGCGCAATTGATCGCCGCGGCCGCCTTGGGGAAATGAAGACAAGGCAGCAGGTTCCGGTTGTTCAGCACCTCATCGGTGATCGAGAACCAGGAGTCTCCCTCCGCGAGGAATTGCCAGTTGTATGGGTCGAGCGGGAATGGCTGGTTCGGGTCGAGGTAGTGGCCTACCGGAACAGGCAGAAGGTACGGCATTCGCTCGACTCCTCGCTCATTGGAATGCGTGCAGCATATTTCATCGAGCCCGGATCCGAAATAGGGATGTGCTCCGGCTTTCGGTGGTTTCGGCATGAATGCGAGATGTCGATCAAGCCCGCGACACGCGCATGCGACTCAATGGCCTCCGCCATGAGGGAGTTGATTTTTTTCGCACCTCCGCGATTCGGCGTCCATGTCAGTTCGGCCCGTCCATCTTCTTGCTGCCGACCGCCTGCAGCACCGCATCGAAGTACCCCGCCTCCGCCAGCAGCCGCCTGACCTGCGAATCCACATGCGCATCCGACAGCGCCGGATGCCATTCGCCGTCCCGCCGCCAGCGCCAGAGCATGGCGACCACGGTCGAATCGATCTTCGGGAAGACCTCGAGCAGCAGCGAGCCGAAGTCCTGCCGGCAGGCGACCAGGCCGCGCTGCAGCAGGTCCTCGAAGACCTGCGTGGGCCGTGCGTCCGACAGCAGCCGGCGCAGCTCGACCTGCCTGAGGTCCAGTTTGCTCATGGTTCTGGAAAGGGTTCCGTTGACGAAGGGGCGGCCATGGCCGCGGCGGGCAGCGCACGATGGCCTGCCTTTCAGGATCGCGCATCGACCGCGCATTCGCAAGCCGGTGGCGATTGCCGGAGCGCCGCCCGTGGATAGATAGCTTCCCGAAAGCTTCGCGGCCTAGGCTGGTCGGCTCCCTCCTTCTCCGACGTCGTGCCCGCACGGTCGGTCCGTACGTACCGCCGCACCGATGAGCCTGCGTCCTCCTGCCTCCCGCCGGGTCCTCCTGGTCCTTCTTGCCTCGCTGGTGCTCGCCGGCGCGGCATTGCTCGTCTGGCGCTCACCGCGATCCGATGCCGCGCCGCCCCCGCCGCCTGCCGGTGCGAGCAGCGCTGCCGATCCCGAACAGTTGCGCTACCCGAAGGGCGCGGCCCAGCTCGCGATGATCCGCACCGACGCCATGCCGCGCGTGCCGCTGCCCCTGGCCGAACCTCTGAGCGCGCGCCTGGTCTACGACGAGGACGCGACCGCGCGCATCGGCGTCGGCTTCTCGGGCCGCATCGTGGCGCTGCGCGTGGGCCCCGGCGACAGCGTGCGTGCCGGCCAGGTGCTGGCCGACATCGACTCGCCCGACTACGGCACCGCGCGCGCCGACCTCGGCAAGGCGCTGGCCGACGAGAAGCGCAAGCAACTCGCGGCCGAACGCGGGCGCGAGCTGGCGCCGGGCGATGCCATCGCGCACAAGGACCTCGAGGCGCTCGAGGCCGACCATGCGCAGGCGCTGGAAGAAGTGGAGCGTGCGCGCCGGCGGTTGCAGAACATGAATCCGCGCGGGCTGCGCGGCGAAGGCCAGCGCCTGCAGCTGGTCAGCCCGATGGACGGGCTGGTCGCCGAGCGCACGGCCACGCCGGCGCTCGAGGTCGCGCCGGGCATGGCGGCGCCGCTGTTCGTGGTCACCGATCCGCGGCGGCTGTGGCTGATGATCGACCTGCCCGAGCGGCTGCTCGGCCGGATCAAGCTGGGCAGCGCGGTGAGCGTGGAGTCGGATGCCTATCCGGGCCGGCGCTTCGCCGCCACGGTGCGCCAGGTCGGCCATGCGGTCGACACCAACACCCGGCGCGTGCCGGTGCGCGCGCAGCTGGACAACGCCGGGCTCGAACTGCTGCCCGAGATGTTCGTGCGCGCCCAACTGCTGCAGGAAGACGGCAGCGGCGTGCGCGTGCCCAACGAGGCGCTGGTCAACCGCGGCGTGCACAGCTACGTGTTCGTCGAGGAGTCGCCCGGCGCGTTCCGGCGCCGCCAGGTCGAACTGCTGGCGCAGGGCAGCGACACCAGCTACGTGCGCGAGGGCCTGGCGGGCAACGAGCGCGTGGTCACGGCGGGCGCGCTGCTGCTCGACGCCGAGCTGACGACCCGCACGGGCGAGCGGCCGTGATGCAGCGGCTCATCTCCTTCGCGCTGACACAGCGCGTCTTCGTGTTCGTACTGGTCGCGGCGCTCGTGGGCTTCGGCGGCTACGCGGCCTCGAACCTGCCGATCGAGGCCTTCCCCGACGTGCAGGACGTGCAGGTGCGCGTGATCTCGCAGCGCACCGGCGCGGCGCCGCAGGACATGGAGCGCTCGGTCACGCTGCCGATCGAGCGCGAGGTGGCGGGGATCCCGCGGCTGTCGAACGTGCGCTCGGTCACCATGACCGGCCTGTCGATCGTGACCCTGACCTTCGCCGACGGCACCGACGACTACTTCGCGCGCCAGCAGGTGCTCGAGAAGCTCTCGACCGTCGACCTGCCCACCGGCGTGCAGCCGCAACTCGCGCCGCTGTCGACGGCCGTCGGCGAGATCTACCGCTACACGCTCGAGGCGCCGGGCCTGTCCGAGGTGGAAGCGCGCACGCTGCAGGACTGGACCGTGCGCCCCTTCCTGCGCATGACGCCCGGCGTGGCCGACATCGTCACCTTCGGCGGCGCGCTCAGGGAGTTCCAGATCGAGGTCGACCCGGTGGCGCTGCGCAAGTACCAGGTGACGCTGGACCAGCTCGGCCAGGCCGTCTCGAATGCCAACGGCAGCGCGGGCGGCGGGCTGATGCGCCGCGGCGACACCTCGCTGGTGGTGCGCGCCAGCGGGCTGTTCGACAGCCTCGCCGACATCCGCGCGGCGGTGGTCGCCTCGCGCCAGGGCCGGCCCGTGACGGTGGCCGACTTGGCGCAGGTGCGCGAGGGCGAGCGCCCGCGCCTGGGCATCGCCGCGGCCGGCGAGCGCGACAGCATCGTCGAGGGCATCGTCTCGATGACCAAGGGCGGCGATCCGGCGAAGATCAATGCCGAGCTGCGCCAGCGCATCGCGCAGCTCGAGCCGCGCCTGCCGGCCGGCGTGAAGATCGTGCCGATCTACGACCGCACGCAGCTCGTGCACCACACGGTCGCCACGGTGGTCGAGAACCTGGTGGTGGGCGCGCTGCTGGTGGTGGCGGTGCTCGTGATCTTCCTCTCGAGCTGGCGCGCGGCGCTGGTGGTGGCCACCGTGATCCCGCTGGCCCTGCTGTTCGCCTTCATCCTGATCACCGCGCGCGGCGTGTCGGCCAACCTGATCTCGCTGGGCGCGGTCGACTTCGGCATCATCATCGACAGCGCGGTCGTGATCGTCGAGGCGCTGATGGTGCGGCTCGCGGCCAAGAGCGCGCTCGACGCCGATTCGCCCGAGGCGCGCCACCAGCGGCTGGGCGTGCTGCATCACACGGTGAGCGACCTCGCGCACCCGGTGCTGTTCTCGAAGGCGATCATCATCCTGGCCTTCGTGCCGATCTTCACCTTCCAGCGCGTGGAGGGAAAGATCTTCACGCCGGTGGCCCTGACCCTGAGCTTCGCGCTGCTCGGCGCGGTGCTGCTGACCTTCACGCACCTGCCCGCGCTGCTGGCCACGGTGCTGCAGCGCCGCACCCTGGCCGAGAAGCACAAGCCCTGGCTGGACTGGCTGCAGGCGCGCTACCGCGGCCTGCTCGCGGCGACCATGCGCTATGCGGGCCGCACGCTGTGGCTCGCGGCGCTGCCCCTGGCGCTCGCGCTGGGCCTGGCACCGCGGCTGGGCAGCGAGTTCCTGCCCAAGCTCGACGAGGGCAACATCTGGCTGACCATCACGCTGCCGACCTCGGCCGCGCTCGAGACCACCAAGCAGGTGGAACGCAGCGTGCGCGCCACCCTGCTCGAGTACCCCGAGGTGGCGCGGCTGATCAGCCAGGTCGGCCGGCCCGACGACGGCTCGGACCCGAAGGGGCCGAACAACCTCGAGATCCTGGTCGACCTGCAGCCGCGCTCGGGCTGGCGCTTCGCGGGCAAGGAGGCGCTGATCGCCGACATGTCCGCCAAGCTGGAAGACATCCCCGGCATCAGCACCAACTTCTCGCAGGTGATCCAGGACAACGTCGAGGAGTCGCTGTCGGGCTTTCGCGGCGAGATCGTCGCGAAGGTGATCGGCAACAACCTCGACATCCTCGACGAGCTCGGCGAGAAGGTGGCCACCACCTTGCGCGCCATCCCCGGCGCCACCGACGTGGACAGCACGCGCATCGGCGGGCAGAGCGAGCTGGTCGTCACGCCCGACCGCGCGCGGCTCGCGCGCTACGGCCTCACGGTCAACGACGTCGACAACGCCATCGGCCAGTCGATGTCGGGCGCCTCGACCACCAGCTTCTACGACGCCGACCGCCGCTTCGACGTGGTGGTGCGGCTCGCGCAGCCGCACCGCGACAGCGTGGACGCGGTGCGCGGACTGCAGCTCGCCGTGGCCGGCACGCAGGTCGGCAACGGCCCCGGCACCATCTCGCTGGGCGAGGTCGCGAACGTCGAGGTGCGCCAGGGCGCCTCGCGCATCTTCCGCGAGTCGGGCTCGCGCATGGTCATCGTCAAGGTCAACCTGCTCGGCCGCGACCAGGGCAGCTTCGTGGAGGAGGCGCAGCGCACCGTGGCGCGCCAGGTCGCGCTGCCGCCGGGCTACCAGCTGGTGTGGGGCGGTCAGTTCGAGAACTCGCAGCGGGCCGCGGCGCGGCTCGCGGTGATCGTGCCGTTCACGGCGCTGCTGATCTTCTCGCTGCTGTTCTGGGCCTTCCGCTCGGTGCGGCTGGCCTCGCTGGTGCTGGGCATGGTGCCGTTCACGCTGGTCGGCGGGCTGGCCGCGCTCGGGCTTGCGGGCCTGCACCTGTCGGTCTCGGCCGCGGTCGGGTTCATCGCGGTGGCAGGCATCTCGGTGCAGAACGGCGTGATCATGGTCGAGGAGATCATGGCGCGCGTGCGCTCGGGCGCGGCGGTCGCGACGGCGATCGTCGAAGGCGCGACGACGCGGCTGCGCCCGATCCTGATGACGGCGCTGATGGCGGGCCTGGGCCTGCTGCCGGCCGCGCTCTCGCACGGCATCGGCAGCGAGACCCAGCGGCCCTTCGCCTGCGTGATCGTCGGCGGCATCGTCACCGGCACGCTGTTCACGCTGCTGGTGCTGCCGGTGGCGATCCGCCGCTTCGGCGATTTCTACGACGAGCCGCAGCAGGCGCGCGAGGCGCGCCCGGCGGCCGCGCCCTGATGCACCGGAGCCCGCGATGACGTACGCCCCCGCCTTGTTCTATCCCCGCGTTCGATCGGCACTCGCGCTGGCCTGCGCGGCGCTGCTGGCCGGCTGCACGGTCGGCCCCGATTTCCGGCGCCCCGATCCGCCCGCGGCCACCGGCTATGCGCCGTCGGCGCTGCCGCTCGACACCGCGTCGGCACCGGTGCCCGGCGGCGACGCGCAGCGCTTCGCGCCGGGCCGCGACATCCAGGCCGACTGGTGGACGCTGTTCGGCTCGCCGCGCCTCGACGCGCTGATCTCGCGCGCGCTCGCGCGCAGCCCCACGCTCGAGGCCGCGCAGGCCGCGCTGCGCGCGGCGCAGGAGAACGTCTACGCGCAGCGCGGCTTCTTCTTTCCCACGGTCGGCATCGGCTATTCGCCCGCGCGCACCAAGATCGCGGGCAACCTCGGCGGCAATTCGCCGGGCGTGCAGGGCAATGGCCGCGTGATCTCCACCTACCAGGGCACGCCGGCCAGCGAGGGCGGCAGCGCGCCCTTCAACGCGCCGGTGATCTACAACTTCCACACCGCGCAGCTCACGGTCGGCTATGCGCCCGACATCTTCGGCGGCCAGCGGCGGCAGCTCGAGAGCCTCGAGGCGCAGGCGCGGATGCAGCACTACCAGCTCGAGGCGGCGCGCCTCACGCTGGCCTCGAACCTGGTGGCGGCCTCGATCCAGGAGGCGCTGCTGCGCCGGCAGCTCGCGATCGCCGAAGGCATCGTCGAGGCCAACGAGCAGGCGGTGGCGCTGGTGCAGCGCCAGCTGCGCGCCGGCTACGCGGCGCGGCAGGACCTGGCGCAGCAGGAACTCGCGCTCGCGCAGGCGCGCCAGCAGTTGCCGCCGCTGCGCAAGCAGCGCGAGCAGACGCGCAACCTGCTGCGCGCGCTGGCCGGCGATGGCCCCGACGAGGACCTCGCGATCGACTTCGACCTCGATGCGCTGGTGCTGCCGCGCGAACTGCCGCTGGCCCTGCCCTCGCGCCTGGTCGAGCAGCGGCCCGACATCCGCGCCGCCGAGGAGCAGTTGCATGCCGCCAGCGCGCAGGTGGGCGTGGCGGTGGCCGACCGGCTGCCGCAGTTCTCCATCGATGCGAGCTGGGGCGGCGCGGCCAGCCGGCTCGGCGAGATGTTCCTGAAGTCGGGGCGCTTCTTCAGCCTCGCGGCCAATGTCGGGCAGACCCTGTTCGACGGCGGCACGCTCGAACACCGCCAGCGCGCGGCCGAGGAAGGGCTGCGCCAGGCCGATGCGCAGTACCGCGCGACCGTGATCGCGGCACTGCAGAACGTGGCCGACACGCTGCAGTCGATCCAGGCCAACGCGCAATCGCTGCAGGACGCGGCGCTGGCCGAGGAGAAGGCCCGCAGCGGGCTGGAGCTGGTGCGCCGCCAGCTGCGGCTCGGCGACGTCAACCGCCTCGCGTTGCTCAATGCGCAGCAGGCCCACGACCAGGCGATGCTCGCGCGCGTGCAGGCGCAGGCCGCGCGCCTGGGCGACAGCGCCGCGCTGTTCCAGGCCTCGGGCGGCGGCTGGTGGCAACGCGCGCCGACGTCGTGAACGCGCCGCCGCTGGCCGACAATGGCGGCCCCTCCGCCCCCGCGTCCCGCCGCCTCGCACCGCGATGCTCCTGCTGCTGATCGAAGACGACCCCGTGATCTCGCGGGAACTGCAACTGCGCTGGCGCCAGCGCGGCTGGGTGGTGCGCGGCTGCGGCGACCTCGCCGAGGCCGACCGCGCGCTGGCCGAGCGCGACGTGCAGGACTTCGAGCTCATCGTTCTCGACCTCAACCTGCCCGACGGCGACGGCCTGGACTGGCTGCGGCGACTGCGCCAGCGCGACCGCCTCACGCCCGCGCTGATCCTGACCGCGCGCAGCCGCGTGGCCGACCGCGTGCTGGGCCTGCAGGGCGGCGCCGACGACTACCTGGTCAAGCCCTTCGCGCCCGAGGAGCTCGATGCGCGCATCGAGGTGCTCGGCCGCCGCGCCCAGGTGGCGCGCGGCGACCATCTGCACTATGGCCGGCTGACCTGGCGCGGCGACCTGGGCCGGGCCTACGTGGACGACCGCGTGCTCGAGCTGGCGCCGCGCGAGTTCGAGGTGCTGGGCCTGCTGATGCAGCGCGCGCCGCGGCTGGTCGCCAAGCGCGCGCTGGTCGATGCGCTCGCCGAGCGCAACATCGAGCTCGGCGACAGCGCCTCCGAGATCTACGTCTCGCGCCTGCGCCGCAAGCTGGTCGACGCGGGCGTGCAGGTGCGCACCGTGCGCGGCTTCGGCTACATGCTGGTGCTCGACGCGGCCGCTCCCGGCGCGCAGGAGGCTTGATGGAAGCGATAACGCCACAACCGCCGCGCCGCATCCGCTGGCTGCGGCGCGAACTGCTGCTGCGCCTGATGCTGCCGCTGATCACGATGATGGCCGTGGCGGGCGGCTTCGGCCTCCACTACACGCACGCGGTGATCGAGCGCGTGTTCGATCGCTGGCTGCTCGATGCCGCGCGCTCGAGCATCGCGCTGCTGCGCTACGACGACCGGGGCATCGCGGCGATCGACATGTCGCCGCAGCTCAAGGCCATGCTGCTGTTCGACGAGATCGACCAGAACTGGTTCAGCGTCACGCAGTCCGACCGCCTGCTGGCCGGGCAACCCGGCCTGCCCGACCACGGCAGCAGCCGCGTCGGCTACCGCCGCGGCGAGGCCTTCGATGCCGAGTACCTGGGCCAGCCGGTGCGCGTGGTGCGCGTCGAGCTGACACGGCCCGGCGCCGCGCCGGTCACGATGCTGATGGGCGAGACGCTGACCAAGCGCCATCGCGCCGAGCAGGAACTCTGGGTGCTGCTGTGGCCCGTCGTCGCGCTGGTCGTGGCGGCCGCGCTGGCCATCGCGATCGCGGTGCGCCGCACGGTGCGGCCGCTGCAGGCCATCGCCACGCGCTGGAACGAGCGCTCGCATGCCTCGCTCGATCCCATCGGCGTGGACGAAGTGCCGCGCGAGCTGCAGGCCTTCGCGAGCTCGCACAACGAGCTGCTCGCGCGCATCCGGACCATGCTGGCGCGCGAGCGGCAGTTCGCCGCGACCGCGGCGCACCAGCTGCGCACCTCGCTGACCGGCCTGCAGCTCGGGCTGGCGCGTGCCAGCGAGACGCCCGATCCGCAGGCGATGCGGCGCATCGTCGACGAGCTCGGCGGCTCGATCCAGCGCTCGGGCCGGCTGGTGCAGCAGCTGCTGACCTTCGGCGCCCTCGACCCCGAGGCGCGCGCCGACCTCGACCGGCGCCGCATCGACCTCGTCGCGCTGGCGCAGGACGTGGGCGCCACCCACATCGAGCAGGCCTCGGCGCGCGCGATCGAGCTGGAACTCGCGGCGCCCGAGCGGCCGGTGTGCGTCGCGGTGCAGCCCGAGCTGATCGCCGACGCGCTGAGCAACCTGCTCGACAACGCGATCCGCTACACGCCGCCGGGCGGGCGCGTGCTGGTGGAGTTCGAGAGCGATCCACCCGCGCTGCGCGTGAGCGACTCGGGACCGGGCATTCCCGAGGACGAACGCGAGGCCGTGCTCGAACGCTTCGTGCGCGGCCGCGATGCGACCGGCGACGGCAGCGGCCTGGGGCTGGCGATCGTGCGCGATATCGTCGCGATGCACGGCGCCACGGTCGCGCTGTCGGACAGCGCCTGGGGCGGCCTCGCGATCACGCTGCGCTTTCCGGCCGGGCACTGAGCACTGAGTACCGAGCGAGTTCGGCGCGCGGCGGCCGGCTCAGCGCGCGGCGCTCGCCTGCGGATCGTGCCCGCAGGCGATGCCCGGCGCGCCCCGTTCGTTCTCCGCCAGCACGATGCCCCAGCGCAGGCGCACGCGGCGCTCGGGCCCCTCGCCGGTCCAGGGCAGCTCCATGCTGCCGGCGCAATCCACGGTCTTCATCAAGGGCTCGAGCAACGGCCCCTCGGCCTGGAACGGCCGCGTGTCGAGCATCAGCACCATGCCGCCCTCGCGCGCCAGCACGCCCGGTGCCAGCCAGGGCGAGGTCCGCTCGTCGCCGTCGATGAGCAGACGCACGCCGGGATCCATCCGCAGCGCGACGGCGCCCGCGAACCAGGTATCGCCGACCAGCAGCGTCAGCGGACGCTCGCCCATGCGATCGCGCCATGTCGCCTCGACCGCGGCGGCGATCCGCTGCGAGGGCAGGTTGGCGCGCGTGGCGCGGCCGGTCCGCGCGCTCCAGACGCCGTCGACCCCGGCATAGCCCCAGGCGGTGGCGATGTGCAGCAGCCCCGCCACCGCCAGCACGGCCTGCCAGCGGCGCCGGCTCCAGCGCTCCACGTCGAGCCATGGCAGCGAGGCGGCCGCCCATACGCCCAGCGGCAGGAAGAAGGTCGTGAGCCAGGCCGGAATCAGCCGCGAATGCAGCAAGGCCGAAGCGACCAGCACCAGCACGGTGGGACCGAGGGTCGCCCAGGCCAGGAAGCGCCGGTCGAATGCGGCGGGCAGCGGCGCCCGCTGCGTGGCCGCTTCGCGCCGCTGCGCGAACCAGGCCCAGCCGATGAACAGCAGCATCGGCGACAGCCGCGCGAGCTGGACCAGCAGCACGAACACCGGCCGGGGCAGCAGGTGCCTGCCGGGTGCATGCACCGAATGGACCGAGTGCCGCGCATAGAGCACCGTGGTGTCGCCATGCTGCAGCACCCACCACAGGTGCGGCGACAGCAGCAGCAACGCGAGGCCGGTGGCCAGCAGCAGGTCGCGCCGCACGCGCGCGTCGCGCCACAGGCCCTGGCGGACCACGAAGCCCAGGCCCACGGCGAACTGCACCGCCGCGCTGTACTTGGTGAGCATCGACAGGGCCGCGAACAGCCCGAGCCAGACCCAGTCGGCGCGGCCGCTTCCGGCCGGCCGCAGCACGCGCCACAGCATCCACCAGTAGCCCGCGAGCGGCAGCAGCTGCACCGTGTTGTGGTTGTAGACCACCGCGCGCTGCACGTGGTAGGTGACCAGCGTGCCCAGCAGCAGCGCGAAGGCGGCGCGCGCCGGCGTCATCATCTCGCGCGACCAGCGCCACAGCAGGTAGAGCGCGCCGACGCCGCAGCCCACGCCGGCCACGTAGGTCAGCCACGGCTGCCGGCCGAGCAGCGCCACCGGCAGGCTCAAGAGCCAGCTCGGCAGCGGCGGATGCTTGTAGTAGCCCCACTGCAGGCTGCCGCTCCAGAACAGCTCCTCCACGTTGTCCCAGGGCGGCGTGACATCGAGCGCCACCATCGGCCAGGCCCACGCCAGCACCAGCGCGACGAGCAGCGCGGGCACCCAGCGCTCGATCGGCTCGCGTGCCGCGGCGGCGGCGGGAAGAAAGCGGCCCGGCACGGGCGTCGATCCGGAAGTCATGGGCGGGATTTATAGGGACCGCACCCCACCGCCGCCTGACTTCGCGCGCCGTTGCGCGTGCGTCACCGGGCCCTCACGACGCGTCGGCGGGCGCCGGCCGCGAGAGCAGCTCCAGCGGCGCATTGCAATCGAGCACGTCGACGCGCACGGTGTCGCCGACGCGCAGGTCCGGCGGCAGGCGCGTGGTGCCGAGCGCGCGCGTGCGCAGTCCGCCGTCGTGATAGCGCACGACCGCATAGGGTTCGTCCGCACCGGCCCGCGGCGCGCAGTCGCGGTACATGCCGCGCGCGAGTTCGCCGGCGCGGCCCAGGGCCTCGACGCGCCCGGTGCGCCAGCCGGCCACGAAGTCGGCATGGCTGGCCGCGAGCCCGGCACAGCCGGCCAGCGCGAACAGGCATGCCGCCAGCGCGCAGCCGAGGCCGCGCATCAGCCGCGCGCTCCCACCGCGGCCGTGGCCTGGATCTCCACGCGGTACTCCGAATCGATCAGCCTCGCGCCCACGGTCGCGCGCGCCGGCGTGTGGCCCGCCGGCACCCATTCGTCCCACACCGCGTTCATCGCGGCGTAGTCGCCCACCGTGCGCAGGTAGATCGTCACGCTGACCAGGTTCTCGCGCGTGGCGCCCTCGAGGCCGAGCAGGTCGTCGATCTGGCGCAGGATCTGGCGCATCTGGCCGGTCACGTCGAGCGAGGGGTTCTCCGCCACCTGCCCCGACAGGTAGAGCAGGCGGGCTGCGCCGAGGTCGACGGTCACCATCTCGCTGAAGCGCGGGCCCATCTCGTGGCGGCTGATGTTCATGGCGTTGCGGTCGAAGAAGAAGAAGACGACGAGGAAGAAGCGACGGGGGCAGCCGCCGGTGGCCGTGGATCGGCGGGCGCGTTCCACCAGCCGCCGCCGAGCGCCTGGAACAGCGCGGCCGCGTCGGTGAGCCGCTGCGCGCGCGCCTGCACGAGGTTGATCTCGGCCTGCGCCTGCTGCTGCTGCGCGAGCAGCAGCGCCAGCGCGCTGGCATCGCCCCACTGCAGCTGCGCGCGGGTGCGCGCGAGCGCCTGCGCGGCGGTGCGCTCGGCCCGCACCGATGCCTGCAGCGCGCGCGTGTCGGCATCGATGGCGGCCAGCGTGTTGGCCACGTCCTGGAAGGCCGAGAGCACGGTCGCGCGGTACTGCGCCGCCGCTTCGTCGAACGAGGCGCGCGCGGCCGCCTCGCGATGCCCGAGCGCACCGGCATCGAACAGCGGCTGCGCGACGCCGGCCGCGACGGTCCAGAACATCGCGGGCGAATGGAACAGCTGCGACAAGGTGTAGGCCGAGGAACCGAGGTTCGCGCTCAGCGTCACGGCAGGCAGCCGCGCCGCCACCGCGACGCCGATGGCCGCGCTCGCGGCCTGCAGCTGGGCCTCGGCGGCGCGCACGTCGGGCCGGTGTTCGACCAGCAGGGCGGGCAGCGCGAGCGGCAGCTCGGTGGGCAGTGCCAGCGTGTCGAGCTCGAAGCGCGCGGCCACCTCCTCGCTCGGGTAGTGGCCGCCGAGCACCGCCAGCTGGTTGCGTTGCTGCGCGAGCTGCTTGTCGAGCGCGGGCACGGCGGCCTCGGTCGCGGCCAGCAGGGCAGCCTGCGCCTCCACGTCGGCCTGCGCGACCTGCCCCAGCGCGAGCTGGCGGCGATAGGCCTGCAGCGCCTGCGCCTGGCTCTCGGCGATCGCCAGCGTGGCACGCCGCTGCGCGCGCAGCGAGGCCTCGGCGATCGCGGCCGCCACCACGTTGCTGCTGAGCGTGAGCCGCGCGGCGAGCAACTGGAAGCGCTGCGCCTCGGTCTGCGCCTGCGCGCCCTCGACCTGCCGGCGCGTGGCGCCGAACACGTCGGGCGCATAGCTCACGTTGAGCTGCGCCGTGTGCAGCGTGTAGAGGCTCGCGTTCGACGACACCGGGCTCGCGACCGCATTCGCCACGCGCTGGCGCGTGGGCGCCAGCCCGGCCGTCAGCACGGGCCAGAAGGCCGCGCGCTGGGCCGCCTCGTTCTCGCGTGCCGCGCGCAGCGCCGCGTCGGCGGCCTCCACGCCGGGATTGCCGGCCAGGCTCTGCGCCACCAGCGCGTTCAGCGGCTCGTTGTGGAAGGCGGCCCACCACTGGGCCGGGATGTCGAGGCCGGGCGCCAGCCGCGGCAGCGGCACGCCCTCGCCGGCCTCGGCCAGCGGCGGCGCGGCCGTGTAGCGCGCGGGCAGATCGAGCGGCGGGCGCGCGTAGTCGGGACCGGCCGCGCAGCCGGCCAGGCACAGCGCGACGGCCAACGCGGCGGGAATGCTCTTGTTCATCGTTCTCTCCCCTTAGCGATCGCGCCGCGAGCGCACGCCCCAGCCCTTGCGCTCGAACAGCCGCTCCATCGCGTAGTAGAAGGCCGGCAGGATGAACAGCGTGAGCAGGGTCGACACCACCAGGCCGCCGACCACCACCGTGGCCAGCCCGCGCTGCACGTCGGTGCCCACGCCCGTGGCCAGCGCCGCGGGCAGCATGCCGACCGAGGCCACCGAGGCCGTCATCAGCACCGGGCGCAGCCGCTCGGTCGCGCCCTCGAGCACCGAGGCCCGCAGCGCCAGCCCCTCGCCGCGCACGCGGCGGAAGTTCGCGACCATGATGATCCCGTTCTGTATCGACACGCCGAACAGCGCGATGAAGCCCACCGCGGTCGCCATGTTGAGCGTCTCGCCCGCGAGGTGGACCGCGATCAGCCCGCCGAGCGTGGCCATGGGCACCACGCCGAGGATCAGCGCCACGTGCCGGATCTTGCCGAACTGGAAGAACAGCAGCACCGCCATGATCGCGACCACGATCGCGAGCGACACGCCCAGGCGCGCCTGCGCGCGCTGCTGGTTCTCGAACTGGCCGGCCCACTGCAGCCGGAACTTCGCGGGATCGAAGGGCACTTCCTTCGCGATGCGCGCGCGCGCCTCCTCGAGGTAGGAGGCCAGGTCGCGGTCGCGGTTGTCCACGCGCACCGTGATCTGGCGCTCGTTCATCTCGTGCGAGATGGTGCTCTCGCCTGTCTGCAGCCGGATGTCGGCCACCTGAGCGAGCGGCACCTTCGCACCGTTGGCGCCGTTGAGCAGCAACGCGCCGATGGCCTCGGTACCGCCCTTGGCGCTGGCCGGCAGCTTCACCGACACGTTGTAGGTGCGCGCGCCCGCATACACCGTGATGACGGGCGCGCCGCCGATGCCGGTCTGCACCAGGCCCGCCACGTCGGCCGCGCTCACGCCCAGCCGCGCGGCCGCCTCGCGGTCGAGCCGGATCACCACCTGCGGGATCGGCGGCTCCTGGAACAGCGAGGCCGAGGCCGTGCCGCGCACCGTGCCCAGCAGCTCGACGATCCGGTTGCCGATGCGCCGGCTCTCCGCGAGGTCGTCGCCGTAGATGCGCAGCACCAGCGGACTGTGGGCGCCGCCCACGGCGTCGTTCACGCCGTCGATGATTGGCTGGCTGATGCCCACGTCGAAGCCCGGCATGCGCGCGAAGCGCTCGCCCAGCATGCGCACGAAGTCGGCCTTGTGCATGCCCGCGGGCCATTCGGCATAGGGCTTGAGGCCCACCGGCACCTCCATGTGCGAGGGCGTCCAGGGGTCGGTGCCGTCGTCGTTGCGGCCCAGCTGCGTGACCACGTAGGAGACCTCCGGGTACTCGAGCAGCACGTGGCGCAGCTCGGTGGCCATCTCGCTGGCCTTGTCGAGCGACAGGCCCGAGGGCAGCTGCACCTGCAGCCACAGCGCGCCCTCGTCGATGTCGGGCAGGAACTCGCGCCCGGCCGTGGCGCCGAGCACGGCCACCGCCAGCAGCGCGGCCACGCCCAGGCCGTAGGCGATGGCGGGCATCCCCAGCAGCAGGTCGAGCGCGCGCCGGTAGGCCGCGGTGAGCCACAGCAGCGGCCGGTTGACGAAGGGACGCCGCGGCTTGCGCAGCGCCACGTAGGCCAGGCTCGGGATCAGCGTGAGCGCGCACAGCAGCGCGCCGACCAACGCGTAGCCGACCGTGAAGGCCATCGGCCGGAACAGCTTGCCCTCGGCGCGCTCGAAGGCGAACAGCGGGAAGTAGGCCGTGATGATGATCAGCGTGGCGAAGAAGATCGGCCCCGACACGTGGCTCACGGTCTCGAGGATGTTGCCCTCGGTGAGCGTGGCGTTCGGTTCCTCCTCGCGCCGCCGCAGGATCGCCTCCATCACCACGATGGCGCCGTCCACGATGATCCCGAAGTCGATCGCGCCGAGCGAGAACAGGTTGGCCGGCATCCGGGTGAAGTGCATCACGATGAACACCGTCACCAGCGACATCGGGATGGCCATCGCCGCGACCACCGCGCTGCGCGGGCTGCCGAGGAACAGGATGAGCACGAAGCACACCAGCGCCATGCCCTCGAGCACGGTGTGCGTCACCTTGTCGACCGTGAGCTTCACCAGGTCGTCGCGGTCGATGTAGGGCACGATGCGCACGCCCAGCGGGGCCAGCTCGGCCTGCAGCGCGTCGATCTTCCGGTGCACGCCCTCGAGCACGCGCGAGGGGTTCTCGTACTTGAGCATCAGCACGATGCCCTCGATCGTGTCGGGGTCGGTGTTCTTGCCCAGGATGCCGCCGCGCTCCTGGTGCCCGAACTGCAGCCGCCCGAGGTCGCTCACCAGCACCGGCGCGCCGCCGCTGTTCGACACCATCACCGCGCCCAGGTCGTCGAGCGAGCGGATCTGGCCGATGCCGCGCACCACGTAGCTCTGCTCGCCGCGCGCGATGCGCCCGCCGCCCGCGTTGGCGCTGCCGTTGTTGATCGCCGACACCACGTCGTTGAGCACCAGCCCGTGCGCCTGCAGCCGCGCGGGATCGAGCTCGAGCTGGAACTCGCGCGTGAAGCCGCCGAAGTTGTTGACGTCGACCACGCCCGCCACCTGCTTGAGGGCCGGGATCACCTTCCAGCGCTGCAGCTCCGACAGCTCCATCAGGTTCATGCGGTCGGACTCGAGCGTGTAGCGGTAGATCTCGCCGGCCGGCCCCGCCACCGGCCCGAGCGCGGGCTGCGCGCCCGCCGGCAGGCTGACCTGCCCGATGCGCTCGGTCACGCGCTGGCGCGCGAAGTAGTCGTCGGTGCCGTCCTTGAAGGTCAGCGTGATCAGCGACAGGCCGAAGGTGCTGCTCGAGCGGATCGAGGCCAGCCCCGGCGTGTTGCTCAGCGCGCGCTCCAGCGGCGTGGTGATCTGCTGCTCCATCTCTTCCGAAGCCAGGCCGTTGACCTGCGTCGTCACCTGCACCGTGACGTCGCCGAGGTCGGGATAGGCCTCGACGGTCATCTGCGTCCACGACCAGGCGCCGAACAGCACCAGCGCGACCGACAGCGCCCAGGCCAGGTGCCGGCGGCGCAGGAACTGGGAAATGACGAGATTAATCATTGAGCAGCACGCCGCCACGGACCACCACGCGCTCGCCGGCCGCGAGGCCGCCGCGGATGCGCACCCGGTCGCCGTCCTCGCGCCCGAGCTCGACCGCGCGCCGCTCGAAGGTCCATGGCTGCACCTCGACGAACACGCTCACGCTGTCGTTGTTCATCAGCAGGGCCGAGCTCGGCACCTGCGGCTGCGCGGCCTGCGGCAGCTCGAGCGCGGCGCTCGCGTACATGTTGGGCTTGAACACGCCCTCGGGGTTCGCGAACACGATCCGCGCCCGGGCCCGGCGCGTGTCGGCATCGAGCGCCGCGCTCACGAAGGCGACCTGGCCCGCGAACCGGCGCCCCGGCTGCGAGGCCAGCGTCACCGTCGCGACCTGGCCCGCCGCGACCAGCCCCAGCAGGTCCTCGGGCACGCCGACCGTGACCCAGACGCGCTCAAGGTTGGAGACGGTCATCAGCGCCGCGTTGGCGTCGTTGAGCACCGCGCCGCTCGCGGCATTCAGCGCGGTGACGGTGCCGGCCATGGGCGCGACGATGCGCAGCACGCGGTCGTCGCCGGCGCTCGCGCCGATGCCGTGCAGGCGCGCTTCGCTGCGCCGCAGCTCGGCCGTCTGCTGCACCACCGCGCTGCGCGCCGCCTCCACGTCCTTGGCCGCGTTGGAGCCGGCCTCGTTCACGCCCTGCGCCCGCGCGAGCGCGCGCTCGGCCAGCGCGAGCGCATCGCGCGCCTTCTGCGCGTCGGCCACGGCCTGCGCGAGGTCGGGCGAGGCCATCGTCGCGAGCAGCTGCCCGGCGCGCACCGCATCGCCGAGGCGCACCTTGAGCTCGAGCAGGCGCCCGGCCAGCGGCGGCAGGATGTTGACGGTGCGCGCCGGGTCCGCCTCCACCGTCGCGGGCAGGCTCAGCACGTGCGAACGCGCGCCCTCGGTGGCGGCGGCGACCTGCAGCCGCTCGCGCAAGGGAGAGCCCGCGGGCATGCTGAGGCGGTGGCCCTCGCGCACCAGCAGCGGCGCGGGCGCGGCCGTGGCCTGGGCGCCGTGCGCGGCGGTGTGGAACCAGACCGCGTACAGGGCCGCGCAGGCCAGCACGCCCGCGGCGGCGGGCGCGAGGAGGGTCTTGTGCAGGGAGTTCTTCATGACAGTGGATGCGTCGCGGCGATGCGGCCCGTTGCCTTCGCCGGTGCCGCAGCGTAGAAAGGCGCGGCTGAAGAACGCCCGAAGAAATCCTGAAGACGTCTTCAGGTTCGCGACCGCGACGCATCGATGCCACGCGGGTCGTGGGCAGCGGGCAGTCAGGTAGCGGCGGGATGATCCGCGCCATGCGAATCCTGTTGATCGAAGACGACCGCAAGGCGGCCCGGCTGCTCGCGCGCGGCCTCGAGGAGGAAGGCTTCGTCGTCGATGCGGTGCACACGGCCGAGGCGGGCGACGAGAAGGCCTTCGTCCAGACCTACGACCTGCTGATCCTCGACTGGATGCTGCCGGGCCGCGACGGCCTGGCCCTGTGCGGCGACCTGCGCCGGCGCGGCTGCGGCACGCCGGTGCTGATGCTCACGGCGCGCGATGCCCTGCAGGACCGCGTGGCCGGCCTCAACACCGGTGCCGACGACTACCTGACCAAGCCCTTCGCCTTCGACGAGCTGCTGGCGCGCGTGCGCGCCCTGCTGCGGCGCCCGGAGAGCATGCGGCCCGTGATCCTGTCGCTGGCCGACCTGAGCCTCGACCCGCAGCGCCAGAGCGCGCGGCGCGGCGGCGCGGCGCTGGACCTGACGCGCAAGGAGTTCGCGATCCTGCACATGCTGCTGCGCCATGCCGGCGAGGTCGTGAGCCGCGCGCGGCTGGCCGAGCAGGTGTGGAAGGACGACCTGATCGGCATCGACAACCTGATCGACGTGCACGTGGGCAACCTGCGCCGCAAGGTCGATGCGGCGCCGGCGGTGCCGCTGATCCAGACCGTGCGCGGGCGCGGCTTCCGGCTCGCGGCGGCGGACGGCGCGCATGCTTAGCCTGCGCCGGCGGCTGGTGCTGGTGCAGGTCGGCGTGACCGTGGTGGTGATGGCCATCGCGGCCTTCGGCGCCTACGCGGTGTTCTCGCGCAACGTGCACCGCGAACTCGACGCCGCGCTGCTGGCGCTGGCCGAGACCGAGCTCGGCATGCTGCTGTCGGCCGGCCCGGGCACCGCGGCCACGGTGCACGAGGCACCCTCCGGCCCCGGCGCGCCCTCCTTCGTGCGGCTCGACCGGCTGGTGCAGATCGTCGGCCCCGATGGCCGCGTGCTCGCGCGCAGCGCCAACCTGGGCGAGGCCCAGCTGCCGATCCCGCCGCTGCTGCGCGAGCGGCTCGCCGCGGGCGAGACCGTGTTCGAGACGCTCGAGGGCTTCGGCGAGGAACCCACGCGCATGGTCTCGGTGCCGGTGCCGGGCCGCGACGCGACGCTGGCGGTGCAGGTGGCCGGCTCGCTCGACGACATCAACCGCACCGTCGCGATGGCCAGCGTGCTGTTCCTCGTGCTCGGCGGCACGCTGCTGCTGGCGCTGGGCCTGGCCGGCACGCTGATCACGCGGCGCGCCTTCCGCGCCATCGACGACGTGGTGCAGCAGGCGCATCGCATCAGCGACGCCAACCTCAGCGAGCGCCTGCCGGCGCCCGGAACCGCCGACGAGGTCGGCCGGCTCGTCGAGACGCTCAATGCGATGCTGGCGCGCATCGAGCACGGCATGGAAGCGCAGCGGCGCTTCACCGCCGATGCCTCGCACGAGTTGCGCTCGCCCCTGTCGCGGCTGCGCACCGAGCTCGAGCTCGCGCTGCGCCGGCCGCGCGAACCGGCGGTCTACGTCCAGACCCTGCGCTCCGCGCTCGACGAGGTGGAATCGCTCACGCTGCTGGTGGAGGAACTGCTGGTGCTGGCGCGCATCGATGCGGGCCAGGAACGCGAGGCCGCGGAGACGGTGGCGCTCGATCAGCTGGCCGAGGAGGCGCTGCGCCGCCTCGAGCCGATGGCGCGCGAGCGCGGCGTCCGGTTGCGGCTCGAGCTGATGGAGCCGGTCGCGGTCCGCGTGGCGCGCGGTGCCGCGAACCTGGCGCTGGCCAATCTGCTCGACAACGCGCTGAAGTTCTCGCCCGATGGCGGCACCGTGCACGTGGACGTGTTCGCACCGCCCGGCGGCGGCGAGGCCGTGGTCCGCGTCGCCGACCACGGCCCGGGCATCCGCAGCGACGAACTGCCGCACCTGTTCGAGCGCTTCTACCGCGGCGCCGGCGCGCGTTCGGACGAGGCCACGCCGGGCCTGGGACTCGGGCTCGCGCTGTCGCAGGCCGTGGTGCAGGTGCATGGCGGCCGCATCGAGGCCATGAACGCGCCGGGCGGCGGCGCGCGCTTCGAGCTGCGGCTGCCGCTGGCCGCGACGCCCGCGGAGCCGGTCATGCTGACCCCGCACTGACCGTGCGGAATGGGTCGCTTCGCGTGCATGGGATTGAGTGCTTTCCTATCCACGAGCCCTTAATCTCCTGCCCATCCATGAACGCTCCGCTGCGCGATCTCTCGAACCTGCAACGGCCCCGGACGGCCTCGGTCCCGGGCATCTCGTGCGTGGTTCCGTGCTTCAACGAGGCACGCAACCTCGGCGCGCTGCTGCCGGAACTCGACCGGATGCTGCGCGCCACCCAGTTGCGTTGGGAAGTGATCGTGGTCAACGACGGCAGCACCGACGACACCGATGCCGTCATCGAGCAGTGGTGCCAGCGGCCGGGCATCCGCTGCCTCTCGCTGTCGCGCAACTTCGGCAAGGAAGCGGCGCTGACCGCCGGACTGGGCGCGGCCCGGGGCGACGCGGTGGTGCTGCTCGACGGCGACATGCAGCATTCGCCCGCGCTGGTGCGCGCCATGATCGACCAGTAGCGCGCGGGCGCCGAGGTGGTCTATGCGGTGCGCCAGGACCGCAGCGACGAAGGGCCGCTCAAGACGCTGAGCACGCGCCTGTTCTACAAGCTGCTGAATGCCTCCGACCGTTTCGCGGTGCCCGAGAACGCGGGCGACTTCCGGCTCATGGACCGCAAGGTGGTCGATGCGCTGCTGAAACTGCCCGAGCGCAGCCGCTTCATGAAGGGCCTGTACGCCTGGGTCGGCTTTCGCGCCGTGGCGCTGCCCTACACGCCGGCGCCGCGCGCCGAGGGGCGCAGCCGCTTCAACGCGCGGCGCCTGTTCAAGCTGGCGCTCGACGGCCTGACCTCCTTCACCACCTGGCCGCTGCGCATGGTCAGCGTGGCCGGACTGATGCTCGCGCTGCCGGCCTTCGGCTACGGCAGCTACGTGGTCCTGGACTACATGTGCTTCGGCAACGAGGTGTCGGGCTGGTCCACCATCGTCGTGAGCCTGATGTTCTTCATCGGCGTGCAGATGATCTCCACCGGCATCCTCGGCGAGTACGTCGCCCGCATCTTCGAGGAGGTCAAGGGCCGGCCCGTCTACGTGGTGCGCGAGCAGCGCGGCCACGGGCTGGAAGCCGAGGAGCCATGACCGCATCCGCGGCCAGAACGCAGCGGCTTTGCATCTGCGCCGACGACTTCGGCATGAGCCCGGGCATCAACGCGGCGGTGCTCGACCTGATCGCGCGGGGCAACCTCTCGGCCACCGGCTGCCTCGTGCTGCGCGAGGCCTGGTCCCGGGGCCTGCCCGCGCTGCGGCGCGTCGATGCCGCGCGCGTCGACGTCGGCCTGCACCTGGACCTGACCCCGCCACGGACGCCGCGCGCCGGGGAGCCCGGCCTCGGCCCGCTGATCCTGCGCTGCTACACGCGGTCCGCGCCGCGGCGCCATCTGCGCCAGACCATCGCCGAACAGCTCGCGCGCTTCGAGGACGGCCTGGGCCGCGCGCCCGCCTTCGTCGACGGGCACCGGCACGTGCACCAGCTGCCGATGGTGCGGGAGCTGCTGCTCGAGGAGCTGTCGCGCCGCTACACGGCCGCGCCGCCGTGGCTGCGCAACACGCGGCCCGGCGCCACGGCGCTCAAGCCCCGGGTCATCCACGCGCTGGGAGGCCGTGCGCTGGTGCACGAAGCCGCGCGGCGGTCGATCCCGACCAGCCGGGGGCTGCTCGGGGTCTACGACTTCGCGGGCGGGGTGACGGGCTACCGGCGGCGCCTGCTCGCCTGGCTGTCCGCGGCACGCAGCGGCGATGTGCTGATGTGCCATCCCTCGCTGGCCGAGGACGCCGGCACGCCGCACCACGAGGCGAGGGCGGCCGAGTACACGGTGCTGGCGGCCATGGCCTTTCCATGGCGCGATCCCCGCGGCGGGCAGGTCGAGCTCATGGCGTTGTCGGCGGGCGGCCTGCAGCCGGGCGCCTGAGGTCCGGCCAGGGCGCCGTCGCCGCGCGTCATGCAGTTTGATCGGCCCGGTCATGCCGCGCGCCGACCCGGCTTCGTATCCTCGGACCATTGAACGAGAGACAAGGTCCGCGCCACCGCAGGTGGCCAGGGCCCCACGGAGACCGTCTTGCCACCGAAAGAACCCGTCCTTGACGGCCTGGCGCGCTTCGCCGCCGAGGCCCCCGCACGACCGGCCGCCATCCTGGCCGAGACCGGCGAAACGCTGGACTACCGAAGCCTGCACGAACGCTCGGCGCGGCTCGCGCAGTTCCTCGCGGCCCGTCTCGAGGCCGGCGAGGTGGTCGCGATCCTGCTGGGCAACCGGCTCGAATACTTCGAGCTCACCTTCGCCGCGCGCCGCGCCGGCCTTTACTACGTGCCGATCAGCACGCACCTCACGCCGGGCGAGATCGACTACATCCTGCGGGACTCGGGCGCGCGCATCCTGCTGACCGAGACGGCGCTGCGGCCCTGGGCCGAGCGCTCGGCCTGGCCGGCGCCGCTCGAGGCGGTGCTCTGCATCGATGCCGAAGACCCGGTCGAAGGCGCCGCGAGCTACCGCGCGCTGGTCGAGGCCGAAGGCCCGGTGCCGCCGCTGCCCGACCGCCCCCTGGGCCTGGACTTCGCCTACTCCTCGGGCACCACCGGCCGGCCCAAGGGCATCAAGCACAAGCTCGAGGACCAGCAGTTGCGCAAGGCGCTCGCGGGCGACTGGCTCTCGTTCTTCGCCTTCGATCCCGCGAGCGTCTATCTCTCGCCCGCGCCGCTCTACCATGCGGCACCGCTGCGCTTCAGCGTGCGCTGCGTGGCCTTCGGCGGCACGGTGGTGCTGATGCGCCGCTTCGACGCCGAAGGCGCGCTCGAAGCGATCGCGCGCTGGCGCGTCACCCATTCGCAATGGGTGCCGACGATGTTCATCCGCCTGCTCGCACTGCCGGCCGAGCGCCGCGCGGCCCACGACCTGTCGAGCCACCGGCTGGCGCTGCATGCGGCGGCGCCCTGCCCCGTCGAGGTCAAGCGCCGCATGATCGACTGGTGGGGCCCGATCGTCTGGGAGTACTACACCGGCTCGGAGCGCGCCGGCGCCACCGCGATCTCGGCGCCCGAATGGCTCGCGCATCCCGGCTCGGTGGGCCGCGCGAAGCAGGGCGTGCTGCACATCGTCGGCGACGATGGCGGCGAATGCGCGCCGATGGTCGACGGCCTGGTCTGCTTCGAGGGCGGCCCGAGCTTCGCGTACCACAACGATCCGGTGAAGACCGCCGAGACCCACACGCCGCAGGGCTGGGGCACCTTCGGCGACATCGGGCACGTCGATGCCGAGGGCTACCTCTACCTCACGGACCGGCGCGCCAACATGATCATCTCGGGCGGCGTGAACATCTATCCGCAGGAGGCGGAGAACCTGCTGCAGGACCACCCGCTGGTGCACGAGGTGGCCGTCATCGGCGTGCCGCATGCGGAGTTCGGCGAGGAGGTGAAGGCCGTGGTCCAGCTCAAGGACCCCGCACTCGCCGATGCCTCGACCGCGCAGCAGCTCATCGACCACTGCCGCGCCCACCTGTCGGCAATCAAGTGCCCGCGCAGCGTGGACTTCGCGACCGACCTGCCGCGCACCGAGACCGGCAAGCTGCTCAAGCGCGTGGTGCGCGACCGCTACCGCGCGCTCGCCGCGCCCGCTTCCCAACCGTGACGGAGACCCGACCATGACGATCGACATCGGACGCAGGCACTGGACGATGGCCCTGCTGGCCTCGCTGGCCGGCCTGCCCGAGCTGGCCAGTGCGCAGCAGGACACCCGGCCGCTGACCTTGCTCGTGCCCTATGCCGCCGGCGGCGCCGCCGACCCCGTGGTGCGCCCGCTTGCACAACGCCTGCAGGAGGTGCTCGCGCGCACCGTGCTGGTCGACAACAAGGCCGGTGCCAACGGACTCATCGGCACGCAGTACCTGCTGCGCCAGCCGCCCGACGGGCTGACGATGCTGTTCCACATCACGAGCCTGATCCAGAACATCGCGCTGTCGCGCGGCAAGCCGCCCTACGATTTCGCGAAGGACATCGAGCCGCTGGTGCTGCTGGGCCGGCAGGCGGTGGTGCTGGTGGTGCCCGCGTCGAGCCCCTACCAGAGCCTGGCCGACCTCGCGCGCGCGGCCAAGGCCAACCCGGGCAACTTCTCGTTCGGCTCCTATGGCGCGGGCTCGACCTCGCACATCTACGGCGAGCAGCTGCGCGCGGCCTGGAACATCGAGATGCCGCACGTGGCCTTCCGCGGCACCAGCCCGCTGCTGCAGGACATGCTGGGCGGGCGCGTGCCGATGGCCTTCGTCTCGGCCGCCACCGCGATCGAGCGCCAGGGCGACAAGGGACTGCGCTCGATCGCGGTGGCGCACAGCAAGCGGCTGACCGCGCTGCCGCAGGTGCCCACGCTGCACGAGCTCGGCTACGCGGGCTTCGACTACACGGGTTGGTGGGGGCTGTTCCTGCGCGCGGGCACGCCGGCGCCGGTGGCCGAGCGCCTGCGCAACGCGATCCGCGCCATCCTGCAGGAGCCCGACATGGTCGGCCGGCTGCAACTGGCCGGCCTGGAGCCCAGCAGCGAGACACCCGAGCAGATCACGGCCGCGATGCAGAACGAGTACCGCCACTGGGAAGCGCTGAGCCGGCGCTTCAACATCACGGCCGATTGACGCTGTCGCTCGTGCGGGCGGCGCGACAATGCGAAGCGCATGCCCGCGCTTTCCCTGCACCCGCCCGCTTCATGACCGCTGTCCCCGGCCCCTCGCCGAGCGCCACGCCGCCGCCGATCGCCGGCTGGTTCGTGCAACTGTTCCTGCGCAGCGCGGCCCTGCCGCCGACGCAGGCCGAAGCGGTGCTGCGCCGTTCGGGCATCGATCCGCTGCAACTCGACACGCGCGGGCTGCGCGTCACCGAGCAGGCCTTCACGCGCTTCCTGATTCTGCTGGCGCGGCGCGCGCGCGACGAGGCCTGGGGCATCGCCTCCCGGCCGATTCCACCGGGCACCTTCCACACCCTGTGCCGGTTGATCGTCAATTGCCGCACGCTCGGCGAGGCGCTGGTCGTCATCGGCCGCTTCTATGCGCTGGTGGTCGACGACTTCTCGATCAAGATCCGCCGCGAGGGCGGCGAGGCCATCGTCTGGCTCAAGCCGCTGCGCGCGCTCTCGCCCGAGCGGCACGTGAGCCTGCATGGCGCGACCGTCTTCCTGCTCTACCAGTTCATGTGCTGGCTGGTCGACCGCCGCATTCCGCTGACCGCGGTCGAGTTCTCGTACCCGCGCCGGCCGACCAGCGCCGAGACGCTGCGCACCTACGACACGCGCGAGATCCGCTTCGAGCAGCCGTTCACCGCGCTGCGGCTCGAAAGCCACCTGGCCTCGCTGCCGATCATCGGCGGCGAAGAGCGCCTGAGCCGTTTCCTCTCGGAGGCGCCGCGCACGCTCATCACGCGCTACTACGACCACAGCCGCGTGAGCGACCGCGTGAAGTCCATCCTGCGCGCGCAGGTGGGCACGCCGATGAGCCTGGACGACGTGGCGGCCCGGCTGCACCTGACACCGGTGACCTTGCGGCGGCACCTGGTCGACGAGGGCTGCGGCTTCTCGGAGCTGCGCGACGACGTGCGCCGCCGCGCGGCGCTCGACATGGTGCGCCAGGGCCATGTGAAGCTCGAGACCATCGCGCTGCGGCTGGGCTTTGCCGAGTACAGCACCTTCCATCGGGCCTTCAGGCGCTGGACGGGCACGGGGCCGACCGAGTACCGGGCCAACCCGCCGGCGTCCTGATTCAGGGTCCGGGGTTCGCGGGCCGTGCCCAGTCCGCGAGCCACTGCGCATCGGCCACCACGGACGTCGCGGGCCGCGGCAGCGAGGGCGAATGGCTGAAGCGCGGGGCCGGGGCCGGCTGCAGTTCGCCTTCGAGTTCGACGAAGGCCTGTCGTGCGACGAGGTGCGGATCGCGCGTGCTTGCGGCGAGGTTGTTGACGGGCGCCACGCAGGCATCGCTGCCTTCGAACAGCGCCTCCCAATGCGCGCGCGGCTCGCGTGCGAACAGCGCCTCGAGCGCGCGCGCCTGTTCGGGCCAGCGGTCGCGATCGTGTTGCGCGAAGGCCTTGCCGTCCAGGCCCAGGCGTGCGAGGAACTCGGCATGGAACTGCGGCTCGATCGCGCCCACCGCCAGATGCAGCCCGTCCGCGCAGCGGTAGCTGCGGTAGTACGGCGCGGCGCCATCGAGCACGTTGGCCTGCCTCTCGTCGCGCCAGCGCGATGCGGCGCACAGGCCATGGATCAGCGACAGCAGCGACACCGTGCCATCGCAGATCGCGGCATCGACCACCTGGCCGCGCCCGCTGCGCGCCGCCTCGTGCAGCGCCGCGAGCACGCCCACGGCCAGGTAGAGCGCGCCGCCGCCGTAGTCGCCGACCAGGTTCAGCGGCACGCTCGGGCCCTCGGCGGGACCGATGGGATGCAGCGCGCCCGCGACCGCGAGGTAGTCGATGTCATGGCCCGCCTGCTGGCTGCGCGGACCCTCCTGCCCCCAGCCCGTCATGCGGCCGAACACCAGCGCGGGCCGCAACGCGAACAGCTCGGCAGGACCGAGCCCCAACCTTTCCATCACGCCGGGCCGGAAGCCCTCGATCGCCACATCGGCATGGCGCAGCAGCTCGCGCGCCGTCGCGAGGCCTTCCGTCGAGCGCAGGTCGAGCGCGAGGCGTTCGCGCCCGCGCATCGTGGCGCCGTGCTCCATTGCCACCGCGCCGGGACGCTCGATGCGAACCACCCGCGCGCCCATGTCGGCGAGCAGCATCGCGGTGAAGGAGACCGGCCCCAGGCCCGCGAACTCGACGACCCGCAGGCCGCGCAGCGGGCCGGCGGGCGATGGGGATGCTTTCTTCGTCTCGTCGTTCATCGCTGCATGGTGCCGTCGCGCCTGCATGGCCGCGATGACCGTCGCGCTCGTTCCCCATGACCCTCGCGCGCCGCGCCATGCGGGTTGCGCGCGGCGGTCATGGCGTGGGCCGGGCCGGCCTTTCATCATGGCGCCAACCAAAGGAGCCGAACATGAAAGCATGGGTGAGTCATCGCCCCGGGGGACCGGAGACGCTGGTGTGGCAGGAGCTGCCGGATCCGGTGCCCGCCGACGGCGAGGTGCTCGTGAAGATCGCCGCGGTGGGCGTCAACTATCCCGACGGCCTGCTGATCCGCGACCTCTACCAGGTCAGGCCCGAGCGGCCCTTCGTTCCCGGCAGCGAGTTCTGCGGCGTCGTGGAGCAGGCGGGCCGGGGCGTGTCGGGCCTGCGCGAGGGTGACCTCGTCATCGGCCGCTGCGGCTGGGGCGCCATGGCCGATCGCATTGCCGTGGCCGAGCAGCGCTGCGTGCGCGTGCCGGCCGACACGCCGCGCACGCAGGCGGCCGCCTTCATGTTCGCCTATGCCACCGCCTACCACGCGCTGTGCGACGCCGCCCAGCTGCAAGCGAAGCAGACGGTGCTGGTGCTCGGCGCCGCGGGCGGCGTGGGGTCGGCCGCGGTCGAGGTCGCGCATGCACTGGGGGCCCGCGTGGTGGCCGCCGTGTCCTCGCCCTCCAAGCTGGCCTTCGCGATGGCGCGCGGTGCGTCGGGCGGCCTCGTCTACGAACAGCAGGTCGAAGGCAGGGAGGCGCAGCAGGCGCTCGCGCGCCGCATCAAGGAGGCGGTGGGCGGCGACGGCTGCGACGTGGTGTTCGATCCGGTCGGCGGCGGCTACACCGAACCCGCCTTGCGCAGCCTGCGCCGCGGCGGCCGCCACCTGGTGGTGGGCTTCACCGCCGGCATCCCGAGCGTGCCGCTCAATCTGGCGCTGCTCAAGAGCCGCCACATCGTCGGCGTGGACTGGCGCAGCTTCGTGCAGGAAGACCCGAAGCTCAACGACCGCAACGTGCACTCGCTGCTCGCGATGTGGCGCGAGGGCCTGCTGCAGCCCGAAGTGACCGAGACCTTCGCGCTGGCCGATGCGCCTGAAGCCATCGCGCGGCTCGATGCGCGCGGCGCGCTCGGCAAGATCGTCGTGGTCGCGTGAAGGCGGCGGCCGCCGGGGCCGCCGCTTTCTTCTTCAGTTCAACTCGCCCGAAAGAATCTCGCGCGCCATCACGATCTTCATGATCTCGGTCGAGCCCTCCATCTGCTTGCACATGCGCAGCAGATTGTGGAAGTCGAAGAAGGGATAGTCCTCGATCGCGAGGCCGCGGCCGCCCAACACCTGCATCGAGCGGTCGATCACGCGCAGCCCCGCATCCACGCAATAGGCTTTCACCATGGCCGCCTGCAGCCGCGAGGCCGAGTAGCCGCCGCGCGCCACCATCCAGGCCGCGTAGTAGGTGTTGAGGCGGATCGATTCGATGTCGTACTGGTTGTCGGTCAGCATCCACTGGATCGCCTGGTTGTCGCCGAGTGCCTTGCCGAACACCTTGCGCTCGCGCGCGTATTCGACCGCCAGTTCCTGGCTGCGCTCGGCCATCCCGAGCGCGGTGCCGCCCAGGCGCAGGCGGAAGCGGTTGAACTGGTGCTGCGCGATGGAGAAGCCCTCGCCCTCCGCGCCCAGCAGGTTCTCGGCCGGCACGATCACGTTCTCGAGCCGCACTTCCTGCTCCGTGCCCCATTGCCGCGCGATCACCGGGATGTCGCGCGACTTCGTGAAGCCCGGCGTGTCGTTGTCGACCAGGAACACGCTGATGCCCTTCGGCCCCTTGCTCGGGTCCGTGACCGCCGCGACCGCCGTGTACGACGCGAAGTGATGGCCGGTGCGCCACATCTTCGTGCCATTGAGCACCCAGTGGTCGTTCTTTCGCACGGCCGTCGTGCGGATGCCCGCGAGGTCCGAGCCGGCCTCGGGTTCGGTGAAGCACATCGACCAGCCCGTCTTGCCCTCGAGCACCGGATAGAGGTACTTCTCGCGGATCTTCTCGGGCGCCTGGTAGAGCACCGGCCAGGGCGCGAACGGCCCGCCCGGCATGCGGCGCGGCGACTTCGAGAACTCGGCCAGCACGATCACGTCCTCCATCGGCCCCAGGCCCTGGCCGCCGAATTCCTTGGGCACGATCAGCTTGGCCAGTCCGTACTCGGCCAGCTTGCCCTTGAGGTGTGCGTTGAGCTCGGGGCTGTAGTCGCTGTTGGCGACCGGCCATTCGCGGTAGTGCGGCAGGACTTCCGTCCCGATGAAGCTGCGCGCGCGCTGCTGAAGATCGCGTTGCGCGGGGTTGAGTTCGAAATCCATGGTGTGCCTCTTGTGTTCGGACATGCGCCCGATGGCATGTCAACGCGATCGATTGGATCGGCGCGGGCGCGTGGCCTCCATGGCACCGTCGTTCAAACTGCATGACATCGCTGCCGTGACGCGGTGTCCGGAAAGCGGACGCCCGCTGTCCCCGGATCATCCGGATGCCGGCGCGGCGGCGATCGCAAGTCGTTGATTTCAAAGGATTGCGGTGCTGGCACGTTGCGTGAGATGTCCTGGGGACATCCACCCCACACGAGCTTCCGAGGACCTCCCCATGCCACATCACCATCAGCCCGCCGAGCACGACGACATCTGGTCCGTCGAGGGCCGCTTCCAGCACCTGATCTACAGCCCCAAAGGCGGCATCGAAGGGCTGTTGATCGAAACCGAAGGCATCGTCACGCAGTTCGTGATCGATCCCGACGACGCCGCCAGCGTCGCCCAGTTGCTGAGCCTTCGTCGCGACCAGGCACTGGTCGTCGAAGGCCGCGAAGCCAGACCTTCACCGAAGAGCGACGGCGAACACGTGGTCTACCACTTCGAGCGACTGGCCGCCGCCGACGGTCGCGCGACCCACGCGGCTGCACGAGAAACGCAGGTGCATGGAAAGGTCGTGCGCCTGAACTTCGCGAAGCATGGCGCCGCCAATGGCGTTGTTCTGGACAGCGGCGACTTCGTTCACCTCCGTCCGCAAGGCATGGAGCGCCTGCAACTGAAGCCCGGAGATCAGGTCCAGGCGGAAGGCGCGGCGCATCCGCTCGTCACGGGCAGCGGATGGGTGATCGAAGCGCACAGCGTGAACGGCGAAGAGCTTTGAGCTTGCGCCATGGCCCGACAGTCGTCCTGTTGGGCATCGACTTGCCTGGCCGTGCGGCCGAGCGCGGCACCGCTGTCCTACTCCCGGTGCTCTTCCTTCTTCGGCTGTTCGACATGCTGAGGCGAAGCCGGTGGGTGCCCCGCCTGGACGTGCACAGGAGGTGCCGGGCGCTCTTTCGGCATCGGCTCATGCATGCGCAAGGCCTGTTGCGCTTCCGATCGGCGTGGTGCATCGACCTGGCGTTCTCTCTCCATCGATGCGGGGGCAACGGATGGCGGGCGCTGCGGTCCGCTTGCCACAGGTTCCGCCCTTCGCGGCGCTTCAGGTGTCGGCCGAGCGGAGGCTGCGGCCGGCACGGCGGGCTCGACCACCTTGGCCGCAACAGGGGGTGGCGCGACCCGGGGATGCCCCTCAGCGGGTGCCACCTGGATCTGCGGCGGCACTGCGACCGTCTGCCGTGCAGGCTCGACAGGCCGGGGGGTGACGGGCGGATGCCCAGGCACAAGCGCCGCGACCGGCTTCGTGCTGTCCGGGACCGGGGCCATCGCATGCACCACGGAAGGCAGCGCGGCGGCCAGATGGGCACTTGCCGGCACTGCTGCTTCAAAGGAGCGGCCGCTGGCCGTTGCGCTGGCGGGCGCCACCACCGTGACCGTGCGCGTGTTGTTGATGTTCGTGACGTTCGTGACGTTCGTCGTGGTGTTCGTCACGTTGTAGATGGTCGTGTTCTGCACGCGCATGCCGACGTTGGTCACCGGCGGTGCGCTGACGACCACCGCGGGTGGAGTTCCCACGGGTGCCGGCACGATCAAGCCGAGGCGCGAGCCGGGCGGTGCGGGAACGAATACGCCTTGCGGCCCGATGGGTGCGAGCCCGGCCACCACGCCTGCTGCCGCGGCTGAAACCACGAGGCCAAGACCCGGCGGCGGAGGAATGAACGCGACGCCCGGTGCCGACCAATGGCCGGTGATGAAGACCACCATGCCATCGCGATGCTCGTAGTACGGCTGCACCCAGCTATAGCCTGGTTCGGGCGGCGTGGCCCACCGTCCCGCGGCCCATACCCAGTTGCCCTGCCATGTCCAATAGCCGCCAGTCCAGACTGCCCCCGCGAAGGGAGGTGCCGGCGGTCTCTCCACCAACATGGGCGGCGGCGCCCATGCCACGGCGATCGGCGGCGGCTGATACAGCGGCGGATCGACATACACGCTGACGACACGCGGAGCAACGGATGCGACAGGCACGGGCTGGACCGTCGCATGAGACACGAGCGGTGGCTGCACGACACAGCCCGCGGCCAGGAGGGCCAAGGTCATTGCCGAAATTTTGACAATGGAGAATGAAGATGTATTGCTCATTGTTCTTCTCGATTAGCGTGCATCGCGGCACGGGAAGAACCTAACGGGCACCGAGAAATTGGCGCTGACAGCGTTGAAGAGAATTTCTCTTCAACGCGGTTCTTTTCTTTTCAGTCGCGAACCGTCAGGTGGCACTCAGGCTATCGATACCTGTGTTGCAACGACTTGGGCGAAGTACCGGCGATTCAAGACAGAAGCTCGAAGCTTCAAAGGTTGCACATCCCGTGCAATCAGCAGCTGGCCAACATCAGCCCGCTGACCGTGCACTTCCCGCGTCGCGCAATGGAGGTGTCCGGAAAGCGGACGCACGCTGTCCCCGAATCATCCGCATGCCGGCGCGGAAGTTCCCGTAAGTCATTGATCTCAAAAGATCTCGGCGTTGGCACGTTGCGTGAGATATCCCTGGAACATCCACCCTGCAAAGAGCATCCCATGGCAGTCCGCACCCTCTTCATCGCCGCCGCCTTCTTGCTCGCAGGCGGCACGGCCTTGGCCCAGTCGGCTTCGCTTCCGTCGGGGCCCGATGCGGCGCCCAAGGTCGGCACGATCGTCACCGGTTGGACTTCTTCGCACCCGACATCAAGGGCGTCGTCTCTCTCTTCCTGACGGCCTTCACCTCGGCACATTCGCCCGGAATGCACAACGCGCTTGCCATTCGAGCTGCGCGCTACACGACGCCGACCGAGCCCGGTTCACGAACCATCGCGCCAATGCTCGACGACCTGGCATCGCACAAGCGTCCTTCGAAGAAAGATAAAAAAAGGATCGGCAATTCGCGCGCAATTCCTACAGCCGCGCCATTCCGCCGCATCCGTCATCCAGCCCTGACGCCCATGTCGGGCCGATGAACCTGTGACTCAGCTCGATTCCGCTTGCACCCATGTATCTACACAGCCTGTTCAAACACCTTCCCACCACCGAGCGCGAGTACCTCGTAAGCCGCAGTGAGTTGAAGACCTATCGGCGCAATGAGAGGGTATGTGCGACAGATGAGCGAATCAAGAAAGTATGTCTGGTTGCCTCAGGCCTGCTTCGGGTGGTCGTGGACGAAGACGTTACGACAGACTTCGTTCGCGAAGGTGATCTGTACCTCCATCTCGAAGCAACCGAACCGACATACGTTCTCGTGGCCGCTCTGCCGACTTCCGTCTACTTCGTCCCGGCGGACGACATCTGGCAGATCTGCAGGGAGTATCCCCAAGTCGCGTTGGAGCTTCTCAGACTCACCATCGAGCGCGTTGCAAACCTCAGAAAGCATTTGCAGCAGATTTCTTCGAATACATCGGAGGCTCGAATCGCCTGTGCCATGCATGAACTCACGCTTTTGGCACCCGGCAGAAATGGCGGCTATGACAAGCGCATTTCACAAGGAGTCATCGCGTCGTACACGGCACTTTCACGCGAAGTCGTCAACAGAGCCATGCGCGATCTGCAGGTTCGAGGCTTGCTGCGAAAAGATCGGAATGCCGTTCATCTGCAAATGGCTTCGAAAGCTGGAACACCAGCTTCGCTGCGCGAAGAGATCGGGCCACCCAAGCTGTGATCTCGATCACATTGTTGATGCGCCTTTGTGCCACACAACACATCCTCGATACAAAAAAGGAGAAGAACCGATTTCGGAGCGGGTCCTTATCTATAGTACGTTCTTCTACACATTGCTTCTTTGCTCGCACAGGCAAAACCAGCTGACTTTCGTACCGTATGAGCAGCCCTGTAGAGCAAGACCCGCCACCCGAATTGACAGATGGGCCTCGGGACGATGGCGAGCCGCAGGCCTGTGCAGGTCATGGCACGGTACTTTGTCGATTCAGCCTCCCCTTTCAACTGAGCGAATTCCGTCGCTCCTCTCATCCGGCGAGTGCTTTGTTCCGCCTCGCATCCAGGGAGGAGGTCGACTCCTGGCTGCTGAAGAAGGGGCGATCTTTCAGAACGGACAGAGATCTGGTTCTACGCTATTCGCTGGAACTGCGCGATCTTCGCCATGAAGACGAGCCTCCCATGTGCTTGAAGAGCATCGTCGCCGATGAGCGAGCGGCGGCCATGATCGCAGCGGTATTTCTCAGCACATTGCAATTCAGCTGCGAGTCTTGAGCAGACGATGAGCGCTTCCCGCTCAGGCATGACCGGCCCTCTGAGGAAGTTCAGCAATTAAAAAATGAAGCGCGATCTTCGCCTGGCCAAGTTTCTGCTATTGACCGTCGTAGTTTCAGTGTCGTGCGCCACCATTTGGCAAATCTGGGCGACGCGCCAGCGCACCCTGAATGAGATCAATACCAACAGCCTCAATCTGGCACAGGCATTGAGCACTTACGCCGAAGGCATCTTTTCTCAAAGCGCCATGTTGTTGAGTGTGGTCGAGAACCTGGAGGCCGAAGGTCGCGCCCCTAAAAATCTGCAGCGCATGCAGTCGCTCGTCAGCCACCGGGAAGGACTGCTCGATCAACTCGACAGTGTCTTCATCGTCGACGCTCGAGGCCATCGCCTGATGCCGACCCATTCAGAGGATCCGAGACCGACCGACAGCAGCAAGAACGCCTACTTCGTTCACCATCGAGACAACGCCACCCATGACATCTTCATCAGCTCGGCGGTTCGCAGTCGCCCGGGCAGCGAATGGGAGCTCACCGTCAGTCGTCGCCTGCAGGACAGCGACGGAAACTTCGCCGGCGTCGTTGTTGCAACGCTGGACATTGGCGACTTCCTGCAACCATTCGGCACCATCGATATTGGAAAAAGCGGCGCCATCAGTCTCACCACAACCGATGGACAATTGCTGCTGCGTTACCCTTCGCGGGTCGAAGACATGGGCCGCAACCTGTCCGGATCGCTCAACTTTCGGCGTTACTACAGCGAAATTGCCACCAGGGGGACTGCGTCTTTTCGCTCCCAGTTGGATGGGACCCATCGGCTCTACGCCTTTCGAAAGGGCGACCACTATCCGATCGTGACGACCGTGGCACTCGGCAGGGATGAGATGCTCTCTGCCTGGCGACACCAGTCGTTGCTGACATTGTGCGTCGTGGGCGCATTGCTGGCCGCCGTGACGACGGCGGGGTTGCGGCTGATCGTCAACATCAACGGTCGCGTCAGCGCGGAATCCTCACTGGTAGCAGCGCGGGAAGAACTATTGCAGGCCAATCGCCGCCTGGAGGTCCTGGCGTCACAGGATTCGCTCACCGGCCTGGCCAACCGTCGGGTTTTCGAGCAAGCGCTGGAGCTCGAAGCGCGACGGGCAGAACGCGAGAACACGCCCTTGTCGCTGCTGCTTTTCGATCTCGACTATTTCAAACGCTTCAACGACACCTACGGCCACGTGGCCGGCGATCAATGCCTGAAGATCGTCTCCGACACATTGGCCTACAACGTTCACCGCCCGGGCGATCTGGTCGCTCGATATGGGGGCGAGGAGCTCGCGATCATCTTGCCCCATACCGAACTGAAAGGGGCATGCGAGCTGGCCAACGCATTGCTCGATCGCATACGCTCTCTGAACATCCCGCACAGCGCCAGCCCGCATGGGCGCGTCACCGCCAGTGCCGGCGCGGCCACATTGAATGGCATGAGCTCCGCCAATTGGAAGCTGCAACTCATCGAAGCAGCGGATCGCTCGCTCTACAAGGCCAAGGAAAGTGGGCGCGACAAGGCGATGGGTTGAGTGACTCGAGGGCGGCCCTGTTAAGCTTTTTGCCGAAGAGACGACAGACACACCTCGGCAGCCACGCGGTACGAGGTAATTGGAGCCCCGAATGACCCTGCCTCAGACCGTGCCGGATTCGCTTGCCTTGATGCGGACCGTGCCCACCGAGCGCGCCTTCGAACCCGAGCCGCTGAGCACCAACGTCTTCAGCCGCTGGGGCGAGACGATGTCGTCGAAGATCCTCACGCTGCAGGCCCAGAATCTCCAGCCTTCCGAGCACTTCTCGGGGCAGGCCTGCATCGCGCGCTTCCACCGCTGCGTGGTGGCGGACATCCACAGCAGCGCGCACCGTGTCATGCGCACGCGCGCCCTGGCGTCGGAAGACCAGGACCGCTACTTCAAGGTGATCTGGCAGATCCAGGGCCGCAACCTGATCGAGCACAACGGCCATTCGGTGACGATCGATCCCGGCCAATGGACGATCTACGACACCTCCCGCCCCTACTCGGTCGAAACCTCGAACGGATCGCGCTTCATGGTGCTGCTGGTGCCGGTCTCCGAGATGGGACGCTGGAACCCGGGCATCGAGTTCGTCACCGGGAAGGTGCTGCCGACACGCGGAACCGCGGAGATCGCACGCTCGGCCCTTTCGGGCATGTTGTCCGGCTTCGTCGAGCTCGAACAACAGGGCGCGATCGTGATGCAGGACTCGATCAGTGCGTTGATCGGCACCGCGGTGGCGCAGATCCACGGCAGTTCGCCGAAGCAGGACGGGGCCATCTCGCAGCGGCTGCAGAAGGTGCAGGCCTTCATCGAGAGCCGGCTCACCGAGCCCGAACTGAGCCCCGAACTGGTGGCACGCGAATGCGGCATGTCGCGCCGCAGCCTCTACGCGGCCTTCAACGCGCTGGGCCAGACGCCCAGCAGCTACATCATGAACCGGCGCCTGGCGGTAGCGGCGCAGCGGCTGGTCGAGCAGTCCGAGCGCACGACCATCACGCAGGTCGCCTTCGAACTCGGCTTCTCGGACGCGGCGCATTTCTCGCGCGTGTTCAGCGAGAAGTTCGGCCAAAGCCCGAGCCGCTGGCGCAACCAGCAGATCGCCGGTCACTGACGCGCGTTCACTTCGGCCGGCGCTCGCCGGCCTCAGGGTAAATACCCGGGCGCTTGTGCACGGTCAGCCAAGGCGCCGCATCAAGGTGCAAGCCCGTTCGGCCTCCTTTTCATAACCTCGATCCATCATCGACGGAGCTCGGGCATGACTGGCGCATCGCCAGCATCCGACTCCGCGAAGCTGATCTCGAGGACCTTATGGAAACAGCTGGCGAGAGTTTGAATGTGGGCTTCATCGGCCTGGGCGTGATGGGGTCGCCGATGGCGACGCACCTGGCGCATGCCGGCCATCGGCTGACGCTCAACGATGCGAACCTGGAAGCCGCGCGGGAACTGGCACGCACGCTCGGCGGCGAGGCGGTCGCGGTGGCGACGCCCAGGGAGGTCGCGGCCCGCAGCGACATCGTGATCACGATGCTGCCCAACGGAGAAGTCGTGCAGGCGGTGGCGCTCGGCGAGAACGGCCTGCTGGCCGGCTGGCGGCCCGGCACGCTGTTGCTCGATACCTCTTCCTCGCAACCCTGGCTGACCCAGCAGACCGCGAAGCAACTGGCGGCGGCCGGCATCGCGATGGTCGACGCCCCGGTGTCGGGCGCGCAGTGGGGGGCGCAGGAGGCCGCGCTGGTCTTCATGGCCGGCGGCGCGACCGAGGACCTCGAGCGCGTGCGGCCCTTGCTCGACCGCATGGGGACTTCGGTGTTTCATCTGGGCGAGGTGGGTTGCGGCCACGCCATGAAGTGCATCAACAACCTGATCACGGCCATGACCTTCAGTGCCACCTGCGAGGGCTTGACGATGGGCAAGCGCTACGGCCTCGACCCGGCCGAGATGGTGCGCGTGCTCAACGTCTCCACCGGCATGTCGTGGATCAGCAAGACCCACATCGAGCAGCGGATCCTGAGCCGCACTTTCGACGATCCCTTCAAGCTCGAGCTGATGCTCAAGGACATCGGCATCGCCAACGCGCTGGCGCGCGAGACCGAGACCTCGGCGCCGATCTCGGCGCTGGGTCAGCAGTTGTGGATGGCGGCTTCGCGCTTCGCCGGACCGGGCGCCAGCGTGAGCGAACTGGGCCGCTGGGTCGAGCAGCAGTCCGGCACGGTGATCGAGCCCGGTGCCACACCGCGCCAGGCCTGAGGTGGCGCGATGAAGCTGGAACGCCGACTCGCCGAGTTCGTTGTCACCTTGCGCGCCGACGAGGTGCCCGAGGACGCGCGCCGCATCTTGCGCTGGATGGTCATGGCGGTGACCGGCACCGGTATCGCGGGCGCGGCCGAGGACGGCATCGAGGCCCTGCGCGCGGTGCTTGCCGAGTCCGGCGGTGCGCCGCAGGCGACCACGCTGGTCTACGGCGATCGCCTGCCCGCGAATGCCGCGGCCCAGTTCAACGCCACGATGTGCCGTGCGCTCGACTACTGCGACGCGATGGCGCCCGGCCCGCACATCGGCTCGGCCCTGCTGCCGGCGGCCTTCGCGGCCGCGGAGCTGGCGGGCGGCTGCAGCGGCTCGGAGTTCCTGGCCGCGCTGGCGGCCGGTGCCGAACTGAGTTCGAGGCTCAACCTCAGCGAAGCCCAGTACGACGGCTTCGATCCCACCGGCATCGCGGTCGTGTTCTCGGCCGCCGCGGCCGCCTCGCGCATCCTCGGGCTCACGAGCGAGCAGACCCTGCATGCACTGGCGCTGGCATTCAACCGCTGCGGCGGCAGCTTCCAGAGTCATGTCGATGGCTCGCTGGGCGTGCGCGTGGTGCAGGGCTGGGTCGCGCAGGCCGGCGTGCAGTGTGCCGAGCTGGCGCGCCGCGGTGTCACGGGGCCGGTCAATTTCCTCTCGGGCCACTACGGCTACGGCCACCTCTATGGCCGCGGCACGCTGGACCTCGACGCCGTCGGCGAAGGACTGGGCACGACCTGGCGCCTGCACCGCATGGTCTTCAAGAAATACCCGAGCTGCGGCGTCACGCAGGGCGTGACCGAGCTGGCGCTGTCGCTCCTCGAGGACGGCGTCTCGGCCGAGGACTTTCGCGCGGCCGAAGTGCGCTTGCCGCCCTACGCCTTCCGGCTGGTCGGCAAGCCCTTCGATCCGGGCACCAACCCGCGCGTCGACGGCCAGTTCAGCGCCGCCTACTGCGTCGCCAATGCCTTCGCGCGCCGCGCATCGAAGCTCGCGCACTTCGCGCCGGAACAGGTGCTCGATCCCGCGTTGCGCACGCTGATCGACCGCATCACGGTCGTGCCCGATGCCGCGCTCGATGCGCGCGGCCATACCGCGGTCGACCTCACTGTCCACACCGTCGATGGCCGCAGCCTGCGACGCTCGCTCGACATCGCGCCGGGCTTTCCGGGCGCCGACCTCGACGAGACGCAGCATCGCGCGCGCTTTGACGACTGCCTGGCCTATGCCCCACGACCCATTGCGGCGGAGCGCATCGAACAGTACCTGCAGGCGCTGCGCGCCTTGCCCGAAGTCGCCGACGTACGCAGCCTGATTCCGCTGCTGGTCGCCTGATGGACGCGAGTGCGATCGGTTCGGGCATGCCGGCCAACGCCACGGGCGCGGCCGTCGGTTTCGACGGCCTCGACGGCGTGGGATGGGCGCTGGCGTCCAGCCTTGCGCGCGCCGGCCATGCGCTGGTGGTGCACGACGACGACGCCGCGCGGGCCCGCGCCTTCGCGCAGGAGTTCCAGTGCCGCGCGGCGAACGATCTGGCCGGGCTGTCGGCATCCGGCCTGTTGCTCTTCGCGCCGCCGGGCTTCGCGGTACGAGAGCGGATCGCGTCCGTCTCGCAGGGCCTGCACGCGGGCGCGATCGTGGTCGACCTCGGCGCTGCCGATCCAACGCTCACCCGCAGTCTCGGCGCACAGCTCGCACAGCGCGGCATCGTGCTGATCGACGCGCCCCTGTGCGGCGACGCGCAAGACAGCGCTGCCGCCGCCATCGTTCATGGCTGCGACGACGACTCCGCGCTCGACGTCGCACTGCCCGTGCTGCGCACGCTGGGCCTCGAGCTCGTTGCCGGTGGCGCGCTGGGATGCGGCCAGGCGCTGCGCCTGGTCGAGGCCCACGTGCATGCCGACGTGCTGGCGGCCAGTGCCGAAGCGCTGCTGGTCGGCGACCGCATCGGGCTCGCGCCCGCCGGCCTTCGCGCCCGCATCGCGGCCGCGATCCGCCGCGGCGCCGAGCGCGAGGCGCTCGAGCAGGCCGGCAGCTCCGGCCAAGGCTTCGCGACCGGACTGGCGCTCGGACTGTTCGCCCAAAGCCGCGCCGGCCAGCTGGCAGCGCCTGCCTCGGCACCAGGCCTCACGCGCCTGCTCATCGAATTCACCACCCCCGCCAACGACAAGGAGACAGTTCCATGAAAAGAATTTCCGCGCGCCTTCGCCACCTGGCGCTTGCCATCGCCCTGCCCCTGGGCCTCTCGGCCTCGGTGCAGGCAGCCGAACCCATCCGCATCGGCTCCGTGCTGTCGGTGACGGGCGCGGCTTCCTATATCGGCGATCCCGAAGCGAAGACGCTCAAGCTCTATACCGACCGGATCAACGCCGCCGGCGGCGTGCTCGGGCGGCCGATCGAACTGGTCACCTACGACGACGCGGGCGATGCCAACAAGGCCCGCACCTTCGCCCAGCGCCTGGTCGAACGCGACAACGTGGTGGCGATGGTCGGCGGCTCCACCACCGGCACGACGATGGCGATGATCCCGGTGTTCGAAGCGGCCAAGCTCCCCTTCATGTCGCTCGCCGGCAGCGTGAACATCATCGAGCCGGTGCGCCAGCAGGTCTTCAAGAGCCCGCACACCGACCGCATGGGTTGCGAGCGCGTGTTCTCGGACATGAAGAAGCGCAACTTCACGTCGATCGCGCTGATCGCCGGCACCGACGGATTCGGCACCTCGATGCGCGAGCAGTGCCTCAAGGTGGTCGACAAGTACGGCATCAAGATCCTGATCGACCAGACCTACGGCGCGCAGGACACCGACATGACGCCGCAGCTGGCGAAGATCAAGGCCACGCCGGGCGTGCAGGCCATCCTCAACACCGGCGCCTCGGGCCAGGGCCCGGCGGTGTTGACACGCAACTACGGCCAGCTCGACATGAAGAGCATTCCGCTCTACCAGAACCCCGGCGTGGCGTCGAAGAGCTACATCGAGCTCTCGGGCGCCGCCGCCGAAGGCGTGCGGCTGCCGGCCGCGGCGCTGCTGGTGGCGTCGAAGCTGCCGGCCAGCGATCCGCAGAAGCCGGTGGTCACGGGCTACATGGCGACCTACGAGAAGGCCACGGGCCAGCCGGTCTCCACCTTCGGCGGTGGTGCCTACGACGGCCTGATGATGGTGGTCGAGGCGATCAAGCGCGCCAACAGCGCCGATCCCAGGAAGATCCGCGACGCACTCGAGCAGACCCGCGGCTTCGTCGGCACGTCGGGCGTGGTGAACATGACGCCGCAGGACCATCTGGGCCTCACGGTCGAGGCCTTCCGGATGCTCGAGGTCAAGAACGGCGACTGGCTGCTGATCGACTGACGAAGCACTCCATGTCGCAGTTTCTCCAGTTCGTCTTCTCCGGGCTCACGGTCGGCGCCGTCTACGCGGTGGTGGCGATCGGCTTCACGCTGATCTACGCCGCCTCGGACGTGGTCAATTTCGCGCAGGGCGAGTTCGTCATGCTGGGTGGCATGACCACGGTGTTCCTGATCGCCATGGGGCTGCCGGTATGGCTGGCGGCCGCCTCGGCGGTGGCCGTTGCGGTCATCGTCGGCATCCTGCTGCAGAAGCTCGCCATCGAGCGCGCCCGCGATGCCTCGCCCGTGACGCTCATCATCATCACGCTGGGCGCATCGATCTTCATCCGCGGCGTGGCCGGGCTCCTGTTCGACAAGCAGTTCCACAACCTGGCGCCCTTCTCGGGCAACACGCCGATCGCGGTCGGCGGCGCGAGCGTGCTGCCGCAGAGCCTCTGGGTGCTGGGCAGCGCGATCGTGATGTTTCTCGCGCTCTGGCTCTTCCTCGACAAGACCCTCACCGGCAAGGCCCTGCGCGCGAGCGCGGCCAACCGGCTGGCGGCGCGCCTGGTGGGCATCAACATCTCCTTCGTGCTGGTGCTCGCCTTCGGCCTGTCGGCCGCGCTTGGTGCCATCGCCGGCATCCTGGTCACGCCCGTGACGCTGACGCGCTACGACATCGGTGCGCTGCTGGCGCTCAAGGGCTTCTCGGCCGCGATCTTCGGCGGCCTCGGCAATCCGGTGGGTGCGGTGCTCGGCGGGTTGCTGCTGGGCCTGCTCGAAGCCGGCGCGGCCGGTTACGTGACCTCCGTCTACAAGGACGGCGTTGCCTTCGTCGCGCTGATCCTGATGCTGCTGGTGATGCCCAACGGCCTGCTCGGCAGCAAACTGGTGGACCGCGTATGAAAGCACTTCAAGGTTCCAACGCAGGCTGGCGCGCCCTGGCACTGCTGGTGCTGATCGTGGCGCTGCTGCCCGTCGTGGCGGGCTCCAGCTACGTGATGCGCATCGCGGCACTGGTGTGGATCATGGGGCTGGCCGCCGTCGGCCTGCACATCCTCATGGGCATGGCCGGGCAGATCAGCCTGGGCCATGCGGGCTTCTTCGGCATCGGCGCCTATGCCAGCGCCGTGCTGCCGGCGCGCTACGGCGTGCCGGTGGTGGTGGCGGCGGCCGGCGGCATCGTCCTGGCGGGACTGATCGCCTACCTGGTCGGCAAGCCGATCCTGCGGCTCAAGGGCCACTACCTCGCCATCGCGACGCTGGGCTTCTCGCTGCTGATCGGGCTGGTGATCACCAGCGAGGTCGCACTCACCGGCGGCCCCGACGGCATGGACGTGAAGCGCCTCGGCATCGCCGGCTTCGCGCTCGAATCGCCGAGCACCTGGTACTGGATCAGCGCCGCGTTGATGATCGCGGGCGTCGCCGTCGCGATGGTGCTGCGCGACAGTCCGACCGGCCGCGCCCTGCGCGCGATCCTCGACAGCGAGGTGGCGGCCGCCAGCATGGGCGTGGACGTCGCGCGGCGCAAGCTCCAAGCCTTCGTGATCGCATCGGTCTATGCGGCGGTGGCCGGCAGCACGCTGGCACTCATGAACGGCTTCATCACGCCGGACCTCGCGGGCTTCATGACCTCGGTGGAGTTCGTCGCGATGGTGGTGATCGGCGGCGCCGCGACGCCTTTCGGCGCGCTGGTCGGCGCGGCACTGCTGACCCTGCTGCCGCAATTGCTCGCATCCTTCCATGACTACCAGGACATCGCGGTCGGGCTGATCATCATGCTGTCGATGATCTTCCTGCGCCAGGGCATCGTGCCCACGCTGGGCCAACTGCTGCGGAGGGCCAGCAAATGAGCGCGGCACTCGAAGTCAGGGACCTGGGCATCGCCTTCGGCGGCGTGGTCGCGGTGGACGGTGTCTCCTTCGATGCGCCGACGGGCGAGATCCTGTCGATCATCGGACCGAACGGCGCGGGCAAGACCACGCTCTTCAACATGGTGTCCGGCCTCTACACGCCGCGCTCGGGCAGCGTACGCATGGGCGGCGAGGACGTGAGCGGCCTGCCGCCGTTCAGGCTGGCCCGCAAGGGCATGTCGCGCACCTTCCAGAACCTGCAGGTGTTTGCGCAACAGACCGCGCTCGACAACGTCATGGTCGGTCGCGCTCGCTGGGAAAGCACCACGTTGCTCGAGGATCTGCTGCGCCTTCCCTCGGTGGGCCGGCAGAACCGGCAAAGCCGCGAGCGCGCCATGGCGGCGCTGGAGCGCACCGGCCTCGCGGCCCATGCGAACGCGGTGGCCGGCAGCCTCTCCTACGGCGTGCTCAAGCGCCTCGAGATCGCGCGCGCACTGGCCAGCGAGCCCAAGGTGCTGCTGCTCGACGAGCCGGCGGCCGGTTGCAATGCCGTCGAGACCGAGGAGATCGAGCACATGCTGCGCGGCATCGCGGGCGAGGTGTCGGTGGTTCTCATCGAGCACGACATGAAGATGGTGATGCGGCTCTCCCACCAGGTGCTGGTGCTGAACCAGGGCCGCATCCTGGCCCAGGGTACGCCGCAAGAGGTGCGCGAGAACCCGGATGTGATCGCGGCCTATCTCGGTAGTCACGCAAAGGAGCTGGCCCATGCTGAGGGTTGAAGGCCTGTGTACCGCCTACGGGCGGGTGTCGGTGCTCAAGGACGTGACGCTCGAGGTGCACGCCGGCGAGATCGTGGCGCTGCTCGGCGCCAACGGCGCGGGAAAGACCACCTTGATGCACACCATCTCGGGCCTGCACTCGCAGCTCGGTGGCAGTGTCTGGCTCGAAGGCGCGAAGCTCGACGCGATGAGCCCGCACCGTCGCGTCGGCATGGGGCTGGGCCATGCGCCCGAAGGTCGGCAGGTGTTCAAGCCCCTCTCGGTGGCCGACAACCTGCGCCTGGGTGCCTACCGGCGCAAGGACGCCGAGATCGCGGCAGACACCGACATGGTCTATGCCATGTTTCCGGTGCTCGGCGAGATGCGCCGCCGCGTGGCCTCCGATCTCTCGGGGGGCCAGCAGCAGATGCTGGCCATCGGCCGCGCGCTCATGAGCCGGCCCAAGCTGCTGCTGCTGGACGAGCCTTCGCTCGGCCTCGCGCCCCTGCTGATCGACCAGATCTTCGAGGTGCTGGTGCGACTGCGCGCACAGGGCGTGACCATCCTCGTGGTCGAGCAGAACGCCGCCGCCGCACTGACCGTGGCCGACCGCGGCTACGTGCTCGAGACCGGCCGCATCGTGCACAGCGGCACCGGCCGCGCGCTGCTCGCGGACCCGGCGGTTCGCAACGCCTACCTGGGCGTCTGAAAAACATTCACCGGAGCAACCATTGAAATCCTTCACGAACACCGTCGACGGCCGCGCCGTCCCCTCCGCCCGGAGCTTCGAATCGAAGAACCCCGCCAACGGCGAGGCGATCGGGCTGGTGCCGCATTCCGAGCCGGCGCAGATCGCGCAGGCGATCGCTTCCGCGAAGGCGGCCCAGCCGGCGTGGGCCGCGTTGCCCGATGGCAAGCGACGCGAACACCTCGAGCACGTGGCCGACGCCCTGAAGCGCAACGCGACCTACCTCGCCGAATGGGTCACGCGCGAACAGGGCAAGCCGCTCGGCGGCCTGGGGCCGGACCAGGTGCCCGGCGCGCTGTTCGAGCTGGCCGGTTGCGAGGCCTGGACCCGGGTGCCCGCCAGCCTCGAGCTGCCGGTGGAGACCGTGTTCGAAGACGATGGCCGGCGCTACGAAGTGCACCGCAAGCCCTACGGCGTGATCGCCGCCATCGCGCCGTGGAACTGGCCGTTGCTGATCGCCATCTGGCAGATCGTGCCGGCGCTGCGGGCCGGCAACACGGTGGTCATCAAGCCTTCCGAGTACACGAGCATCGGCACGCTCGAGATGGTGCGGATCATGGCCGAGCACCTGCCGCCGGGCGTGCTCAACAGCGTCAGCGGTCCAGGAGAAGTCGGTGCCGCACTGGTCGACAACCCGCAGATCGACAAGATCATGTTCACGGGCTCGGGTTCGACCGGCGCCAAGATCACGGCGATCGCGGCGCGTCATCTGACGCCGACGACCATGGAACTGGGCGGCAACGACGCGGCCATCGTGCTGGCCGACGCGGACCCGGCCGCCATTGCCATGGGCCTGTTCTGGGGCGCCTTCATCAACATGGGACAGACCTGCGCGGCCATCAAGCGCCTGTACGTGCCGGAGTCATTGCACGACGCGGTGGTGGACGAACTCAGGAAGATCGCAACCACGGTGCCGATGGGCGACGGCTTCGGTGCCGGCGTGGTCATGGGGCCGGTGCAGAACCGGATGCAGTTCGACAAGGTGAGCCGGCTGGTGGAGGCATCGCGCCGCGATGGTGGCGAGATCGTCTGCGGCGGTCAGCCGCGCGAAGGCGCCGGCAACTTCTATCCGCTCACGCTCGTGACCGGCCTGGCCGATGGCGCCGCGCTGGTGGACGAAGAGCAGTTCGGCCCCGTGCTTCCCATCATCAAGTACCGCGAGCTCGAGGATGCGATCGCGAGCGCGAACCGGCTCGACGTAGGACTCGGCGCCTCCGTGTGGTCTTCCGACGTAGCGCAGGCGCGTGCGGTTGCCGTGCGGCTGCAGGCCGGCACCGTGTGGATCAACCAGCACGGCGCGATCCATCCGATGGTGCCCTTCGGCGGCGTCAAGGGCTCGGGTTGGGGCGTGGAATTCGGTGCCGAGGGCCTCAAGGCGGTCACGCAGCCACAGGTGATCAGCATTCCGAAGTAACGGGGCGCGCACCCCGGCCTTGGCATCGCGCGGCATGCTCGGCACTTCGAGCAACGCGAGCCTTCAACCAATCGGGCGGGCTCGAGCCTGAAGAAGCCATTGGCGGCCTGCCTCGAGGTGCGCCGTCAAAGCTCCGTTCGCAGGCTGTCGAAGGCCTCCCGCAGAAACCTGGCCACCGGCTTTCGCGGGCCGGTCTGGTCTCTCCAGGCCTGAAGCGCCAATCTCATCGCACCGGTGGACACCATGGCCACCATCCGAAGCGACGTACGGCGCTCGGGCTGCCGCCAGACTTCGCACAGCGTGCTGAAGAGCGCCTGCTCCTGCTCCACGTAGTGCGTCTGCTTGCGCGCAAGAAGCGCTTCGCTCGATCGCATGAGATTGTCGAGCGCCGTCATCTGCTCGGTCGTGTAGAGCGAGATGTGCTTCACCATGACATCGCGGACCGCATCGAGCGGCGGCACATCGGGCGATGTCTTCAGCAGATCGGCATACAGACTGGCCGATCCGGTCTGCTGCCAGAACACGATGATCTCGTCCTTCGACTTGAAGTACGAAAAGAAAGTCCGGCGCGAAATACCGGCTTCCGCCGCAATGGCATCCAGAGTGGTGCTTTCGTAACCGTTGGCGAGGAACAGGCGCTGGCCGACCTCGGCGATGCGCTGACGTGTCTCACGGCGCTTGCGTTCCCGCAGGCCCTCTGTGGGCACCGTGCCCGCGGGCGAGGGATTTCCTGGCATTTCGATGGCCTCTTGCATAGCTGCACGAAGTGCATTAAATTATGCACTCAGTGCTGTTTTATATGCATTGATTCTACCGTCCCCCTCTTCCCCAGCTAAGACATGGCCCACTGGACAGCTTCCGACATTCCTTCCCAGCGCGGCCGCACCGCGGTCGTCACCGGCACCGGCGGCCTTGGGTTCCAGGACGCGCTCGCGTTGGCCCGTGCAGGTGCGAACGTCGTCATTGCAGGTCGCAACCCGACGAAAGGGGCGGCAGCAGTCGACCTCATTCGCCAAAGCGTTCCGGGCGCGAAAGTGGTTTTCGGGGCGCTGGATCTCGCGAGCCTTGATTCCATCGAGGCTTTTGCCGAGAGCCTCCGGAGTTCGCACGACCAGTTGGACCTGCTGATCAACAACGCGGCGGTGATGGCACCGCCCAAACGCCTGGCGACTGCCGACGGATTCGAGATGCAGTTCGGCACGAACTACCTGGGCCACTTTGCCTTGACCGCCAGGCTCCTCCCCTTGCTAAGCAAAGGCAACCAACCGCGCGTGGTCAGCCTGTCGAGTGTTGCCGCCCGAAGCGGCGCGATCAACTTCGATGACCTGCAGGCTCGATACGGCTACAGGCCGATGCCGGTCTACGGTCAATCGAAACTCGCGTGCCTGATGTTCGCCCTCGAGTTGCAACGCCGCAGCGATGCCGGGGGCTGGGGCATTCAGAGCATCCCTGCCCACCCAGGCGTTTCGCGCACCGATCTGTTGCCCAACGGCGCGGGCGCATGGAGCGCCGCGGGCATCGCTCGCCGCTATATGTGGTTCCTGTTCCAGCCGGCCGCGCAAGGCGCGTTGCCCACCCTCTTCGCCGCGACCTCGCCGCAGGCTCGAGGCGGCGCCTACTACGGCCCGGACAAGCTCGGCGAAACGCGCGGCTATCCGGTCCTGGCCAGGATCCCGCCTCAGGCACTGGACCAGAACGTCGCCGCGAAGCTGTGGCTGGAGTCGGAGGCGCTCACCGGTGCGGTGTTTCCCACCCGCGATGGTCGGAGGTCCGCGGAACCGCTCGACGTCATCCAGCCCCCGCGCGCATGAAACACCGCAGCACCCAAGACATGCAGATGAATCTGAGCCGGCGGCAAGTCAATGCCGTGTTGCTGTGGGCTGCGCTGGCCTCAGGGCCGACGAAAGCGACAGCGCAACCCACCGAGCCGCCCTATCGGGTGATGGATTTCGACTGGGTCGACCAGGCGCGATCCCGCCCGGTGCCGGCGCGCCTGTACTGGCCGACGGTTGCGACGTCCGAAGTGTCGGTGCCGTTGGTGGTGTTCTCGCACGGAATCGGCGGTTCGCGGCAAGGCTACAGCTATCTCGGAAAACACTGGTCGACCCGTGGTGTCGCCAGTCTGCATGTCCAGCATGTCGGCAGCGATGCGCAGCTTTGGCGGGGCAACCCGTTCGGCGTGGTGGGCCGCTTGCAGGCTGCGGCTCAGGAAAAGGAGGCCATCGCGCGTGCCGCCGATGTGCGCTTCGCGCTCGACCGAATGCTCTCCGACGAAACTGGCCGTCTTGGCGCTGCGGTGAACCGCCAGCGCCTTGTGGCGGCGGGCCATTCCTACGGCGCGAACACGACGCTCCTCACGATCGGCGCGCAGATCGTGAGGAACGGCCTGACGCTCGACTGCCTCGATTCCCGCTTCTCGGCGGCAGTCGTCATCTCTGCGCCGCCGTTCTATGGCGAACCCGATCTGGCGGCAGTGCTGGGCAAGGTGTCGATTCCCACCATCCATGTGACGGCGACCGAGGACGTGATCGAGATCCCGGGCTACCGCTCAGGCGTGGACGACCGACTGGCCGTCTTCGATGCAATCCCCAATCCCCACAAGCTGCTGGCCGTGTTCCAGGGCGGTTCCCATAGCATGTTCACCGATCGTTCGCTGACCGGCGGTCCATCGCTCAACCCCAAGGTCAAGGTCGCTACCGCGGATCTCGCACTGGCATTCTTCGACCTGATCTTCGAGCACGACGGCACGGCGCTCGCACGGTGGCAAACGACCTGGCAGTCCATCTTGGCGCGAGCCCCGAGGCCCGACAGCGCACAAACCGTCAGGATGACGCGCGCCCGCACGAATCCAAGCCCAGCCTTCCGGGACCTCGCACCGGACTCGACCCAAGGCCGCCCGGCATAGCCTTTCGAGCGCCAACTGATCTCACGATGCCGCGGCGGGCCTGTCCGACGCCCTCGCCACCAACTCTCCCAGCCTGGAAACAAACAGCTGAAGCGCCGGCGATGCATTGGACTTGCTGTACCCCACCACAAGATCGATGGTCGGCACCTCGCCTGCCAGTGGACGGCTGACGACCGACCAGGGCAGCAGGTTCTCGACATAGTCGGGAATCAGGGCCAGGCCGCGTGTCGAGGCGACCAGCGACATCACCATGGCGGGGTTGTCCACGCCTTGTGTCGGCGTGATCTTCACGCCCGAGCGCACCAGGTAGTCGTCCACCACGGCCTGCAACACCCGCGCCTTGTTGGCCATGCCGATGAACGGACTGCCGACCAGGTCCTGCGGCGTGACGGCGGCCCGAGCCGTCAGCGCATGATCGCTGGGCATCAGGACCACCAAAGGCTCTCGGCCCACGGTTCGATAGCTCAGGTCGAAGCCCGGCTCGGCGCGCAGAAAGGCCAGATCCAGCTTGCCGCGTGCCACGGCATCCGCCAGATCGGGGGAATAGTCGCTGGAGACCGTCACGTCGATGTTCGGCAACTCGTCTCGAAGCAGATGCATTGCTCGGGGCAACCAGGTCATCTCCTGCCCCGTCAGAAAGCCCAGTGCGAAGCGCTGCTTCGAAGGCAGCGCGGCCCGCCGAGCAGCTTCGACAGCCGCGTCGACCTGGGTCAGCGCCAGCCGCGCATGGTCGATGAACGCCTTGCCGGCCGCCGTCAACTCCACCCCGCGGGCGCTTCGATGCAACAACGCCACCCCGACCTGGTCTTCCAGGTCGCGGATCTGTCGACTCAGCGACGGCTGCGAGGTATGCAGGCGCCGCTCGGCCGCGACGGTCAGGCTGCCCGTCTCCGCGACCGCGATGAAATACCTCAAATGTCGCAGTTCCATGTGCATCCCCATGCTTCACAGGCATGCCTACCAGCCCACAAAGTCTTTTTAAAAGTTGCGCCGAATCCCTAGATTCTCCCCTATGGAGACGCGACCGACGGTGAAGTGGTCAGTCGGGCCATCCATGCTTTCATTGTCATGCCCATAGGATTTTTCATCATGAACCAACCCGTTGTCCTCATCACCGGTGCCTTCACCGGCATCGGCCGTGCCACCGCCCTGGCATTCGCCCGCACCCATGCCCGCCTGGTCGTCTCCGGACGCCGCGTGCCGCAAGGCAAGGCGCTCGAAGCCGAGCTCCATGCGCTGGGTGCGCAGGCCTTCTTCATCGAAGCCGACGTGCGCAACGATGCCGAGGTCGGCCAATTGGTGGACCAGACCGTCGCCCGCTTCGGCCGCCTCGACGTCGCCATCAACAACGCCGGCACCGAAGGCCAGCCTGGCCCGATCGTCGATCAGACGGCGCAGAGCTACGCCGCGACCTTCGACACCAATGTGCTCGGCACGCTGCTGAGCATGAAACACGAGCTGCGCGCGATGACCGCGCAGGGCAGCGGAAGCATCGTCAACATCTCCTCGACCTATGGCCACGAAGGCGCTGCCTACGCCTCGATCTACGCAGGCAGCAAGCATGCCGTCGAAGGGATGACGAAGTCGGCCGCGCTCGAAGTTGCAGCCTCCGGCGTGCGCGTGAACGCCGTGGCTCCCGGCCCGACCGACACCGGCATGCTGGACCGCTTCACAGGCACGCCGGAGAACAAGGCGGCCCTGGCCGCGGGCGTGCCCCTGGGCCGTGTCGGCAAGCCGGACGAGATCGCTGCCGCCGTGCTCTTCCTGGCCTCGGAAGGGGCCGCCTTCGTGACGGGCCAGATCGTCACGGTGGACGGCGGCAAGACCGCCGGCTGACTCGCCACGAACCGCACATGCAGGAGTTCCATCATGTCCAACCGTCCATCGCTCAGCGAGCGCAGCCAGGCCGTCGCCGACGCGCATCGCTTCCTGTTCGAAGCCATTGCAATCTGAGGAGCACGCCGTGAACAACACTCTTTCGGGCAAGACCGCCCTGGTCACGGGCGCATCGCGCGGTATCGGCCGAGCCAGTGCTTTGGCCCTCGCTCGCGCCGGGGCCCAGGTACTGGTTCACTACGGCAGCGGCGAGAAGGAAGCGACCGCCGTTGTCGACGAGATCCGCGGTGCAGGGGGCAAGGCCGAGAAGGTCGCAGCCGACTTGCGCTCGCCCACCGGACCGCACGACTTGGCGCAGCGCGTGCGCGACATCATCGGCGGCCGCCTCGATGTGCTGGTGGCAAACGCCGGCATCTCCAAGGCCGCCTCGATCGAGGACACGACCGTGGAGGACTTCGACCATCTCTTCGCGGTGAACGTGCGCGCGCCGTTCTTCCTGGTGCAGCAATTGCTGCCGGCGCTGTGCGAAGGCAGCAGCATCGTGATGGTTTCCTCGCTGGCTGCGCGCGCCTCGGTCGGCACCCTGTCTGCCTATGCCGCGAGCAAGGGGGCCATCGACACGCTCGTGACGCACTTCGCCACGGCACTCGGCGAGCGCGGCATTCGCGTCAACGCGGTCGCACCGGGCGTGGTCGAGACCGAGATGTCCAGCTTCACCAGGACGGATGCCGGGCGCGCCGCCACCTTGGGCATGCAGGCACTCAAGCGCCTGGCTCAGCCGGAGGACATCGGCGATGCCGTGGCGTTCCTGGCGTCCGACGAGGCTCGCTGGGTCTCCGGCCACACCTTGCACGTCGACGGCGGCTCGAAGCTCTGAACCGCACTGTCGATTCCTCCATCGCTCGCATGCATGTTGCTGGCTGAAAAAAGGCTTGCCTCTTCCGCTGTCCCGATCGATCCGGGTGGGGCGAACAGCATTCAAGCCAGCAACAGCAGCAGCTCGGCGGCCGCAGGCGGATCCGTGAGCTGCGCCAGTGCGCCTTGCCAACAATCGGGGTGTGCTGGCTAGCCTCCATCCAATCTTGCGTGACGAACCTGGGCGATCAATGTCTCGAGCGGCGTCGGCCGCGCCAGGTAGTAGCCCTGCACCAGCGAACAACCGAGCAAGCGCAGGTGCTCGAGTTCTTCGAGCGTTTCCACGCCCTCGCCCACCACCTCCATGCCCAGTGCGTTCCCGAGGTGAATGATCGAATCCACGAGCAGCATGCGCCTGTCGGACCGGTGGAATTCCGATATCAGCAGTCGATCGATCTTGATCTGCTTGACGTACTTGTCGCCCAGCATCGCCAGCGACGAATAGCCGGTGCCGAAGTCATCCACCGCGATGGCGATCCCGGCTGCCGCAAGCGCTTCGAGCTGCCCCGAAGACGACAGACTGTCCAGCGCGCTTTCCTCGGTGATCTCGATCCTCAGATGCCGAGGGGCGATGCCCTCGCGCAGCAATGTCCTCAACACGATGTCGCTCAGAGGAAGATCTCCGATCTCACGGGGCGACACGTTCATGGCCACGGGAACCTTCTCGAACCGGGGGTCCGCATCCGCCAACGCGTGCAAGCCGTGGCAGACCTCCTGCAGGATGTGCTGCAACAGCGTTTCGCCCATCCCCATGACCGCGGCCGCGTGAACCACCTCCTCGGGTGAAGTCCATCCCTGCCTCGGATGGTGCCAGCGCAACAGCGCTTCCAGGCTATGGAGGCTGGCTCCATCGCTCGAGAGGATCGGCTGATACCAGAGCCCGATCTCCCGTGCCTCGATGGCGCAGGCCAGATCCTTCTCGATGTCCTGGCGGCGCAAGAGGCGTCGATGCATCGCCTCATCGAAGCGATAGCCCCATGCCCCCACCGAGCGCGCGGACGCGTGAAGCGCCTCGCTCGCGAAGGTCAGGAGCTCATCGATCTGGCGTGAACCGCTGTCGCAGAACCCGATGTGCAGGCGCGTCAGGTCCGCCTGTCTGCCGAGACTCGATCCAAGCCCGAGGGACCCGAGGCTCGCGCGATGGATATCGCCGGGAAAGGCCTCGGCGCCGCGCGGCTCGTAGAGCACGACGAACTTGTTGCCCGCCCACCGGCCCAGCACACACCGGGCCGGATCGAACTTCGATGCCAGCCATCGAGCCACCTCCTGCAGCACCTTGTCTCCCCATGCCAGACCTTGTGTCTCGTTGATGATCGACAAGCCGAAGACTTCGAAGATCACCAGGCGCTGGCGCGGCCGCTTCTCCGATCCGAGCCAATGCGACGCCGCATCGACGAAGCTCTGACGAGCGAGCAAGCCCGTGAGCGGATCTTGGACACTCTTCATCTTTCCCTCTCTGATTACCGACGGCATCCATCCTGAAGATCCGATCCGTGACATCCATCCCTGTGTTTTTCTCGTAGTGATTGCGTGTCCCCTCCGCGCTTCGTGGGCGCGCTCTTTGGTGTGAAGGGGAACGGTGCCATGGCGTCAGGAGCCTCGACGTGAGCGGTGCCTATCGGAAGGGTTCTGCAGCTTGGTGTCCGATGCGTCCTCGTTGTCGCCTTCGAGTTCCAGGGCGCCGAAATCTGTGGAAGCGAACTCTGGAGGTACGTGCACGCCCTCGTCGTCGCGCCGGACGAGGCCGCGGTTCTCGAGTTCGCGCATCGCCTTGTTCACCCCCTCGCGCGAGAGCCCGGCATACGAAGCAATCACGGCCTGCGTGATCCGCTTGTCGTAGCCGCCGGGGCCGGCCGGTGCCAGGTGGGTCAATTCATGGAGCACCCGGCCGACCAGCTCGACCGGCGGGAGCGAAGAAATTCGCCGCAGCTGGCCATGCACCATGGAGACCCGCTTGACGGCCGACTCCAGGAGACCCACGGCGACCTGCGGAAAAAGCGTGCAAAGACGCCGCAGCACATGGATGGGGATGAGGTAGACGGAAGAAGGAAGCGCCGCGATCAACGTGGACTGCGCCACGTAGCTGTCTTCCTTCAACGAGGGGCTGAAGAAGAAGTCGTCCTTGCTGACGAAATCGGTGGTGACGCCTTCGCTGTCGCCACCGCTGCCGTGTACCACGACACGCAGCAATCCAGTGGCGACGCAGTAAACATGTTCGGATGTCTCGTCGACGGCGAGTACGACATCGTTGCGGCGATAGTTTCGGAACTCGGTGCTTTGAACAAGCAACGCACGCTCGCTATCGGGCAGCGTGGCAATAAGTGGGTGCAGATACATGCTGGAACGGACGCGGTCTCCTCCTTCGTGCTCCAGCTCGTCCCCCCAAGAGGGACCTGTATCGCTGGCCGTCAGGGTCCCGGCTTTTCCGTGATTGATGAAATGAAGTTGATAAAAACTGAAGCTGTTCTCTCTCTTTGCAGCAGTTGTGTGAAAGGCTGAAAGTGATAAGTCGGCAGGACAACGCGTGCGCCATCACGTGGCGAGCCGTCGTTGGCGGGGCCGTATGCCTTCACTCGGTGCGCCAGATCCACCGCGTTCGAGCGCGTCGAAATCGAGGCTGCGCAGCGGCTGCGCGCGACTTCGAGGTGATGGGCTCTGATGAGAATGCAGGGAGTCAAGAGAAGAACCGGCGAATCAAAAGGCTCAAACCGCCGAAGCGGTTTGAGCAAAAGTCCCCGGCAGCAAACCGTCCGCCGGGGGAGGGGCGAAACTAGATCACCGCACCGACGCGATCGTCGACACGGCGGAGTTGCCCACGGCCGTGGCGCTGACCTGGTTGCCGGCCGCGCGCAGCGTGCTGCCCGTCGCCGCGCCAGTGACGCCGATGCCGTAGTTCACGCCGGTGGCAGTCGCCACGACCGTGCCGCTGTTGGTCTGGAAGTTTCCGACCGCAGCCGTCGGACGGCTGGCGCTAGGCGCACTCACATTCACGCGGTTGGTCGCGGTGTTGCCGTACGCTTCGGCGGCGGTCGTGTTGCCGGTGACGGCCACGGTGCTGCCGCTCACGCCAGGCACGAGCACGGGAGCCGTCGCGTTCAGGGCCACCTGGTAGCTGGCCGTCGCGAACGAGCTCACGTTGCCCGTGTTGCCCTGGTTGTTGAGCACGGCAGCGGCCGCTTGCGAGGCGCCGACGGTGCTGCCGGCAACCGGTGCGGGCGTCGCGTAGCTGCTGCCAGCCGACACGTTGAGCACGTTGCTTGCCGCGTTGCCGCGAGCCAGCGCCATCGTGCTGTTGCCGTCGATGGTCAGCCCGCTGTTGAGCGCGGCGGTCGCTGCCGGCACGCCACCCGCCAGGCTGAAGCCCGCGGCGGTGATCGAGCTCGCGTTGACGGCGGCACTGCTGGTCTGCGCATTGCTCAGACCGGCGTTGCTGCCTTGCAGCGCGGCGCCGGAGAGCGTCACGCTGTTGTCGGCGCGGTTGGCCGAAGCCTCGGCCGTGGTCGCGTTGCCGGTGATCGAGAACGTGCTGTCCGCCAGGCCCGTGGTGGCCGTGGCCACGCGATCCTGGTTGTACAGGCGCGTGCTCGCCGTGCTGGAGACCGCGGTGGACGCGGCCTGGCTGTTGCTGAGCACGTGGTCGCCGGTGGCGCCCGCCGCGTTCAGAACGGCATTGGTCGTGGCACCGACCGGCGTTGCGTTGCCCGCGGTGACCGTCAGCGCGTTCGTGGCATCGTTGATCACGCCCAGCGAGACGTTGCGGTTGTTGGCCAGCGCCACCGACGAGCCCGACACGGCGCCCGGCGCGTACAGCTCCGCGTCCGAGCTCGCGGCGACCGAGGCGGTGCTCGATTGCTGCGAGGCCAGCGCGGAGGTCGCTGCCAGGTTGGTGGCGGTCACGCCCAGGGTGTTGGTGGCCGTGTTGGCCACCGAGCTTGCGCGTTGGCTGTTGTTGGACACGCTCACCGTGGAGTTGCCGATGGCCGAGCCGGCCACGGTATCCACCGCGAAGCTGCCGTACACGTTGCTCACCAGCGCCGAGTCACCGGTCACCGACTGCACGTTCGACAGCGCGTTGTCCGCCTGCGCGCCCGAGCCGGTCACGAGGGCACCAGCGGTCGCCACCGTGCGGCCGCTGCCGGCTGCGACGGAGTTGCCGGTGACGCTCGTGGTGTTGGTCGCGCTGTTGCCCGTGACCGAGCCGGTGTTGCTGTTGCCGTTGACGGACAACTGCGAGCCGGTCACGGCACCCGAGACGGCCAGGATGACGCCGCCCTGGTTGGGGACGCTCGGCGTGGCCGGCGTGCCGGGGATGAGCCCCGACAGCACGGCCGCGCCCCCGTCCACGATCGCCGAGTAGGCCGACAACGAGATCGTGCCGAGCAAAATCGCCGAACCACTGACGTTTCCGCCCGACTGCGTCCAGCCGTTGCTGGTGAGATAGCTCAGTTGCGCCGGCGAGAGGCTGGATGCCAGCACCGTCAGCGTACCGCCCGTCAAGGTCAGGGTCGCGCCGGAACCGGAAACAGTCAGTCCGCTTCCCGTGGCACTGAACGTGAAGGGCTCGGGTGCGGTACCCGCGCTTCCCGCCACACCCGCCTGGCCGATCAGCGCATTGACGCTGGCGCTGGTCGTCTGCGAGTTCTGCAAGGCGGTGGTGGTCGACAGGCCGTTGCCCGACAGGCCCAGGCTGTTCGTCGCGGCGTTGCTGGTCGCCGAGGCGGTGGAGACGTTGTCGTTCGAGGCGATGCTCGAGCCGGTCACGTTGCCACCCACGGCGGTCAGCACGCCGGCGGCGGTGCCACCGACCAGCGCTCCGTCACGCTGCGTCGCGGTGACCGAACCCGCGCCCGATTGCGCGTTCTGCACGCTGAAGGCGGCGTTGGTCGTGAGCGTGCCGGCGTTCGAGGTCGCGCCGGTGAGCGGCGTGGCCGATGCGGTGTCGATGCCATTGCCCGATGCGCTCAGGCTGTTCGTGCCGCGGCTTCCGAACGCCAGGGCCTGGATCTGGTTGCCGGAGGTGGCAACCGTCGAGGCCGAGACGTTGTCCTGGATGGCGGTGGCAATAACGGCGCCGCCGGTGGCGGTTGCCGACACGGCACCGCTGGCCGTCTGTGCGCTGGTGACGTTGGCGATCGATGCCGCGCCCGCTGCGTCGACACCGGTGCCCAGGCTCACGCTGCCGGCGTTGCTCGCGTCGTTGCCGTAAGCGGCCGCGACGAAGGCATTGCCCTGGTTGGCGATCTGGCTGCGGGTGGCGTTGCCTTCCAGCAGGACCGTCAGCGCGCCCAGCGGACCGCCGAAGCCGGTGGCTTGCGCATCCACGTCGCCGAGTGCCGACTGGTTGTTCAGCAGGCCGTAGGCGGCGGTGACCGTGCCGCCCAGGCTCGGGGTGCTCGACAGCGTGGACGCCGGTGCCACCGAGGTGGGCACGGTGGCGCCGTTGGCGGCAACCGTCAGGGTGTTGCCGGTCGAGTTGCCGTAGGCGATGGAGCGCTGCAGGTTGTCCGACAGGCTCAGGCTGGTGTCCGTGATGTGCGTGCCGGCGTAGACCGCGGCGGCCGAGCCGCCCAGCACGGTGCTCACCGGCGAGGCTGCGTCCACCACCTGGATGTTCGCGATGCCTGCGCCCGAGCCGATGCTCGTGCCAGTGAGCGACAGCGTGTTCGAAGCGCTGTTGGCCAGGCCGACGGCTTCCTGCGTGTTCTTGCTGGCGCTGACCGTGCTGCCGGTGATGGTGTCACCGCCGGTGCCGCGCGAGTCGACGTACGCGCCCACGTACGAGCCGCCCAGCGTGGCCGAAACCGGGCTGGCGTAGTTGCTCTGCAGGCTGGTGATCGTGGCGGCGCCGCTGGCCGAGACGTTGCCATCGGGCGTGCGGCCACCGCTCAGGACGGTGGCGCCGGCGCCCAGTGGCAAGGCGTTGGCGGCCAGCGAAAGGCTCTGGGTCGCGCTGTTGCCGTAGGCGGAAGCCGCGGCGCGGTTCTGCTCGACGGCCACCGTGCTGTCCTTGGTGGTGCCGTTTTCCAGGCCGGTCGCGGCACCGATGATCGACGGTGCGGTGACGGCCGAAACGCCGCCGCCGAAGTTGCTCTGCTGGTTCGCGAGCGCGGCGGTGGCGGAGAAGGTCGCACCGTTCTGGCCGGTCGCAATCGCGCTGGAAACGGCGTTGCCGGTGGCCGCGGAGGTGATCGCGTTGCCCGAGACGGTTGCCGCGCCGCCGTCGATCGACTGCACGGTGGCGGTCACGCTGGCGGCATTGGTGGAGCCTTGCAGCGCCACGCCGACATTGCCCTGGGTGTTCAGGATCGCGAGGTCCGCACCGAGCTGCGAGCTCTGGCTGCCGGCGCTGTAGGTGCTGCTGTTGACGGTCGGGCCGCCCGAACCGGCGACGGAGATGCCGTCGGCGAGCACGATGCGGTTGCCGGCGACGCCGGCTGCTCCCAGGGCTTCGTTGCCCGTGGCCGCGCTGGAGATCGTGTTGCCTTGAACGGACAGGGCGCCGTTCAGCACGTTTGTGGTGCCCGTGCCGTTGCTGCCGATCGTGGCATCGATCGAGGTGGCGGTGTTCGACGCGTTGTGCGTCACGCCCACGCCCTGGTTCAATTGCAGATTGCTCACGACGGCCGAGCCGGCGAAGGTCGGTGCGCCGCCGGCCTGGATCGAGGCGGTGTTGGTCGCCGCATTGCCCTTGAGCGTGGCGGAGACGGTGTTGCCGTCGAGTGCAGGCGCCGAGCTCACGGCGTTCGCGCCGTCCGCGGTCAGATCGAGCGTGACGGCATTGCCGCTGGCGCTCGCGGAAGATGCGGGGCCGGTGCCCTGCTGCGCCGTGGTGACCACGATGCTGCCCGAGGCCTGGCTGCTGTTCGTGGCGGCCGAATGCGTGCTCGTGGTGATGCCGGGGGCATTGGAGACGTAGTCGACCGGAACGGTGCCCGCCACCGAGGAGGCACCGCCATTGATCACGGTGGTGGCCGAGATCGTGTTCTGCGTGTTCGAGGCGCCGCCCGAGGAGAAGCCATTGAGGTTCACGCCCACCGAGTTGCCGGTCGCGTTGCTGGTGATGGCGCCGGTGTTGGTCTGCACGCCCAGCGATGCAGCGCCATCGAGCGCGATCGTGTTGCCGGTCAGGGACAGGTCGATCGCGTTGGAGAACTCATTGGCCTTGGCCGTGGCGTTCACCGTGTTCTGCGTCGTGGTGTTCGACGTGCCGGTCTGCACGCCGTCCACCGTGATGCCGATCTGCTGGCCGGCGGCGGTCGCCGACACCGGCTGCGACTTCGTCTGCACCGAATCCACGGTGAGGAAGCCCGAGGCGGTGGCGGTCGAGGTGGTCGCGTTGATGGTGGTGGTCGCGCCCAGTTCGGGCGGTGCGGCCATGGCGCCGCCGGCAGCCAAGCTGGCGAGCACGGCGAGGCCGACGCGGCTGAGTGCCGGCGCCTTGATGGCACGCGACTGGAGATTGCGAGTCTTCTTCATGGAAGTTCCTTGGGTATTGATCAAAAGTTCCGAAAATTCGGTGGATCCGGAGGATCGATGTGGTGGTGGCGTTCAGCTTTCAGTGCGGTTTAGCTCCCTCGTCGTGTGTTCTCCTCTCGGGCTGGTTGAACCGGCCCGCCCTTGCCCGAGCCCGCGCCCTGGACGCGCAACTTGGCGACCTCTTGCAATCCCGGACCGTCGCGATGGATGGCCGTGTCGGCCTTGTCGGGCCGCCAGCTCACGCTGATGCCGCCGGGGGCGATCCCCCGCGAGATCAGCGCCGATGTCACGACGCCGATGCGCTGGTCCGTCAGCAGATCGCGTTTGCCCGCGTCCCAGTTCTCGGTGTCGCGCGCCACCAGCACCACTTCGGTGGGCGCCTTGGCGGCGGCCGCCGCGATCTGGTCGAGCAGATTCAAGGTGCCGCCGGTCAGTGCCGCGGCGCCGAACTCGAACGGGATCTGCACGCTCGCGCCGTCGCCTGCGCTGACGGGCGATGCGTTGCTGGCCGCGTTGACGGCCTCGCCCGTGAGCACGCGCGCGCCGCTGGAATCGACGATCGGGTTGGGAACCTTGCGAAGCGACTCCGCTGACTGGCGCGGCAGTTCATCGAACACGCGCATCCCGAGGCAGGGCTTCGGGTCGACCTTGGTGACGGCGGCGACCAGGCGGACCACGGCCTCTTCCAGCGCCGCGCGAATGCCCAGCTGCACCGGCTCCTGGCCCTTGGCGCCAACGTCCACGTCGAACAGGTCGTTGCGGAAGAAGCGGAAGACGTTGAACCCGACCTCGTAGCCGTTGAACTGCTTGGTCAGGCTGATGGTCTTGAGGATCATCAGCGTGCGGGTATCGACGATGCGCAGGTCCACGCCCACCGACTGGCTGAAGGTCCTGGCCTTGATGCCGACCTGGTTGACGGCGAATTCGGCGCCGCCCGAGTTGATGTTGTAGTTGAGCTCGGTGATGCCGCCCACGATGAAGTAGTCGGACTTGTTGATCGAGCCGCCGAAGTAGGGCAGCCAGGGCACCACCTGGTTGCCGGTCGGTCCCGCCAGCTGGTGCGAGCGGCCGTCGCCGAGCTGCCGGCGATCGGCATAGCCGAGCTCGCGCTCCGCGATGACCGGATCGAAGCGCTCCGCGACCTGGACCGCGCCGCCCATCTTGCCCAGGGCCGAATACACCATCAGCGCACCGCCCTGGGTGATGGCGTTGCCCTCGTTGATGCTGTACTTGCCGGTGTAGTCCTTCACGTCTCCCACGGAGACCACGATGGGCGGCCTGGAGGTGGCGGCGACGTGATCGCCGTAGCAGGCGAGCACGGCCTCCATCGGCGTCACGTTGTCGCGCACGGCCGGTCCGAGAACGATGGGGGCTTCCTTGGGCGCGGCACGTTCCTGCGGGGCGGTGACGCAGCCCGCGAGTGCGGCGAGTGCAACGGCCGCACCGAGCGTGCGTACCGCCGTGGTGGGCATCGGGCGTGGTCGAGCGAAGGTGATCGATGTCATGACTGGATTTCCGTCAGTTGAGCGTTCCGTAGGCACAGGCGGTGCTGCCGCTGACGCTTGCGCTCTGGCTGCCGCTGTTGGTCTGGTTGGAGTTGAGTGCCTGGGCTGCCCAGCCCTGCACCCCGGTGGTCGTGGAGCCGTTCACCTGGGAGCCGACGGTGCCGGCGTTGGCCTGGCCGGTGCTCACCGTGCCGCTGCCGCTCCAGCCGGTGTTGTCGTTGCCGGTCGAGGTGGCCGCGGCGCCGCTGGTGCTCGGCGAGTTGGCAACGGTGCTGTTCGAGCCCTGGTTGCCCTGCGCGGTCGCGCTGACGTCGCAGTTGAACTGGCGCTGGATGTAGGTGTTGTTGGTGGTGCTGGAGGCGCCATAGCTGCCGGCCTTGCGCCGCTGGACCATGTCCTGGATGGCGGCCTGGTTGGCCTTGTCCGCCGAGGTCTGGAACTGCCACGCGGAGTTCTCTCCGACGTTGTTCGCCATCCCCTGGCCCGCGCCAGCGATCAGGCAGGCTGCGACAAGACCCTTCTCGAGCGATCGGGTGATGTCGTGCACGCGCCAGAGCTTTGGGTGGGAGTGAGGTGAAGTGGTCATGAGGTGTCCGTTTGCTTGTGGAGTGCGGTGGGAGGGCCTGGGCGAAGGGCCGCCGGCGGAGACGGCAGAAGGCAACGCGCTCATGTCGCGCCGCCCGTGTGCTCTGTCGAGGAGGCGCGGAGGTCCAGGTGCAGGGCGATCTGCGACTTGTCGCTTCGTTGCGAGTGACGGGTCTTGGAAACGCCGGGCCGACGCCGAATCTGGCGCGGGAGATCGCCGCCTTCATCGACGTAGACGCTGCCTGCCGCGGAGGTGCGCAGCGGAAGCAGATGGCCATGCGTGCGCATGCGCCGACGCAGGCGGCCGATGACCTTGGTGTGCAGCAGATCGATCGATGCCTCGCCCTCCTCCGCGTCCTCGTCGCGACCGGGAACGAAGGCACCGGCGACATCAACGACCGACGTGGCGAGCGAGCGATTGAGTTCCCGGACCTCGTGCGGCGCGAGGAACTGGCTCGGCGCATGAGCCACCCGCAACAGCAGCGAGCGTTCCTGAGGACGCAGTCGTACCTCGAAGCCCTTCTCATCGGCCACGAGTCGCCAACCATTCATCGCGAGCCGCCAACTGCTCGAGCCCAACGAGACCTCTGCCGCGGCGGCGGGCGGCGCCACGGGCCGGCCGGGACGCAGCTTTTCGCGGACCTCGCTTCTTCGCTGCTGGCGGATGGCCTCCTCGAGGGCCAGATACTGGGCATCGGTCGCGCTGTCGGCTTCACCCGGCGCGGGCTTCGTGGCGGGCGGAAGCTGCACCCGGTTCCGGTTCGACTCATTGCAAACGAGCAGGTCGCCCACGGTCTCCTGCAGCTGTTCCAGCAGAAGACCCATGCGCGCGAGAAGAATGTGCATCTCGCCGTTCACGCGTACGCCTCCCCTCGCCCGAGCTTCGCGCTCTCGAGAAAGGAGCCCTCCAGCCACTGGGCCCCCGCGCGCAGCGCCAGGTGCATGTCCTCTTCGCGCTCGATGCCATCGACGACCGCATAGGTCGCCAGGTGGCCGGCCAGCGACACCATCTCCTGCAGCCCTTCCAGTCCGAACTCGCCGCCGCGGGCTCGGCGCAAGAAGGACGGATCGACCTTTGCGATGTCGGGACGGCAGGCGTGAACGATGGCGAGGTCACCGTCGCGGCATCCGAGGTTGCGAACTGCGATACGGCAACCCAGCGCCTGCAGGCGGCTGCAGAACTTGCGCATGGCCTCCAGTGCGCAGACAGCGCCGCTCGCGCTGAACTCCACCACCAGGCGCGAAGCGAGCATCGGCTCGGTCTGCAGCGCGGCGAAGAGGGAGGTCCACCAGTGATCGCAGTGCGCGCTTTGCGTCGAGAGGCGCACGCCGAGACGCAACGCCGGGCGCTGGCGCAGGATCGCCAGGGTCTTGCGCATCGCATGGCGGTCCCACAGCCGCGCCAGGCCGAGTCGCTCGAGGCACGGCCCATAGAGGCTGTCGCGCACTGCGTCGGCGCGGCTTTCCTCCGGCACCGGCCCCGCGCTTGCAACGAGCGAGTGATACAGGGAGGTCGAGCCGCCATACACGCCGACCACCGGGCGCCAGGACATGCTGAGGAATCCTCGGGACAGCGCATCGGCCACCCGCACGGCGACGTCCATGTCGCTGCGGTATCGATGGCGCCAGCCATCCAGCTCCATCGGCTCGAACTCCGCGCATTGCTGAGCCGTCCATAGCGCGAGCTCGACGTCCGTGCTGTCCATCTCCGCAGGAGGGCGTACGTCGATCCAGTCACTGTGCAATTGCACCAGCGCTGCGATACCGCGGTACACGATCGGACGCTTGGCCACATGCGCGAGCAAGGACTCGAGGCGTTCGCAGGCCGAAGTCAGCGAGGAGTCAACCGGAACGGGGAAACTTTCGTTAGACCACAGCAAGTAGCAGTCATCACGCAGAAAGGCGAAGTCGGTGCTCTCCGTGCGAACGAACGAGAAACAGAGTCGGCGGCGGACCTCGCGACTGACGGCCATCGCGAAATCGATGCCGTATGCCTGCGAGAGCTGTGGAAGATTCCCGATGAAGACGTATGCGCACGCACGTTGCTGCAACTGACTGGCAGTTGCATCGGTGCGGTTGTGAGCGCTCGCGATCGAAGAGATCAGCGTACGAGGCGAAACCGTCGTGCGGGCATGAAGTCCAGCAAAGAAACGATGTCCCCCGCTGGGCGATAGGGCAAGCATCCAAAACTCTCCAGAGTCTTGTTTCGAAAGCGTCGACCTCGGGCGAGGCAACGTCGGTTGTTTTTCGAACGGCAAGACTCATCCCTCCCGCAGCACGCGGGTCTTTGCATGGAGTCCGGCTGTTTTCGCGCAGGCGCACCCATCCATACGAGCCGAAGCGGCTCGTTGAGCGAATGGGGCGTCTGGGGTCGTGGGCGAGTCGTCTACGTTCTGACGACCGGCTACCGCTGTGGGCGGTTAATGCTCGAGTGGTGCGCTAGGGCGAGCTGTCGAGATCCCTGGCGGCACTGTCTAAGGTGAGCTGCCTATAGCACGCGCGATCGTCATCGTTATCTCCGTTGCAAGCTGTAGTACGAATGGATACTACAGATAACGGTAGGAAACAGGTAGGTGCGCAGAATGAGTATGTGAATGCATTCACTTTTGGGAAACATTTCGCAGTAACGCGGCCCCGCATCCGGCACGCTGTTTTCCCCACGCAACGATCTCGGGCTTCTACCGTATTTGTGGGATAGGCCACACGCGGAGATGCGTGCTATTTGTCGCTCGCGATGAGCGCGCATTGGCCTGGCTTTGCGCAGATCGGAATTGCCTGTTGTTCCAGATCCGGCATGCCAGTGAGTGCCACAAAAATGGCAATGCGTTCACTCCTGGTGATCGCCCGCGCGAGCCGCATCGGCAAGTGATGCTCACGCAAGACAGCGGCAATTCGACGACAACCTGGGCAGGCGCAATCACCCCTGGCCATTCGTTCGAGCATCCCAACCCAGCATCGCGATCTCGATGATGCCCTCGAACTCCTCGCGGGTCGCTCCGTCGCGCGCCAGTATCGACATGCCGCTTTGCACCGTCTGTACGAAGCGTGCGAGCGCATGGATATCCGTGGCGCTCGCGATCTCGCCTTCTTCGACCGCTTGTCGAAGGCGATCCTCGAGTCGCCGCAGACCGACCCCGCGCGCCGATCGAAGTTGCTCGGCCAGCTTCTCATTGCCGACGCCCACCGATGAGAGCGCCACCATGCATCCATTGGAGTGCTCGCCCGGCGATCCGCTCAGAAAAACGGCGGTATCCATCAACAGCCACCTGACCGCATCGCGCGCTTTCGCAGCCGCCTGGAATCCATTCCAGAAATGCGGCTCCTGCGTTTCGCCGTAGTGGCGAATCACCTCGGCATAGAGCGCCTCCTTCGAACCGAACGCAGCGTAGAGGCTCGGGGATGCAATCCCCATGGACTTGATCAGGTCGGAGATCGAGGTGGCGTCGTAACCCTTGGCCCAGAACAGTCGCGTTGCTTGCTCCAGGGCTTTCGCACGATCGAACTCGCGCGGCCGTCCTCGGCTGCGTTCGATCTTCGAGGACTCGACTTCCGTGTTGATCGATTTCTTCATCGTTCGATACATATAAGACAGATTTTCGAGCAGCGCTGGCCGGATCTCTCCGGGTCAGGACGACCTGCTTCCGTGGCATCTTATCGCACCGTTACAGATAGATGACACGTCGACGCTGGGAGACATCCCTGACAGCCAGGTCTGGCTGGCGGTTGAATCTCCACATCTTCCTGGCGGATGGTTGCAATACTTTATCGATCACCACATAATTCGGCAGTTCCAGGTCGCTTTCACCTTGCGAGGCCCAAGTGAAGACCGCGCCCTGCTTGAACGTCTTGTGATTCGGCAACTTGCAACGAAAGGAATTCGATGGGACTCGCGCAAACACGGTCTTCGGGCTTGATGGCATTGGCACGCTGCAACCTGAGCGCCGTCCTTCTTGGCTTGAGCCTTCTGCTGCCAGCGGCGGCATCGGCCCAGACCACCGACAAAGGCAATCCCTATGCTTCGATGGATGTCTCCGATGAAGCCCTCGTGCGCGAGCTGAAGGGATTCAAGAACGGCTTTGCCGATGTGAACGGCACCCGGCTGCATTACGTCGAAGGCGGGCAAGGCACGCCGGTCATCTTGATGCCGGGTTGGCCGCAGACCTGGTGGGCCTTTCACAAGATCATGCCGGCGCTGGCGCGGAACCATCGCGTCATCGCGGTGGATCTTCGGGGCATGGGAACGTCGAGCAAGCCCGAAGGTGGCTACGACAAGAAGAACATGGCCGTCGATATCCGCGAGCTTCTCAAGAGCCTGGGCCATCAACGCGCGCACATCGTCGGGCACGACATCGGCTCGCATGTCGCCTACGCGTTCGCAGCTCAATTCCCGGAGGCGACGCTTTCCACCGTCTATCTCGATGTCTCCGCGCTTCCTGCATCCGTTGCCGATCTGAAGATGGTGCCCGCGAAGCCGCTGTCAGGACCCTTCAAGGATCACTTCTTCATCTGGTGGTTCGCATTCCACCAAATGGATCAGCTGCCTGAAGCGCTGATCGAAGGGAGAGCGCATATCTACCTCGACTGGTTCTGGAAGAACCTGCTCTACAAGCAGGATGCGCTCACGCAGCGCGACCGCGCCGTCTATGCCAATGCCTACAACACGCCGGACGGCATACGCGGCGGGAACGGCTGGTACAAGGCCTTCCCTCAGGATCTCGAGGACAACGCTGCCTATCCGAAGCAGATCGATGTTCCTTCGTTGGGAATCGGCGGCCTCGGCAATCCCCTGCTGGTCGATTTCATGCAGGCCCGCATCGTCAATCCGCAGATGGTCCACATTCAAGAGAGCGGCCACTACATCGCCGAGGAAGCGCCCGATCAAGTCGCCGATCTCACGCTGAATTTCTTGCGCTCCGCAGAGCGTCAGAGCCGCCGCTGACAGGTGGCGAGCGAGATGGACGAAATGAATTCTCCAAAAGGACGGCGCGACTTCGTGATGCAGACCACCGCACTGGGTGGCGCAATGGCGCTCATGCATGCGGGCGCGGCGTTCGCTCAGTCCCCGATCTCAACCCACACCCGAGGAGGCACGGCGATGTCCAGAAGCGAACTCAAGGCATTCTTCGAACGATACATAGACGCGCTCAACGCGCACGACATGGATCGCATGACGGAGTTCGTTCATGAGCGGCTGACCCAGCACGGAAAAACGATCACCCGCGATGACGTCATCGCATCGTTGAAGGGTCACATCGACGCCGTACCCGACTTCAAGTGGCGGGTCGTCGATCTCGCGATCGACGGAGATACCGTCGCCGCCCGGCTCTACAACATCGGCACCCCGGCGAAGCAATGGCTGGGACTGCAACCCACCGGCGTCACGGTGGAGTACGGCGAGTTCGCGTTTCACAAAGTGCGCGACGGAAAGTTCTACGAACAGAACTACGCGATCGACGTGCTCGAGGTTCAGCGGCAGCTTGCCGGCAAGAAGTAGACAAAGCCGACACGAGCCCCGCATCCCGCATCCACAGCAATCAAGACCAAGGAAATCTTCATGATCGAACTCTCCAACAAGACCGCGCTCGTTGTCGGCGGCAGTGGTGGCATCGGCGCGGCGATCGCGCTCACACTGGCGCGCCAAGGCGCCAACGTCGCCATCACCTATGCGCGTTCGGCCGAGCGTGCTCAATCGGTGATCGAGCAGGTACGCCAGGCCGGGCGCAAGGGCTTTGCCATTCAGGCCGACGCGCTCGAACGTGGCGCGACCGCGCGTGCTGTCGAAGCGGCCGTTTCCGAATTCGGGAAGGTCGATATTCTGGTGTCCGCCGCCGGCGTGTTCGACGCCGCGCCCATCGATGAACTGGATGGCCATCGCTTCGACGCCACTTTCGACATCCATGTGCGCAGCGTTTTCGAAGCGGCGAAGGCTGCGGTTCCCCACATGCAGGACGGCGGCACGATCGTTGCCATCGGCTCCGCCTTCGGGCAGGTGGCCAACTTTCCCGGACTCTCGATCTATACCGCGTCGAAAGCGGCGGTGGCGGGACTCACGCGCGCATTGGCGCGGGAACTCGGCAGCCGTGGCATTACCGTGAACACGGTCAATCCCGGACCGACCGACACCGAAATGAATCCGGCGGATCCGGAACGGAATCCGCACTCGGTCGCGCACGCCAAGATGATGGCCATCGGACGCTATGGCAAGCCGGAAGAAGTCGCCGCGCTCGTCGCGTTCCTCGCATCGGAGCACGGCCGTCTCATTACCGGCCAGGCCATCAACGCCGACGGCGGATGGACTGCGTGACGAAGCACGCCTGGCCGGCAGCGCCCGGCGCCACGGTCGCCTCTACTTCAGCCCCGTCCAATGCGCGGCGAACGCCCACTTGTCGGCCAGCTCGTCGATCACCTTCGTCATCGGCTTGCCGGCACCATGGCCCGCGCGCGTCTCGATGCGCACGAGGTGCGGCTGCGACCCGGTGTCGGCGGCCTGGATGGCCGCGATGTACTTGAAGGTGTGTGCGGGCACCACGCGATCGTCGGTGTCCGCGGTGGTGGCGAGGATCGCGGGATAGCGTTTGCCGGCGGCAACGTTGTGATACGGCGAGTAGGCCAGCAAGTTGTCGAAGTGCGCCGGGTCTGCCGGATCGCCGTACTCGCCCGTCCACAGGTGGCCGCCGGTGAATTGGTTGAAACGCAGCATGTCCATCACGCCGACACCCGGCAAGGCGGCCGCGAACAACTCGGGGCGTTGATTGACGACCGCGCCCACGAGCAGGCCGCCGGCGGATTCCCCATGGACCGCCAGGCCATCTTCGGACACGATCCCGCGGTCGTGCAGATATTCGGCGGCGGCGATGAAGTCGTCGAAACTGGTCTGCTTCCGGTCCATGCGCGCGCCGTTGTGCCAGGCCTTGCCGTACTCCCCACCGCCACGGATGTTGGCAATGGCCAGCACGCCGCCCTGCTCGACCCACGCCAGCTGGTCGGGTGAATAGAACGGAACCATGCTGATGCCGAAGCTGCCGTAGCCGTGCAGCAGCGTGGGCGCCGCGCCGACGACGTCGTCGCGCCGCACGATGAACATCGGCACGCGGGTGCCGTCCTTCGCGCCGTAGAAATGCTGCTCGACCACGATGCGTTCCAGATCGACACCCACCTTCGGCGCCGCCCACACGGCCTGCGTGTTGGCGGCCACGTCGTAGCGATAGATCGTGGTCGGCGCATTGAAGCTGGTGAAGACGAAGAAGGCTTCGTTGTCGTCGCGATGGCCCTGGAAGCCGCCCGCGCTGCCGATGCCCGGCAGCGCGATCGTGCCGTCGGGCCGGCCGTCGAGCGTGTAGCGCCGGATCTCGCTCTTGACGTCGACGAAATAGGTGGCCATCAAGCGCCCGCCGACCAGCCAGGCATGGCTCAGCACCGCGGCGTCTTCGGGCACCAGTTCGACCGCGACCGGATTCTCGGCCTCGAGGTCGAGGGTCACGATCCTGCGGCGCTCCGCCGCATGGCTGGTCAGCACATAGAGCGTGCTGCCCACGTCGCCGACCACCGTCCACTCGTTGTCGAAATCGCCGACCAGCGTGTGCGTCTCCCAACCGTCGCTGGCGAGATCCACGACGGTCAGCGAATTGGTCTGTGAGCCCGGCGTGGAGTAGATCAGCGCATGGCGGCCACCGCTGGTGACATCGGGAAAATGCAGCAGCTCGGGCCGCTCAGGCGTCGCATGCAACAACCTGTCGTCCGGTTGCCGCGTGCCGATCGCATGAAAGTAGACCGCGTGGTTGGCAAGGGCCGCCTGTGACGCGGCGCCGTCGCCTGGCTCGGGATAGCGTGCATAGAAGAAGCCGGAACCGTCGGCGGCCCACGCGATCGCCGTGAACCGGACCCACTCGATCCTGTCTTCGAGCACCTCGCCGGTGGCCGCATCGACGACCTTGATGGTCCGCCAATCGGTGCCGCTCTCCTGAACCGCATAGGCGACATGGGCGCCGTCCCTGGACGCGGCCCACTCCGCCAGCGCCACGGTGCCGTCGTCGGACCATGTGTCGGGATCGAGGAGCACGCGGTCCTCCCCCTCCACGCCCTCGCGCACGAGGAGCGCGGGCTGGTTCTTCAGGCCGGACTGGCGCAGGTGGAAGTAGCGCCCGCCGCGCGGGTGCGGCGCGGTGAAATGCTCGTGGTCGAACAGCGCGGTCAGCCGCTCGCGAAAGACATCGCGCGCGGGCAGCGACGCCAAGGCGCCCGCCGTCAGCGCGCTCTGCGCATGGATCCAGGCCGCCACGTCGGCGTCGTTGCGCGCGTCGGCTTCGAGCCAGCGAAAAGGGTCGGCGACCTTTAGCCCGAACAGCTCATCGACGACGTCGACACGACGGGGTTGTGGGATAGGCCATCTTGGTCATGAGGGGTTCGGACACGTTGTTCAGCTTCCAGCCTTGTCTTTAGTGAGATCTCGAGATGCCGCATGCGCAGGGAAATGCGGCACCACGAACTCGCCAAGCTCCTGGACCACCTCGGCCGCCGGGCGCGATCCGTATTTGAGATTGAAGCCGACGTGGTTCACGCCAATGTCCCTCAAGGCGCCGAGGTACTCGACGAGAAAGCGGTGGCCGGACTTGAAGCCCAGGAAGATGGGTGTGGGCGCTGCATCGGGATCCTCCGCCAGATCGATGTAGAGCGACTGGGCAAAGGGCTTGAAGCCCTGATGCAGCGAGCGCCATTGATGGATCGTCACGGCCTGCGGGTCCACGTTCTGCGGGTAGTGCAGCCATCCATCCGCATGCTGCGCGATCCACGCGACCGACTGGCGCGAGTTGCCCGTGACCAGCACTGGGATATCGCGCAGCGCCGGCTTGGGCAGCGTGTCGCCACCCGACAGGTCGACCCTGGGTGTGGCGACACGCGGGAAGTCCTCCCGCCAGGCCGTACGCATGACGGCGAGTGCTTCACGAAACAGCTCGCCGCGGTTGTCGAGCGATTGGTTGAAGGCTGCGAACTCCGTCGGCCGGTCGCCGGTGGCAAGCCCCAGCACCAGGCGCTGGTTCGAGAGCCGGTCCACGGACGCGGCGGCCTTGGCGACATGCAGGGGATGCCGCAGCGTCGTGATGATGCTGCCGGTGGCCAGCGCGATGCGCGAGGTGTGCGCACCCACATGGCCCATGAACACCCAGGGGTCGTAGATGTGCCCCACGTCGCCGAACGAAGGCACATGGAGGGGAACGTCCCTGAAATAGAGCGCCGCGAAGCCGTGCGACTCGGCCATCTTCGCGATGCGGACCTGGCTGGCCACGTCCATCTCCGGGATCGCGCCCTGGTAGGACTCGATCGCGAAGAAGAGGCCCAGCGTCAGCTGCCCCTCCTTGAACATGGCCGAGTAACCGGGGTGCTGGTCGAAATTCGTCATGCCTTCCAACTCAGTGCCCGTGCCGGGGAAGAGCGTCCAGAGGGCGCTTCTCCAGCTTGCTCTTGCGCTGGTAGGCGCGCCAGGTCATGGCCCAGTGCGCGGGGTTGTCGATCAACGCGTTCTTCAGTCGGTGCACCGCCTGGTTGTGCGGGGCCGTCTTCACGAGCTCGGGATTCGAATAGGCCTCGTCCGAGATCCGGGCCAGCACGGCGATCCAGGTGTCGAGGGCTTCCTTGCCATACATCTCGCCCGCCTCCGGCGTGAAGGGCTCGGGAACCAGCCACGGATGGTGGCTGGTCCACATCGGGTCGATGCCGAAGTCGGCCATGCGGTTCTGCACGTCATGCACGTCGACGCCGGTGTCTTCCTTGAGCTGCTGGAGGCTGTAGCGCGTCATCTCGAGGCGCGGGCTCTTCGCATCGGGATGGGAGCGCGTGACGCCGCGAATCGCGAGCAGGCCACGCTCCATGTAGTTGTTCGCGAGCACCGACAGGTCCGAGGCCTCGGCCATGCCTTCGGCCCCCATGGAACGCGACCACGCATAGGCCTTGACGATCACCGGCAGGTTGCCCCAGAACTCGCGGATCTTGCCGCAGCTCTGCGGCCGGTCGTAGTCGAGGCGGTAGCGCTCGCCGTCGAACGCCACCAGTGGCTTGGGCATGAAGGGCGCGAGTTCGGCCGAGCAGCCATAGGCGCCGACCGCGGGACCGCCCACGCCGCTCTTGGGCGCGCCGAAGGTCTTGTGCAGCATGAACATGCAGGCATCGAACCCCAGCTCGCGGGCGCGGATCTTGGTCATCGCACCGTTGAAGTTCGCGTGGTCGTAGAAGCTGATGCCGCCCGCTTCGCGCACGATGCGGGTCCACTCGCGGATCTCCGGGTTGTAGACGCCCATGTCGTCGGGGTTGTTGAGCATCAAGGCGGCCGTGCGGTTCGAGACGGCGGCCTTGAGCGCTTCGAGCGACGGGTAGCCGTTCTCCTCGATCATCAGCGTGATGACCTTGAACCCGGCCGCGGCGGCGGTGGCCGCGCTGCTGGGATGGGTCTGGATCGTGGTGATGATCTCGTCGCGCTGGGCGAGCTCGCCGCGGGCCGCGTGGTAGGCCCGGGTCACGGCGCAGCTCGTGTAGGCGGCGTCCGCGCCGCCACCGGCCTGGAACACGAACTGGTCCATGCCCGAGAGCTCGCGCAGGATCTTGTCCATCCCGTGGACGATCTCGAGCGCTCCCTGCATCGTGTCCTCGTCCTGGTACGGATGCAGGTGCGTGACCTCGGGCCGCCAGGCCATCGCCTCGTTGATCTGCGCGTTGTATTTCATCGTGCAGGTGCCGAACAGGCTGATGCTCATCATGCCCAGGGTCTGCTGCGACAGGCGCAGATAGTGGTAGAGCACCTCGGGTTCCGACAGCTCCGGCAGCGCGGGCTTGCGCGCTCGCCGCATGGTCGAAGGAATCAGGTCCGCCGCGTCGCCGACCGTGGCGCGCACCCTGTCTTCGACGGGAGAGAAGAGGACGCCTCGGCGCCCTGGATGGCCCATTTCGAGAATGACGGGCTCGCTCCATACCGGAGCGTGATATTCGCGCAGCTTGGTGTTCATGGTTGGATCGCTTTCTGGATGGCGTTGGCCAGGCGCTCGATGTCGGCCAGCGTGTGGATTTCGGTCACGCAGTACAAGGCGCTGGCGCCGAGCGCGGGGAAGTCCCTGCTCAGGTCCTTGCCGCCGAAGATGCCGAGCGCGAGCAGCCGCTTGTTGATCTGCGCCACGGGCACCCCGGTGCCGTCGAAGTTGACGACGAACTCCTTGAAGAAGCCCTCGGGAAAGACGACGCGCACCCCGGGGATCCGGCCCAGCAGCCGGGCGGCATGGTGCGCTCGCTGAAGAATTAGCTCGCCGACTTCCTCGAAGCCCTGGGGACCCATCATGGCCATGTACACCGAATTGGCGATCGCCCACATGTACACGGAATGCCCGGTCCAGTCATTGCCCTTGTCGCGCAGCCCGTACGACGATTGCTCGAACAGGCTCAGGCCGAATCCGTACTCGCCCTCCTTGGTGGTCTCGGAGATGCTGATGAACAGCGTCGGGTACTGATGCGCATAGCGCTCCTCGTCGCGCGAGGCGATGAAACCGGCGGCGCCGCCACCGCCGTTCATGTGCACGCCCAGCGGCTGGGTCGTTCCCACGACGATGTCGGCGCCATAGTGGACGGGGGCGGACAGCACGCCCAGGGAGATGGCGTCCACGCCGACGATCACCTCGGCCCCCACGGCGTGGGCCAGCTCGGCGATCTGCGCGCCGTGCTGCTCGATCACGCCGAAGTACGACGGCGTTTCGAAGTACACGGCGGCGGTCTTCGACGTGAGCGTCGCGCGCAGATGGTCGAGGTCCATCAGGCCGGTCGCCGGGTCGTAGTCGACCATGCGTATCGCGATATGGCTGGCCATGTCGACCGGCTCGCACAGGCTCTGGATGACCGCGAGCCGCTCGGGGTCGATGGCACGAACGACGACGACCTCGTTGCGGCTCGTGATTCTCGACGCCATGCGAATGGCGTGGCCGGCGGCAACGCCCCAGCTTCGCACCGGCAGCCCGACCAGGTCCATGTCGAGCAGCTCACCGAGCTGGCTGCAGAACTCGAACCACGCCTGGTTGCGACCATGGTCGGAACTGGGCTCGCCGAAGACCGAGGTCAGCCACTCGTTGCGACGCACGACCTCGTCGCAGGCAGCAGGCACGTGATGCTGCCAGCAACCGGCGCCGAGAAAATTGAGGTTCTGCTCGGCGGTCCTGTTCCTGGCGAGCGTCGTCACCATGTGCCGTCGCAGCTCGCTTTCGGTGAGCGCCGGCGGCAGGTCGATCGGACGCTGCAGGCGATGCTCGCGCGGAATCTGCTCGAACAATTCCTCGATGGTCTCCACGCCGATGGCGTCGAGCATCTCCCGCTTGATCGCGGGGACCGAGTTCGCCATGTAGGGATGGGCGGTACCGTTATTCATCTGGTGTTCCTTCACTTGAATCTGGCATGGATAGAGTCACGATCTGACTTTGAAATACACCGTGCGATCGGGCGCCGTGCGAAGCGGCAGGTAGCCGCTCAACATGGCGTCCACTTCTTCGTCGCCCGTATCGACGTGCAGCGCACCCGATTCCAGGGCGACGAGTTTTTCGAGGGTCGCGACGATCTGGATGTGGTCGCGTCCGACCTGGCGAATCACGTCCGCGCTGATCTGCTGGTTCCCTCGTCCGAACAGACTGCCGTGCCCGCCGAGCACGCTGACGACGATGTAGCTTTCGCGCCCCCGCATCAGCTGGAGCAGCGCGTGCTCGTCGAGGTCGGCGCCGACGAGTGCGCCGTCGAGCACGGCGTCCACGCCCAGCAGCGTCTTGGGCAAGCCGAGCGCCGACATCACGCGGCGCGTCGTGGTGCCCGGCCCCAGGATGTAGAGACAGCCGGGGCGCATCTGGCGGGCCAGCTGCCGCGACACGGCCTCGAGCGCCACGTTCTCGGACAACCCCGAGCCGGCCTTGGCGTTCTGCGCGAGTTGGCGGTGATGCGGACTTTGCGCATAGCCATAAAGCCGGGCCGACATCCTGTCTTCCCGCATCGCCATCTCGTCGATGTCCATCACCTCGGCCTCGCGCAGCCGCACCGATGGATCGCCCTCGATGAAGCGTGCCGCCAGGTCACCCGCGTTCAGAGCGCTCGTGCCGAAAACGGCGGAGTACATCTTCACGCCCGTTGGAATTCCGAGCATCGGCACTCGATCGCCGGCAACGCTCAGCACGTCGCGCGCGGTGCCGTCTCCCCCTGCGAACAGCAGGAGGTCGACGCACTCGCGCAGCATCGCGACCACGGCGTCCCGCGTGTCCGCGGGAGTGCTGCCCGCATGCGGCTTGCCGTGGACCACGACCGGATGCAAGCCGGCCTGCCGCGCGACATCCTCGCCGAGCTCTCCCTGAGCCGTGACCAGCGAGAACTCGGCCTTCGAAGCCGCCAGCTTCTTCAGCGCCTGCAGGGCTCTTTCGCTCGAGACCGGCCGCGCACCCCGTCGCCTCGCCTCGTCCAGCACGCCGGCACCATCGGTCCCTTTGAGGCCGACGCGCCCGCCCATGCCTGCGATCGGATTGACGATGAGGCCGATCTTCTTCGCGTTCGCGACTTGGCGAAGGGATGTGTCGGCGGGTGCGGCAACCTGCACGTTCCGGTCAGTCATCGGGGTGGTCCTGTTCGACATCGGGCATCGCGCCCGGGCTACAGGCGCGGCTCCTTCTGCGGTTCACCCCCGCCCCAGTAGAGCCAGGTCCAGCCATCGGTCTTGCGCCTGAAGATTCCTGTCGCCACGTACGGCACCACCGCCGGCGCACCGGCTTCCATCTTGTGGCCGTCGATGCGGATCTGGGCCCAGGCGATGTCGCCCTGCATCCAGCACAGGACGACCTTCGGCTCCCACCGAATACCCAGCGTGGTCACCCATCTCACGCCGGCCTGTGCCTTCTCGGGCCCGATGAAGTACTCGTCGAGGCCGGAGCCGGCGATCACGATGTCCGGGTCCGCGAAGTACGCGGCGACGCCCGAGTCGGGCGTGGAGAGCGCGTGCAGCGTCTGGGCGATGAAGCCGTGGAGGGACTTCCGCGTCGCCGCGTCGGCAATCATGGATGGCGACTGGTAACCGATGAGACTTTCGATCATGAATACTCCTGTGCAAGGACTGGGTGGACGAGCAAGAAAACCGGGCGTGCGCGGGCCCTCCCCACGTGTCGTGGAGAGTCCGCGGCATGGGTGTGCCGCTACATGGCGGGGGAGCTAGGGGGTTTCGGCCTGGCGCGCGCTCATTCGAGCGCCTCCACCGAACTGGCCTTGCGGCGGAGCTGGAACTTCTGGATCTTTCCGGTCGCCGTCCTGGGCAGCGCCTCGAATCGAACTTCGCGCGGGATCTTGTATTTGGCGAGCATCGTTCGGCAGTGGGCCATCAGCTGTTCCGCCGTGACCTCGGTGCCCGGCCGCAACTCGACGAATGCCAGGGGCGTCTCGCCCCATCTGGCATCGGGCTTGGCGACGACAGCGCACGACAGCACGGCCGGATGGCGATACAGGGCATCCTCGACCTCGATGGAACTGATGTTCTCGCCGCCGGAGATGATCACGTCCTTACTGCGATCGCGAATCCTGGCGTAGCCATCGGGCTCCAGGACCGCGAGGTCGCCGCTATGGAACCAGCCGCCTTCAAAGGCGCTCTCGGTGGCGGCCTCGTTCTTCAGGTAGCCCTTCATCACGATGTTGCCGCGAAACATGATCTCGCCGATGGTTTCGCCATCGGCCGGCACCGCTTGCAGGGTGACCGGGTCGCGCACCGTCATGTCTTCCTGCAGCGGATACCGCACGCCTTGCCGCCCGTTCAACCGTACCTGCTCGGCCGGACTGGCCTGGTCCCACGACGGTTGTCTGGCAGAAACGGCCGCGGGTCCGTACACCTCCGTGAGTCCGTAGACATGGATCATCTCGATGCCTAGACGGGCCATGCCCTCGATCATGGTGGCGGGCGGTGCGGAGCCCGCCACCATTGCGCGGACCTTGTGCGCGATCCCTAGCCTGTCTTCGGCAGGTGCCGCGATCAGGAGGTCGTGCACGATCGGTGCCGCGCTGTAGTGGTCGGCCCCGTGGTCCCGCATGGCGGCGAAGATCGCCTTGGCCTCCACCTTCCGCAGGCACACGTGCACCCCGCCGAGAAGCGCCACCGTCCAGGGAAAACACCAGCCGTTGCAATGGAACATCGGCAGGGTCCAGAGATAGCGCGCGAAGGGAGGCATCGTCCAGACCGCGACGTTGCACACCGCGTTCAGGTACGCCCCGCGATGGTGGGTCACCACGCCCTTCGGATCGCCGGTGGTCCCCGAGGTGTAGCTGACGGCGATGGCATCCCATTCGTCGAGCGGCCCTTGCAGCTTGGGCACCGGCAGGTGGGACGCCAGGAGGGACTCGTACGCGTGCTGGCCGACGCGTTCGTGAGGACCGATGCGTTCGGAATCGCACACGTCGATCACGATCGGCGTGCGGCCATGGACCAGCTTCAGCGCGCGCAGCGCTTGCCGCATGACCGGTGCGAACTCGCTGTCGGTGATCAGCACCCGGGTCTCGCAGTGGTTCATCTGCCAGGCCAGCAGGTCCGCATCGAGCCGGGTGTTCAGCGTGTTGAGCACCGCATTGATGCCCGGCACCGCGTAGTGCGCTTCGATCATCTCGGGCGTGTTGGCGAGCATGACGCTGACCGTGTCGCCTCGTCGCACCCCGAGTTCGCGCAGCGCGGCAGCCAGCCGGGCCGACCTGTCCCTGCATTGCGACCAGGTGAAGCGGCGATCGCCGTGAATCACGGCGGGCATGTCGGCGAAGACCTGCGCACTTCGCTCGATGAAGCTCGTCGGCGACAGCGGCTCGAAGTTCGCCGCGTTCCGGTCCAGCCCCTGCTCATAGATGTTCATCGCGATTCCCTCGGCTGCGATCGATTCCAGGATGTCCAGGCGGCGGCGCGACGCTTTCCAGAGCACCCGCCAGCAACTAACATACGCCTCGTATGTGAGTATGCTATTTCACATACGCGACGTATGTCAATTCACATACGCCGCGTAGGTCAATTTGAGGATTTCATGGCACAGAAGCGTTCGGACATGATCTTGGAGACCCGTGCCAAGCTCATCAAAGCGGCAAGAGAATCGTTTGCCACCCAGGGATTCGCGCAGAGCTCGATGGACGTGCTGACCGCCCAGGCCGGGCTCACGCGCGGTGCCCTCTACCATCACTTCGGGGACAAGAAGGGCTTGCTCGAGGCGGTGATCGCGCAGATCGACGCGGAGATGACGGCCCGGCTCACCGCCATCGTCGATGAAGCGAAGACGACCTGGGACGGCTTCATCGACGAAAGCATTGCCTACATCAAGATGGCGCTCGAGCCGGAGATCCAGCGCATCGTGTTTCTCGACGGACCGGCGGTGCTGGGCGATCCATCGCGCTGGCCCAGCCAGAACTCCTGCATCATGAGCACGCAGCGCAGCATCGAGAAACTCATCGCCGAGAAGACGGTGCGGCCCGTCGATGCGCCCGCCACGGCGCGCCTGATCATGGGCGCATTGCTCGGGGCGTCGTTGTGGATCGCAAGCGCGAAGGACCCGCACGAGGCTTCCCAAAAGGCGATCGACGGGTTCCTGGCTCTTGCATCCGGGTTGCGTCTCGCCGCGGTTTAGGCGAGGCGGCGTCTCCGTCCGCCCACGGAGCGCTACAGGAAACCGATCGAGATCCAGGGCACGAGCGCGATCAGCAGCAGCCCGGCCAGCAGTGCGCCCATGTACGGCAGGATGGCCTTCATGCCGCGGTCCGGCGAGATGCGGCCGATGGCACAGGCCGTGTAGTAGCCCACGCCGAACGGCGGCATGAACAGGCCGATGCCCATCGCCAGCACCACGACCATCGCGTAGTGCACCTCGTGCACGCCGATCTCCTTGGCGATCGGGAACATCAGCGGCCCGAACAGCACGATCGCGGGAATGCCCTCGAGCACCGAGCCCAGCAGCACGAACGCGACGATCGACAGCGCCAGGAAGGTGTAGTGCCCGCCCGGCACGCCGGCGAGCGCCGCCACCAGGTCGCGCGAGAAGCCCGACTGGGTCAATGCCCAGGCCATGGCCGTGGCGGCACCGATGATCAGCAGGATCGCGCCCGACAGCGCGGCGGTCTCGGCCAGCATCGCGCCGAGGCGGCGCCACGGCAGGCCCTTGTTGATGAGCCAGCCCGCCACCAGCGCATAGAGGATGCCCACGGTGGAGACCTCGGTGGCGGTGGTCACGCCCTCGACCACGGCGGCGCGGATCAGGAACGGCAGCGCGAGCCCCGGCAAGGCGAGCAGCAGCGTGCGGCGCACCGTGCGCCAGTAGGCGGCCGAACGCAGCAGGCCCGGCGCGGCATCGACGACGTCGTTGCGGCAATGGAACCACACCACCACGGACAGCGCGAGCGCCATCACCACCGCGGGCAGGATGCCGCCGGTGAACAGCGCGGCGATCGAGACGCCCGTGGCCGAGCCGATGGTGATGAGCACCAGGCTCGGCGGAATGGTCTCGGACATCGCGCCCGAGGACGACAGCAGCGCGACCAGGTCGCCCTCGTCCACGCCGCGCTTCTTCATTTCCGGGAAGAGCCCGGGCGCGATGGCCGCCATGTCGGCCGCCTTCGAGCCCGAGATGCCCGACACCAGGAACATCGCGCCGAGCAGCACGTACGAGAGGCCGCCGCGCACGTGGCCGATCAGCGCGGCCAGGAACGACACCAGGCTGCGCGCGATGCCCGTGGCCTCGATCAGGAGGCCCAGGAACACGAACAACGGCACCGACAGCAGGATCAGGTGGCTCATGCCCTCGTCCATGCGCGAGACCACCACGCTCAACGGCGTGGAGGTGGTGACCGCCAGGAAGGCCACGGTGGCCAGCGCGAACACGAAGCCGATCGGCGCGCCCGCGAACACTCCAGCGCCGACCAGCAGCACGAAGAACACCAGCAGCCGGTAGTTGCCGATCTCCATCAGCCACGGGCGCAGCAGCCACAGCGCCGCAGCGATGGCCGCCAGCAGCACGACCGCCCCCGCCACGTGCGCCAGGCGTTCGCGCCGCAGCAGGGTGAGCAGCGCGAAGGCCAGCATCAGCACCAGCCCCGCCGGCATGGCGGCCGCGCGCCAGATGTTCGGCAGGTGCAGGGTCGGCGTGCTGATGAAGGCCTCGTCCTGCGCGTACTCGATCGCGGGCCAGGCCAGCGCCAGCAGCACGGCCACGCAGACCATCACGGCGAGGGTCGCGAAGAAGCGCCGCTTCGGCTCGTCGAGCCCGTTGACGAGTGCCGCCATGCGCATGTGTTCGCCGCGGCAGAAGGCCAGCACCGCGCCCAGCATCGCCAGCCACAGGAAGAGGATCGAGGCCAGTTCGTCCGACCAGGTCAGCGGCTGGCGGAACACGTAGCGCGAGACGACGCCACACAGCAGCAGCACGATCTCCGCGGCCACGAGGACGCAGGCCAGCACCTCGACGATGCGCACCGCGGTACGGGTCGCCCGCTGGAGCAAGCCCGAGTCCGCGGCCTCGGAAGCGTGCGACCGCTGCGCCGGCGGATCCATGGCGGCCGCATGCAGGGAGTTGGTGTTCATGGCACTGCCGATCTTTTTCTTGGGAAGGACGTGGGGCCCGGGTGCGGTCGCCGCGCCGGGATCAGAACCCGAACAGGTCGGGGGCCTCGAGATCGCTCCAGGCGGTGGGACCGTCGGCCCAGGCCAGCAGCGTGCAGCCGAACTCCGAGCCGATGGCGACCTCGGTGCCGGGCTCCACGATCACGAAGTTGGCGGGGCCGGCGCGCCGGCCATCGATCGTCATCTCGCCGCCGAGCACGAAGAACTCGGTCAGCGCCGAGGTCTTGAAGACCGGCACGCGCGAGCGCGGCAGCATCGTGAGGCAGACGTGGCGATGGTTCACCGCTGCGCCGGGGCGGCCGTGCTGCGCGGGGCGCCCGTAGTCGAAGATCATGCGGCGGGTGACACCGGCCGCGGCGGTCGGCACCGCCTGCACGCGCGCCACCTCGATGCTCAGCGTGGGCGTGAGTTCGGGCGCGGGATTGCCGAAGTCGCCATGGCGCGAACCATGGTGCAGCGTGTGCAGCGAGAAGTCCTGCGGATAGAGCACCGGCGCCTCGAGGCGGTTGACCATCGAAGTCTTGCAGTAGCACATGGCGTCGTGCGTCGAGCCTTCGAGGTTGATGCCGGTGACGCCTTCCTTGTAGGTGTCCCAGTGGTCGGTCAGCGAGCCGCCGAGCATGTAGCTGCTGGTGACGCCGGTGTGCTGGTGCAGGCCGCTGGCCACCAGCGCGTCGAAGCCCAGCAGGCCCAGGAACTCGCCCTGGCCTTCGTTGCCGCGCACGAGCTTCTGGTGCAGGCCCGGCTTGCCGGCTTCGACCCAGGGGGCGGCAGCGACGTCGTGGATGTGGATCGTGGCATCGCGCAGTCGCGCCGGACGTTCGGCGACGGCGGTGTTCGAGGAGGGCAGCATGGTGGGTTTCCTTTATGGGATGGAGTGGATGGAAAGTCGGGATCAGGTGGCCTCGGAGGCCTCTCGCAAGCGCGCGGCGGCCAGCAGCCCGGCGGCCGTCATGCCGCCGTCGATGGCGATGACCTGGCCGGTGCAGTAGCCGCTGAGCTCGTCGTCGAGCAGGGTGGCGATGACGCTCGCCACCTGATGGGGCGTGCCGTAGCGCCGCTGGGGAATGCGCTCGAGCAGCGAGGCGCGCGTGGCGGGCGAATGCATGGTGGCCACCAGCGGTGTCTCGATCGCGCCCGGCGCGACCGCGTTCACGCGGATCCCGGCCTCGGCCAGCTCGACGGCCATCACCTTGGTCAGCGTGACGAGCCCGCCCTTGGAGGCGCCGTAGGCGCTGCGCCCCGCGTTGCCCACCAGGCCCGAGGCCGAGGCGATGTTGACGATGGCGCCGCCGCCCTGCGCGGCCATCCGGCGCGCCGCGGTGCGCGCGACGACGAAGGCGCCGACCAGGTTGACCTCCAGCACCTGGCGGAAGGTGCGCGTGGGCGTGTCGAGGAAGGGAATCTCCGCGCCGATGCCGGCCGACTGCACCAGGCCCGCGATGCGGCCGAAGCGCGCCTGCGCGCGTTCGAACATGCGCTCGACCTCGGCCTCGTCGGTGACGTCGCAGGGCATGAGGCAGGCGAGGTCCAGCGGCAGGTCCGCGCGGTCGCGCAGCGCATCGATGGCCCGAGCGTTGGCATCGGCCACGACCACGCGCTGCCCGCGTTGCCACAGCAGCTCGACGGTGGCCAGGCCGATGCCGGAGGCACCGCCGGTCACGACCGTGGCGCCTTTGGTTTTCGATTGATGGTCCATTATGTGTACCTACTTTGGGACCGGCTTGTTCGGGATTCTCCCGTCTCGCCGCAATGGAAGCATTATCTAGAATGAAACCGCGCTGCAGATTCGTGCAAACCATAGGTCCATTTTGTGGACCATTGAAGAGTGCCAAGGCGCACCACACAACGACCCACCCCCCACAGGAGACAGACATGAGTTCGATGACACGCAGAACGCTGCTGATCGGCGGCGCCGCGACCGCCGGCGCCACGCTGGTGTCGCTGCCCGCCCAGGCAGCGCCGGAGTTCACCTGCAAGTTCGCCAACAACCTGCCGCTGGCGCATCCGCTCAACGTCCGTGCGAACGAGGCGGCGGCGCGCATCAAGGCCGACACCGGCGGGCGCGTGGAGCTGCAGGTGTTCCCGACCGGGCAGCTCGGCTCGGACACCGACATGCTCAGCCAGGTGCGCTCGGGCGCGATCGAGTTCATGACGCTGTCGGGCCTGATCCTCGCGACCCTGGTGCCCGCCGCATCGATCAGCGGCCTGGGCTTCGCCTTTCCCAACTACGACGCGGTCTGGTCGGCGATGGACGGCAGCCTCGGCACCTACGTGCGCGGCCAGATCGCCAAGTCCAACCTCGTGGCCATGGACAAGATCTGGGACAGCGGCTTTCGCCAGATCACGACCAGCACGCGCCCGATCGACAAGCCGGCCGACCTCAAGGGACTGAAGATCCGTCTCGCCTCGGCGCCGATCTTCATCTCGCTGTTCAAGAGCCTGGATGCGGCCACCACGCCGATCAACTTCAACGAGCTGTACTCGGCGCTGCAGACGAAGATCGTCGATGCGCAGGAGAACCCGCTGTCGATCCTCTCGACCGCCAAGTTCTACGAGGTGCAGAAGTTCTGCTCGATCACCAACCATGCCTGGGACGGCTTCTGGTTCCTCGCCAACCGCCGCGCCTGGGAACGGCTGCCCGAATCGCTGCGCCCCATCGTCGCCAGGCACATCAACGAAGCCGCCATGGCGGAGCGCGCCGACCTCGCGCAGCTCAACAATAGCGTGCGCGCCGATCTCGCGGGCAAGGGATTGAAGTTCAACGAGCCCGATGTCGCGCCGTTCCGCGAGGCGCTGCGCGGTGCCGGCTTCTACGAAACCTGGAAGAAGAACTTCGGCGAGGAAGCCTGGGCCGCGCTCGAGAAATCGACGGGCAAGCTGAGCTGAGGCGCGCGCGAGAACGCCGATGACTCTGTCGTATCCTTTGCCGCATGAGTACCGCGCCCATCGAGGAGACCGAACTGACTGAATCGCGCACCGGCACCCAGGCGGTGGAGCGCGCGGTGCGCCTGCTGCAGGCCGTGGCCGCCTGCGGCGACGCGGGCGCGCGCCTCACCGACCTGGTGAGCGACCAGGGCCTGAGCAAGCCGACCGTGCGGCGCCTGCTGGCCGCACTGATCGAGCAGAAGCTGCTGTCGCAAAACGAGACGACGCGCCGCTACTACCTCGGGCTCGAGCTCTTCAGCCTCGGCGCACTGGCCGGACAGCGCCTCAACCTGCGCCGCGCGAGCGTCGATGCGCTCGCGCGCCTGACCGACGAGACGCAGGACACGGTGTTCCTGTCGATCCCCGACGGCAGGGACTCGCTGTGCATCGCGCGCTACGAAGGCGAGTACCCGATCCGCACGCTCACGATGTCGGTGGGCGATCGCCGGCCGATGGGCGTCGGCGCGGGCAGCCTCGCGATCCTCAGCGCGATGTCCGATGCCGACGTCGACGAGGTGCTGCGTTCCAACGTCTCGCGCTACGTGCCCTATGCGCCCGAGATCTCGGTCGATCGGCTGCGCGAGAAGGTGCAGGCCACGCGCGCCGCCGGCGTGGCCTCTTCCACCTTCTTCCTGAGCGACGGCAAGGTCATGCCCGGCATGAACGCGATCGGCATCCCGATCGTGACCGCCCTTGGCATTCCCATCGGCGCCGTGAGCGTGGCGGCGGTGCCCGAGCGGCTGGCCCCCGAGAGGCGGGCCGAGGTGGTGGCCTTCGCACGCAAGGCCGCTGCGGAGATCGCCCGGCTGACCGTCGCGAGCTGAGCATCGGACCCCACCCGAAGGCAGCCCTTCCACGCGGCGATCGGCTGCTTTCCGCGTCCGGTCAGCCCGCGGTCTCGCTGCTCTGGCGTCCTACGGCGAACAGCGCATCGAGCTGCTGCTCGAACGCGTGATAACCGATGCGTTCATAGAGCTCCTCGCGCGTCTGCATCGCATCGAGCACCGCGCGCTGATGGCCATCGCGGCGTATCGCACCATAGACCGCCTCGGCCGCCTTGTTCATCGCGCGGAAGGCGCTCAAGGGATAGAGCACCATCGCGACGCCGGCGGAACGCAGCTCCTCGACCGAGAACAGCGGCGTCTTGCCGAACTCCGTGATGTTCGCAAGCACCGGCACGCCAGTGGCGTCCACGAAGCGCCGGTACGTCGGCAGGTCCAGCGCAGCCTCGGCAAACACCGCGTCGGCGCCGGCCTCGACGCAGGCTAGCGTGCGCTCGATCGCGGCCTCGACGCCCTCCATCGCGATGGCGTCGGTGCGCGCGATCACGAAGAAGGCGCCATCGGTGCGCGCATCCACGGCCGCCTTCACGCGGTCGGCCATCTCGCGCACGCCCACGATCTCCTTGCCCGGCCGGTGGCCGCAGCGCTTGGCGCCGACCTGGTCCTCGATGTGGCAGGCGGCCGCGCCGGCCTTGACCAGGCTGCGCACGGTGCGCGCGATGTTGAAGGCGCTGGGGCCGAAGCCGGTGTCGATGTCCACCAGCAGCGGCGTGTCGCACACGTCGGTGATGCGGCGCACGTCGACCAGCACGTCCTCCAGGCCGCTCATGCCGAGGTCCGGCAGGCCCAGCGAGCCCGCGGCGACGCCGCCGCCCGAGAGATAGATCGCGCGGTAGCCGGCGCGGCGCGCCAGCAGCGCATGGTTGGCGTTGATCGTGCCGACGATCTGCAGCGGCGATTCCTCGCGCAGCGCGGTGCGGAAACGCGCGCCGGGGCTGGTCTGTCCCGCGCTCATGCCGTGGCCCTCGCCACGGCATGCTGCGCCGCCAGGCGTCCGAAGATGCAGCCCTTGGCCAGCGAGGAACCGCTCATGTAGGTCTCGCCGTGGAAGCCGCCCATCACCTCGCCCGTCGCATAGAGGCCCTCGATCGGCCGCTTGTAGACGTCGAGCACGCGCGCATCGACGTCGATGTGCAGGCCGCAGTAGGTCGAGGTCAGGCCGGTGGTGCAGGCCAGGCCGTAGAACGGCCCGGTCTCCACGCGCGTGGGCTTGCCGTAGCCGGTGCTCAGCGAGGTGCGACCGAAGGCATCGGGCTCGGCGCCGTCGCACGCGCGGTTGTAGGCGTCGACGGTCTCGCGCAGCGCGTCGGCATCGATGCCGAGCGCCGTCGCGAGCGCCTCGAGCGAATCGGCCTGCTTCACCAGGCCGGCATCGAGCGCGCCCTGGTAGTCGGCCACCGTGGGCAGCGGCGAGGACTGGTCCATCACGCGCTGGTCGAAGACCTGGAAGCCCAGCAGCTCGGGCTGCTCGAGGCAGCGGTCGCCGATGGTCTTGTACGACACCGATTCATTCACGAAGCGGCGCCCTGCCCTGTTCACGATGATCGCGCCGCGGTACATGGCCGACACCAGCCGCGGCGCCACCTCCTCCTTGCCCGGCGCCGGCTCCGCCACGGGCGCGCCGAAGGTGCCCTTGACGTAGCCCAGGTCGATCAGGTCGGCGCCGAGCGCCCAGGCCATGCGAAGGCCGTCGCCGGTGTTGCCGTGGCCGCCCATGGGCCGTGCCTCGCGCAGGTGCGGCGCGAAGCGCTCGACCAGGTCGGGCGCGCGCGAGAAGCCGCCGGTGGCGATCACCACGCCGCCGCGTGCGCCGATGCGCTCGCCGTTCTTCAGCACCACGCCGGTCACGCGGCGTGCATCGCCCTCGCCCTCGGTCAGCAGCCGCTCGACGTGGGCGCCGGCGCGGTACGCGACGCCGGCCGCGAGCGCCTGCGCATGCAGCGTCTCGAGCACCAGCACGGGGTCGATGCTGTGGTTGCGCGGCACCGACTGGCTGCCGCTCAACGAGACCTTGTCGAAGCGCAGGCCCATCGCCTGCAGCCATTCGTAGGTCTCGTACTGGCGCTCGGCGTACACATGCACCAGCGCCTTGTCGTTGCGGTGCTTGCCGGCCTCGAGCAGGTCCTGCTCGAGCAGCTGCGCGCTGTCGGGAATCTCGTTGCGCCGCTGCACCTCGGTGCCCGCGAACGCGAAGGCGCCGCCGCACATGCGGGTGCTGCCGCCGTACAGCGCGGTCTTCTCGAGCAGCAGCACGCTGGCGCCGCGCCGCGCCGCCTCGATGGCCGCGCAATGGCCGGCCATGCCGGCGCCGATCACGACCACGTCGTGCTGGTTCTCTTGCTGTGTCATTGCATTCCTCTCGTTTCCATTTCGGTTTCCTTGCCCGTGCGGCTCAATGTCCGGCCACGGTCTTCACCAGCGCCGCCGGGTCGCGCGGCATCGCATCGCCGCGCCAGGCCACGTGCCCGTCGGGCCGCACCAGCACATGGCGCTTCTGGTAGGCCGCGATCACCTCGGGCTCGCGCATCGCATGCTGGCGCACGGGCACGCCCGCCGCCTCGGCCGCGGCCAGCAGCGCGGCGGCCTCGTCGACGTGGGCCGCATCGCTCATCAGCACGAAGCCGCGGCCGAAGAGGTCGAGCGTCGAGCGCCCGTCCTCGAGCCAGGCATGCGGCGCGCGCGCGCCGGGCCGCGTGCCGGGCCGGTAGTTCACAGCATCGAGGAACTCGGCCTGGATCTGCTCGGGCGACTCGGGCTCGTCGTAGACGCACACGGGCGAGCCGGTGTAGCGGTTGCCCAGGTGCATGTTCTTCGAGAACCACTCCTTGCGCAGCCCGTCGGACAGCGCCTGCCCCACCTGTGCGCGGGCGCGGTCGCCCGCCTCGCCGGCCTCGAGGACCTGCGCGGTGTGCGGCACCTGCTGCATCACCTCGAGGTTGCTGGTGGAAAAGCGCGTGATGCGGTGCGCGATCGGGCGGCGCTCGATGCCATAGGACGCCAGCAGCGCCGGACCGCCCCAGCCCTCGAGGCAGGCCGAGAGCTTCCACGAGATGTCGACCGCGTCGCCGATGCCGGTGTTCATGCCGAGCCCGCCGGTCGGCGAGGTCAGATGGCAGGCGTCGCCCGCGATGAACACGCGATCGCGCCCGTAGGCGTCGGCCACCTGCTCGATGCGGGTCCAGCGCAGGATGCTGAGGATCTCGAGCTCGAACACGCGCCCCACCGCGCGGTGCGCGAAGGCCTTGAGCTCGTCGTCGCCGTAGACCTTGCGTTCGTCGGCGGTGCCGATGATCGACATGCGCCACTGGTCCTTGCCGTTGATCGCGACGATGGTCGCCCACACGCCCTGCGCGCCGACGAACATGTAGCGGTAGCCCGGCACCTTGTCGTGCAGCGCGTTGAAGCCGGCGCAGCGGAAGATCACGTTGGTGGTGTGCGTGAGCACGCCCTTGCCCTGCATGCCGATGCCCAGCCGCTCGCGCACGGTGCTGCGCCCGCCGTCGCAGCCGACCAGGTAGCGCGCGCGGTAGACGGTCCTGACGCCGGTGGCGGCGTGCTCGACGGTGGCGGTCACGCCCTCGGCGTCCTGCTCGAAGTCGAGCAGCCGCTGGCCGTAGCGCAGCGAGACGCCCGGGCGCGAGCGCGCGAACTTCTGCAGGATCGGGTCGAACATGTTCTGCGGGCAGCGCTCGCGCTTCTGCGGGCTCTCGGGCGGCGGCCGGTCGTCCTGCATCGCCGGCATCGGCTGGCGGCCCAGCTCGTAGCCGTCGAGCGTGGTCAGGTAGACGTTGTCCTGCGGATAGGCGCGGTTGTAGTCGCTGCCCTCCACGTCGCCCACGATGCCCCAGCGCCGGCAGAACTCCATGGTGCGCACGCCCACGCCGTCCATCTTGGCCTGCCGCACCACGCCGTCGCCCTGCTCGATCAGCACGCACGCATGGCCGCGCCAGCCCAGGTCGCCCGCGAGCGACAGCCCCACCGGACCGCCGCCCACCACGAGCACGTCCGTCTTCACTGCTTGTTGTTCCATTGCTTCCCAGTCTTGATGTTGCGCATCGCTCAGGCGCGCGCCGTTGCGCGCTGGCCCACGATGTGCTCCGCGGCGCGCAGGCCGGTGGTGGCGGCCTTCGCCAGGCCGCCCACGTAGCCGACGTCCTCGCCGCCCTCGAGGCCGCCGCTGGCTCCGCCGGCCGCGTACAGCCCCGCGAAGGGCGCGCCCTGTTCGTCCATGGCGCGCGACCATTCGTCGATCGCGAGGCCGCCCATGGTGTAGGTGATGCCGGCGCATACCGGCACGCCGTAGAAGGGCCCGGTCGCGATCGGCAGCGCCTTGTAGCTCCCCAGGCTGCGCGGCGGCGCCAGTTGCGCCGTCGTGCCCGCCGCCAGCGCGGCGTTGTGTGCCGCGACCGTGGCCGCGAGCGCCGCGCCGTCGATGCCGAGCTTGCCGGCCAGCGCCTCGATCGAATCGGCGCGCTCGATGGCGCCGCCGCACTTCTCCATGTGCGGATTGGGCGGCAGGAAGCGCGAGGTGCCCGGCCCGTCCCAGATCGGCTGGTCGAAGACCACGAAGGCCGACAGCGGATCCGCCAGCGCCGCGATGCGGTTGGCCAGGTAGACGCCGCCGCGGCCCTCGTCGGCGATGCGCCGCCCGCCCGCATCCACCACGATGGCGGCCGTGGCCACGTTGTCCATCCACGGCAGCGGCCACAGCCGGTCGTCGGTCATTGCGTTGCGGTTCATCACGTGGCCGTAGAAGCCGCGCAGGTCCGACAGCCGCGCCCCGGCCGCCTGCGCCATGCGCACGCCATCGCCCAGGCCCGAACGCGCATTGCGCTGCAGCAGCTTCGCGGGCTCGGGCGAGATGCTCTGGCGCAGCAGCGCCGGATCGCACTGGAAGCCACCGTCGGCGATCACGACCGCATCGGCCTCGATCGCGAACGGGCCCTCCTGCGCCGCGCCCTTCACGCCGACGCAGCGGCCATTCGCCACCATCAGCTCCTGCGCCCGGTGCCCGCGCCTGAGCTCGCCGCCATGGCGCGAAAGGGCCGCGCCCAGCGTGCGCAGCAGCACGTCGCCGCCGCGGCCGCGCCATTCCGAGCCCACGCGCTGCAGCGAAGGCGGCGACAGCACGAAGTTGTGGTGCGGCTCCGAGCCGCCCTTGATGAAACGGATGCCCTGCGACTGCAGCCACTTGACGGCGCGGCGCGCATCGGTCGCGATGGCGCGCGCGAGGCCCGCGTGCGCGGCGCCGTGCGTCGCGTCGAGGATGATCCGCTCGAGCCGACCGGCCTCGGTCTGGATGTCGTTGAGGCAGACGTGGAAGGCGCCGCCGGTCAGGCGCGAATTGCACAGGTACTCGGGATCGGCCGAGCGCTCGAGCACCACCACGCGCAGCCCGGCCTCGGCCGCGCGCACGCCGGCGGTCAGCCCCGCCAGGCCCGCGCCCACCACGCAGACGTCGAATGTCATCGTGCTCATCTCGGCATCAGCGTCTCGGCGACCAGCTCGATCACCTCGACCGCCACCTTCATGGCCATGTGCACCGCCGCCGCGAGCACCAGTGCGATCGCATACAGCTCGACGACGCCGGTGCGCCATGCCAGCCAGATGCCCAGCGCGGCGACGCCCGCGCTCGCCGCGCCGACGATGCGGCGCTTGTGCTTCAACACCGACCGGATCTGCGGAAACGGCACTGGCGCTTCCTGCTCCAGGGTCTGCTCCATCGGGATAACTCCTTGATTGTTGGAAAAAAGGCGAGGAACGGCGGGCGCAGGGCCCGCCGCCCGCGTCAGGCCATGGTTTCGCCGCCGTTGACGTCCACCACCGTGCCGTTGACGAAGCTGGCGCCATCGCTGGCGAGGTAAAGCACGGCCGAAGCGATCTCGCCGACCGTGCCGAGCCGGCCGGCCGGAATCTTCTTCGCGGCCTCGGCGAGCACCTCCGGCGCCGAGGTCCGCGCCAGCGGCGTCTCGATCTGCCCGGGCGCGATGCAGTTGGCCGTGATGCCGAACGGCGCGTAGTCGCCCGCGATCTTTCGCGTCATGCCGATCACCGCGGCCTTCGACGCCGAGTAGTGGGTGCCGGCGCGCGGCGAATAGGTGCGGCCCGCGCGCGAGGCGATGTTGACGATCCGGCCCCAGCCCTTGCGCTTCATCGCCGGCAGCATCTTCTGGCACAGCAGGAAAGGCGCGGTGGTGTTGACGCGGAAGACGAACTCCCAGTCCGCCAGCGCGATGGCCTCGAACTGCGCGATGCGGCCATCGACCTTGGGATGCACGCCCGCGTTGTTGACCAGGATGTCGACGCCGTCGCACAGCGCCAGCACCTGGTCGCCGACGCGATCGAGCGCGGCCAGGTCGGAAAGATCGGCGACGACGGCCTCGGCCTGCGCGCCCGCGGCGGCAAGCTCGGCGGCCGCCTCGCGCACCTGTTCGCTGCGATCGAGCAGGATCACGCGGATGCCGGCTTCGGCCAGCAGCCGCGCGCTCTCGCGGCCGATGCCGCTGGCCGCGCCCGTAACCAGGGCGGTTCGTGTAGAGGTCATGTTCATTGCTCCTTGTTCGTTGAATTCGCGGGGGCCGCCTCGAAGCAGGCCGCCGGCACGCAGACGGCGCCGACCATCAGCCGGCGCGCGCTGCGCGACAGCGATACGCGCCGGATCCGCCAGTGCCCCTCGGGTGCCCGTTCGGCCTGCGCGCCGACCTCGATCGCGCCCGAGGCATGGCCGAAGCGCACGCTGCCACCGGCCTTCGCCGGCGCGATGCGCGAGACGACGGTGCCCGGCACCGCGGCGGCCGCGGCGATCGCCACCGCGCCGGTGCCGGTCATCGCGTGGTGCAGCTTGCCCATCGACAGGATGCGCGCCACGAGATCGATCTCATGCGCCGCCACGCGGCGTCCGCCGGCCACGCCGTGGTCGACCGGCGGCGCGACCCAGGCGAGCTTGGGCGTCGCGGGGCGCGATTCGGTGGCCTCCTGGGCCGTGCGTGCCAGTCCCATCCGCACTGCCGCGTGCGCGCGCAGCTGCTCGAGCCGGGCGAGCAGTTCGGTGTTCGCATTGATCTCGCCCTGCGATTCGGTGCCGGTGAGCCCGAGGTCGGCGGCCGCGACGAACACGGTCGGGTTGCCCGCGTCGACCAGGCTGGCCTCGACGGTCGCGGCGCCGGGCACTTCGAGGATGTCGATGGCCCGGCCGGTGGGGAACAGCGCGCCGCCACCGCCACCGCCCTCTTCCTCTCCCGCCGGGTCGAGGAAGTCCAGCCGTATCGCCGCGCCCGGAAAGCTCAGGCCATCGAGCTCGAAATCGCCCTCCTCGACCACCTGGCCGTCGCGCATCGGTACCTGCGCGACGATGCGCTTGCCGATGTTGGCCTGCCAGATCCTCACCGTGGCCATGCCATCGCGCGGCGCATCGACGAGGCCGCACGCGATCGCGAAAGGACCGACCGCGGCGCTCAGGTTGCCGCAATTGCCGCTCCAGTCGATCACCGGCGCCTCGATGGCGACGGCGCCGAACAGGTAGTCGACATCGCAGTCCGTCCGGCTCGCGGGGCCCACCAGCACCACCTTGCTGGTGCTCGAGGTCGCGCCGCCCAGGCCGTCGATCTGCTTGCCGTAGCGGTCGGGGCTGCCGATCGCGCGCAGCAGCACCCGGTCGCGCAGCGCGGCATCGCTGGCCATGCCTTGCGGCAGCGCGCGCGTGTCGAAGAACACGCCCTTGCTGGTGCCGCCGCGCATCCAGGTCGCGGCGATCTCGCGCTGCCCCGTCATGCGGTGTGTTCCGGTGCGCGCTGCGCCAGCGCGGCCGGCAGCCGGTAGGTGCGCACCGCCGTGCCCGCCAGCAACGCCGCGCGCTCGTCGCTCGACAGCGGCGCGGCCAGCCGCTTGAAGGTGTTCCACATCGTGCGGTAGCTGCACAGGGACTTGTCGACCGGGAAGTTGCTCTCGCACATCGCGCGTGCCGGGCCGAAGGCCTCGAGGCAGACCTCGAAGGACGGCCGCCAGGCCTCGGCCAGCTCCGCCGACGTGGGCGGCAGGTCGCGGTCGTGGAAGCCGAAGCCGCCCAGCCGCATGCCGATGCCGCCGATCTTGATCGAGACCTGGGGCCGCTTCGCGAGCTCGCGGATGCCGGCCGCCCATTGCGCGAAGGTGGCCGCGGGATCGGCCGCATAGGGGCCGAGGCCCGCGCGTCCACCCATGTGGTTGAGCACCACGCGGACCTCGGGATGCGCGTCGACCAGGTCGATGAGTTCGGCCAGCTGCGGGTGGTAGACCCAGGCGTCGAACACCAGGTCGAGCGGCGCGAGCTGCGCGAAGCCGGCGCGAAAGCCCTTGTCCATCAGCAGCCCTCGCGGCGGCGGCCGCACCAGGGTGCTGACCTCGGGGCTCGCGTCCCAGGCCGCCATGTGGCGGATGCCGCGAAAGCGATCGGGCGCGCGCGCGACGCAGGCCTCGAGCAACTCGCGCGCCGAGGCGCCCTCGCTCAGGTCGACCTTGCCCACGATGGCCGCGCACACCCGCACCGGTCCGTAGACGCCGCTCGCGCTCATCGCGCCGATGCCGTTGGTGAACTCGACCTGGCCCAGGCAGGCCAGGCGCGGATCGCCGTCGGCGCGGTACATCGAGGTGCATTCGACGAAGCCGGTGCCGCGCACGTGGTGGCCGCTCGCCTGGATGTCGGCCAGGATCTCGGGCAGCAGGTACAGGCTGTGCGGGCGCCGGTCCCACAGGTGGTGGTGCGGATCGAAGATCGGCAGCTCGGGTTCGAGCACGGGCTCGCTGCGCAGGGCCAGCCATTCCTCGTCGACGAAATGGTGCGGCGCGGCGCCGCGCAGGGGTTTGGCGTGATGAGCGGTCGACATGGCGTTTTCCTTTTTTTGAGGCGACGCGGCGCTCAGGCCATGAACGTGCCGCCGTTGACGTCGATCACGGCGCCCGTCAGGTAGCCCGAGTGCTCCGAGGCCAGGAAGGCGGCGACGTGGCCGATCTCCTCGGGCGTGCCGATGCGACCGACGGGAATCGCGCCCACCAGCCGCGCGCGCTGCGCCTCGTCGCCCTGCTGCGTCATCGGCGACTCGATGCGCCCGGGCGCGATGCAGTTGACCGTGATGCCGTCGGCCGCCACCTCGGCGGCCAGCACGCGGCTCATGCCGATCATTCCGGCCTTGGAGGCCGCGTAGTGCACGCCGGCCGTGCCGACCAGCGTGCGGCCCGCGCGCGAGGACATGTTGACGATGCGGCCCCAGCCGTTGCGCCGCATCGCGGGAATGGCCTCGCGGCTGAACACGAAGGCGCTCGTGAGGTTGACGTCGAGCACCTCCTTCCACTGCGCGGTGCTCATGGCCGTGACGCCGGTGCGCTTGCCGTCGGTCTTCGGATGGATGCCGGCGTTGTTGACCAGCACGTCCAGCCGGCCGAAGCGCTCGAGCGCCGACGCCACGAGCGCGCGCACGCCGTCCTCGTCGGTAACGTCGAGCACCGCCGCCTCGATGCGCAGGCCCCGCGCGGCATGGGCGGCGACTGCCTCCGCGACCTTGGGCGAACGGTCGATGGCGATCACGTGCAGGCCGGCTTGCGCCAGCGCCACGGCCACGCCGAGGCCGAGGCCGCCGCCCGCGCCGGTGACGGCGGCCACGCGCACGAGCGCAGCGCCGGGCGCAGATGGATCGATGGATGTCTGTGGGGTCATGGAATCCGGTGTCCTCGAAGAATGGAATGGGGTCGTGCGCGGCGCGCTCTACATGCCCATGAAGGCGGCGCGCACCTCCTCGCTCGCGCGCAGCGCCTGGGCCGGGGCCTCGGTGACGACGCGCCCGCCCTGCAGCACATAGCCGCGATCGGCCGTCGACAGCGCCATCTCGGCGTTCTGCTCGGCCAGCAGCACGGCGATGCCGCCGCGCGCGAAATGCCGGATCGCGGCAGCCAACTCGCGCACCACGATCGGCGCGAGCCCGAGCGTGGGCTCGTCGAGCATCAGCAGGCGCGGGCCGGCCATCACGGCGCGCGCGATCGCCAGCATCTGCTGCTCGCCGCCCGAGAGGCTGCCGGCCGCCTGGGCCTCGCGCTCGCGCAGCCGCGGGAAGCGCTGGTACATGGCTTCGCGGCGCGATGCGCGCTCGCCGCCGTCCTTGCCCAGGTAGCCGAGGTCGATGTTCTCGCGCACCGTGAGCTGCGGGAACACGTGGCGCCCCTCGGGCGACAGTGAGATGCCCGCGAGCAGCCGCTCGCGCGTGTCGGCGCGCTCCAGCGCCCGCCCGTCGATGGCCACCTTGCGCGCCGTGTGCGGCGTGAGCGCCATCACGGCCTTGAGGATGGACGACTTGCCCGCGCCGTTGGCGCCGATCAGCGCCACCACTTCGCCCGGCGCGATGCGCAACGACACGTCATGCACCGCCGTGACGGCGCCGTAGCGCACCTGCAGTCCCTCGATGGAGAAGCTCATGCCGGCACCTCCTCGGGCGCGGCCTGCGCGGCGGCCGGCTCGGCGGGCGTGCCCAGGTAGGCGCGCAGCACCTCGGGATGCACGGCGATGGCGGCCGGCGTGCCCTCGGCGATCTTGCGGCCCTGCTGCAGCACCACCATGCGGTCGCAGATCGACATCAGCAGCGGCAGGTTGTGGTCGATGATCGCGATCGTGCAGCCGTCCGCGCGCACCCGCTGCAGCACGGCCGCCAGCCGCATGCCCTCGGTGTGGTTGAGCCCGGCGGCGGGCTCGTCCAGCAGCAGCACGCGCGGCCGCGTGGCCAGCGCCACCGCCACGCCGAGCAGCTTCTGCTCGCCATAAGGCAAGGTGCCGGCCACGGCATCGGCGCGCTCGGCCAGGCCGACCGCCGCGAGGCAGCGCGCCGCGTTCTCGCGCCGCTCGCGCTCGCGCGCCTCGAAGGCCGGCGTGCGCACCAGGCCCGCCCAGGGCCGTTCGCGGTGCAGCAGGTAGCTGGCGAACAGCACGTTGTCCAACGCGCTCAGCGACGCGCAGTGCGCGGTCTGCTGGAAGGTGCGCACCAGACCGCGCCGCGCGACCCGGTTCGGCGCGCCGGCATCGATGGCCTCGCCGGCCAGCCGGATCTCGCCCGTGCTGGTCGCCATGAAGCCGCCAAGCATCGACAGCAGCGTGGTCTTGCCCGCGCCGTTGGGTCCGATGATGCCGAGCAGCTCGCCGCTGGCGATCTGCATGTCGACGCCGTCGACCGCGACCAGGCCACCGAAGCGCCGGCCGACGCCGCGGACGGTGACGATGGGCGCGCCGACCGCGGGGGCCTCGGAGCGCGCCTCGCTCGCCTCCAACACCGCCACCGCTGGCAACGCCGCGGCGACCGTGGCCGCGCCGCCGGAAGTCGCCGGCCTGCGCCACCGCGGCAGCAGCGACACGAAGCCCTCGGGCAGCAGCCGCACCACCACCAGCAGCATCAGCGCGAACAGGCCGAGCCGGTACTCGTCGATGGCGCGCAGCATCTCGGGCAGCACGCCGAAGGCGATGCCGCCGATCACGGGCCCGATCAGCGTGGCCTTGCCGCCGAGGATCACCGCCAGCAGGCCCGCCGCCGAATGCTGCACGCCGAACAGGTCGGGCGAGAGCACCAGCGCCTTGGGCACCAGCAGGCCGCCGGCCAGCGAGGCCAGCGCGCCCGACAGCGCGATGTTGATGACGCGCGCGCGCAGCGTCGGGATGCCGACCGATTCGGCGAGCGCGGGCGCCTCGCGCACGAAGGTCCAGGCGCGCCCGAGCGGCCCCGCGCGCAGCCGGGCCAGCAGCAGCAGCGCCAGGCCCAGCGTCGCGAGCAGCACGAACAGGTAGCCCTGCTGGCCGCTCCAGCCCAGACGCTCGGTCCAGGCCATGGGCTGGACCATGACCATGATGCCCAGCGGCCCGCGCGTCACGTCCATCCAGTTGGTGGCCACCAGCCGCAGCATCTCGGCCAGCGTGAGAGTGGCGATCGCGAAGTAGGCGCCGCCCAGGCGCACCGAGGCCAGGCCGACCAGCGCGCCGAGCGCCGCGCCGGGCAGCAGTGCCAGCGGCACCGCGCTCCAGTAGTCGAGCCCACCGCGCGTGACCAGCAGGCCGACCGCGTAGGCCCCCACGCCGAGGAAGGCCGCGTGGCCGAAGCTCACGTAGCCGAGCTGCCCGAAGGTCAGCCCCACCGCGAGCGAGAACAGCGCGAGCACCACCGCGTAGCTCAGCACGTCGGCCACGTAGGGCGCGGTCGCGAGGCCGGCGATGGCGGCGCTGGCGAGCGCCACGCCGGCGAGCAGCACCGGCAGCCGAGTGAGGAACGCCTTCATGCCGCGCGCCCCATCAGGCCGTGTGGCCGCCACAGCAGCGTGACCAGCATCAGCGCGTAGATGGCCGCGGCGGCGAAGCCCTCGGACATGAAGGCGCCCGCCAGCGCCTCGACCACGCCCAGCAGCACACCGAACACCACGGCGCCCCGCACGCTGCCCAGCCCGCCCATCACCACCACCACGAAGGCCTTGATGATCACGGCATGGCCGATCTGCGGCGAATAGAGGATCACGGGCGCCAGCAGCGCGCCGCCGAGCCCCGCGATGGCGCTGGCCAGCACGAAGGTCAGGCTGTTGACGCGCTGCACGCGGATGCCCACCACGCGCGCGGCGAAGGCGCTCTGGGCCACGGCGCGCAGCTGCACGCCGAAAGCCGTGCGCCGCAGCAGGAACTCCATCGCCACCAGCACCACGATGCCCGCGCCGAGCACGAATACGCGCTGCCACGGCACGGCGACGCCGCCAGCCGTCCACACGCCCGGGATGCCCGGCACGTTCTCGGCCTGCGCGCCGAAGCTCACGAACACCGCCTCGAACACGATGATCGAGGCCGCGAAGGTCGCGAGCAGCACCTCGGACTTGTCGTGGCTGCGCGCCAGCAGCGGCGCCACGCAGACGCGGTCGAGCAGCGCGCCCAGCGCCACGCCCGCCAGCAGCGCCAGCGGCAGCGTCGCCAGGTAGGGCAGGCCCCAGCGCGTGCCCAGCAGGGCCGCGAGCGCGCCGACCATGAACACCTCGCCGTGCGCGAAGTTGATCACGTGCAGCACGCCGAAGACCAGCGTCAGGCCGAGCGCGACGAAGGCGTAGCCCACGCCGTTCGACAGGCCGTTGGCCAGCAGCTGAAGGACGAATTCCGTCATCGGTGCCGTCCGCTCACTGCGACGCCGTCAGCTTGCCGCCCTTGGCGACGAAGTCGACGTAGTCGCGGGCCTGCGACTGGCCGCCGGCATCGAAGCGGATCTCGCCGCGCGGCGTGGTCCAGGCGTTCTTGTGCAGCGCCTCCGCGACCTTGGCCGTGTCGGTGCTGGTGCCGGCCGCGGCCATCGCCTTGGCGGTGAGCCAGACCGACTCGAAGCCCAGCACCTCGACCTTCTCGGGCACATGGCCGTGCTTGGCCTGGAAGCGCTTGACGAATTCGTCGTTGAGCGGATTGCGCCGCGTCGAGACGTAGATGTCGGAACCGAAGGCGCCCTCGGCGGCGTCGCCCGCCAGCCGCAGGATCTGGTTGTTGAGCACGCCGGTGGCCGTGCACTTGCGCGCCTGCAGTCCCACGGTGCCCATCGCGCGCAGTGCGTTGGCGGCCTGCTCGGGCTTGCCCGCCACGATGCACACGGTGTCCGCGCCGCTGGCCTTGACCTTGGTCATCAAGGTGCTGAAGTCGCTCTGGCTGAGCTCGAAGGTCTCGCCGGCCACGAACTTGTCGCCGAAGCGCTTCTTCGAGCCCTCGATGACGTAGCGGCCGTAGTCCGTGTTCTCCGCCACCACCGCGAGCTTTTGCGGCTTCACGCGCTCGAGCAGCTGGCGATCGAAGTACTCCGAATCGGCGTCGAGCGTGGTCGTGAGGCGGAACACCTTGTCGTAGCCCGACTTCGTGAGGTCGGGGTGCTTGGGCACCGCCGCCATGAACAGCACGTTGTTGGCGCGCGCGATCTGCAGCACCGCCAGCGCCACCGTGCTGCTGATCTCGCCGGCGATGAACTTCACGCGGTCCTGGTTGATGAGCCGCTGCGCCGCTGCCACGCCCTCGACGGGCTGGAAGTTGCTGTCGTAGACGATGAGCTGCACCTTGCGCCCGCCGAGGATGCCGCCCTGGTCGTTGATCATCTCGGCCGCGAGCTCGGCGCCCTGCTGGCCCTGCTGGCCGATGACGCTCTTGGTGGGCATCAGCACGCCGATCTTCACGGGCTCGCCCTGCGCGAAGGCGGCGGACGGCAGCGCGGCGCAGGTGGCGAGCAGCGTGGCCGAGACGGCCGCGAGCAGGCGGCGGCGAAGGGGGCGGTTCGAATGGTTCATGGCTTGTCTCCGGTTCCGGTCAATAAAAAGCAATGGAGGTCACGACGGCGTGAGCACCTTGCCGCCGCAGACCGAGATGCACTGGCCGGTCACGTAGGAGGAAAGATCGGTCGCGAGGAACTCGAGCGGCCCCGCCATGTCCTCGACGGTGGCGAGGCGGCGCAGCGGGATCTTCGGCAGGTCGGCATCGCCCACCATGCCGCGCGCCCGGGCCTGGCTCGCGACGCGCGCGGTGGCCGTGGAGCCGGGCGCGATGCAGTTGACGCGGATACCGTCGGGGCCGACCTCGGCCGCGAGGAAGCGGGTGAACTGCACCACGCCGGTCTTGGCCATGCCGTAGTGCGCATAGGCGCCGGCGCGGTGCGCGGCGTCGAGCCCCAGCGTCGAGCCCACGTTGATGATGTTGCCGCTGCGCCGTGCGCGCATGTGCGGCAGCACGGCCTGGCTGCAGTACACGGTGGTCATGAGGTTGACGTCGAACATGTCGGCCATGTCGCGGTCGCTCATCTGCGAGGCGCGGCTGGCTTCGATCGGCGCGAAGGCACCGCCCGCGTTGTTGACGAGGATGTCGACGCGGCCGAAGGCCTCGATGGCGCGCGCCACCAGCGCGTCGGCGGCCGCGCGCTGGCGCAGGTCGCCCTGCACGCCGATGCTGCGGCGGCCCAGCGCGACGATCTCGTCGCTCACGCTGGCCGCGCTGAGTTGCTCGTCGAAGCGGCGCGCCGCGTCGAGGTCGACGTCGGCCACCACCACGTGGCAGCCGAGCCGGGCGAGGCGCAGCGCGAAGCCGCGGCCGATGCCGCGCGCGGCGCCGGTGACGATGGCGACCTGGTCCTGGAGTTTCATGAAGGGGTCCTCGTTGGGTGGATGGGGCAAGGCGGCGGACGCCTCACTGCTGGACCAGGCCGTATTCGTCGGCGATGCGGCGGTACTGCGGGATCTTGGCGGCCAGGTCCTTCTTCATGGCCTCGCCGTCGAGCACGTAGAGCGGCACCTGCATCTGCTCGAGCAGGCTGCCGAAGGCCGGGCTGCGCGCGGCCTTGAGGAAGGCGGTCTCCAGCGTCTTGCGGATGGGCTCGGGCGTCTGCGCGGAGACCGCGAGGCCGGTGATCCAGGGAAATTGCCAGTCCACGCCGAGCTCGGTGAAGGTCTGCACCTGCGGCATCGAGGGCATGCGCTGGCGGTCGAGCAGCGCGAGCGCGCGCAGCTTGCCGGCCTTGACCATCTCGGCGTAGTTGGAGGTCGGCGCGAAGGTGGTCTCGCCCGACACCACCGCCATCAGGCTCTGGTTGGCGCCCTGGTAGGGAATGTGGTTGAAGCGCACGCCCTTGGCGCGCTCGAGGGCCTTGGCGCCGAAGTAGGCGGTGTCGGAAGTGCCGACCGTGCCGAAGCTCAACTCGCCGGGACGCGCGCGCGCATCCTCGATCAGGTCGTCGAGCGTGCGGTACTTCGAGTCGGCCTTGACCACCAGTGCATGCGAGGGCCCCGCGTAGTTGAGCACGTAGGCGATGTCCTTGAGCGGATCGAAGGGCGCCTTGGTCAGCAGCGGGCTGATCAGCACCACGCTGGTGGTGACGGCCACCAGCGTGTAGCCGTCGGCCGGCGCGCGCAGCACCTGCGCGGTGCCGATCAGGCCGTTGGCGCCGGGCCGGTTCTCCACCACCACCGGCTGGCCCAGGTCGTCGGCCACGAGCTGCCCGATGCGGCGCGCGCTCACGTCGGTCAGGCCGCCCGGCGGGAACGGCACCACGATGCGGATCGGCTTGCTCGGGAAGGCATCGGCCGCGCGCGCCGGCTGCGTGAGCGGCGCGAGCACGGCGCCCAGCGCCATGGCCGCGCACAATACGCGCGAGGCGATGCGGGGAAGGAAGGGTCGGACGATGGGACTCATGTCGGCTCCTGGGGATGGATGGGGAAGGCCTCAGCAGGCCGGATCGAGCGCGCGGGTCAGTGCGCGCACGTCGCCCAGCGACTCGAGCGCCATCACCATGTCGACCGCCTCGTCGATGCGAGCGTCCCAGCGGCTGGACATCGGCGCGAGCGTGCGCGCCATGCGGCGGAACTTGTCGACCACGTCCTGCTCGCCGTAGCGCGGCGCGCCCTCCCAGCTGTCGCCGAGCGCGAAGTCGCTCTCCAGCTCGAACTCGCGGCCGCGCGCGCGCACCACGGCGCGCGACGGCACCTTGAGCACCTGCTGTTCCAGGCCCCAGGTCGCGGGGTCGTAGCCCTTGGGCTCGTTGGCCAGACGCACCTTGCGGCGCATCGCGCGTGCCGCCTCGCCGCGCATGTTCTGGTCGCTGAACCATTCGGGGCCGGCCGGCACGCCGAGCGCCACCATCGCGGCCGCATGTGGGAAGCTGAAGGTGGCGGCCACGAGGTTCGGCGGATCGCCATCGTCGGCGAAGCGCGGGTACGGGATCATCGGGAACGAGCGCAGCTCGATCGATTCGATCTCCTCGGCGCGCAGCGCATGGCGGCGCAGCAGCTGGTCGAAGGCGGTCAGCGCGTAGTGGATCCAGCGGCAGCAGGGCCAGAACTTGATCGAGGTGCCGGGCAGATACCACTCGCTGCCCAGCTTCGCGAGCATCGCGCCGGGATCGAGGATCACGCCCTGGAACACCTGCGCGTAGCTGTCGGTGTCGAAAATGTCGCGGATGCCGCGGATGCCTTCGCGCGCATGCCAGGCGGCCATCAGCCCGCCCTGCGCGTTCCAGCCGGTGTCGGCGTACTTGAAGGTGCCCAGGTCGGTGTCGCGCCCCCACTGGCGCGACCAGTCGCGGCCCACCATGTACTGGGCGCAGTTGCCGAAGGCATCGGCGAGCTCCGCGGGCGTGGCGCCGATCAGGCGCGAGGCCGCGGTGCAGGCCGCATGCACGCCCTGCCCCGGGCCGACCAGCCCGGTCCAGCCCTTGGTGCGGCCCTGCTCGTCGACGGTCACGCGCGGGCTCAGGAAGTTGCCCAGCCGCACGCCCACCTCGAAGCCCAGCATGAAGGCGGCCAGCAGGTCGGCGCCATTGCCGCCCTGCTCCTCCGAGAGCGCGAGCGCCGCGCCGAGGCTGGCCTGCGCATGGTGGCCCTGGACCTTGTAGCACTCGTCGATGTCGAGGATGTTCCCGAGCCGCCCGTTGGCCCAGGCGGCGGTGGCGACCGAGGTCTTCTGGCCCGTGCCGAGCACGCTGGCCGGTCCGCCGATGCCGTTGCGCTGCACCATGCGCCGCACCGCCAGGCCGGGATCGGTGCCGACCGCGCCGATGGCGCAGCCCAGCGTGTCCAGCAGCAGCAGCTTGGCGCTGCGGCGCACCGCCTCGGGAATGTCCTCGTGGCGGGTCTCGATGGCGAAGGTCGCGAGTCGGCGGGTGGTGGTGTCCATGGTGGCGAATGGAGGCTGCGTGGGTGGAAGGGGCGAACCAGCTCCTGCCGGCACGGGGGCCTGGCATGGAGAGCGAAACGGAAGGTAGGCGGCCGGCGCTTGCCGGCCCGCCTCAGTTCATCGGTGCATGGCCGTGGCTCACGGAGGGAGCGTCCCCGAGCGCAACCAGCGGAAGGCGCGCATCACCGGGGCATCGGACATGCGCACCAGGATCGCGTCGCGCGTGGCGCGGTGCCGCTGCGCGAGCCAGGCCGGCGCCGCGATCACGTCGCCGCGCCGCCATTCGAAGCCGTGCTCGCCGATGCGCGAACTGCCCTCGCCCTCGACCACGATGAAGATCTGGTTCGCGGTGCTCTGCGCGACCTGCCACTCGCGGCCGGCCGAAAGCGCCACCGCCACGCGGTCGAAGGTGTCGAGCGTCGGCGGTCCGAGTTCGAGCGTGCGCACGCCCGGCGCGATCTCGGGCACGTCCAGCAGCCGCGGCTTGTAGTCGCGCAGCGCGAAGCGCATCGGGCTCGCGGGATCGACGCGCTCGGCCTTCTCGACCTTGTCGGGGTGGTGCTCGAAGAACATCGGGCCGAGCAGCTGCACCAGCGGCGCGTCGAGGATGTCGATCCAGTAGGCATCGACCTCGCTGCGGTTGTCGTGCCCGTGGAAGCTCCAGTTGGGCGTGAGCAGCACGTCGCCGGGCTCCATCGGCACATCCGTGCCATCGACGATGGTGAAGGTGCCGGGCGCGGCCTCGACCACCACGCGCATGGCGTTGGGCGTGTGGCGATGGCTGCGCGCGGCCTCGCCGCCCTTGACCATCTGGTAGGCCGCCACCAGCGTGGTCACGGTCGGGTAGTCGTTGCCGGGGATCGGGTTGGCCAGGATCAGGTTGCGCCGCTCGGCCCATTCGGTGCCCACGAGACGGCCGGCCGCGTGCAGCGCGGCGCGCGCGTCGGCGTACTGCCAGTGCGCGGGCATGTAGTGCTGCTTGGGCTGCGGATAGAGCGAGGGCGTCGGCTTGTTCCAGCCGTTCTTCACCTGGATGTCCTCGAGCATGCGGTGCAACTGCGCGAGATCGCTCGCGCTGTCGAAATCGGGTCGGGCGGTGGCGGTGGTGTTCATGGCGGTGGGCCTTGCGTTGTCTTCTTCACTCGGGCTTCACGCCCGCGGCCTGCACCATCTCGCGCGTGACGGCCACGTCGTCGCGGATGGCCTGGCGCAGTTCGGCCGGCCCGCCGGCGTTGACCTCGAGGCCGCGCGCGGTGGCGTACTTGCGTGCGAACTCCGGCTCGCCGAGGATCGCCTTGACGTCGGCGGCGATGCGCTCGATCACCGCCTCGGGCGTGCCGGCCGGCGCGACCAGCGCATACCAGACGGCGGCGCGCAGCTGCGGATAGCCCTGCTCGGCCGTGGTCGGCACATCGGGGAAGAGCGTGGAGCGCCTGGCGCCGGCCACCGCCAGCGGCTTGATCTTTCCGGCCTTGAGCAGTTCGCCCGCGACGCTCGCGCTGCCCGTGGCCAGCTGGATCTCGCCACCGACCAGCCCCGTCATGACCGGCGCCACGCCCTTGTAGGGCACATGGGTGATGTCGAGCGAGGCCTTGGCCTTGAGCAGTTCGTAGACCAGGTGCGGCTGGCTGCCGTTGCCGAACGAGCCGTAGGCCAGCGTGCCGGGTTGGGCGCGCACCGCCGCGACGAGTTCGCGCAGGTCCTTTGCCGGCACCGAGGGGTTGGCGATCAGGAACTGGTCGCTGGTGGTCATCAGCGCGACCGGCGCGAAGCTCTTGTCGGGGTCGTAGGGCAGCGACTTGTAGAGGAAGCGGTTCGAGGTCAGCGTCTGGTTGATGGTCGCCATCAACGTGTAGCCGTCGGGCGCCGAACGCGCCACCGCCTCCGCGCCGATCAGCGAGCCGGCGCCGCCGCGGTTGTCGATGACCACGGCCTGGCCCCAGCGCTTCGACAGTTCGGCCGCGACCGACCGGATCAGCACGTCGACGCCGCCGCCGGCCGGGAACGGCACGATGATGCGTACCGGCCGGGACGGATAGTCCTGCTGCGCGTGCACGGCGGTGGCGCCGCCGCCGAGCAGCGCGAGCGCGCAGGCCAGAAGACGCAGGGTTCGCATCGCCATCCCTGTCTTCAGAAGCGCCGCGGCGCGAAGTCCTCGTCCTCGACGACCGGCAGGGTCATCGAGCCCACGCGCTCGATCTCCATGCGCACACGGTCGCCGGGCGAGAACTGGCCCACGCCCTCGGGCGTTCCGGTGGCGATGATGTCGCCGGGCTGCAGCGTCATGACCGAGGAGGCCCACTCGATGAGTCCGGGCACGTCGAGGATCAGCGCGCTGGTGCGCGAATCCTGGCGCAGCTCGTCGTTGACCCACAGGCGGTTCGCGAGGTCGCCGGGATCGCCGATCTCGTCGGCCGTCACGATGTACGGGCCCACGGGCGTGAAGGTGTCGAAGGACTTGCGCGCGACGCGCTCCTCCTCGAACCGGCCGGGCTCGATGCGCAGGGTCACGTCGATCAGGCAGCAGTAGCCGAACACGTGCGAGAGGGCCTGCTCGCGCGGCACGTTGCGCGCCTGCCTGCCGATCACCACGGCGAGTTCGGATTCGTGGTCGAAGCGGCGCGTCGAGCCGCGCGGCAGGCGGATCGCCTCGCCGGCGCCGATCACCGACGAGGAGGCCTTCAGGAAGAAGCCGCGCTCGACCGCCGAGGCGCCGCCGCTGACCGAGCGCGCGCCGATCTCGCCGATGTGCTTGCGGTAGTTGACCGGCGCCGCCACCACGTGCAGCGGGAAGGGGTTGGGCGCGCGCAGCATCACCTCGGACAGGGGGCGCGGCCGCGCCTCGCGGCGTGCCTTCTCGATGTCGGCCTTTCGCCTGTCCCATTGCGCGATCAGCCGCGACATGTAGACGCGCGGGAACTCGGGCCCGGCATCGGGCACGGCCGCGGTCACGTCGTAGATCAGGTCTTCCTCGACGAGGCCCACGCGGTCGTCATCGAACACGGCAATCTTCACTTGGCTTTTCCTTTCAGGTCTCGGAGGGGCGGGGCGGGGCTCAGTCGAGCTTGATGTCCGCCTCGGTCACGAACTTCTTCCACATCGCCAGGTCGGCGCGGGTGGTGGCGTCGAGGTAGTGCACCGAGGTGTCCTCGGCCGGGTCGACGCCGATGTCCTTCATGCGCTGGCGCATCTCGGGCGAGCGCACCACCTTCGCGATCTCGGCGTTAAGCCGTTCGACCACCGCTTTGGGCGTGCCCGCCGGCGCGGCGATGCTGTACCAGGAGCGGATCGAGAAGCCCGGGAATCCCTGCTCCTGCATCGTCGGGAGGTTCGGCGCCATGCCCAGTCGGCTCGGGCCGGTGACGGCCAGCGCGCGCAGGTTGCCGCCCGTCACCTGCGTCATCGCGGAGGTGTCGCTGAACACCAGCTCGATCTGCCCGCCGATCAGGTCGACGATGGCCGGCCCGATGCCCTTGTAGGGCACGTGATTGATCGAGATGCCGGCCATGCGCCGGAACATCTCGCCCGACAGGTGCGGCGTCGCGCCGTTGCCCGAGGAGCCGTAGTTGAGCTTGCCCGGGTTGGCCTTGGCGTAGCTCACCAGGTCGGCCACGCTGCGGTACGGGCTCTTGGCATTGACCATCAGCACGTTGGCCGAGGTGTAGACCATGGCCACCGGCGAGAAGTCCTTGATCGGGTCGTACTGCAGCTTGGGGTAGATGGCCGGGTTGATCGCCATCGTGCTGTTGACCGCCATCAGCAGCGTGTAGCCGTCGGCCGGCGCCTTGGCGACCAGGGCCGCGCCGAGCCCGCCGTTGGCACCGGGCCGGTAGTCGACCACCACGCGCTGCCCCAGCGCGGGGCTCAGCGCCTCGCTCATCAGGTTGCCGAAGGTGCTGCCCATGCCGCCCGGGGAATAGGGCACGACGAGCGTGATCGGCTTGTCCGGGTAGGCGGCGCATGCCATGCCCGCGGCGAGGGACAGGGCCCATCCCACCAGGTGACGTCCAGCGGTACTCATCGTGTCTCCTTCATCTTGGAAGGTACGATAGCTAATAAGGTCATACCTTATACATGAGACAAACCCCGATACCGTCGAGCGCGCTTTAACAGTAGGTGCTAAGGTCCGACCTTTAATGAATATGCATGGCGCAGGTTGAAAATCCCTGCAGCAACACCCCTCTATCGAGACAAGGACATAAGGTATAACCTTTGTCCGAACTGCAAAAAAGAGGAGGCGCCGCATGACTGCCGAACAGACCGACATCGAGAACGCCGAGGCCGGCACGGCTGGCCGTTCCGGACCGAGTTTCCAGCCGATCAAGGCCAAGCGCGCCTTCGAGGCGGTTTGCGAGCAGATCCGGCGCGAGGTGGCGCTGGGCACGCTCAAGCCCGGTGACCGGCTGCCGCCCGAGCGCGAGTTCGCCGAGCAGCTCGGCGTGAGCCGCACGGCCGTGCGCGAGGCCATGCGCAGCCTGGAGAACGCGGGCATCGTCCAGTGCCAGCAGGGCATGGGCGGCGGCGCGTTCATCCGCAAGCGCGACTCGAGCACCGTGACCCAGGCGGTCGGCGACATGGTGATGCTCGGCCAGATTCCCTCGCACAGCGTGACCGAGATGCGCATCATCCTGACCGAGCAGGCGATCCACCTCGCCTGCGAGCGCGCGACCGAGGAGGACTTCCAGGCCATCGAGCAGGACATCGACCGCGCGGAGGAGCTCACCCTGCGCGGCGACTTCTCGCGGCGCAATGCCTACATCACCGAGTTCTACCGGATCCTCGCGCAGGCCACGCACAACCAGGTGATGGTCATGCTGGTGGAGTCGCTGTCGGAGCTCACGCGTGCGCTGCTCGCGAAAGCCAGCCCGGTGCCGCGCAGCGACGTGATCGGCGTGCGCCGCAACGTGCTGCGGCTGATGCGCGCGCGCGATGCGGAGGGCGCGGTGAAGGAAATGCGCGCCCATCTGGAGCGGCTCAACCGGCTGCTGGAGAAGCCGGCGGCCGAGGGCTGAGCCGCGGCGCGCGACGCCGTGAAGACCGAGCCAGGCGTTCAGATCCGGTGGGAGCACGCACGCCGATGCGGCGCGCCTCGACGTCCTTCAATGCGAAGGGACCGTTCCGGCGCTCGACGTCAGGAAGTCGAGGAACGCCCGCAGCGCCGCACTCTTGTGGTCGCGGTGTGCGTAGGTCGCATAGAGCCAGATCGTCTGCGGCATCGCATCCTTCAGCACGGGCACCAAGGCACCCGACCCCAGGTGCGCGCGCGCCAGCACCTCGGGCACGCAGGTGACGCCGAGCCCCTTCACCGCCAGCGCGATCAGCGGCGCGGCATCGTCCGCATCGAGGCGGCTGCGCACGGGCACGTAGTGGGTCTTGCCATCGACCAGGAAGGGCAGCCGGGGTGAGGCGTCCCACAGCGAGTAGGTCAGCACGTCGTGCCGGGCCAGGTCCTCGGGCTTCGACGGCATGCCCCGGCGCGCCCAGTAGCGCGGCGACGCGCAGAGCACCAACGGCACCGGCCGCAACTTGCGCACCACGACGTCGCGGGCCTCGATGGGCCCGATGCGCAAGGCGACATCGATGCCGCCCATCACCAGGTCGTCGTCGCGATTGCTCAGGTGGATGCTCACGTGCACGTCGGGGTGGTCGGCGATGAAGTCCTCGATCTGCCAGCCCAGCTGGCTCAGCGACAGGCCATGCGGCGCCGCGACCCGCAGCCGCCCGCGCGGATGCGCCGCGAAGTCCGACAACTCCGTGCTCAGCTCCTGCAGCAGGCCGAACAGCGGCACCAGCCGACGCGCGAGGGTCTGCCCGGCGTCGGTCGGTGTGACCGAACGCGTCGAGCGGTTCAGCAGCCGCACGCCCACGCCCTTCTCGAGCTGGGCCACGATCTTGGTGACGCTGGCCTTCGAGATGCCCATTGCGACGGCCGCGCGCGTGAAGCTCTTGCGGGCGACGACCTCGCCGAAAACCTTGAGCTGCTGCAGGTCCTCCATGGCCTAGGGCGCCACCTTCGCGAGCCGGTCCTGTCCTTCGCCTTCCCAGCCGCCGCCGAGCGCCATGAACACGGCGAACTGGCCGTCCGCGAGCTGGGCCTCCGATGCCGCCAGCGCGGCCTCGCTGGCGGCCAGCGTGCGCATGGCGTCGAGCGCATCGAGTTGCGCGGTCTTGCCGTTGACGTAGAGCGCGCGTGCCTGCGCCGCGACCACGGCACTCTGGTCGCGCGCGGCCGCGAGCGCGGCATGCCGGTTCAGTTCGCGCGCATAGGACTCGAGCGCGGTCTCGACCTCGCGTAGCGCCGTGAGCACGGTGGCATCGAAGCGGGCGGCCGCCTGCCGCGTGGCGGCCTCGGCCTGCGCGATGCGCGCGCGGGCCACGCCGTTGGTGGGCAGCGTCCAGCTGATCAGCGGGCCCAGGCTGTAGCTGAACGACTCGCGGTTGCCGAACCGGTCCATGAAGCCCGCCGAGCTGGCCGACAGGCCCAGCACGACCTTGGGGTAGAGCTCCGCCGTCGCCACGCCGATGCGGGCGGTGGCGGCCGCCAGGTTGCGCTCGGCCTGGCGCACGTCGGGCCGGCGACGCAACAGGGTTGCACCATCGCCCACGGGCAGCGGGCCGGCCACGCGTGGCGGGCTGTCGCATGCGGCCACCTGGGCCGGAAAGTCGCGCGGAGCCTCGCCCGTGAGCGTGGCCAGGCGGTACAGCGCGTTCTGGCGTTGCGCCTGCAGCGGCGGCAGCGAGGCACGCAGCAGCTCGAGCTGGCCGCGTGCGCGCGCGGTGTCGATGGGCCCCACCCTGCCGGCCTGCTGCAGCCGCTGCGCGAGCTGCACGGCCTCCTCCTGCAGCCGCACCGACTCATGGGCGCTGCGCAAACGCAAGCCGGTGGCGCAGGCCTCGGCATAGGCCCTGGCGGTGCCGCCGGCGACGTTGACGCGCACCAGGTCGACAGCGGCCTGCGCCGCGCCGCTGCCGGCCTCGGCAGCCTCGATGGCGCGGCGCAATTGGCCGAACAGGTCGAGCTGGTAGGACAGGGTCGCGCTCGCGCCATAGGTGAAGCGGCTCGGCGGTTCGTAGTCCTTCTGCACGAGCGTGAGCCCCGAGACATGGCCGAAGCCGGGGCCGCCGCTCAGGGCCAGCGTCGGGCGCTCCGGCCCGCGCACCTCGGCCTCGAGCGCCTGGTCGCGCTCGAAATTGGCGATGGCCTGCCGCAGGTCGGCGTTGTGCGCGAAGGCTCGGGCGACCAGCGCGTCCAGCTGCGGGTCCTGGTAGAGATGCCACCAGTTCGACGGCAGGGGCGCGTCCGCCGCGTTGCCTTCGGCCGACAGGAAAGGTCCCGCGGAGGCCGCCTGCGCGGTCGAGAGCGCGGCCGGCGCCACATAGTCGGGGCCGACGGGCGAGTGGGCACAACCGGCCAGCAACACACCCGCCGCGGCGACTGCCAGAAGTCGATGAAGGCGGCTCATCCAGGAAGCTCCGAGCGACGCGACGCGGCTGCCGTCTCCGGCGCCGCCGGCGCCCCGAGCACCTGCACCGTGACCGTCTGGCCCGTCACCAACCGCGTGCCCACCGGTATCGCGTCCAGCTTCACGCGCACGGGCACGCGCTGCGCGAGCCGCACCCAGTTGAAGGTCGGGTTCACGCTGGGAAGCAGGTTGGCGCCGGTGCTGCGATCGCGATCGGCGATGCCGGCCGCGATGCTCTCCACGGTGCCTTCGAGCGCGCCGGCGTCCATGGGCGTCACGCGCACGCGGTCGCCCAGGTGGATGCGAGGCAGCTTGTTCTCCTCGAAATAGCCCTCGACGTAGACCGACCCCGCATCCACCAGCGCCATCACCGGATGGCCGGCGCTCGCATAGGCGCCTTGCCGCAGGTCGAGGTTGGTCACGAGGCCGTCGGCGGGGGCATGCACCTGCGTGCGGCGCAGGTTCAGCCGCGCGGTGTCCAGCGCGACCTGCGCCTGCCGCAACGCCACTTCGGCCGCGCGCAGCGTGCCGTTCGCCTGGTCCAGCCGCACGCGCGACTGCTCGCGCAGCTCCTGCGAGACCAGCTCGCCCAGGCCCGCGTTGCGGTTGTTCTCGCGCTGAGCCTGCGCGATGAGGATGCGCTGGTTGTCGAGCGCGACGGCCTGCGCGGCGACGGCCGCCTCGGCCTGCTGCACGGCCAGTTCGAACCGGGCCTTGTCCAGCGAGAACAGCGGCGCGCCGGCGGCGACGAACTGGTTGTCGCGCACCGCGACATCGGTCACCAGGCCGGACACGTCGGGCGCGACCTGCACGACCTCGGCCCGCACGCGTCCGTTGCGGGTCCAGGGAGCCAGCTCGTAGTGGTCCCACAGTTGCCAGGCGGCCCAGCAGGCGGCCGCGACGGCCGCCAGGGTGACGAGCAGCCGGATGCCGCGGCGGGCCCAGGCGGGAAAGGGAATGGCGTCAGGTTTCATGGAGAAGGAATGCAATGCGAAGCGCGGAGATCAGGTGGCGAAGGCACCGGTGAAACGGGCCAGGGCGAAGAGCAGCAGCACGTACACCGCCAGGTCGAACAGGGCCGGATGCCATACCCAGCGGTAGACGCCGGCCAGCGACAGCAGGCGGCGCAGCGCCCAGGAACATGCCAGCGCGCCGCCGGCCAGCAGCATCAGCCCCGGCAGGTACACGCCGTGGAAACTCGTTTCGATCATGGTTGGAGCGCGCCCTGGGCCGCTGGAAAGAGGTTGCGTCGAAGGCCCACGAGCGCGGCGATGGCGGCGATGGCTGTGCCGTCAGGCTGCGCGGCATCGCCATGCAGTGCGCCGAGCAGCAGGCGGTCTATCTGCGGCAGCAGCGGTTCATCGCGCCGTGGCGCCCCCGCGGCCTGGGCGCGAAAGACCCGGGCCGAGTCCGCGAGCAGGCGGCCGACGGCTTCGGCGGGGAGGCAGCGGCGCCACTGTTGCAGGGACGCGATGTCGGCGCCCATGCGCAGGTCGCGCAGCGCGAGCCGCGCGTCGGCCCGGGCTTCCTCACCCGCGCCCAGTGCCGTGCGCGGCGCGAGCAACGCGATGCGGTCCAGCATCCGACCCGCATAGGCGTCGCGCGCGAATGCGTCTTGCGGATTGGCCGCCAACTCGGCCAGATCGAGCGAGGTCGCGCGCCGTATGCGCCGGGCGCTCCAGTCGCTGCCCACGCTGCGCACCAGCGCGGTGATGCGCGCCGCGGCCACGGCCCCCAGGATCAGCGCGAGGTTCGAATTGAGAAGGCTCGGCAGGTCCGCGTTGGCGGTGTCCTGCAAGGCGAGCGTGCCGGCCACGCCGAAGAACATGCCCAGTGCCGCGAGCGAACTGGCGGGCCGCGCGATGTAGCAGCCGACGAGCAAAAAGAACGGCGCGATGCACAGCGCCAGCATGCCGAAGTCGCGCGCCAGCGGCATCACGACCAGCACACAGAACACCGACACCGGCAACGACCACAGCAAGGCGACGACGAACTTGTGCATGGCGGGCACCGGATCGTCCATCGTCGCGAAGAAGCTGCAGAGGACGGCGGCCGACATCGCCGCGGCCGACCCCGAGGGCCATGCCGTGGCGATCCAGACCGCGCAGCATGCGCAGGTGGCCAGCACGGCCGTCGCGGCCGAGCGCAGCGCCAGGCCACGGTCGCGATGCAGCACCTTCTGACCGAGCGCCGCGGCACGCTGTCGTGGCATCGCGCTGCCCGCGAGGCCGGCGTCGATGTCGGTGCGCAGTCCAATGCAGGCCTGCCACTCGCGCACCAGTTCCTCGAGGCGCACGGAGAGGTCGATGCGCAGTGCGCGGATCCAGGGTGACGACGCCGGCCCATCGGCCAGCGCGCGAAATGCGGCGCGCGTTTCGTCGATGGCCGCGGCCGACAGGTTCGCTCCTTGGGGCGCCGTCCAGCCCATGTGGCGCCCGAAGGCCGAGACGATGTCCCGCGGCACCTCGCCCTCGGCGACCTTCAGCGCCTCGAGCCGGTCCTCGATCGCCGACAGCGTGGGCGTGAGCGCCGAGAGGCGGTCCTGCATGGCGCGGATGGCGCCCGCGGTCCAGCGCAGGTTGCCGGTGTCGAAGGGCACATGGGTCGACAGCAGGCGCAGCTGCGTGATGTCCAGCGCCAGCCGCTGGCGGTCCGCGGCCATGCGCGCGCCATCCGCGCGGGCGAGCCCGTCGCCGAGCAGGTCGCTCATCCAGCGGCGCGCGTCGCCGAGTGCGCGGTCGATCAGGGCCAGCAGCGATGGCGCGAGGCTGGCCGGCAGCACGAGGCTGTGGACCAGGCTGGCGCACAGGATGCCCAGCCCGATTTCCTGCACGCGCGCCACGGCGGTGTCGAACATGGTCGCGGGCGCCTCCACGAGCGGGAAGCCGATGAGCGCGGCCGAGTAGCCCGCCAGCAGGAAGACATAGGAGCGCGCGCTGCGGTCCAGCAGCGAGAGGTAGAGGCACAGCCCGGTCCACAGCGCGAGCGCCAGCGTCAGCAGCTCGGGCGCGGCCGACAGTGACGGGATCAGCACCACGGTGGCCGCGCAGCCGAGCAGGGTGCCCATGAAGCGATAGAGCGCCTTCGAGCGCACGTTGCCCGCGAGCGGATGCGCCACGATGTACGCGGTCATGAAGGCCCAGAAGGGCCGCGGCAGGCCGGCGCTGCTGGCCAGGTACAGCGCGAGCATGGCGCCCGCGAAGCTCTTGAGCGAGAAGAGCATCTCGGGGCGAGAGAAGCGAATCCTTTGCATGCATCGATGCTAGGCAGCGGTGCCTTTGCCGGAAATTGCATTCCTGGCCGAACGATTTCTCTTTTCGGCCACGGCATGGCGTGCGCCCCTTCCGTCCGGAGCCTTCGCTCGACGCGGCGAGAATGGCCGGCTCGCAGCAACGCCCATGGAGACCATGCAACGCCCCGAGGTCGTCCCCGAAGGCCTGGACCACCAGCTCACCGTGCCCGTCATGGCGCTGCGCGTGGACGTCGAGGCGCGTGCGCGCGAGATCCCGGTCCACCAGCACCAGATGGGGCAGCTGGTCATCGCGCTGCGCGGCGCCGTGTCGTGTGAAGTGCCGGGCGCGCTGTGGATGGTGCCGCCGCAGGCGGGCGTGTGGATTCCGGGCGGCACGCCGCACAGTAACCACGGCACGGCGAACGCGCTGATCTTCTATCTGTTCGTGGCGCCGGGCACGGGCGCCTTGCCGACGAAGTGCTGCACCCTGGCCATCAGCACGATGCTGAGCGAAATGATCCAGCACCTGGCCGGCCTGCCGCCGACCTACGAGCCCGGCAGCGCGACCGACCGGCTCGCGCATGTGCTGCTCGATCAGCTGGCCGCGATGCCGAACGAGGACTTCTCGTTGCCGATGCCGCAGGACGCGCGGCTTCGCAAGATTTCTCGCGCCATCACGCTCGACCCCTCGGACCGCCGGACCCTGCAGGACTGGGCCGCCGAGACCGGCACCAGCGAACGCACCCTGACCCGCCTGTGCACGGCACAGACCGGCCTGAGCTTCGGCCGCTGGCGGCGCCAGCTGCACATGATCGTGGCGCTTCGCGAACTCTCGGGCGGCGCGACCGTGCAGCAGGTGGCCTATGGCCTGGGCTACGAGTCGCCGTCCGCCTTCATCACGATGTTCAAGAAGGCCTTCGGCAAGCCGCCGGCCACCTACATCGCCGAGCGCTTCAAAGTGGGCGCTTGACCGCGCGCGGGCGGCGGCGCGTGGAGGGCGGCTCGCCATCGACGGCGGTCGAGGCCTCGGGCCGCGCCGCAACATCGCGCAGCTCGTGCGCTTCGACCAGCCGCGTCAGCAGGCCCATGAAGACCTGCTGGTCCTCCGCGGACAGCGGCTCCATCAGCAGCTCCTGCGCGTGGCGCACGCTGTCCTGCAGTTCCTGGATGAGCTTGAGCCCGTCCTTGGTGATCACCGACAGCAGGGTGCATCGCTGAGCCGTAACGGGCTCGGCACGGGGTGGTTGCCGGCAGCGTCAACCGCAAGGCGCTCACGGCGAAGCAGCAGCGCCACGCGGTAAACACTACCGCCCTCGCGGTTTATGGGCATATACCCATAATTGCGCATGACCTCCGCCCATCACCACCACGGCATGTGCTGCAGCACCGCGCTGCGCAAGGCCACGCGTCGCGTCACGCAGCTCTATGACGAAACGCTGGCACCCGTGGGACTGCGTTCCACCCAGTACTCGATCCTGATGGAACTGAGCCGGCGTGCCAGCGAGGCGCCCACCCTTCAGGTGCTGGCCGATGCCCTGGTGATGGATCGCTCCGCCCTGGGTCACACCTTGCGCCCTTTGGAACGCGATGGCCTGCTGGCGCTGCAGCATGGCGAGTCGGATCGGCGCCAGCGCCAGGTCGTGCTGACCCGCAAGGGCCAGGCACTCGTCGCTCGCGCGCAGCCGCTGTGGCAACGCGCGCAGGACCGCTTCTGCGAGGTGTTCGGCGAAGCGGAGGCAGCGATCTTGCGCATCACCTTGCTGGACATTGCCGCGGACGAACGGCTGAGTTCACGGGCCTCCTGATTTTTCGGGCTTGCATCCACCGCTTTTCTCGTTGATCCCAATATGGGCATATGCCCCTAAATCATGACCGCCAGCCTTCCACCCACGCCCGCGCCACAACGGGCCGCAGCCTCGCCTGCCATTGCGCAGGATCCACGTCGCCAGCAGGCCGTTCTGCTGGTGGCCTCCATGGTGTCGTCGCTGGTGATGCTCGACACCAACGTGGTGGCGGTCGCCCTGCCCACGATCGCGCACACGCTCAATGCCGAGTTCGCGGACATGCAGTGGGTGATCACCGCGTACATGCTGCCCTTCGCGGCCCTGCTCATGGCGGCGGGCTCGCTGTGCGACCGGTATGGCCGGCGACGCATCATGGTGGTGGGGCAGGTGCTCTTCGTCGGCGCGTCGCTGTTCTGCGGCACGGCCCCGGCCGCCTGGGTGCTGAATGTGTCGCGGGCATTCCAGGGGATCGGCGCGGCCCTGCTGTTGACGGCGGCGCTGGCGGTGATCAACCACAGCTTCCAGGGACCGGCGCGCGCACGGGCCTACGCGTTCTGGGGCGCCTGCCTGGGCATCGCCATCACCTGCGGGCCCATCCTCGGCGGAGTGATCTCCAGCACCATCGGCTGGCATTGGGTGTTTCTCATCAACCTGCCGATCGGCGTGGTGCTGATCGCCGCCACGCTGCGGGTGGTGGAAGAGTCGCGCGACAAGGAAGCGGTGCGGCTGGACTATGGCGGCGTCGCCACCTTCAGCGGTGCGCTGTTCCTGCTGACCTGGGCCGCCATCGACGGCAACGCGCTGGGCTGGACTTCGCCCGCGGTGCTGGGACGCCTGATCGGCGGCGTGCTGCTGCTCGAGGCCTTCGTGGTGATCGAGGGCCTGCAGGCACGGCCCATGGTCGACTTCAGGCTGCTGCGCTCGCCGGCCTTCGTCGGCAGCGCTTTCGCCATGGTGGGCTACGCGGCGGGGGCGCAGGTCATGCTGTTCTACCTGCCGCTGTACTTGCAGAACGCCTTCGGCTTGTCGCCGGCCAGCGCCGGCATCTCGATGCTGCCGTTCGCACTGCCCATGTTCCTGGTGCCGCGCGTCGCGGCCCACTACACGGGCGGGTGGACGCCGCGCGCGTTGCTGTGCCTGGGCCTGGGACTGAGCGGCGTGGCGAATGCGGCCATGGCGCTGCTGGCCACCAGCGGTTCGAATTACCTGGCCTTCGCCTGTGCGATGGCGCTCGCGGGCACGGGCGCCGGCCTGCTCAACGGCGAAACGGCCAAGGCCATGCAGGGCGCGATCCCGCCGCAGCGCGCGGGCATGGCCTCGGGCCTGGCGGGCACCACCCGCTTCAGCGGTCTGCTGGCGGGCGTGGCCGGATTGGGTGCAGTGCTGGTAGCGATGGCCACTGCGGATTTCCAGCGCGCGGCTGCGCAGTGGCCATCGGCACCTGCGCTGGCCCGGGATGTGGCCAAGCGCTTCAGCGCGGGCGATGTGGCGGGAGCGCTGCACGCATTGCAGGCGCTTCCCACCGATGCGGCCGCCGCTGCTGCAACTGCGTTGCGACATGCATTCGGCACCGGATTCGCCGCCGCCGCGTGGTCCGCCGCCGGCGTGGCCGTGGCCGCGCTGGTGCTGACACGGCTGCTGATGCCCGGCCGCGATGTCCATGCGCCGAACGGCCTGCAAGAAGCGCACATGGTGGCGCCGGGTGAGTGATCGTCCATCAACGAAGGAGAAATTCCATGCGCTATCGTCTTCTCGGCCGCAAGTCCGGCCTTCGCGTCTCTGAATTCGCACTCGGTGTTGCCCTGTTCGGCACGGGCTGGGGCTACGGCTCCGAGCATGCCGATGCGCGCCGGGTGTTCGACCGCTATCTCGAGGCCGGCGGCAACTTTTTCGACACCGCCGATGGCTACCAGTTCGGCCAGTCCGAATCCATGCTGGGCGAGCTCATCGCACCGGTCCGCGACGACATCGTGGTGGCGACGAAGTACAGCGGCGGCGCGTCGAAGGATCCGACGCTGGCCAAGACCGGCAACAGCCGCAAGAATCTCGTCTACTCCGTCGAGCAGAGCCTGCAACGGCTCAAGACGGACCGCATCGACCTGCTGTGGGTCCATCACTCCGACAACGTCACGCCCACCGAGGAAATTCTGCGAGGGCTCGATGACCTGGTGCGCGCGGGGAAGATCCTCTACGCCGGCTTCTCGAACTTCCCGGCCTGGCGCATCGCGCGTGCGGACCTGCTGGCGGAACTGCGTGGCTGGTCACCGCTGGTGGGGGTGCAGTTCGAATACAGCCTGATCGAACGCAGCGCCGACCGGGAACTGATGCCCATGGCAGAAGCCCTGGGCTTGGCCGCTGCCGTGTGGTCCCCGCTCGGGGGCGGCCTGCTCACGGGCAAGTACCGCAATGGGGAACAAGGTCGGCTGCAGGGCATGGGCCGGGTCATCCGCACCGAGAAGACCGAGCGCGACGCGGCCGTCGTGGACGCCGTGATCGATGCGGGTGTGCAGCTCGGGAAATCGCCGGCCGAAGTGGCGCTGGCATGGCTCGGCGCCAAGGCGCGGAAGTCCACCACATCGATCATCACGATCATCGGGCCGCGTACGGTGGAGCAGCTCGACAACAACTTTCTGGCGCTCGACCTGGCGTTACCGCAGGACTTGGTGGACCGGCTCGATCAGGTCAGCCAGATCGCTCCTGGGGTCCCGTTCGAGGTCAATGCGGAGACGCTTCCGAGGATGCTGGGCGGCCGGCCTCACCTGGTGGATTTGCCTGCCTTCAAAGTTGCCTGATTAGCTTCTCGCGCATCGGTAATTGAATTGCCAATAAAAAAGCGCCCTGTCGCGGACGGGGCGCTTTTTGTTTTCTGCTTTTGCTTTGCTTTCGCCAATAAAAAAGCCCCAACCGATTGGTTGGGGCTTTTTTGGCTGTAAGAGCCTGACGATGACCTACTTTCACACGGGAACCCGCACTATCATCGGCGCTGAGTCGTTTCACTGTCCTGTTCGGGA